>NZ_JAMBOQ010000002.1 GCF_023715685.1 Priestia aryabhattai
TCAAACTTAGGAATTGCTGGAGCGCCGTGTGAGGTGAAAGTCTCACGCACGGTGTGGAACGGGGGAAAGCCCAAAAGAGAATGGAATCATATCAGATTTTACACTTAGTAGGCTACCTATCGTTATCTTCGGTTTCCTCTGTCATACGGGGGTTAGATCTTTTGAAAACAAAGCTTGCTGTGGTAGGGGATATCAAACGGTCGGGATCGGTTATGTTAGCTGCCACACCCTTATTAAAGAAAGAAGGGATCAAAACAGGAAGTCGTCTTCTCGACATTCCTAAAAGGAAAGATATCCATGTCGTGAATCCATCCATGGAGAGATATATCAAGGCTTCGAACTATATTTCTAGTTTGGTGTTACAGTATATGGATCCTGAAGATTTCCATGCGTATAGCATTGATGAGTTGTTTATTGATGCCACAGCTTCTTTGCATTTATTCGCTCGTACGCCAGAAGAATTGGCCCATAAAATCATCCATGAGATCTATCGCAAAACAAGACTGACAGCTACCGCAGGAATCGCTCCTAATCTCTTACTGGCTAAGGTGAGCTTAGATCATGAGGCAAAGCACAGCCCAACAGGGGTGGCTTATTGGTGATATAAGGATATTCCCTTTAAGTTGTGGTCCATTCATCCGATGAAGGATTTCTGGGGGATCTCGTCTGCTACGGAAAGGCGTTTGAATCGTTTGGGCATTCACTCCATAAAAGAACTGGCTCTTTCTTCTGTAGAGATGTTACGTAAAGAATTTGGCATCCTGGGCGAAGAGTTGCACCAACATGCGAATGGAATTGATTTTAGTCGTATTTCTGATGTGTACATTCCTAGCTCTCGTTCCTTTGGTAAGAGTCAAATTCTGTTTCGAGACTATGCAAATCGAAAAGAAGTGGAATTGTTGCTATTAGAGCTGTTAGACGATGTGTGCTTTCGTTTACGCATGCATCAAGTGGTGGCTCAAACTATCCATTTATCGATTAGCTACAGCAAACAAACAGGTGGAGGCTTCTCCAGACAAAAGAAAATGGGGCGAGCTTCGAATCTAAGCCAAGATATCTTTCCCTATTGTTTAACCATCTTACATACCTTTGATAATGGCATGCCCATTCGCTCCATTGGGATTTCGTTATCGAACACCAGCATTCAAGAAGAGGAGCAAATGAGCTTATTTGATGATATCGATCAGCGTGAAAGAGCCTATGCCCTTGCCAAAACGATTGATGAGATTCGAATGCGTTATGGAAAGAATAGTGTACTACGTGCGTCTAGTCACCTTCCTTATTCAACAGCTCGTTATCGAAACGGCCTTATAGGTGGCCATAAATCATAAGGAGGAAAAAAATATGGAATATAGAGGAATGAAAAAATGGCGCCCTTTTGCTACAATGCCAGAGCAATACATAGGCTTAAAAGAAATGATAAATAAGCAAGTAGAAGTAGCTCAGCCTATTTTAACAGAAGAGCAAATGGAACAGATGAATTTCACTTTGATTGAAGCCCTACATACAAATAAACAAGTGTACCTTACATATTATAAGCAAGACCAATGCATAACAGAAACCGGATTCATTCAGTTTGTTAATACATTAGAGGATTTATTTGTTTTTATAGATGGAGTATTTGGATTAAAACATAGACCGAGGTTAATTGAGTTACTAGATGTTCGCTTTGTTTAAAAAAGAAAAAGCTACCTGAGGCAGTAGCTTTTTCTTAAG
This sequence comes from Priestia aryabhattai, assembly GCF_023715685.1. NCBI lineage: Bacteria > Bacillati > Bacillota > Bacilli > Caryophanales > Bacillaceae > Priestia > Priestia aryabhattai. Next base: position 1,717 of record NZ_JAMBOQ010000002.1, read on the forward strand.
AACATCATACTTTGAGATAAAAGGAATTGGGGTTCCTTTCTTTAGTTTGCTCTAAAAGTTGAATTTTATTCTTTTATTTTGAGTAAAAAAATAGAACACCAAAGGGATAATGATAAACTTTCACCATATCAAAAATTTTGAGAATTAATTTGCATAAAAAAACAGTCTCAAAGTAGAAGGCTGTCATCTCAATCTGCTTGATATAATAAAATTTCTTTATAATTTTTCTATAGAAACTCTTTTCATTAGTCGTTTTAATTTATTTTCCGTATCCGTTTCCTCTACTGGTGTGTAGATACTACACCGCAAATCCATATCCCCTTGTACTTGGAGAGAAGTTAAATTAAATAACATTTTTCCTGCTTTCGCATGTCTAAATTCAATAACCATTTCGGGAGCTTTACTCACTTGACTTTCTTTCCATAAGTCTTGGAATTCCGGGTGTAAATGACTCATTTCTTTAATAAACTGGTTGTACCATTCATCACCTAAATAGTGTCCATAATAGGTACGAAAAATAGCAAGAAAACCTTTCGCAAAATGCTCCCAATTGACAGCTAATGCTTTTAATTCTTTTCTGGTGAACACTAATTGAATTAGATTTCTTTGATCATTTGGGATTTGTTCAAAATCTAGAAAAACATGAGCAGCTGCGGAGTTCCAGCCCACAATATGGCAATGGCGATCTGTAACGATAGTCGGGCAATAGGTTAATTCAGCTAGTATTCGCTTTAAAGAAGGGCTAAGCTCTGATTGATCTTTTTTTGAATGAATAATTTCTGACTTTGTTTCTAATGCCAGATCATATAAATAGTCTCTTTCATCGCTATTTAGTTGTAGAGCTGTAGAGATGCAGTCAAGCACAATAGAAGAAACTTTTATATCCCTTCCTTGCTCTAACCATGTGTACCAAGTGGTACTTACCCCTGCTAATTGTGCAACTTCTTCTCTTCGTAATCCTGGTGTCCTTCTTCGGGTTCCAGCTGGTAACCCAATAGACTCTGGTTTAATTTGAGCACGCTTAGCTTTTAAGAATGCAGACAAAGCTTCAAGCCTAGTTTTATCATTCATTTTTAAAACTCCTCATCATACCAATTTACCCTAGTAGTAGTTATACTAGGATAAACAATCCCTTGTAATAGGATAAAAGGACTGTAAAATACAAGTATATTATTGATTTGGAGTGATGAAAAGTGGAAAGAGTTGTGATTACAGGTATGGGACTAGTCTCGCCTATAGGAAATGACATCAGAACATTTTGGAACAACCTAATTAAAGGAGCGTCCGGTATCTCCTCTATAGATACATTTGACGTTACTGACCATAAGGCAAAAATTGCAGGAATCGTTCGAGATTTTGATGCCGATGATGTTTTAGGAAAGAAAGAAGCAAGGCGTTTAGATCGCTTTTCACAATTCGCTTTAGCTGCAGCTGAACAAGCCTGGGCAGATTCTAAGTTAGATCTCAATCATATAGATCCAGAAAGGTTAGGCGTATACGTAGGTTCAGGTATAGGCGGCATTGAAACCTTAATTGAAAATGTTGATGCACTTAGACAGAAAGGTCCAAGGAGAGTCAGCCCAACTCTCGTACCAGGCATGATTTCTAATGCTGCTGCAGCACAAATTAGCATCAAGTGGAATGCAATGGGCCCTTCTATGTCGCCTGTTTCTGCTTGTGCCATTGGAAATACAGCGATTGGGGAAGCCTTTAGACTCATTCGTTCTGGGGAAGTTGATGCTGTGTTTGCGGGTGGAACAGAAGCTGCTATAACAGACTTATCAGTAGCAAGTTTTGGCAATGCTACCGCATTATCAACAAGAAATGACGACCCTACTCAAGCTAGCCGTCCTTTTGATGAAGACCGTGATGGATTTGTCATGTCAGAAGGAGCTGGAATTCTAATCTTAGAATCTCTATCTCATGCTTTAGCTAGAGGAGCAAAAATTCATGCGGAAGTCATTGGATATGGTGCAAGTTCAGATGCATACCATATGGTTGCTACACATCCAGAGGGTAAGGGTGCTTATCTTGCGATGAGGGCAGCTTTAAAAAATGCAAACATATCCCTTGAAGAAATTGATGTTATTAGCGCTCATGCAACAAGTACAAAGGTGGGTGACATTTCTGAAACAAAAGCTATTAAAGAACTGTTTGGAAAACAGGCTTATCAGATTCCAATAACAGCTAATAAATCTATGGTTGGTCACATGTTAGGAGCAGCTGGTGGAGTTGAAGCAATTGCTTTGGCAATGAGCCTTAAGGAGGGCATAGTTCCTCCAACAATTAACTTAGAAAATCCCGATCCATTATGCGATTTAGATTATGTACCAGGTATTGCTCGTCAAGTAAAAATAAATACTGGTTTATCTAATTCATTTGGGTTTGGAGGTCATAATGCAGCTATTGTTTTAAAGAAATACGAGTGAGTATATTTTTATGAAGTTTACATTCTTGATAAAATATAATTGCAAATTGCTATTTAAGTTGGAGTAAAGATAACCAAAATCGAATTCGAATGGTAAACCATTCCATAATTAATTGAATTTGGAAACGAAAAATGATTGATATGGTTTATTTAGCAACAAAAATGAAAGTTTGTCTCCATTCATGCCAAGAAAGCATTTCCTTAAGCTAATTAGAAAAAGTGAACAACGTGAAGGAAAAACAGCAGCAAGAAATAGATCTTGATAAAGTGTAGCTGGTATTTAGGACAGCAAAGAAAGCAGGAATTGGATGGCAGTTGTTATTATTTACTGCATGATTTTAGTAGGACTTATCTTTATCTATGGAGGATGGAAGCGCCTGTATGATGAAATGAGTTCAGCTCCTGACATATGAATAGTAGAAATTCTCTTTGTTATCATCGAGAAAATCTTTAAGATTTCATCAGAAAAACTTATGCATGTATCATTTATGGTTTTCGGGCCTGTATGGTCCTTGTTTTTCCTTTTTGTATTGATTAAACATGTATATTAGAATAAAAAAAGAAGTTACCAAGGGGTGACTTCTCTTTTATTTATCAGTATTACTCTGATAATTCTTCTCATTATATTTTACATTAATCGTTGTCCCAGGCCTCATTGATTTCAAAGAGTCAGTGATTTTTTATTGCTTTTTCCCTTGTTTTTCATATCCATTGTTACTTCTAACAAAAAGAGTAGAAAGACAGCTATAAGCTCCGTCATAGAGTGAACAGTAATACTTCTAATTAGTTCATCAGCCGTATGTATAGCAAACCAAGAAAAACTACAATCAATGACAAACCTTATAAGGAGTTTTCTTTTAGAACTTTCAATATGCTGAGAAAGTGTGTTAATAAGAAAGATTGATAGGAGATCAACTATAAACCCAATAATAAAAAAGAGTAATAGGAATACCAATAAAGATGAAAGTGAATCGTATTATACTCCCATTATTTTAAATAACCCCACAAATCCAAATACAAATGCTCATAACATTAATGAAATAGAATGTCCTTTTTGAACATTATAATATACATATTAGAGGAGGTTCAAATATGCCAGTATTATCATTCTTGCTATATGTCTTTGTAACCAGTTTTACCCCTGGACCTAATAATATTATGGCCATGTTATTTGCTAACAAATATGGTTTGAAAAAGACATTAAAGTTTTGTGTAGGAGTAGGTGCAGGTTTCCTTATAGTCATGTTGTTGTGTAGTTATCTTAATCTTTTACTCAAAAATTCCATCCCAAAAATTGAATTCTTTATGACTGTCCTAGGTGCAGGTTATATGATGTATCTAGCCATAAAAATTATTCGGAGTAGGGGTGATAATGAAAATAACAATGAAGATCGGAATAACAGTTTTTTCATGGGGATGCTTTTACAATTTATAAATCCAAAAGGCATTTTATATGGTATAACAGCTATAGCAACCTTCATCCTTCCATATCACAATTCAAACTTTAGCTTACTAATGTATTCACTATTTCTAGCTTTTATTGGCTTTATGAGTACATTTTGTTGGAGTTTATTTGGTTCATTTTTTCAAAAATTCCTCTCAAAGTATAGAAATCAATTTAATATAGTTATGGCTTTATTATTAATGTATAGTGCAGTCTCAATTCTTATAAAATAAGTTTCTGATTTATATTAAAAATAAAGTTTAATCTTAGAAGAATTTTAACATTGTAAATATTCATTTTATTAAAGAGTCATACTCGCGTTAGGCAAAATAATAACGCCCTATCGGTCGTTATAGCGTATATTTTGTACTTCATTATAGTTGGAGAGAAGGGGTTTCCCTTTTCTTTTTTATTTTTTAAGTAGCCGGGGCAAGCTTACTGCAGCAGCTACATAGTATCTAAAGAATTTCGACCTCATTACCTAATTGGTATCTATTTGGTAGCGTAACACATTAACATTTGTATAATTAAAGCCACCCTGAAAGAGTGGCTTTTTAGAAGGATTTTAGGTTTTTAAGTCCAAATAATAGGTTAATATTGACTTATAGAGCGACTGAAGAGTGTAGAAATATGCATAGCTCCCAGTTTGGACATTTCTGAAACAGAGACTTTAATCAAATCGCTAGTAAGACATAAAATATGATATTCGTTAATATTGAGGTGGTAGGGTTTAAATTGCTCCCAATCATTTCCAATAGCTCTCCATAATGCTTTACTTAATTGCATTAACTTTAAGTTGAATAATAATGCATCCATACACGTATAATCCTGTGACGTTTTTTCCATAATTCTACGCCCTTGTCTAGAGGTTAATTGAAATCTAATTTTATATTAAGTACCAAATAGTAATAAAAGTAGGCTTCAAAATGCTCTTCTAAATGCTTTAATTTAACCAGAGAATTAAAGTAAAATTATTTATTTAACCTTGTTGATTTAGAAGTGAATTGTTCTTTGTTTTTAAACATGTTAACTCCATAACCTGCAAGACCTCCAATAATTGCAGGGAATATCCAACCTAATCCGATATGGTAGAGAGGGAGATAGTAAGTAAATAATTGATCAATACCAGGGATGTGTAAGCCAAAATCATTTAATCCATCTACCAGGCTTACAACAAATGTTAAGAATAGGCTACCTTGGTATACCTCAGCACATCCTTTAAATAAAGAATGAAGGAAAGTCAAAAAGATTAGAACAATTGCTAATGGATAGAGAACTGTTAAAACAGGTACTGAAAAAGAAATTAATTGATTTAATCCAACATTTGCGATTATTGCGCTAAATACAGATAAGCTAATCGCAATTTTCTTATAAGAAATAGATGGTAATAATTTATGGAAATAAGAAGAGCATGAAGTAATAAGCCCTACACTAGTTGTCAGACAAGCTACTGTGATCATTAAGCCTAGTAGTACTCCTCCATATTCTCCAAAATAATAATCAGATACTTTTGCTAACACCGCACCTCCGTTCTCTAAATGTCCAAGCTTTTCTACACTTGAAGCGCCCATATATGAAAGAGCAGAATAGATAGTTGCAAGAATAATAGCAGCAATTCCCGTAGCTTTTAGGCACACAGTTATAATTTGCTTCTTTGTTTTAGCGCCTTTCTCTTTAATTGCATTGATAATAATGATTCCGAAAACGAAAGATGCAAGAGTATCCATTGTTAGGTATCCTTCTTGGAACCCATTAAAAAAAGAGTTTGTTATATATTTCTCTGTAGGTGCTTGAAAATTTCCAATAGGATGAATAAAGGCAACTAGAACTAAAATTCCAATGAATGTTAATTTAATTGGCGTTAAGAATTTTCCGACAATATCGACAATTTTCGCGGGATTGAGAGAAAAAAAGCATGTAATACTGAAAAATATAATGGTAAATACAAGTAAAGCTATAGAACTAGAGCTTTCAGAAATAAAAGGTTTAAGTCCGATTTCAAAAGAGACGTTACCTGTTCGTGGGATAGCAAATAAAGGTCCAATAGCTAGATAAAGAACAGTTGTAAATACTAAACCAAAGATAGGATGTACGCGACTTGCTAATGATTGTAAATCTTCCTTTCCGGAGAAACCAAAAGCTAGTACACCAAGTAAAGGCAAGCCTACCCCAGTAACTAAAAAACCCGCATTTGCTGACCAGATATTTACTCCGGCTGACTGACCAAGCATAGCAGGGAATATTAAATTTCCAGCTCCAAAAAATAATGCAAATAACATTAAACCAATGATTACTATAAAGGAAAACGGTACTTTGTTTGACACGGTGAAACCCCCATTAATAATATTCTTCATAAAAAATTAAATTTTCAGACAACTTACATTACAAATAACTTATCTTTTTTGTATTATAAACAGTCAAATTACATATTTCAATATAAAAAATAAACTTTTTTGAAAAAATTTAAAAAATTATTAATTTTCCGTTTGTTATCCATTATTAAAATAAAAATAATATTATAAACCAGGATTTTTATTCAAAACGCGTACATTAAGTATTATAACAACAAAAATTTTAAATAAAATCATAAATTGTGTTCAAAACGCGTATATTATCCTGTTAATTGATTTAATTGAATAATATGTAAGTAAGTTAAAAAATTTATAAATATAATACTGCGAAACTTATAAAGCTTTTTATTATGAGCTAAACATCTAAAGAAGATCTATATATAATTTCTATAAAAAAATTAGAAAAGAAAAAGATTTCCTTTCTCTTTTTTTATTTAATCTTGTTTTTTTCCTTTCTAGAACTTGAAACATACATACAATGCTCCTGTGATGGATTCTTGATATTTGTATTTTGGTCAATACTTCGATTTGTTGTCTATCTTATAAGACCTATAAAGTGCAAGAGAATAAGGCCCACGAGACCAATTAAGGCGGCATAACACTAAAAAATTTTTCAATTTAATATAGAAAAGCATAAAAACAAAAAAGCGTTAATTGGCTTCATTGCTAGAAATTTCTTTAAGACTTATAATCTCTTAATAATAGAAAGGAGAAAAATTTTATGAAACATTTTAAGTATTACATATTTTTGTTAGTAGGTACGTTTATTATTGCTTTATCCTTTACTTTATTACAGAATCCCAATCAAATTGCCTCTGGCGGTTTAACAGGTGCAGCTCTTATTCTTGGTTCCATATTGCATGTCCCTATAGCTATTGTTTTATGGGTAATCACGTTGGTTTTATTGGTGATTTGTTGTTCTTTTTTAGGCGTGCGGTCTATTATAAAATCGGTGATTGGTTCTTTATCAATACCTTTTTTTTGTTTACCTCACGAGTGAATTACCTCCCCTTACAAACGATCCTCTATTAGCCTCTATCTACGGTGGATTAGGGGTAGGAATAGGATTAGGTTTGGTATTTAGAGTGGGTGGGAATACCGGTGGCTTTACTTTAATTGCTCAGATTTTACATAAGTTGAAATCTGTTAAGCACAGTAAATCCATATTGATTATGGATGCAACTGTTATGATTGCAGGAGGACTTATTTTTTCGCCTGAAAAAGCCTTGTACGCTCTAATTGGGGCATTTTTGACGCGAAAGGCGATGGATATTATTTATGGGAAAAGTAAAGAATTCAAAGTAGCATATATCATATCATCTAAGGAATTTGAAGGGAGAATATCCGAGTCTGCCCTGTATGAATTAGATAGAGGTCTAACAAAATTATCGGGAGCAGGAGGTTATACAAACAATGAAAGAATTATTATGATGACGGTCCTAGATTCCTTAAAAATAAAAGACCTTAGATCTATGGTGCAAAAAATTGATCCTGGCGCGTTTATCATTTTTTGTGAGGCAAATGAGGTGTTTGGTGAAGGATTTGCTCAACCTTTTCAGCCTGCCTCTAGTAAAAAAACGATTTCTTCTAGCACCATTTAGAATGGAGAAAGCCTATATGTATCGAAGCTATAGCAAAAAGAAAAAGGTTTTTATCCTTCTCTTTTTTATTTACCTTGAAGTACCGATAATCAAACTTATGTACACTTTAGTAGAGAGCAACCTTTGAGGTTGCTTTTTTATTAGAATCTTCATTACTGAAAAAATTGATTAAAGTTCTGTAATGAAAATTGAGGACTTTTATTGTTGAATAAATAAGGCTTACGATTTAAGTGAGGAAGGAAAATAAAAAAAAGCTGCCAATAAAGCTAGGCAGCCCACCCTTAAACCTTCTCAACTATTCCTTCTATTTATAAATCTTATAAAAGACTTACTTATTTCTTTTGCTTGTTTGTTGATTTCTCATTATTTTTCCCTTTTTCAGAAGTTGTAATATCCGTATCTTTAACTTGACTTTCTGTTTTCTGATTGTTTACTGAGGCTGTAACCTCTTCAATCTCTTTGATAACAGGAGAAGTTGTCACTTTAAGTTGAGCTTCTTGTTTCTTGTTGGGGGAAAGTTTAACTTTCTCCTCTTTTGGAGCATCAGAAGCAATTGAAGCAGCAACTTCTTGATAACTTTGATCTACGTAATTATCCATGTTTTGATAAATTTCAGAGTCAGCAAGTTCAGGAACCGCGGGAAGTTCTGACTGTTCAATTTGTGCTTCTTCCTTTCGGACAGTATCCTTTATTTCTTTAATCTCTTGAATTTTACGCTTGCCAATGACCACTTCTTCCACAACCACAGGTCTCTTGGTTACTTCAATTCGCTCCTCCATAATAGGAATACGAATGATCTTGTTCTCTGTCAATGGGCTACCATCATACTGACCGTCTATGACCGGTCGACGTTCTACGTAGATTTCCTCACGCATAACCGGAACCTGGATAGTTCGTAATTCTTCTACAATTTCCTTACGAAGTTGTACTTCCCCAGTCTGAACACGTTCTTTCCTTACATCGAGTTGCTCTTCGCGAAGTTGCACTGACCTATGCTCCTCTGTCTCGTGTGGAACCTCGCTAGCCGTAGTATAAGAAGGAATTGTTTGAGTTTCATCCACATCAATTAGGACAAGAATTTTCCCTTCCTTTACATCCATTTCACACTGTTTTGCAGTAAAACTTTGAATGCCCATTCTAACAAGTTTTGAAGTTAGATCCCCAGCTTGTGTAGCAGTAGCCATTCCACCTGTCATCATGGTAAGAAAGCTATCCATCATCACACCTGCCAATGAACTTACAGCTGGCGTTCCAGCTTCTATCATTACATTTGTTTCGACCCCTAACTGTACAGTGTTACTTCTATCCTTTGCTACTACCAATATATCTGTTTCACGATATCCCTGACGTTTTAACCCCTTAATTGCATGTATCGCTTCTTGCTCCGGATGAAAAGTTCCTGCAACTCGTTTTCTCGTTCCCATTCTCCCATCTCCTTAAATTTTAATTAAACGAAAACTTATTTTCATATTTAATTCCACCCTCATTGTGTATATCATGTACCCAGTGGATTTCTATTTAAAACGTGATACGTGTGACTATGTAAATGGCACCTATATTATAAAATGGAGCAAGATGAAGTATAAGTAATATCAATAATAGGGAAAAAGTTAAGTGTTTTTATTGAATAAAGAACAAAATTTCTTTATGAGGAGTAATTTTAATGGATTATGGGCAGCTACGAACAGAGGAATGAAATTTAAAGGTTCTCATATCCAACAAACAAAAGATTTACTTGTTGGATATTTTGTGCAAAATTAGTTAGAACTTTTAATATTGATTAATTATAATAAAAAGGAAAAAACTATGTGTTATTTGTTCCAAGAAGGCGCCATCTTGGGAACAGCATAATACGTAGATTGTCCAAAATTAGTTTTATTGGGGAGAAACAACGATGAATCCTACACATAATCATTTAGAAAGTATAAGAAGGGAAGAAGGACAAAAACAGTTTCTTGAAAAAACCTTGAAGCTCATAGAAGTAGAAAATGGATAATCAACTTTATTTGTGCTATATCTCTCCTTGTAGCAATACTGTACTTTTCCTTTCACGCACCATACGCTTTATTTATTACTGTAATCTTACCGTTCGTATGTATAATCATCCAGATCGTACATAATACGTTAGATAAAAAAATAGAGCTACGCTTAAAACAGGAGCAAAGAAAGAGCATTTTAAACATAAATAAACCCTAAAATTTCTTGTTTAAGCCTTTAATAACTATCATGTTAAAATCCGAAATATTTTCTGGTGATGAAGATAATTTTTAATGGAGGGAGTGCAATAAAATAGGAAAGTTAAGATTAATGAAATAACAAGAAGTAGTTCTATAAAAAACAGCTTAAGACTTAACTTTTTGTGTCCAAATTATTGACTCAAATCCAACCTGTTTAAGACAAATCCTGTGATTAATTCATTAAACTGGTTCCAGCTTTTAGTAGGCAATTGATGACCCTGATGTGGTAAAACAAAGAATTCAGCTTGTTTACATTTATTTTCATAGTCTTTCATATAGTGAGTAGTCCAATCTTTTTTCTCCATCAGATTGTATAGTTAGAATTTGTTGGGAGGGAGCTACATTAAACCTCGGATTAATCGTTATTTCATTCCTCCATTCAAAGTTAAACCGTTCTTGAAGTACAGATATATCTGTCGCTAAAGAAAATCTTCCACACATATTCTCACCTCATATATATTTTAGCAATCATTAAAAAACAAAATCTTCGCTTGAAACCTGAGGCATCCGATTTACGGTTTTGCTACCTATAACATATTCGATAATCTCCTAGCGATCACCTACTGCGGTATATTTTCTTTTTATTAAAAATCTACATAATAATCGTGAGTTTAAAAACATGGAATAAGTTAAAAAATCAATTGTTTCTTATGAATGAAACATTTAAGATCTGGGTTCGTGCATATATAGATTGGAATTCATAGTTTGAGGGATAAATCATGAGAAATTGAGTATTACTGAATATATTTTCCAATAAAGGGAAAAAGATTAAAGTGATTATTCGAAGGAGGTTTTCATTTTGGCAGAGAATAAAGATGTCAATGCTTCAAACAGAGATGATATGAAACGTGAAACACTGACTACACGTCAGGGACATCCTGTAAGAGATAACCAAAACATTCGTACAATTGGAAATCGAGGTCCAGCAACACTTGAAAATTATCACTTTATCGAAAAGATTTCTCATTTTGATCGGGAAGAAGTTCCGGAGCGAGTCGTACACGCACGAGGATCTGGAGCATTTGGCTATTTTGAAACATATGGAAAAGTCGGGGATGAACCAGTAGAGAAGTATACTCGCGCGAAAGTATTTTCAGGTGCCGGCAAGAGAACACCGTTGATGGTTCGTTTCTCTACAGTTGCCGGAGCAAAAGATTCTCCGGAAACAGCTCGGGATCCACGTGGATTTGCCGTAAAAATGTACACGGAAGAGGGAAATTGGGACTTGGTTGGGAACAACCTAAAGATTTTCTTTATTCGTGATGCAATGAAATTCCCTGATATGATTCATGCGTTTAAAGCAGATCCAGCTTCAAACGTGCCAAATCCTGAAAGAATGTTTGACTTTGTTTCGCGTACACCTGAGGCTACCCACATGATTACATTTTTATTCTCTCCATGGGGGATTCCAGCAACATATCGTCACATGCAGGGATCTGGTGTAAACACCTATAAATGGGTAAACGATAAAGGTGAAGCTGTGCTAGTGAAATATCACTGGGAACCGAAGCAGGGAATTCGGAACTTAACACAAGAAGAGGCAAATACGATACAAGCAAAAAACGTGGGGCATGCAACACAAGATTTATACGAAGCTATTGAAAGTGGAGATTATCCAGAATGGGAGCTCTTTGTGCAAATTATGGAGGATGATTACCATCCAGAGCTTGATTTTGATCCCCTCGATGATACGAAACTTTGGCCTGAAGATAAGTTTCCATGGTTGGCAGTCGGGCGTATGGTTCTAGATCGTAATCCAAAGGATTTCCATGCAGAAATCGAACAAGCTGCCTTCGGTACTGGAGTTCTTGTGGATGGAATGGACTTCTCGGACGATAAAATGCTACAAGGTCGTACGTTTTCTTACTCAGATACACAGCGCTACCGTGTAGGTGCGAACTATTTAAAATTACCTGTGAATGCACCAAAAGTGCCTATTCATACGAACCAGCAGCGCGGTCAAATGGATACCCGTGATCCAAAAGAATCTGGTGATAATCCACATATTAACTATGAGCCTTCAATGCTTGGTGGCTTTCAGGAAGAAAGTAAGAAAGATCGTGTTCCACATCAACCAATGTATAATGCGGCCGCAATGAGTGCACCAATTGATCGTCCTAACAACTATGGTCAAGCAGGTCACACGTACCGTAGTTTTGAAGATTGGGAGCGCGATGAATTGATTAAAAATCTATCCGATGCACTTGCGATTTGTGATAAACAAATTCAAGAAACGATGATTTCTCATTTTACGCAAGCTGATGAAGAATATGGCCGCCGTGTGAAGGAAGGTATTGAAAAGAAACTACATGAAATGCAGGATATGAAAACTGCAAACGAGTTGCCTGGTCGTGAGGCAGGGAAATCAAAATATGGACAAGGTACATTAGCTGCAAATGAAGCAACAAAAGATGCTGTAAAGAAAAGTCACGAAGTCGATCCTTATTAGTTGGATTGCTCCATTAAAAAAGGAGGATATGACGTACGGGTATAGTGTAATTTTAAGGGAATATCTTGCCTAAATGTTATGGAGAAATTTTATGAAATTGCCGAGGCTGCATTTTTACCCGCATCTATAAATGAAGCAGAAGAAATGATTCATAAACAAACAAATGAGTTTTTAAAAATGGCTGAGGATGAACGAAAAATGTTGCAAGTGTTTGAGCAAGCTATTGGCATTTCCTCTCTCGTTTCAGAGAAATGGAAAAACATTCAGGAAAAATTTATTCAACGAATTTCACAAGACATTGCCTATGCGCAACGCAATGGATTAGCACGCAAAGAGTTACATAACGAGTTAGTAGCAAGAGGTTGGTTTTTCACTAATGAAATGTACCTTTGGGAAATTGTTCGTAATGAATATGAGCACCCTGTAGAACAAATTGCTAAGAATATCGCGTCTATTTATATTAAAGGACTCTATTTATAATTTTGGTGCGCAAATTGCATTTGTCTGAAACAAGTATATAATATCCCATTAATATTCGACTTTATGAAGCTAATCCAAATAGGTGATGAATGAATTTGACTTGATTTTGGACAGGGGGGTTCCCAAAAAATATTTCCTCATTACTTAACGATTATCTAATGGGTATACTTTCTTTTTTATTTTAATTCTGTTTTCATAATAGAACCCAAATTCTCTTTAGCTTGGTGCCTCTTTTGCACATAAGTCTTCCGCACTCTATAAAAGAAATCTCAGTTCAAGTCATAAATTTGAACTGAGGTTTCTTATTATCCTCGAACGATTGAATTTATTTTTTATTTACTTGACGTCCACTTTTTTTCTGGCTCTGGGAACTTGTGTTGCCAATTTGAAATTCATTACCTAATTCAACATCATTTCTTTTATCTTGCTTCTCTATTTGCTCTCTTGTCTGATTCTTTTTCTGTATCCCTTGTTTTGACATTACTTATCTCATCTCGCTTTCATCTAGTATTGTTTTTAATATGTGCAACTATAAGAAAAAAACATATAAATTAAATAAATAATTTGTTAGTTGCTTCTGAATCAAAGTCCTATTTACCACTAGGCCAACCCCAGCATATAAACAACTGAGCACATTTTACATTACTACCTACTCCTCACCTAATGCAGTAATTTTACTTTTTCAGTTTTAGGGTGGACAGACAAGCTTTATGGGAGTATTTTGATTTTGGAATAAGCGAGAATAGTATTGGGAAAAGGACACATAATTAGTAAAACAGTTACTGTTGTTTAATGTGTCAAGAGATGAAGATTTTACTCATTTTTGGAGGAAGTTGTAATGGAGAAAGATCAAACTTTGAAAAATGCGATGAATGAATGGGCACGTGTAACTCAGGACCCAGAAATTTTAATGACTTATGAAGTAAACCAGGAATTCGAAGTAGATGAAAAATTCACATTAAAAAAAGCTGAAAAACAAGGGGGAAAAAGAGCTGTTAAGAGAGTAGCGTTAAGAATGCTACAAAAAGGTATGGATACCCAAACAATATCTGAATTAACGGAGCTTACAGAAGAAGAGATTGAACAAATTCGTGAATAACGAATGTAAACCGAGGATAGGAAGGAATATATCCAAAACAAAGATTTTATGTTGTTACGATTAAAAAAGGGCTACCTCAAAATAGGAAAGAGGTAGCTTGCTCTACTCAAGCGAAAAATTGAATACATTGGTTGAGTTAAAACAACTAAATTATTTTAACATATATATAATTTTTAGTAAAACGCTATCATTTCCAGTTTTATCAGCTAATTTCCTCTGCTAAAATGGAATCATAGGGATGAAGATGGAAGGGTAGATGAGGCACATGAGTACGAGTTTATTGATAACTTTAGGGGTTATATTTTTGACAACAATAGCTATTGCCATTTTAATTAAGATTCCAGAAGAAGATTACACTGAATAATAAAATAAAAAGCTATCTCAAATAATGAAGGAGATAGCTTTTTTAGTAAGTAATGTTTAACTTACTAATCGACTTGTAAATTATTTTCTCGATTCCATCTCTAATAAAGAGGCATTATTTCAAGTAGCAAAATAAATTGTTTGACTACAAGGTAAATAATAAAGGGATCTTTTACAAATAAAATATTTTCAACGTTATTTTTATATGTAAGATAAAAGGATCTTTTTCCTGGCTTACATTGTTTTTTTAATTTGAACTATATACGATAAAATCCACTACTATTAAGTGTTTTAGTCCATGTATCTAACCTTCTATTTTTATCCTCTGAAATTAATTTTATATGTAATATATCTGACTCTCTTATCCCTAAGATATTCATCTCTTCTCTTAATGTCATTCTTTTTTTTATTTTGATGGTTCGCTCACTTCCATCTACTAAGGTGTAAACTCTGATTTTATTCATGTAACAGCTCTCCCTTTGATCAACTCATCAACAAATAACACAATGATTTTATGAAGTTATAGATTTTACCACAACAAAAACAAGCCCGACTACTATGTTTCTGATTTTTATTCTTCTTCATGTTCTAAATATCATTTTCCTGATTTTGAAGGAACAAAAATAATGAAACAACTCTTCCCCAACTGCCTTTTTATTTAAATAATTATAATCCCTTCCCGTTATGCTTTCTCTTTATAGCTAGTCCATTTTCTTTAAGGGAACCTGTACAAAGATCGATCCACTCACCATAACTATTTTGCGATTCTTCAAGTTCTTGTTAAAGACTTTGGGACAAGGGAAAGGGTTCTATCTCAAGATTTTCGCCACACTCATAACACCCTATAGAATCACCATGAAAATCAACATAATTTATATGAACTATGCTGAAATTTGTTTGTATTAAATAAGCTAGTTGGAGACATTGAATACCGCCTGCTTTATGCTCTATATACTACACTAAAAGTTTTGCAAATCCTTTAATAAGTTTTATTCATTTATCAAAGTTTCCTTTACTACTTAATGTCTCATTTAAAAAATTAAAATTGATTTTATATAGAGGAATTAGATGTATAAAAATTAATTAAAAACAAATACTGTCACTGTCATAAATAAAAAGGAGGCTAGATAAAGGTGGATGCACAAAGAGCACAAGAAATTGCCGATTCAATGGACATGGCCAAAGTAATATATAATGGGAAAAGTATTTACATTGAGCATGTAGACCAACAAAATGGAGTAGCTACAATTCATAACCTGGATGAACCAAATAATAAGCAAAGTGTTTCTATATTTGAACTAACAGAACAATAATTTACTCTTAGAATAAAAAAGCCGTTTTATTTAGGCTTTTTTATTTTTCTCCCATTTTTATGTATAGAGGATGGGAAGAAAAAATAAAGACATCAGAAAAGCTCTCATTAATGAGAGCTTTTCTGATTTGTATGGTTTCTACATATACTCGATAAAAGATGAAACATGTGCAAATATAAACTACCCTATAATCTTATATTTTGTCCAGATTAAAAGATGGCAAAATAAAAAGCTACCTTGGGTGCGGTAGGTTTTTCTATTTTGGGCTGTATATAGTACACACTCTTAGTTAAAGTAATGTCTCTTATAAGAATCAAATACAAAAAGAACCCTTGCAGCAGTAGGGGTCAGATACAGGATTCAGCTAAGGGTTCTTTTGTTTACTATGCAGCTTTTTATCCAAAAGAACCGCCCCAAACACAAAAAAAGCACTCACCAAAGTGAGTGCTTTTTCATTAAATAAACAATCCAACCATAATACCTGTTAAAATAGAGCCCATTGTTGCGACTAACAGCATTTTTAAGCCGAACTTTGCAACGCGTGAAGCTTGTTCGCCGTTGATTGCTTGGATGGTACCAAGAACAATTCCGATTGAGCTGAAGTTCGCAAATGAGATTAAGTAAGCTGATACGATCCCGACTGTTTTTTCAGAAAGGTGAGGCATCATTTTTTGGAAGTCAAGCATCGCAACGAATTCGTTTGCTACTACTTTTGTTCCCATAACGCCACCGGCTCTCATTAATTCATCTGCCGGAATACCCATGATAAAGGCAATTGGGTAGAAGATATAGCCTAAAATATCTTGAACGGTTAATCCGATTACGCCGTTTAATACGTAGTTCACTAATGCTAAAAGACCAACGTACGTCACAAGCATAGCTGCTACGATTAACGCAACGCGTCCGCCGTCTAGTGCTCCGTCACCGATTGCTTCAAACAGCGTGCCTTGCTTAGCAGGCGCTTTAATATCGACTTCATTTTCATCTTCCACTTTTACAGGTGCTACAATAGAAGAAACAATCAAGCCAGAGAATACGTTTAGCGGAAGCGCAATTAATACGTATTCAGCCGGAATCATCTGCATGTACGCGCCTAAAATCGAACAAGATACGGATACTAAAGATGTTGTTGTGACGATAAATAAACGGTTTGGGGTTAAACCTCCGATGTGGTTTTTAACCGCAATCAAAGCCGTTGTATCACCAAAAATCATCGCATTCACAGCTGTGAAGCTTTCAATTTGGGGAAGTCCGGTAATTTTTGAAACAAGTCCTCCAATATATTTGATCCCAAAGGGTAAAATACGAGAGTAGTTTAAAATACTTAATAATGCTGAAACGAATACAATCATAACTAACGTTTGGATAAAGAAAATGCCTTTTCCTGCAAGATCTCCAAACACGAACGAAATTCCGTCGTTACCAAATGATAAGATCTTTGTAAATACACTCGTAATAAAGTCAAGCACCTTGCGACCAATCGATGTATTCATCATAAAAGCAGAGATAGCAAGCTGAATGACAAGCATAACTGCGATGCCTTTGTAGTTGATAAGTTTTTTGTCGTTTGACATTAGGAACGCAACTGCTAAGACAATTACAATTCCGATAATTCCCATTAAAATTGACATTTACTTTTCTCCTTACATGTATTCTATATTTATAAAAGAGGGACGTGCATAGAAATGACTATGTAAATCGGCCTCTATTTTATATAAAAATCAGGACTTTCACGCTAGTTTTAGTAAAAATGGGCAAAATTTTTTAGGCCATTTTAAAAATGACGTAATTGTAAAATAATATTTACTATGTGCTATTATGTAAAAAAACATGCAGAGCTGACATAATAACTTATATTTCGACAGCCTCTACTATCTTAAATCATTTTGAACGAAAGAAAAAGAGGAAATGAAGATATTTTTAATATAATTGTGAAATATTTTTTAAACTTTCATGATATTGCCAAGATTTTAGTGAAATACAGGAAAAATAAGAGCCTCATCTTTAAAATGTGGTAAAATATGACGTAATTAATAAAGAAAAACGGGGAAGGGAGAGGTATGGATGAATCAACGTGAAATTATTCATTTAGCAACCGGCATGCCTGAGCAAATGGAGTATAGTCCTGATAAAGAAATGCGCACAGGCATATGCAAGAAGCAAGTAGACGAGACCTTTTTAGCAAAAGAAGGGTTTCAAGGTGACGGCGTAGCGAACTTAAAGTATCACGGCGGACCGGATCGTGCTGTGTGCGTGTATCCGTATGAGCACTACAAAAAATGGAACGAAGAGTTTGATACGGAGCTGCCAATGTCTGCGTTTGGAGAAAATCTTGTTGTGGCAGGCATGGTTGAAAAAGAGGTATGTATTGGAGACATTTATCAAGTAGGAGACGCCGTTATTCAAGTTACGCAAGGACGAAATCCATGCGACACGATTACAAAGCGAACTGGCGTTAAAGGGATTTTAAAACGAATGATTGAGACAAGCTATACCGGCTATCTTTGCCGCGTGCTCCAAGAAGGAACCATTACGCAAGATGCAGAAGTGAAATTGATTCAAGCTCATCCAAACCAAGTATCCGTATGGTTCACGCTTGATTTATATTTCCATCGTCCAAAAGATGTAGTAGGGATGAAGCGGGCTTTAGAAGTAGCTGAGCTAGCTGAAGACTGGAAGCATAAATTTCAAACGCGCATTGAAAAGGCGCTTTCAGTAGCGCAGCGATAAAAAGTAAATGCCCTCTAATCGTTAGAACGTATCTAACGATTAGAGGGCATTTTTTTCTTAGAAACGTCCGTATCCTAAGAAATGATCTTGATAATAAGAAACGTCTAAGTCAGCTACAGCTACACCGTGTGAACCGGCATGAATCATTTGGCCGTTTCCGATGTAGATTCCCATATGAGATGGACCGCTTGTGTATGTGTTTTGGAAGAATACTAGATCGCCTGGTTGTGGAGACGAAATTTTTGTCGCCATGTTCCAGTAGTTTGCTACGCTAGTACGTGAAATGCTGTGACCGCTATGGTTGAACACGTATGCGATAAAGCCTGAGCAGTCAAAACCGCTTGGTGTATTTCCAGCCCATTGGTAAGGTGATCCTACTAAACTACGTGCAACATTTACTGTGCTTCCAGAAGCCGTGCTTGTTGTTGGAGCAGGTGCTGGTGTGCTTGTTTCTTGTGCTGCAGATGTAGATGTAGATGCAGATGCTGTAGAAGTAGAAGGAGTTGATGTGCTTACACCTTTTACTTGGCTTGTTGTGTTTGGTTTACCTGATGCAATTGTTACATAGCTTGAGCTTTTTGAAATCCATTTGTTTGGTGCAATTTCAACTAAGCCGTTTGCTTCTTTTAAAATAGCAAACTCTTGGCCTTGTGTTGCAGTTCCAACTACTGGAGATGAAAAGCTAGCCTCTTGACGAATATTTAACGCACTTACGTTTACGATGACTTTTTGATTAGTAGTAGTAGTTGCTTGTTGTTGAGGTACGCTTGTTGGCATTACCTTTTCTTGTACGGGTGCTGGTGCAGCGCCTCCGTCATTTGCACTTGCTGAAGTTGTGCTAAATGTTAGGGCAGCGGGAACAAGTAATGCTGCTAACCCCATATTCATAACTGTACGATTTGCTTTCTTTAGCATGTTCTTTCTCCCTTTCCATAACTTGTTTTATTCACAACTGTGAGTCTATCAATCCTGACAGGAAAAGTAAACATCTAATTCCAAATTACGACATTTTGTAACATAGTTTTAATATTAAAGGGCGATATAAGTAGAATTGTCACCTTCTCTGTAATAATTCTGACAATTCATCTAGGTAGAAATGTTTAGGAGATTCATAGATTTATTAGAAAATATGTAAGCTGTATGGGATTTTTCTATTTTTACGTTAAAAAAGAAGGGAAAATCAAAAAATAGTGGCTATTTAGCTACTGTTTCTAGGGGATATAGTTCGATGGTAATATAGTTTACTATCTCATTAAACGAATAACAGGGTACAAATTTCAACTAATGTATATGGAGAGAATACTAAACCTAAATAAAAAAACCGTATTCGCAACCCGAATACGGTTTTTCGTTTATTCAGCGACTTCTGCTTCATTCGCTTTTAGCTTTTCATAAAATACGCCAAGCGAAGTCGTTACATACGGAACGAGCCATAATAACCCAATGCCAAGCGTAATCAGGCTTAAAATTCCCCAGCCGATAAAGCTTAAAAGGAGTAAAAAGTAGGACCACTTGTAGCCGTTCATTAACCGTCTGCTTTCAGTAATAGACTGATTGACCGAATAATCTGGGTTATCGCGGAATACGTAGTAAGCCTGTGAATAGGCAAGACTTTTGATGATGCCCGGAATGATTAATAAAATACTCCATAATACAGTATAAATAATAGTTAGCAAGTAAAGTCCGAGTGTTCTAAAATATAATCCTGCAGATGAAAACGAATCAAACACATTTTTTACACAGACGCTTTCTCCTCTCACTAAACGCAAAAGTACCCAGTAGTAAGAAAAAAAGAGCGGTACGAGCAGCAGAGATACAATATTAGCCAAGGTAGACTGTGAGTATTCGGTTTCGGATCCGCTTGGAAATCCATTGATCAAAAGGTCAATAAGCGCTGGAATACCGGCAGTAACCAAGTACGTAACGAACGTAAGCAGTACGGCGAATCCCCAGCGGTTTTTCAGCGCTGCGAGTGCACCTTGCTTCACTTCTTTTATTCTCATAACTTGATGTCCCCCTCTAGATGAGTTTATACAGTGAATTTAACCTGTATATTAGTCAATATATTAGCGATTTTTGAATATATGAATGCTTGCACCAATAAGTTGGATAAAGATTTTTCAGACTCTTGAAATTTGTGGAAAGCTATTTGAAATGGAAGTATAAGGATATTTCAAGTGAAAGGAGGAATGGAAATGACGCTCGTGTATTTGGTTGTTCTGGCAGCTGTCTATATCTTTCTGGATCTTTGCCTGCGAAAAAAGCTACATACAAAGATGAAAAAAACTATTGGAGAAGCTTTAAAGGAAGGCGTCCGCTGTTTGTCACAATCGAAATGGTGATGCTTGCTGCATTTTTAGTATTGATCTTTGTTATACCTCCAGCTTACGCCTCCGTTTTTATGTTTCTTTTCTTTTTTCTCCTGTACGTACTTCGAGGATTTGAAGAATGGAAGTTTGAAAGAAATCAAAAAGAGCACTACCACTCGTGGTTTGGTGCAACTTTTTTCTTATTTGGAACGTTTATATTAGTGATAACAGATATGTAAAACAAGAGAACGTAAAGAAGTTCTCTTGTTTTTTTATGTAAAGTATTGGACGATGGTTCCTTTCTCCTCTTCTACGTTAATGCGGGCATACGCGCCGTTAATAAGCGTGAGCTGAGGAGGGAGGTGACCGCAGTCGATATCATAGACAACAGGAATATGTAAATCAGAGGCAAGATCACGATACACATCTTCAGCGGTATAAAAATCAACGGGTTCATTAGCGCTGCTTCTCCCGAATAAAATGCCCGAGCAGTTGTCAAACCAGCCCGCTAGCTTAAGCTGAACAAGCGAACGGCGAAGGTCAGCAGTTGTCAGTTCACAGTTGTCAAAGTACCAAAAGGATAGGTAATCATAGTGGCCTCCTTCAAAGGTTTTAGCTTATTTTACCAGAGGGAGAAATCGTGAACAAGTTTATTTTTTATTTGAGTTAAGAGTATTGATAGGTTTTATAAAAAGAATTCGTATTAATAGATGTAAAAGCAAGCGGAAAGGAGCAATACCATGGAAGATGACTGGATCGTTACGTGTATATTGCATAAAAAAGAAAAAGGGCTGGAGCTGTTAATTGATCAGTACGGAGGGTTAATTACGTCCATTGTACGCAAACATTTAGGCACGCTAAAAAGCTATGAAGAAGAGTGTATAAACGACGTTTTATTAGCGGTGTGGCATCATATTCATCGCTTTGATTCGGAGAAAAATACGTTTAAAAATTGGGTTGCCGCTGTTGCCAAGTACAAAGCCATCGACTATCAGCGCAAATACATAAAAACACAGCACGAAGCACTTGGCGAGGCGGAAATTAGTGAAACAGAAGGAGTTCATAACGTTCAAGCAAACGACGTGGAAGAACTGCTGTGTCATTTAAATGAAGGAGACCGCGAGCTGTTTAAAGCGTATTACCTACAAGAAGTGGAACTTAAACAAATTGCTAAAAAGCAGCAGACCACGATCAGCAATTTATACAACCGGCTGTCACGCGGACGAAAAAAACTAAAAGCCATTTTCAAATGACGAATAAGGAGGGATAGGTATGAAAAATCAATATGACTTATTAAATGGGTCTTCTGTAGACTTTGATGAATATGAAGAAATCGAGCTAACAGCAAGCGAGAAAAAACGAATGAAAAAGCGCTTAAAACGTGAAATAAAGCCGGCGCGGAAAAAAGCGCGTCCGCTGATTGCCGCTGCTGTACTGCTGCTTGCTGTGACGCCTGTGATGATGCAAAATGAAACGGTATGGGCATCGGCTGTACGAATAAGTCAGCAAATTGGCCAGCAAATCGAGCTGTTTATGAATAAGCCGGAAGGAAGCTATAGCGGCTATAAAAAAACCGTAAATGAAACCGCAACGGACCAAGGCATTCAAGTAAAAGTAAATGAACTGATGCTTGATGACGGACAGGTACTGCTTGGGTTAACGATTAGCGCAGATGAATTTAGAAGAACCGCCCTAGGTCTTAACCGAAACACGCCAATTCGACCGGGAGAACTGCGCGTGAAAATTGGCAACATGTCGTTTTTTGATTCCGCTTCAAGCATTACAGATGAAACCATAAAAAATAAAGACGGAAGCTGGAACTACTTATATGCACTAAAATTAACGCAAGCGGACACGGACGGAGACGGGAAAATAGATGTTCATGGCTACAACGTGCTAGATCATATTGATCCAAACAAAAACTATCAAATTAGCGCTCAGTTCACAAGCCTCGAGTTTGAAAAGAACCCTGCCCAGACGAAAAGTGGGAACTACCGGGATTCTTATGAAGAGATTAAAGGAAATTGGACCGTACACACAAGCGTAAACGGCTCGAAAATTATTGCTGATACTAAAGTGTATCCATTAAACAAAGAAATTCCGATTAACGAAAAAGGAATAGAAGGCGTATTGTCCATCAAAGAAGTTCGCGTATCGCCCGTTTCGATTAAGCTGCACTATACGTTTACAGCATCAAAAGGAAATGCGCAATTTGGGACACAAGTCGGTGTTACTGTTAAAGATCAAAATGGAAGAGACCTGTTTGAAAGCGGAAGTGGAGGAGGAACAAATACAGTGCTGGAGATGGACGAAGAGTATCGGAATGATAAAGAAGTGGCCATACTTCGGATCGTTCCGTATGTAAGTGATCATGAAAAAGACTGGTCAAAGGATTTAACCTCGGACGCCTTTAATTTGAAGATAAATAACAAAGCACAAAAATAAAAAACAGATGCCTGCTACGTAGCGGGCATCTGTTTTTTTATCAAACATCCATTTTATTTAACAAGCGAAGAAACGTCTGTAATTCTTCATCCGTAAAATGTCCAAGCTTTTCACCATATTCTTTGGTGAGTACTTTTTCCATTTCTTCTGCAAAGGCTTTTCCTTTATCCGTAATCGATAAGTAGACAACGCGGCGGTCTTTTTGACTGCGTACGCGCGTGACGAATTCTCTTTCCATCAGCCGGTCGCTGATGCACGTCATGCTGCTGTTTGAGATGTGCATATGCTCTGCAATCTCAGAAACAATATGCTCGCCTTCTTTATACAGCAGGTGAAGCGCTAAAAATTCATTTAAAGGAATATATGATTTTAAAGTGGGGATAACAGACATCTGCATTTTTTTTGTTTGGTTTCGCATAGTTGAAACCACATCTTGTATAAGTTCATCTCGTGTATTCATAGAGGTTGTGTGCTCCTTTTTCCGTTCAAACAGTTCTTTTTCTCTTCTATTGTACCATATTGTTCATAAAGAGAAGTGGCAGGTTTTTTAGAAGGGAAAAGAGAAGTAGAACATATCTGTTGCGATAGAAAGGGGCTTGAGTGATGGAAAAGGTGATTGAATTTAAAACGACGCTGCTTCCTTTTGATGGAGCAAAAAAGCTCGTGAACGCAAACAATTCCGAAAGTGACTTATTATATAAAGAATATTATGATCTCGGAGACGGCAAGCAGCTGTGCACGCTTGTGTTTGAACGTTATTTTTTTCGCACCGGCGGCAGAGGATCATTAACGATTATTTTAGAAAATGTGTCCGGTCCAAACAAAGTAAAGTGTATTCCTTCAGGAAGCGCAGAAGGCATGTTGAATATTGACTGGGGAGCAAGCAAGGATTTTGTACGATGGGTAGAAAACGCACTGTCTACTTATACGTTGGAAGAACCGCAAAGATAAAAGCAAAGCTGGAGAAGGAAATAAGCTTCTTCAGCTTTTTTGTGAAGCGAATGACGAGTAGAGGAATGAAAAGATGTAAAAACTACTGTAGAAATAAGAACTTTATGTGGACAATGAGCATTTCTTCTCTTTTTAGCGGATAAATGGGTATAATATGAAATTGCAGGAAGTCGCACATTTACATAACAAAGGAGAACATAATGAAAAAGCTCAGCATTGTATTATTCGTTTTAATTATAGCTATAGTAGGCTGTTCAAATGGAAATGATTCAAGTTCAAAAGAAGTCAAAGGAACGATCGAAGCACCCCAATCAATTCAACCAAATGAAAAAGTGAAGCTTGAAGTCCTTGTGACGCAAGGAGATAAAAAAGTTGAAAACGCCGATGATGTACAGTTCCAAGTTGAAAAAGAAGGCTATATCAATCAAGAAATGACAAAAGCACCGCATGAAGGAAAAGGTGTCTATAGCACGGACTATACGTTTAAAGAAAACGGCGAATATACGATTACGGCTCACGTTACGGTAGACGGGGACATGAAAATGTTTACGAAAAAAGTGACGGTAGGCAAGTCTAAAGAGTAGAGCTTACAGATGAAGAAGTGATTTATATAACCACCGTAAAAAGAGAATGCCTCGCGCATTCTCTTTTTTTTATAGATGATACAAAAAAATATATAAATCAGCGATAAGTTCCTCTAGACTAAAAAAGTTTCCTGTGGTAAACTTTTGGTATCATTTTAAGTGAAAACTGAAAATTTTAAATAAATTATGCTGACATGTTCATTTTTCTGCACCAGCAGAATACCCTATTAAAAATCAACGAGCATATTTTTTTACCCTAAAAGTTGGTCTAATGAAAAAAATATAACCTTAGATAAAAAATGAGAAGGGATGAAAAATAGATGGCTAGTGTAAATAATTATCCATTGTCTACATTTACGACAGGTGAAACGGTACAGCTTGAGCGAATCGAGATCGAAGGTGCGTTAAAGCGCCGCTTGTTAGATTTAGGGTTTATTCCCGGAGCCATCATCAAAGTGCTTCAAAAAAGCCCGCTAGGAGATCCTGTTGCCTATCAAGTAAGTCATACAACGATTGGTCTTAGAAAAGAAGAAAGCTCAAAAATTTATGTGAAAAAAGTAGGTGACGACTGTGAGTAAGTATCGTATTGCATTAGCAGGAAATCCGAACACAGGAAAAAGTACGTTATTTAATGGATTAACCGGTCTCAAGCAGCATACGGGAAACTGGACGGGAAAAACAGTAGCCAAAGCAGAAGGGACGTTTG
The DNA here is from genome assembly GCF_023715685.1 of Priestia aryabhattai. Lineage (NCBI taxonomy): Bacteria > Bacillati > Bacillota > Bacilli > Caryophanales > Bacillaceae > Priestia > Priestia aryabhattai. Next base: position 27,207 of record NZ_JAMBOQ010000002.1, read on the forward strand.
AACATCATAATCAGCTCTATACTATAGTGGATTTACCTGGAACGTATTCACTTTATTCAAACTCGGCGGACGAAGAAGTAGCGCGTGATTATATTTTATTTGAAAGACCTGATGTTACGGTTGTTGTTGTGGATGCAACGGCGATGGAAAGAAATCTTAATTTAGCTCTGCAAGTGATGGAGATGACTGAAAACGTCGTGATTTGTGTGAACTTAATGGATGAAGCAAAGAAAAAAGGAATTGTGATTAACGAAAAAAAGATGGCCGAATCGTTAGGCGTACCGGTTGTACCTATATCAGCTCGCAATAAAAAAGGAATTTCTAATTTGCTAGACGCAATAGAACAAGTTGTACGCGGGCAAGTCAAGCTTAATCCGTACCAAGTGCAGTACACAAAAGAAATTGAAGATTTACTAACGGAGCTAGCTCCTCAAGTTGCTTCTATTGTTGGAAATCAATTTCCTCTTCGCTGGATTGCTTTGCGGGTTCTTGATGGAGATACAACATTTTTAGAAACGATTCAGCAGCGTCAGCAGCAAGACATTGGTCATACAGAAAGGAGGAACAGCGCATATGGGAAATCCGTTAACTCCTGAAAACTCATTAGCGATGGAACAATTAACACGCTATGCTCAGCAGGCAAAAGAAAAAGATCATCGTTCGAATATGGTCGCAAGTATTTATCAGTCTTCGCAGCAAATATGTAAAAAATCAGTCGTGTATGAAGATCGATCAAAGCTTCAGCGCACGGAAAAATTAGATAAAGTCTTCACATCGCCGATCTGGGGATTTCCGATTATGCTTGGCATTTTATCGGTCATCTTTTATATCACGATAGCCGGTGCAAACGTTCCTTCTGGATTAATTGCAGAAGGGTTCAGCTGGGCGGAAGGGTATTTAACAGCTTTTTTTCAAGCGATGCATGCACCAGACTGGCTGCATGGAATTCTTGTGTTAGGGCTATTTCGCGGCACGGGGTGGGTCATTAGTGTGATGCTGCCTCCGATGGCTATCTTTTTCCCTGTTTTTGCACTTTTAGAAAACTACGGCTACTTGCCTCGCGTAGCGTTTAATATGGACCGTTTGTTCAAACGAGCAGGAGCACACGGCAAACAGTCGCTAACTATGGCGATGGGGTTTGGATGTAACGCCGCAGCGATTATGTCGACGCGTATTATTGAATCTCCCCGTGAACGTATGATGGCGATTTTAACGAATAATTTTGTTCCGTGTAACGGCAGATGGCCTACGCTGATTTTGTTAGCTTCTTTATTTATGGCGACCGGCTTTACAGGGAGCGCTAAAACCTTCGTAACGGCGCTTGTTGTAGTGGGGACGGTGTTATTTGGAATCGTTGTGACGCTATTGGTATCGTGGGGACTGTCTAAAACAGCATTGCGCGGGGTTCCGACACACTATACGTTAGAGCTTCCGCCTTACCGCAAACCAAAATTTGTTGATACGATTGTGCGCGCTACGCTGGATAAATCGCTATATGTGCTAAAACGCGCCATTATTGTAGCAGCACCCGCAGCGGTGTTAACGTGGGTACTGGCCAACATCTATATCGGTGATACAAGTATTTTAATGCATTTTATTCAGTTTCTTGATCCGTTTGCTCAGCTGCTAGGACTAGACGGTTATATACTAGCTGCATTTATTATTGGGTTGCCGGCTAATGAAATTGTCGTGCCGGTTCTATTAATGGCTTATTTGTCAACAGGTTCATTAATTGAAATTGAAGATGCGACCAGACTAAAGCAGATTTTCCTTGATCACCACTGGACGTGGCTAACAGCTCTTAACATGATGTTGTTTTCGCTCCTGCATTTTCCGTGCGGAACGACACTTGTTAATATTTATAAAGAAACCAAAAATGCAAAGTGGACGTTTCTAGCTTTTGCGATCCCAACAGTGATTGCGATTGGTGTTACGTTTATTGTCGCTCAAGTGGTGAAAGGATTTAACTTTATTTAAATGTGAAGTGTATATGAAATAAATAAAAATGCAGGGCTTTGCAAAGAGCCCTGCACTTTTTTTATGAGCCGCTGATCAAATAGATTTCTAGTGTTATAATGTAAATAAAATTTATATTTTTTAGGGGAAATGGTAATTTGTATGATATGTGTTTCTTTCATGGTACACATATATTTAACCTCTGGGGGAGAACAACTATGGTGAAAAACAAGGTAGCAGAAACCGTCTGCTGGCTGGCAATCCTTGCTCTCCTTATTCTCAGTATCGTGAATGTCGTTCATAAAGATACAAAACAAACGCTTCTATTTACAAAAGACGAACTCAAGTCTGGAGAAGTAAGCAAGAGCTGGGAGTCATTTCGAAAAGAACAGCAGCTGTCTAAGCACAAAGTAAAAATAGAAGACTTTCGTTTAACGCTAGATAAAGATCAAAACATATATTCTATGCAGTTTACAGTGATAAATCGTTCTGATGAAGACTCATATACAATGCTAGATTACCGTAAGTGTTTTTTATGTGAAACTAAGGCAGAGAATCAGTTAACGGTTACAAGTGAAAAAGTTGATCAGAAGCCTGTTCAATATGACCGATTAATGAACGCAGATGAGTTTTTTTCAAAGATAGAGATTCTTAATAACCAACATTTCTTTACGACTAGTCGTTATGCGTATACGCACCTTCATTCTTCCGGTGAGTATGAGAATACAGGTTATGACGGTCCTTACTTTGTTTTAGATGAGATGACATTAAAACAAATACAAACCCCTAATTCTTCGGGCAAAGATTATACCGGTTATAATATGCAAGTAATTGGAAGTCATAGTTCAGAAGGCTACCATACAAGCGACGCTACTACAAAAACGGTGATGATTAGGTAAGAAGGAATTCTGCAAGTCCTTTTTTGAGGGAGCAACAAAGGATGAGTTTGCGAAAAAATAGTTAAGGGGCTAAAGAGGTTAATAGACAAAAAAGCGCAGATAGAATGCTAAAAGGAGACTGACTGTGGGATTATTTTTCAGCAAAACAGATTCTAAAAAAGCTAGTAAGTATCAAACAAAACTATATTTCGGTTTCACCATCGTCATCATACTGAATGTGATCAACAGCTGGTTTCTAGACTGGTTTTGGCTTTATGTAACAACAAGTAGCGCTCTGATAATATTAGTGGTACTGCTGCTAAAAACACCTAAACATCATTCAAATGAAGAGTGGAAGCAGCTAGAAATAGACAAAGACGAGGCTTTTGAAAACAAAGTCAATCTTTTGATTATAAATGGCCGAAGAGACGTTGACGTTATTAAGTACATACGGAAAGAAAAAAATCTTGGCTTGCTTCATGCGAAGCAGTATTTTGATCGTATTAAAGCGTCAAGGCAATAATAAAAAACGACCTCTGACAAGAAGGGGTCGTTTTTGGATATATAGTTTATTCTTTCTTGCCAACCGTCACTTTTTACGTAAACATCTTCATGTCGCCTTTTATGGTAACATGAGCGGTAATTGTATATTCTCCGTCTTCTTCAAATGTATAGTCGGTGCTGTATGCGCCGCTACTCTGATGTTTTGCATCAATCATTTCTTGATTAATGTATCCTTCTTTTTCAACTTGAATCTGTACGGCATCTGCATTTTCTATCTTTTTGTCCCCTTGTGTAACGAGCACTTTAATAGATGTTTGTTCATTTGCTTTAATCGTTTGGGGCACTTCAATTGTTCCTTTTACTTCCTGTGATTGCTGCTCATTTCCTTTTGAACAGCCGACCACGGCAATGACTAAAACGAGCAGTAGCATACTAAGCTTTTTCATAAATATCTCCTTTTTTATCTTATATCCTGTTAGTAAATAAATGTCTCTATAAAACTTTATCACTGAAGTCATAAAATAAAATCATCACAATGAGTGATTTTTACGAGTGTTCATGTAAGAGAATTGAACATTTTGTTACAAAAAATAGTTTACTATCATAACAAGAGGAGAGGTGCTTTACAGCATTGTGTCTTGCGCTTAGGATTTAAAAAATAATAAGCTAGTAAAAGGAGAGAAAAACATGCTCATACTTTATGATGAGCTGTACGGAGAATTTGAAGCAGACGGCGTTCTTTTAGAACTGATTCAAAGTGACCCCGTGCAGCGGTTAAAAGGGATTTATCAAGGCGGAGCGAGCCGGTTTGTAAATAAAAAATGGAATACTACACGATATGGTCATTCCGTTGGTGTGATGATGCTTGTAAACAGACTAGGAGGGTCTTTGGAAGAGCAAGTAGCGGCTTTATTGCACGACGTTTCCCATACGGCATTTTCTCATGTGATTGATTATGTTCTTGAACAAAAAGAAGAAAATTACCATGAAATGATTTACGAAAAAATAGTGGCCGAGTCGTCTATTCCTCATATTTTAAAGAGCGCCGGATTAAATTGGCGAGATATCTTACTTGATGAAAGCCGATGGACGTTACTTGAACAGAAAGCTCCGCACTTATGTGCTGATCGCGTGGATTATACGCTTCGGGATTTATACGTATGCGGCGAAATTACTTTACAGGAAGTGCATGCTTTTTTGGATCAGCTTGTCGTATTTAATGAGCAAATGGTGTGCAGCAATTTATCAGCTGCAGAGTGGTTTTTGGATGCTTACTATAAAGAAGTGATTGGCTTTTTTATGAATCCCCTTAATATGTTTGGAAATTATCAGCTGACGGAAATCATCAAGCTCGCTTTGCAAAAAGATATATTATCTATGGAAGATTTTCTAAAGCAGGATGAAGATGTGGTTCGCTTGCTGAAAAACTCAGGATATAGGAGGATTGAAGCGATGTTATCTGCTCTTTTTGACAGCAAAGTAGAAAAAGGAACTGCGTCTTGTTATGATGTTCACCAAACGACAAAAATGCGCTGGGTTGATCCTCTTGTTGTCGTTTCAGGTCAGGTTGTTCCTATATCCGAGCTATCTATTAACGCTAAAAGAGTAATAGAGCAAGCAAAACAAACGATAGAAAAAGGAGTATATATCAACATTCACGCTCCGTTGTGAAGGGGAGAAAGCAATTACATAGATAAGGGGATGCAAATTATTATGCATCCCCTTATACCATAAAAAGTTTTGTAGGTCCCCAAAGGAAGACCTTGTGTCTACATCACTTAACGAACTTCATCACGCTTCGCATTCAATTCTTTAATGGTTTCTCCTTCAACTAACAGAGGCTGATAGTAGGTTTCGTTTGGCAAATCTTTTTTGCCCTGGAGCTTTTTAATGATCCAATCCGCCGCGTCGTGTCCCATTTGTTCCTGTGGATGCGTTAAAGTCGTTAAATTAATAGTCGCATTTTTAGCGATGTACGAATTGTCTTGACCAATAATTGACAACTTGTCCGGAATGGAAATACCAAGCTGTCTGCATACATTTACAACTTCTAATCCAACTTCATCGTTATAGCATACAAGGGCCGTCATTTCGTCTTGGTTTTCAGTAAGAAACGTTTTTAAATTAGCATACAAATCGAGCTTTGTTTCCGTATTAAAAGACAAAATATGCTCAGGCTGAAAGCGGAGCTTTGCTTCACCGAGTGCTTTTATATATCCCTTCATTCGGTACTTTCCCTGAAGATCATCCATTTTTGCAATGAGCCCAATTTGTGTATGTCCTTTTGAGATTAATTCGTTTGTGGCAAGGTAGCTTGACTGAACATCGTCTAGACAAAAAAACGGAACGTCCAATTCTTCGTAGTAGGCGTTAATCATTGTAAACGGAACATCTTGTTCTTTGAACGATAAATAATAAGAGATGTTTGGATTGTACAAATTGCTTTTTGTAGGTTCAACAATTAAACCGTCTACTCCATAGGAAAGCATCATTTCCAACGCTTTTTTTTCTTGTTCCACATCATTATTCGTACTCGCGAGCAACAGCGAATAATTATCTTTATTTAATCTGCTTTCAATTCCGCGAATAATAGAAGGGAAAATATAGTCGGAAATGTACGTGGTAATAACGCCAATCGTTTTGTTTGCAGAAGCCCCGCTAGCTTTTGATTGATACTGATTACTTACATAGGTACCAGATCCTTTTTCGCTTCTTAAAAATCCTTCATTCGACAGCTCTAAAATCGCTTTTCGAACCGTATGTCTGCTAACGCTATACGTTTCTTGCATGACTGATTCAGTAGGGATTTGTTCGCCCATGCTGTAATCTCCTGAAAGAATTTTACTTTTTATATCCTCAATAATAACCTGATATTTTGGCTTCATTTTTTCACTTCTTTCGTAGTTGTACACATTCAACTTTTTTTGTGTGTAAAATTTGTATGGACATATTTTATCATGAACATGAATAAATGAAAAGATTTCCCTAGTTTTTAATTGAAAGTAGAATAGTTTAGCAGTTGGATACCGATCGTTTAAAAGTTTAAAAGGAAAAGGTAAGGTATTTTTTATTATTTGTGTGTATATATAATTTTTATATTGACAAATGTACGTACAAATAAATATACTTAGGTTGTTAACAAATTCAAACAGCGTTACATAAAACGGAAAGCGCTTCCTTACTGCTATAGGTATTGTTATGGCTATCAGAAAGGAGATTAAATGTGAAAACAACTCAAGAAAGCATAAAACAAGCAATTGCTAAAGGGAATACTTCACTTGGAATTGAACTTGGATCTACCCGTATCAAAGCGGTGCTGATTGACGAAAATTTTGAAACAATCGCATCCGGAAGCTATGAATGGGAAAATCTCTTGGAAGACGGTTTTTGGACGTACAACTTAATCGATATTATTACAGGTCTGCAAAGAGCTTACCGTGAAATGAAACAAGAAGTTGAACGAAGCTATGGAATAACCATTCGAACAATTGGTTCCATTGGTATTTCAGCTATGATGCACGGATATATGGCGTTTGATAAAACGGGTGAGCTGCTTGTTCCGTTTCGAACCTGGCGTAATGCTACGACAAGCGTGGCAGCAAAAGAATTAACTGAACATTTTCAATTTAACATTCCTGAACGATGGAGCATTGCGCATCTGTATCAGGCAATCATAAATCAAGAAAAACACCTACCGCGAATTGATTTGATTACAACGTTAGGCGGCTATATTCACTGGCTGCTAACAGGCAGTAAGGCACTTGGCATTGGAGATGCTTCGGGGATGTTTCCAATTGATGAACGCACGCAAAATTACAGTGAAGATATGATGAAGCAGTTTGATGAGCTCATTTCTCACAAAGGGTATCCATGGAAACTGACAGATATTCTGCCTACGGTCCATACTTCAGGAGAACAAGCAGGCACATTAACAGCGATAGGTGCGAGCATTCTGGATCAATCTAAAAATTTACAGCCTAGTATTCCGTTTTGTCCTCCAGAAGGAGATGCGGGAACCGGAATGGTTGCTACAAATAGTGTAAGAAAGCGCACTGGAAATGTTTCAGTAGGAACTTCCGTTTTTGCGATGATTGTATTAGACAAAAAGCTTTCAAAAGTCTATCCAGAAATTGATTTGGTGACTACGCCAAACGGCAGTCCAGTTGGAATGGTTCATGCTAATAACTGCTCAAGCGACTTGAATGCCTGGCTCGGATTGTTTCGTGAATTTTCTGAGGCTATGGGGAAAAAAGTGGAATCGGATAAGTTATTTGAAGTGATGTTAAATAAAGCGTTAGAAGCTGATCCTGATGGAGGGGGCTTGCTAAGCTACGGCTATTTCTCAGGTGAAAATATTACCGGAGTAGAAAAAGGACGTCCATTATTTGTCCGTTCAGCAAAAAGTAATTTTAACCTAGCAAACTTTATGCGAACGCATCTTTTTACAGCTTTTGGTGCATTAAAAATGGGGATGGATCTTTTAGTGAAAGAAGAAAATGTAAAGATTCACAGTATTTTAGCGCATGGAGGGTTATTTAAAACTCCGGTAGTTGGCCAAAAAATGATGGCAGCTGCGATTAACACGCCGGTTTCCGTAATGGAAACAGCAGGAGAAGGAGGCGCGTGGGGCATGGCTATTCTTTCTTCTTATATGTTAAATAAAAGTGAGAATGAAAGTTTAGAAGATTTCTTGGATGATAAAGTCTTTAAAGAAGTTACCGCACAAGAAATTTATCCTGACGCACTCGATGTGAAGGGGTTTGAAGCATTTATCAAAAGATATAAAAAAGGCTTAGTCATTGAAAAAGCAGCTGCAGAACATCACAGTGAAGAACGGGAGGAGTTAATGTGCTAGACAAATTAAAAGAAGAAGTATTTCAAGCAAACGTCGATTTACCGAAACATGGACTGGTAAAGTACACATGGGGAAATGTAAGTGCGATTGATCGAGACAGCGGTTTGTTTGTGATTAAACCAAGCGGCGTTACGTATGAAAAGATGCAAGCGAAAGACATGGTAGTCGTTGATTTAGATGGCCGCGTTGTAGAAGGTGAGCTCAATCCTTCATCTGATACACTGACGCATGCCGTATTGTATAAACATTACCCGCAAATCGGCGGTATCGCACATACGCATTCAACGTGGGCGACCATTTGGGCTCAAGCAGGACTTGATGTTCAAGCAATGGGGACTACTCATGCCGATACATTTTATGGTTCTGTCCCGTGCGCGCGCTTTTTAACACAAAAAGAAGTGAATGACGGATATGAAGTGGAAACGGGCAAGGTGATTATTGAAACCTTTGAAGAGCGCGGTTTAGATGTGTTAGCGGTTCCTGGTATTTTACTTCAAGGGCACGGGCCGTTTACGTGGGGGAAAGATGCCAAAACGGCTGTAATGAACAGTGTAGTATTAGACGAAGTATCAAAAATGAATTTCTTTACACAAAAATTAAATCAGCTGGCTGAAGAGCTGCCTCAGCGTATATTAGATAAACATTATTTGCGAAAACACGGAAAAAACGCGTATTACGGGCAAAAACAGTAAAAGACGTACATACAGAAAAGGGGATTATCATGTTAAAAACTACTCAAAAAGAATTTTGGTTTATTGTTGGTTCACAGCACCTTTATGGAAAAGAAGCACTAGCAGAAGTAAAAGCACACGCGCAAACAATGACTAATGCTTTAAATGAAAGCGGTATCTTACCTTATCCGCTCGTGCTGAAGGATTTAGCTGTTAATGCTGATACAATCACAAAGATGATGAAAGAAGTTAATTACCGAGATGAAGTTGCCGGTGTGATCACGTGGATGCATACGTTCTCACCTGCAAAAATGTGGATTCGCGGCACAAAATTATTACAAAAACCGCTGCTTCATTTGGCAACACAATTTAATGAAAGCATTCCTTGGGAAACCATTGATATGGATTTTATGAACTTGAATCAATCTGCTCACGGTGATCGTGAATACGGTTTTATCAACGCGCGTTTGAACAAGCAAAATAAAATCGTAGTGGGCTACTGGGAGCGCCCTGAAGTACAGCAGCAAATTGCACAATGGATGGATGTAGCGGCTGCTTATAATGAAAGCTTTAACATTAAAGTTGCGCGTTTTGGTGACAACATGCGTAACGTTGGAGTAACGGAAGGAGATAAAATTGAAGCGCAAATTCAATTTGGCTGGACGGTTGACTACTTTGGAATTGGTGACCTTGTTCAATATGTAAATGGCGTTACGGAAGAAGAAATCAATGATTTATTTGCCGAATATGCAGACGCGTATGAATTTGTTTACGGTGATTATCGTGTAGAAGATTGGGAATCTAGCGTAAAAGTACAGGCAAGCTATGAAATTGCGATTAAACGTTTTCTTGATGAAGGCGGCTACAGCGCTTTTACCACTAACTTTGAAGATTTGTACGGCATGAAACAGCTTCCTGGTCTAGCAGTACAGCGCTTGATGGCACAGGGATACGGCTTTGCTGGTGAAGGAGACTGGAAAACAGCCGCGCTTGACCGCTTACTCAAAGTGATGAGCCATAATCAGTCAACGGGCTTTATGGAAGACTACACGTATGAATTAGCTCCCGGTCGTGAGTCAGTGCTTCAATCACACATGCTTGAAGTAGACCCAACGCTAGCAACAAACAAGCCAAAACTAATCGTCTCTCCGCTAGGAATCGGCAACCGCGAAGACCCGGCCCGCTTAGTATTTGACGGTAAACAAGGCGAAGGCGTAGTGGTTTCCATGGCTGACTTTGGTACGCATTACAAGCTGTTAATTAACGAAGTATCCGCATTTGAGCCGGAAGCTCCAGCTCCAAATCTTCCGGTGGCGCGCGTGCTTTGGAACATTAAGCCAAACTTCCAAGACGGCGTTAAAGCGTGGATTGAAAACGGAGGCGGTCACCATACGGTACTTTCATTAAATTTAACCACGGATCAAATTGTAAGCTATGCAAAGCTTGTTAATTTAGAGTACGTCATTATTAAGTAAGCATTCTTATTTCCAAGGGAGCGTTGCTTCCTTGGAAATGAAAATATGATGTAGCTTTCACTAATCGTGTGGACTATTCGTGAAAGAAAGTCGTTTTTAAGAAAGAATGAAAGCGTTTTAAATTCATGTGATAGGTAGCAAAACTAAGACAATAAAAAGGGGATATATAATCATGAGTAAAGTATCAAGTAAGTTTATCTTCTTCTTCGGCTCATTTGCCGGTATTTTATTCGGTTATGATATTGGGATTATTGCTGGTGCAGAAGGTCATATCCGTCAAGCATTTCATTTAAGTCCGCTGTGGCTGGGAATTGTTGTTTCGTCTTTAATGGGCGGAGCGATTATCGGTTCCATTTTAAGCGGTTTATTAGGGGATAAGTTTGGACGAAGAAAGTTAATTTTAATTTCTTCTATCATCTTTCTTTTAGGCTCAATTGGTTCAGCCATCGCACCAGAGGAAATTACGTTAACGATTGCTCGCGTCTTTTTAGGTACAGCAGTAGGAACGGCTTCTTCTTTAGTTCCTGCATATATGTCAGAAATCGCACCTGCTAATATTCGCGGGAAGCTTTCGGGTTTGAACCAATTAATGATTGTAATTGGACTATTATTAAGCTATATCGTAGCCTTTATTTTTGAGCCGGTTCCAAACAGCTGGCGACTAATGCTTGGCAGCGCCGGTATTTTTGCGGTCGTATTATGCATCGGTATGATAAAGCTTCCAGAGTCACCTCGCTACTTAATTAAAAATGGGATGGGAGATAAAGCGCGTGAAGTTTTGCGTACGCTTCGTCCCTCAGCAGCTGAAGTGGAAGCTGAAGTGTCTGAAATTGAAAGCGTAGCTGTGCATGAAGAATCAGGCATCAAACAGCTGTTTCATAAAAAATTTCGTTTAGCTTTAATTATTGGCGTCGGAATGGCAACTTTTCAACAGATTCAAGGCGCAAACTCGATTGTTTATTATGCGACAAGCATTGCCCGTCAAGTGGGTTTAGCCCCGCAGGTAGCAGCTGGTTTTACGGTCATTGTTGGGGTAATCTTCGTCGTGACAACACTTATTTTTCTGCAGTTTGTTGATAAATACAACCGCCGTACCATTCTTACGGTTGGCGGAGCGGGAATGGCCCTTTCCTTTTTTACACCGGCTATTCTTGGAGCAGTAGGTGTTAATGAAGCCGTAGTTAACTGGGTTACGCTAATTGCACTTTGCTGCTTCATCCTTTGCTATGCGTTTTCTTGGGCGCCGCTTACTTGGATCATTGTAGGGGAAATTTTCCCGCTTTCTGTACGCGGAATCGGTGCTGGGATTTCGTCTGCCTTTAACTGGACGGGGTCACTGGCAGTTGGGCTTGTGTTCCCTATTTTAGCTGATCAGTTTAGCTTAGGCGTTATCTTTTCAACTTTCGGGATCATTTGTATTCTCGGATTATTCTTCATACGTTTTGTAGTTGTCGAAACAAAAGGACGGAGCCTAGAGCAAATTGAAACGGACATGGCAGCTCGCTCTGAAAGAAATTCTTTGAGTCCGGTTGAGCGTAATAAATACGTCTAATTGTCGTAAACGTTTTAAATGTAAGAATCCTTTGCTATCTCAGCAAAGGATTCTTTTTTTACGTAATGTGAATGATTCATAGATACGATAAAGGTATCTTTTTTTTAAAGTCTTTCTATGATTTACAGTAAGACTTTTGGCATATTCTACATAATTCTTAAAGAAACCTTGTAGCAGAAGGCTCAGTCAAACATTATAATAGATAATGAATGATGATATATCCTCTTTATTTGTCATATATTTGTATTACATATGTAATTGAAGCAAAACATTCACTTGATATACTGTTTAACGACTTAACTTTATCTGAAAATTTACAGTGAAATACCTGTTTATAGAGGCTTAGAACATACACAGCAAATGGAGGAGCTATAATGGCAAACGAAAAGATGAAAGAAGGACTTGATCGTTTTATTAAAGAAGATTTAAATGACCTTTTAGGTAGACTGTTCCCTTTAATGGACCGGGAGTGTGCCGAGGAAAAGAGAAAACTTATTGAAACAGCGGTAGAGTACATTTACTCATCAGGATACCATCAAGGAGCAAAAGACTTAATTGAAACACATCGAAAAGATGATTACAAAATGTTAAGGCAAAAATTAGCGTCAGCACCTCCTGAAAACTGATTTTTTTGAAATTTCTTTTGACAATGTAAATCTAAGGTGTTAAGATAACTCTACATTCAAAACATTATAAAAAATTAAAACTCTTATTGAGAGAGGCGGAGGGACTGGCCCTATGAAGCCCGGCAACCATTTAACGATCCTGTTAAAAAGGTGCTAAATCCTGCAAAGCGTATAGCTTTGACAAATAAGAGAGGATTTCATAGATACTATGCCTCTCTATTACGAATAGAGAGGCTTTTTATTTTATGTAATCCTGTTTTGAATGTAACAATTTTATAAAAATGCATCAGGTGCTGTGTAACGAATGTACGCAGCTTAAAAGGGAAGACCGGTGAAAATCCGGCGCGGTCCCGCCACTGTAATGGGGAGCAACTTATTAACCACTGTTTCATTCTGAAATGGGAAGGGATAGGAAGCGATGAACCTAAGTCAGGAGACCTGCCTGTTGTATGCACTTAAGCTCTACGGGATATAGAGAGGAGTGAGGAATACGTGTTGAGAAAAACAGGCTATCTCAACTCTAGTTAACGATGCGTATCATCTCTCTTTTCATTTCGAAAAGAGAGATTTTTTAGTTTAGCGGAAAAAAAGAAACTACAGGGAGTGGAAAAAATGAGCAGTGTAAAAAGTTCAAACTTAGGTTATCCAAGAATTGGTGAAAAACGAGAATGGAAAAAAGCGCTTGAGCAGTTTTGGGCAGGAAAGCTGGAGAAAGATGTATTTTTGCAAGAAATTGAAGCTCTTCGCCTTGAACATCTTAAAAAACAGCGTGACGCAGGAATTGAATTGATTCCAGTCGGCGATTTTAGCTTATACGATCACGTGTTAGATACAGCGGTTATGTTTGGTTTGGTGCCAAAACGTTTCAATTATGACGGAGGGCCGGTATCGCTTGAAACGTATTTTGACATAGCGCGAGGTACAAAAGGTGCAGTAGCATCTACGATGACAAAATGGTTTAACACAAATTATCACTATATCGTACCAGAGCTTGACGAAGCAAAGCCTGCTCTTGTAGAAAATCGCCCGCTTCAATTCTACAAAGAAGCAAAACAAAAGCTAAATATCAAAGGAAAGCCCGTTATTTTAGGGCCAGTGACATTTGTGAAGCTGTCGAAAGGGTATAAAGAAAGTGAGTTTGAAAAAATAGTTGAACAATTTGTTCCTCTTTATGCGACTATTTTAGCTGAGCTACAGGCAGAAGGCGTCGAGTGGGTACAGATGGATGAGCCGATTTTATCTACAACGCTATCAAAAGAAGACCTGGCGTTGTACAAAGAAGTCTATCAATCTTTGAATGAAGCGGCACCGAACGTAAAGGTTATTTTGCAAACGTATTTTGACAGCGTTGATTACTACAAAGAAGTTGTGTCTCTTCCTGTTCAAGGAATTGGTTTAGACTTTGTACATGACCGCGGAGAAAATCTCACTGCGCTTAATAAATATGGTTTTCCAACTGATAAAGTGCTTGCGGCAGGAGTTATTGACGGACGAAACATTTGGCGTGAAAATTTGGACGAACAGATTTTAACGCTTAGTGAAATTGAAGAAGTAGTATCAAAAGACCGTTTGATCCTACAGCCTTCATCGAGTCTATTACATGTTCCTGTCACGGTGAAAAGCGAAGAAACCATTGATCCAATTTTAAAGAACGCTCTATCCTTTGCAGATGAAAAGCTGAAGGAAATCACGCTGTTAACAAAAGCGGTGCAGCAAGGAAAAGAAACAATACAAGAAGAGATAAATGTAAGCAAACAGGCCATTCAAGCATTAAATCAATCATCTTTCCGAAATCATCAGGACGTGCAAGAAGCGCTGAAGCAACTCAGCTATAAAGCGGAGCGTCAAGCACCGTTTGACGTACGTCAGCGCGTTCAAAAAGAGGCTTTTCAACTGCCGCTTCTTCCAACCACAACAATTGGAAGCTTCCCGCAAACAAAAGAAGTGCGACGCGAGCGTATGAAGTGGCGGAAAGGTGAGTTAAGCAATGAAGCGTATGAAGCGTACATTAACGATGAAATAAAAAAATGGATTGAAATTCAAGAAGACATCGGCTTAGATGTGCTTGTGCACGGAGAGTTTGAACGAACGGACATGGTTGAGTACTTCGGTGAAAAATTAGGAGGCTTTCAGTTTACTAAGTTTGGCTGGGTGCAATCATACGGTTCTCGCTGCGTAAAGCCGCCGCTTATATACGGAGATGTATTCTATCAGCAGGCGATGACGATAAAAGAAACGGTCTATGCGCAATCTCTAACAAATAAGCCGGTTAAAGGAATGCTGACGGGTCCAATTACGATTTTAAACTGGTCGTTTGTGCGTGATGATATCTCGCGCTACGACGTGGCAAATCAAATTGCGCTTGCTCTTAGAAAAGAAGTGGAAGCACTGGAAAGTCAAGGCATCTCGATGATTCAAGTGGATGAACCGGCGCTTCGTGAAGGACTGCCGTTAAAACGAGAAAACTGGGAAAACTACTTGAACGCCGCGGTGTATGCGTTCAAGCTAGCCACGGTATCCGTGCAAAATGATACGCAAATTCATACGCATATGTGCTATTCAGAATTCGAAGAGATTATCGATGCCATCAAAGCGCTTGATGCCGACGTGATTTCCATTGAAACGTCTAAAAGCCACGGTGAATTAATTTATGCGTTTGAAGAACATACGTACAATCAAGGAATCGGACTTGGCGTGTACGATATCCACAGTCCGCGCATACCAAAGCTTGAAGAGCTGACGCGAAACATCGACCGCGCCTTGCAGGTCCTTGATCCTACATTGTTTTGGATTAATCCCGACTGCGGCCTTAAAACAAGAGGAATCAGTGAGACGGTCGAAGCCTTAAAAGTCATGGTTGCTTCAGCAAAGCAAACAAGACAAAATTTATTGCAAAACGTTCAATCGTAAGGAATCAAAAAACAAGCAGTGTAGAGGCTACACTGCTTGTTTTTATAGGGTTTTAAAAGCCCAGAAATATCCATTGACACTTCCCGTACATTTTTGTATCTTTTTAAAGTGTTTTTAAAATCAGGGAGGTACAACATGAGTAACAACAGCACACAGCACGTTAAAATTGTAACAGCTGATCCATCAGCGCTAGGCCTATTCGGACTTGCCATGGTGACACTCGTTGCATCGTTTCAAAAGCTTGGGGTAACCGATGGTGTTTCATTGGTATTGCCATGGGC
The DNA here is from genome assembly GCF_023715685.1 of Priestia aryabhattai. NCBI lineage: Bacteria > Bacillati > Bacillota > Bacilli > Caryophanales > Bacillaceae > Priestia > Priestia aryabhattai. The sequence goes on from NZ_JAMBOQ010000002.1 coordinate 42,915, forward strand.
GATTTTTTTAGGCGGAATAGGACAGTTAATCGCGTCTATTCAAGATTTCAAACATAATAATACCTTTGGCGCAACTGCTTTTGGTGCCTTCGGGTTATTTTGGTTAGGTGTAGCCATGACATGGCTTATTCAGCTTGGAGCATTTGGGGAAGCGCTAGCAAAAGCAGCGGATCCGAAGCAGCTCGCATTTGCTTTTGTAGGCTACTTTATCTTCAGCGTTTTTATGACAGTCGGAGCAATGGGCACTCATAAAGTATTATTTATTATTTTTGTGTTAATTGATTTCTTATTTATCGGATTATCGCTCAGTACATTTGGTGTGTCATATGAATATACGCACTTACTAGCAGCAGTGTCAGAGCTATTGATTGCTCTGTTTTCATTCTATGGATCTGCAGCGGCTGTATTAAATACTCACTATGGTCAAGTTGTGCTTCCAGTGGGCAAGCCGTTTGGTGCATTTATAAAATAATCAAGACGTTCATTAAAAAATGAAGTAGGATTGAATTCTGTATTATGCAGAGGTCAATCCTTTTTTGTTTGAACGTTTTTATATATAGTAGAAAGAGATAGTTATATATAATAGTAGCTTTTAAATGAAAGGAAACGTTCCAATGATTATAAGACAAGTGCAGGAAAATGATTTAAAACAATTAATTACATTAGAAAACAAAGGTTTTACACCTGAAGAAGCTGCCTCAAAAGACGCGTTTATCACGCGGATTAAAACCATGCCTGATACGTTTATCGTTGTGGAAGAAAATGAAGAAATGATTGGATATGTGAACGGACCCGTTATTTCAGCGCCGTTTATCACAGATGATTTGTTTGAAAAAACGATTTCCAACCCTGAGACAGGCGGTCATCAAAGTATTTTAGGCATTGTAGTAAATCCACAGCATCATCATAAAGGAATTGCCAGTATGCTGCTAGGAGCGTTTGAGAAACAAGCGCGGGACAAACAGCGCTTAACGGTTACATTAACATGTAAAGAAGAATTGATTCCTTTTTACGAAAAAAACGGGTATGTGAACCAAGGAGCTGCAGAGTCTCAGCATGCAGGCGTGCAGTGGTTTAATATGAGTAAAAAGCTTTAATTTTCATGAAAAGCACAAGTTCTCCTTTAAGGAATTTGTGCTTTTTTTATTAGGTTTAACGAATGCATATAGTAGTAGGTATGTAAGAGACACTAATTTGTCAAACATATTTGACAAAAACAAGGAAGATAATATAAGATATGGATGTAAAAAGTTTTTTACATTTTAGAGATGAGTGATGAATGGTGGAAAACCGAATTAAAGAACTGCGTAAAATCAAACGAATGTCTCAAGATGAACTGGCAAAAGTATGCGGCGTATCGAGACAAACGATTAATGCAATTGAAAACAATAAGTATGATCCAAGCTTGACGCTTGCTTTTCAACTGGCCGAAGAGCTGGAAGCAACAGTAGATGAGCTGTTTTTATTTAGAAAATCATGATTTAGTTAAAAAGGAGAAGGTAATGTGAAGCAACGATCTTACTAGTAGGCGTTTTGACACTTCTGTCTTATAAGCGAACAATACATAAGTAAGTAGAAGATTAATAATACTTCTATCACTTCATATAAAAAAGATTTACAGAGCGATGGTGGTGAGATGAATGGAAAATCGAGTTGCAGGAGTAGCTCTTACAAGCACGGGAATGTTACTGTTGATGGTAACGTTAATACTTCCTGTTCCGGGATTAATATATAGCTTGCTTGTAGGGAGCAGCATTCTACTAAAGGGATGCGGAACTGGAGTAATAAAAAGATGCATCACCTAAAAGCAGGAGGCTATACAATATAAAACCTCATAGATGCAAAGTGATGTAGAAAAGGAGGCTTCTTTTGAAAAAAAGAGCAGTTATTATATGCGTACTTCTATTTATTGTAGTATTTTACTTTACATATACAGGAAAAACCTATCAGTTAAAAGATGTAATAAAAATAGACGAAACAAACGTTACGCGTATGGAAATAGATACGGACGAAGGGAAACGTGTGGTAGACGATAAAAAGAATATGAAGCAAATCGTACATTCTTTGTCGCAAGTGGAAGTAAAAAAAAGCAAGGAACGCGATCCGAAGTTTGACCAGGCTTACTGGGTAAAAATCATTGAAAATGGAAAAGATGCTTACGGCTTCACAATTTACGATGATGATTACATAAAAGCATTTAACTTTAAAAGTAAAAAGCAATATACGTATACTATCGTTAAAGATCAAAAAATAGACGTTAAAAAGCTGTTTTCAACTAAATAAACCTTGTATTGATAGGGAAAAGTACCATAAGCTTTTTCGAACCTACTAAAAAAGACAGCGCAGGCTGTCTTTTTTTTATTAAAGTAATAGATTGAAAATTTTGATTATTTAAAGCGGAATTAATCCTTGCCTATATAATTAATAAATGATTGTATTAGGTCAATATCAGGGTTAACCAATAGTGCTGGAAGAAGGCCGAATGTTAATAATACAAGAACGTTGGATCCAATAAAGATGCGAAGTGCTTTTTTGATTTTCATGATATTTCCTCCCTTTTTTATATTTTCGTATAAAAAGAGAAAAAAATCAATAGAAATGTGACGAAATTGTGAACTTTTTGTCTAATAGTCACGACTAGATCATAAAAACCCCCTCTTTGTACTAGACAGAGAGGGGGCATTATAAGTCATAAAGTATGTAGAAAAATTAAAAGTACATGCGCAGATTCCCAATGAAACGATAAAGAAAGTAGCATGAAAAGCCAATTAATATACATCCAGCCGCAACAGAAACCCATTTGATATAAAGCTGATTCAGCACTTTTCTAGTTCCAGAGACAATCGTCATTAAGCCTAGGTCATGAATTAAAATCCCCGTTAATATTCCTGCGGCAATCAGCAGGAAATGAAAAGAATGAGAGGATTGAAGGGAATTTGTCAGCACCGTCCCAAACACGCTCAGCCAAAAAATGAGATTGCTAGGAGAAATGGCAACAAAGATACCGTTCACATAAGAAGATGCAAAGGACTTTTTTACATGTTCTCCAGGAGCTGTTATATCATGATCTGCATGCTTAATGCTGTCGTAGCCAATATAGAGTAAAAAAAGCGCTCCTACAAGCCACATAATCAGTTGTATAAAAGGAGCCGATAAAAAAGAAGCCAGTCCAGAATAAAGGAGCACAATTAGTAATAAATCAACCGTCATGCCCCCAAGTCCGACAACCCATCCGTGAAGAAAACCATTTTTTAAACCTTGCTTTGTCATTTCAATCGTCACTGTGCCAACGGGAAGCGCGATGGAAAGACCAAGTAACACATTTGCTAAAAATAACGTCACCAAAAACAAAACCTCTTTCAATCTCGTATCTACTATCGTTCTCCGTTTAATTTGTCTTTCATTATATGAAAATATGTAATAAAATTCAATATTATGAATAAAAAAACACTTCAAGACGTAAGAGGAGGAAAAAAGTAAATGAAATTAGTTTGTGAATCGTTGGAAAAAGAAGACTACATGCAAGAACTTCCAGAGGTGAACTTTACACACCCTTTGATTCAACAAAAGGTTCGTGAACTTAAAAGTGAGTTGCCTCACTCTTCACTAGGGTACATAAAAAAAGCATATGAGTTTGTGAGAGATGAAGTTTCTCATTCATGGGATATTCAAAGTAGACGCATCACGAAAACTGCTTCAGAGGCTTTAGAAGAAAAGGAAGGGATTTGTTACAGCAAGTGTAATCTATTAGCCGCTTTGCTGCGTGCAGAAGGGATTCCGACAGGCTTTTGTTATCAAAGATTGATACTTGGAGATACGATAGACACAGGCTACTGTATTCATGCGTTAAATGCTGTCTACATCAAAAGCGAAGATAGATGGATTCGATTAGACGCGAGAGGAAATAAAGAAGGAGTGCAGGCCGACTTTTCGCTAAAAAAAGAAAAATTAGCTTTTCCAGTAAATCCTGCATCGGATGAAGTGGACTATCCGGTTATTTATACGAAACCTCATAAAGAAACGATGAACGTATTGTCTCAGCACGAAGACTGCTTGGATATGTATCTGCACTTTTTGCCTACGGAGTTAGAAAAAGAGGAGCAGTAGCTGCTCCTCTTCATCAGTCTAAGTCCTCTAACCATATTACATGCTTTCCTGTACGGTGGCCGACGGTCTTTTAAACGCAACAACAAACCACACAATATTCGTGATCAGTAAGCCTAAACAAGAAATCATTACACCTATGATTGAAGGTAAGTTTCCTGAGAAATTTTCTAACCCAAATAAAAACAGAGCCGGCATTAGTAATAGAGTACTAGCAGCTATTAAAAGTCCGATGCTACAAAAAGCGGCCATCACAAATTTTAAGAAATTGATTCCTGCCATATAAAAAGCTAGAGGCAACAAATATAAAAACAGAACCATACCAAGAGATAACCACAGCCCCACTGAACCGAACGTATTAACGTTTGGGCCTGAATCCGCTAGAGGAGAAAGTGAACCAAGAACCAAGATAAAGCAGAAAAATAAGGCAGAAAGTAAGGTGGTAATGACTACACTATTTTTTGTTGTATGATTACGCACTGTTTTTTAACCTCCTTTCCCTACAAATAAGTATATGGATTAATTTTACAATTAAAAGGTTTGTTAGTCACCATTTTTTTACAAAAAACATCTTAATAGGTTGAATAGTAATGAAAAGTAGATGGGTTGAGATAATACACGTGAACATATTTTTTGTGAGGGCCCGGATAGTGGGTTTGGTGCCAGTACTGCGTAAGCAGCGTTTGAATAGGGTGCGAATGAGGGGCTTCCCCGAAATGTCCATAGCAGATGCCGCTCTCTGAATAAGGAGAATACATAAAATCACCTGCCTATTTAAATGAATGTGTTACACGGTATGTTTTTATACTGATTAAAGTTCTTCTACAATGTAAAAAGGGCACAAATAGGTCGTTTGCTACATGAATGTTTATGTACAGTAAAAAAGATCTCTAAAAGAAAGAGGTCATTAGCTAAGCATCTGCATGTTCTTCATTTTGACGCCTTTGAAAATCCAAAAAACGAGTTCCTTGAAACGTCAGCATTCCTTCGTCGCCTTCTGCAAGCCTGCCGTATTCGCTGCCTGAAATAATAAATTCAGAGCGATCGGTGCTTTCAAACTCAAAGGTTACGTAGTAGGTTGTAGACGTGTGAGAATGAAGATGTTCGTGAGCGTGACTGTTGTGGCGGTGGACGTTTGTCCGTTTGCCCGTAATTTTTGCTTTTACAGATAGACGAGGAGACTGCTCATTTTTGCTCCACGTGCTGATTCCTTTAAAAATAGAAAATAAAAAAATGCCAATAATAATAACAAAAAACAGCATAACAAACGTAGGCATTCCGTTAAATAACGCATCGTCTGGAAAAAAAGCGCCTCCGCTTAAGTCATCGGGCGCATCACCTTCAAAAACAATTTCATCTCCCGACGGGTTATTTTCAAATATGATTTCATCTTCAAACATTCGTATTCTCCCTTACTATAAATAAGATTAGTGAATGGAAAAAGTTTCATCTTTGTAGTAGGCTTATGATAGGATAGCTAGTTACTATTCATACATATGAGTGAACAAGGAAAAGGAGAGATAAACATGGGGAAATACAAAGTCGTTATGTCTGGAAAAACGTGGCCAAATGCTTACGAAAAGCTAGCGGAGCACTGTGACATTCAAATGTGGGAAGGGGAAGGGAAAATTCCACAAGAAACGCTGCGCGATTGGCTTCATGATGCCGACGGCTTTTTTAATATCGGGCACATCACAGTGGATGAAGAGCTATTAGAAGCAGCGCCGAACCTGCGCGTTATTTCTCAATCAGGCGTGGGGTATGACAGTGTAGATGTCGAAGCATGTACGAAAAAAGGCGTGCCGTTTAGCAATACGCCAGGCGTGTTAGTAGAAGCAACGGCTGATTTAACGTTTGGTCTCTTGCTGTCGGCAGCCCGCCGCATTCATGAAGGCTATGAAAAAGTGAAACAAGGAAACTGGGAAACGGTATTCGGCGTCGATTTATTTGGAAAAACACTTGGTATTGTTGGAATGGGAGATATCGGAAGCGCCGTTGCGAGACGAGCAAAAGCATCGGGTATGAACATTGTTTATCACAACCGAAGCCGCAAGCATGAAGCAGAAAAAGAGCTTGATGCCGTATATCTTTCGTTTGAAGAACTGCTTCACACAGCTGACTGTATCGTATGCTTAGTGCCGCTTTCAAATGAAAGCAAAGGCATGTTCGGAGAAGCCGAATTTAAAGCAATGAAAAACAGCGCTTATTTTGTAAACGCAGCGCGCGGAGGATTAGTGGACACTGAAGCTCTGTATGAAGCGCTGAAAAATGAAGAAATTGCGTATGCCGCTCTAGATGTAACAGACCCAGAACCACTTCCAGCAGATCATAAGCTGCTGCAGCTTTCAAATGTGTTAGTGACACCGCATATTGGAAGTGCTACGTACGAAACGCGCAATCGAATGGCAGATTTAGCAGTCGAGAACTTGCTTTTAGGTCTTGAGAAAAAGCCTTTAGTGACGTGTGTGAATGAAGAAGTGAATTACAAGTAAGGAGAGATTTTTTGTTAAAAGCATTACAGGTTATTCTTTCTGTTGTTACCGTTGGACTAGCTCTTTATATCATGCTCACTCACAGCTACCAACTCCTTTCGTATTTAAATATACTGCTGGGGTGTACCATGCTAGTTTTAGGTGCAATTGAGTGGCAAAAGAGAAAGAAAAGCAGCGCATGGATTTTATTTTTAGTTGCGCTGTTCAGCTGGTTTGTCGGTATTTACCGCATGACGATTTAAAAACGCTTGGCATTTGCCAAGCGTTTTTTTTAATGAGCTTCTAGCTGTGTTTCTAACACTTTTTCAATAACGGAAGCTACTCCGTTTTCATCGTTCGTTAATGTGACATCATCAGCTAGCGCTTTAATCTCGGCGTGCGCATTTGCCATGGCAATACCTGTTCCAGCCGTTTGAAGCATCGACACGTCGTTAAAGCTGTCTCCAATGGCAATGCTATCATGAAGAGAGCCGCCGAGCTCTTTTACAACATATTTTAATGCGTTTCCTTTTGACGCATCTTTATGTTCAAGTTCAAAGTTATGATCAGCGGAAGATACAAGCGTCATGTCGTGCTGCTTGCTAAAATGATTCCAGCCTTTTTTTCGTTTTTCATCATCAAATGAAAAAGCTAATACGTTATAAAGCTCAGCGTTTGTATTTAAAATATCTTCATAGGATGCGACAAAGGCAAATCCCGTTTGGCTGTATTGTTTAGCTGCCGCGTGATGAAGCTTTTCTTCGTCCACGTTTTTATTGGCGCTTTTTACCCGGTCAATTTCAATGGCCAGCAGCTCTCGGCCCGAGTTTGGCGTATAAATCGCATGTTCGGCAAATACTTCATAATAAAATTCGTGCGCGTCCAGCCACTGAAGCGCTTCTTTTACGTGATGTACATCAATCGGGACAGAATGTCTTAGCTGTCCGTTCGGGTCATGAATAGTAGCTCCGTTTGCGGCAATCACCCAGACATCTGAAAGCTCAGCTTTTTTTAAAATTTCCTGTACGTCGAAGTAAGCGCGTCCTGTGGCAACCACGACTTCAACTCCGTGTTTTTGAGCTTTTTTAATGGCTTCTGCATTGATTGGGCTAATTTCACTATTGCTATTTAGAAGCGTTCCATCCAAGTCTGTAAAAATCATCTTCATATAAAATCTCCCCTTGGCTATTTATACTTGTTTTTGCATGTTTCATCTTGTTTATACTACAATAAACGAAAAAACAATGATAATCAAGCGTTTTTACGTTGTTTTTACAAAAGAAACAAGTATAATAAAGTAAAAAGCAGAAAGAAAACAGGTGAACAAGCAATGTTAAAACAAGAAAGACGCAAACAAATTATGAATTTGCTAGAAAAAGAAGGTCGAATTGTGGCCACTACGCTTAGCCAAACGCTGAATGTTTCAGAAGATACAATCCGCAGAGATCTGCGGGAAATGGATGCGCTTGGTCTGCTGCAGCGCGTACATGGAGGAGCGCTTCCGCGTTCAACGTCTGCGGTTGATTACAAAGAGCGAAAACACGAATTGATGGATGTTAAGCATTCACTTGCTGTTGCGGCACTTCCGTTAATTAAAGACGGACAAGTGCTGCTGATGGACGGAAGTACAACAAATATTCAGCTCGTCAAAGCTTTTCCAAAGAATTTAAACGTTACGGTCATTACAAACAGTCCGTTAATTACCGTTGCACTAGCAGAACATGCTTTTGTAGAAGTTGTTTCTCTTGGAGGAACGTTTCGAAAAGAATCAATGGTCACAGTAGGACAAAGCGTGGTTGATACGCTTAAGCAAATTCGAGCGGATCTTTGTTTTTTAGGTGTGTACGCAATTGATCCTAAAATCGGCATGAGCATTCCGCTGCTTGAAGAAATGCACATCAAAAGCCAAATGATAAAAAGTGCGAGTGAAGTAGCGGCTATTGTGACAGCTAAAAAGCTCAATACGTCTTCAACATACACGTTCAGTTCAGCCAACTCACTAGATTGGCTGATTACAGAAGAACATGTGAACGAAACCGTGTTAAATGCTTACCGCGAAATTGGCATCGAAGTTATCACAAACAAATAGTAGTTTTGGTAAGGAAGTATATGGTAATGTAGAGTAAAAAGGAGCTTAAGCCATGAGTGAACAAGTAGATGTTGCACATGAATTAGCGAAGCTTCAGCAAAGAGTCGAACACCTAGAGAAAAGAGTGGAAAAAGCAGAGTTCAAGCAAAGCGCTTTGCGGCCATTAGGGGAAGCCATACGATCGATTTTAATTGGACTATTCATTGTAGGACCTGTAGCAGCAGTCATTATTGGCGTTCTATCGGCACTATCAGGAAAATAAAAGACCCGTTTCTTTATCGAAACGGGTTTTTTATATTATTTTTTTCTGAAGCAGAGCGAAACTTGGTGCTGACAAAAATAATAATGGCTAACAGAATAACAATTGGCAGCCAAATAATTTCAAATTTATAAGCAGGCTCTGCAAGTGCGGCGATAACAGCTCCAAAGCAGTAAAATACAAGAGACAACGCGCGGAGAATCGCATCGGTTGTAAACGTTTTACGGTAGCGAGAGCTGCGCAAACGCGCCGTTACGTCTTCAAAGAAATTAGCAAGCGTCCCCGTTAATACGGTTGTTGAAATTCCGGCTACGCCAAGCTTTCGAGCAGCCGTTGTTTGAAGGCCCATTGCTGAGCTTAATAAGAAAATAAACAAGTAAGTTAAGTGTAAAGAAGGAGAAAACGAAGATAAAAGTGCAAAAACAAGTAAAATCAATCCTTCAATTCCAAGCGCGATTGTTACGGCTTTAGGCCAAAACGTTTTTTCTTTGTTTCCCACAAGGATCGCAGCGCCTACAACTCCTACAATAAAACCTCCTAAAGCTGTCAGGGAGTGAAAAACAGTGGTTTCAAGGGAGTTTCCGATTGCTAATCCAAGCAGGACGATATTTCCAGTCATATTTGCGGTAAAGATATGACCAAGGCTTAAGTATCCAATCACATCCACAATACCTGCTGTTACGCAAAGAACTAGCAAAATAATGTTTCGATAAGTAGAATTCCTCACGGTAAGTCATCCTTTCTTTTTATACCAACTAACTAGTTTACCGTGAAGGAAAAAATCTGTCCAGAGAGTTGTCTTACAAATTTTTAAGCGTGTCCCATCCAAAAGCTACTTCAGATAGAGATCTGCCATCAATGATAACGTCAGCTCGATCGATTCTTTTTCCGCCAAGAGCTTCATAAAAATGACAGGCGCTGTTTTGTTCAAAAGCCCATGTGAGCATCGTATGTATATTTTGGTTTACCAACTCTTGCGCCACTTCATGCATGAGCGCTTTTCCAATTCCTTTTCGCTGATGCTCTGCAAGTAAATACATTGCAGACAGCTCTCCGATATAGGAAGGGTACTTTTTGGTTCTCTCTTTACCATAAGAAGCAAAGCCGACAATCTGTCCATTTTCTTCTGCAACAAAAACAGAATTTGACTCCAACTGCTTTTTCCAGAGCGCTTTTCGCTTTTCAGCGTTCAACGAATCTAAAAAAGAATCCGGAACAAGTCCTTTATAAGTCGATTTCCAGCTGTTTACGTGTACATTAGCAATGCCTGCTTCATCACCAATTCTGCCTTGACGTATCATATGCTCACCTCGTTTTTTTTTCTATATTTTAACATAATTTTTACGCGGGCATCCCCGATTTTTCCTTTTTTGCTTATATATATAGTAGCCGTTTTACATAACAAAGGAGATGACGTGATGAGTAAATTATTATTAAAAGATCAGCCGTTAATCGTGCTGCCAGCGCTTGCGGTCAAAGTAGGAGTGAACGGAGCGCTGTTTCTTCAGCAGCTTCACTACTGGCTTGAAAAAAGCGTTAACGTGCAGGACGGATACACGTGGGTATACAATACAAATCAGCAGTGGCTGCAGCAGTTTCCGTTTTGGTCGCTTTCAACGATTCAACGCATCATTTCAAAGCTTGAAAAAGAAGGTCTGATTATAAAAGGAAAGTACAATCGCTCTAAATTTAACAACACGGTCTGGTACCGAATTGATTACAAGAAACTAGAAGAGCTTATGCCAAGCAGTGAGTTTGAAGAGCTCGAAGATGTCAATTTGACAGAAGGGAATAGTCAAATTGAAGCAGCGGAGACTGTCACAGTGACGGCTTCATTAACAGAGACTACAGCAGAAAATACAAATCAAATAAAAAGAGAAGAAGACGCGCATGACGCTTACGTACAAACGTTAGAAGCAGCTTTTATTGCTCGAAGAAACCGAGGAGTGTATCCTTCAGCGAGTGATTTGAAGCATATGTACGAAGTTGCAAAAAGCGAAATATCTATAGAAAATGCGCTATCTGGACTGCATGAAGCCTTTGATTACTACGTGCCTAAATACAGAGGTGATACCATTCGAGCATTTGCCTATATCAAACAGCATCTTTTTCATAAGCATTATTTAACATCACAGCGAGCGCTTGCGAATCAGCAGACTGAAAAGCCGCTTTCCTATGTTAATAATAAGCGTGTCATTCGCAAGGAATTGACGCCTGATTGGCTAAGAGAAAATGAAGAGACAGAGCTTCCAAACCATGTTTTTAAAGACGATGCTCATTTTGAAGAAGAAAAGAAAAAGCTTGCTGAAAGTCTTCGTGAGCTGGAGCGGGAATTAAAAAATAATTGAAAATACCACTGGACTTTTATAAGATGAAAGATAGTAAATCTTTTGAATGTGAAAGGTTTACTAGGTAAAAGAAAAGCCGCTTTTAAAGAAGGTGCGCCATAAACATGATAAAATTTTTGTTTTTGCTGTTCATGCCAACAATCTTTGTTTTTTTCGGTTTGTGGCTTATCCAAAATGTGTTGGTAACATTTGTTTGCTTTTACGGCTGGATGTTTATGATTTTATATGCAAATAATAAAATTAACGTAAAAGTAGCGCTTGCAAAAAAATCTCTGTATGTGGGAACTCTTAGCGGAGTTCTATGTGCCGCTGCTATAATTGGAAGTAGTATACTTTTTTCTGGTAAAATCTTTCATGAAGAAAGTATGCAAGGGGTTTTGCAAATATGGGGATTTAGCGGATGGAAAGTTACCATTTTAGCCGTCATTTTGATTTTTATTAATCCTGTTTTAGAAGAAATGTATTGGCGGGTGTATATACAAAATAAAGTAAAAAAGCGTATATCCGTACTTGCTTCAAGTGTTGTTACATCAAGCTTTTATACATTTTATCACGTGTTCATTATTCTCCCTGTTTTTGTTTTTCCGTTTCATTGGATTTCAGTAACGGGCGTCTTTTCAGCAGGTCTGATGTGGGCATATACAAGAGAGCGATATAGCGTCGAAGCGAGTATCATTAGCCATGCGCTAGTGGATGCGTCGATTATGATTGTATATGGATTATATGTAAGATGATGGTAGTATATCAAAAAAACATGAATCGTTATTCATTTATAACTTGTTTTCATGGTATAATAACAATAATAGTAAAATTTTATCAACACATTTGAATTGAAATAATGTATACTTGTAATACAAAGATTGAAGCGTTTACATAAATCGGAATACACACAGTTATACTGGAGCCGATGAACACTAAAAAAAGAGAGAGAGATAATTACTTGGAGGAGGAATAGAAGTATGTTTGTACCTATTGAGCGTAAAAAAGTGTCTAGTCAAGTGCTTGATCAATTAAAAAAGATGATTAAAGAGAAAACGTTCCCGCCAGAATCTCGTTTGCCGTCGGAACATGAATTGTCAAAAATGTTTGGAGTTAGCCGTGCACCAATTCGTGAAGCGCTAAGCGTTCTTTCTGCTAGTGGATTGATTGAATCAAGACAAGGGGGAGGAAGCTACGTAAAGCGTGTAAACTTAGTTGGCATGCTTGATCCAATGACGTTTGAAATGGTTGAAGCAGATCAGGTTCTTGAATTAATTGAAATGCGTATTATCATTGAGTCGCAAGCTGCAAGCCTAGCTGCGCTTCGCCGTACAGATGAAGAACTCATTGAAATTAAAGAATCGTTAGAAGCGTTTAAAAAGACGGTTCACAACAGTGAAGAAATTGGACATGAAGCGGACTATCGTTTTCACCATGATATTGTAAAAGCCGCTCATAATTCATTCCTTCTTCATGCAGTAGAAGATTTAGGTCATTTGTATCGAAAAGCGCTTGCTTATTCGTTAAACAAAAGCCAAAAAGAAAATCGCAAACAAACGGATGCCGACCATGAGCGCATTTTTGAAGCGATTAAAAATGGAGAGCCAGAAGAAGCAGCAGAAGCGGTTCGTGATCACTTAGAGCACGTTCGCCAAAAAGTAATGGTATCTCAATAATAAAAAAAACGATAGCCCGTGCGGTTATCGTTTTTTTATATTATTGAGAGTAAGGAAACAAAACACGTTGAAAACGAAAATTTACGCTTAAGCCGGTGCGAATGTGCCGGTTTTTTTGTGTAAAAGGAGAAAATATCTAATTATACTCTCAAATAATCAGAAAATACAGTATTGTTAATAATTTTATGACGTGGTATTTTATTAACAAATGTTACTTTTATTTACATAATTATGTTAGTAAAACTAACATTGGAGGAAGGGGATGAATGAGATGCTGTCATCAAGCGTCGGGTATTTGATTTTACTGATTTTTGGAGGCGGATTTACGGCCGTTACAATCATGATGCAGCGCCGTCAAGGAAAGGAAATGACGGCTGAACAGTTTAGTACAGCCGGAAGAAATGTAGGGGTTGGGCTGGCGAGTGCGTCCATTATTGCCGCATGGACATGGGCGGCTACGCTAATGATGTCTTCTTCCACAGGCTATCAGTACGGAATTAGCGGACCGTATTGGTATGCAGCGGGAGCAAGCATTCAAATTTTGCTGTTTGCAATTGTAGCGATTAACCTAAAGAAAAAAGCACCGAACGCTCATACGTTTTTGGAATTTATTGCACAGCGCTTCGACGTGAAAAATCATCGTTTAATGCTTGGCTTTGCTCTTATGACAAATATTATTGTGACCGCCATGGTTATTTTAGGAGGAGCCATTGCTTTAAATTCTCTCACCGGAATGAATATTTTTGTTGCCGCTTTTTTAATTCCTCTTACGTTTACCATCTACACCATGATTGGCGGTTTAAAAGCCTCATTTGTGGCTGATTATTTTAACACCGTTTTTATTTTCGTTATTTTATTTATTTTTGCTGCTGCCGTCTATTATAAGTTCGGCGTAACTAGTGTGTACGAAGGGCTGAAAAATCTGCCTTCGTCACAGCATATGCTCACAATGGCATCGGTGCCGGGCCTTCTGTTTGGAATGATTAATATTATTGGGAACTTTGGTACAGTTTTTGTGGATCAAGCTTACTGGCAGCGTGCCATCGCAAGTAAAAACAGCGCTGCGTCAAAAGCGTATATTTACGGCGGAATTGCCTGGTTTTCAATTCCTTTTGCTGTTGCGACTTTCCTCGGCGTAAGTGCGGCTGGTCTTGGAATTGCTGTTGATTCACCGGATTCCATCGCGCCCGTTATGGCGTCACACGTGCTTGGAAATCTAGGTTCTATTTTGTTTTTAACGATGCTGTTTATGGCGGTAATGTCGACAGGAGCGGCTGAATTAACGGCGATTACGAATATTATCGTAACGGACATTTACTTGCGTTCCATCAATCCAAAAGCAAGCAGCAAAAAAATCTTAAGTACGTCTCGAAAAGTGACGCTTGGATTCGGGCTTGCGATGGGCGTGTTTTCAATTTTATTGTTTTACTTAGGAATTAGCCTTGGGTTTGTGTATATGGCCATGGGCATTTTCGTCAGCGGAGCCGTTATTCCCGTTACGCTTGGACTAATGTGGAGAAAAGCGACGAACACAGGTGCATTTTACGGCGCTTTATTAGGGATGATTGGTGGCGTTGTTGCATGGAATACATCTGCTTACTTGATTAACGGCCACATTAATGTAGAAGCCCTTGGCGGACTGTATCCAATGCTTATTGGAAATTCTACTGTTTTTATCATCAGCGGGATTATATCAATCGGACACGGCTTACTTGCTAAAAAAGAATTTGACTTTGATGAACTAAAAGACAAATTCAAAAGCTTTGATGAACATGGAGATGAACCATTAAGAGAGGAAGTGGCTTATGGATCCACAACAACAGTTAAATAAAGACGCAAAGCTATGTACGCGCTGGGCGCTGGGACTTACATTCTTATTTGTCCTCTTGTTTCCAGGCGTCATGTTTTTAACAGGCTATCAATATACGCTTTCATTTTTTAAAGGCTGGACGTATCTTGCGTTTGGCTGGCTGATTATCGCAGGGATTTGTATTATTGTGGGGCCTGTGGTGGAGTTTGTGAGGGAGAAGAAGGATTCAGAGTAGCACATCAAAGGCAGTCCATTTGATTCGGACTGCCTTTTACATTTGCTTTACGATCTAATATCACGTGTACAGTGGTACGTCATTTTCATGAGCTGTCACAATATTTTTAGGGGAAGCAAATTCATCATAAATATGCCTTTCCTGTGAGCCGATATCTGTTCCATAAAGATGAATAGTAATAGCTGGTTCAGCAAATGGATTACGTACACTATGTATATCTGCATTTGGTGGATACACATACGAAATATCCTGAGCTTTGGCTGTCACTACCTCCACTTTCTCTAAGGTGTAGTCGCCTTGAGAGCCTTTAACTCTTCTATATCTGGTTTCCTCAATTGCTCCCTCATATATCCCAACCAATCCCCATACTAAATGATCGTGTATAGGAGCGGTTTGTCCAGATCCCCATACGAAACCAACGATTGAAAAAGCTTCATCCTCTGGTTTGTACAACAAGAACTGGCTATATTTATTTTTCTTAGGCTGTTTATATGTAGCGGGCAATAAATCTTTTGTTTTTAAAAATAAGTCAAAGTGAGGTTTGAGTTGCTTCACAATTTCTTTTTCTAAGCTTGTTTGCTGTAAGATGTTACGAATAGCAATTTCTAATTCTGTAATGTGTGTTGAAACAGTCATTGATCTTCCTCCAAGTCAAAATATTTTTTGTGATTTTGCAGCGTCCAGGTGCCAAGGCGTTGAATTTCATAATCGATAGGTGCGTGCAGAGATAGGGTTCTAATATTTCTCCAGAAGCGATCGTAGCGGTACGTGTTAGACGTTGCTCTGCTACCCATGACGTCAAAGATTCTTGAGGTAATATCTAATCCTGCTGTAGTAATAAATGCTTTAGCTATGCCTATAGAATTTTGAATGCTGGTTTTTTCTTTTTCTGTAATGCTCCAACCTTTTTCCCAAGCCTCTTGAAATGCAGTAGTAGTTTGGGAAATTAACGATTCAGCTGCTTTATATTGAATATGGAATTGTCCAAGGTGTCTTTGAATGTAAGGGTCATCTATGGCAGATGAATGTTGGGCAAAACGAGCTCTCGTCTTCGTTGAAATGTATTGAAGGGCTTCGTTGATGGCGCTTTTTGTAATCCCTAACATAATGTGTGTGATAAGAAAATTAGCGATGGTCGATCGAATGCTTAAAAATTCATCATTCGGTGGAACAGCTGCTAGAATATCTTCTTTATAAACAGGCACATCTTTAAATGTAATGGACCCACTGTCTGTTTGCCTCTGTCCAAAATGATCCCAATCATCGTTAATTTCAATGCCTTGACGGTTAGTTGGGATGACTGCAATTAATGGAACCTCGGCCTCTTCAAAAATACTAGATACAATTAAATAATCAGAATTTGCACTTCCGGAACAAAAGGTCTTTTTGCCGTTTAACATAATGCTTGAATTCTTTTTTAAAGCAAAAAGATTTAAATCAATGGGGTTAAAGGCATTGCCCCAAAAGAGATTTTGTTGAAGTGTTTGTTGGTAATAGAAATCTGATTGTTCGGGTGTTCCATAAAAATAAGGAGTTGTCAGGTTAAGAAAATGATATCCGTATACATGCGCTAACGAGCTGTCTGCTTGGGCAAAAATCTGTACAACTTCACACACATCTTCCCAAGTTTTCCCTATCCCGCCCAGTCTTTCGGGAATTAAGAGATTCAGCAGCCCACTTTTTCGAATAAGGTCTCGCTCCCACCTCGGATTTCCACCTTTTTTATCGCGCTGAATGGCCGTTTTCTTAAATTCAGCTGCTAATAAATAAGCTTGTTCTTGTATTGATCTTTTCATAGGGGAATGAATTGGCATATGTTATTCCTCCTTAAACTTTAATGAGTAGAAATGTGTCATGTGAAACCAAAAACTTAGTTAATATGATAAAGGGAAAAGAACCTTTTGTATAATTGAAAAAAAAGAATTGATTATTCAATAAAAATGAATTGTTTTATTTCAATACCTAATTCAAATGTAATTTTTATAGACATCAAAGGGGTTGGACTTATAAAGTAAATAGCTAAAGAAGTGATAAAACTTACTTGCTAGATAACTAGTAACGAAGTAGTTGCTGTAGGTTTTTGAGCTAGCTATAAAGGAGGAGGTAGCAAGTAAATGGATTTACGAACGATTAAAACATTCCAAACTATTGCGCGCTTAGGAAGTTTTCAAAAAGCAGCAGAAGAGCTGAAGTACGTACAATCAACGGTTACGATGCAAATACAAAAACTCGAAGCAGATTTGGGCGTAAAGCTCATTGAACGAGGAAAAAAAATACATTTAACAGAAGCTGGGAGGCTCTTTCATGAGAAAGCAGATCTTTTATTAAGAGATTTGGAGTACGTACAAAATACCATGCAGCAATGGCTTCATGGAGAGGCTGGTAAAGTACGGGTAGGAGCTATTGAGCCCATGGCAATTTTTCGTTTGCCGAGCATTTTACTGCCGTTTAACGAAAAATATCCGAACGTTCAGCTAAGCATCCAAATTGATAATACACAGAACTTAACGAAGATGATTAAAGAAGGGGAGCTTGATTTGGCTATCTGCAATACGCCTAATTTGGATCATACGACACTATTTGAACCGCTTTTTATTGAAGAAGTATCCTTGTTAGTGCCTAAAAACCATCCGTTAGCTGCGAAAAATCAAGTAGAGCTTGCTGATTTCAAAGGAGAACGCCTTCTTTTGAGCGGGTTTGTGTGCAATTACCGAATCAGCTTGGAGAAATCGTTGGTGGAAGCTGGTGTTAGTCCTGACATTCGGCTTGAAGTAAACAGCATGTCCGCATTAAAAGAATATGTACAAGCTGGATTTGGAATTGCTGTAGTACCTGATGTAATGGTGAGGATTCCGCCGCCAGAGACGACACTAAAAAAGGTTTGTGATCTAAAAATTGGTGTTACAACAGGTATTTTAAGAAAAATCAATACTGTAACCAATGGGACAGCCATTGAGAATTTAATTCGGCTCATAAAGAATAACTTTTAATGCCATCATTTTTTGTCAATTCATTTTTTTTGAATCAACTATTCGTTTTTATCAATTATACAAATCTAAAAAAGTGAGATATACTTTGTGAAAACATAGTAAGTTGATTGATTAAGTTGAATTAAAAAGCTAGTGAAATTATGAAAAGAAAGGAAAAGTGAAATGAATTTATCTAGTAACCAACCACTATCTGGTATACGCGTTCTCGAATTCGGTCAAATTGCAGCCGGTCCATATACTGGAATGCTGTTAGCTGATTTAGGGGCCGATGTTGTCAAGGTCGAAAATCCAAATGGAGGAGACGGCATGAGGCTTTGGCCACCATTTGTAAGTAGTGAAGAAGAAGCGTACAGTGCTAACTTTTCATCTCTAAACCGGAATAAAAGAAGTATATGCATTGACTTTAAAGATAAAGAGCAATTAGCAACTTTAAGGGAGCTTTGTTTACAATCTGATGTAATTGTAGAGAATTTTCGTCCAGGAGTATTAAAGAAGTTTCGGCTAGATTACGAGAGTTTATCCAGCGTTCATCACAAATTAATTTATTGCTCAATTTCAGGTTATGGACAAGAAGGTCCTTATGCTCATAAAGGGGCTTTTGATGTAACAGTTCAAGCAATAAGCGGGTTAATGAGCGTCACAGGTAAAGAAGACGGAGAAGCAGTTAAATGCGGTGTGCCGATAGCCGATTTTGCTGTTGGATTGTACGCTGCCTACACAATTACAGCAGCTGTTTTAAATGTTCAAAAAGGAGGAGAAGGTACTCATATTGATTGCTCCATGTTAGGAAGTGTGCTAGGTATTTCAGCTTTGCAAACGAGTGAATACTTTGGCAACAAGCAGCCGCCGAAACGGTTAGGAACTGCGCACCCTCGCAATGCTCCTTATCAAGGATTCTACGGAAGTGACAAACCATTTGTCATTGCGGCTGGTAATAATAAACTTTGGAAAGAAGTATGCGAAGCAACTGGATTAGAAGAGTTGTTTACGGATCCTAGATTTGTGAATCAAACCGCACGTGCTAAAAATCAAAAAGAGCTGGCAGCCCTCTTGCAAAAGGTATTCAGCACAAAGCCAGCTGAAGTGTGGATTGCTGAATTTGATCAAAGAGGCGTTCCATCAGCTCCGGTAAATGATTTTTCTGAAGCATTAGCTAGCCCTATGGCACAGTCATTGAATATCGTTAGAGATTTGCCTTTACCAAACGGTTCATCTATACCGACAGTAGGATTTCCCGTGAAAGTTAAAGGCTATGAATTTCATGTGTATCGAAAGCCACCTTTACTAGGTGAACACACAAATGAGGTCCTACAAGAATGGAAGAAAGTATCCGTAAAGGCCTAAATTTGTTTTAAAACACACTATTTTTATAGAAAAAATAAGATATTGGAGGAATAAAAATGGTTGAAATCCTTACAATGTCTCCTACAGCAGGAGACGGAAAATATGTTGGAGTGCCCTGGGACATTGAGCCTTCTTTTGAATACAATCATCAAATTGCTCAAATGGCCGAGCAGACAGGTTTTTCAGCGCTACTTCTCCCGGTAGGAGCAGAATGCTTAGATGCATCAATTGTAGCTTCATCTTTGATACAATCGACTGAAAATTTAAAATTCTTATATGCAGCAAGACCAGGCTTTATCAGCCCAACAGTCTTTGCAAAGCAATTTGCTACACTCGATTATTTATCGAATGGAAGAGCTATTATTAATGTGGTTACAGGAGGTTCGCAGGCTGATTTAGAAAGAGATGGAGATAGTCTTCCTCATCATTTACGCTACAAAAGAACCGAAGAATTTGTTCATATTTTAAAACGTTTATTTACCGAAGACGTGGTAAATCATCAAGGAGACTATTACTCCATTAAAAATGCATCTCTTTTTCCAAAGCCGGTCCAACACCCAAGACCTGAGATTTTTATGGGCGGAGCATCTGAAGCTGGTAAACAAGTAGCTGCTAAATTAGCAGATGTCTACATGATGTGGGGAGAAACATTGGAAAATACAAAGCTTCGAATTGAAGAAATGAAACACTTGGCAGCCAAAGAAGGAAGAACGCTGAAGTACTCAGTTTCTCTTCAAGTTATTACAGCAGATACGGAAGAGAAGGCATGGGAGAAAGCCCACAATCTAATTAGCAAAGTAAGTGAAAGTAGCTTAGAAAGTAAAAAGAAATTTAGATTAAAAGATGAATCTGTCGGTCATAAAAGGTTAGAAGATTTAATGCAAGAATCAAAAGAAAAAGATTTTATTATCGGACCCAATCTTTGGGCAGGATTAACCCAAGTTTTAAGCGGTAACTCTATTGCATTAGTTGGAACGTCAGAGCAAATAGCCGATCGCGTGGTAGAGTATGTAGATTTGGGGTTTGAAAAAGTATTGCTAAGAGGATTTCCTCATTTAGAAGTAATTGAAGCTATTGGGAAAGAAATTATTCCAAAAGTGAAAGGTCGATTAAAAGAAAAGCAAGCAAGTGTTCGCTTGTAAGATAGTAAAGCAAAGGAGGTCTAATTGTGAATAACAAGCAAGCAAACATTTATAGCAAACGAATAGCTCCTTGGGTTTTACCAATTCTATTAGTTGCATTCTGGGAACTATTTTCGGTTACAGGCATTGTATCAAAAGAAACACTTCCTTCTCCATTAGATATTTTATATAGTGCAATTCATCTAGTTCAAACTGGAGAGCTGTTTAATCATATCAAAGTAAGCTTTAGCAGAGCGTTTATTGGTTTTGCTATTGGAGGAAGTATTGGTCTTATTTTGGGAATTGTAAACGGAGTATATCCCGTTGCGGAAAAACATTTGGATACAACTATCCAAATGTTTCGGAATATTCCACATTTGGCTCTTATTCCACTCGTGATTTTATGGTTAGGAATTGGAGAAGAAGCGAAGATTTTTTTAGTAGCGATTGGCGTATTTTTCCCTATCTATGTAAATACGTACCATGGAATCATTTCAGTTGATAAATCGTTAATTGAAATGGGGAAAGTATATGGTTTAAGCAAAAACAAACTTCTAGTACGAGTGATTTTTAAAGGAGCTCTTCCATCCGTTTTAGTTGGTATTCGCTATTCGTTAGGGATTATGTGGCTGACATTAATTGTAGCAGAAACTGTAGCAGCTGATTCTGGCATTGGTTATATGGCGATGAACGCCCGCGAATTCATGCAAATTGATATTGTTATTGTTGCTATTTTGCTATATGCCATTTTAGGAAAAGTAGCTGATTCTTTAGCAAAGCTATTAGAAGTAAAGCTATTGAAATGGAATCCAAACTATCAAAAATCGTAAAGTAAGGAGTGAGCGAATATGAAATATAAAGGTGGAGGAATTCAATTACAAATACAGCATTTAAAAAAAGTTTTTGGAGATGTCGAAGTCTTGAAAGGGATTGATTTAGACATAGCGCCCGGTGAATTCGTCGCCATCGTCGGGCAAAGCGGTTGCGGAAAAAGCACGTTATTAAGACACATTGCAGGACTAGAAAAAGAAACAAGTGGGCAAATCACGCAAGATGGAGAAAGATTACATTCAATCAATCCCTATGCTCGGTTTATGTTCCAAGATTCAAGGCTGCTGCCGTGGGAGAAAATCGTCGCCAATGTAGGTGTTAGTTTAGGGTTAAAAGGCGAGTGGAAAGAGCAGGCGTTAACTTCTCTTAAGCAAGTGGGACTAGAAAGCAGAGCAAATGAGTGGCCATCTGTTTTATCCGGTGGGCAGCGTCAGCGAGTAGCACTCGCTCGAGCGTTAGCCACTCAGCCTAAGCTGCTGCTATTGGATGAGCCGCTAGGTGCATTAGATGCGTTAACGCGTATCGAAATGCAGGAATTAATCGAAGGAATTTGGCAAGAACAGCGCTTCACGGCTCTTTTAGTGACTCATGACGTTTCAGAAGCTATTACGCTGGCCGATCGAGTTATTTTAATTGAACAAGGAAAGATTGCGATGGATTTACGTATACCTCTTCCGAGACCTCGTGAAAGGGGTAGTCATTCGTTTGGAAAACTAGAAAGTAAAGTGCTAGCAAGAGTCATGAAAAAAGAAACGTCGTCGCTTTTAGAAGATGCTACGACCGTATAAAAGGAGAAGATTGTAATGCGAGTGGCCGTTGTATTAAACAGCAAGACAGAAAAAATTGTTCCTATTGTGGAAGGAGATATCATCCGGTTATACGATACGGAAACAGAAGAAACAGAAGATGTTACAAATCCCTCTATTCATTTAAGTGAAGGAAAGAGAGGAGCGGTTGTTAAATGGGCTGAAAGTCGAGGCATAACGGTTCTAGCGGCACCGCCTAGTATGCTGTGTGAATTATCTTATGACAGCGCCAAGTCAAAAGGTTTTCATTATTACCGAGTAAGTTCCGACACCGGTTTTGCAGAGTTTCAGCAGCATTTAAAAAACAAGAATATCGAGTTAGTCACAGACTTGCCATCAACTGAAATTGAACCTAGTGCAGTTGTGCTGCCCAGCGAGTAAAGGTTGAGAAGGAGAAGCTATGAAATATGTAAATATAACAGTTAATTGTCAGCTGTCATCTAAGAAAATCGTCACTCTATCCTTGCACGCACCTCATAACCTTAATGCTATTAATCAAGAATTATACGAAGAGCTCAAGCAATCCTTGCAGGATATTTCAAAGGATAAAGCAATAGGTGCACTGATTTTAAACAGTGAAGTATCTAAAGTTTTCAGTGCAGGCGTGGATTTACAGTTTATTCAAAGTTTAAGCAATGAAGAAGCGAGCGATTTTTTTACTAATCTATCGAGGCTGCTAGATACGCTTATCCATTTTCCAGTTCCCACGATTTCTTTCGTCAATAGATATGCCTTCGGAGCAGGAGCTGATCTTGCTATTTCATGCGATGTACGCATTGCCACTGAATCAGCATACTTTCGATTTCCCGGTCCGCAGTTTGGCTTGGTTTTAGGGACACAGCGGTTGGTTAACGAAATCGGTTCTTCCAGAGCTCGGTTTTTAGCATTGTCAGGTAAGAAGATAAATGGACAAACTGCTTTGGATTACGGTTTAGTTCATGAACTAAGTGCGAATGAAGAAGCTGGCCAAAAGAGTGCTTTGAAATGGGCGAGCATCTTAGCAAACGTTCCATCATATACGACTCAGACAATAAAAGAAGTTTGTCATCCAGGTGAGTCTTTTCATGAACTGACGCGTGCTTCAGTGCTAGAAGGAGATTTTATGAACCGATTCGGTCAGTATGTGCAAAGTAATAAGAAAAAAGTACGTCATTAGGCAAAATAAATGCTGAAAAAGCTAGAGGAGATTTAAGATGATTCGAAAAAAAAGGTTTTATGCAACAACCATTATTTTGCTGTTGCTCCTAGCTTTAAGCGGATGTGGAGGAAGTAAAGAGACAGCAGGCAATCAGTCAGTAGAAGGAAAAGGTGTCGTAAAAGTAGGATATCAAAAGTCTGCACCTATGCTGCTATTAAAGAAAAAGCAGCTGCTGGAAAAGAACTTAGGAAAATTAGGATATGAAGTAAAGTGGTATGAGTTCAATACAGGAATTGCAGTAGCAGAGGCGTTGAATGCAGGGGGTATCGATATTGGTGGTTTAGGTGATTCTCCTTCTTTATTTGGAAAAGCAAGAGGGCTTGATTTTGTATATATTGCAAGTGAACCTTCTGTACCTGAATCTGAAGGCATTTTAGTAAAGAAAGATTCGTCTATCAAAACTATTAAGGATCTTAAAGGTAAGAAAATTGCGTTTAATAAAGCTTCAATCTCCCAATACTTGCTGTTAAAAACGCTGAAGTCGGAAGGGTTGAAAGAGGATGATATAAAGCCAGTCTATCTTAATCCGCCGGAAGCAAGTGTTGCTTTTTCACAAGGGCAGGTAGATGCATGGGTTATATGGGAACCATACTTTACAACAACTGCAAATAAGGGGAACCGCGTGTTATCAGATGCTACTGGTCTTGTTTCCTTTCGTTCTTTCTATGTGGCTGGTGAAAAATTTGTGAAAGATAATCCGAAAGCAACAAAACAAATTGTATTAGAACTTCAAAAGGTTGGAAAAGAAATTAATAAAAATCCTCAGGAAGCAGCTGAATTAGTATCAGATGCTACCAAGATTCCAGTTGATACTTGGAAAGAGATCCTGAAGAAAAAGCCAGCTGACGTTCAATTTATGAATCAAAAAGCTGCAGATGACCTTCAAGAGCAGGCAAATGACCTCTTAGAAATGAAATTAATTACAAAACAAATTGACGTTCAAAACTCGTACTGGTCTCCTTAAAAATGAGAAGAGAATATGAAAGGAGCGTGTAAAAAGATATGAAGGTTAAGGGGTGGGCCAGTGGTCAAATGAAAAAACGAGCTTTTCGTCTTCGGTTCGTGCTTCTCTTACTTACTATAGTCATAGGATGCTTGATGACCGCTTGTGATCAAAAAAGCTCCGCTAGCGCACCAGAAAAAAGTGAGCTCTCTGATGTAACGCTACGAGTAGCGCAAACAGGATGGAGCAGTATTGAAGAAGAGTTAAAAGCAGCAGGGCTGGATAATACGCCATATAAGATTAATTATAGTGTATTTCAAGGTGGAAACCTTCAGCTTGAAGCGATGGCAGGAGGTCATATTGATTTTTCACTATCGAGCGAAATTCCTCCTATCTTTGCTAATTTATCTGAAGGCAATGGAAACTTCAAGGTAGTTGCGGTGCAAGAAGGTAATACATTAAATCAAGAAGTGGTTGTTCCCAAAAATTCTTCAATAAAAACCGTAGCCGACTTAAAAGGGAAAAAGGTTGCTTATGTGAAAAATACAACCGCTCATTATTTTTTGCTCAAGCTGCTAAAAGAAGCGGGATTAGAGTGGAAAGACATTAAGCCAGTGGAACTTTCTACATCCGATGGGCTCACAGCGCTTTTAGGAGGAAATGTGGATGCATTTGCAAGCTATGGTGTCTCTATTATATCTGCTCATGAAAAGGGGGCAAAAACGATAGCAAGCGGTAAAGACATTTTATCAGGAAACTTCCTCATTACCGTGCCGCCTAAGCTCCTTGAGGATAAAAACAAAAAAGC
The DNA here is from genome assembly GCF_023715685.1 of Priestia aryabhattai. Lineage (NCBI taxonomy): Bacteria > Bacillati > Bacillota > Bacilli > Caryophanales > Bacillaceae > Priestia > Priestia aryabhattai. The sequence continues at coordinate 67,927 of NZ_JAMBOQ010000002.1, forward strand.
GGCATTGGTTGACTTGCTAAATCGATTGCAAAAAGCGCATAAATGGACACGAGAAAACCAAGAGCAGTGGGCGAAGGTTGTCGCAACGAATACACATCAGCCTGTTAGTCAGGCACTAACAACACTAAAAGAAGGTGAAGAACAGCGTCCAAGTATTATTACTCCTATTACCACTCAGCAAATTAAATCAGAGCAAGATGTGGCAGATACGTTTTATTCAGAATCACTTTTAAATGAAAAAATAGATGTCAAAAAGTTTTGGACAAAGGTATTAAATCGTGACGTAGAAAAAATAGTGCCAAAATAAAAAAACTGAATATTCGGAAAGGTAGATGAGATATGTCAACAAAAACAGCGTCTATTTATAAGGAGCCAACATTTCAAAACGTAGAGGAGGAACGTCAGCACCGTAAGGAAAGATTAGCAGGTGCATTTCGGATTTTTAATCAATTTGGATTTAATGAAGGGGTGGCGGGGCATATAACAGTTCGAGATCCTGAGAAAAAAGATCATTACTGGGTGAATCCGTTAGGTGTACATTTTGGACAAATGAAGGTCAGTGATTTGCATCTTGTTAATCACAGCGGAGATGTTGTCGTAGGGGATCGTCCGATTAATAAAGCGGCGATTGCGATTCACTCGCAAATTCATCAAGCAAGACCAGATGTAATCGCTGCTGCCCACTCTCACTCTCTTTATGGTAAAGCATGGTCATCTTTGGGAAGGTTGCTTGATCCGCTTACGCAAGACTCATGTGTATTCTATCAAGATCACGGCTTATTTGATGATTTTACGGGAGTAGTTTTAGAAAAAAGTGAAGGTGAACGCATTGCAGATGCACTTCAGCAATATAAAGGCGTTATTTTGAGAAATCATGGACTTCTCACCGTTGGAAATAGCGTAGACGAAGCGGCTTATTGGTTTATTGCCATGGACCGAGCTTGCCATGCTCAGCTTCTTGCTGAAGCAGCAGGAAGCCCTATTCCCATTGATCATAAAACGGCTGTTCTGACGCACTCACAAGTAAGCAGTCCATCGGGAGGCTGGTTCAACTTTCAACAGCTATGGTACAAGCTGCTTGACGAAGAGCCGGATGTTTTAAACTAAATAAAAAAGCTTAGGCATTGATACAAATGTATGAATGCCTAAGTAAATATGATGAAAAGGGGAATGTGTACATATGACAACCTTGCAAAAAGCTTCAGATTTTATGAAGAGGAACCTATGTAAGCGGATTTTAGTAGCAAGCATTCTTACTATAGGAAGTGCATCTATTTTATCCGGCTGCAGTGAGGCAAATGAAACAGCAGGAAAAGAGAAGGTAGATTTGTCCAAAGTAACGATTGTATTAGGAGATCAAGCTGGAATGACAAAGGCAAAAGTAGAGGCTTCTAAAGTACTTGAAGGTACGCCTTACAAAGTAAAATGGGCAAGCTTTCAGGGAGCAGCTCCTTTATTTGAAGCAGTAAAAGCAGGGTCAGTAGATACAGCTCCTGCCGGAGATACGCCTGTATTAGCCGCCGCTGCATCTGACGTACCAATAAAGATTATTGCCACGAGCGTTTCTTCTCCGAAAGCTGTTGGAATATTAGTTAAGAAAAATTCATCAATCAAAACAATAAAGGATTTAAAAGGAAAAACGGTCGTCGTTTCTTCTGCAAAAGGCAGTATTGCACAATATTTATTAATTGAAGCGTTAAAAGAAGAGGGGCTGTCCACGAAAGATGTTAATATTAGGTTTGTTCTCCCTACTGATGCCGCAGCAGCTTTCAAGGCAGGACAGCTAGAAGCATGGGCTACTTTTGATCCGTACTTAGCGATTGCTGAGAAGAACGGCGGAAGAGTATTGCGTACAGGCGAAGGAATTAATACGGGGTTAGGGTTTATCACGGCCTCAGAAAAAGCACTGCAGGATCCTGGGAAAAAAGCAGCGCTTCAAGACGTAATTAAAAGAATTTCTAAAGCATGGGAGTGGGAAAACCAAAATAAAGAAAAATATGTTAAATTATATTCCGATATCACCAGATTACCTAATGATGTTTCGAAAACAATTAATGGACGGGTAAATGCTGAGGTAAGACCTGTTAAAGAAAAAGATATACGTGCTGTACAGAAAGTAGCGGATGTATTTAAAGAAGAAAATGTATTGTCAAAAGAAGTGGATGTTGATAAGTTAGTGGATAAAGAAATTTTTACTGCTAAATAAGATGAAGAAGCCTTTATTCTCTAAAGGCTTTTTATTATTTTCCTCTCCAGCTTACACACCCACTTGTAATACTGCACCACCATCCAAAACAAAACTGGGTTTAAGAAAAGCGAATACCACCACGTCCACCATCCGTAGTGAAAATACCCCCAAGGAGCAGGAAGAAGAGCTATCATTTCGTAAAGTAAAACAGCAACCGACCAAAGTAAAATATAGGAAGCTTTTTTGGTGAGTGTCCCGGCGAAAGGATAATAGGTAATCAAAAGCATGTTCACCGGCGGAATGAGAACGGTATAAGCAAAAATACCTTGCCAGTCTGTATCAGGTGTAAAATACCAGTAGCCGTGAAGCTTGAAATTAATAAAGATGTCAAAGATATGCTGAGCAGCAATGGTGAACATCCAAATGTGAACAATTTGACTTGCTGTTAAGCGCTTGTTCATTTTAAAGGCAAGAACGTTAAATACTAAAATAGAAAGAATTAATCCAATCATAGTGTTGCTCCTTTTGGCTTCTTGACTATATTGGATAATTTCAGGAGATTAAAACCAATAGAGGAATTAAAATATTATGAATTTTCTGCGATGCTTTCCACAGTGATGGATTGTACATTCTTTCGATTTCTTAAAAATACGATTACGAGCAAAAGAGCAGGTATGACGATGTGAAACGGAAGGTGTACAGTAAGAGGCACGATTTTTAACCCTTCACATACCATGTTCCAAATAGTTTTGAGCAAGAGACAATGAATAAAACAAAACGATTAAGCCAATGAGAAACACTAGCGGTGATGGGTTTTTAAGCTTAAAAACGTGAGAAAGGCCCAGCACAGTGGCATAGAAAAACAGACCGACTTTAAAGAACCTTCCAATAATTAAAGCGAAAGCGTTGGTAAATAAATAGGAATATTTTGTTAAAAAATTAAGTGTGTTAGCCGAAGATATAAAAGAGAAGGACATAAAAGGAGAGAGCGTGTTGGATTTATTTGAAGTTATATTAAGTATACATATTGGGCTCGGCATGATTTGTTTGCTTTCAGGAGCGGTGTCTATGCTAGCGCCTAAGACAAAAGGACGGCATACAAAATGGGGAGAAGTGTATCATGGTGCTTATGCAGCCCTAGCCGCTACCGCTATCATCTTATCAATTTGGAAATGGAATGAAATTGCTTATTTATTTTATATCGCGGTGTTTTCATATGGATTAGCGATGTATGGCTATGCAGCACGTAAGAGAAAATGGAAAAGTTGGCTTCAACACCATATTCGCGGTATGCTGGGGTCTTATATCGGAGCGGTTACCGCACTGCTTGTGAATATTGGAGATAGTATTCCGCTGTTAAATAAGCTTCCGGCTCTTTCTTACTGGTTTTTGCCAACGATTATTGGCAGTCCGCTTATTTACATAGTTGGAAGACGCTATAGAAAAAAACCTTCAGTTTCTAAAAAAACATCATACTAGCCTAAAAGCCTTTTACCGCAAAAGGCTTTTTTCTGTTGCGAACATTTGTGCTATGATAGAGAAGCAAGGAGGGCACAGCATGAAAGAAAATCATCAGTTTACAATACATACAAATAAAGAAAAGCTTGATATAGATGTCGTTTACTCGTACCTTCATCATGAATCGTACTGGGCAAAAGGAATTCCATTGCACCTTGTTCAAACGTCCATCAAACACTCCGTTTGTTTTGGGGTGTATGATGATTGTGATAAGCAAGTAGGGTTCGGACGGATTATTTCAGATTTTGCGACGTTTGCTTATTTGGCGGATGTGTTTATTCTTCCGCATGCACGAGGCAATGGACTCGGAAAAGCGCTGATACAAGAAATGATTCGCTATCAGCCGATTCAAAACGTACGGAAAATTTTATTGGCGACAAAAGATGCCCATGGTTTGTACAGTCAGTACGGATTCAAAGAAGTCAAAAATAAGCAGCTGTTTATGCAAATTTTTAAAAAAGGCATGTACGAGCGAGCGCTTCATTTAGAAGAAAATAAAATGGTACCGGGAAAAGAGGGATAGATATGGCTGAAGAGTTACGTAAAAGCGTGTTTAATGAAGAATTGGTTACGCACTTGAGTGACGCTTTTTCACGTGAAATGAGCTCATTTGATAAAAAAGCGTTTCATGAGCTGGTTTTCCAACAAGATTGGGAAGACTTAGCTCTTAAGCAGCGCATGAGAAGGATTACACTTTCCATGCATGAAGTGCTGCCGGCGGATTATGAAGAAGCACTTCATATTTTATATAAAGCGGCTCCAACGGTAGGAGGACTTCAAGGCACTATTTTTCCAGATTACGTTGAACTTTACGGGTTGAATGCTTGGGAAGCTTCAATGAAAGCACTCGCTTTTTTTACGCCGTTTTCCACGTCAGAATTTGCAGTGCGTCCGTTTTTAATTCAAGATAAAAATCGAATGCTTGAGCAAATGATTGATTGGGCGGAGCATCAAAATCATCATATTCGAAGATTAGCAAGCGAAGGGAGTCGTCCTAGACTTCCATGGGGACAATCAGTACCTGAATTAAAGCAGGACCCGAAGCAAACGCTGCCGATTTTAGAACAGCTAAAACGCGATGAATCACTATATGTCCGCAAAAGCGTAGCCAATCACTTAAATGATATTTCATACATAGAGAAAAATTGGATGCTTGATGTTATGAAAAGATGGTACGGTGAAGACGTTAAAACTGACTGGATTGTCAAACATGCGTGTCGTTCACTGCTGAAAAAAGGAGATCCTGAAGCTCTGTCTCTTTTTGGCTATGGAGATGATCCGGGAGTGAATGTCACACAGCTTAGCTTGCAGCCGCATACTATTACGATTGGTGATAGCATTGACTTTTCCTTTGAATTATCGGTAGAAAAAAACATGCCGCTTCGAATAGAGTATGGAATTCATTACATAAAAGCAAAAGGAAATCGCAGTCAAAAAGTGTTTATGCTAAAAAATGTTCAAGCGAAAGCAGGCCAAACGCTTACAGTCACAAAAAAGCATGCGTTTAAAGATTTAAGTACAAGAAAACATTATAGGGGTACGCATACGCTTTCCGTTATTGTAAACGGAGTGGTAAAAGCAGAAGCGGACTTTGTTATAGAATAACTCTTTCCTCATGGAGAGAGTTTTTTTATAAAACCGCATTAGTATCACAAACTAAAAATAGTCAAAAAGGTTCAGCTCTCTCATCTTGAAGTTATTTCCTTAAACGGTATAATTATTTATGTAACATTTTAAATATTTAAAAAATTTAAAATGTCTAGCCAAGGGGATGGGGAGGAGTAAATGAATGAAAAAACGTGTAAAACGGACAGCCGTGCCGGCTCTTTTGTCGATTGGGTTATTGCTGTCGCCGCTTGCGGTACAAGCTGAGATGCCTTATTACGGAAAAGACTATAGCCAGCCGGAAAAAATTAAAGCGCTTTATCCAGAAATAAAGGTTGATGAAGAGACGCCGGCATTTATAAAAGGACAAGACGCATTTACGACTCAAGAAGAAATGATGAGCTATGTCCAAAAGCTTGCTCATAAAAGTCCTTACGTAAAGCTTAAGATCATCGGAAAGTCACAGCAAGGACGAGAAATTCCAGTACTGTACTTTTCGAAAGAAAAGAAATTTGCGGATGGAAAACCATCCAAAAAGCCAACGATTTGGCTTCAAAGTCAAATTCACGGAAATGAACCGGCAAGCGGTGAATCCGTACTAGCCATGGCGACGCGTTTGACAGAAGGCTTTGGAAAAGATGTGCTAAATAAAGTGAACATTGTCATTGTGCCGCGCATTAATCCAGACGGGTCTTATGCATTCAAGCGTCAGTTAGCGAATAATTTAGATGGCAACCGCGACTACATAAAGCTTGAAAGCCCGGAAGTGCAGAGCATACGAGCTGAATTTAACCGTTTTTCACCAGAAGTCGTCATTGACGCTCATGAATATACGCCTTACAGCAGCGGATTTAAAAATATCGGTAAAGAAGGCGTGTGGAAGTATCACGATATTTTACTGCAGTCCGGCCGAAACTTAAATATTCCGCAGCAAATTCGAGACGTGTCTGATGAGCTGTTTGTAAACAGCACGCTTCAGGCGATTGAAAAGCAAGGATATTCAGGAGAGGTATATTATACGTCTCAAGTGAATAAACAAGGACAGCTTGAAGTGGAAGAAGGCTCAGTTGAACCGCGGATCGGCCGAAATTCATTGGGCTTGTATCCATCGTTTTCGTTTTTAGTCGAAAGCAGGGGAATCGGTATTGGACGAGAAGATTTTTCGCGGCGAGTGAGTGCGCAAATTGCTACGCAAGAAAAGCTGATTACTCAAACAGCCGCTCACGCAAAACAAATTAAAGCGCTGATTGCGAAAGAAAAAGCTGCGCTTGTCCGAAAAGGAAAAAATGCAAATGATCATGATCCAATTGTTGTGAACAGTGAAAATAAAAAAATACCAAATTCCACGTTAGAAATGGTCGATGTGGAAAGCGCGTCTGTTAAAGAGATTCCTGTGACGTACTACAGTGCAAAGAAAGCAACGCCGACGCTTGTCCGCGAACGTCCGACTGCTTATATTTTAAAACCAGGACATGAAGATTTAGCAGAAAAACTGCAGAGACAAGGAGTAAAAGGCTTCAAGTTAACGAAAGAAACGGCTCTTTCAGTAGAGGCGTATAACGTCAGCAGCCGCATTGAAAATGAAGCCTACGAAAACAAACCCAATGTAGACGTACAAACAATCATCAAGCCAAAAACAGTGACGTTCCCAAAAGGAAGCTACGTCTTCTTAACGTCTCAACCGCAAAACAATTTATTGTCTCTATCGCTTGAACCGGAATCTGTGGATAGCTTCACGACGTTTGGGTATTTGTCTTCAGAAGTAGGACAAGAACTTGATGTTTACCGGTTTACCCGTTCAATTGAACAATCACCTTTGCAAAAAGAATCCCATAAATAATAAAAAAGCGTGGAGCCTGGCTTCACGCTTTTTTATATCCAGCTGCTTAAGAAGAAACCCACTCTCCGCCGTTTACATGCAGCGTTTGCCCTGTGACAAACCGTGAGTCGTCGCTTGCGAGATATACGTAGGTCGGAGCGAGTTCAAACGGCTGTCCTTGGCGTTCCATCGGATTGTCCACTTGTGTCACTTGGTCAGCTGAAAAGCTTGCTGGAATGAGCGGTGTCCAAATGCGGCCCGGCGCTACTGCGTTTACGCGAATGCCGTCTTTAATCACACTATTGGAAAGCGCTCGAGTGAAACCGACAATGGCTCCTTTGGTTGCCGTATAGTCAATTAACTGCTCATAGCCTTTATACGTCACAATTGAGGCGGTATTGATAATCGAACTGCCAGCTTTTAAATGCGGCAGAGCGGCACGCGTCGTGTAAAAGTGCGAGTAGATATTGACTTTGAACGTATGATCAAACTGTTCATCGGTGATGTCTAAAAGACTCAGCTGCTGAAACTGAATGCCTACGTTATTGCACAAAATATCAAGCTGGCCGAACGTTTCTACCGTTTTTTCTACGATGTCTTTGCAGTGCTGCTTTTCCCGCACGTCGCCTGGAAGCAGCATACATTTTTGACTGAGTTCTTCAATGCGTGCTTTCGTTCGATTCGCGTCTTCATGTTCATCTAAATAAGCAATGGCGACGTTTGCTCCTTCTTTAGCGAAGGCAATTGCAGCGGCAGCTCCGATTCCGCTGTCACCTCCTGTGATGAGAGCAACCTTTCCTTTTAATTTGCCGCTGCCTTTGTAATGCGGATTTTCGATAATGGGACGCGGAACCATCAAACTTTCTAACCCTGGCTGGCGAAGCTGTCGCTGTTCAGGAACCGTAATCGGCACGTCTTCATAGCGCGTAATTTTCCCGTAATTCGGCTGCATCGGATACCCTTGCTTGTCTTGATAAAATTCATTGTTTGGGCACATAAAAGAACCTCCTTAAAGAGCATCACTCTTTCACTCTATGACATAGATCTTTCTCTCATGCATACGTATAAAGAGTGTAGAATGCGAGAAAGAAGGTGAGTTCATGCGATATTACTACAGTGAAGAAGTGAAGCTATTGCTAATCGACGGGTCAAATCAGACGGTGGAAGTAATCTATAACTCTGATCCTCAACCTTTTATGCTGCCGCTTTTAGGACCTCGTCCGCCTTTTTATGTAAACCCTCGCTATGAGAAGTATCTGCCTGTTTTATAGTACAAAGAGCCCTTCTGCATGAAGGGCTTTTAAATTGACATTCTCTTTTATTTTCCGCGTGATTGCTCACGTGATTCCTGGCGGTTTTTTCTTCTTCTGGAGAGGAAATAAATGAAAAAGCCGATTAATACAAGAAACGTGATAAGCAAAATACTGGTAGGAAAGTAAAGAGAGCCTATCTGAATTCCCAAATAGTTTAACATCGTTATAACTTCCTTTCTTGATAGACAATGGTTTATTTTAATAAATACCCTTATAAACTAATAAAAAACGTTTCAGCTGTTTTAGTAGGGAATTGATTGACTCTGTGCGCCAATAACCACGATATGTCCTTGTTTCATTTCTTCTTTATACCGATTTGCTTCTTGATTGGATAAGCCGAGAGAAGCCATCTTTGAAAGAAGCTCATCTTCTCTTGAAAGAAGCATATTTACCGCCGTTTCAAAAATACCTTGCTCTGCCATTCTGTATTTTTTTGTATGTGTTGCCTCCGTTAAATCGTGAGCCCATTCTTTATCGTAGGCCAGCAGATAAATATCTTTGCTGGTAAATCCTTTCTCTAAAAAAGAACGGATGACGCAGGCTACCTCCTCTTGGTTTTCTGCTACTTGAATGTGTTTCATACACCAACCAAATCTCCTAATAAAAAGATATTTCTGAAATACATCTTCTACTCATCATGTAGCCTTTGTTTCCAACTTTAAACTTGTTTTCTATGGATTTTCCAAGATAATAAAAAAGAATAGAAATATAATAAATTTTAAAAAAGATGTTTGAACTTCCAAACAGAAGGCTAAACGTAGACTATACTAAAAAGTTCCATCAAAAATAGGAGGAGATTAAAATGAATTTACAAGAGCAACAAACACAAGGTCAGCCTGAACAAACGCAAGACCGCCAGCCGGGTATTGAAAGTGAGATGAATCCTCTCCCTATTTATGAGGATGACAATTACATTGGTACAGGAAAATTAAAAGGAAAAGTAGCGCTAGTTACCGGAGGAGACAGCGGAATTGGACGAGCTGTATCCATTGCTTATGCTAAAGAAGGAGCGGACGTAGCAATCGTTTACTTAAACGAACATAGCGATGCGGAGGAAACAAAAGCCCGTATTGAAGAAGAAGGTGTAAGATGCTTGCTGATTGCAGGAGACGTAGGAGACGAATCATTCTGTAATGAAGCGGTAGAAAAAACGGTGAGTGAGCTCGGAAAGCTTGATATCCTTGTGAACAATGCAGGAGAGCAGCATCCAAAAGAAAGCATTAAGGAAATTACGAGTGAACAGCTTGAACGAACGTTCAAAACGAACTTCTATTCATACTTTTATTTTACGAAAAAAGCACTTGATTACTTAGGAAAAGGCAGTGCGATCATTAATACAACGTCAATTAATCCTTACCGTGGAAATCCTCAGCTGATCGATTATACGGCGACAAAAGGAGCAATCAACGGCTTTACGCGTAGTATGGCGCAAGCGCTTGTCAAAGATGGCATTCGCGTTAACGCTGTAGCGCCGGGACCAATCTGGACACCGCTTATCCCGTCTACTTTCTCAAGTGATAAAGTAGGAGAATTCGGTACAGATACGCCGATGGGCAGACCTGGGCATCCTGTAGAACACGTAGGCTGCTATGTACTGCTAGCTTCAAATGATTCATCTTATATGACGGGTCAAACGCTTCATGTTAACGGCGGAGATTTCATGAACACATAATTGCTTCACCTATAGTAAAGGAGGAGAAAAGATGGGAGAACGCCAGAAAAGATCTATTTCAAATACACCAAAAAAAAGAGATGAAACGGAACAGCGTGTAACAGATCAAGATGAAACGTTATTTGAACGTTTCAAAGAAGAAGAAACGGTGGATCCTATGCCATTGGAAGACATAAGACTTGAACAAAAGGAAGAGAAAAATAAAGAGAAAACGAAAGATGAATCGGGTTCTGAAAACATTCATCATAGAAAATAAAAAACAGCCTTCTCGGGCTGTTTTTTGTCTGTATCAATATTAATGAGCACTAGAAGCAATCACAATTTTTGAATCATCTTCTAATGCTTGAGCAAGATTTGATTTAATACGTATATGATCAAATTTCAGCCCTAGCTGCATCGCAGTAGTGGCTAATTCAGGACGAATGCCCGATAAAATCGATTTAACGCCGATTAAATCAAGCGCATTTATCAGCTGAAACAGCTCGTGCGCGACCATTGTATCGATCATCACGACTCCTGATAAATCAATATACAAATGAGAGATTTGCTTCTCTGCACACTGTTTTAACGTGCTTTCTAGGATCATTTTGGCTCTTGCCGTATCAATATCGCCGACTAACGGTAAAAGAGCAACGTCTTTTTTAATCACAATAACAGGGGAACTTAATTCATGAATCATTTCCTGCTGAGAGCGGAGGCGGTTGGATGCATATTCCTGCGCTTCTGTGATGAATTTCAAAATAATAATATCAAATACCCTTACTACTTTTTCATTCCACATATCGATATGCTGCTGAGTAACGTCATCATGAAGTTCTGCAAATCGGCGAATATACTCACAGTATTGTTTGCGGACGTTCATAAATTCTTTAATAATACTTTGAATGGGAGTCCTGATATGCTGCTGGTCTTTGGCAACTTTATTTAGCCACGTGTTAAAAGATTCAAAAAAGCTTTTTTCGTCTTCTATAAAGACGTTGCTAATATATAAATGAAATTCATAGTTTTGCGCTTTTAAGTGTTTAATGACGTCGGGGTCACTAGAGGTGTATACGCCTTCAGAAGACTTTTTGTCCAAAGACTCATACCATTCTTCTGTCATATTTGGTGCATTTTCTAGCAGATAAGAACGTAAAGCGATATCTTTGTTCACTGTTATTCTCCTCTCAAACTGATAAAGCATCGCGCATGTGCACAACGTATTTATTATAGCACCTTTTTTATAAAGATAGATATGAAATGTATGTTTATTTTGCGTGTTAGGTTTTAAGTGATTGTATATAGGGAAAAATTCTAATAAAAGGGGAAAGAGGGAAAGTATGAATACCGTGACGAACGATCATTGGAAATGGTATCAGTTTGATTTAGAAAAAGCAGATGAAATAGCTGATGTCATCAAACACTATCAGTATCCAAGAAATGAATGGTTTTGCCATCAGCTGCAAAAGAAAAATTCTAATCATATACAAGTAGATGTAATAGGAGAAAGTGAGCTCATTTATGGTTCACTGATTTATCATAAAGAGTCGTTTGATCAAAAAAATTACGATTCGTTTCATTTTTATATCACCGAGGAGTTAATTATAACGGCGGGACTTGATTTAGAAATTCTACAAGACACTCATCATAAACAAATGATTGAACGCATGAAGCAGTCTTCTAACACGGCAGAAAGCTTTTTTATTCTTTTAGGTGAAATTATGAAAAAGCACTTAAATGGATTTGATCAGTTTGAAAGTCATTTCAGAGAGCTTCTGTGGGAAGTGCGTCATAACAACAACACGGATGTGTTAGATGATATTCATAAAGCGCGGTATGACCTGCTTATATGGACAAATTTAATCAGCTCTATTCGAGAAGTGACAATGGGGATAGAAGAAGCGTTTCATAAAAAAATTAACCAAACGCTTGAATATGAGCGGATGTGTAAAAAAATTAAAATCGGTCTAACGCTGATTGAACAGTACCAAAAAGAATTTGACGCGTTAATTAAATTAGAAGAAGTTGTGTCTACTCATAGAGGAAATGAGATTATGAAAGCTTTAACACTGCTAACAGCCATTAGTACGCCTTTAACGGCTTTTGGAGCACTGTGGGGAATGAACTTTAAAGGGATGCCCGAGCTTGACTGGAAGTTTGGCTATGTCTATGCGCTTATTTTAATTGTTCTGTCGACCGTTGCCATTTATCTTTATTTAAAAATGAAAGGCTGGACGGGTGACCTGTTAAAAGGAAAAAAAAAGAATTCATTTTTCAAATAAAAAAACCGCTTATAAAAGCGGCTTTTTTATTGCGTGTCATCCGCGCCTCCACGTCGTAGGTTCACCTGAACGAAGGCATCTTGGAAATAAATCATTTTCTTTTAGCTTTACTTGATTGCCGTTTTCGTCCGTATAGCGTCCGGTTTGCGGAACAAGTTCTCCTGTTGAAAAGGCTTCATCTACAGGTTTCCACGTCGTGGATTCACGCGTGTGAGGACATGGTGTAAAAAGGTCATCTTTTTGAAAAAGCTTAATTTCACCTTCTTCGCAAATGTAAGCACCGGATTCTGGTACAGCTTCACTCGTTCGATAAACGTTCTGTACAGTTTTCACTCGCATCCAACCTTTCGTTTTCCATCAGTTGTATTTTAGTGTTCCAGTCGTGGCATCCATGTACGTACGGTCTTCTATGATATCTGACTCATCTAGCTTTCTAAATGGGGCACAGTAGCATACAACACCCGTCTCGATTTCAATTTCTTGAAATCCGTACGTACGGCAAAGGTATTCACCAACATCTGCCGGAGCTGGATGCGTATCCAACTCATCTAACGCTTCATTAAACATCTCTAAAAATTCTTTTTTCGAAAACTTTTTTGTATGATGCAGTGTGACCGGGTCTCCAGAGTCTGTTCCTTGTGCTAACGCATAAAAATACATCATCTTCACTCCTTGCATATATATAGTCGTGCTTTTTCTAAAATGTATAAACAATGATTGTTAGTAAGTAAATTCCCTTAAATAAACAAAATAAACGCATCTAGAAGAAAACGGTTTCTTTATTATCATAATCTTAGCGAGAATTTAGGGCTATCAGCGTTTGATAGCAAGCTGCAACAGGGTGGTAATCGGTTTTAGGAGCCGGGCTTTTTTTCGAGCTGTAGCGTTCATTTTGCTGATTCAACAGCTGATACCAGCCTCCATATGTGTGATCGATAAAATGCTTTTGACAGTAGGAAAACAGCGCGTCGTATGCTTTCCAATATCCGCTGTCTCCGGTTTTAACGCCAAGCAGAGAAGCCGCAGAAATGGCTTCTGCCATCACCCAGTAGTTTTTATCCCTATCAATGACTTCTTCCTGAGGGGATAGCGCAAAGTAAAGACCTCCGTACTCAGCATCCCAGCCTCGGTTCCAGCCCTTATCAAATAAATATTTTGCACGCTCTGTCATCCAGTTTTCCGAACGGTGCCGGTCAAGCCATAAAAGCAGCTTGCTCCATTCAAACTGATGTCCTGGTATAAAGCCGTACGGGCGAAATTCATCTTTTGTATTGTTTTTATTGTAGTTCCAATCCGGCTGCCAGTCTGTATCATAGTGCTCCCAAATCATACCGCCAGATCGTTCAGCAAGCTGCTGGGTAACACCTTTTGCAAGCGTGTACGCTCGGTCTAAGTATTTTTTATCTCTGGTGGCTTCAAACGCAGAAAGCATCGCTTCACACATATGCATATTTGCATTTTGTCCGCGATATAAAGAAGAAGTTGACCATGACACGTCCCATTCGTCTCGGTAAAAGCCGTGCACGTCTTCCCAAAAGTACTCTTCCATCACGTCATATATTTGTTCAATGGTTTCTTTTGCTTCTTGAATGCCGGCTTGATACGCGATGGAAGAAGCTAAAAGAGCAAAAGCGTGTCCGTATGCTTGTTTGGAATCATCGTTGACTTTTCCGTCATCGGCTACTTCAAAAAAGTACCCGCCGTGATCTTTGTCATAGTGGTTGGTTTGTAAAAAACGAATGCCGTGCCAAGCTGCTTCTTTGCACCACTCAGGTCCGTCTAAAAGAGCACCTACACTAAAAATATAAATAAAGCGCGCCGTACTTACCAAGTGCTTTGAATGCGTGTTGTTAACGGTGCCGTCGTCGTAGTATTCATGGATATACCCGCCGTTTTTTTGGTCGATGCAAGCGGGGTAGTAAAAATGAAGAGTATCAAAAATATGCTGTTTTAATATATGAGGTTCTCGAAACGCGGTTGAGGGAAAATCCGTTGTCGTATCCATTTTATCACCATCTCCATCTTTGTTTTTAGTTATTTTTTACCCTAAGCAGTTGGGAATAAACGTAAGGGTTTTTTTGCTGTTTCTGCTCTATTATTCTATTTTTGTTGAAAATGTATCAGTTTGGAAACAAGTTTGATATAACTTTGAAATGATTATCCGGTATTCTAAAAGTACGTGCTAGTTGGAACGAAGGAATGGTACAAAGCCTCTAGACGTCGAATGATTTTATTTAATGTTGTTTGTTTAAGGTTTAGCTTAAACATCGGATCCTGTTTTTACTTAACCTATTAAACTAACAGCATGTATTTCTATTATATTTTGCAAATGAGGTATAAAAAATGACAGAAGTGAACAAACACACATTTTACAAAAAGTTAATGGTAACAGGCCTTGCTTTTACACTTGTAGGAGCAGGAACTCTAGGTCTTCATTCTTCAAAATTCATGAGTGAGCCGGCTGTAGCAAGCGCAGCGGCGGAAACGTATACAACAACGGCGAATTTAAACATTCGAAGCGGCCCATCCACGTCGAACGCGATTATTGCAACGGTCAAACAAGGCACACAGCTAACGGTAGTTGGACAAGCATCAAGCGGCTGGCTGAAAGTAAGCTATCAAGGCAAAACGGGCTACGTAAGCAGTCAGTATGTTAAAAAATCCGTAAGTTCAACTACAAAAACTTATGTAACTACGGCGAATTTAAACATTCGAAGCGGTCCCTCGACATCCAATGCAATTGTTGCAACGGTCAAGCAAGGCACGCAGCTAACAGCGGCGGGAGAACCAGCAAACGGCTGGTTAAAAGTGAGCTATCAAGGCAAGACGGGCTACGTAAGCACGCAGTACGTAAAGGAATCAACAGGTTCTTCTGAAACGGCTCCAGCACCTTCTGTGTATGTGGCGACAGCGAATTTAAATGTTCGAACAACTCCTTCAACTGCTGGTGCCGTTATGGCAACACTTAAAGCCGGAACACAGGTAGACGTGACGGCTAAAGCAGCAAACGGTTGGCTGAAAATTACCTATCAAGGTAAGATTGGCTATGTAAGTGGTCAATACGTACGAGCATTAGCGGGCATGAAAGTGGTTTCGAACCCTGAAAGTATACAAGTTGTCGTGAATAAACAAAACAAGCTTCCGGAAAACTATGTTCCGAAAGATTTAGTATATACAACGATTCCGTTTACATTCAAAGAACAAACGGAAAAGAAAAAAATGCGAAGTGAAGCTGCGGCTGCTATTGCACAGTTATTTGCGGGTGCCAAAAAACAAGGCGTTACGCTTCTTGGCGTATCGGCTTATCGTTCACATGCAACGCAAAGCGCGCTTTTTAGCTCGTATGTTCAAAGAGACGGGTATGATAAAGCGGCAACTTACAGCGCATTGCCAGGCACGAGTGAACATGAAACGGGTCTTGGAATTGATGTGACAAAAGGAGACGGTACATGTGCTGCTCAAGACTGCTTTGGCGGAACAAAAGAAGCAAATTGGCTCGATGCTCACGCAGCAGAATATGGATTTATTATTCGTTATCCAAAAGGAAAAGAAGCGGTAACCGGCTATAAATATGAGCCGTGGCATTTACGATATGTAGGCAAAACAGTGGCGCAGGCGATTAAGAGTAAAGGAATCACGCTTGAAGAATATTACGGCATCAACTAGTTTCTCAAAAAAAGCAAGCTCCGTACACGGAGCTTGCTTTTTTTATCATGTGTATCCTTATTCTTAATAGCGATGAAGCTATCTAGAAGAAGAGATCTCTAAAAAGCGACATTCAGCTTCTTTAGTCGTTTGTTGGAGAAGGAAATCTCGCTGCTTCAAAATGTGAACCATCTTCGGACGTGACGATTGTACCTGGTATACTGCTTTGAACAAAAACTTCAACTCGATCTCCAGCTTCTAAATTATAAATAGTAGACACGGATACCGCATTAACAAACGGTGTGTTCCCGCCAAAGAAATCGTTATCGATAGCTATAGCGGTTGTCCCATTTACACGTATTTCTATGCGAGTTCTATAATCTAGCATCTGGTCGTTAGGGGAGAATCCAACTGTAGCAATAAGGGAATATACGCCATCTTTTTTGGGGCGGAAGGTAGAAGTAATCGGGTTATATTCATTTGCTAAATCAAATTGTTCAGTTGGGAAAACTGCTTTTACAAACGTATCTGCAGGAACATTTTGAGGCATAGTTAAATTGAGTGCTCTAAATGCTGACTCCCGCGTGCTTCCTTTTTTGCCTTTATCTTCTTTATATTTACAAGCCCAATCGTGTGATTCCTCATAGAGATCTTCTTCGCGTCCATAAGTCCAAACATGTGATTCCTCAGAGCTATCTTCTTCGCGTCCATAAGCCCAGCCGCGTGATTCCTCAGGGTCATCTTCTTGATGTTGCTCTTTTTTATATTTAAGGAAATCATCGTGAGATTTCTTCTTGCAAGGATAAGCTTTTTCTACATAATATTTGTCATCTTTATCATTGTAATGGAAATAATACTTTTTTATAATAATCACCCTTTCTTTGAAGTACTCTATACTGTATTCATCCATAGAGGAAATGTTTGGATGCTTGTCTCACAACTTTAGAACTGTTTTTTAAAATAGATAATAATAATTAATTTTGGATGTAGATTTATTTGCATCATATACAAAAACACCTCTTTCGAACAAAAGTCGAAGAGGTGTTTTTGTATTCGAAGAGTATTTGATGGGATAGTCCACTCATAACTCTTTGTATGTGGAGTAATAAGCTGTAAGTAAATGGTCACTCTATCAGTCTACGGGGTGTACTTTTATAGCGCTGGGTCCTTTAGCGCCTTCTTGGATTTCAAACTCTACTTTTTGTCCTTCTGATAGATTTTTATATTCCTCACGTTCGATCGCATTAGAGTGAACGAACACTTCTTTTGATCCATCCTCGGGTGTGATAAATCCAGATCCTTTTGATTCGTTGAACGATTTAACGGTTCCTTTATGTTTACTCATTTAAAAATCCTCCTCATAAGTATAGAAATAAATTCATAGTAGTTTTTTACCCAAACGATAAAATTTCAATCATTTCTATGTTAGTTATACCTATTAGCAGAGTACCTATAACAGTAAATAGTGATGGCTTAACAATTTTTTCATTTCGGTTATATTTTTATATTGTATGTGATATAACTATTGTTATAAAATGTAATCGTTAATTCTGCTAACTAAAGGAGATAAAGAAAAAAATGAGGGATGAGTTGTTATATATAGGGAAGAAAATTATCGGTAATAAACGGGAATTAGCGATACAATTTTCTGATCTGATGGACTCTGAATATAAGCGGAAGCTTGTTTACCAAGAAGAAAGCGAAGTTTTAAAATGGAGAGCAGAACTCATTGAATATTTAGGCGAGTCGCTATTCGAAGAGCACTCGGTCGTTTTAAAGAAAATTGTCCAGTGGGGTACAGACATAGGGAAAGTGGCTGTGGAAAACGGACTCTCTTTGAGTCAAACGTTAAAATCACTCGCGCTGTTTCGAACAGTGATATGGGGTGTTTTTACAGAAGAGTTGCAGCAGAAGCAGTTTGCTCCTATTACGATGCTTGATGTAAGTAAAAAAATTGATCCGATGCTTGATCAGCTTAATCATATATTTGTCGAAATCTATGAAGAACATAACACGGATACAATAAAACGCGCCTATGCAGCGCTAGAAGAATTATCCGTTCCTATAGTTCCTCTTTCTGAAGGGATCGCTGTGATGCCAATCGTTGGACAAATTGATACGCATCGTTCACAGCTTATTATGGAAACGGCTTTAGAAAAAAGTGCTCAGCTGCAGTTGAGTTATTTAATATTTGATATTTCAGGTGTTCTTATCGTCGATACGATGGTAGCAGACAATATTTTTCAAATTGTAAAAGCCTTACAGCTTATCGGCACCAAAACGATGATTACAGGAATACGTCCGGAAATCGCACAAACCGTTGTTGATTTAGGCGTCGATTTTGGAACGATAAAAACAAGAGCGACGTTAGAAAAAGGTCTAGAAGAAATAGGTTTTAGTAAACTGCAAGAAAATCCACAAAGAAAAAAAGACAAATGGCGTTATCAATAAATAAAAAAGCCAAGCCGTGTCGTAAAGATACGGCTTGGCTTTTTTCGTGTATCTACAAGGTGAAAAGAAGGCTTCTATTGCGAGAAATTTAGGCACAAATCACAGCGTCATATGTTACATTTACTTTAAAGATGGGTATTGGTAAAAAGAAGCATTTTAAGCGCTTTTCAATCACATTAGCCGTTTAAAATTAATTAATTGTCAATTTTGAATAACATAAATTATTTAAATACTTAGACAAACAAAAGAGGAAAATATATACTTGTTAGTGTTGTCACGAAAAGATAAAGGGGAGAAATAAGGATGGATATAAAACGTCAGAACGTTGATTTTGGTAACTCAATTTTTCAAACGCTAGTGGATGGTTATTACTATGAAATTCCTACAAACGTAGTAGAAATAACAAAAGATCAGGCGGAGGGTCATTTTCCTTCAAGTGTACATGAACCTGAATTACTTCTTCAAAATTTACTAATCTCTACTGTAATTGAAGGCGTAGAAAAGTATTATTTAGTAGGAGACGCGGCAGAGAAGCACGTGCTAGGCAATATCCATATTAATAAGTTACATAATAAAACTGAATCTGACATTCCTTATGTGATGTTTTTAGCTTCGGTTGCTTATTACAATATACTTAAAGGAAAAGACAAAGAGGATAATAGTGTGACGATCAATTATTTCTCAACTATGCTTCCGATTTGGCTGCTTAAGAAAACAAATAAGTTCAGTGAAATGCAGCATAAGATGGCCGAACGTTTTCAAGGAGAGCACACGGTTACGGTATTGACTCCTGGTTTAGAAAAAACGGTAACTGTTAACGTTGAAACTAGTAAATGCCGCATTGAAAGCGAAGTTGCTCGCTGGGCGATCAAAAAAGATTTCGAATTACAAGATAAAGAAGAAGCAAATGCATTCAAAAATTTTGAAACATTAATTGTAGATTTGGGCGGAGGCACCGTTGACCTTGCACTGCTTCCTGCAGGACTTCAAGCTCCTAAAAGCAGAAATTCGTTGAAGTGTCTGACTGATATTTCATATTTGAAGCATATTGAAAAGCTAAGAAATGAAAAACTGCTTGAGTATTTTGATGATGTTCGCTCATTAGAAGAATTTATTATTACAAATATTCATAAAGCAAAAATGGAGCAAAGAGACGGCAATAGCGGGAAAAAAGTAGATCTCACGGAGCCTATTCACGCTTCGCTTAGAGAGTATACGCAAATTTTATTAACGAAAGTTGAAAATCTATTTCCATCGCCAAAAGATAAAGTCTATAAATATATTTATATTGGAGGACTAGCTCCTATCCTTAAACAGTTTATTCAAGAGCTGATTGATGACATGTACGGGGAAGAAATCAGAGAAGAAAATCATCTTTTCCTGCCAGATACAAGAAAATTAAATTTATACGGCCTTGAAATCTTAAGTAGACATGAAACAAACGCAGTTCACGTTTAAAAAGGGGGAGCATAAATGAGCAATCAAAACACTCGCCTTAAGGAAGCATTAGACGATTGGTACGGTCAGCTAAGTTCCCAAATGGCTGCACCATTTTACGTACTATCAAATGCATTTCTGACAGCTGGAAATCTATCAACAGATATGATAGGAGTAAGGAAACAGACCGTAAATAATGAAGATGAACGTGCAGGTTTTACGATTGAAACCTCTGACATTCCTTCAGAAGTGTCTTCATTTCTGGCGCAAAAACAGCAGGCAAACGAGCTGCAGGACTATATAGTAAGATTGATACAACAAGACTTGCAAAAAATGAGCAAAGAAGATGAAGTAGAGACGTTAGTTCATTCCCTTCGAAAAGAGCTGTTAGGCGAAATTGACTTACTAAAAAAAGAATTGGATTCACGTCTTGCTGCAAGCCGCCAAGAGCATGAATCCACACAGGCAAATGAACTTCAGGATTATGTAGCGAAACTTGTGCAGCAAAACGGGCAGAAAAATACCCAGGAAGAAGAGTTTCGAACGTTATTTAATTCCTTGAGAACCGAGCTGTTAGGCGAAATTAATTTGCTTAAGAAAGAACTTGGCTCTGCTTCAGCGCCTTCTTATAAGCAGCTGAAACCCGTTAGGAATGAGGAAGAAGAAACGTTTAAAGAAGGTCAATTAATTAAAAGTGAAAAAGTGATCGGAACTATTCAAGAAGAAATCGATGTAGATTTCTAAACAGAAAGTAGAGGCGTTATGCCTCTACTTTTATTTGTTTTCTATTTAAAATGAGGCTGGGGCAAAAGTATTTTACTTAAAGGAAGATCCGAACGATGAATCTAGATTCTTGATGGAAAATCAAACTCGTTGGGATTTTTTCATTGGTATGGTGAACGTAGGTTTCAGGTGTTTAGTTGCTTCTAGCTGTTGAGTGGAGGGCAAGGCGAAGAACCCTGCGGGAAAAGTGGAACAGGGGAGACCCGCAGGAGCGTAAGCGACGAGAAGGCTCACCGGCCGCCCGCGGCGGAAAGCGAAGTCTTGCACGGAAATCAGCAGCGGGCCAATGTAAAAGCTTTAGCGTATGAATCATAAAGCTCTTTTGTTTCTTTTTTGCTTTTTTCTAAAGTATAAGCAAAGGTCAAATGTAACGATGGTACAAATACTGCACTTTATCATAAACCAAAATAACGATTCGTTGATGCCAAATCCGCCAATCGAAGCTTTTAGTTCATTTAACTGTCGAAAAATTAAATTTATGTCATTTATAGATAATGCTTTTTTCTCAACTATATTTTAAGGATTCTTGTTCGAGAAGGTAAATGAGTAGGATGTAGTTACTACATAAAAAGAGGCTGGTTAGAAAACGTGATGCACCAATTTTCTAGCCAGCCTCTTGTAGTCAAAATCCATCTATTTACTTAGCATTTATTTTGAAAAAGCCTTCCAATACTGCATAACTCCTTGCTCATCTTTAATGTTCTTCAGCCAAGGCATTTGCTTTTGTCACATGAACCGTACCAAATGGATGGTTTGGGGGAGCATATATGGAGTAAAGTTTTAGCGGGGTGGTACCCGTATTTGTTACATCATGCCATGTTCCGGCAGGGATAAATATCGCATCATCATCGTAGACCTTTCGTTTAAAGGTTAGATTGTTTTTACTTTTGCCCATTTGAACAACGCCTTGCCCCTGTTCAATACGCAGGAATTGATCAACGTTAGGATGGATTTCTAAGCCAATATCTTCACCGGGCTTGAGACTCATTAACGTCACTTGTAAATGTGTTCCAGTCCATAAAGCAGTGCGGTAAGTATTGTTTTGCTTTGTCGCTTCATTAATGTTAATAACAAATGGCCTTGGCCCATAGTCCTTTAATTTACCGTTTCTTTGCTGAAAATGTTCGTTGGTGTGATAGTGATTCGGCAAATAATAACTATATGGCTGCCAACTATAGTATACTGGGTTCTGCCACTGATGATAATAAGGCGTATAGTGCATACTCATTCTCCTTTTATCGTTTAATTTTTCTTTTCATCCTATGCTTTTGTTAAAACGGTTGATACCATTTGCCTTTTTGTCCGCGGTCTTTATCCACTTATTTTTTGCTAAAATCGTATCATTAAAGAAGTGCTCAATGAGTGACATAAGAGCAAGAGTTGGAACGTGGAGATTCTGTGATTAACGATTTATCTGAGCCTTTTGATTGTTGTAAGATCATTAAAAAATAACGTTATCACTTTAATGCAATAATTCATTAGATTTATATCGTATGAAAACGTTTTATCTGATATAATTTTAGTAGATGAAAATTATTTTAAAGGGTGACGTTCATTGAAAGAAAAAAAACTTCAAGAATTAACTGAACATCTTAATAATTTATTCAACAGTTTAATTCATGGATCTATCACAGAAGGTGAATTTAATGAGCTGTCTGAAGAGCTTTATAGAAAGCAAACGAGACTGCGCTATGAAATAGAGTGTGAGAAAGGTTCGTATTACCGAGAACATTTTAGAGGCTAAGGATTTGCATGAGGATTATTTTATAAGTATAGTAATATATTTACTTCATAAAAAAACACAGCTGTTAAAGCGCTAAAACTCGCTATTCACCCCCAAAAACCTGTATGATAGGTTTAGGATTACCGCATATGAGCAATATGTATAGTAAAAAGGGGTGTTGAGCTGTGAAGTGGTATAAAGGCGTTGTCATGCAAGTCTTAATGACAGAAAACGAAACAGCAAGAGAGCATATGGTTATGTTAGGACTTACAGAAGGTTTTACAAGTCGTAATACAGTTCGAATCAGTCAAGCCCTTGATTATTTGTTAAATGAACTAAGTAAAGTAATGGCTGCAGATTAAATAGTATTTTCTATATAAAAATGAAAAGAGCTGCTGATTTCACGACAGCTCTTTATAAGTTGCTTTAACGTTTACTTTAATGTCTATAATACTATTAAAGCGAAATATACAGTTAAAATTTAGAAAATCAGTTGAAGGTGCCCGTGAAATGGGAAGCTGAGATACATAAAGAAAATGGCGTATCAAAAATAGCGATGGAGGGTATAGTGGAATGGAATATCATATTAAAGAGGCTGCTGCAAAGGTAGGGCTACCTACGCATACGCTTCGATACTACGAGCAGCAAGGGCTTTTACCTTTTATAAAAAGAGATGAGAATGGAAACCGTATTTTTAGTGAGTCCGATATAGAGTGGCTGGAATTTATTATTTGCTTACGAAAAACGGACATCGCTCTTTTAGAGTTACGTAAGATTGTTGAATTAACACAAGAAGGTGATGATACAATCGGTTTGCGCAAGCAAATATTTGAAAAGCATAGAGAGAAAATGATGGAAAAACAAAGAGAACTGGATGCAGCTTTTAGAAAAGTTGAAACCAAAATCCATTATTATGATAAATTAGAGCAAAAGTACCAAGAAGAACTTTCATCTAAAACCTAATTTATCGTTTGCTTTTTTTATGTTAAAGTATTGAGGTTCGATTTTATAAAGAAGCAAAAAGCGGGCAGCTAATGGAATTAGCGCCCGCTTTTCTCTAAACTTACAGTGTAGAAATGTCAATAACAAATCGATAGCGAACATCGCTGCGAAGAACGCGCTCGTACGCTTCATCTACTTGATTAGCATTGATAACTTCAATCATAGGAGCAACACCGTGTTCAGCTGCAAAATCAAGCATTTCTTGTGTTTCACGAATGCCACCTACAAGTGAACCAGCAATGCTGCGGCGGCCCATGATGAGGGAGAATACGCTGTATTGATCTGGGTTAGCCGGTGCGCCAACGTTAACAAGCGTTCCATCTACACGAAGTAAAGATAAATATTGATCTACGTTCAAATTAGCCGATACCGTGTTTAAGATAAGGTCAAAGCGACCGGCTAATTCAGTGAACGTCGTCTCATCACTTGTCGCAAAATAATGATCTGCGCCAAAGCTTAGAGCTTCTTCTTTTTTATTGTTAGAACGGCTCAATACCGTAACTTCAGCACCCATTGCATGCGCAAATTGAATGGCTACATGTCCAAGACCGCCCATTCCCACGATCGCAACTTTTTTGCCAGGACCAGCATTCCAGTGCTTTAATGGAGAAAATGTCGTAATCCCCGCACATAGAAGCGGACTTGCTGCATCCATACTTAAATTATCAGGAATACGAACAACAAACCCTTCTTTTACGACGATTTTTTGGCTGTAGCCGCCGTATGTAGGGTTTCCGTCGTAATCCAACGAATTATACGTTTGAACAACGCCTTTTGTACAGTATTGTTCGTCTCCGTTCAGGCAGTACTCGCACTCTCCGCAAGAGTCAACGAAACATCCAACGCCCACGCGATCACCAACCGCGTATTTTGTTACGTTTTCTCCAACTGCTTCAACTACTCCCGCGATTTCGTGACCAGGAACCATCGGGAACATTCCGCCGCCCCACTCATCAAATGCACTATGAATATCAGAGTGACAGATACCGCTAAACTTAATATCAATTAAAACGTCGTCTGCTCGCAGTTCTCTGTGTTCAATTGTCGTGTTCTCGAATTTTGCCTTTGCATGTGGCGCACTTAGAACACGTGATGTTGTTGTATGTTGATTACACATAATTAAAAACACATTCCTTTCGTACTAAATATAATCAGTTTGCTAATACAATAAAGTTCACCAACTATATTTGATGTATTTAAAAGATACAACATTAGCTTAAACGTTAAAGTCGACTTTAAAGCAAGCCCTTTCTTGAAAAAATTTTTTCTTTCTATGATTTTATTAAAAAGGAGAGTGAGGAATAGCAAAGCAGCTTCCTATCTATGTTTAGTTAAAAGAAATTTTTCAAGGGTGCGAGCGGCGGCCTGTTCATCAACTCCATCTGTCAGTAACGTCATTTCATCTCCTTTTTTAACTGCCAAAGCTATTACCTTCATGATGCTTTTTCCATTTGCAGATTTTCCATCTTTCGCAAGAAAAATTTCACTTTGAAACGAACAAGCTTCACGCGCAAATAAAGCTGTATGTCTAGCTTGAAGTCCGCCAGAAAGTTGCACCGTCATTCTTTTAATCAGCATACTGTTTCTCCTTTTTTTGGATTTTTAAAAGCTATACAACTAGCTTAAACGTTAAAGTTGACTTTAATGCAAGAGATAATTTTGATAAAAAGGGAAGAAAAGCTGAACTTGATGTCAATGTCCATAGTCATTCCACTGCCGGTATGAGAGGATGGGAAAAGAGCCTGATGCCGCTTTTAAAGAACAGCTTCCATAACTCCTTTTGCTGGATGAGCAAAGCGTGTGAGAAGAGATCCTGAAAAACAAAGAAAAATGATGAAATACTAAGCAAATGAGAATATTTGACTCTTTTAACAGACATGTGTACGTTTTCATGCTGAATGTTTGCGTTTCCACTGACTTTGTCAAATGCGAGACAATTGTTGATAATAGAACTATATAAGAGGCAAAGGGGACGATGAAGTGAAAAAGTCGATTTTAAAGGTAGAAAAATTCATAACTGAATTTAAAACGTCAATGACAAGCTACGGAGAAGCTATTATAAAAGTAAAAGGAAACTGATGATAAAAAGGTGTAGGCCATTCTTTTTATACATTTATTCCATAAAGTCATACTAAATAACGACACTATTAAAATAAGAAATATAACTTTGCTAATAAAAGCTTTATCTATTATTGGAATAACAGTGGATAAAGCTTTTTTGTGCGGTTATATAAGTGGATGTTATGGTTTCTATAGACTGCATTTTTAGAATCAATAAATTTTTAGGTAGACGCAGTATATAAAAGATTCTGAAATTTTAATATTGACTGAAAGCGTTTTTAATATTAATATTAATTCAAACTTAACCAATATTTAACCAACACATAACAAAAGAGTTCCTTTATCTACAAATGAAATCGATTTCATTTGTAGAGTTATACGATTGGTAAGTTTTATCACTATCTATTGCTAGTGAGGCAACATTACACAATAAGGGGAAAAGAGGAATCAAAATGGGAAACGAAAATATTCTGTGGGGAATTGCTCCAATCGGCTGGAGAAATGATGATATTCCTGAAATTGGTGCAGAAAACACATTGCAGCATCTTTTAAGCGATATCGTCGTAGCGGGCTTTCAAGGAACAGAGGTGGGAGGTTTTTTTCCTGAACCAAGCATATTAAACAAAGAGCTTAAGCTTCGAAATTTAAGAATTGCAGGGCAGTGGTTTAGTAGTTTTATCATTCGTGATGGCATACAGGAAACGTCAAGTTTATTTCATAAACATTGTCAGTATCTACAGGAAGTTCATGCTGATGTGGCGGTCGTATCAGAGCAAACTTATAGTGTTCAAGGAATTGAAAAGAATGTTTTTGCTGAAAAACCATATTTCAGTGATCAAGAATGGGAAGCATTATGTACAGGATTAAATGAGCTCGGAAAAATCGCAGCAGAATACGGTTTACATCTTGTCTACCATCACCATATGGGAACAGGTGTACAAACATTAGCTGAAATTGATCGGTTAATGGATGGAACGGACGCAAATCATGTTCATCTCCTATATGATACAGGACATATTTATGTTTCTGACGGAGATTATATGGAGCTATTACATAAACATATAGATCGTATCAAGCACGTTCACTTTAAGGATGCAAGAAGAAACGTACTGGAGCAATGCAAAAAAGAAGGAAAGTCATTTTTGCAATCGTTTCTAGCAGGTATGTTTACCGTGCCAGGTGATGGATGTGTAGATTTTACAAACGTGTATAAAGCGTTAGTTGATTATAACTACAAAGGATGGATTGTAGTTGAGGCTGAACAGGACCCTTCAATTGCGCATCCACTGGAATATGCTTTAATGGCCCGCAAGTACATTAACGAAAAGTTAGTTATTCATTCTTAAAATAAGACGGGGGAATTAGCATGGGTAAACAGGGAAATCAACATTCATTTTTACGTACGATTATTTTAGTCTCTACGTTTGGTGGACTGCTTTTTGGATATGACACGGGAGTTATTAACGGGGCATTGCCTTATATGTCTGAATCTGATCAATTGAATCTTAACTCTTTTACTCAAGGTCTTGTAACAAGCGCTCTTTTATTTGGTGCTGCATTTGGTGCGGTAGTAGGCGGCAGGTTAGCAGATTATAACGGGCGGCGTAAAACGATTCTGTATCTCGCGATTCTATTTTTTGTCTCCACAATTGGATGTGCGATTTCGCCAAACGCAGCCATTATGATTCTTTGCCGTTTTCTATTAGGACTTGCTGTAGGCGGCGCATCTGTTACCGTACCGACATATTTAGCTGAAATGTCACCAGCTGAAAGCCGAGGGAAAATGGTAACTCAAAATGAACTCATGATTGTTACTGGCCAGCTTCTAGCTTTTACGTTTAACGCGATTATCGGAAATATGCTAGGCGAAACCCCTCACGTTTGGCGTTATATGCTGCCAATTGCTGCAATTCCAGCTGTCTTTTTATTCTTTGGCATGCTTAGAGTACCAGAAAGTCCCCGCTGGCTTGTGTCAAAAGGGAAAAATAATGAAGCGCTAACGGTTCTTCAAAAGATAAGGGAAAGCAAAAGAGCCAAATCAGAGCTGCAGGAGATTGAGAGCGCTTACGAGCAAGAAGCAAAAGTGGAAAAAGCAACGTTTAAAGACTTAACAACTCCATGGGTGCGAAGAGTCGTTTTCCTTGGTATTGGAATTGCTGTGGTGCAGCAAATTACCGGCGTAAACTCCATTATGTATTACGGCACTGAAATTTTAAAAGATGCAGGTTTTCAAACAGAAGCTGCTCTTATTGGAAATATTGGAAATGGCGTGATATCTGTTTTAGCAACTTTTGTAGGGATTTGGCTGCTAGGTAAAGTTGGACGCAGGCCAATGCTTATAACGGGATTGGTGGGAACCACTACTGCCCTACTGCTGATTGGTATATTTTCTCTTGTATTTGAAGGATCTGCGGCACTTCCATATATCGTATTAGCATTAACGATTACGTTCCTCGCGTTTCAGCAAGGAGCTATATCTCCGGTAACGTGGCTAATGCTTTCAGAAATCTTCCCTTTACGACTAAGAGGCTTAGGGATGGGTGTTACCGTGTTTTGTCTGTGGGGAATCAACTTCCTTGTAGGCTTAACGTTTCCTGTTTTACTAGCCAGCATTGGCTTATCTACTACGTTCTTTGTCTTTGTTGTACTCGGAATCGGAGCGATTCTATTTGTTAAAAAGTTTTTACCGGAAACAAAAGGACTTACACTTGAAGAATTGGAGCAAAGATTCCGCAGCTATGATAACGAAGACTCTGACGTAATGAATGACAATAAAGTTATTTAAGTAAGGAATGGAGAGAATCAATATGAAACTATGTTTTAACGAAGCAACAACATTAGAAAATTCGAATCTGGCAAAAGACCTGGAGTATTGCAACAAGCACGGATATGACTATATTGAAATTCGTACAATGGATAAACTGCCTGAGTATTTAGAAAGTCACTCAATGGATGATTTAGCGCAGTTTTTTAATACAAATCATATTAAACCACTAGCGCTGAATGCTTTAGTCTTCTTTAATAACCGCAGTGAAAAAGAGTACAAGGAAGTTATAGAAGAGTTTAAGGGTATGCTAGAAACCGCTCAAAAGATAGGTGCTCAATATATCGTAGCCGTTCCTTTAGTAACGGAACAAAAAATAGTAAAAGCAGAGATTAAAGATAGCTGTGTACAAGTGCTGAATGAATTATCGGAATTGGCTGAACCTTACGGAGTTAAAATCGCGGTTGAATTTGTAGGGCATCCTCAGTGTACGGTTAATACGTTTGATCAAGCTTATGATATTGTACAAACTGTGAACCGAGATAACGTAGGTTTAGTCTTTGACTGCTTCCACTTCCATGCGATGGGCTCGAAATTAGAAGACTTAAAACAAGCGGATATTTCTAAAATATTTATCGTTCATATTGATGACACGGAAGATTTTCCTATTGGCTTCTTAACAGATGAAGATAGAGTATGGCCAGGTCTAGGAGCAATTGATTTAGATGCTATTTTCTCAACATTAAAAGAAAAAGGCTACAAAGACGCGGTATCTGTAGAGCTATTCCGACCTGAATATTATCAATTAAGTACGGAAGAAGCAATTAAGACAGCTAAAGAGACAACCATTAAGGCTATCTCAGAATACTACAGCTTTAAAACAACAAAATCATATTCATGATAAGGAGTGTCAGTCGGTGACGTTAGTATCTTCAAAACTAGTATCAATGAAAGATATGCTTCATGCTGCTAAAAAAGGAAACTATGCGGTTGGTCAGTATAATATTAACAGTCTGCAGTGGGCACAGGCTATTTTACAAGCTGCCGAAGAGGAAAAAGCGCCTGTCATTGCAGCCGTTTCAGACAGGCTTGTGGACTATTTAGGTGGATTTAAAACCATTGTAGGGATGATCGAAGGTTTGTTAGAGGAAATGAACATTACAGTTCCTGTTGCACTTCACTTAGATCATGGTATGAGTATAGAAAGATGTAAAAAAGCTATCGACGCTGGATTTAGCTCGGTCATGTTTGACGGTTCTCATTATCCAATTGATGAAAATATTGCAATGACTAAGCAAGTAGTAGACTATGCTGGTGCTCAATATGTTTCCGTTGAAGCTGAAGTCGGAACAGTCGGGGGCATGGAAGACGGGCTCATTGGCAACATCGTGTACGCAGACCCGGCCGAGTGCCTGCGTCTTGTAAAAGAAACGGGAGTAGATGCTTTAGCAGCTGCTTTAGGTTCAGTTCACGGACAGTACCAAGGGGAACCACAGTTAGGCTTTGATGAAATGAAAGAAATAGCTGATTTAACAGATGTGCCGCTAGTTTTACACGGAGGTTCCGGTATACCAAACTACCAAATTCAAAAAGCAATAGCTCTTGGACATGCTAAAATTAATGTGAATACTGAGTGCCTTCAGGCCTGGGCACGCGCTGTTCGTCAAACGTTGGAAAGCGACAGTGAAGTGTATGATCCGCGAACAATTCTTACACCGGGAAAAGAAGCGGTTATGGCGACTGTAAAAGAGAAAATGAGAGAGTTTCATACGAGTAATAAAGCTTAATAAAAAAGGGATATCTTATGTGGAGTGATAAGATATCCCTCTTTGTTTTAGCAGTTATCTCTCTAGAAAATGCCTTTTGCAAGGGTTATAATAGTAGGTAACGAAAAAAGATAAACGAGGGAGGTAGAAATGTTAAAAACGAAGAGAATTCAACAAATTCAAGAGTATGTTTTTGAACATGAATCTGTCTCATTAGATGATTTGGTTTCGGTGTTTGAAGTCTCTAAAAACACGATTCGACGCGATGTTCAAAAGTTAGTGGATGAAGGGCATATTAAAAAAGTATACGGCGGAGTAGCTGTTAACCATGTGAAGCTTGAATCATTTAATGAAAGACAAACAAGAAACCAGTTTCAAAAGCGTTTAATTGCCAAAACGGCAGCTCAGTATGTAGAAGACGGAGATGTCATCTTTATTGATTCAGGAACCACCACGTTAGGGATGATTGAATTTCTAAAAGACAAATCGATAACGATTGTTACCAATAGTTTAGATGTTATTATCAAAGCCCTGCCTTTTGATGCGTTAAAGGTAATTTCTACGGGTGGCTACCTTGAACGTGAAACTCAATCATTTTCTAGCTTTAACCATGTCAATCCTGTAAAAAACTATAACTTTGATAAAGTATTTATGGCTTCTACGGGTATTTCCATATCAAATGGCGTTACCAATTCATCGCCCGTTGAAAGTGAAATCAAAGAAACCGTGATAAAAAGAAGTACAAAAGTGTTTTTATTAGCAGATCATACGAAATTTGATAAGTATGCAATGATTACGTATTGTGAGCTGCATGAAGTTGATTATTTAATCACAGATAAAGTGGACGTTAGCTATCAGCACTATGCCCAAGAAAATGAGGTTAGCCTTATCCTTGCGGAAGAATAAGTGTTTTTGAGCTATTATACATATGCTTAGATCTAGAGCCAGTAGGCATACGAAGAGGTATGCCTTTTCTTTTTTCTTCACTCCGTGCACATCTATAAAGCGATTATGGTGAATAAAAATATAAACTAACAAAATTTTTAAAAAAGTGTTTACAAAGTAAACTGAATATTATAAACTAGGTTCATAGACAAGAAAGCGCTTTTAAAACTAGATGAAATCGATTTCATTAAACGAAGCTAAATGTATAATGAGAAAGGTTTTACAGGCAAGACAGAGAATGAAAAAATGATGGGGAAGTTAAGGATGAAGTTTGAAAAATATTTTTTTAACACCAAATGAAATCGATTTCATTTGAAAGTGGAATTTATGATGGATTTCCGACCTTTTTCCAACCTTCAAGCGTTAAAAAGTGCAGGAGATGAAAGTATTTGTCTCATCACTAAATGGCAGCTAGAATCAAGGAGAAAGCTAGGAAATAAGAGGGGTAGAACCTCATTTATCACATTGGATGAAATCGATTTCATCCTAAAATGAGAACATAGTGTAGAAAAATCAATCTGTTGGTGATTAATTTCAGAAGATAAGGTAGGAAGGTATATGAAAACGATAAGGTTAACAACTAGTCAAGCTATAGTTAAATTTCTAAATCAGCAATATGTAGAGTTTGATGGAAAAAAAGAGCGTTTCATCAAAGGAGTATTCACTATTTTTGGACATGGAAATGTGGTGGGTATCGGGCAAGCGCTGCAGGAAAACCCAGGGGAGCTTGAAGTATATCAAGGCAGAAACGAACAGGGAATGGCTCATGCTGCAGTAGCTTTTGCAAAACAAAAACATCGAAAACAGATCATGGCCTGCTCTTCTTCCGTTGGTCCAGGCTCAGCGAATATGGTTACATCGGCTGCTACAGCTACTGCAAACAATATTCCGGTACTGCTTTTGCCAAGCGATGTGTTTGCCACTCGCCAGCCGGACCCGGTTCTTCAACAAATTGAACAAACACATGATTTATCTCTTTCTACAAATGATGCCTTCCGGTCCGTCAGCAAGTATTGGGATCGAGTCAGCCGTCCAGAACAGCTGATGTCGGCTATGATCAATGCGATGCGTGTATTAACAGATCCGGCAGATACAGGAGCCGTTACAATCGCGCTGCCGCAGGATGTACAAGGAGAAGCGTGGGATTTTCCAGAAAGTTTCTTCCGTGAGCGTACCCACCTGATTGAACGCCGCGAGCCTTCGCAAGAAAGTATCAGAAATGCAGTTAAGCTGATTAAATCGAAGAAAAAGCCTCTTCTTATTTTAGGCGGCGGCGTTCGTTATTCAGAGGCTGCGGATGCATTTGCTGCATTTGCTGAAAAGTTTCATATTCCATTTAGCGAAACGCAAGCTGGAAAAAGCGGGCTTGAAAGCAATCATCCTTTAAATCTAGGAGGAGTTGGCGTAACGGGTAACAGCGCTGCTAATAAAATAGCGCAATCTGCGGATTTAATTATTGGTGTTGGTACACGCTTCACAGATTTTACGACTTCTTCAAAACTGTTTTACGCTGAAACGGATGTATTAACCATTAACATTTCTGAATTTCACGCATCAAAATTGGAGGCTACTAAAATTGTCGCGGATGCTAAAGTGGGTCTTGAAGCTCTTTCGTCTGCATTAGAAGGCTATAAATCAGGCTATGAAACTGAAATTGAACAAGCCAAATCAGAATGGAATCAAGAGCTGACTCGTTTAAAAAATATTGCATACACAGGCGAAGAATTTATTCCGGAAATTAAAGGACATTTTGATCAAAGCCTGTCGGAGTATAAAGATAGCCTAAGCACCGAACTTGTCCAAACGACTGTGCTTGGTAAAGTAAATGAACTAATTGCACCTGATTCTATTATTACATGTGCAGCGGGAAGCCTCCCGGGTGACCTTCAGCGTATGTGGATCTCAAATGAACGTAATACGTATCACCTTGAATACGGATATTCATGTATGGGCTATGAAATTGCCTCTGCCTTGGGTGCTAAGATGGCTGAGCCGAATAAAGAAGTGTATGCGATGGTAGGAGACGGAAGCTACTTAATGCTTCATAGTGAGCTGGTAACCAGCATTCAAGAAGGAATTAAAATAAATATTGTTCTTTTTGATAATTCCGGCTTTGGCTGCATCAATAACTTGCAAATGGATAATGGAATTGAAAGCTTTGGCACAGAATTCCGTGTTCGTAATCCACGGACGGGGCAGCTTGATGGAGATATTATGCGCATCAACTTTGCTCAATCTGCAGCTGCGTACGGAGCAAAAACATACGAAGTGTATACGATGGAAGAGCTTGAATATGCCATTGAAGATTCCAAAAAGCAAAGTGTTAGTACATTGATTGACATTAAAGTTCTTCCAAAAACAATGACGGACGGCTACGATTCTTGGTGGCATGTAGGAGTAGCATCCGTATCTGAAAGCTCAAAAGTTCAAACGGCATTTGAAGGAAAAGAAAGCCATTTACAAAAAGCAAGAAAATATTAATTTCTCAAAAAGATAGAAGCTTTAGCTCACTCGGCTAAAGGGTGTTTCTAGCATAAATACGTTAAAAAATAAGAAATAGAAAGGCGTGGAAACGAATGGCTGATTTAATCGTACCAACAAAAATAGCTGACAGTGATGGAAACGTACTAAGCATCACGCCGGAATCTGCGGGATGGGAGTACATTGGCTTTGAAGTTTATTCATTAAAAAAAGGGCAAACACTTAAAAAGAACACGGAAAATCAAGAGATTTGTATTGTGATCTTAACCGGTAAGTCCAACATTTCTACGAAAGAAGAGAAATGGGAAAACATCGGACAGCGAATGGATATTTTTGAAAAGATTCCGCCGTACTCCGTATATGTATCGAGTGATGATCACTATGAAGTAGAAGCTGTAACGGACTTGGAAATTGCGGTATGCGCAGCGCCTGGAAAAGGTACATATCCTGCTCGTTTAATTACGCCGCAGGATGTAGGCGTAGAACATCGCGGAGCAGGAAATATTGCGAGACAAGTCCATAATATTCTTCCTGAACAAAAGGCGGCCGATAGTCTGCTAGTAGTGGAAGTGTTTACGCCGGAAGGAAACTGGTCAAGCTATCCGCCTCATAAGCACGATCAAGATAACTTGCCGCATGAATCGTATTTAGAGGAGACGTATTATCATAAAGTCAACCCAGGACATGGATTTGCCGTTCAGCGGGTATATACGGACGATCAATCTCTAGATGAAACAATGATTATT
Organism: Priestia aryabhattai; assembly: GCF_023715685.1. NCBI lineage: Bacteria > Bacillati > Bacillota > Bacilli > Caryophanales > Bacillaceae > Priestia > Priestia aryabhattai. Next base: position 102,107 of record NZ_JAMBOQ010000002.1, read on the forward strand.
AAAGATGGAGATGCAGTCTTGGTTCCTAAAGGCTATCACCCGGTATCAGCGCCTCCAGGTTATGAAGTTTATTATTTAAACGTCATGGCTGGTCCTGTGCGAACATGGAAATTTAACAATAGCAAAGACCATGAATGGATTATGGAAGAAAAATTAGCATTAAAGTAAGGAGACGACGTGACTATGAGTTATTTAACATTCGATTCGCAAAAGCGATTTGACCTTCTTGCAGTAGGAAGGCTTTGCATCGACTTAAATGCAAATGAATTTAATCGCCCGATGGAAGACACGATGACGTTTACAAAATACGTAGGAGGATCTCCTGCTAACATCGCTATCGGTCTTTCAAGGCTTGGAATGAAGACAGGCTTTATTGGAAAAGTGTCAGACGACCAAATGGGCCGCTTCAGCACCCGGTATTTAAATCAACATAACATTAACACGGAAGGCATTGTAGTTGATCAAACAGGAGCCGTAACGGGACTGGCCTTTACTGAAATTAAAAGTCCTGAAGAGTGCAGCATCCTGATGTACCGTGATAATGTGGCAGACTTAAAGCTTGATCCAACAGAAGTTTCTGAAGAGTATATCAAGCAATCAAAAGCGCTCCTTATCTCTGGAACGGCTCTTGCTAAAAGTCCTTCAAGAGAAGCCGTGTTTCTTGCTCTTGAATATGCGCGAAAACATAGAGTAGTTGTATTTTTTGACGTTGACTACCGTCCGTACACGTGGGAGTCAGAAGCTGAGACTGCCGTCTACTATAATTTAGCGGCAGAAAAATCAGACGTGATTATCGGTACGCGAGAAGAATTCGATATGATGGAAAAGCTTTTAAATTATGAAGAATCAAATGACCAAGTTACAGCTGAACGATGGTTTTCTCATCATGCTAAGATTGTTGTCATCAAGCACGGAGGAGAAGGATCGATTGCTTATACAAAAGACGGCCAGTCTCATCGAGGCGGCATCTTTAAAACGAAAGTGCTCAAAACATTTGGAGCTGGCGACTCCTACGCATCTGCCTTTATCTACGGGTTAATGCAAGGGTTTACAATTCCTGAAGCGATGAGATTTGGCGGTGCTTCTGCTTCCATCGTTATTTCAAAACACAGTTCTTCAGATGCAATGCCAACGGTAGAAGAAATTAAGCAGTTTATGGAGACAGCTGAAGAAGTTCTGCAACAAGCGTAATCAAAAATTGAGAGGAGAATGAACATGACACAAACAACAGTAAAAACAGTAAAAAACTATATTGGCGGCGAATGGGTGGATTCATCTACAAGTCTAACAGAACCAGTTTATAACCCTGCAACGGGTGAAGTCATTGCAGAGGTGCCTCTTTCAACAAAAGAAGATGTAGATCAAGCGGTACAAGCTGCGAATGAAGCATTCAAAGGATGGGCAAAAACTGCGGTGCCAAAACGTGCGCGTATTCTATTTAAATATCAGCAGCTATTAGTAGATAACTGGGACGAATTAGCGAAACTTGTGACGCTTGAAAACGGAAAGAGCTTTAATGAAGCGCGCGGAGAAGTGCAGCGCGGAATTGAATGCGTAGAATTTGCAGCAGGTGCTCCTACGTTAATGATGGGAAAACAGCTTCCTGATATCGCTACGGGCATTGAGTCTGGCATGTATCGCTATCCAATCGGTGTTATTGGCGGAATTACGCCGTTCAACTTCCCGATGATGGTTCCTTGCTGGATGTTCCCTCTTGCGATTGCTTGCGGTAATACGTTTGTATTAAAGCCGTCTGAGCGCACGCCGCTTTTAGCAGCAAGATTAGTAGAATTATTTGAAGAAGCTGGATTGCCAAAAGGCGTATTAAACATTGTAAACGGCGCGCATGATGTGGTAAATGGCCTTCTTGAACATAAATTAGTGAAAGCAATTTCGTTTGTAGGTTCACAGCCAGTAGCTGAGTATGTGTATAAAAAAGGTACAGAAAACTTAAAGCGTGTTCAAGCATTAGCGGGTGCTAAAAACCACTCAATCGTATTAAACGATGCGGACTTAAACGTAGCAACAAAACAAATTATCGGAGCTGCTTTCGGCTCAGCAGGTGAACGCTGCATGGCAGCATCTGTCGTAACGGTGCAAGAAGGCGTGGCAGATGAATTAATTTCACGACTCGTTCAAGAGTCAAACAACATCGTCATTGGAAACGGATTAGAAGAAGATGTTTTCTTAGGACCGGTTATTCGTGAAAACCATAAAGAACGTACGCTTAGCTATATTGAATCTGGCGTAGAAGAAGGAGCTCGCTTAGTTCGTGACGGCCGTGAAGATCATGCGGTAAAAGATAACGGCTATTTTGTTGGACCAACTATTTTTGATAACGTTACACAAGAAATGAAAATCTGGCAAGACGAAATCTTTGCACCGGTGCTTTCTATCGTGCGTGTAAAAACGTTAGAAGAAGCAATTGACGTTGCCAATAACTCTCGATTCGCAAACGGAGCTTGTATCTATACAGACAGCGGCGCAAGCGTACGTGAGTTCCGTGAAAATATTGAGTCAGGCATGCTAGGAGTGAACGTAGGGGTGCCAGCACCTATGGCGTTCTTCCCATTCTCAGGCTGGAAAGACTCTTTCTACGGCGATCTTCATGCCAACGGTACGGACGGCGTAGAGTTCTATACAAGAAAGAAAATGGTTACGGCACGCTACTAAGAATTCACTTATCGTACTATGTACTATGGGATACTAGCGCCATTTGCTAGTACCCTGTAGTACAATCGTATAAAAAAATAAAAGTCGGTTTTTTCACAGTAACAAAATGGAAGTGATTAGTTGAGTGCTATAAGTAGCGTCAAAGATAAGTATCTTTTTGCAGCTGTTTCGTTTATCTTTTGGTTCTCGCAGTTTATTTACGTACCTATTTTGTCTCCTTATATGGAAGGGCTAGGAGGCAAGTATGCCTTTATTGGTTTAGTGTTAAGCAGCTATGGACTCATGCAGCTATTATGTCGCCTTCCGCTCGGGATCTTTTCAGACTTCGTGAAAATGAGAAAACCGTTTGTTATCTTCGGCATGGTAGCCAGCATGTCAAGCTGCCTTCTATTTTCGTTGACCGATAGCTTAATAGGCGTGTTTATATCACGCTGTTTGGCTGGATTGGCAGCGGCAACGTGGGTTGCCTTTACGATTTTATATTCAAGCTACTTTGAACGTGAAAAAACAACTCGTGCTATGAACATTATTTCGTTTATAGTGGTTTTGGCCCAGCTTTTGGGCATGAGTTTAAGCGGTTACATTGTAAGTGAGTGGGGATGGCACGCTCCGTTTTGGATAGGGACGATTTTGAGTATAATAGGCGCCGTTCTTTCCTTTTTCATTTACGAACCTAAAGAGAGCGTAAGCCGCTCGCCTATAAAGCTTAAGGAATTAATCAGCGTAATGAAAGAGCCGTCGCTATTAAAAATTTCGCTGCTGTCTATTTTAGCACACAGCGTTATTTTCACTACCATGTTTGGTTTTACTCCTACGTACGCATTAAGCGCAGGATTTAAAGAGAGTGAGCTGAGTTTGATTGTCTTTTCCTTTATGATCCCTCATGCAGCTGCTTCTCTTATTATGGAGAAGCTATTTGTTTGGCGATTTGGAAAATGGACGATCTTGAAGGCGGCATTTTTTCTGGCTGCATTTTTTACCTGTATGATACCTATGACAGAAAATAAAATCTTGCTTTGTGTCATTCAAAGTTTGAACGGGTTTTCATTAGGATTAGTGTTTCCTCTTATGTTAGGAATGTCTATTGAAAAAATAGCTGTAGAAAAGAGAGCTACGGCGATGGGAGGCTACCAAGCGCTGTATGCGTTAGGAATATTCGGAGGTCCTTTTGCTGCAGGAATATTAAATTCTTGGGTGGGACTTAAAGCAGGCTTCTTTTTTGCAGCAGCATTAGGGTTAACCGCTACCGTTTTTGCAGCGGCATGGGACAAAAAAACAGCGTCATATAAAATGTTTAAAGCAAAATAAAACGTATGGCAGTAAGCATTTATTTCTATTTTTAAGCACTATTATTTAAGTTCAGATATTAAAGGAGGCCATAGATTATGGTGTTAAAAATTGGCGTTATTGGAACGGGAGCAATCGGACAAGATCATATTAGAAGAATTACAAATACATTATCAGGCGGCAAAATTGTTGCGGTTACGGATGTAAATCAAGAACAAGCAAAAGCAGTTGTAAAAAATCAAAACTTAGATGCCGTTATTTATGACGACGGACATGAGTTAATTAAGTCAGAAGGTGTAGATGCAGTTGTTGTTACTTCTTGGGGACCGACGCATGAAGAGTTTGTGCTAACAGCGATTCAAGCTGGAAAACCTGTATTTTGCGAAAAGCCGCTTGCTACAACAGCAGAAGGCTGCAAAAGAATCGTTGACGCTGAGATTACACACGGCAAGCCATTGGTGCAAGTCGGCTATATGCGCCGCTATGATACAGGGTATCGTGCTTTAAAGAAAGTGATTGAAAGCGGGCAAATTGGTGAAGCATTAATGGTTCACTGCGCACACAGAAACCCTACGGTACCTGATACATATACAGGTGATATGTCAATCGTTGATACATTCATCCACGAAATTGACGTTTTGCGCTGGTTATTAAATGACGATTATGTATCTGTTCAAATCGTGGCACCGAGAAAAACGAGCAAGGCACTTGAACATCTGCAAGATCCAATCATGGTGCTACTCGAAACGAAGCAAGGCGTTCGAATTGATGCTGAGGTCTTTGTAAACTGCCAGTACGGCTATGATATTCAATGTCAAGTAGTAGGAGAAGCAGGAATTGCCAACTTACCTGAACCTTCAAGCGTCGTTTTACGCAGCGAAGCAAAGAAATCTACTGAAATTTTAGTAGATTGGAAAGATCGATTCATCGACTCTTATGATACTGAACTTCAAGACTGGATTAATTCAACGCTTAAAGGCGAAGTGAATGGACCAACAGCATGGGATGGTTACGTTGCGGCCGTTACTTCAGATGCTTGCTTAGAAGCGAAAAAATCAGGAAACATTGTTCCTATTTCTTTAGGCGAACGTCCTGATTTCTATCATAAAACATTAAGCGCAGCAGGCAAAATGTAAGCGTAAGAACGCTCTGTTTATGAAACAGCTTACTCATAGATCACATTAAAATACTGGGGGATGGGCACGTCTAGTGTGCATAAAAGAAAGGGGAGCTTTAAATTGCGTTTAGCATATGATCCGTCACATTACCGTGATAATACAAGTTTAAAAGATACGATTGATACAGTTGCAAGATTAGGTTATGAATACGTAGAGTTATCTCCGCGCAAAGATTTTATTTGGTTTTATGAATACCCAAAAGTTGATAAACAGCGTATAAAAGACTTAAAAAGATATTGTGCCGATGCTGGTGTGAAAATTTCTTCTGTGCTTCCGGTACAGCAGTGGTCTTCACCAAATGAGCAGGAACGTGAAGCGGCAGTAAGGAACTGGAAGCGTACCATCGAAATTACTTCTGAGCTGGAAGTAGATTTAATGAACAGTGAATTCAGCGGTGACAAGAGCCGACCTGTTGAAAGCGAAGCGGCTTTTGTTAAATCAATGGAAGAGCTGATGCCGATTTTTGAAAGAGAAGGAATTAAGCTTAACCTACAATCGCATCCAAATGATTTTATCGAATTAAACACAGAAGCTATTGCAATGATTCGTGCGCTGGATAAAGACTGGATTAAATTAGTTTATTCTGTCCCTCATGCTTTCTTTTATGACGATGGCATTGGTGATGTAGCGAAGCATATCGATGAAGCAGGTGATTTGCTTGCACACGTTCTAATAGCCGATACGCTTAACCATAAAGCAGCGTTTGGACTGCGCTATATTGTAAATCCGCCTGATGCGAATGTAACGATTCACCAGCATTTAAATCCTGGTGAAGGAGAAATTGATTTTGATGCATTGTATCGCAAGTTAAGAGAAATTAAATTTGATGGCATCGTAACAAACTCTGTATTTGCCTACCCTGATCGACCAGAATGGTCAAACGAAGTAACGTTAAAGTCGATTAGAGAAGGATTAAATATTAAAGAAGGCCTAAACATTTAACGTGATCGACTGAAGTGATGCGAAACATAAAAAGATATGTTTTGCATCACTTTTCATGGTTTATGCTTGAAATAAGATCAGAACTTGTGGGCATAGCTAGTTTAAAATAGTCTTAATTGTTCTATTCAGACCCCCATCATGATGATAAAGAGAGGCTTTATTATGCTAGTAAGGTATAATAGAGATGGATGCAAAACGGATAGAACTTTTCATTATAAAATGTTAATTACTACAGATAAAGGTGAGTGAACGTATGTCAGTTAAAATGAGTGATGTGGCCAAACTAGCTAATGTAGCTCCAGCTACTGTCTCGCGAGTTCTTAGTCAGCCCCACCTAGTAAGCAAAGAAACGCAGGAAAAAGTCTTAAAGGCCATTGAAGAATTAAATTATCAGCCCCATATTATCGCTAGACAGTTCAGGAAAAAAGAAACAAAAACCATTTTAGTAGTTGTTCCGGATATTACCCACCCGTTTTTTTCGGAAGTTCTTAAAGGAATTCAGCATACGGCCATTAAAAGCGGCTACCGAGTGATTTTAGGAGATACAGAAAACGATATTGAGCGAGAAGGAGAGTTTGTTGATTTATTATTCCAAAAGCAAGCGGACGGCATGATCCTGTTAACAGCCCGCATGGATAAAGATAGAATTGAACAAGTCTCCAGACAGTTCCCTACGGTTCTTGCATGCGAATACATTGATGGCTTAGATATCTCTACCGTATCTATTGATAATATTAGCGGGGCGCGAAAAATAACGGAGCATTTAATAAGCCTTGGGCATACCAAAATCGCGCATATCACTGGTCCTATGAATGTTATCTTAAGCCGTGACCGATTAAAAGGGTACCGCCAAGCTATGATTAGTCACGATTTACCCGTGGATTCCGCTTTTATTCAAGAAGGAGATTTCAGCTTAGAGTCCGGTTATCATCAAATGATTCGCTTATTATCGTTAGAACAACGACCAACTTCCGTATTTGTTTTTAATGATGAAATGGCGATAGGAGCGATAAAAGCTGCAAAAGACAGCGGGTTAAAAGTGCCTGAAGATATAGCTGTAGTAGGGTTTGATAACTCAAAAATGTCGGATATCATTGAACCTCATATTACAACGATTGAGCAGCCTAAATATGAAATTGGAAAAAAAGCGATGGAATTATTACTTGGATTAATGAGCGGAAAAGCGTTAGAACGAAAAAAGTTTGTATTAAAAGATGAACTAATCGTACGCGAGTCTTGCGGAAGTAAATCTACAGTGAAAAATTTTATACAGCTTGAAGGCTCAGCTGCGAAACTTAAGAATTAAATAGTATGATTCAAGCGCTATGCTATGACGTTTTCTGCTGAGAAGTAAACAAGAGAAACAGTCATTTTTGCCTTCTCTTGTTTACAGCAAAGTGGAATTAATAACCTGATAGAAAAGAGAAGGTGGCTTTAGTGAGGATTACGGGAACGGTATTCAAAAAAAGGACATATCCAAAGCATCACTATAAAAGAATGGATCACCTCTCTTTTTTGGAGGTGAAAGATAACATCCAGTTTGATGGCGATGTGCTGAAGATCATTCCTGTTCTTAGTCAAAAAGCCATGGAATCTTGGAATATAGGAGATGAAATTGATGTGGAAGGTGAAATGAAGTATATTCGCATCATTACGTCATTAGGAAAGCTCAGCCTGCTGCCTGTCCCTGTGTTTATCGTAAAAACAATTAGGGAAATAAAACCTTCTTCTATAACTCGTTAAGCTGTTAGCCATTAAAAAGTTGTTGGTGGTCATAAACCGCATTTACATTTTAACGGGGATTAAATTCTGAAATTTCTTATAAATCACATATTCATTCAAGTCTATTTTTAAAAGGAATTTCTACGTTCTAACCAGAAAAATAATATATATCATTTTCTGGAGGAATACGATGAAAGAGCTAAAAAGAGTAGAGCCACTACAAGCAGCTAAACAATTTATTTTCACCCATTATCCTAATTGTCCAGGCGCATTACTCGCCGGGAGCGTGATTAGAGGAGAAGCTACGCACACGTCTGATCTTGATCTTGTTATTTTTGATGATAGTCTTACTTCTTCTTTTAGAGAGTCACTCATTGAATTTGGATGGGCAATAGAGGTTTTTGCCCATAATCTGACTTCATACCAAGCTTTTTTTAAAAGCGACTTCGAAAGGGCTAGACCTTCACTGCCGAGAATGATTTCCGAGGGAATTATTTTAGTGGATAATGGGATTGTCCAGTCTATAAAAAAAGAAGCGAAACAATTACTAGAAAAAGGCCCGGAAAAATGGACAGAAGAGACGATTACACTAAAAAGATATTTTATAAGTGATGCCTTGGATGATTTAATTGGTTCTTCAAATAAAAGTGAAGCACTTTTTATTGCCAGCACGCTCGCTTACATAACGCATGAATTTGTTTTAAGAACAAATGGTCACTGGATTGGGGATTCTAAATGGATTGTACGATCTTTGAATCACTATAATGAAAGCTTCAGTAAAGAGTTTGTAGAGGCATTTGATACCTTTTATAAAACAAGGAATAAAGATAAAGTGATTCAACTAGTTGATAAAGTGTTAGAACCATATGGAGGCCGGCTATTTGAAGGATTTTCACTTGGGAAAGAGCGATTAAATGAGTAGCATAGTGCTTGTTAGAAGCTAAGTTTATACATCGTAACCCCACTACTGTTTCTTGCTAGTAGTGGGGTTTGTTTTTTAGGAATATTCACGTATGCTACGTGTGATATTAAAGAGTTTGTCCGCTATCAATCGTGAACACTTGGCCCGTCACAGATTCTTGCTTTAGCTGAAACAAAATAGCATCTGCAATATCTTCAGGGGAAGAAATGCGCTGAAGAGGTAAATTTCCTGCAAGCTGATACATCTTATCTTCGTTGCCAGACCACCATCTTGTGTTGACTGCACCAGGAGAGATGCAGTTTACACGAATATCGGGTGCCAATGCAATTGCTAACGACTTAGTCATCGTATGAATCGCTGCTTTACTTGCTGCATAGGGAATAGATGACCCGATTCCAGTTGTACCCGCAACACTTCCTACATTAACAATCGCTCCTGACTTTTGCTTTTTCATATGTGGAACGACTGCTTTTACACAGTGAAACATGCCTTTTACGTTTACATCATATAACGAGTCCCATACGTCATCAGTTGCAGCCTCTAAGTCATCCATAGGAATTTGAGCTGTAATACTAGCGTTATTAACTAATCCATCTAACCGTCCGAATTGTGCAATCGTTTGATTGATCATTTCATTAACTTCATGCTCTATGGCTACATTCGCTTTAAAAGCAAATGCAATGCTTCCTTTTTCTAAAATTTCCTCAACAACATTTTTTGCTTCTTTTTCTGATTTACTGTAGTTTATAACAAGTTTTGCGCCTCTATCGGCTAACTTTAAAGTTGTTGCTTTACCAACACCAGTGCCGCCGCCGGTAATAATAAATACTTTATTTGTAAAATCATTCATTTCTCTAAACCTTCCTTTCTCTTAACATCTTTTATTATATATTCCATCAAAAAAAGGATATAATAGGTAATACTAAGAGAGGTATCATTTAAAATGATATCAACGGAGGAATTGAAATTGGAAAGCCCAGACTTACGAATTTTTAAATGTGTTGCAGAAACAAAATCACTCTCAAAAGCTGCAGAGGTATTAGGATATGTTCAGCCGCACATCAGCCAGCGAATGAAAAACTTAGAGGAAGAGTTAGGTACTAAATTATTGACACGTACGAATAGAGGCGTCACGTTAACAGATGAAGGGGAGGCTTTGTTTAACTATGCCCAGCGTATTTTACGTTTAATGGACGAAGCTAAAGCAGAAGTTAATCCAAATAAGTTTAGAAAATCTTTAATCATTGGTGCTTCGCAGACGGTCTCTGCTATTAAAGTTCCTTCTTTATTTTCGTCTTTTCTTAAAGAATATCAAAATATTGAGGTTAAGATAAAAACAGATAGAAAACAAGCTTTACAAGAAATGCTTTCGTACGGAGAAATTGATGGACTTTTTCTTAGCGGAACTTATAACGAGGCGCAGTTTGATTCGGTTTATCACTATGTAGAAAAGATGGTACTCATTTTACCTCCATATGAAGATAGAGAAGAAAACGATCAACCAACGCTACTCATCAATAGTGATGTGAACTGCATCTATAGAAACAGACTATTAGCGTTTTCTAGAGAACATCACATAAACAAGGGAAATATCATGGAATTTGATTCATTAGAAGCTATTTTACAAGGTGTCCGTGATGGACTTGGAATGAGTGTAGTGCCAGCTAGTATAGTAAATTCTCGTAGTGATATGCAAAGCATTCAATATCAAGAGCTTTCAGAAGACGTTCAAATTGATTTTGTGGTAAAGAAAGGAAAGCAGCGCTCGCAAAGTCTTAAAAAGTTTATTAGCTTTTTAGGCAGTCTATAAATCGAGTATTTATCTTAGGTTCAAATCGTATAGGATTTGAACTTTTATTTTTGTCTATATTTTGATTAAATGTACCTTCTTTTAGAATCTACTTTTATATATTGAATATATGTTTTTTATAGCCTGAATACTCGTCATGATTTGAAAGATAAATGGATGATACACCAAGGACTTGTATTTTAAAGACCGAAATAGTTTATATAAAAATAAAAGGAGTAGGTTCTATGAAGATTTCCCTTTCAAATTGTATAGAAAATGTTGAATGGTCGAGGATGAAAGAAATTTACCACTCCGTAGGGTGGAAGAAACATGATGAAGAAAAGATCAAAAAAGTATTTCAATCAAGCCATGCAGTAGCGATCGCTTATGAAGAAGATAACATAGTAGGGTTTGGCAGAGCTCTTTCAGACGGTGTTTTTAATGCTGCCATCTATGATGTTGTGGTTGAAGAGCATTATCAGAATAAAGGAATCGGACAGCAAATTATAAGAAACCTGCTTACTCAGCTTAAAGATATTTCCTGCATACATCTTGTTTCCACAGCAGGCAATGAAGAGTTTTATAGAAAAGCAGGGTTTCGTAAAATGAAAACTGGTATGGCTCGTTATTTAAATCGTACTTTAGCGGAAGAATATTTAGAATGAGTTATGTCTAAGAGTATCAACCAGGTGACATTTTAGAGTATGTACCAAATGAATAATAAAGAGGACGTAGAAAAATCTAGGTCCTCTTTTTCTTTTTGATGTTGAGACTTTGTAATCTGTGTATTTTAACTTAGTAATATATGGTATTATTTTCTTTAGTTAGGAGGTATTTGAAATGAGTATTCCAAAAGAAAATAAACCAATTTTATTAACGGTTATTTTGCTAGCGGCTGCGGTTGTTGTGTTTTTTGCGGATTGGCTATTTCCGCAAAATTCAACTTTCCCAAGTAGAAGGGGTGATTTGACCATTCCGCTGTGGCTGTTTTTTGCGATAGACGTTGGTTTTATTGTTGCATTAGTTTTAGGAGTCCGAACGAAGAAGCCGAGCGTTGTATGGTTTAGCATTATAGCTAACAGTATCTTTTTTGTTTTGCTTTCTGGCGTGATGATTTTATTGATGATTGCGAATGGAATTTCTGAGCAGTAAGCTGCTTTTTAAATAATCATTTTATAGATTGTGATAGTAAAAGCTTTCTTAATTAGGAGAGCTTTTTTATTTTTGTAAATAAAAACCACAACTTTTTTTTCTAGATTACGTCTAAGTAACGAATATTAGTTAAAAGGATGGTCAGGACATTGGAAAATACGAAAAAAGAAGAGATTGAGCGTTGGTATGACGAACATAGTGACGCTTTATTAAAATTTATTTTGATGCTCGTAAAAGATTATCAGCAAGCTGAAGATTTGACCCATGAAACATTCGTAAAAGCCTATCTTTCCTATGATTTATTTCAGCAAAACTCTAGTGAAAAGACGTGGTTATTTCGTATTGCTCATAATGTAACGATCGATTATTTTAGAAAACAGAAGCCTACTAGTCTTTTAAAAGACTTTCTTCTTTCGAAAAAGGATCAGGATCGTTTACCTCAAGAAATGATTGAGCTTAAAGAAACCTCTCTAGAACTGTATCAAGCGTTAGGAAAGCTAAAAGATTCACATCGTAAAGTTATTTTGCTGCGCAAAGTTCAAGGTTTTTCCGTTAAAGATACAGCTACTATTTTAGGCTGGTCTGAAAGCAAAGTGAAATCAGCGCAGTTCAGGGCAATTCCTGCTTTAAGAAAGCAGTTAGTAAAGGATGGATATGTATATGAAGAAACCGTTTAATTCTTATATAGATGACAGTTCACTAGAAAAATTGAATGAGGAGTTGATTTGGAAACCAACGAGGAAGCAAAAACATAAACAAAGGCTTTTAGAAACAATTAATCAATTAGAATCTGCACAACCAGTGAAATATAAAGGAAATCTATTTTCTATAAAACAAAATCGTCTTCTAAGAAATGTTGTATATTGTGGTATTGCACTTTTTATTTTGAGCGGTGCATTCATTAGTTTAGCATTTGTTTCTCCAGCAATGGCGCAAGTAGCTGCTAAAATCCCTTATTTAGGACAGCTTTTTAAGCAAAAGCCTGTATCCGATGTATTGTATCAAGAGCTTGAGAAAAAGGGATATAAAACGGCTAGTGTGGGGCAGACCTATTATGGAGGAAAAAAAGAATTAGTTGTATCGGTAGAAGGATCGGAGAAGTATTTTAATAAGGTACGAGAAGATATAACTGATATTGCAAGCAAAATTTTATCCAAAAGGCAATATGATGCCTATACTTTTAAGATTGAAAGAATGGAACCCTATGTATATACAGAGCCGAATGCGCAAGAGAAAAAAATTGAAAAAATTCAAACTGATATTTCTACAGAATTGGAGAAGCATCAATACAAATTTTTATTAGCTAACGTTAGTTTTGACTCTCCACCAAGAGTAGAGCTGGAAATTCCTAATACAGAAAAGAGAGTGGAAGAAATAAAAGCCGTTATTCATGCTGTTCTGGCTGAAAATAAGACAGAGAATGCTTCAATAAAAATAAAGAAAATAAACCTTAAGAAACGTGATCAAGACGGTCGATGGGGAAATATTGTTACTGATGTCGGTGAAGATTTATTAGGAAAAGAGAAGTATCATGTAAAGATGGTAGGCTATTCTGTTCATCCTGAACCACAAGTGCTTATCTACACTTCATTAAGCATTTCCGAGGACAATAAAAAATTTGCGAGTGAACTTGAAGAAATGATTAATGAATTTCTTGAAACAAAAGAAATGAAAAATAAGGTGAAAGATGATTCTTATCAAGTGTTGATTTACGGAAAGGGGAAGAAAAAGCTAAATTAAACACAGTATCTAAGTATCTTTCTCTATACGTTGATTAATAACAGATATCTTGAAAGGTTGATAGATTATGATGATTGGTGGGCCTTTACTTATTGCACTGCTACCAGGTGTATTTGTACTCGTATTAACTTGGCTGTTCAGAAGGATGAAATGGAACAAGGTCATTAGAATGCTTCCTTCAATGTTAACTGTTATCGCTGCCGTTGTTCTTTTTTATATTGGTTATGTAGAAGTAAGAGGTTTTGAAGGTGCTGGCTATTTGTTCTTATCCGTATGTTTACTTTTGTTCGCGATTGCATCCTTTATCATCGCTAAAAAGCCTGTAAGATAATTTTTATAAACTTTATAAATTCTTTATAAATCCCTTCTATACTACGTGTAGGAGGGATTTATATGAATAATATCATTTTAGATGTAAAGAGTGTTTCTAAAAAAGTAAAGCGTCGTCACTTAGTAAAAGAAGTATCTTTTCAAATTAACGAAGGAGAAATATGCGGACTATTAGGGCCAAACGGTGCTGGTAAAACAACATTAATTCGTTTGTTGACGGGGTTAATTAAGCCAACTGAGGGAGATATTTTCATTAATAACAAAACGATTCTTTCACAAAGAAAAGAAGCGTTGCAAAGCGTTGGCGCAATTGTGGAGTCTCCTATCTTTTTTCCTTATATGACGGGAAAAGAAAATCTAACAAATTTAGCTCGCCTGCATTCATTTCGCACAAAACAAGAAAGGCAACAAAGAGTAAAAGAAGTGCTTGAAATTGTGGGATTAACCGGCAGAGAAAACGATAAAGTTCGAACGTATTCTCTTGGGATGAAGCAAAGACTTGGCATTGCTCAAGCACTAATAGGTAACCCGGACTTATTAATATTAGATGAACCGGCCAACGGCTTAGATCCAATGGGCGTACGTGAACTGCGCGAACTGCTTTTTACCTTAAAACGTGACTATAACAAAACCATTCTTATCTCTAGCCATTTACTAGATGAATTACAAAGAGTATGTGATCAAATTGTCGTGATGAGAGAAGGAGAGCTAATGTGGGACGGGGCTTTGGATCAGCTGGCTTCTGGTAAAAATCTTGAAGATGCGTTTGTAGAGCTGGTGTCACAATGAAGGAGCTGTTACTAGCGGAGTGGGAAAGACTTTGGAAAAGAAAAGTGACGTGGCTGGCCTTTCTATTAGTGCCGGTGGTGCTGTTAGTCGCTTCTTCCTATCTCCAAAAACAAAATGGAGTAATTACAGTGGATTTACCTCAGTATACGTTTGCGGGAAACTTTCCTGTACTGAGCTTAGCCGAAATGTTATTCACCGTTTTTAATGCCATGTTCTTAATTTTTATTACGCTTGTCGTTACCGGAGAGTACCGATCGGGACAGCTACGAATGGTCATGATACGCTCGTATTCTTTTAAAGAAATCATCATAGCGAAAGCCGCAGTGCTTCTGCTGTTTAATTTACTGTTTTTTATTACGTATTTTTGCATGAGCTATGCGATAGGCTTTCTTATGTTTGAACACCCTCAAACATACTCTGTGTTCTACCAGAGTCATGCTTTCAACGCAAAAGAAGCATTCGTATATAATCTTTCATTTTACGGTTATGCCTATTTAACGACTATTGCGATATGCTGTGTTTTGTTTTTTATTTCTGTCATCAGCAAAACGACCACTACGGCTGTTGGAATTGGTGTTGCTTTTATACTGATCTCGTTTTCGTATCCTACTTTATTAACAGGATTTAAGCAGTGGATAAGTCAAGAGCTCTTTGGACAGCTGTTTTTCACTTCTGTACCAATGATTCAATGGCAAGGCATCACAGTAATGATGGCAGAAAAGCCGCAGTTTGTAGGTTGGAATTTCGGTGTTTTAGGTTTTTATATTTTACTTTTTGGCAGCCTGACGTTTTTAGCTGTTCGAAAAAAAGAATCATTTTTATAAAAAGGAGAGAAGAAATTATGACAGGACTTTTTATCAGTGAATTAGAGCGAACGTTTAAACGAAAAAAGACAGCGGTTGTATTAGCCGTGTACGCAGGGTTACTTGTTTTTATTTGGTTCTTTTTATTTCGAATGGGAGGCATTTCTTTTTTTGATGCAGACCATGCTGTGAAAATTGATTCCTTAAATTCGGCACCTTTGTTTCTTCGAGAGCTATCGTTTGTTATTACGTTTATTGTCATTCCTATGTTTACTGTAGATAGCTTTAATGGAGAGTACACGTCGGGAGCTCTACGCATGGTATTAATTCGATCACATCATCGTTTGACGCTGTTTTTCGTGAAATGGACAGTTCAATGTTTACTGATTTTTCTTATTCTTTGTATAACTTGGCTAGTGGGAACATGCCTTGGCAAGGTAGCTATGCCTCATGTAAACGAGACAACGTTTTTGGGAGGACAGACTGTAGGGACTGTAGAAGCATTTTTATATTCGCTAAAATTTTATGGCATTTGTTTTTGTATCTTCATAGCGGTTATTAGTATCGCCAGCATTATTAGTGTCCTAATGCCTAACTCTATTTTATCTTACGTTGCAACCATTGGTGCTTTAATTGGAAGTGTCTATGTTTCAGATAAACTAAGCTTCTTTTTTTCCATAACAGATTCTGTTTTCCATGAATTAAGCAGCTCAAACTCAGAATTTTTAGTAAACCTATTATTTCCAATTTTGTTCATTAGCCTTATAATAAACCTATTCGTATGGAAAAAGAAAGAATGGATAGGATGAGTTGGAGATGAACAAAAAAATTTTACTAGTGGATGATGAAAAAGACATTATTTCATTTATGAAAGATGCGCTGCATGATGAAGGATACGAGGTTTTGTTTGCTTACGAAGGGAAAGAGGCGTTAAAAAAGTTAAAAATAAATCCAGATTTAATTGTCCTAGATGTGATGATGCCTGGAATGGACGGCTTTGAACTTTGCGAACTTATCCGAAAAAGCATATCATGTCCTATCATCTTTTTAAGTGCAAAACAAACGGAGCAAGATCGAGTAAAAGGACTATTAGTGGGTGGAGATGATTATTTAGTTAAACCTTTTAGCATGAAAGAACTAAAAGCCCGAATTTATGCCCATCTGCGCCGAGAACAGAGAATCAGCAATAATTCGTACAACAGGCTTCATTTTGGACAGCTAACCATTGATTTAAACGGATATCAAATTCTACATAACAATGAAGTTATTCCGTTTACTTCGAGAGAATTCGAGATTATTCACTTTTTGGCTCTTCATCCAGGGCAAGTTTTCACACGTGAGCAGCTGTATGAAAAAGTTTGGGGCTACGACGCGGAAGGGGATTCATCTACCATTACAGAACACGTAAAGAAAATTAGAGCAAAACTATTAAAATATGACGCAACACCTTATATCTCGACCGTTTGGGGAATTGGCTACAAATGGGTAAAATAAAAAAATGGATGCACCGAGCAACGTTAAAGGCTCAGTTTGTTTTATCTTTTCATTTGATCTTGCTGTATAGCTTGCTTGCTACGCTTTTAACGTGGGGTATTGTCATAACAGTAAACTGGGTTCTTATGCCCGGAGCACTGAATCCAGCAAATTATTATGAAAAACAAATTCCCGATATTCTTCAGTTCGTTAAAGAAAAAGAAGATACGCTCCTTTCTACACGTGTTAAAAAACAAGTGGAATCTGTTATTCCGCTAGAAGGAATGGATTATCAAGTTATAAATAAAGAAGGGCAAATTCTTTATGGATCAATGGCTACTCAATACATTAAGAATAAACGTGATTTTTATTCTCAAGTCAATACAAATATACATGCAGGTAAATATATTATAAAGGTTTATCCTCTTTTTAATTCAAAAGACGAAGTAAATGGTGCAATTGCGTTAAGGTATCAATTAAATATGGCTTCTACTAATCCAAATATTAAATGGATTGTTGCGCTTGTAACGTTTTTATCGTTAGCCAGCCCTTTTCTTTACTTTTATTTGTTTGCTTATTTGTTTGGAAGACGATTTAGTAGAAGAATAGAAAGACCTTTTAACGAGCTTATGACAGCCGCAAAAAATATTCAAAATAATAATTTAGATTTTTCACTGTCAATGACCCAAGACGCAAAAGAATTAAGTCAGCTCTTACATGCATTTGAAGAAATGCGAAAAGAATTAAAGCAATCACTATCTAAACAATGGCAGCTAGAAGAAGACCGGAAAGAGATGACTGCTGCGATTGCTCATGATTTGAGGACTCCTCTTACTATTATTCATGGCCATACAGAAATTTTAGTAGAAGGGAGCAAAAAGGACCCAGAGAGGCTCAATAGATATTTACATACCATTTACACGAACACACTTCGGTCTATTCAACTATTAAACCAGCTGCAAGAAGTCTCGGTCATAGAAAATCCGGGATTTACTGTAAAACGAGAACCTATCGATATTAACACATTTGTTCATGAGAAAGCAGACGAACTTCAGCTTTTATGTCAAAAAAAAGAGATTACATTTTTATCTTCGGTTAGTGAATCACAAGCACCCATCCAATTTCATGGAGATCCTCAGCGCATTTCTCAAGTGTTAGATAATATCATCACAAACTGTATCCGCTACACGCCTGAAAGAGGAGAAATAGTTTGGAATACCGTGATTCATCACAAAGAAATAATTTTTGAAATACATGATACGGGTCCTGGCTTTGCGTTATCGAACAAAGAACAGTTATTTAAAAAGTTTTACAGAGAAGATACGTCAAGAACAGGCGGCCACGGAAACTTGGGACTAGGCCTTTATATTGCTCATTCCATTGTTAAAAACCATGGAGGAAGTATCATGGCCGATAATAAGGACACTGGAGGAGCTTTTATCAAGGTCGTTCTTCCAATGGGGGAAGAAGTAAACTCGTAAAAAAGAACTCTCCAAAAGGAGAGTTCTTTCACATAACCGTCTTTTAACATTTTACTCAACCTTTCTCTTTTAACGTTTACTATAGAGAAACTTTACTCCTTATTATTTGATGCATCAAATAATAAGGTTTTTTCACGTAATAAATGAGCTATAAAACCTTTTAAAAACCCTTATTTTGGTTATTGTTTGTGAAAAATAACCCCAGTCATATTTTAAATAATCGTAATCTATTAGAAAAACTTGGAATTTAAAAGAGTATGTAATAAGATAGTATATGATAAATATTTCCATATATAGGAGGAGACATATGCAAAAGAAAATTCTACATACGGTGCTTTCGCTTGCAGTAGGAGCTGGAATACTTTCCGTTGGTGGAGTTCCTACTCAAGCTAAGGGTCAAGATCAAAAGATAAGTAACACATACGCAATTGCTTTTAAAAATGGATTGCCAGACAACTATCAAGAGATCATTCAAAAAGCTGGTGGCAAAGTGACTAAAGCGCTTCCTGAAGTGGGAGGAATAGAAGCTCAATCTGAACAGGCTTCTTTTCTTAACAATTTAAAAGGAAATTCTTCAATCGAAGCTGCTAACAGAGAAATTCCTCTAACCTTGGACAAAACAGCAGTTAGTCCTTATAACTATCAATCTAGTATTAGCAGCTCACAGAATTCAGAGAATTATTGGGACTCTCAGTGGGATATTCAACGAGTGACAAATGACGGAAAATCTTATGAGGTAGAAACAGGCGGGTATAAAAATAAAGATGGTAGTACCACTCATAAAGCAGTGGTAGGAGTAATTGATACGGGTATTGATGAGTCTCATCCTGATTTAAAAGATAATATACTAGGTGGACGTAATCTTGTTCCTGCTGGAATGGATGAATCTGAAACAGGGGATCCTGCGGATATAAAAGATCGTAATGGACACGGTACGCATGTTGCCGGAATCATTGGAGCCAATGGAAAAGTAAAAGGAGTGGGACCGGAACTCGGAATACGTTCTTATCGCGTACTGTACTCAGAGCAAGCTCTTGGGCTGCCAGCTTGGATTATAGACGGAATTATTGCCGCAACAAATGATGATGTTGATGTTATTAATATGTCTCTTCGTTTCTATAATAATAACAAGATGACTATTGAAGGAGAAAGTTATAAATCAATCGCTGAAACGCTGCTTTGGAAAAGAGCCATTCAGTATGCTGTAAGAAATGGCGTAACAGTCGTAGCCGGTAGCGGGAATGAAAGTTTGAATTTGGATAATAAAAAAGAAGTAAACGACTTTTTAAATAACATGTATGAACCATATGGAATAAGTGTTAAAGGGCCTGCAACTGTCGTACCGGCACAAATGCCAGGAGTGATTAATGTGTCGGCTTCCACAAAATGGTCAACTCAGCAGCTTGCTTTCTATTCTAATTATGGAAACAGTGCCATTGACGTAGCGGCTCCAGGAGGGGATTTTGGAGAGAAATATGCTAAAACCAATGATCCTGCAGCGGCTGATCCAAGCAATTTAATCCTAAGTACATGGCCCACTTATTTAGGGACTTCTTATGAGCTGAACGCCGGTACTTCTATGGCCACTCCTCAAGTAGCTGGAATTGCAGGAGTTCTTAAAGCGGCTCACCCTGAATACAAACCTGCTCAAGTAACAGCCCGTATTAAGCAAACAGCTTTTGACTATGGAAAAAAAGGACACGACGCTTTATTTGGTTCAGGAGAAGCAAATGCCTATCGAGCGTTAAAAGATATAAAGAACTAGCGCTTGTAATGAATACAGCAAAAAAGCCTCTCTAAAAATTGCTTTTAGAGAGGCTTTTTTTAAAAATCACCGGCTTTGGCAATTCCTAAATTAGATTCGAAATCTGTAATGTAAATACAGGCATTTGTATACTTTTCAGATGCTTTATAGCTAAAGCCTCTACTTACACTATAATCTTCACCTATAGGTTTATAAGCTTGAATAGACTTAATTTGGTTGTCTAAAGACAAATCAAAATTATGAGTGGCTTTTTTTAACTGTTCGAGCTGCAGTTTTGTAAAACTGTCGCGATGTTTTTGAATTTCGTCTTGCATGAGTTCTATTTTATATTTAGACAGGGTGTTAATATGATCGATTGCAGGACCCATATCTTTTTTTATTTGTGCTTCAGAAGAACGCATATGTTTATTATCAAATAAGGCCAATTCGTTATTGTCTTCATCCCAATCTTTTGTTGCATTTATCATGTCATGCATATTGTTCATTAGCGTCACTTCATAGATGGTCTTGCTTGAATTAAATCTTTTATAGGATTTTACATACTCTTTTTCGGTTAAAGCATCTACATCTTTTTCTAATTGCGATATGCTTTCTTTTAGCTCGTTATTACTTTGTGTTTTTACTTTTGACATACTATTAATAGACGCAGACAGCAAGTTAAAATCATTTTTATAGCTTTGAAACGTTTTATCTTCTATCTTTGCGTCTTTATTGATTAAGCGTTCGGACTCGTTTTGCAGGAATTTCAGCTCTATGGCTAACTCTTTTTTTGCCTCACTTCCATCTATGCTTTCATTGCTTGAACGCGCGGGACTGCACCCCATTAATCCAAGCGCCAAGGCGATTGTAATAGTTCCTGTTGTTACCTTGCTTATGTTCCTCATGTTGAAACTCCATTTCTACTTGTTTATTACTTACATATAAAAGACTATATCATAAAAATGGAATATTTATCTTACTGTACTATTAAATGTTATATTTTGTGTGGATAAACTAAAAAAGTATTATAATGGAATTTATAAAAGTAATGCTAAAGATAATAGAAAATATACTTTTTTCATTATTAAGTTGACTTATAAAGGAGGAAATCAATATGGCTGGAATTGTCAAAACCCCCGAACCGCCTTATTATGCCGTTATTTTTGCTTCTGAAAGAACAGAAGGTGAGAAGGGATATGGAATAATGGCAGATAAAATGGTAGAGCTTGCATCTAAACAAAAAGGCTTTTTAGGAATAGAAAGTGCCAGAGATAAAGATTTAGGTATTACCGTTTCATACTGGGATTCTTTAGAATCAATAAGGATGTGGAAACAAAACTCAGCCCACCGCGCAGCACAGCACAAAGGGAAAACAGAATGGTATCAAAAGTTTTCGCTTAGAGTGTGCAAAGTGGAGAGGCATAGCTTTTTTGAGATGTAGGGAGTAATATATGATAAGCATTTTCTATCGGTGGCTGTTGGAGAAGATTTGACTTAGGAAGTTACACGTCGGAGCAATTAAAGAAAAAGAGCAGAATCTTTTGGACTACGTTTATTTTTAAACGAAGCGAAGGGCTAAAGAAAATAGTAGATGCTGCTTATCAAAGAAAACTGTTATAACATTCCATATTAGATTGGATGGGTTCGTATATGGTTGATTGTTTTAAAAAAGGGGAGAAGCCGTTATGTTTTTAGCTATTATAGAATTTATAGCCGTTTTTATCACTTTGTGTTCATTAGAAGCAAAGCTAAGAACGATCGTCCAACAAAATGAAAGAAGCAGTGCATTCAAAATGAAGTTTGCGATTTTTTCTTGCAGCGTTTAAAAACAGACTTAAAATAAATACTTCAAGATGTTTTTAAACAGAGAGATTTTAAAGAGGAAGGAGGCTAATTGAAGTGGCACGCATCATCAACTTCTGGTCATTTACGTTTGCATTACTGTGCGGGGGTTTGTTTTTTCTCGCTTTTAATCACCCTTCATTATTGTATATAAATTTTTGTTTAGCAATTATTCTATTTTTTATCGGTATCGCAGGGTTCTTTAGAATAAACAATTGGGCATCGGCTCTAAGAAGTGTGTTGACAGTGGTAATTGGTGGTATATTAATTCTAGTTACAAGATTTATTATCTTTATCCAAACGTTAAAAACAAGCAGATCCTTAGCAAGGATCCGGTTGTTTAACAATGAATTTAAAGTTAGCAGTACATATCTGACGTAGAAATCATGATAACCTTATGCAAGATTATTACCTTCTTACATTCCTTTTTGCTACTTATGATAAAAAACCCAAGTCTTTCTACTCCATCGTGGTTCCCGCAAATACAAACGTAATAATTCCTAACACAAAGAGTAGCTGAGAAACCACTCCTACTATACTGCAGATAAGTCCGGAAATAGCGAGCCCTTTACCGCCTTGATTGGTAGCGGCTATTTCATTTGATGCTTTCTTATAGAGAAAAATGCCAATAATACCTGTAATAAAACCGATGATAGGAATAAAAATGGACAGGACACCTAGAGTTAGAGAAACAATAGAGGTGGTATTTACTTGAGGTTTTGTATTAGTTTCCAATGTATTCACTCCCTATAAATTTTACTTTTTTGATTATACCATAAAAAGGAAATGGTGTTGTTGAGATAACAAAACCTTTTATAATTAGATTAAATGTGTAAAAATGTTATGTATTGTCATTTATTTTTTATGGATAGGAAAGGACGTAGTATGTTAAGACAATTTGTTTTAAGCCTGAGTAGCGGGCTTCTTGCATGTGGACTTACCGCATGCCAAAGTAACAATGAGACAGTAAAACTAAAAAAGGAACCAAAAACCATCTCTATTTCTCAATCGAAAGGATACAATGGTTTTTATGATGACTATTTCTACTCTTCACAAGATCAAAAGGTGACAGAAACGATAGAAAGAGCTATTGAATCGGCTGCTCCAACTAATAAAAATGTGATGATTCTAAGACCTATGTACGATATTTATATTGAATACAAAGATTCTTCCCATAAAGAAATGCATTTAACCTTAACAGACAGGGGAGAACAGGGCTATTTATCAACAAATAATTCAAACAAAGAAACACCAACAAAATTTTATAAACTGAGCAAACAAGATCTCAAAAATATAACCGATCTCATTGGCGATAAAGCTTAATTTATGAGGATTTTTACAAAAGTTAATTGTGTCCTCTATCTACATGTATTATAGTAAAAGATGCAGTTTTAAAATGAGAAAGGAGATTATATGGGGAATTTGTTTAAACATGCTTCAAACGTATCAAAAACCGCTTTTCTTGCTACACTGATTTTGTATATCATTATTATAGCGTCTTTTATTCCGTCAATTGTATTTGCGGGGAATGTATTTGCTATACTAATCAAAATAGCAGCAGCACTTGTAATCTTAGTGACAATCCTAGGGATGATTTATTCTTTCTTTATTAAAGGCGGCCAAAAATTTCTTTTTTTACTGTTACATGCCGCTTCTTTATTCATTGTCTTGTTTAGTATCTCTGCTTTTATGATAGCTAAAAGCGCTGAGTTGACATAGTGAAGAGGAATTACATATGCAAAAAGGCAGGAGGACTCCTGCTTTTTTATTTTTAGCTATATACATGCAATCGCTATGCTTTTATACTACCTGAGCTCAATGTTTACTACTCTATCTTCCTGTTCTTCTCACGGTTGCTTGGTCTTCATTCTGCCACGTTGATTTGATTAAGCTCTTTCCCATCCTTATTAATATTCTAACTTTTATAGCCGCGCCGGACTTGTTTAACAAGAAAAAAGAAGGAAAAGAAATAAATAGAAGATGTGATAATTTGGAAATAACCATAACCTTAGCAGCGGGTAGGTTTTTTTTATTTTTATCCTGTTATAAGAGAAAGGAGGATAATATGACGAAATGGTATAAGCATGCGCTGACCTCTTTTGCTGTAGGTGTTTTAAGCTTTGTATGTTTTATGATTTATAGTAAAGTAGCAGCAAATGCCAATCTTCAGTTGAGTCAGGCGTTGTTTATTTCAATTGGTATAGGCATTGGTTCAGTCCCAGTATCCTTTTTTGTAGCGTATCAAAAGAACAAAGAGAAGAGAAAGTTTCATAGCTAATTTGCTTATCAAATGCTTAAAAGTACTACTTTTAAGGATGTTTTATAGAGTTATCTTGCTTGCTATATTTATAAATAGGCAATATAGGTTTTACCTAGACTCATCTAAAAAAATAACTAAAAGAATAAATTATAATAATTTTTAAGAAAATTTTAATAACTAACTAAGAAAATTCTAATTTCCTCTTTATTTTTTTGTAAGTTGTCTCATTTAAGATAGAAGTAATCGAGTAGCCCACCTTATTTTGGATGGATTAAAGCTAGATAAGGTTGTATGACGAAAATACGAATGGGTAACCTCACTACTTAAAATGGAGGCTGATGTACACTTATGAATCTAGAGGTTTTTCGAAATTACTCCTTGCATCATTTGAAGAAAGATATACTATCAGGTATTGTTGTTGGCATTATAGCTATACCTTTAGGGTTAGGATTTGCGATAGCTTCTGGAATATCGCCTGTTACAGGACTTTATACAACGATTGTAGCGGGATTGTTAATTGCTATTTTAGGTGGATGTAGGTTTCAAATTGCAGGACCTACCGGTGCGTTTGTTCCAGTTTTATTAGGTATCGTATTGCAATATGGCTATGAAAATTTATTAATTGCGGGCTTTATGTCCGGAATTCTCCTCATTATCTTTGCGCTATGCAAAGTAGGAGTTTTAATCAAGTTTTTTCCGTCATCTATTATTGTAGGATTTCAGTCGGGGATTGCGCTGATTATCTTTAGTGGGCAGATCCCAAACTTTCTTGGATTACACGCTATTGAAAAATATCAGTATTTTCATTTGAATATAAAAGAGATTGTTGGTAATTTACACTTCATCAACATCTATAGCATCGCTACAGCGGTATTGTGCTTAGTTACAATTTTAGTTGTTCTTTACTTTTCACCTAAATCGCTGGGGCTGTCCTATTTACTTGGAATTATTGTATCAACTGGCTTGGCTTCTTATTTCTTTTCAAATCAGTTTGAAACCATTGGTTCCATTTATGGAAAGATACCTAGTCATTTTCCGGCGCCAACGTTTCCTGATATAACAATGGAGAGGGTTGTAACTCTTTTACCTTCTGCTTTTGTGATTGCTATACTTGTAGGGTTACAATCTTTACTGACAGCTCGCGTTGCAGATGAAATGACGAAATCAAAGCACAGCAGCAAAAAAGAACTGATCGGCCAAGGAATTGTAAATATGGTGACGCCGCTGTTTTCAGGTATTCCTGCAGCGGGGGAAATTGCAAGAACTGTTACCAATATTAAAAACGGCGCTTCGTCTCCAATTGCAGGAATCACGCATGCTATCTTTGTTTTGATTGTGCTGTTAGTACTCGCTCCATATGCTTCATACGTTGCACTTGCTAGTCTCGCCCCAGTTTTAATGGTCGTGGCATGGAACATAAGTAAGAAAGAACAGTTTTCAAAGGTGGTAAAAGAAAAATCATTTCATTCGCTGGTTTTACTCACGACCTTTTTGTTAACGGTTTTTACAAACTTGACGATAGGAATAGGCGTTGGATTGTGCTTATCTGGTGTACACTTTATGATAAAAAAGACCAAAGAAAAACAAAAATTATTAAGAAAAACTGGTTAACAGAACAGTTTGTAGGATTAAATTATATAAAGAGCCTCTAGAGTGAATATCATCTAGAGGCCTTTTTGATTTTTATCTCTGGAAAATTTTAAAGTTATTGACAATGATTATCACTCGAGTATAATGTATAGAGCAGAATTATTGATAAAGATTATCATTATCAATTAAATATAACCTAAAAGGAGAAGGTCAACCTGAAAAAGCTATTTTTTATCCCATTCCTACTTATATTAACCATTATTGTTAGTGCGTGTGGAAACAGCACCACGACAAATGGGAAGAATGATGGTAACACGGAAAATGAAACATTTACATACGAATCAGAAACTGGACCTGTTAAGGTTCCTAAAAATCCTAAAAGAATAGTGGCCCTCAGTAACGGCCCTAATGTAATGTCATTAGGAGGAAAGCTCGTTGGAATTGATGAGTGGAGCAGCATGAATCCGCTTTTTAAAGAAAAAGTAAAAGGAGTAGAAGTGGTATCAGAGGATGATTTGGAGAAGATCATGGAGCTGAAACCGGATTTGATTATAGCCGGATCTGAAATGAAAAACATTAAAAAACTAAATAAAATAGCTCCTACAGTTGTTTATACTTGGGGGAAATTAGATTATTTGAATCAGCAAATAGAAATTGGAAAGCTATTAAACAAAGAAAAAGAAGCAAAAGAGTGGGTGAATGATTTTCAAAAACGTGCAGCATCTGCAGGAGAAGCAATACGTAAAAAAATTGGTAAGGATGCCACTGTTTCTGTGATTGAAAGCGGCAATAAAGAGTTTTATGTATTTGGAAATAACTATGCGCGCGGAACAGAAGTATTGTATCAGGCAATGAAACTAAACATACCTAAAAAAGTAAAAGAGAAAGCACTTGCATCAGGTATCTATACGTTTTCTTCAGAATTACTTCCTGAGTTTGCAGGGGATTATATCATCTTGAGTAAAAGCACAGATGGCGATAATTCATTTTTAAAAACGAGTGTGTGGAAGAACATACCTGCGGTTAAAAACAACCGTGTATTGGAAATTAATACGAAAGCATCCACTTACAGTGATCCAATAACGTTAGAATATCTTTTAGGATATTTTGAAAAGTCATTTCTCAAAAAATAGTATGTAAGAATATCTCTTCCTGTTAACGTGCACCCTATATATAATATGGTGTTCGGTACCAACGCTTTCACAGGAGTTGTAAAAACAGATATAAGCTTTTACTCCCCTATAAATCTTTTGCTCGATTTATAGGGGAGTATTTATATAGTAACGGAAAAAATGTCTACATTATTTTCACTTTCCTTCAAACCAACAGCGAGCGTTATCGAAAAGCATGTGCTGAATCTGTTGTTCGGTTACGCCTTTTCTTTTTAATTCGGGCACGACTTCTTCTAATACAAAGCTCATCGACCATTTTGGAAAACGTTCCTCAATCACGCCCTCTGGAAACCAGTCCATTGTACAGCAGTAGTCTTGTGATAGGAACATGCGATTTGAATATCCTTGTTTAGCTAATTCCATGACCGTTTGATTTCTATTTTCGGTTGAACATTCTCTTGTTAGGCCGTAGCGGTCCATACCGATAAAGGCACCTTGATTTAATATGTTTAAAATATACTCGAGGTTATCCGTATCACCCGTATGTCCAATCAGAATTTGATTTGGATTAGCGCCTTCTTCCAGTAGGATGTCAAGCTGCTTTAAGCCTGTTCCGCTTGCAGGATGTGAATGCGTCATAATTGGCACTCCCGTTTTTTTATGAGCTCGTGCTACGGCGCGCATTACTTTTTCTACATCAGCTGTTACACCAGGTGCATCTGTGGCGCATTTTAAAAACCCAGCTTTAATAGATGTGTTTTGAATACCTACTTCTATATCTCTAACAAACAGCTCTGTCATATAGTCAATGCTTCGAGTTTGAAAGTGGGTAGGGATGTAGTTATACGTATAAATTCCTGTAGCTGCGATGATTTGAGTGTCCGTTTCACGGGCAATTCGTTCAATAAAGCGAATATCGCGCCCTTGTTCCATCACCGTAGAATCGCAGATTGTTTTAACTCCGAGCTTCTTCGCACGATTTACTTGTTCTGCTGCTTTTCCAACTTCTTGTTCCTCATCATATAAATGAGGAAACTGTGCATAAACAGATTCAGAACGAACGCGCATATGTTCATGGATTAATGTTAGCCCTAGTTCTGACGTATGGACTGGGCCTGTTACAGAATTGATAAATGTCATGTTACGCTTCCTTTCATGATATACCTGTAAATCAAATAGCGGGTGATTAGGTACAGTTTTAATTTAATCTGCTTTATTTATATAGAGACTACTGTTATAAAAAACACATATTGCGTTATACAACATATGTGTTGTCTTACACAACACGCGGGATTTTACTCACTATGACAAAAGATCCTTCTTTCCAAGCAGAAAGAAGGATCTTTTAGTCACAGGTAATATTCGTGATTATCCAGCATTTACGCTGTAGCTATCTCCGTTTAATTTACGGAATTTTAGATAGCTGCCAATTCTCCAAATAACAATATATATAAAAGCCAGTGTCATCGTTAAGACCGCGAAGTCTATGGAATCTAAGCCTTTGAAGTATTGGCTTAATGCCATTCTTATGAAGATAATAGCGATAATCACATATTTAAAATTTTTATTTGGCTTTGAATAAATGAAGCCATCTTCTCTTACTTCATAGTCTGTTTGGCTGAGCATAATGAGTCCAAATATAACACCTAATAAACCAGCAATCATCATTTCCCAGTAGGGAGGTAAGTGAAATGGTTGGCCCGGTATGTGCATCAGCTGACTTAGACTAAGTGAAAATGCAATCAATATGAAAAAAATAGGCGCTAATATACCAAGTCCATTCTTTTTAATGGGCTTATTTTTCTTTTTTAATTTTCTCCAAATAATAAATCCTATAAGAGCTACAACAAGTATATAAATAAGTAGCATTTCCATCGTAATTTTGCCTCCTTTTTTGTTTCTATGTTCGTACAATCCAATATTTAGTATAAACAATAAAGGGGAGAGGTAAAAGTGCATTATTTCATTTTTTACACATGAGAATTCTCACTATTTTTATCATTGTTTCTTTAAGGTCTTTGAACATGTAGATTTTAATACGCCTCATTAACTATTTATTTCTTATTTACCACAATATGTTAGAATTGTAGAAAACGAGAAAGCTTAAGGCAAGTAGATTCTATTTACACGTTGCCCTAGTTATAGAGGTGAATGAGTTGAAGTTAGGAAATCAGTTACAAAAATTAAGAGAAGAACAAAAGATGACTTTATCTGTTCCACATAATCAAGTTAGTAGCTAGCTTATCATGCACGGGCACCTAATACGCTCATTGGGTGCTCTTTTTATTGTTTCGAAGCAGGTATTAGCCTATACAAAGCTAAATAACTCTTATGACTGGTGTTACTAAATTTAATTTGTTCGGATTTCATTGAACGCAAAAGGGGAGAAATATATGTTTGAAGAAAAGGTAGGTATTATTACGGGTGGAACGTCGGGGATTGGTTTAGCTACAGCAGAATTACTCACAAAAGAAGGGATGTCTGTTGTTATTGCTTCTAGAAATAGTGAAAAAGGAGAAGAAGCTCTTTCTATATTAAGAAAGTGGTCACCTCAATCTATTTTTATCAAAACGGATGTAACGAATAGTCAAGATGTTAAAAATCTTGTTAGCCAAACATACTCTACATTTGGAAAGATCGATGTTGGCTTTAATAATGCGGCTAACACAGAGGCTTCCTCCAATGCTACACATCAGTTTAAAGAAGAAGACTTTGACCATTTAATTAACGTTACATTAAAAAGTGTATGGCTTTGTATGAAATATCAGCTGCAGGTAATGACCAAACAAAACAGCGGTGTCATTGTTAATACATCGTCAATGGACGCTATTTTATGTTCACCAGGGACTGGCGTATACGCCGCTGGGAAAAGTGGGGTTATCGCTTTAACGAAGTCAGTTGCTCAAGAATATGGCCATCAACATATAAGAATTAATTCTCTCTGCCCAGGTGCATTTCGTACATCTATGCTAGAAGAAAAATTTTCAACTCTATCTTCTGAGGAAAAAGTAAAGCTCAATGAATCCTATCAAAAGTTAAATGCGCTAGGCAGAATTGGTGATCCGCTTGAAGCCGCAAAAGCAGTAAAATGGCTCCTTTCTGATGACGCATCTTTTGTTACGGGTCAAAACATTATTGTAGACGGTGGAATTGGATTTAGGTTTGAATAAGTTAAGAAGGCATCGTCTCAGTGCGAGATGAGTTGATACTTCTTGAAAAAGACCCGCACGAAGTATCTATAGCAGCAGTTAACGATGTGAAATTTAAAGACCGGTTTAATAAAGAGAAGCTGGATAGAGTTCTGCAAGTAGATGCATTGTCGAATAGTTTAAGGAAGGTCTTGCTGAAGTAGGTTAGTTCTGAATAATATGTGAAGTTTTCGGTGGTGAAATCCTAGTGGAGCTACTGCTTCTTATATAAGTAAATTTGCTAAAAGATATGACTATAAAATAAAGTGATAAAGCTAACTGTACTAAGTTAGCTTTATCACTTCATGGCGTTTTTCAATACGCTTTTCAATTTTATCGATTGCTTTTTTGTCTTTTAGTAATTCTTGTTTATTTTCTTTTACTAGCTCTTCAAATGATTTTCTTTGTTTAAACAAACTAACACTTCTTTCTCACCATAGTGTTTTTGAATCATGAGGGTGAACGTACTGTTATTTGTCCTCGGTATTAAAATGAAAAGACTTCTCAGACTTTGCGATAACTACGGTAGCTAAAGAGTTTCCTACGACATTTAATGCTGAACGGCCCATATCTACAAAGAAATCAACTGCTAATAACAAAGCGACTCCTTCTGCCGGTAAGCCAATTTCTTTAGCGGCAGCTAACAGCACAACGATGACAGCTGAAGGAACGCCTGCTAATCCTTTGGTCATAAGCATTAATAAACCAATAATTACAATAATTTGTTCAAGACTAAGAGGTAAGTTATATACATTAGCAAGAAAGATAATAGCTACACTGATATAGATACTAGCTCCATCTAAATTAAAAGAGTAGCCAGTTGGTAATACAAAAGAGGTTACAGAACGTGAAACCCCGAACTTTTCTAATCGATGAATGAGCAGCGGCATAGAAGCCTCTGAACTGCGCGTTGTAAAAGTTAATAAAATTAAATCTGCCGTTCTTTTTAACAGTTCCTTGTAAGGTATACGGAAGATAATTGCAATAATAGGAAAAACAACAAATGCCGTGATGGCAAAAGATAAATACGTAATACTTACAAATTGACCTAAAGAAAGCAAGCTGCCAATCCCGTATTTAGCTACGCTAAAAGAGATAAATCCAAATACGCCAACTGGGGCAAATGATACCGCATATTCTACTACTTTAAACATGGCTTGTAACCAAGCCTCAAAGAATGTAATAACCGGTTTAGCCTTATCTTCAAGTGATGTAAGAGCTAACCCTACAAAAATGCCAAAGAAGATAATCGGTAACAGCTTTCCTTGCGCCATTGCTTCTACAATATTACTTGGAATAATACTTAAGAAAAACTCTCCAAAGTCGATGCCTTTTGCTAGGTTTCCTAATGAAGAAGTATCCACAGCACCTACATGCATATGTCCACCTACATTTGTTACTTTAGCAATGAGTATTCCTAATATAATCAATACTGTAGTCACAATCTCAAAATAGAGAAGGGTTTTAAACGCGACTCGTCCTAGCTTTTTTGTATCATGCATACCTGTTATTCCTAATACGATTAAGGGGAAAACAAGAGGGACAATAACCATTTGAATAAGCTGGATAAAAGCTTTTCCTAATATCTCTAACTTCAAACCAACTTCTTTACTAAAATAACCAACGATCAATCCAAGAATTAATCCAATAATCACTTGTAATCCTAAATTAAGTTTAAATCTATTTTTTGTAGCCATCTGTCTAATTCTCCTTGTAGTGTAGTATTGTTTGCGTTTTAGTAACCTTTAAGAATTAGACAAGTACAAATACTATTATTGCGCTTACTCACTATCGAAAGTGCATTCACCTTAACTACCTCCTTCAAATATCTTTTTACATACTAAAACAATTATTCCTATAAGTAAAGTATGAATTTTGTTTATCTTTCCTGTTTTTATCTAAAATTACTGGTTTAAATTCTAAAAAAAAGTAATATAAGCAAAGTCGAAAAAAGCATAAAAACCTTAGTTTACTAGGGTTTTTATGCTTTGATTAATGATCAATAAAGCGATTTGGAAATCATACCTTACAATTCTGATAAAAATACTATAAATTATATTTTATATATGGTATTATGTTTACAGAATTTAAAGGAGTGTGTATGATGCCGTTTAGTTATGTTTCTCACTTATATTGTCCTAAATGTAAAAAAGAATATAGTCCAAAAGAAAAACATCAATTATGTGAATGTGGCTCACCGTTATTGGTAGCGTACGATTTAGAGAGACTGAAAGCGAATCTAACTCCAGAAGCTGTTCAAAGCAGGGAGCCGAATTTATGGAGATATCATGAACTGCTTCCAGTAGAAGATCCCAAAAACGTAGTTTCCTTAGGCGAAGGGATGACTCCGCTTATAAAAATGCCTAAGCTAGGTAAAGAAATGGACATTCAAAACTTATATATGAAAGATGAAGGCATTATTCCAACCGGATCATTTAAAGCTAGAGGAGCCGCTGTAGGTGTGTCAAAAGCAAAAGAACTGGGCGTTGAACAGTTAGCGATGCCTACAAATGGCAACGCCGGAGCTGCTTGGTCGCTTTATTCGTCACGTGCTGAAATAAAAGCAACCGTTGTGATGCCAAAAGATGCGCCTGTTATTACAAGAAATGAATGTGCTGTCGCTGGAGCTGACCTTTACTTAGTAGATGGACTCATTAGTGATGCTGGTAAAATTGTCGGTGAGGCTATTAAAGCTTGGGGTCTTTATGATGCTTCTACGCTTAAAGAGCCATACCGAATAGAAGGTAAAAAAACAATGGGCCTAGAAATTGCTGAACAGTTTTCTTGGAATCTTCCTGATGTGATTTTATATCCAACAGGAGGAGGCGTTGGTTTAATAGGAATATATAAAGCGTTAAATGAATTAAAAGAGCTTGGCTGGATTAAAGGTGATCTTCCTCGTTTAGTTGCGGTACAAGCTGAAAACTGCGCGCCTATTGTAAAAGCATGGAATGAGAGAAAACAAGAATCTGAATTTTGGCCAGATTCTTCAACCATTGCCTTTGGTATCAACGTACCAAAAGCGATCGGGGACTTTCTTGTTTTAGAGGCAGTGTACAATACAAATGGATGCGCTATTGCGGTGGACGAAGATAAGATTGTTGAGGAACAGAAAAAAGTTGCTCAGCTTGAAGGTTCGTTCATTTGCCCTGAAGGTGCTGCTACATTCTTAGCTGCACGCCGTTTGCGAGAAGAAGGATGGATTAAAGAAAACGAAACGGTTGTTGCTTTAAATACAGGACTTGGGGTTAAATATCCAAACACAGTAGATATTGAAGTCCCTATTTTAGAGCGAAATGGCAGCCTTACTAAAAAATAAAGTAAGAAACACCTAAATAGATCTCCGACTTCAAACAGTCTAAGCGGAGATCTATTTTTTAATTTCATCTTCTTCCATATTATAAATAGTAAACTTAAAATTTATACTATTTTAAATATATTGACTTATATCTATTGGTGATTTATTATTCAATTAAACAAATTGATTTACTAGGAATTAAAGCTGTATGTAATGCTACCAGGCAACTGGGGCCGGACTATCGCTCAAGCGAATGGACTGGTCCTTTTTGCTTTTTAGGAATACGGCTATATTCGAGAAAATGAATTTGTCATAAAAAAATGAAAAGCTCTCTTTTTAGGGCACTTACGAGGAGGACGTATCATGAGTACAGTTAGCAAAAGCACAGCAAAAAAATCGGTTTTAGAAGTACAGCCTATCGCTGGTCACATTGGAGCAGAAATAAAAGGAGTGCATTTATCTTCGAATTTAGATGCCGAGACAGTCAGTGCCATTAAAAAAGCTCTGCTAAAGCATAAAGTAGTCTTTTTTAGAGGACAAGGGCATATTGACGATGCTGAACAAGAGGCTTTCGCTACGTTATTTGGTGAACCGGAAGCACATCCTACCGTTCCTATAAAAGAAGGCAGCAATTATTTATTCGAACTGGATTCTGAACGAGGAGGGCGAGCTAATTCTTGGCATACCGATGTAACGTTCATCGATACATATCCAAAGGCATCTATTCTTCGAGCCGTAGTTGTTCCAGAATCAGGAGGGGATACAGTTTGGGCAAATACAGCCGTTGCCTATCAAAACCTTCCTTCGGAACTGCGTCAGCTAGCTGATCAGCTTTGGGCGGTGCATACGAATGACTATGATTACGGTGGAAGACATCCTAATCGTTCACAAGAAGATTTAGAACGTCATCGCAAAGTATTCGCTTCTACTGTCTATGAAACAGAACATCCAGTTGTAAGAATTCACCCCGAAACGGGAGAGCGTACGTTAGTGTTAGGACATTTTGTGAAAAAAATCAAAGGGTTATCTTCTTCGGATTCCAATCATCTTTTTTCGGTTCTGCAAGATCATGTAACAAGGTTAGAAAACACGGTTCGCTGGCATTGGAAAGCTGGTGATATTGCTATCTGGGATAACCGTGCAACCCAGCATTATGCAATTAATGACTACGGGGAAAAGCACCGCGTTATGAGACGAGTTACCTTGGTTGGTGAAGTGCCGGTGAGTATCGATGGGCAAACGAGTGTGACTTATAAAAAAGAAGAATGAAATCGGGTTCTATTTTGTGTCAGTATGTTTCTTTGAAAGCAAAGGCAGGTGAGAAAAAAGTTTCACACTTATAATAAGAAGAGGCTGAGACAAAAGTCTTTTAGTTGAAGTGAAATCCGAACTGTTAATCGAAATTATTGATTAATACTTTGGGTTTTTTTTGTTGTCATGGTGAACTTAGATTTAATGTGTTCAGTTGCTTCTAGCCGTTGATTCGAGGGCAAGGCGAAGACTCCTGTGGGAAAAGCGGAATAGGTGAGACCCCGCAGGAGCGGAAGTGACGAGGAGGCTCACCGGCCGCCCGCGGAAAGCGAAGCCTTGCACGGAAATCAACCGCGGTGTAACAAGCGATTTATACTAAATCATTTGTTCGTCTTGAGATTGGATTGATGTAGTTATGTCTCAACCTCTTCTTATGAGTCTTTATACAAAGTGACAGGCTACAAAGTGATTAGAACCAACATCTTTATAGTCAGGTGGAATGTCTGCACATTTCTTCTGAGCTATCGGGCATCTTGTTCTAAATTTACACCCAGAGGGAGGGGTAATAGGACTTGGGATTTCACCTTTCAAAATGATTTTTTCTTTTTTGATGGTTGGGTCAGGTATCGGTATGGCAGATAACAGCGCTTTTGTATAAGGATGCAGTGGATTTGTGAATAATTCATCTCTTGATGCTTGCTCCACAATCTTTCCTAAATACATAATAGCAACCTTGTTACACAGGTGCTCGACGACGCTCAAATCATGTGAAATAAACAGATAAGACAAATTTTCTTTTTCTTGAAGTTCACTGAACAAATTAATAATTTGAGCTTGAATCGATACGTCCAGTGCAGATACTGGCTCATCCGTTACAATAAACTCAGGGTTTAAAGCCATGGCTCTGGCAATGACAATTCGCTGACGCTGTCCGCCTGAAAATTCGTGCGGGTATCTGTCTATATGGTGAGGAGATAAACCGCATTTTTCCATAATCGACAAGACGTGATCTCTTACGTTAATTCGGGAAGCTAACTTATGTTCAATCATAGCTTCTCCAATCGCTTCGCCTATTCTAATTCGAGGATTTAAAGAACTAAAGGGATCTTGAAAGACGAGCTGTGATTGCAAACGGTAATGAATCAGCTCTTTTTTAGACAGCTTAAAAACATTCTTTCCTTTAAAAAATACGTCTCCGCTTGTTTTATTATGAAGTCTTAAAATGGTTTTTCCTAAAGTAGATTTACCGCTTCCGGACTCACCAACTAATCCAAAAATGTCACCTTTTTTAATTGAAAATGTTACTCCATCTACCGCTTTTACCTGTTCGTTTGCTGATGTAAATAGTGTAGATTTAGAGGAGTAAAATTTTTTTAAGTTGTTTACTTCTAACAGCGTTTCACTCATTGATATGTACCTTCCTTATAAAGCCAGCAGGCTGTGTAGTGGTCATTTTCTGAAATGAAGGGAGGAGCTTGTGTTTTGCAAATATCCATACAGTGTTCACAGCGCTCGCTGAAATAACAACTTTCTGTAAGATCCGTAAGTTTTGGTACTTGCCCCGGTATTGAATGAAGCCGTTGTGTTCGTTTGCCGATAACTGGTTTTGAGCGAAGCAGGCCCTTGGTATAGGGGTGTTTTGGATTTTTAAATAGCTCAACTACCTGTGCTTGCTCTACGATTTTACCTGCATACATCACCATTACGGTATCAGCCATTTCAGCTACAACGCCGAGATCGTGTGTGATAAATAAGATAGACGTACGAAGATCCTGTTTTATAGTTTGTAATAGATCTAATATTTGAGCTTGAATCGTTACATCTAGAGCAGTAGTAGGTTCATCGGCAATTAATAGCTTAGGGTTACACCCGAGCGCAATAGCAATCATAATCCGCTGAAGCATACCTCCGCTTAGCTCGTGCGGATAACTTTTTACTATCTTTTTAGCATTAGGTATACCTAAAAGTGTAACAAGTTCAATGGCTTTATCATAGGCTTCAGTTTTACTGATAGATAGATGCTCTAATAGAGTCT
Organism: Priestia aryabhattai; assembly: GCF_023715685.1. Taxonomy (NCBI): domain Bacteria; kingdom Bacillati; phylum Bacillota; class Bacilli; order Caryophanales; family Bacillaceae; genus Priestia; species Priestia aryabhattai. The sequence goes on from NZ_JAMBOQ010000002.1 coordinate 138,708, forward strand.
CGGTAATTTGGTCTCCAATAGTGAATACTGGATTTAGAGATGTCATCGGCTCTTGAAAAATCATCCCAATGTCTTTTCCTCTAATTTTTCTCATCTCTTTTTTTGTTTTTTCTAATAGATTTGATCCATTAAATAAAATCTTACCATCTGTAATTTCCCCTGAATCAGAAAGCAGCTGCATAATGGATAGAGCCATTACGCTTTTCCCGCATCCCGATTCGCCAACGATACATACCGTTTCACCGGAATTAATGGAAAAGCTGACGTTGTTTACTGCTGTAACCGTACCTTCTTCCGTATGAAAAGAGGTGTGTAGATCTTTTAATTCTAGTAAGGGTGTATTCATCTATTCATTACCTACCTTTTCATTTTAGGATCAAGCGCATCTCTTAAACCGTCTCCAAGAAGGTTAATCGAAATGACCGTTAAAAAAATGGCAGCGCCTGGTGGAATCCACAGCCAAGGTCGCTTTTTAAAATCAACTAAATTATTAGCTGCATCAATCATATTTCCCCAAGAAGGTGTAGGTGGAGTCACACCTAGTCCCAAGTAGCTTAAAGCAGACTCGCTTAAAATAGCTCCTGCTACGTTCAAAGTAGAAACAACCAATAATAAAGGGAAAATATTAGGGATTAAATGATAAAAAATCTTTCTTTTATCGCTTAAACCTAATATTTGTGTTGCTTGAATAAAAGGCTGTTCACGCAATGAGAGAACTTGGCCGCGAACAAGTCTTGCAAGTCCAGGCCAGCCAATTAAACTGAGCATTAGCATAATAATATAAATACGGTATTCAGAAGGAGTTTTCCATTCTGATAAAATAGCTCCCATGATCAATAAAAGAGGGAGGCCAGGTATAGACATCAATATGTCAGCAAGTCGCATCAGCACTTGATCAGTGATGCCTCGATAAAAACCGGCAACGGCTCCTAAAACAGAGCCGATTAAAACGGATAGAACCATCGACGCAATTCCTACAGTGAGAGAAATTTGACCAGCAAGCATCAAACGGGTGAGTACATCTCTTCCATACTTATCTGTACCTAACCAATGCTCGGCGCTTGGGGGATGGTTCATTAAATTAACGTTTACAGTACTGTTAACATAAGGAGAAAACAAAGGACCAATAAAACTAAAAGCAACCATGGCAAGCAAAAAGAATAATCCACTGATTGCTAATTTATTTTTTCGCAGCCGCTTATACGTTTGTTTCCATAGTGATATTGGTTTTGAAACTGCGTCTTTTTGCGGCTGATCTGTTACTAATGAAGTTTCCATACAATAATCGCCTACTTTAACCGGATTCGCGGATCGACCGCTGCATATGTAATGTCTGCTAAAAAGTTACCTATAATCGTTAAGAAAGAAAGTAACATCGTAAAAGACATTAAGACTGGATAATCCCTAAAGCTTAATGCTTCGAGCTGAATTCTTCCCACTCCGGGCCAGTTGAAAATTTGTTCAGTTATAATCGCACCGGAAAATAGCCCGGGCAGTTCAAAAGCTAACAGTGTAATAGCAGGAAGCAACGCATTTTTTAACGCGTGCTTAAAAATAATAGAACGTTCTTTTAATCCTTTTGCACGCGCTGTTCGTATATAATCTTGCCGAATGACTTCAAGCATTCCCGTACGAAAATATCTGGTTAATGAACCTACGCTTAGAAGTGTCAAAATCGTCACCGGTAGCACCATATGTTTACTTACTTCTAGCAGGTAAGCTAGCTTTGTTGTATTACTGCCTGTATCAATCATTCCTCCAATTGGCAAAATTCCTAAATCAACAGCAAAAAATTTAATAAGCAATAAACCAATAAAGAAAGAAGGGAAGGACATAGCGGCAAAAACGCCAAGTGTAACAAAACCATCGAACCAAGAGTACTGTTTTACAGCTGAAATAACCCCTGTAAATAGAGCAATAGTCCACGTGAAAAATAGAGAAACGGCAGCTATAAGAAATGAGTTCCAAATAAATTTATTTAATAACGATGTCACAGGTTCTTGGTACTTCAATGAAAAACCAAAGTCTCCTTTTACTAAATCTATAAACCAATTTACGTAACGTTCTAAAACCGGCTTATTAAGTCCATATAATTCTCGTAATTCCTGGGCTCTTTCCGGAGTCAGTTTAGGGTTTGAGTCAATATAATCCCCCGGCAATAAAGCAAAAAGAACAAAAATAAGAAAAGATGTGCCAATTAAAATAGGAATCATTTGTAAAAACCGATAAAAAATATATTGTTTCATACGTGTTCCTCCCTAAAAGTGCCCGGCGGCTAGGACCAGGCACCATTTTTTACCTATACATGAAAGCAGACTTCACTCTTTAATTGAAAGGTTTGGAAGGCTCGAAGAAATTCCAGTGAAATTATCTGGATTAAGTCCACCAATGCGTGCATTATTAGCGTGAATAACTTTGCGGTAATTCAGCAATATGACCGGTGGATCATCAGATAATTCTTTATACAATTCATGGTAAATCTTTTCGCGCTCGTTAATATCCGTAGTGCTAACGCTTTCTTCTAACAATTTATCTACCTTAGGATTTGAATAGCCTGCCGAATTATCAGGATGAGTCGAAGCTAAATCAGCGACTGCATCGTCAGGGTCAGAAAGCATAGGGGTAGAAACGGCGGCTAAGTCGTAATCTTTTTTATTGAGTTTAGTCAAAAGCGTATTAAAGTCTAATACTTCTGGGTTAAATTGAATGCCGAGCGCCTTGTAATTTTCTTTTGCAATTGGAATAAAGTCATCATCATTTCTACTTGTTAAATAACTAATTTTCAGCTTCGTTCCACCTTTAACTCGTATCCCGTCTTTTCCAACTTTCCATCCCGCATCATCTAATAGCTGTTTAGCTTTTTTGACATCGTATTTATACTTGTTAATGCCATCCTCTGTGTATGCCCATGAAACAGGAGAAACAGGTACATTAGCAACAGTGCCGTATCCTTTATACGTAACATCCGTAATCTTTTGACGATCAAGTCCGTATATCAATGCTTGTCTGACGGCTTTATCTTTTAGATACGGCTTAGTATTGTTAATATACGCGTAGCTATAAGAGTTAGCGGTTGTCACTTTGATATTTGCAAAACCTAGCTCTTTAAGCTGCTCTACGCTTTCCGGTTCTGCTGGAAAACGGTCATAGTCCGTTTCGCCTGCTTCGAATAATTGAGAAGTTGTTTCTGGCGTGGTTACTTTATAAATGAAATTTTTCACTTTAGGCGTGCCGCCATAATAGTTTTCGTTTGCAACATAGCGTATTTCTTGACCGGGAATATATTTTTCCAGTTTGTAAGGCCCGGATCCTACGGGCTTAGAGTAAAGGTTCTTTAAATAATCCAAATGTCCGTACGTATAGTCTTTTCCATAATAATCTTTTGATAACACGATACCGCCTAGTAGTAAGAGGGCTTTTGCGTTTACTTTTTCCGTTGTGATTTTAATTGTTAAAGGATCAACCACTTTAATTCCTTCTATTGTTTTTGCTTTTCCATCTTTATAGTCTTTTCCACCTTTGATCGTAGCGGTTGCTAAGTCACCCCATCCGTCATAAGCTGGGTCGTGAAGAAGCGTTAATGTAAAAGCTACGTCATCGGCAGTGAGAGGGGAGCCGTTGCTGAATTTTAAATCATCTTTTAAGTGAAACGTATAAACAAGCTGATCATCTGAGATTTCCCAGCTTTTTGCTAAAATCGGAACGGGCTTTCCGTTTTTATCTAAATCTACTAAAGGACTAAAGATAGGACTTGTTGCGTTTCCATCCCAGCCGTTGTCGTAGAAATAAGGCAAAAAGACGCCTCCGGGAGCTGACATTCCAGCAATAAACATATCTTTTCTTTCTAGCGCTTTAGCTGGAATATTTCCTGTGTTAGAAGCTTTTATTACCTGATCTTTTATTTGTTTAATGTCTGCCGTCTGTACAGCAGAAGTCGTTTCCTTATTAGCTTTTTCTTCTGTGCTACTATTTAGTGCACATGCCGATAAAAAGCTAGCGAAAGTCATTGTTAACACTAAACCAGTCATTTTTTTCATCATTTTCCACCCCAAGTTATATTTTCTTTGTGCAAAACCAGTAAATTTTTTATCACTTCCAGTTCTATGTATAATAAAACATGTAATTTCTATCGAAAAAGTATGTTTTATTTTATGATATTTCTAATATATGGGAGAGTCAATAAGTATCAAGGTGACTTCAGTTAAAGAAATGTCACTTATCATAAAAAGTAATTTCTTAAAAATAAAAACCTGAATTTATTGTCATGGAGAATGTAATAAAGACGAAGAATATAGCCGTTAGTTTATGTATTTCTTTTTGAAAAGAAGCTAAACAAAATCGATAAATCCCAACAAAAAAAACAAGACTCAGCATATTATAGAACGTTCTCATTTTTCATGGGAAAAATGTAAAATATTAATAATATGTAAATTATTGTAACAAGTGTGAATCCTTATATTCAAAGCTATACAAATATATTTAGGTTTAAAGTTCGTCTCAGAGGGTATTCGAAAAAAGAAAGAGGGTATCTTTACAGTCGTAGAAACAGCTTGGTGAAGGAGTTGAGTTCGTTTACTATATTACTCCATTTGAAGAATATGCCAAAAGTCTCATTGTGGACCCGCTTGCTTTTACAGTAGAAGACCTACATGAAGCCACGAACGATTATACGGAGAAAGGAGTTGAATTTTTATCCCTAGAACCCCAGCCAACTCTTAAAGTTTTATTCTATGGACCGAATCATCCATTGTTCCACTTGTTAGAACGAGCTTTATATTTATTTTTAAGTTTACATAATTTTTGTAATAGAAACAGTGTATCTATTACAAAAATGAAGCTTATATCTAATGGATTGTAACAACAATTGTCAGATAATCTGAGTAGAAATTGCTACCGAGCACATTATAAACCAGAGGCGCTATCTTTAACGACAAGTTACTATTTCAACGACTGTAATTCCATCGAAAGCGATCCCTATTTTAGGCGAAAATCGTTTTTTTAGTAGCGATGAATTGTACGTTGAAATAAAAAAAGTTTATTTTGGTTTTAATTAATTTATTTGTTAGCGTTCCTTCCTCAACATTTTTGGCTTCAATCCCTTTAGCCATAACCTTTTTTAATATTTAACATCACATGAATAGTTTTCGTTTTTTACTGAAAAATAAGTAGTGTTCAAAAACATTTAAGTGTGGAATTCAGTAAGTCAAATTTGACTTTACTGCTCAGTCTTGTATAATCGTATACCGCGGAGGTGACGTAATGAAATGAAGTTTAACAAGAAAAAAATTAACGTCGTAGATATTGACAAAGCTAAAAAAAGCGTCTTTGCTACAGGGGTAGGAAACGCGATGGAATGGTTTGACTTTGGCTTGTATTCATATTTAGCCGTTATTATTAGTCAAAACTTTTTTAGCGCAGTTCAAAATGATCAACTCAAATTAGTGTTCACATTTGCCACATTTGCGATTGCCTTTTTAATGCGTCCATTAGGCGGTATTGTATTCGGTAAAATTGGAGACAAGTTAGGAAGGAAAGTCGTTTTAACCACCACTATTATTTTAATGGCCTTTTCCACATTACTCATTGGGTTATTACCTACATATGATCAAATCGGTATATGGGCACCCATCCTTTTATTAATTGCACGAATCATTCAAGGTTTTTCAACTGGTGGTGAATATGCTGGTGCGATGGTGTATATTGCAGAATCGTCTCCAGACAATAAGCGTAATGTGCTTGGAAGTGGACTAGAAATCGGTACACTTGTTGGTTATATTCTTGCTTCACTGCTAGCTAGCTTGCTGTTTCTTCTTCTATCGGATAAACAGATGGCCTCATGGGGCTGGAGAATTCCCTTCTTATTAGGATTGCCTTTAGGACTTATTGGTTTTTATTTACGAAGAAGTTTAGGGGAAACACCTATTTTTGAAAATGAACTTTCCAATGAAGATGAAGTTGAAGAAGAAAGCTTCCTCTCTATTTTAAAAAACCACAAAAAAGACGTGTTTGTTTGTTTCGTAGCCGTGGCTTTCTTTAACATTACAAACTACATGCTATTATCGTACATGCCTTCTTATTTAAATGAAATTATTGGTTTATCGAACACAGTTGGTACAGTATTAATTACAGCAGTTATGATTTTAATGGTGCCGCTTGCTCTTATGTTTGGAAAACTGAGTGACAAAATCGGAAACAAGAAAGTTTTCTTAATCGGTTTAGGCGGATTGAGCTTACTGTCAGCCTTTTCGTTCTATTTAATCAACTTAAATGGTTTAGTCTTTGTTTCAATCGGTATTCTTATTCTAGGTATCTTCCTTGCTACGTATGAAGGAACAATGCCAGGAACGTTACCAACAATGTTCTACACAGATATTCGCTATCGAACATTAGCGATCACGTTTAATGTTTCAGTTTCTATATTTGGAGGAACGACGCCATTAGTTGCGACATGGTTAGTTCACGCAACAGGCAATCACTTAGCTCCAGCGTTCTATCTAACCATCGTGAGCATCATCGGATTTTTCGTGATTTTATTCTTGTTTGCGAATACGGCAGGAAAATCACTTAAAGGTTCATACCCAACCGTTTCTTCTAAATCCGAATACAATGAAGCGGTTGAAAATCCAAAAGATTCATTATGGTGGCACACGGAGCAAACAGAAAAATAAAGTAAATAAAAAGCAGCTGCTAAATTAACTACTGCACAAAATATGAACACTTAAAAAGAGCCCTCTCTTTGTATAGATTTACATAGAGAAGGCTCTTTTTATCGTTTGAAGATTTATCCTATTCCCTGTATTTGCTATCTTTGGTTCTGTATGTTACGATTAAGTTAATTATTTTTGTTCGGTATAAGATTAAGAGAAGAGAAATCTCTTCCATAGAATTTTTTATCTTAAGATAGTATGGTTGGACAAGGGTAGTAATACAAGTGTGGAGGATTTCACACCAGGAGGCAATATTATGGAACAAGGTACAGTGAAATGGTTTAATGCAGACAAAGGCTTCGGCTTTATCGAAATTGAAGGCGGAGACGATGTATTCGTACATTTCAGCTCTATTCAAGGAGAAGGCTTTAAATCGCTAGAAGAAGGTCAAAAAGTAACGTTTGATATTGAACAAGGTCAACGTGGAGCACAAGCTGCTAACGTCCATAAAGTAGCATAATTCAAAGTAAAAAAGACTCCACATAGGGGTCTTTTTACTTTGAATTTTAATAATTTAAAAAGATTACTTGAAAAATAAGTAGAGACATTGGAGACAGAACGCTATTAAAGAAGAGTTACCTATATGTAAAATCCCGTGTCGCAAAAAAATAGAAAAAAACCCCTTATGGTTATAGAACTATATGCTTTAGGAGTACGTATACGCCTGAAGGTATCAAAAATAACTAACCTTCGCTGGATTAGCCATTGAGAGAGCTTGCTGACTACCAAAATGCTGATAAAGTAAAAAATTGTAAGATGCACATTATATTTCCCGATAAATAAAGTTAAAAATTTGATTATTTTTGATACAAGAGAGGATGAGGGATATGAGTGTAAGCTTATTTACTAATGGAGAAATAGTAAATATAAAAGCATCTAATGAAATAGTGATCATCTTAAAAAGTCATTATGTAAAAAACATGAAAAGATACTCTTATACAGTGGATAAATATCCAAGTACGTTTTTCTTTGAAGAAGAATTAATGAAACATGAATAAATATTGATTTATAGTTTGGATTTTGTCTATACTATGCTATACTGAATTTACCATTTGTATTACCGATTACTATTTTTGTATCAATATGCCCTATTCCTTAATGGATAGGGTTTTATTATTACATTTTCAAGGTAATGAAAAAGACAGACTCCATGGAGTCTGTCTTTTTCTATTTATGATGGATTACGCTTTTTGAACGTTAGTAGCTTGAGGGCCACGTTGACCTTGTTCTACGTCAAAAGTAACTGCTTGACCTTCGTCTAAAGATTTGAAGCCTTCGCTTTGGATTGCTGAGAAATGTACGAATACATCGTCTCCATTTTCGCGTTCGATGAATCCAAAACCTTTTTCTGCGTTAAACCATTTTACTTTACCTTGTTCCATAATTGTTGCCTCCTAGTGTGACACGCACACATTGTGTTACTATCCTTGCCCAAATCTACAGACGAAAGTTATTTAACTTATCAATCTTTACCGAACAAAAATAATTCTTCTTAAACTTAACAGAAATAGGGACTTATTGCAAGGATAGAGTCTGTACAGCTAGAAGTGTACTTTTATCTATGTTTGCATATAGATGATTGCACTATGTGAGCTAAAATACGATACGTAAGCCTCCTTAGTTCAAATAAAGAGAATGTTTGTGGTACACTTAAATAGTAAAAAACATTTAAAAGTGAGGAATTTTATGAACACAACTAAAAAACATCACAGGCCTAAGCGGCTAAAAATTGCTTTCCGAGCATTAATGGTCATTATCGGAGGGATTATTGCAGCTTACGGCTTAGAAACCGTCTTAATTCCAAACCATGTTTCAGATGGAGGGGTAACAGGCATTAGCATCGTTGCTTCAAACCTATTTGGCTTACCACTAGGGGTTCTAATTGCTGTTATCAACATTCCTTTTGTATGGTTAGGGTATCAACAAATTGGAAAAAGTTTTGCCATATTTTCAATCCTCGGAATCGTCTCATTAGCTGTCGGTACAAGCCTCATGCATCACACTCCAGCGATTATTGAAGGAGATACACTACTCGTAACCGTTGTCGGCGGTATTATCCTTGGTTTTGGAATGGGAATCGCGCTGCGTAATGGCGGCGCCTTAGATGGAATCGATATGCTGGCCGTACTGCTTTCTCGAAAATTGCCGTTTGGAACAAGTGATCTTATTTTGTTCTTAAATGCATTTGTATTTATTTTCGTTTCATTAGTATTTGGTCTGCAAGGCGCCATTCTTTCTGCGATTGCATATTTTATTGCATCCAAAGTTATTCACATCGTGGAAGTAGGGTTAAGCGGATCGAAAACCTTCCAGATTATCACTTCTCAGCCTGCATTAATGGTAGAGACAATACGTGATCGTTTAGGTCGAAGCGCTACATACAAAGAAGCTTACGGCGGTTATTCTCATGAAAAATTTAAGGAAATCACATGCGTAATCAACCGTTTAGAAGAAAGCAAAATGAAAGAAATTATCAATGAAATTGACCCGACGGCTTTTGTTACGGTATATGACGTTGCAGAAGTTAAAGGCGGTAATTTCAGAAAGAATAATATTCACTAAGTACACAAATCTATATATTTGTACGAACACTCTACAATAATCCTCTTTTAGTTTGGGGTGTAGAGATAAGAAAAAGCAGCGTGATGTTTTGCATCCGCTGCTTTTTTTATATTGTAAAATCCATTTGCTACAAGGCACCCGTTGTATAATTAACTTGCTTAGCGGAGGGTTTTAAAACCGGATATTTTGAAAAAGTAAAACGGTCAGAATTACGGTGGATAAGGTACCTGCGGACATTAAAGTGATGATTTTTTCTTTGTTTTTCTCTTTTGGAGATTTTACAATTTCTTGTGATACGCCACTCCATATTACAATAGATGCGATAGCTAGTATTAAAAGCCACATATTATTTCCTCCTGCTTAGTTAAGAAACTAAATTTATACAGTAAACTTAGATAGCCTAAGTGTATCATATGTTTCTGTATTAAAATTCCTTTTGTACTCAAATCCTTTATTGTAACTTCACACACAAAGCCAACAGAAAAAAATCTCTGAACGTAGAAGAACAGAGATTCAAACAGAATGATGGTTCTTATATAATACAAAGGATGACTTTTCCTGTCTCAGAAAGGTCATCTTTATCGTAACATCAGCAGGTGTTTGACGCTGTGAGTTTCCTCACAGCTAGGGAAGAAAAAGTCTGGTATTGTATAGAAGTCGGTGTAAACTTTCTTTATTATGTGCGTTTCTTTCATATGTATCGAACCTACTGACTGAGATCAGTAGGTTTTTTTATGTTCCTAGATAGTTATAACCTTCTCTATCAGGTAAGGGGAAAAGAATGGGAAATCTTTATAGACAAATAGACTTTATACCATTTTACCTATACGTAAAATAGGTTAAAATAAAGGGGTGAGGCGTGAAGAGAAAAGAAGAGAGTTAAATAAAAGGTATAAAACAACATAATCACAGTTCAGCTTACTGAGTTGTAGTGTATGATTGGATTAAATGGTGAACTTTGAAAGGGGATACATAGTTTTGAACACAAAATATCTAGATTTACTTGCACAAAAGTATGATACTGAAGAAAAAGTGGTAACCGAAATTATTAACCTTGAAGCTATTCTTCATCTTCCAAAGGGGACTGAACATTTTGTCAGTGATTTACACGGCGAGTATCAAGCTTTTCAGCACGTGCTGCGAAATGGTTCAGGGAATGTAAAAGAGAAAATCAAAGACCTTTTTAAAAATGTATTATCTGACCAAGAAATAAATGAATTTGCTACATTAGTGTATTATCCTGAGGAAAAATTACCGTTGATTAAAGCGCAGTTTCGAAACAAACGAGAACTATATGAATGGTATACAGAAATCATCGATCGTATGCTTAATCTCATTTCGTACGCTTCTTCTAAGTACACGCGCTCTAAACTGCGTAAAGCATTGCCAAATCAATTTGTGTACATTATTGAAGAGCTGCTATACAAAACGGATGAATTTACAAATAAAGAACAGTACTATACAAAGATTGTTCAGCAGATTATTTCTCTAGGACAGGCCGATAAGCTTATTGTAGGGCTTGCATATACGACGCAAAGGTTGGTTGTGGACCACCTGCACGTAGTAGGGGATATTTATGACCGTGGACCTGAACCGGATAAAATTATGGATACGCTGATTAACTATCACTCCGTTGATATTCAGTGGGGAAATCACGATGTACTATGGCTCGGCGCTTTTGCGGGTTCGAAAGTGTGTCTCGCCAATATTATTCGTATCTGCGCGAGATACGACAATCTAGATATTATTGAAGACGTATATGGAATTAACCTGAGACCTCTACTTAACTTGGCAGAGAAATACTATGATGATAATCCTGCTTTTAGACCAAAAGTAAGCTCGAGTGACAAACTATCCGATCATGAACGATTACAAATTACTAAAATTCATCAGGCCATTGCGATGATTCAGTTCAAGCTTGAAAGTCCGATTATAAAAAGACGTCCTTTCTTTAATATGTCAGAAAGGCTGTTACTTGAAAAAATTGATTATGATAAAAATGAAATTACGATATACGGAAACACGTATCAGCTAGAAAACAGCTGCTTTGCAACGGTTAATCCGGCGCAGCCTGATCAGTTATTAGAAGAAGAAGAGCATGTAATGGAAAGATTGCTACTTTCTGTACAGCATTCGGAAAAGCTGGCGAGACATATGAAGTTTCTTATGAAAAAAGGCAGCCTTTATTTGAAATACAACGGAAACTTATTAATACACGGCTGCATTCCTTTAGATGAAGAAGGAAACATGGAAAAAATGACGATTGAAGATAAAGCATATGCAGGACGTAACTTGCTTGATGTGTTTGAACATTATTTGCAAGAGGCTTTTGCACATCCTGAAGAAACGGATGATTTGGCAACAGATATGGTCTGGTACTTATGGACAGGAGAATATTCATCACTCTTTGGAAAACGCGCAATGACGACGTTTGAAAGATATTTTATCAGTGATAAAACAACGCATAAAGAGAAAAAGAATCCGTATTACTACTTACGGGAAAATGAGGAAGTCTGCCGAAACATTCTAGAAGAATTTAAGCTGAATCCTGATCATGGTCATATTATTAATGGTCATACACCAGTTAAAGAAATTGAAGGAGAAAACCCAGTCAAAGCAAATGGAAAGATGATTGTTATTGACGGCGGTTTTTCAAAAGCGTATCAATCCACAACAGGTATTGCTGGATACACATTATTATATAATTCTTACGGTATGCAGTTAGTCGCTCACAAACACTTTAATTCAAAAGAAGAGATTTTATTAGAAGGAACAGACGTCTTATCCGTAAAGCGATTAGTTGATAAAGAACTAGAAAGAAAAATGGTTCTAGAAACAAACGTCGGAGAAGAATTATTAAAAGAAATTTCTATTTTGAAAGATTTGAGAAAATATCGCTATAGTTAAAAATAAGAAAAGAGCATTATGCCCCAGGGGCTTCTGCTCTTTTTTATTTAGCTGTACTACATCGTCATTTCCCAGCTAGACATTTCCAGCCAGTTCTCTTGTTCACGATAATCGGGCATGATTTTCCCAACAAGACGCCAAAAGGACCGGTCATGATTCATGTGAACCATGTGGCACATTTCATGAACGACTACGTAATCAATTACGTGCCGCGGTGCCATTGCCAGTCGCCAGTTAAAGGTTAACTGCCGCTTGGAATCACATGTGCCCCACGCTTTTTTGCTATCGGAAATTGAGATGGAACGCGGCTTTGTCTTAAAATGCTTTTGATAGGAGGAGATACTCTTGGTTACTAGCGCTTTACATTGTTGATAGTAAAAGCGTTTGAGCGCTTGTTTTATCGCTTCATCGTCGTGCCGATTGACATAAATCTGCAGCGTGTCAGCTTCAAACACTACAGAATCCTTTGTAATGCTCGAATCGTGATGAATCTGTATCGGATAATTTTTTCCTAAATAAAAAAAGCTTTCTCCGTGTTCATAGACTTTTTTCTTTGGTCCATGCGTTCTATCTTTCATTGCATTTATTTTTTGCTGAACCAACGCCCAATTTTTCTCTAATAACGAAAGTACTTGTTCAACAGGCGTTCCTTTAGGCGCAAGGACTTCAACCGTTCCGTATCCGTCTACTTTTATCGCAAAAGAGCTTCGGTTTTTATATCGTATTTCGTAATGGATACTCTGATTGGAAAAGGTGTGTATCATTTTATCCTCTATATTGTACCGTTAAGCCTCTTAGGAATTTTCGTGCAAAATTCTCTTTGCACTCTTTATAATTTTTATGGCCTTTTTTCCTTAATAAAGCGCCTAATTCTGCTTTAGATACACGTATTCCACCGTCATCGAATATTTCTAACATCTCTTCACTTGTTAATGATAAAGCGATTTTCACTTTCTTTAATAAGACGTTATACATATTTTGATTGTGGTGAATAGGTGCTGGAGGCGTTTGTCCCGGTTTAGGGTCTTGTTTTCCTCTTTTAAACGTAATAAAGCCGTTTAAAAAGGAATCTAACATACTGTTCGTGCACGAGATATGTTCGTCGGCATGAGCTGAATCCTCGTCCTCTTCGTCCGGTGTTCTCGTAAGGATTTTTAATACGTCTTCTTTTGTTACTTCCACTCCGCCAAGATTAAAGATTTCTACCATCTCTGTATTTTTTAAATCTAAGGCATATCTTAATCTAATTAAAGTATCGTTATTATCCATTCTTGCTCCTCCTATAACTTGCTTGCTGTATGTAAAAATCGTGACTGCCACAATCTGAACGGACTTTATCAATATCAGTACAATGATAGTAACAGGTTCCGCTGGAATTCTAGGTTATTCCATTCACTTCTACAAACATATAACTTCTCATATTTCTCAATCTTCGTCAACTCTTGAAAAAGAACGATTTGCTCACAGTATGCCCTAACAGACTCTTCAGCATAACAAAAGTCAGAAGCCGCAGCATGCTAGAGGAAGGTCTATCTTTTTAAGAACGGATAGAGGTAATTTCTAGGTTTGTAGAGTCTGTATGCTGCTGGAATTCTATACCCTTATAAATAAATAGTTTTACGTATTTATTAAGTATGTAATTAAGAGTATGATAGTAGTAAAAAAAGAAAGAGGTTAACAGATGAATTCAACATACTCACCAAGAGAAACAACCAAAATCAAAGCTTTATCCATGCATGCGCTTTTTATCGCATTGACGTTTGTAGCTACAATGTTTATCAACATCAAGCTTCCCATCATGGGTAACGGAGGCCTCATACATTTAGGCAACGTTCCTCTTTTTATAGCAGCCTTTATTTACGGCAAAAAAACAGGAGCCATCGCAGGGGCTTTTGGAATGGGGTTATTCGATCTGATCTCCGGCTGGACAGCATGGGCACCGTTTACGTTTATTATCGTAGGTGCAATGGGCTTTTTAGCAGGTCTCATATCCGAAAAAGTACCTGGTAAAAGAGCACTTGTGAACACACTGGCAGTTGCCGCTGCGCTGATTGTAAAAATCGTGGGCTACTATTTTGCCGAAGTGATTCTTTACGGTAACTGGATACTTCCGCTTGGCTCTATACCAGGAAATGTGATGCAAGTTGTCATAGCAGGTATCATCGTAGTTTCGCTTGTAGGGCGCTTAAAGAACAGAGCTGTACAGATTTAATTGCTCAATCGTAAGTCGTTTTATCACTATCCTATCCTTAAGTGATATACTTGATAGATATTCATCAAGTGAAAGGAGCGGAAGACACCATGAAATATTTAAAATCACAGATGAAACAGCTCATTAAAGACAATCAAGAACTGCAAGTTAAGCTGAACGGACTGATGAAAGAGCACAGTCTTGAAAAAAACTTTGCTCTTAAAGCTCTGTACCATGCAGAAGTTGCTGAAGGCGGGAAATATCAGCTTGCCTACCAAGCATTGGACTTACCGAAAAAGTAATGGCCTTATTGCTCATTCGTATATTTTTTCATCCTAAAAAGGCAGCCAAATAGCGTATTTGGCTGCCTTTTTTATCAAATAGAATGACATAGGATCATCTTAGTGTTTGTACGACTTCTTTCTAACTGCTTAAATCTTGATAAATAGGGTATGTAAAAATAAATGTTAGCTATCGTTCTAATTATATAAGAAAAGAGGAAAATAGCGATGACCGTATCTGCTTTAGAACAAGCAAAAGTAGAATTACCAAATGGAGAAACAGTAAATTACCGAATGAAAAAGGGCGGAAAAGAGGTACTTTTGTTAATTCACGGAAATATGAATTCTTCCCTTAACTGGGATGTGTTAATGAACGAACTTCCAGAACATATCACAGCTTATGCGATCGATTTAAGAGGATTTGGAGACTCCACTTATCATACACCTATCCACACAATCAAAGATTTATCAGATGATGTCAAACTGTTTGTAGATGCTTTAAAGTTGTCTGCTTTTACAATAAGCGGATGGTCATTAGGAGGAGCAGTCGCTATGCAATATGTGATTGATCATCCTAATGATGCCAAAAATTTAATTCTCTTAAGCTCCGTCAACATCAAAGGATATCCCATTCCAAGAAGAACTTTTCTAGAACTCCCTATTCCTAACAACTTTATACAAACCAAAGAAGAAGTAAAAGAAGCATTTCGAATGGTAGAAAGCGCGAAAGAAACAAAAAACACATGGTTTTTAAAAATGATGCTGCGTCAATTTTTATATACAAAAAATAAGCCGTCTGCTGATCAATTTGAAAAATATTTAGAAGAAACGATCAAGCAGCGAAATTTAATTGATATAAATTACGCACTAATGAGATTTAATATTTCAAACGATTTTAATGGTGTTGTTCAAGGGACAGGAGAGGTGGAAAAAATCACGATTCCTACTATGGTTATTCAAGGAGATGAAGATAAGATGGTTTCTACAAGAGATGCATCTGACATCGCGAAAGGCATAGGGGAAAATGCAACGTTAAAAATTATGAAAGGCGTGGGCCACTGCCCGTTGTTAGATGATTTAAGTAGTTTAATGGACTTATACAACTCTAATTTAAGCAGGGCTTAGTAAAAGTGAGGTTTTTCCTAATAACAGGAGTTTTGCTATTGCTAGATGCAGCATGTTCTAAATTAACATGAGAAAAAATAAGCAGGTTGCAAAAGAGATGTTGTGAGATGAGAAAAGCATTCTAGCCAGCAGAGCAAACATCCATGGTTCTTACACATAACAGGCTTATGGAAAGTTAGCTACTATACCTTCTTTTGATGAAGCAGACCATTAGTAAGCAGAAACAATCACAAAAAACGTAAGGCCTTTTTGAAGAGGCTTACGTTTTTGCACTTACCATATTTAATTATGTTTTTCAAAATAAAGAAACAGATTGGTAATTCCTTTCGATAGCAGCATCACGCCGAGATAAAACACGAATAAATGGCCGTAAGTGACCCATTCATGTAATTGAAAAAAGCCTATCATTTCTAACAACGGTTTAAAAATAAAAGCGAGAAAAAGACAAAGGCCGGTTGCATATAAATAGTAATTTTTATGATGGTTGATTGTCCATTGATAAAGAAGCATAAAAGAGACAGGAATAAGCGAAGCATCTAGGCTAAAGCTTACGGGTATTAACGGTATTCATTTGATAAGGATACGTCCACAGCCCGTTATAAACTCCAGCGGTATCACTATAGTGAAACCAAACGTGTACGTTAAATCCATAAAGTCCCAAGTGGAATGCTTTTTTTCGATCAATTAAAAAATAGAGAATGACTAAAGGTAAAATGAAAGCACCTAAGGTAACCCAAAACTGCCAAGAGCCTGGACTGGAGTAGTGATGCCAATATTCAGCCCACGTTTTAGCTAGCTTTTCCTGTGTGTCGTTTATTTTTTCAAGATATTCCTTTTGATTGGTTGTCAACGTGATCCATCCTTTTTCAGTAAGAAAAGTTTTTTTATTTTTAAAATGCCCTTTTCTTAAGGTTTGGATACTTTTTCCTGTTGAGTTGTTAGTATCTTTCTGGTGAGAACTTGTGTTTTTAACACATTAAGTGTAAATTATTTAGTATTTCATTTTTTTATATGCACTCCTCGACTTTTCGCTATGCTAAAACAGTGGTTATAAAAAAGGAAAAAGCAGGGAGCGTATGAATAGTCATATTTTAAATATAGTGATAGCGGTTTTTTCTATTATGGTTGGTTTAATTATTCTTTCTTTATCTCGATCATTATCCGATGAATCAATGAAGCGGGTTCGGATTAAAGGTCTTCTTATCCCTATGTATTGGATAGCTAGAGGATGCTTTGGCGTATCGTTTGAACGATTTGCACGTAAATCGATGTATGTATTAGGGATTGTCTGGATGCTTTTATCAATTTGGCTATTAGGAGTTGCCGTTTATCAGCTCATCATTTAAAAAGCAGTTACGTAAAGTGAGTGCTTTTTTCCATTTTTATGAAACTTTTAGCGCGGTTTTTACGTATAAAAGGTATCAATAAAATGATAGGAAAAAGGAGCTGTTTTAAACGAGCTCTTTTTTTGTGTGCTCGCTAATTCTTTATTTAACCAATATGTATCTAGTTGCATCATGTGCTAAATAAATACATATAAAAAATCAGCGGTTTACATCACAGCAGTGTAGCATAAACTTCATAAAAAATCGATTTATAAATGGTTAAATGTTTGCTGACCTCCATAAAAAGTTCATAACTGACGCTGTTTCAAACACTTGTATTATTATATTCTTTACTAAATAAGAGATAAAGGAGAAGAGCTGATGTATATTCCAAAGTATTTTAAAGTGAATGATGAACAAATCATGTATGATTTTATTGAAGATAATGGATTCGCCACCGTGTTTTCGTATCATAACGAAAAGCCTTATGCTACTCATTTGCCTCTGATGTTAAACCGGAAAGAAAGAGCTTTATACGGGCATTTTGCTCGTCCGAATCAGCAGTGGAAAGATGCTGAAAATCAAGAAATTTTGGTTGTGTTTCAAGGGTCTCACTGCTATATTTCACCGTCTTGGTATGAAACGAATCAAGCTGTACCAACATGGAATTATGAAGCTGTTCATGTGTATGGAATCATGAAAGTGATTGAAAAACCAACAGAACTGCTTCAGCTGCTGAGTAAGATGGTGACGAAATATGAAAATCCGAATAGTACATATACATTAAATGACGTTGATCCTGCTTATATGAATGGTTTAAGCAAAGGAATCATTGGGTTTAAAATCGACATCAGCAAAATGGAAGGCAAACAAAAGATAAGTCAAAATCATTCAGTAGAGAGACAGCAGTTAGTCATAGAAAAGCTAGAGCAGACGTCTCGTGAGAATGAAAAGAAAATTGCAGAGCTGATGAAACAAAATGTGAAGCGTGTGCTTAAGAAGTAAGCGATGTTTGAAAAGATAATCTATTCGTTAGAGCAAAGCTAAAAAGAAACTGAATATGTTTTCAGGTTCTTTTTTATGTTCACAGTAATTTTCTTGTTATTGACAAACAGGCTGTACATCCTTTAAAATTATCTTTAATTAAAAATAATTAAATTAAAGATAATTTCAGTGGAATTTAAAAAGCGTATATATTATGAAAAGAGGCGAAGCAGATGGAATTGTTAGGGTTGCACCATGTATCTATTTTGACGGGAAAAGCTGAGAAAAACTATCAGTTCTTCACCAAAGTTTTAGGAATGCGATTAGTAAAAAAAACGGTGAATCAAGATAACACCCAGTCTTATCACTTGTTTTATGCAGATGGAGAAGGGACGCCAGGAACGGAAGTAACGTTTTTTGATATTCCAGGGCTTGGAAGAACACATCAAGGTATATCTGACATTTCGACTGTGTCGCTTCGCGTTAAAAGTACGGATTCTCTACACTTTTGGAAAGAACGCTTTGAGCAGTACGGAGTGGAATATGAAGAAATAGCTAAAAGAGCTAATCGTGATACATTAGCATTTAAAGATTTTGAAGGTACACGCTTGCTTCTTGTCGCAGACAATGGTGAAAAAGGCGTAAGAGCAGGCGTTCCGTGGAAACGTGAAGACATTCCGTTAGAACATGCGATTATCGGCTTAGGGCCGGTTACGCTAACGGTAGGCACGGCAGAACCAACTGTTGACGTACTGACAAACATTATGGGTTTTCGCTACGTGAGTTCTTATCCATCTTTTGCAGAAAATCAAGAGGACATTTTGGTTTATGCAACAGGTGAAGGAGGAAGCGGAGCAGAAGTTCATATTGAAACTAGACCTGATTTGCCGAGAGTTCGCTTAGGGCGAGGTGGAGTTCATCACGTTGCATTCCGTGTGCCAAATGAAGAAGAATACAATAAGTGGGCAAGTCGATTAAATGAAAACAGTCTACCGAATTCCGGTAAAGTAGAACGATACTATTTCAAAGCACTTTATTTCAGAGAACCAAACGGAATTTTATTTGAATTATCAACAGACACACCTGGATTTGCGACCGATGAACCGCTTGAAACGATGGGTCAAACATTGGCGCTGCCTCCATTTTTAGAGCCCAAGCGCAAAGAAATTGAAGAGAAGCTGAGACCACTAGATTTGGATGAAACACTATAGGATTTCCAAACGGATTGGTGGCTATTAAGACATGAAAAAACTCCAGTGTTTATACTGGAGTTTTTTAGATTAACACTCATCGTGACAGAAATTGAAACCACATGCACCAATAATAATGAGTAAAATAAACAGTACGATGATAATGGCGAAATTATTACATCTGTGGTGAGGAATCTCATATCCACATTCAGGAACCATATATCCATAGTCCGGCATTGTATATCCGCAGTGTGGAATCATATGCTCATAAGCAGGAGCTGTATAGCCGTGGTGAGACATAGCAGGTGAGAACGGCATATTTTCATTAGAACTAAACGGTGCGTTTACGTTATTATGCATTTTTATATCTTCCCTTCGTGTATAAAACTTTTATAAAGCTTTGATAAATTATTCATATGTTCCAAGACCCCTATATGAAGCTTATTCACAGCCCAATTATGGTTGATTGACTATGTTTTATGGTGAATGGAAATGACGTAATGAGTTTTACGATGAGGGTCATGTTAAAGCTTCACGCGGCTTGTGGCTGCTTAAATTGTTTCGGAAGGGAAAAGGGAAGGCTGTTCAATCTTTTTTAGTATATAACCGATGCTTCTAGAAACGATTATTATGAACGTTTTAATTAGGAAAGCAGCTGTTTCTTTTTTATATTCAGAATATATCCAAGAGGTAAAAATGCTACTGTAATGCCTGCAAGATTTTACATATTTGCGTATCAAACAGACGATCAATGTATTGTTGTTACAACGACTCTTTTAAGAGCTAGGAGAGGTGTAATGAAAAAAGCAGGCATATGCCTGCTTTTATTCATTATATATTATAGTTAATTACCAACTGGATACATGGTCGTTACACTGTAGTCGTAGTCCTTGCCTCTGTAGTCGGTATACACAACTCTGACGTACTGATTTAAAGAGCTAACATACTTTTCTTTGACGTAATTGCCAGATTTATTATTGGTACCGTCTTCACCTTCGTTGATGACTTCTTCGGCAATAGACATCGCTTGTTTTTCATTTAAATACTTGCTGAATTGGCTTTTACCGTGGTAATTGTCTGCGCCTGGTTTTTGCATATGAGCGAGAATGTGGCAATATCCGTATTTATCATTTCCTTCTTGTAAGACAAGCTCTTTACCGGTAAATAACCTGTCGCTTTGAGTCTCTGCAGAGCATTGGTTGCTTGATGTAGTACTCGATGTGCTGCTTGAATTTTCATACTGTTGAATGAGGGAAATGGGCGAGTTGTTGGTAAATACAGCGATGAGGGCAATAACAAGTGCTACAATGGTGTATACTATTTTGCTGTTTTTAAAAAAATCCATTACTTTATGCTTCTCCTTTTTGAATCAAAGCTAAAATCAAATCTACTTTCTTTTCTAGCTGATCAATTAAGTTTTGTTTTACTTGTTCTGATTGTAATAAAGCGCTTCTTAGTTCATCCATATCTTTTTGCATATACGCTCGATTTTCTTTTTCTTGCTGCAGCTCTTTTTGAAGAGCGTGTACCGTGGACAGCAATTCTTTATCTTGGTTCATTTCTACGTTCACCGCCTCTGTGTTGATAAAAAGCAACTTATGCCCACTATATAAAATACCACTATCCCGGCTGTAAATCGACTATTTGTATAGGAAATGAGTCCTCTCGGGGGATGTTTTAGCAGGATATTGCTAGTTGGGAGGAGTATAGTATGGTTTATGATGAATATAGGAGCTAGACAGAAAAGAGGGAAAAGAATGTTTCCGAAATTAGAGACACACCGGTTGCTGTTAAGGGAGATTGTAGAAGACGATGCGGGTGAGATTTTAAGTTGTTTTTCTCATCCGAGCGTGTTGCGCTATTACGGGCAAAAACCTTTGGAAACGATTGATCAAGTGAAGCAGATCATTAAGAATTTTTCCAGAGGCTACGAAGAAAAGCAATTGATCAAATGGGGAATTCAGCTAAAAGGAAAAGAAAAGCTGATTGGAACAATAGGGTTTCAAGAGTGGTCTTCCCAACATAAAAAAGCAAATGTAAGCTATGCTCTTTTTCCGGATTACTGGAACAAAGGGTACGCAATAGAAGCCGTTCATGAAGCGATTTCTTATGGGTTTAACGAACTTCACCTGAAGCGAATAGGAGCGGTTGTGTTTACGCAAAATAGTGGATCTATCACACTGTTAAGCAAAGTAGGATTTAAAAAAGAAGGTACGCTAAGAGAGTATATGTACCAAAACGATATCCCGTTTGACACATATATTTATTCTTTACTGCGCGGGGAAGCAAAGATATGATTTTAAGCACAAAAAGGAACATCGGCTAGATGTTCCTTTTTGCTTTTTTTATTAGAAAGTACGTGCAGCTTCTTTAGCGCGAGCAATACCGTCTTCTTTAATTTCTTGTGCTTTGTCTGGCATTGCAGCTTGTCCTTCTACAAATAGGCTTCCGATAGAAGGAACACCGAAGAAGTTCATCATAATGCGCATATAGCGGTGGCCCATTTCTAGTTCACCAGCAGGACCGCGAGAGTAGATACCGCCGTTTGCTTGAATATGATACGCCTTTTTATCTGTTAATAGACCAACAGAACCTTCTTCTGTATATTTAAATGATTTTCCAGCTACTGCTACAGCATCTAAGTAAGCTTTCATTACTGGTGGAAATGAGAAGTTCCACATTGGCGTAACAAATACATATTTGTCTGCTTGAGCAAATTGATCACTTAACTCGTTTAAACGAGCAACTTTGCGCTGTTCTTCAGGAGTAAGTGCGTCAAATTCTGCGCCGCTTCCAAGTTTGCCCCATCCGCTAAATACATCGCCGTCGATGTGAGGGATATGTTCATTGTATAAATTAACATGAACAACCTCATCCGTTGGGTTTACTTCTTTATACTCATTAATGAATGCATCTCCCGCAGCCATACCGAATGATTGCGTTGCATCGTTAGGGTTTGCTGTAATATATAATACTTTTGCCATAATTCTTTTCACCTTTCTGTCTTCAATATATAAAGTGTTGCTTAATGAATTAAAGATAACATGTTCGAAAACATCTACTACGTTATTAATAGTAACTTACGTGATAAATTTAGTCAAAGGTTTTTTATCGGCTTTTATCAAGTTTACAATTTTTTAAGGAGATTACGCTTTTTTGTTTTGTGATTAAATCCTTTATTAATAAGGGGATATTTGGTTTTGAAACGTAATTTTAAACATTATGTTTTTAGGGAAGGTAGATCATTAAAAAACGAAAAAAACATACATTTAGATAACCTACGTTATTAATAGTAACAAATAATAACAGCATTTAAGCTTTCGTTTAAGATGTATTTTCAGCATAAAACAAGCCGAAAGGTGATGATTATTTCAAGGGAAATATAAGGTAGTGAAGAGGAGAGAAAAGAAAAAGACCTCGGTCAGCTTCGAGGTCTTTTTAATATTTATTGAGTTTAAAACGTTTTGGCCATTGAATGCGCTTTTTGGATGGCGTCTTCTTTAATTTGGGGAATTTGATCTGGGAACTTTACTTGCCCTTCAATAATAATGCTTTCAAACGCTTCGATTCCAAAGAAGTCCATCATAATTTCTAAGTAGCGGTGACCCATTTCTCTTGCCATTTCAGGGCCTTCTGAATACACGTCTCCGCGGGATTGAATGTGAATTGCTTTTTTTCCTTTGAGCAATCCCTGTGCGCCTTCTTTTGTATATGTAAAGGTTTTACCTGACACGGTAATCGCATCAATGTACGTTTTCATAATCGCAGGAACAGAGAAATTCCACATTGGCGTGACAAAAATATATTTGTCCGCGAGTACGAACTGTCCGCCCAACTCAGCTAATCGTCCGACTTTTAATCGTTCATCTGTTGATAAATCCTGGATGGAAGAGTGAGAACGAAGCTTTTTCCATCCGTTAAATACGTCTGCATCTAAGTATGGAATATCTGCTTGATATAAATCTAAATGCACCACATCATCTTCTGGATGTGTTTGCTTATATACGTCAATAAATTCTTTCCCTACAGCCATGCTAAGCGATTCGTCTTCAGCTAAAGGGTGTGCAGTAATATAGAGAACATTTGCCATGATGCTCATCCTTTCTATGGAGTAATTTTAATAACACAAACTAATCTTGGACCCAGCTTTCTGCCCACTGGCTAATCGGTCCTAATATTTTACCTAACTCTGTTCCTTTTTGAGTCAGCGAATATTCAGAACGAATAGGGCGATCCGGAATGACATTTCGGACAACGATTCCGTGGTCTTCAAGCTCTTTAATCCGTTCTGTCAACAGCCTTCTGCTTAAGGCTGGTATACTTTCGTTTAATTCACTAAAGCGTTTAGGACCGCTCATAAGCACATAAATGATTAATCCTGTCCACTTCTTGCCAATCAGTTCGAAACTTTTTTCTACTTTAGGTTGAATATCTTTTGGTTCGTCCATATTACGTATCCTCCTTCAAACAATATGGATGAAAAATAACTTATGCATTTATTGTAACAGAAAAAGCGTAAAAACATGTGGAAACTTTGGATGAAGCAGGGTGAAATGAATAATTCCACTAGTATTTGTACCGTGCTGCTAGCTTATTAGAAATTTTTCACACATAGGCTTGTCACAACATACGATGTACGAATTTAGTTTAAGAAAAGGTGGTATGAGCATGTCAGGAGTTATTAACATCTGTAACACGAGAATTAATGGTATGGCAAGAAACGGATCGATGAATTTTGGAGAAGTTCTTCACAACGGACACACAGCGGATGTTAAATCTGTTGGAATCAACTCAACATATGGAGACATTTCAGCTGCTTGTGCGCGAATGAAAAACACAAATATGGATGCAGATATATTTGATCAAACGGCTGTTGCGAATATTGATGGGGTATATGGAAATCAGCTATAAAAGGGAGGCTGCTTATAACACATGAAGTTGTAAGCAGCTTTTTCATGTTGGTGAGTAGGACATTTATTTATGATAAGAGAATGTTTTGTTAATTAAATAGAACGACCTACAAAAGTTCGCGAATCTATTATATACGCCTTTTCTAAAACTTTTTATATATAATACAAGCACCTTGTCACTTATTGAATAGTATATAGGAGAAAAACAAAGAAAGGATGATTAAAATAGACTCGTATAAATACTACTACAACCCTGAAGATGGAAAGTATTATATTAGAAAGAAAAAAAATAGTCCACATTCCTTAAAAAAACTCAAAGACAAACTTAATAAGTCAAAGGATAAAAAGGATAGAAAAGATAAAACGCGTAAAGGGAATAAAGGGAATAGGTCAGGCGATGCAACTAATAAAGTGAATAAATCCCACGACAAAGCTAATACAGCGAATGAAGCGAATAAATCCCACGACAAAGCTAACACAGTGAATGAAATGAATAAATCCCACGACAGAGCTAACACAGTGAATGAAATGAATAAACCCCACGACAGAGCTAACACAGTGAATGAAATGAATAAACCCCACGACAGAGCTAACACAGCGAATGAAATGAATAAATTCCATGACAAAGCTGAAACAGCGAATGAAATGAATAAATTAGATGAAAAAATGAGTAAAGTTGATCAAACAGACCATTCATTATATAAAATGAGCATAAAAAATAATCACAAACATCCTATTAAAGTTAGTATCATTATGCCCACTTATAATAAATATCATCAAACTTCTCTTTCACTTTACGGTTTATCAAAACAAACGTTTTCCCACGCTGAGTATGAAGTCATTCTAATAGATGATGCTTCTTCTGATAACACTTCTGATATTTTAAAAGAAGTGGATGTCCCGTTCAAATTTAAATATATTCAAATGAAACAAAATAAAGGGCGTTCCTCAGTACGTAATATAGGAATTAATCATGCTGAAGGAGATCTTTTAATCTTTTTAGATGGAGAAATGCTAGCTCCTCCTTCTTTTATTGAAAATCATTATAAACATCATATGCACGAATCAAATCTTGTGGTTACCGGAGCCATGCATTATGAGGGAGTCTACACGTTTATTATGCCAGACTATAATGAAGATCAAATGGCTCATTTAAAAGAACTAGTAAATAACGATGCTGAGTATAGAAGATTGTATGAAAACTATGAGCAGACGAAGCAGCATTCAAATGGTCCTTGCCCTCTTGTAACAAAAGAAGATATTGATACAAACCGTTTTCAGCGTTTATCATTTCCTAATCGCTATTTCCTTAACAGCGGGCTAAAACATTTCGGAGAGCGACTTGAGGGATTTACGCTACCTTATATTGCATTTTTAAGTGGAAATGTATCAGTAAGAAAAGCGCAATTAAAGAAATCCGGCTATTTTGATGAGACTTTTGTCGGCTACGGGGCAGAAGACTGGGAACTTGGATATCGATTGTATAAAAATGGCGTGCAGTTTGTTTTAGATCCCTCTACAGTTGCTTATCATCAAGAACATGGGATATCTAAGCGGAAAGTGAAAGAACAATGGGGTAATCACTATCGTTTTGTGAAAAAACATCCAAATATAGACGTTCTTATTCTATCTCTTGAATGGAAAGAGCTTCCGTTTATGCATCTGCATCAAACACTAGTTGAATATAACCAACTGGAGGAACGTTTTCCTGACGAATATAATGAACTTAAACATGCTTTTCGCGTCATGCTTTTTAGAATTATTGAATATTTAAATAATGGACAGCCTGTGACGAAACTTTACGATCTTCCTGGAGGCTCAGAGGAAAGAATAAAAATTCATCAGCAGTTTGAAACGCTGCGTCCTCGCGGATTTGACTACTTGGCGAGTTCTTTTGAACAAATCTATTACCTTTAGTGGTTATTGCATTCAGAAGAAAGTATAACATTACCTCGTGAAAATTGTCTCGTCGTAAAACCCCTCAACTTACGCAAATCAATTGAGGGGTTTATTTCTATATCTATTTTATATAAGGGGAGAAAACATGAACCAAAATTCACCAAAGTATGTTGCGTTAACGTTTGATGATGGACCCTCAGCTTACACGGCTGCTATTTTAAAAATTCTAAAAAGATATAATGTACGTGCGACATTTTTTGTCGTAGGTTCAGAAGCGGAAAAATTTCCAAAGTTGATCCGACGTATTCATAGAGAAAAGCACGTAATTGGAAATCATACGTGGAGTCATCCTAATATCACAACGCTTTCTAAGCGTGAATTGTGGAAAGAAATTACTTCTACAAATGTTCAAATAGAGAAAATAATAGGTTATTCTCCAAAGCTATTTCGTCCACCTTACAGTTCAATAAATGATACAACTCTTGCTGCTATTAAGGAATTGGGAATGACGTCTGTTCTATGGAATGTAGATAGTCAGGATTGGCGTGAAGAAGATCCATTGGCCATCTATCAACATACTATTAAAAACCTAAAAGAAAAGAATCTTATTGTCATGCACGATGGGGACCGATACGGCAGCGGAGCGAGGGATCACATTGTTACTTCATTGCCGAAACTTATTAAGTATTTAATAAAGAACGATTATCGTTTTATAACGGTTCCTGAATTTCACCAAGTGGCATACAAGATCGAAGGATGGTCTTAAGCCAAAAATTATTCGTGAAATTGGTTATTAGCGAGGAAAAAGCCAAAAAGGGAATGGTTCTTAGCCATTCCTTTTTTATATTATGAAACGGAATAAAATCGACAAGGATTACGTGTGCTAAATTATAGAAAGACTAGATAGAGAAAAGTGTTTGAGAAATGAGGAGTTTGCGATGAGAGTAGTATGAAAGTATTTCATCTTATAGAGGGATTGGTTGTTAGAAGATGCTTTATCTACAGCATACGTTCAAAATAAATAAAATTGGTAAATAATGAATCTTTTTTGCCCATGGCTCGTAGTAGTAAGTAGATTCATTATTTTGATGAGGAAAAGAGGTAGTACATTGAAAAACAAAGGTTTGATCGCTACGCTCATTGGGGTAGCGATTGTTGTGATTTACGGAGTTAGCTCTTACAATAGCTTCGTTAGCGCAGAGGAAAATGTAGATAATAAATTTTCCCAAGTAGATAATCAATTAAAAAGACGCTCTGATTTAATTCCTAACTTAGTGGAAACTGTAAAAGGCTATGCTAAGCATGAGCAGGAAGCAATTGACTCAGTAACTCAGGCAAGAGCGCAGTTAGCTGGAGCTAAAACTCCTGAGGACAAAGCAGACGCTGATCAACAATTAAGCGGCGCATTAAACCGCTTGCTTGTAGTGGTCGAAAAGTACCCGGATTTAAAAGCTAACGAAAACTTCAGAAGTTTAATGGATAGCTTAGAAGGAACGGAAAACCGACTCGCTGTAGCGCGTAAAGACTATAACGATGAAGTCACACAATATAATAAATCCGTTAAGAGATTTCCTAAAAATATGTTAGCGCGTACGTTTGGCTTTGATAAAAAACCATATTTTGAAGTAACAAATGAAGAAAAAGAAGCGCCGAAAGTTGATTTTGGGAGCGATAAATGATGAAATTCCTAGCTTCGTTTGCTTTATTATTGTCTCTTTTATGTAATACAGTAAGCGTTGCTTTTGCTGCACCTGATATTCCGAATCCGGTAGGCGATATTTACGTTCAAGATTTTGCTCATCTGTTAAACGACCAGGAAAAAGCTGAAATGAATCAAATGGGCAAAAAGTTAGATGATGAAACCAAAGCTCAAGTAGCTATTCTTACCGTGAATTCATTAGGTGATTCAGATCTAGAAGAGTACGCAAATGAAGCTTTTCGAAAGTACAAACTCGGTGATAAAAAGCTGAATAATGGCGTTCTTATTTTACTTGCTAAAGAGGAACAGAAAATTCGGATTGAAGTAGGATACGGGTTAGAAGGAGCTATTACCGATATCAAATCTGGAGAAATTTTGGACTCTTATGCCATTCCTAACTTAAAAAATGACAAATACGATATGGCTCTAGAAAGTACATACAAAGCTGTTTATAACCAAGTCGTGAAAGAGTATGATTTAGGAAAAGATTTCGAACAAAAAGTGCCAAAAGCATCCGCTTCCTCTGATAGCGGTGTTCATTTAACAACACTTCAAACGCTGCTGATTGCAGCCGTTATTGTGGGCTTGCTTATAGTCGACTTCGTCTTTTTTAAAGGAGCGATTACTCAATTTCTGCTAAACTTCCTTGTAATGTTTGGAGGAAGAGGCGGAGGAGGCGGTAGCGGTCCTCGCGGAGGCGGTGGGGGAAGCTCTGGAGGCGGTGGAGCGAGCCGAGGCTAGTAATAAAATAACGCAAAGAACCAAGCTGGTATAGAACTAGCTTGGTTTTTATGTTTTTGTATTGGCTATATCTTAAAAAAATAGATTTTTTCCATTGTATAAGCATAATTAGAAAATTTAAGGGAACTAAGAAAAAAGTTAGAGATTTACAAATGAAAAGGAAGGTTTTGTATGAACGCATTTAGATGGATAGCTGCAAGGAAACAGCTTTCTCCTCGTGCTTTTAAAGATGAGTTAAATAGCCAAATATGGTTTAGTCCCTTAATTTATGCTCTTTTTTCTGTTCTTTTAGCTGCATTGACGCTGTTTCTTGACTATTATTGCAAAGTAGGAGAGAAGGTTCCTTCATTTTTTTCAATCAACATGAGTTTAACTAATACGTTAGTTAGTACCATTATGCCTGGAATTCTGTCAATTACGACGTTTACCTTTAATTTAATGCTTGTTGTGTTTACATCCTTTGCAGCTCAGTTTTCTCCTCGAGTGTTAAAAAACTTTGCTTCTTCTAAATCTACTCAGCGAATTCTAGGGATTTTTATAGGGAGTTTTTTGTATACACTTTTTGTCTTTCTCTTTTTGAACAGTTCACAAGTAGATGGGTATTTTGCTATTCCTTTTGTGACGACGGCGCTGTCGGTTTTTAGTGCAGGCACTTTTGTCTACTTTATTAATCATTCTGTTAAGTGGCTGCAAGTAAATCACATGACTCAATCGATGAAAACAGCGTCCATAAAAGCAATTGAGACGACAATCCGCGAAGAACTGGAGATTCATCGAACGCAATCTAGTCATAACGAACAGTTTTCCTTTCCTGAAGGAGAGAAAAACCCGGTATATATTCAAACATCTGGCTATATTCAAACGGTGAATTATAGCCGATTGATTCACTATGCCAAAGAGCATAATTTAGTCATAAAAATGGAGCGTGAAGTAGGGGATTATGTGCTCAGCGGAACCGTATTGTTTTATTATTGGTATAGAGATTCTATAGAGGATGATGAAATTGATCACACCATTTTTCACCAATATGTCCATGTAGGGAAATCTCAAACTGATATTCAAGATACTACGTATATTATTACGAAGTTTGTGGAGATGGCGATTAAATCGTTAGGAAATGATGACTTCAAAACGGCGGTTAACTCCATTCACCAAATTAGCGATATTCTTCGGGAAATTTGTGACGCTAGTCAATTCTCTTCTTATTTAGTTGATAATAGCGGTATCATACGAATGGTGATACCTGACAAAAAGTTTGAGGACTTTTTGTATGATGG
Source organism: Priestia aryabhattai (assembly GCF_023715685.1). Taxonomy (NCBI): domain Bacteria; kingdom Bacillati; phylum Bacillota; class Bacilli; order Caryophanales; family Bacillaceae; genus Priestia; species Priestia aryabhattai. The sequence continues at coordinate 168,506 of NZ_JAMBOQ010000002.1, forward strand.
ATTTGCTAATATCCGGCACTATGCTAGACGTAATATTATCATTACAATGGAACTGCTCAAAACGCTTGGAAATCTAGCTGAGGCCATTGGACCAGCTTATTACGACGACATCTGGGAGTTTGCGGTATACATTTCTAAAGGCTTTGAAGAAGAGTATCTATTTGTTCAAGATAAAAAATATTTTTTACATATTCTTTGCGATTTAGCTATTTCTACAGAAAAAGAAGAACAATATGAACAAATGGCTAAACAAATTAACTAGTAAAAAAGCCGAAGTCAACGTGTGACTTCGGCTTTTTTTTTATTTATTTGAACGTTTTAAGATGCTTTTTGCATGTGAAAATGTATCAAAGCTTGCTTTTCCGTGATACGCACCCATTCCGCTGTCGCCCACTCCGCCAAATGGAAGGTAGTGAGATGTCATATGGTTAATCGTATCGTTAATAGAACCGCCGCCAAATGACACGCTGTTTAAAATATGATCTTGGACTGCTTCATCTTCAGAGAAAAGATAAAGTGCTAATGGTTTTGGACGTTTCACGATTGCCTCGATTACTTCTGAGATTTCATCGTATACCATTACTGGAAGAATGGGTCCAAAGATTTCATCTTGCATCACATCGTCTTCCCATGAGATGTTGTCAAGAACGGTTGGCTCAATAAACAGACGAGAGCGGTCCGTTTTGCCTCCCATCACTACGTTTCCGTTCGTTAAGAAATTGCTAAGGCGATCAAAATGCTTTTCGCTCACCACGTGAGGGAAATCTAGGTTTTGTGAAACATCTTCACCGTATGTGTTTGTTACCACTTCTTTTAACTTAGCTAGCAGCTCGTCTTTTACATTTCGTTGAACAAGAATGTAGTCTGGAGCTACACAAGTTTGACCAGCATTTGCAAATTTTCCGCGCGCAATACGTTTTGCTGCTTCTTCAATATTTGCATCTTCGTGTACAATTGTAGGGCTTTTTCCACCTAGTTCTAGTGTAACAGGAGTTAAATGTTTGGCTGCCGCTTCTGCCACAATTTTGCCGACCATTGTACTTCCTGTAAAGAAGATATAATCAAAGTTTTCTTTTAGTAAAGCAGTGCTTGTTTCTACTTCTCCTTCGACTACAGTCATGTATTCTTCAGAGAAGTTCTCGTTAATCATTGCAGCAAGAAGGCTTGACGTATGAGGTGTTAATTCAGAAGGTTTTAACACCACGCAGTTTCCTGCAGCAATTGCTCCTACTAACGGTGATACAGCAAGTTGGAACGGGTAGTTCCATGGTGCAACCACTAGAGCTAAACCGTACGGATCTTGATAAATATAGCTTTTTGCTCCCGCATGAGTAGATGGCGTTTCTACTTCTTTTGGCGCTGCCCATTCTACAAGGTTATTAAGCGCAAAGTCGATTTCGCTTAGCACAAGGCCAACTTCTGCACGTTTTGCTTCAAACTCTGGTTTATTAAGATCAGCTTTTACTGCTTTTAAAATGTCGTCTTCATGACGCACAACAAGTTCTCTTAATTTCTTTAGCGTCTCCATACGGAACACAACGTTTTTTGTTTTACCGCTGCGAAAGAATGAAAGTTGTTTTTTTGTAAGTTCTTGATAGTTATTCATCAGAGAGTCTCCTTTTAATTCACATTTTTAGCTCTTTATTCAATGAACAGAACTAGCTGCTGCTTATTTCCAAGTTGTAACTGTATTGACCGGTAAACGGTAAGAAGCATGGCCTTCGCTTGCTGCTTTTCCGATTGAGATAAGCATAATTGGAATATAACGTTCTTTATCCAGACCGAATGCTTCTGCGATTAATTCTTTTTCGTATCCGCCGATTGGATTTGTATCATATCCGTGAGCGCGAGCAACAAGCATAAGCTGCATAGACACAAGACCTGAATCAATCAAAACGATGTCCTTCATATCTGCTTTTGGCATGTTTTCATAAATCGGCTTGAAGAAATTCAGCTGCTGTTCTTTAATGTCTTGAGGCATATACCCAAGTTCTACTGCTTTACCGAAAATTTCGTCTGCATATTCGACGTTGTTCATATCACCAAATACGGCAATAACAGCTGAAGATGTATTAACTTGTTCGCTGTTAAACTTCGCAAGTTCAGCTAACTTTTCTTTTCCTTCTGGTGTTTCAATTACAACAAAGCGCCACGGCTGCATATTAACAGAAGAAGGAGCGCGCATAGCTTCTGTAAGGATTTCTTCCATTTCCTCACGGCTAATTTTTACTGAAGGGTCATATTTTTTAATTGAACGGCGCTTTAAAGCAATTTCATTAAAATCTTTTATAGGCATAGTAATTATTCCTTTCTCGTGTGGGTTTAAAAATATTTATTGTGCATTTTCATATTTTTAATTGCGGACAATTGTTTGATATATCAATAATTGATACATCAACAATATAATACATTGATTTGAGAATTGCAAGGGAAAAAGTTTAAACTTTTGAAAAGGTGTTAATTGGAAGTGTGAAGCCATATCCTAGGGGAACAAAGATGAAGAGAGTACGTGGTAAAAATAAATAATAAGAATGATAAAACAAAAAGTTTGACTACTTTATTTCTCTTGGTTACGATAAGTAACGAAAAGGAGTAAAAGTGAATTTGCTACTTTTTAAATGAATGACAGTTTGAGAAAGAAGAGATAGATAAATGTTTATTCTCTTTTTAAAACCTAAACTGTATTTGTAATTAGTACAGTATAGTAAGACATATTAAGCAGGAAAAGTAGGAGGACTTCAAGATGTATACAGATTTAAAAGATAAAGTAGTTGTTGTAACAGGCGGATCAAAAGGATTGGGACGAGCAATGGCCGTTCGTTTTGGTCAAGAACAGTCAAAAGTGGTTGTAAACTACCGCAGCAATGAAGACGAAGCGCTAGAAGTAAAAAAAGAAATTGAACAAGCTGGCGGTCAAGCGATTATTGTTCGAGGTGACGTAACAAAAGAAGAAGACGTTGTGAATCTTGTAGAGACAGCTGTTAAAGAATTTGGTACATTAGACGTTATGATTAATAACGCTGGTGTTGAAAATCCAGTTCCTTCTCATGAATTATCATTAGAAAACTGGAATCAAGTCATTGATACAAACTTAACAGGCGCGTTTTTAGGAAGCCGCGAAGCGATTAAATATTTCGTTGAAAATGATATTAAAGGAAACGTTATTAACATGTCTAGCGTTCACGAAATGATTCCTTGGCCACTATTTGTTCACTATGCAGCAAGTAAAGGCGGTATGAAACTAATGACGGAAACATTGGCTCTTGAATATGCGCCAAAAGGTATTCGCGTAAATAACATTGGACCTGGTGCAATCGATACCCCAATCAACGCTGAAAAATTCGCAGATCCAGAACAGCGTGCAGACGTAGAAAGCATGATTCCAATGGGTTACATCGGTAACCCGGAAGAAATCGCATCAGTTGCGGCATTCTTAGCATCATCACAAGCAAGCTATGTAACAGGTATTACACTATTTGCTGATGGCGGTATGACAAAATATCCTTCTTTCCAAGCGGGAAGAGGTTAATAAATAAAACTGAACAAACAGACCTTGGAATATTCCGGGGTCTTTTTTATATGTAATAAATACATAGAGGATTTACCAAATATTGAAACTTTTATTGAGATATTACGTATATAAGCTAACGATGAATAAAGGAAGTGTTGATATGCTCCCGGAAACGATTCAACAAAAAGTAGATCAGTATAGAGGTTTTTATACACGTTTAAAAAATGAGCTTAAATGGAAAGTAGCAGACCCAAAGCAGTTTATGGCTATCGCTTCTATGTATGTAGTGAAAGGCAAATCGCTCCAACTTCAGCATTATATAGATTTAAGTGACTATATTAAGAATCAAGTAGGGATGTTTTCTACATTAAAATCATCACAGCGGTTTACGATAGCAGCCATGCTAGATACCCGCTATAAGAATCCTCAAGATACGTTTCGTGAATTTCTTGATGTATATGATCAATTGGTACAAGGCGGATTTACTAGAGGAGCATTTACGTATATTGCTGCGTCAGCTATGCTGTCGAATGAGTCGAGTCGAAATCATAAAGAAATGATCCGAAGGTCAGTAGAAATTTATCAAGGAATGAAAAAGAAGCATCTTTTCCTCACATCAAGCGGTGATGTACCTCTTGCTGTGTTGTTAGCTGAAACGAGCGAATCCGTCGATGATTTGATGCATGAAATCGAAAACTTTTATACCACATTAGCGCAGCATGGATTTAAAAAAGGAAATGACCTTCAATTTCTAAGCCATATTCTCTCGATCGATAAAACGCTAGATGCAGATACACTTATTGAAAGATGTATATCGGTAAAAGAAATCTGTGAATCTGCAGGTATCAAAGTGAAAGCAATGCATTACCCGATCATCGGCTTATTAGCGCTGTTTGAAAGACCAGAAAATGAAATTAAAGTCATTTATGAAGTGGTGAAACAGCTAAATGCAGACAAACTTTTTAAGTGGCACAAAGATATCAATGTTATGCTGGCGGTTAATTTAGTTATCAGTGAAAAACTGACCGATTCTAGACTGGTCGAAACAGGCATCTATACAACGATTGAAACGATTATTCAAGCCCAGCAAGCCGCTATGTTGGCGGTTATCGCAAGCACTTCAGCAGTTACTACTACTTCTTCTTGATAAATAAAAAGCTATAAAAGAAAACGAACAGAGACTTTCTGTTCGTTTTTACTTAAAAGGTATAGGCTTCGCCATCATTTGGAACAAAGACGTGAGACGCCATTTCTTTTTCTTTGATAAAGCTTTTTAATTCTTCTCGTGATAACGTCCAGTGATTAACAGCTTCCATATGGACAGAAACAATGGTAGCATAAGGGGCCGCTTTGTACACCTCGTAAATATCTTCTTTCCCCATCACAAGAGAACCGCCTTCTAAAAATTGATTATCTCCGCCGTTTACGACAATGACCTCTGGTTTATGTGTGTTGATTTCTTCTTGAATAGCGTCATACCATACCGTGTCCCCAGCAACATAGAGCGTTTTTTCGCGAGCGTGTTTAAAAACAACTCCGCATACTAAGCCGGCAAGCTTTAAAATTTCTCCTCTTCCGTGTTCGCCTTTTGTTTTGGTTAGTTCAATGCCTTCAAAGACCGTGTTTCTTGTTAGTGCTTCTACATTTTTAAAACCGGCATCTCTTACTACTGCGGCATCTTCTTCATTTTGAACAAACATTTTAATATCTTTTGGCAAAGCTTGTTTAGCTGCATCGTCAAAATGGTCTAAATGGAGGTGAGTGACAATAACTGCGTCTATATCACGAATAATCTCTTCAACGGATGTCGGTAAGCTCACTAAAGGGTTGTTTTGATCTTGTCTGATTGAATTTTGGAAAGGAGGGTACGTACCTTTCTCAGCTAACATGGGATCGATTAAAAACTTTTTGCCTGCGTATTCGACAATAAGAGTGGCATTACGAATTTGTGTAATCTTCATCTGTATCTCTCCTTTTTTTGATCTACATATAGTTTATAGGATGCTCTATTTGCAAATACATAGATAAAATCAAGTCTTTTAGCACTTTTACTTGATAATTGAAAGAATGTTAGCGATATTTTTTAAAAAGCAAAAAGAACCGAAACAAGACTTTTTACTGAAATTTAATCAAAATAAAATTTGAGGCTTTAATTAAAAATTGGTACATGTTGTTAAACAATTATAAGGGATAAGAAGAGGAGTGGGTTATACCACTCCTTTTATCACGACATGTTTTTGTATTTTTATCACGACAACTTATGGTGTTAAGTTAGTCTTTATCCCTCATACGTCTCAAATAACCTTTTCAAATACTCTTCATTTCTTTTTGCGATATACTGCTCAGCTTCTATTAAACGTGTTGCTAATTCAGCTTTCGTAAGGCGCATATATTGTTTGTAAACATTCTTTAAATCCCTGTCGGGATTTAATTGTTCGAATTCGCGAAAGGTATGTTTTTTATTTTCTCGATAGGGACGATGTTTTTCGAGCTCTTTCTGTTTTTTCTTATAGCTCTTACTTTTTTCTTTATAATACGCATAGAGTTCTTCATGATTTCTAATCGTATTAAAATGAATTCCTTGTTCATCAAGCTCTTTTGTCTTTTTAGATACATTATGCAGAGTAACATCTTTACCCTCCGCAAGGAGGTCATCTATTGCTTGTTTACCTAGTTCAAAGGAGTTAACCTTTCGTTTCTCATATTCACTCTCTAAGCCACTTTTATGGTTTTCTAATGATAAGTTTTGGTTCATTCTCCTTATCTCTCCTATACTCTTCGATTAATGCTATTTCTTTCAATTCAACTTTGGCATCATGTATGGTTTTTTTTATTTTCATCACTTCCAGATTAAAGCCTTTTCCTTCGTAAAATTCCTTCGATTTTTCTGCCCAGCCTAGAAAATCAAGTAACTCATGCTTTTGTTCTGGTTCAGGTATTTTCGTACCGCAGCCTATGCATTCAAATTTTATTGGGCAAATCTTATTGGTAACACATGTGCCCCCAACCGTCTTACTAAAGGGTCCACTAATTTTTCTTTGACGTTCAAAAAGAGCTTGTAGCTCTTCTGGTTGCCTTAAAACTTCTTTTATCATGTCAATTTGAGTAATCATGGAGGTGTGAAAATCAGTGACGACATTTGCTACTTGGCTTTGGGTAGGCTGAGAGTAATATCCTGTAACCTCTAAATCCTTTTGATTCAGTATCATTGCTACCACATCAACGGGAAGTTCCTCTGTCTGTACCGCATGTGTTGCAAATCCGTGGCGTAGTAAGTGAGGTTTCAGCTTTACCAACTTCTTATCTTGTGTCTCATAAATCAATCCGAAACAGATGAAGTTCAAAATAGCTGCAAAAGTTTTATGTCCAAAATGTTTACCATGAAGCTGAAATAAATAGGGGTGTTCTGGTCGTGATAACCCATTACTCTTATGATATTGAAATTTCACTTTTGGAATTGAGCCCTCATAATTTACATCCCTAAGGTAAAAAACAATTTCCTTTATTAAATCAAAAGTATCTTTGTTAACATAAAACACTGCAAGTTCATCTCTTCCTTTGGGTATAGCTCTAAACATATACGAAGTTTTTACTACATTTGTTTTTTGGTCATTGATAGTTCCCTGGTCCAAACACCCAATACCCAAATGAATTTGAGCCACTTCACCTAATCTTGCACCTGACGAAGTAAATATATCTAGTATTGTCGCACCGAACAGAGCTGTAATGTATAAAACTTCAACGTTCATTAAGATGCCATCGGCATATCTCTGAGAGTTAGTTATAAAAGTCCCTTGTGCTAGAAGACCTTTGTGAGAAGGAAGGAAAGGCGCATTATTACTTTCTACTCCTGTTTCCTTATATCCGTACATTTCCAGTATTTTCAGCTTTTCATTTATTTGTTCTTCACTTAAATATTGAAACCAACTTCCCACTAATTGATGCTCTAAAATGGGTAAAAACCAAAAACCTTCGGTTTCTTCTAATGGCTCGCCAGTTTCGTCATCTACTATTTCTGCCTTTAAAAACTCGACAAAGTACTCGTTCTTCTCTTCTGAAAAAGTAGACTTTCGTGCCTTTGCTTTATTAATGGTTGTTGAAGTGAAGTTTTCACTATGATGAAGTGTGAACGATGGCTTGTCCCATAACCGAAAAGAAAAAAGCTCCTTTGATACCTCTCCACGTTCCTCATTTTCAAGATAAGCAAAGTCAAAAGGCAGGGGGTAATTGTTAGTTTTTACTACTTCCACAGCCTCTAGGTATTTCCGCCGCAAACGCCTAACTTGGTTCAAACGAAATCCACCTTCGGCACGGATTTTTATAAATTCTTTGGAAATGGCGTCTGTTTCAGATTTTCGTTTACTTTTAGCTGCTTCGATGGCTGATTTTGAAACATTAAAATCTCTTCCATCTAAAGTTGGTAGAGGGAAAAGAAAAGGAGTAAACATTTCTTTTTGTTCCGTTGCTAACTTGGTCGAATACCATTTATGCACTTTTCTACCAAAGTTTTTATACGAAAAAAGGAATGAACTTCTCTTATTATCTGAATGAGAGGGAAGAATCTCCCGTCTTAAATAATTGGATAGGTGGATATCTACATCAAAATCATGAACACTTGCCAATTTAAGTTCTTGAAAGAGTTCTCTAAGAACAACACACATCGGGCTCAACCGAGCCTTAATAGACGCGGGATTCAAGTTTAGATTTGACGTTACTATCAACGTTAATGCTAAGTGGTTTGTAAAAGGATAACCACAACAGTTGTTTTTGAAGTAACGCAAATGCTCAGGATGAACCTTATCCCAAAGGTAACCTCGTTTATCCTGATAGACAAGGATGTCGTCATTAACTTTGCCTTTTAATTCTTGATACCATCGTTTGCTTTCTAATTCATCCATCACCATCATATGCCAACACCCCTTGGTTCATCGATAAGTTAACTATTAAGTTCTTCAATAAAACTCATCAGTTCATGTTGTTTTTCAGGCATTTGAGTAACCTTATTTCGAGGTTCGACCGAAGGTTGATGAGTCCTCTTACGAGTTTCTCTCTCTTTTAAATACTCCTCTCTTTCCTTTTCCATCCTTTCTAGAAATCTCCTATGCTCCACTGTCACATAATCCCTTTCATCAACGTGGTGCTCATAAACTTTCATTGTGTCTGCTTTTGCACTCCAATTCATATAAATTCGCAACCGTTCAATTGCCTTGTCCTGTTCTGTCTTATCCTTGTATTCTTCGCGAATCATCCGAATGCTACGGGTCACGAACCAATGACGAGTTTTATGAATGTTGATTTTTATTTCTGCTTTGTCCGTGATAGTTGACCAATTTTTTAGAAAGGCATCATAAGTGTAGGGATTTCCATGCTGATTAAGAAATATGGGAGCTTCATCAGGCATGTTATTCATTTTCAAACCTTTTTTATCAACTTTCTTTCTCTCACCATGGATATAACGGTCAAGTAGTTTTAGTGTGTCATTATCGACTTTTAAAAATTTTGTTCTTTTTCCATGGCTTCCTTTATTAAAGGTGGCAAACTCACCTTTATCATTCCTAGCACGATAGTCACCAAATGTGAGCTCAATGACCTCTCTTGCTCTTGCACCCGTTTGAAATAACATTCTAGTAATAATTTCATCTCTAAGTTTCCACTTACTATCATCTCCTGCTTTATAAATCATAAAGGGGAGGTGAGGGTCATCAATAATCTGAGGTTTCCACTCGCCATTTATAACCTTAAAAAAAGAGTCGGTTAATCTTCGAGCTCTTATAGGTAGTGGTTCTTCTGTACCTGCCTCTTTAGGCATTCTTGGCTTTCCTTCCCTCACGCCTTCTCTTTGGTCTCGGTGCTCTTCTAAAATAGCGTGTGCATCGATAAGTGGATTGGGGTAAAGATATATCTTTACATGTATCATGATTTTATAAAAAAATTTTAAAGCACTTAACATCCTGCTGACCGTATTAGGGCTTTTCTGTGTTAACTTGACATTGTAATACGTTTTGCTATCGCTTGTTGTAACCTTACAGTGAGCTTCATGCATTAAAAAATCCTCTATTGCTACTCGTACAATATGAGGTTCATCATCCCACTTTACAGTTCTTCCTTGGTAATTACTGTCCGTATGCAGCCAGGTGAAAAAGGTATAGAGTGTTTTTAGATAGGATTCAGCACTGCTTTCTGCAATTCTGCCTAATGCCTCTTTATAAAAAACAGTGAGAGGCAAGAACGGTTTAAGATGTTTGTCCAATACAATTAACTTGAACTTCTTAGCCATTGCCCCTTCGGGGCATTTTACATGATGATACAAACTTCCCATCGTTATCTAACCACCTTTATTCTTCTTTGAGCCAATTGTAGAGAGGGATGGTTCCTGTACGTTGTTCGTTTAAGGGTGACGATTTATAATCATGTTGAGTGAAATCGACTAATTTCTTTTTTTCTCCATTTGTAATCGGGTCTGGTATCCAGTTTTTCGTTTTAGCAGCTTTAACAAATTTGTAGGGGTCATCAATAGGTCTACTTTGCTGTCTTAAAATGAGGCAGATTTCAAGTGCACGTTCTAACGGTAAAGAAATCAAAATTTTCTGAATATCCTCGGTAGGAGAAGCGAGAGTTGCTACTTGATATGCCAACTTAACTAATTCAGACTTATTGAAATCTTGAGAGGTAGTGGTCTTTTTATCTTGAACTTTTTTTAGAGCAGTACCCGAAAGGGCTGCCACATCGCTTGAAGGTATCTTCCAACCTTCTTTGCGGCTGTTTTGGATGGCACCTGGAAACATTCCATCTTTTATCTTTCTTTTTATCGTTTCTTCATTCTTGTAGCCCAAAAGGGCTGTTACTTCTTTAACCGAGAAATACTTTTCCATAAAGACCCCCCATGCTAATGAAAGAATTTAAGATAGTGTTAAACAAAATATATGTTCTATTTTATGTTAACTAATAAAGGAAGGTCAACCATTAATTACTATTTCGCTTCAACTAGTAAGATGTAGTAATAAAAGTGGTGATAAAAAGGTTAAATGTAGCGATAAAAGTCTCAATAAAACCACAAAATGTCGTGATAAAACGAAGAAAAAATCATGAAAAAAAGGCGAATTAAGCAAAGTGCTGATACGCCTTAAAACTACATTGTTAAACAACATGTGTCGTCGTGTAGTAATTACTAGATTTCTTTAATTATCTTAAATTCAGTATTACATATTAGTTCAGGTTCTTTTTAGGATTTCTTTTATCTCTTCATACACACGTACTTGGTTGCGTCCGTTTTGTTTGGCAGAGTACAGGGCGATATCTGCTTTATTTAAAAGGTCATCTAATGTTTCATTTTCTTGTTTTGCTGCTTGTGCTACTCCAAGACTGAGCGTAACAGAAATGGTTCCTTCATTAATTAGTAAAGGCTGAGTCTCAACGTGCCTGCGAAGCTGATTGGCAAGGACTTCAGCTTCTGATGATGTATAGCCCTTTAGCGCGAGTACAAACTCTTCACCGCCGTACCTAGCAAAAAGCGCTACTTGCGGTAATATGGACTGACAGGCTTTTACGACATGTACAAGCACTTGATCGCCGGCAGAATGACCATACGTATCGTTCACTTTTTTAAAATAATCAATGTCAATTAAAAGAAACGTAAAAGAAGATGCGAACTTCTTTGCTTCATCGAATGCTTGCTTACTGTGCTGAAAAAAAGCTCTGCGATTATAAATTTGCGTGAGCTCATCGTAATAAGCTTGATTTTCAAGCTTCAGCTGAAGTCTTTTTAGCTCCGTAATATCTGTAAAAATAAGCAGCAAACCGTGACTATTGTTAGCATACTGCAAAGGGGAGGTACGAACTTGATACGTATACTGAGATTGATCCCAAGAAGAAAGCTGCAGCTCCTGGCTGCTTTTTGTATTTTCTAATGTAAAAGGAAATGAACTGCCCGATAACGTTAACCAAATATCAGCAAAACGTTTTCCAAACATCGATTTTTTCAGCTGCGGAAACATGTTCTTAGACGCTAGGTTAAATTCAATTAATCTATAAGCTTCATCAAGCACGATAACACCATCATTGATGCTGTTAAATATCGCGTCTTTAGCGATAGGCATGACCGTAAACATACGAGACGAGTTAATAGACCATAAATATAAGAAAGAAGAAACCCATAAAACCATAGGGACTGGATCAATTCCCTGCGGCGTAAAGCCCATTAAATAAATGAAAGCTGTGACCATGGGGACTAATTGACCAACCATCAATGCGATTAACTGCAGGCGGTAAGCTTTTGCTGTTTCCTTCCAGCGGTAAACGGCGAGCAAAAAAGCAACAAACATAGATGAAAAAATGAACATCCCATGAATCATGTACCATGTCCCAATTTCTTGATGAATGTAAGGAGCACCTAAAACTGGGTCAATTTCAAACACTCGGTAGTGAAGATGATGCCAGTCATTTGTTGCCACCATGATTAAACTAATAAAAGGAATGATAAAAAGTGCCAAAACATGTTTTTTTCTTACTTTTATGCCTACATACTGCATAACAAACAGCAGTCCTGCAGGAGGTGAAAAAGGCATGCCGATGTATTGAATGACGGTCCAAAATTTCATTTCCCCGAGGGTGACAGATAGTAAGCTAAATGCCGCACCAATACAATAAATAGTGGTGAAACCTGTATGAAGAATAAATAAATGCGCAATGTTGGCGTAGTGGTGTCGCTTAATAAATACATAAAAACACAAGTATAAATTAAGAACACCGGACGTGCAGATAAGCGTTATATAAGCTGTTAAATCTAAATTCACAATTGTATCCCTCGATTAAGAAAGCATTTTTAGTTAAATGTAGCACAGTTGAAATAAAATGTGGATGTTTTATGTGGGAAAATAGTAGAGCCGGAGATAGTAGAGGGACTATAAGGCTTTATTTACGTGGATCAAGACGATGAAGGAAAGGGTACTCTTAAACGATCTAAAAAAGATTCCTTTTACTGGTATCAACAAGTAATTGAGACAAATGGAGAAGATTTATCTTCACACAGAAAAGTCAAAGCTACACAGTAAAAAATATATGCCTGAAGACACCCAGATGAAGGAACATCGCGTGTCTTCAGGCATGTTTTCATTGGTGTACAGTCTATTTAAGTTCACCGTTTTACAAAGGTGCCACCTGCATTTTTTTCTGTCTAAAAAAGACCCAATCTGTAAAGCCTATTTCTTTAAGGCGCTTTTTTACCAATTCAAAGTCGTCACCAATGCGTTCTGGGTCATGGGCATCGGAGCCAAATGTAATGTTTACCCCGTAGTGCAGTGCTCTTTCTAAGATATCGTCTGCAGGGTACCAGCCTCCGCAGTCTTTGGTCTTGCCTGATGTATTCACTTCTATGGCAATGTCATGTGCTGAAATCACTTTTAGCGTCTGATCAATTACAGCTGTCTGGATGGAAGAAAAAGAGGGATAGAATCCTTTCATAGCATCAATATGACCAAGGATCTGAAACATTCTGCTCCGAGCGGATTCTTCGATCAATTGATAATACGTTTCTTTCGTGCGCTGTTTTTCTTGCTGAGAAAGTCCTTCCCAACGCGTCTTATGAAAGATACTAATTTCATCAACTTGATGGACAGAGCCAATTATGTAGTCAAACGGATATTTTTTATAGTTGCTTTGGTATATCCCCGCATAATCCGGAAAGAAATCAGACTCCACACCTAACAGCACTTCAATTTTTTCTTTATATTCTTCTTTTAGTTTCAAAATCTCAGCTACATATCCGGAGAATGCGCTTTTTCCCATAGCAATGTGAGGGTACGGCTGGTCTTCTTCGCTCGCAAAATAAGGAGAATGATCCGAAATCCCAATGATGTCAAGGCCTTTATCAATAGATGCCTCTATATAATCTCGAATCGTTCCGCGAGCATGTCCGCATCGGTCGTGATGGGTATGAAAATCAAATTTTAAATCAGCGTTCATTTATAATCACCTCTGTTATCTTTTTATGTAGTTTATAGAATATTCTACAAAGAAACAACGTATCCCCCCATAGAAATGGATTAAGAGAATATTTCTTGGGTTTGCCGCTGTCCCATATAATAAAAAGATTGTACAGAAACAAATTATTTTATTTAATTTGCTGCAAAAATTGAAATGGAATCCATACCAAAAGTTACATTTGATTTGGCTCATTAAAATGCATATACTACTAATACACGATCTGAAATAACGTTCAGGTAATCGCTGCATCATTTGATGTAGAGGAAAGTCCATGCTCGCACGGTGCTGAGATGCCCGTAGTGTTCGTGCCTAGTGAAAAAATAAGCTAGGGCAGCTTGGCTTATAGCTTAGCTGACGGCGGGAAAAACCACCTAAGTCTTCGGATATGGTCGAGTATCCCTGAAAGTGCCACAGTGACGAAGCTTTGCTGGAAACAGCAAAGGTGGAACGCGGTAAACCCCACGAGCGAGAAACCCAAACAATGGTAGGGGAACTGTCTCTAAGGAATCAAACGGAGAGACGGACGATTACATGCGTAATCGTAGATAGATGATTACCGCCTGAGTACGAGAATAAAATCGCTTGCAGTACAAAGGTACAAAACATGGCTTATCGAACGTTGTTGAAACAGAGACTGACTACACAATATGTAACCATAACAAACCAATGAGGTTTGTTTTTTTATTTGTTATTCTTTCAAACATCCTCGAGCATGTTTCCATTTTTTATAGTAACACCGACTATTTATAATGTATAATTCATTATAATTATATTTTCCATACATACATGTAATGAGTAGAGCCGCTTGATAAGGAGATGGTACGAAGTGGAATGGCAGCAGTTTAAATATTTTCAAACGCTAGCACGTACGCAGCATATGACGCGCGCAGCAGAAGAGCTATTGATTACTCAGCCTGCGCTCAGTCGTTCAATCGCTCGTTTTGAAGAGGAAGTAGGAGCGCCGTTATTTGATCGGCAAGGACGTTCCATTCGATTAAATCAATATGGTAAAGTTTTTTTGAAGCGTGTAGATAACATGATGAAAGAATTTGATAAAGGACAAGAGGAGATTCAAGCGCTGCTAGATCCTGAAAAAGGGCAGGTGTCACTTGGATTTTTACATACGCTCAGCACAGATTTGATTCCAGATTTAATTGCTTCGTTTCGCTGTGCATATCCTAAGGTGAATTTTCAGCTGAGACAAAGCCCTTCTCACGTTCTTCTTGAGCAGCTGCAGCTCGGCGAATTAGATCTTTGTTTGATTGCGCCAATGGAAGAGAAATCGTTCATTAAGTGGCAGCATCTTTGGAGTGAAGAGCTGTTTGTGATTGTGCCGAAAAATCATCGGTATGCTGATCGTAAAAGTATCGCACTAGAAGAAATTGCTAAAGAATCATTTATTCACTTAAAAGAAGGTTTTTCCCTTCGTCTCACGTTTGAGCAGTTATTTGAAGAGACGGGGGGAATGCCTAACATAATGTTTGAAGGAGAGGAAGCTGATACCGTAGCAGGACTTGTAGGAGCCGGCTTAGGAATTTCTATCCTTCCAGATTTACACGGAATAGATCAAAGTAAAATAGTAAAAATCCCATTAGCTAAAGCTAATTGCCACCGAGTAATTGGATTGGCATGGATTGAAGGAAGATATCTATCACCGGCTGCTAAACAGTTTAAAAAATTTGTTTTACATAAATTTAATGACAAGAAATAAAGGTATTTCATAGACTAGGCTATTTGCAAACCTAGTGCTTTTTTCTTTTAAATAACCTTTTTAAAATCGATCTCTTTTTACCTACTACGCTGCTTTCTTTTGAAGCTTCTACTAATTCTGAAATGGCCTGCTGTTCACGCAAGCTTTTGCGCATGGATTGAATAAGCTGCTTATCTTTTTCCTGAAGAATTTGTTTTGTATCAGGCTCTTGTTGAGGTGAAGGCTGTACCGGCAGTTCAGGAGATGTCTGCTGCTGGTTGTCTGCCACCGGTTGGTCTACTGCTTCAGCTTTGTCTTCAGCTGATTCTAGAGACACAGCAGCTTGATCCTTGCTTATAGTTAAAGAAAATTCTTTTTGCAGCGATTCATTGATTTCTTCTGCTTGATAGCCCTCATCATAAAGCTGCTTGATTTTCAGTAAAACGTTCGTAGCCGTAGCTTCATATTGTTTTGGTCGATGATCTTCTTTTTGTATAAAGAAATATTGAAATTTATCTATATATCTTCTGATGGTTGAAGCAGGAATACTCGTTTCTTCAGATAACTCTTTTACACTAAGCCATTTTGTCATTTTCTCACCACTTTTTAAATGATTACTTATTCGTCATCAATTTGAAATCATACTAGTATCTACTTTTTATCTTATCATGTAACGCTTCTAAGTACCTTGCTGTGTTGATTTCTGTAACGTTTTTATAATCACAGTGTCATAAATGAGGTATAAGCTGCCACTCGCACAAAGATTTGTTAGTGGAAGAATAGGAAATGATCAGCAAACATTTATCCGAAGTATATTGAACAATGATGAGCGTACTGCTTATATATTATCTTATAATGTTGCTGAAGAAAAATCGAGTGATTACTTCACTGTTTATTGATTATGGTAATGTTGTACTAAAGAAGAGATAAAAGGAGGGATGAGGTGAGTTTTACAGAACGAGCAGTAGCTATCATTAAACAAATACCCCGTGGAAAAGTAATGACATACGGACAAATTGCCCGCCTGGCTGGAAGTCCGCGAGGTGCAAGACAAGTTGTAAGAGTTTTGCACTCGATGAGTAAAAAACATAAACTGCCTTGGCACAGAGTTATCAATTCCAAAGGAGAAATTGGATTGAAAGACGAAGAAATGCATCTTGTTCAAAAACTTTCCCTTGAAGCGGAAGGGATACTCGTTTCTTCGGATGGAAAACTTGATCTTAAACTCTATCTGTATGAACCTGACTTGCATAAATGACAAAAAGGCTATCTATTTCAGATAGCTTTTTTGTCATTTATGTTTTTCAAAAGCGAGCTTTAATCCAAACCCGATTAAAACGACTCCTGTTGCTTTATCCATAAAGCGCT
Source organism: Priestia aryabhattai (assembly GCF_023715685.1). Lineage (NCBI taxonomy): Bacteria > Bacillati > Bacillota > Bacilli > Caryophanales > Bacillaceae > Priestia > Priestia aryabhattai. Next base: position 185,056 of record NZ_JAMBOQ010000002.1, read on the forward strand.
GAACGCTAGGTGTTGTGAGCCATTTTCGTAAATAGTTAATAAAAAAGACGAATACGAAAAACCATGTTATAGCAAGAATTGTATACGTCATACCCATAAGAAGTAATTGAAGCGTTACATTTTGATCGGTTTGAACAAACTGAGGTAAAAAAGTTAAGAAAAATACCGCCACTTTTGGATTAAGGACGTTTGAGACAAGACCTTGACGAAAAGCAGATGTTTCTTTTGACTTCTCCTCTTTTGCAGAAGAAACTGTATCGCTTTTTTTAGAAAGGAAAGCTGAGATTCCTAAGTACATTAAGTAGAGGGCTCCTGCGTATTTTACCATTTCAAATGCAAGGGCTGACTGAAGGAGAAGAGCAGATAAACCAAACGCGGCGGCAAGTGTATGAACTAAAGAGCCGCTTGCCAATCCTAATGCCATTTTATAGCCGCCCGTTTGTCCATCTACCATCGTTCGTTTGGTGATAAGAGCAGTATCGATACCAGGGCTCATAATAACAAATAATGCGAGTACCAAAAAGGTCAAGATGTCATTCATTTTTTTCTTCCTCCTTGCTGTGATAAAATCAAACTACATTTTATTTATTAAATATAATTTAACATAACTAATGCCGTTTATTAAGTATAATTTAATAATTTTAAATATAATTAAACAATTTTGTGGAGGAATCATAATGGAGAATATAGATATTGGAAAAAAAGTAGAGAAATTTCGAAAAGAAAAGGGGCTAAGCAGTCGAGAATTAGCAAAATTAGCGGAGATTACGCCGTCTATGCTAAGTCAAATTGAACGGGGATTAGCCAACCCGTCCATCTCAACGCTTAAACTTTTAGCGAAAAGCCTTGACGTTCCTACTTTTAGCTTTTTACTTGAAGAAATAAATACATCTCATTTAGTCGTAAGGTCGAACGAGCGCAAAACGATGAAAGTAAAAGAGTTAACCTATTCGTTATTATCACCGGACTTTACGGGAAATCTAGCTACAGCGATTATGGAAGTCCCTCCGATGATGTCTTCATCAGAATTTCCTTTAGCACATAAAGGCGAGGAAGTGGCATACGTCTTAGAAGGGAAAATTAAGGTGTATTTGGACGAAGAAGTTTACGTGTTAGAAAAAGGAGATAGCGTCAAAATCCCTTCGCATTTGAAGCATAAGTGGGAGAATACGTTTGATGAGAAAGCCGTTATTTTATTTTCAGTTACGCCGCCTGTTTTTTAAACATATTTACGGTTTTCATACTAGTCGTCTTCCTTGTTAGACACTTTTATTATACAAATGTGATAAAACTATCATGTTTGTATGTGTAAAAAATTGATAAAATAGCATTGTTGGTAATCTCTACCTAAGAAAATACATACTAAATACTTTTTTGAAAGGTGTTGGCTGGTAATGAAGATATGGAAAAACATGTTTCGTACCTCAAAGCTCAAAAAAATGATGCCTGCAGTCCTTCTGTCGTGTGCAGCGACTGTAGGCTTTTCAAGCAGCGGGGTACAGGCTGAAACGCTGAAGTGTCAAAAACAAGAAACCATGAGTGATCGAGAGTTTGCTAAGCTTGAAGAAAAATATGATGCTAACCTTGGCATTTATGCATTAGATACCGGTACAAATAAAACGGTAACGTATCACCCGGACGAGCGTTTTGCTTATACGTCTACTCATAAGGCTCTCGCTGTCGGTGCACTTTTACAGCAGAAGTCAATAGAAGACCTTAACGAGCGAATCTTTTATACGCGTGATGACCTTGTGAACTATAATCCAATTACAGAAAAACATGTTGATACAGGCATGACGCTTAGAGAAATTGCGGATGCATCGCTTCGCTACAGTGACAATACGGCAGGGAATTTGATTCTGCAGCAGCTGGGAGGACCGGACGGATTTAAAGAAGCTTTAGAAAAAATAGGAGATGATGTGACGCTGCCTGAGCGATTTGAACCGGATTTAAATGAAGTGAATCCAGGAGAAATCCACGATACAAGTACAGCGAGAGCATTGGCTACAAGTCTTCAAACGTATGTACTTGGACAAGCACTTCCTGCGGAAAAGCGTGAACTTCTAACGGATTGGATGAAACGAAATACGACAGGGGATGCATTAATACGAGCGGGCGTGCCGAAAAGCTGGAGAGTAGCCGATAAGACAGGCGCAGGCTCATACGCGACGCGAAATGATATCGCCATCCTTTGGCCCCGAAAAGGAGAGCCAATTGTTCTTGCGATTCTTTCCAATCGTAGGGAAAAAGATGCTGAGTATAATGATAAACTGATTGCAGAAGCGGCAAAACAAGCAGTCAAGGCTCTTAGAGTCACTCATAAATAGAAGTCGAGACAAAGACTACATCGCCTGTGAAAAATGAATACTAGTTAATTAATCCAAGCGCTTATAATAAGCGCTTGGATTTTTTTATTGCTATCAACTCTTTTATTCTCCGCTATAATGAGCGGAAGCTTCTCTCGAAATTAGTCAAATCGCACAAATTAATATCAGAAAATTCACAATAATTATAATGAACTTGCGGTGAAATTCGTATACACTATGTACACGTTAAGTTAACTTACATTCGATGTTAGATGTAAGAGTGAAAACATCATAAAATAGGAGTTGAGTGTATAGTGTCTACAAATGCAACAAGTTCCATTATAGAAGAGGTACATGCTCATCAAGATACGAGTCTTGATCCGTCACTGAAGCCAAAAGCGGAAGGTGATCGAAAGCTAACTCCCATGTCTTATATGTTTATGTGGATTGGAGACGGCGTTAATTTAGGAAATATGACGCTTGGCGCTAGCTTGGTAGTAGCAGGTACTGCGGTATTAAATCTTTTTCAAACGTTTGTGGCAGCGATTATTGCAATTGGTATTATTTCTGCTTTTTTTGTGTTAAATGATAGAATCGGCTACAAGACTGGTATACCGTATGTGATGCAGCTTCGAATGTCTTTTGGAATAAAAGGATCCGTCATATCGTCTCTTTTACGAGGTATTCCAGCTATCATTTGGTATGGTTTTCAAAGCTGGACAGGAGGCACAGCTTTAAATGAAATTGGAAAAATTGTGAGCAAAGGGTCTTTTGACAATCTTGTTCTTTGTTTTATTATTATTCAATTGCTGCAAATTGTGCTTTCATTGTACAGCTTCCACGCGGTTAAATGGGTAGAGATGCTTGCTTCTATCATCATATTGCTTGGTCTTGTTTATGTATTTGGTGTTCTTTTAACTTCTCATAGTGAAGTAGTAGGGGATAAGTGGGTACATACAAAAGGTTCATGGGGACTGCCGTTCTTTTCTTTTATTATGATGTTTATGGGGAATTATGCGGCGATTTTTCTAAGCGCAGCCGATTACTCTAGAGAGCTGAAGCCGGGAATTAGCGACACCAAGCGGGGATTTTTATACTTTACGCCCATTATGGTAGCCTACGGATTCGTGCTTACAATCGGGGCTATGCTTGCTTCCGCCACGGGTATTTCCAATCCTGTTAAAGCGTTCGCGGTTGTAGTCGATAATTCCTATATCACTGTTGCTGTATCGGCATTTATTGTGATTGGCGTTATTGCCGTAAATATGGTGGCAAATATTATTCCGCCTACGTATGTCATTACGCTGCTGACAAAAGTAAATTATAAAGTGGCGGTTACCATCACCGGACTGCTTGCATTTTGCTCGTTCCCTTGGGTGCTTGTTCAGGATTCATCAGCTGCAGGTCTTGGGTTGTTCATTTTGATTTACTCTGCTTTTTTAGGTCCGATTGTTTCTATTTTATTGGTCGATTATTATATTTTACGGAAACAAAGAGTAAATGTAGAGGAATTGTATCAAGAAAAAGGAGCGTTTTCCGGCTACAATCCGTGTGCCTTGCTTGCGATGCTAATCGGTGCTGGTGCTGCGTTTATCGAAGTCGATTTAGGCTGGATTATAGGAGTGGTAGTTGCAGGAGTCGCATATATTCTTTTGACGAAATTCGCTTTTAAACATTCAAAATTTAAAAAAGGAACCATCTTTGAACAATAATATCCAAGAGATAAAAGCCTTTGCTTGCTGCAAAGGCTTTTTGTATGTCATCTATCGCATCAAGAACGTGATTAAAACTCTTTGTCTAGTTCCCAAAAGAAGTGGGTAAAGTAAATAAGAGTAAAAAGTTTCCTCTATATGGATTGCTTTTAACAGGAGCGCATCTAATGTATCGCATCAATCATATCTTAAAGGAGAGGGCAGAGTATGTATGAATTTAGAGTGTATACTCTTCGAGATGGAAGCGAAAAGGTAATCAAAACGCTAAAACATGAATCGTTTGCTGATGAAATTCAACGAGCGGGAATTAAGCAAACAGAAATTGCTCAAACACAGCTGGTAGACAAACCGAGATAACGTATTTGCATTTATTTTTACCCATTTCTAAAAAAAGCCGGATTTCTGTGTCTTTACACAGGAATCCGGCTTTTTCTAATTTCTTATAGTTCTTTGCCGTTTGTTTCAATCACATGTTTATACCAGTTAAAGGAATCTTTTTTGTAGCGCTTCATCGATCCGTTTCCTTCGTTGTCGCGGTCCACATAAATCATACCGTATCGCTTTTTCATTTCGCCTGTTGTAAAGGAAACAATATCAATAATTCCCCACGGCGTATAGCCCATTAAATCAACACCATCGTACGTCACGGCTTTTTCTAACGCTTCGATGTGTGATTTTAAATATTCAATTCGCGATGCGTCATGAATGGAACCGTCTTCTTCAACCGTATCAATGGCACCAAATCCGTTTTCTACGATGAACAGCGGAATTTGATAGCGGTCGTAGAAGCGGTTTAACGTATAGCGCAAGCCCGTTGGGTCAATAGACCAGCCCCAATCGCTTGATTTGATATAAGGGTTTGCTACGCCGTTTGGCAATCCGCCGTTTACGATATCACCCGTGTTATCAGCTTCAACGTCGCTTTTAACGGTTGTTGACATGTAATAACTGAAGCCTAAATAGTCCACTTTTCCCTTTCGTAAAATTTCTTCGTCGCCTTCTTCAAATGGAATATGATAGCCTTCTCGTTCAAACTCTTTTAACGCATAGCTTGGGTAATAGCCGCGAACTTGAACGTCAGGGAAGAAGTAGCGCTGTCTCATTGTTTCTTCTGCTAGCATTACATCTTCAGGGTTTGAAGAATACGGATAAATTGGTACATGTGATACCATCGCTCCAATTTGGAAATTTGGATTAATTTCTTTTCCTTTTGATACAGCAAGAGCGCTTGCCAGAAGTTCATGATGTCCTGCCTGATACATCACTTCTTTTGCGTTTTCACCAGGCTTTACAGAAACACCTGAGTTCGTCCACAAGAAAAGAGGGTTGTTTACATCCATTTTGTTATTAATTTCATTAAATGTCATCCAGTACGTTACTTTGTCTTTATAGCGGTTAAAGCAAACTTCAGCGAACTTCACAAAGCAATCCACCGTTTTTCGGCTTCTGAATCCGCCGTATTCTCGAGCTAAATGCAGGGGCATTTCAAAGTGAGAAAGCGTAATAACCGGCTCAATTCCATGCTTTAATAGTTCATCAAATACATCGTCGTAGAATTTTAGTCCTTCTTCGTTTGGCTCAGCTTCATCGCCTTTAGGAAAAATACGACTCCAGCCAATAGACGTTCGCAAACATTTTAAGCCCATTTCTGCAAACAGTGCGATATCTTCTTTGTAGCGGTGATAAAAATCAATCGCTTCGTGATTTGGGTAAAATTTATCATCTTCCACTGTTTCAGTGATTTCCCGCGGTACGCCGTGCGCACCAGCGGTCATGACGTCCACTACGCTTGGTCCTTTTCCGCCTTGGTTCCATCCGCCTTCAAATTGATGGGCTGCTAATGCGCCGCCCCATAAGAAATTCTTTGGCATCTTTGTCATTGTTAGTTCCTCCTTATTTCACTACGGTAAATAATGTCTGATCCAGCCCGCTATTTTCAACATCTTCAACGATTACTTCTCGATAAGCGCTTGAATTTGTGATAATAACAGGCGTAATTGTTTGTAATCCTTGTGTTTCAATAAATTCTTTATCAAATTGAATAAGTAAATCGCCTTTTTTAAACTTTACACCGTCTTCTACATGCAGCGTAAACGGCTTGCCGTCTAATGTAACGGTATCTAATCCGATATGAACAAGCAGTTCAACACCGTATTCTGATCGAAGGCCGATGGCGTGCTTCGTTGGAGCTACCATAACTACCGTTCCGTCAAAAGGTGCATAAAGCTTATTATCTGAAGGATCAATGGCTAATCCTTTTCCCATAGCACCTGAGCTGAATACTTCGTCTGGTACGCTAGAAAGAGGGATAATTTTTCCGCTAAACGGTGCGCTGATGGTTTCTTCATTTTCGTTCGGGTTGCTTACAGCTACTTCTTTTAAAGGTGAAGTAGCTGCGTCTTTTGCTGCATCTTCTCCGTAACCGAATAGTTGAATGAGCACAACAGGAAGAATAATCGCAATGGCGCATCCAATTAAAATTCCCCAGATCGACATCGGGTAGTCTTGGCTGATACCGTTTACAACAGTCAGCGGTCCAGGCAATCCTGCGTAAGCAAAGTAATACGGGTGAAAGAAACTTGCTACAACAGCACCAATAGCGCCTGAAATACAGCCAAAGATAAACGGCTTTTTAAAACGTAAGTTCACGCCGTAAATGGCTGGCTCTGTAATACCAAATAATCCTGTTATCCCAGCTGAGACGCTCACTTTGCGTGCTTCTTGACTTTTTGCTTTTAAAATAACCCCAAGCACCGCTCCAACTTGAGCCACTACGGCAATCGTTTGATAGGCTTGAAATGAATCTCTGCCGTTTAAATCAAAGTTGGCCAGTACCATCGGTGTAATTCCCCAATGTACACCAAAGATGACAACAATTTGCCAGAAGCCGCCAATGATTGCTCCTGCTAAGGCAGGGACGTTTTCAGCTAAAAAGTTATAGCCGTGAGCAATTCCATTAGCTCCCATTGTTGTAACGGGGCCAATAAGTAAAATCGTTATGGGAACCATAATTACCATACATAAAAATGGGACAAACAGCGGTCTAACCACTTCATGAATGCTCTTGTTTAGGAACCTTTCAAGATAAGACAAAATCCATACTAAGAATAAAGGCGGTAAAACAGAAGAAGTATAGACCGTTTCGGATAGAGAAAGACCTAAAAACGTAATACTGCTTCCATCGGCAATTTTGGCCGCCATTTCTGCCCATGTTGGACTGACTAATGCGGCACAGCACGCCACTGCGATGTAGGTGTTGGTTTTAAAATGCTTGGATGCTGTGATGGCAATAAAAATAGGTAAAAAAACAAATGGTGCCCATGAAATGAAGCTCAATACTTGATATGTGCCCGTTTTTGCAAAGCTATCAGAAAGCAGATTAATTAAGATTAACGAGCCTTGTAAAATTCCTGCTGCTGCTAAGATGTATACAAACGGTGCGAACACAGCGGACATCGTAGCAATAATCTGGTTTAAGACAGTCCCTTTGTTTTCAGTTTGCTCCTTTTCTGTATCCAGATTTACTAAACTAGCAAACTCTTCATAAACGTCTCCTACGTGCTGTCCAATAACAACTTGAAACTGTCCGCTGTTTTCAACCACCGTAATGACACCAGGCATAGAAGATACCGTGCGTTTGGCTTCTGGCTTCGAACGTTTTAACACAATTCGCAGCCTTGTGGCACAGCGTGTAGCGCTTAAGATATTTTCTTCGCCGCCCACTGCATCTAAAATGTCTGCTGCAAGCTTGTGATAATCTCTAATTTTTCCTCCCATATGTTCAACCCCCTTGTTGAGTATACGCTTTCAGTATAATTGTACCGATACAATTTATCAATACCCAAATAAAATAATAATCAATAAATAATTTAAGTTTATGGTGTGGAGTTAGATTATGGTATAATCGTGTTATTCTTGAGACAAATTCAGTAAAGAGGTATAGCTATGATTAAATACCAACAAATTGCAATTGAAATTGAAACCTATATTGAAAACCATGAGCTTCAGCAAGGAGACAAGCTGCCGGTATTAGAAACGCTGATGGCACAATTTGAGGCGAGTAAAAGTACGGTAACAAAGGCCTTAGATTTATTGGAGAAAAAAGGCGTTGTTTTTCAAGTCAGAGGAAGCGGCATTTTTGTCCGACGCCATAAACGAAAAGGATATATCGGTTTGCTTTCCAATCAAGGATTTACAAGTGAACTTGAAGATTTTAATTTAACATCGGAAGTGATTGAGCTAGATGTACGAAAGCCGACGCAAGAAGCCGCGTTAAATTTAAACATAGAAGAAAATAGCGACGTCTATTATGTGAAGAGAGTACGGTATATTAACGGCCAGACGCTGTGTCTAGAAGAATCGTTTTATAATAAATCCATCATTACATACTTAAATAACGAAATTGTTTCGGAGTCTATTTTTCATTACATTAAAGAAGGACTCGGCTTAAAAATCGGGTTTTCTGATCTATATCTTCACGTCGGCAAGCTGAACAGAGAAGAAGCAAAGTACTTAGGATTAAAAGAAGGCGACCCTAAATTATTTATTGAAACACTCTTTCACTTAGCCAACGGACAGCCGTTTGACTTTTCAAAAGTAACGTACAACTATGAGCAGTCTCAGTTCTTTTTACAAGCAACAAGTCACGTTTTATAAAAAAAGTGCCCGCCTCTCAATTAGTAAGGAACGAGAGGTAGGCACTTTTTTAACTTCATTTTCCGAATGGAAATAGGAAAAAAGATAAATATTATAATAAATAGGAAATTGATATACGATAAAATGGTTACAGGGTTTATAGAGATAGGGAAAAGAAGGGCTAAGCTGAAAAAGATGCTGAGTTATCTTATTCCAATGCTTTTTATATTTGGGCTGCTTTCTATGAATTTATTTCAGCCGACTAAAGGCGATTTTATCGCTGTAGGTGTGATATCAATTCTTGCAGGTGCCGTGATTGGTTTTGTAATTAACATAGGTTGTGCAGTATTAAAAGTAGTCAAAAATAAGATGGAGTAAACTGATTCAAGGCGGTGGAGTTTTTGAGCGAAAGTATCATTATTAAGCCATATGCTAGCAAGTATCAACAAGAAGTAGTGGATTTAATTCTTCATATTCAGCAGCAAGAATATCACATTCCAATAACGGAGAAAGATCAGCCTGATTTGTTTGAAACCGAAAGCTTTTACCAACAGGGAAACGGAAACTTTTGGGTGGCTCTTTGCAACGAAAAAGTAGTAGGAACCGTAGCTTTAGTAGATATTGGAAGCAATCAAGTAGCGCTACGAAAGATGTTTGTAGCAAAACCTTATAGAGGAGCGACCTTTAAAACGGCTCAGCGCTTACTGCATACGGCCATCGAGTGGGCAAAAGAGCAAGAAGTGGAAGGGATATACTTGGGAACCACATTACAATTTAAGGCTGCGCATCGATTTTATGAAAAGAACGGCTTTCAAAGCATAGCGGAAGAAAAGCTGCCTGCGAATTTCCCGGTGATGAACGTAGATAAAAAGTTTTATACATATAAGCTATAAAGTGAGCCAATTATGCTCATAAAGGAACGCATTTGATTTAGAAACAAAAGCCGCTAGATTCAAGAACCTAGCGGCTTTTACTTTGGCAATGTCTCTTGATAGTGAACTCTTTTTCTTAATAGTAAATCGTCTAACTGAGCAATTAAAATCCCCGCGATCACAATAGTAGAACCAATCAGTTCTTTAAACGTAAACAGTTCATGCAAAAAGAGAACGGCAAACAGCGCAGCAAAAATAGGCTCTGTTGCAAAAATAAGGCCTGTGTGAGTAGGCGTTGTGTAGCGCTGCGCAATGGCTTGACAAATGAATCCAATCGCGCTGCAAAGAACGCCAAGACCTAAAATGGCAATCCATGATGATAAGGTAGTTGGGATGCTCGGGTGTTCAAATAAAAAGCTGCAAAGGAGTGCAAATACTCCAGCAAACCCTAGCTGTAAAATACCGAGAGCAATTGGGTTTTCGTTTTTTGTAAACGTGCCGGTCAACGTAATATGAATGGCATAACATAGTGCAGTTCCAATGCAAAGTAAATCACCAGTATTCATATGAAATGAGTGCTTTAAGGTTAAAACACCTATACCGGTTAGGGTAGTGATAACTCCAAGTGCAATCGGCCAAGAAGGAAGCTTCTTCACTAACAGGCAGTTGAGCAACGGAACAAAAATGACTGTTAAACTGACAAGAAACCCGGCATTTGAAGCAGACGTCATGCTGACGCCAAACGTGACAAATGAAAAAACGGAAAACAGTAAAAAACCTAAAATCGCTGATGATAAAATTGTTTTGCGCGTAATTTGTCGTAAAGGCTTATAGAAAAATAGTCCAGCAATAAAAAAGGCAATCAAGCATCTAAGCGCAATAATGGTAAATGATCCGAGCGAACTCAGCCCCATTTTCATAAACACATACGACATGCCCCAAAATACATTTACACCAACCATCATCATATTTGCTCGTGTACGGTAACTCACGTCCAACCCTCCATTGTTTGTGATGTACTCACAGTATACAAAGGAATTTGATATTAATAAAATGAATCTTTATAATGATGAACATGAATTAAATTCATGTTAAGGTGGGATAAAATGAGCTTAGTAAAATATGAAATATTGAATAAAGTAGCTGAAGTTAAAAGTTTTACAAAAGCGGCAGATGCGCTGGCGCTCACGCAGTCAGCGGTCAGTCATTCCATTACAAATCTTGAATCGGAATTTGGATTCCCGCTTGTGAATCGAAACAGATCGGGTATTACCTTAACAACAGAAGGCGAAGCGATGCTTCTTGCCATTCGCAAGGTGCTTCAAGAAAATGAAAAAGTTCATCAAGAAGCAGCCAGTCTGTTAGGTCTTGCAAAAGGAACAATTAAAATTGGCATTTTTAAGAGCGTGTCGACCAAGTGGCTTCCTGAAATTATTCAGCTGATGGAAAAAAACTACCCGGCGATCCAAATTCAGCTCAAAGAAGGCGATTATCTTGAAATTGAACAGTGGCTGCTAAGCGGCGAAATAGACTGCGGTTTTATTAACATTACGCATTCAAGTCAATTTCACATTATTCATTTAAAAAAAGATCGACTGCTGTGCGTCGTATCAAATCAAAGTGCTTTATATCATCAAAAAACCGTTCACTTTGAAGATTTAGAGAAAGAACCGTTTATTATGCCGACGTACGGAGGATATCATGATATTAAGCAATTGTTTGAAGAACGCGGCATTCAGCCTGAAATTCGCTTTGAATTAATGGATGAAAGTGCTATTTTATCGATGATTACGCATCACTTAGGGATTAGTATTTTACCTGAAATGCTTCTGGATTCCATCCCGGGAGAGCTGCGTGCCATTCCGTTTCAAGTGGACAGCTACCGCTCAATTGGCCTAGCTACTCGTTATCACCTCTCACCTGCAGCCAAAAAATTTGCTGAAACAACACAAGCGTGGCTACAGAATTCAGACAAGTAAGAGGGCATTTATAGACCAAAAATGGACAATTCATAAGACCTTTAGGAACTAAGAGCATCTTTGTGCTATAATAAAGCTATACAATTACCTATTAGTCATCATTGATGACTAATTTTTTTTGGAGGATAATATGGAAGATTTATTACAATTAAAGAACAAGAACATTGTTATTATGGGAGTTGCCAACGACAGAAGTATTGCTTGGGGTGTTGCAAAAGCCCTTCATCAAGTAGGAGCAAACTTAATTTTTACATACCGTAAAGAACGTTCACTAGGAAAATTGAACAAGCTGCTAGAAAAAAATGAAATTCAAGCAACATTAATTGCAGAATGTGACGTGAACAGCGACGAAAGCATTGAAGCAGCTTTCAAAAAAATCGGAGAAGAAGCAGGCACAGTTCACGGAGTTATTCACTCTATTGCGTTTGCTCACTCAGAAGATTTGAACGGCGAGTTTATTAATACATCAAGAAGCGGATATGCATTTGCTCAAGATACAAGTGCTTATTCATTTATCGCTGTAGCGAAAGCAGCAAAACCTCTTATGACAGAAGGCGGTTCTCTTGTAGCGATGAGCTATCTTGGTGCAGAACGTGCAGTTGAAGGCTATAACGTAATGGGCGTAGCGAAAGCAGCACTTGAGTCTTCAGTGAAATACTTAGCATTAGACTTAGGGAAAGACAATATCCGCGTAAATGCTATTTCAGCAGGTCCAATTCGTACGCTTGCAGCGAAAGGCATTTCTGACTTTAACCAAATTCTTCACAAAGTTGAAGAAACAGCACCTCTTAAACGAAACGTAACGCAAGCAGAAGTTGGCGACATGACGGTTGTATTACTGAGCCATCTTTCACGCGGCGTAACTGGAGAAATCGTACACGTAGACGCTGGTTACAATATTGTTGGTTAATTCCTAAACACCTTCTCGAATGAGAAGGTGTTTTTTTGTACAAAGCTCAGAAATCTATCGTTTTCTCTATTAAAAATTATCAGTCAAAGGACAAGCATCCAAGCATTTTTTCTACAAATGAATAATGTATAAAGACACACAAAGAAAGGATGATTACAATAAAAAAAGATGATAAATACTATGTAGAGAAATCTTATTCTTCTAAGAAACATCATCATTGTTCTGGCGCACAAGGCAAGCAAGGAAATACAAGAGAATCAGCTTTTAAAGCTCTTAACCTAACAAATCAACCAGTATCAGCAGACACATTTGTAAAAGTTTTCTATCAGTTTAAACAATTTGATTTAGCCAATGAATATAACCCCATTACGTCTGTTTTTCGCCCTAAAAAAGATGGCGTATATTCCATTATTGCCACAATTGGATTTCTCCCTAACGATACGACTGTAGATTATAGAGCCCGCGTAGAAATTCGTGTGAATGGCACAACGGTTATCGCGATCGATAACGATTTCTTCGGCGGCAATACTGTATTTGTTAATGCGGTATCTGTATCTACTATTTATAATTTAGAAAAAGGAGATCAAGTCGAAGTCTTTGCACAAAGTAATGTTGACGGCACAATTGTCACAACAGAAAATGTTTCACATTTCGAAGCAGCAAGATTTCCATCTCCTTCAGAATAAAAGGCTACATGCATCTTTTGTTATATAGAAGTCGAGCAAAACCAGTTCAATACAAGCAAGCAAAAGAAGCAGATTTCTTATAAGAAACCTGCTTCTTTTGCTTATGGTCATTTAAATGTTTCTTTTAGAGAGCATACCTTTTGAAAAAACAACGTTTACAGTTGAGTTAAAGCGCTTCGTTCCGTAAAAATAGCAAGTGTCGCTTTTTAATAAAGAAGATGAATGATTAAAAATAACAAGCTTTTATAAATGCCAAGATGATACATAAGAAATCAAACGCCTATATTTTAAAAAAGATAAGCTCTAAATCAAAAAATGAACATATGATGTGGCAAAGAAAAGGAGTTGAAGAAACATGCATCAAGGACAGCAACATTATATTCCATGGGAACAATGGCATCATCAGCATCCGCACGGCACGTGGAATCAATGGCATCAGCAACATCCCCATGTACCTTGGGAGCAGTGGCACAAACAGTATCCGCACGGCACATGGAATCAATGGCATCAGCAACATCCATACACACCTTGGAATCAGTGGCATCAGCAGTATCCACACGGCACGTGGAATCAGTGGCACCAGCAACATCCATATGTGCCTTGGAATCAATGGCACCAGCAGCATCCACACAGTTCGTGGAATCAATGGCATAACATTTATCATCAAGGCTAATCAGTTTTTCACCATAGAAGGTCCAGTTCTCCTCGGGGAATGGACCTTTTGTGTGTAGACGGCGAATGGAGCAGCAATCTTATTTTTCAGCATGATATATTACACCCAATGGTTCATTAGAATGGCAAGCTTTGTTTCCTTTATAGGGGAGGGGATACATAAAATAAAGCAGGTTAAGGAGAAACATTTGCGATCTCTAAGCTGTATAAAATGCACTAGTTCGTAGTAAAGCATCCATATAGATAAGTAAAATTAAATATAGTTTCTCTGCTTGACAAGCGACTATAATGGATCTTACATTTATTATCAAGCTTTTTCCTATTGGGTGGGTCATTTATTTCCGGTTTGGTCGGATCCGTCATTAATTATCCGATGCTGTTATATATTCCTTCATTAGTAGGAGTAGGAGCATTAACGGCTCATCAAGTCTCAGGTGCAGGAGCTATTCAAGTATTCTTTGCAACAATCAGCGGCGTATGGGCGTATCAAATATAAGAAAGCTATGGGTTCCCATAGCTTTCTTATATTACTTCATCACTTTCCACAAACGTTTCAAGCGCAGGATGAAATTCTTTTTGAAAGTTGTTAGACGGAAGATCGATTTTTAAATGTTACCAAGTTTTTTTAGCTTACGCTGATACGCAAAGTAAGGAAGTCCTGGAAATACTAGAAGTACCGTTGAAATTATCAATAAAATATCGCTTATCGTACCTACTGCTTCAGGAAACCAGCCGTACAAGCTCATAACGTCAAAAAGCAGAAGAAACACCATGACGGCGAGAATAGATAGGGCTGCTTTGCCTACCGAATGCTTTTCTCTTTTGTATCTGTCAATAACGGTTTCTACATCGGAATAGATAGGTTTTGTTCCCTCGGGTGCGCTGAAAATATGCATGGCATGGCCTGCTGAACAAACGTGCTGCCATCCAGCTTCTTGAAAAAGCATAAAATATTCATCATCTGCATTTTCCTGAAAATCCAGTGAATATTGAAGATCTTGAGGCGTTCCTTTTTTTAATGTATACCCTAAAAACGCAAAACGGTCTAAAAGCCATCCTTTTTTAGCGTAGTCGCTAAGCTTTTGTAAATCTTCTTTCTCTGCAAAGGCAGTCCCACCACTCATTATGTATTTTTTCTTTTTCATTTATAAACCTCCTAAAATATCTTCAGCGTGTTTAATCATTTCTTTACGGCGCTGAATTTCTTTTTTTAAAAACTGAATTCCTTTTTCCGTTGCAACATACGTTTTTTTTTTGTCTTTGCTTTCGCCAAAAAGCGTAATTAATTCAGCTGCAAGAAGCTTTTTAATCGTGGTGTACATAGATGCAGGCCCAATAGAAAACTGTTGATTGGTCATATCTTCAATGGTTTTCATAATAAGATACCCGTGTTTTGCCTCTACAAGAGATAATAAGATGTAGTAGGACGTATCAGTAAGTTCCCCCATCTCTAATGAATCGTTCCGCGGCATATTCAACCTCCTTATATCATTAAACGATATATCGTTAATTAATATATATCATTTAATGATATAAGTAGTCAATAAAAAATGTTAAATTTTAGAATTGAGATTACGTCATGAAACTACTTAAAGAGTATAAAAGGGAAGGATTTTATAGAATAGTTTAGTGAGATAAATATATTTGTATAAAAAATTAAGAATTTGTAGAATTTATTGTTTATTTATTTGATTTTTATGTTATCCTTTTTAACATACATCAAATACAAGGCCATAATTATCGTACGACCTTTGATTTGTATTACAAATAGTGAATGAGAAAAATATGTACAGAAAGGAGAAAATGACATAAAGAAGAAATGAAGAGTCAGAGAGCAGGAGCTAGTTGTCTGTTAAAAAGGCACCTTGCGGGAGGGGGGGAACTGCCTGATCTCATAGAGAAAAGCATCCGCTCCGATTTTTCTGACTATTCACATAATTTCTTTTAGCATTGAAAGATTGAGTCTCCATAAAAAAGTTTAAAATCTAAAAAAGGAATGATTATCAATGAAAGATAAATTTGCCCAACGAGCTAGTCTTGTAAAATCCTCTGAAACTCGCGAAATTTTAAAAGTAACGGAACGACCAGAAGTCATTTCGTTTGCAGGAGGACTTCCAGCGCCGGAATTATTTCCTGTTGAAGCAATGAATGATGCGTGCCGCGCTGTATTAAATGAAGATGGAGCCGCTTCGCTTCAATACAGTACAACAGAAGGGTACATTCCTTTAAGAGAAGCAATCTCTAAACGAATGCAGCATATCGGCATCGAATCCACTGTTCCTAACATCTTGATTACTTCCGGATCTCAGCAGGCAATCGACCTTACGGGAAGACTGTTTCTTAATGAGGGAGACGTTGTAATCTGTGAAAGCCCAACGTACCTAGCAGCCATTAACGTATTCAAATCTTACAATGCGACTTTTGTAGAAGTAGACATGGACGAAGACGGAATGATCATGGAGGAGTTAGAGAAAAAGCTTCAAGAAAATCCCCATGCTAAATTCATCTATACGATTCCAGATTTTCAAAACCCTACAGGCCGCACATTAACGCGAGAAAGACGTCAACGAATGATTGAGCTTGCGAACGCCTACGATGTGCTGATTGTAGAAGATAATCCATACGGAGGCGTACGATTTGCAGGAGAAATGCTGCCGCCGGTTAAACATTTTGATACAGAAGGCAGAGTTATTTACATCAGCACATTCTCTAAAATTTTTGCACCAGGTCTTCGAATCGGCTGGGTGTGTGCGGATGAATCCTTCATTGATAAGTACGTGGCGTTTAAGCAAGTGGCTGATTTACATACGGACAGCTTTGCTCAGCGCGTAACGGCTAAGTACATGGAGCTTTATGATATCGAAGAGCACATTCAAAAAATTAAAGCCGTATACAAAGAGCGATGTACACAAATGTTATCGTGCATCGAAGAATTTTTCCCGGAAAATTTGTCTTACAGTAAGCCAGAAGGCGGATTGTTTATTTGGGTAGAGCTGCCTGAAGGAATCGATTCAGCACATATCTTTTCAGAATGTCTAAAAAATAACGTAGCCTGTGTGCCTGGAACGCCATTCTTTCCGAACGGCACAAGAAACAATGCGCTGCGCTTGAATTATTCTAATATGTCTACTGAACAAATCATTGAAGGCATGAAGCGTATGGGAGAGGTATTGCATCGTGAACTGGCAAGAGAAACGACTGTTTTATAAAAGGCATGGAAAAACCAAATAAAGCGATTTTATTAATTCATGAAATATACGGTGTGAACGACCATATGAAGTTTATGAAACAGAAATTGTCTAAGTTAGAGGCAGATATTATCTGCCCTAACTTATTATCTAAAGACATTCCTTATAGCTATGAAGAAGAAGCAATTGCTTATCAAAACTTTGTTCAAAACATTGGTATGGATGAGGGTTCAAGACAAATTAATAACATGTTAATTCAACTAAAACAAGAATATAAAAGAGTAGGGATCATGGGATTCAGTGTAGGAGCCACAATATCGTGGCTATGCAGTGAAAACAATTTGTGTGACTTTGTGATTGGCTGTTACGGATCGCGTATTAGGGATTATATAAATAGACATCCCGTTTGTCCGACTCTTCTTATTTTTCCTACTGAAGAGCAAACGTTTGATGTAGACTGTTTAATAAACTCATTAAAGCAAAAAAGAGAGCCGCTTTTGGAAATTAAAAAGTTTCATGGATTTCATGGTTTTATCAATCCTTTTTCACAAACCTTTAATAAAGAATCAGCGGACCAAGCCTTACAAACAATAAGTGATTTTCTCGAAAAACACTTAGCTGATCACTAGCTATATATGCTGAAAGTGATCCCTTACAATAATCAGAAACTGACCCTTTTTCGATACGTATACATGTATTAACATTTCCTTTAGACGTATCGAAAAGGAGCGAGGTTATGCTAAAGTCAGTTGAACTTGTAGGAACAACAGTAAAGCTAGTACCACTTGAAAAAATGCATGAACAAGGATTATATGAAGCTGCAAAACCGAAAGAAATTTGGGAGCACCTCCCTGTCAAAGTTCATAGTCTAAGTGATATTGAACAGCTGATAGAAAGTGCTTTAACAGCCAAGCAAGAAGGAAAAGAGCTGCCTTTTGCTGTATTTGATGTAGAATCAAATTCGATTATAGGAAGCACGAGATTTTTAGATATATCACTTCCCAACAAAAGCTTAGAAATAGGGTGGACGTGGTATCATCCATCCGTTTGGCGCACGCGAGTCAATACGGAGTGTAAGTATTTATTATTAAAATACTGTTTTGAAGAGCTGAAGTTTCACCGCGTTCAATTTAAAACGGATGTAAGAAACAAACGGTCCAGAGCTGCTATTAAACGCTTGGGTGCCACTCAAGAAGGCATCAGCAGAAAACATATGGTTCTATCTGACGGATACGTACGAGATTCGGTTATATTTAGTATAATTGATGACGAATGGCCGTTTGTAAATAAACGATTAGAAGGTTTTTTGCTCGTAGCCAGTGAGGCGAACAAAGCGAATGTAAGCAATTAATTGCATTTAACGATAAAAGGCACAAGCTACAGCTTGTGCCTTTTATCGTTAAAGAGCTTCTTTAATAATTTTTTTATAGTAAAGAACGGATAAAATACCAAAGATAGAGTACAGAGCAGTATAGACAATCATCACGATGATCATAGGCATCCAAAGTTCAGTTCCAAACAAGAACCAGCCGGATTGCACGGCGAAATAACTGTGAAGCAAGCCTATGACTAACGGAATACCGAAGTTAAAGACTTGTTTTATTTTAATTCCTTTTAGTAAGTCATTTTCGGTAAAGCCGAGTTTTCTAAGAATCGTATAGTTTGGCTTTTCATCTTCACTTTCGTCCATTTGTTTAAAATAAAGAATGCAGCCTGATGTGATTAAAAATGCTAGTCCTAGAAAACCAACAATGAACATGATTAGACCCATATTTTGTTTTTGGCTTACTGTCATTTCTATACGCGAGTCATTTAAACTATTATCGCTAAACTTCATTTCTCCGAAAAGCTGATTTGCTTTTGCTAAGTCATCTTCTTTTGATATGTCTATTCCAGTATAGACAGAAGATTCTTTTTGAATAGAAGGATCCGCATCCTTTTTAAGCTCATTAAATACGTGATCATCTACAATCGCAGTAGGCAAACCGCCGCCTGTAAAATAAATAGATAGGAGAAACTTTCGATTTAATCCTACATACTTTTGCTGAATTACTTTTTGTTTTCCTTTTAACTCAATACGCCCTGAATCTTTAAATGCCATTGTCTTTTGAAGCATATTATTATAGCCGGTAAACAAAGTTTCGTTTTGAGCTAGGTTTACGCCATTAACTGATTTTTCACTGATCACCGGAATTGTCATAGCGGACGAGTCCACCATGGGACTTTCCAAATCATTTTCTAAGATGTTTTTTACGTTTGCTTCTACTTGGACGACGTCGATCTTTTTTTCCGTATACGTTATTTTCTTTCTATCCAGCGCGGCTTTAAAAGAAGCAGCGTCTTTTGGATTATTGATAGCAAAATCGTTAGGTACATAATCTCCAGCCGACTTTTCAGCAGAGTAATAGGAAATGTAGCTCAAGCACAAAAAACCAATGGCAAGAGCGGATACGGTTGTAATAACCGTTAGTAATAACGCGTTCGATTTCATTCGAAACATAATTGAAGAAAGAGATAATACGTCGTTAATCGTCAAATAGCCATTTTTGCTTTTCCGCATGAGATTTAATAAAAAACGAACGGAGCCTTTGTAAAATAAGTAGGTCCCTATAATGACTGAAGCTAAAATAGATACCATTGCGATTGCTAAAGCATTCATGCTGGTAAAAGAGCCGTCAAATAATTTGGCGGAAATGTAATAGCCTGAAGCGATAAAGGTAATGCCGAGAATCCCAATAATAATTTCAGCTATACTGATTTTTTTCGTTTTTCCTTCTGTTGATGACGTGACTCGGAATAAAGCCAAAATGGTCTGTCTTTTAATAAAAAGATAGTTCATCGTCATAATAAGCAAATAGATAACGCCGAACACGATAAGCGTTTGAATAAGAGCTTCTTCAGAAAAATGAAGCTTGGCAATGCCTTTTGTATCGGTGATTTTAAACAAAATCATAATGACGGCTTTTGAAAACGAAAACCCAATTAAAATCCCGACAATCAGTGAGCCAAAATACAGCATAAAATTTTCAGCCGTCAAAATACGGAAAATTCTTGTTTTAGTCATGCCAATTAGCTGAAATAAGCCAATTTCTTTACTGCGCCGTTTAATAAAAATTGAGTTTGCATATAAAAGAAAGATAGAAACAATGGCTACAAGTAAAACAGAAGCAGCTTTAACGCCTGCGCCTCCTTTAATAGAACCTTTGGCTTCATCAAGAGCAGGATCATACTGAAGCGTTACAAAGGCAAAATATAAAGCCGCGCTGAACACTAGTGCAAAAACGTATAAATAATAGTTTTTTAAATTCTTTTTTAAGTTGCGAAAAATCAGCTGATTAATGTTCATGCTGAACTCCGCCTAGCACGCCTTGGGTTTTCATAATATCTTCAAAAAAGTCTTTTCGCGTTTGGTCGCCTTTGTACAGCTGCGTATAAATTTGTCCATCTTTTATAAAAATGACTTTGCTGCAATAGCTGGCTGCAACTGGGTCATGCGTTACCATAACAATGCTTGCGTTTCTTTTATCATTAAGTTCAGTCAGTTTATGTAATAAATCACTTGCGGCTTTTGAGTCGAGAGCACCGGTTGGTTCATCAGCAAAAATCATGCTTGGCTCATGAATAAAGGCTCTGGCAGCGGAAGTACGCTGTTTTTGTCCGCCAGAAATTTCACTTGGATATTTGTCTTTCAGCTCATAGATGCCAAGCTGTTTGGCTAGCGTGTCAAATTTCTTATGAGCTACTGCTGAAGGAGTTTTCGCAACAGAAAGAGGCAAGAGAATATTTTCTTTTACTGTAAGCGTGTCGAGTAAGTTATAGTCTTGAAAGATAAAGCCCAAATGTGTTTTTCGGAAGTTCGCTAATTGCTTTTCTTTCATTCTGCTAATTTCATTTCCTTCGATTTTGATGATTCCGCCGTTGATTTTATCAATCGAGGAAAGGACGTTAAGAAGCGTCGTTTTACCTGAGCCTGAAGCGCCCATAATTCCTACAAATTCTCCTTTCATAATGGTAATATCTACGCCTTTTAATACTTCTTGTCTATTAAATTTATTTCCATAGCTTTTATGAATATTAGTAGCTTCTAATATGTTCATATGTATTCACTCCTTTAATCTGATACGTTTATTATAAAAAAAGGGCTTTAGCTTTTCCTTTGATTCACCGAACAAATAACGAAAGCATGTGACATTTTTGTCACATGCTTTTCATATCCGCAAAATCATTTGATTTAGGAAAGGCAAGTGTAAACGTTGTGCCTTCGCTAAGAGCAGACTGCACGCCAATGTGAATAGAAAGAGCGTGCGCAGCTTTTTGAGCCAGATACAAGCCCATACCTGTAGCACGGCTGTCTTCATGCTGTGTAGTTGATGTAAAGCCTTTATCAAAAATGCGCGGCATATCTTGAGGAGAGATTCCGCGTCCGCTATCTTTTACCTCTATGTAGACTTGACCGTGCTGCTCGTAGCTTCTAATCATCACGTCAGATTCTTCACTGTACTTTACTGCGTTTGTTAACAGCTGTCTCATAATAAACGCAAGCCATTTTGAGTCACTCAGTACACGTTCTGTTTGTAGGTCTAAATCAAAGCCGATATTTTTTCTCATACACCAAGCTTGCAGTGTTTTGATCTCGGTAAAGATGAGTGGCTCTAACTCCACGTGTTCAATATACATATCATTTTCGATAAAGAAAATGCGCTTTTGATGCAGCTGTTGATCAAGCAAAAAGTGAATGCGTAGCCATTCAAACGTCAAATTTGCTTTTAATTCTTGATTTTCTAAGCGTTCAATCATTAAATGCATCGCAGTTAATGGCGTTTTAATTTCGTGAATCCAAGCTAACAGTTCATCTTTTTCCTGCGTCACGTACAGCTGTGTTTGCATCGCATCTTTTTTAGCTTGTTCTAATTGATGCATCAAGTTTCGCTGAACAATCTTTTCAAAAGGACGCAGCGGATGAGAAAGAGTAGAAGAATCAAAGAAATCCTCCTCATCTTTTAGTTTTTGGTAAAATTTCGTTTCTTTCTGATAGCGAAAGACGAAAAAAATAAGAAAAATAATCCATGATAAAAACACGATATAGAGAATAGAAGACAAGGGGATAGATTCATCAATATAAGCGATAAAAAGCATAAAAAGATGAATCGTAAAAAAGAAAAGTATCCAGCTTATACGCTCTCGGATAAAGGTTTTAATCATAGCGTTCCTCTTCAATTGCTACGTAGCCTTGACCAACTTTTGTTTCAATAAAGGTTCCCAGTCCAATTTCATCCAATTTTTTTCTCAGGCGATTGACGTTTACAGTCAGCGTATTATCACTGATAAAACGTTTATCTTCCCACAAACTATTAATCAGTTCATCCCGGCTTACAATCGTATTCTTTTTATGGATTAAGCATTTTAAAATAAAAATTTCGTTTTTGGTTAAATCGATAGTTGCAGATTTGTTTGATACTTTATTTTTTTCGTAATCAATCGTAGCTCCTTGCCATGAAAGAAGGCTTACTTGTTCAACGCTGTAATTATACACACGGCGGAGAAGGGCCTGTATTTTTGCTACAAGCACATCAAAATGAAACGGCTTTTGCACAAAGTCGTCAGCTCCAAATTGCATAGACATCACCATATCCGAGGGATGATCACGTGAAGATAGAAAGATAATAGGGATTTTTGAGTGAGAGCGAATCATTCTGCACCAGTGAAATCCGTCATACTTAGGCAGTTGGATATCCATAATCACTAAATCAGGTTTTGCCTCACTAAACTCCTGCATAACATTACTGAAATCACAAATTCCATAGACTTCATAAGACCATTGCTCCAACCGCTCTTTCAGTTCATTAAACAGCGTTACATCATCTTCAATTAAAAGAAGTTTAAACAATAACACGTACCACGCTTTCTGTTTTTATACTAATTCTATAGTAATATCCTTTTATTTACCATATGTGATAGTAGATTCAACGGTGTTCTTTTTAAAATGTGAAAGAATAGCTCTCTACAAGCATAGTTTATAAATATATACTGACCTCTAGTGAGAAAAGGAGAGCTGTTATGAAAGCAATGGTGTGTACAAAGTATGGTAAACCAGATGTTCTTCAGCTTAAAGAAGTAGAAAAGCCTGCTCCAAAAGAGAATGAAATACTTGTGAAGATCCATGCAACCACGGTCACATCAGGCGACTGCAGAGTAAGGAGCTTTAATAGTCCACTATTATTGTGGCTTCCTATGCGAATGGTTTTAGGGTTACAAAAGCCTAGAAAACCGATACTAGGAGTAGAACTGGCTGGAGAAGTAGAGGAAGTCGGAAAGAAAGTAATACAGTTCAAAAAAGGTGATCAGCTTTTTGCGATGACAGGCATGAAGTTCGGAGGATATGCGGAATATATCTGCTTACCAGAAAAAGGGACAATAGCCATAAAGCCAGAGAATGTAACATATGAAGAAGCCGCTTCAATTTCTTTTGGCGGCACAACGGCTTTGCATTTTTTTAGAAAAGGAAAAATGCAACCAGGGCAAAAAGTACTTATCTATGGCGCTTCAGGTGCCGTAGGAACTGCCGCTGTACAGCTTGCTAGCTATTACGGAGCCGAAGTGACAGGCGTGTGCAGTGCTGAAAATAGCGAACTAGTAAAGTCTTTAGGAGCAGATCACGTCATCAATTATAAAAACGAAGATTTTACTAAAAGAAAAGAAAGGTACGATCTTATTTTTGATGCCGTTGGAAAACTCACAAAAAACCACTGCAAAGAAGCGTTAGCTCTAAATGGACGGTTTGTTTCGGTCGAAGGGCAAGGAATTGCCAAAGTTCAGACGGAAGATTTATTTTTTCTTAAAAAGCTGATGGAAGAAGGCCAGATCAAATCAGTGATTGATAGACGCTACTCTTTAGAACAAGTTCCAGCAGCTCATGAATATGTAGAAACCGGACATAAAATAGGGAATGTAGTTGTTACGTTAAAAAATTAAAAAAGAGAATCCCTATAAAAGATTCTCTTTTTTTACGATGTTAAATTTTACTCTCCGCCTTTAATCCAAAGTTCAAGCGGAAGTCCTACAAGGTTCTTTCCAATCCATTCTCTGGCGATATTATTAGAAGGGCCCATAGCAATGCCCGCTCTGGCATCTCGGAACAAGCGTTCAATAGGGCCTTTTTTATAGCCGTATCCACCGCTTACATCCAAGGCAATTCTTGTCGCTTTGTTGGCTACTTCTGAAGCATGAACTTTAAATTCAGTCAACGGGAGAGTAAGAACACCTTGTGCTTTTTGTTCAGCTTGTAAAATATCAAGCTGTTCTGCCAAGTCAATTTGCCATGGTTTTGTGCTTTCAATGAGCACTTTTGCTTCGGCAATCTGCTGGCGAATGACTTGATAGTCGCTAAGCTGGTTATTAAAATCACGGTGAATTGTTCGCGTTGCATGGTTAACCGCAAGCTCTAACGCATGTTCCGCTACTCCAAGCCAAGCAGAACCAAGGCCAATTAAATAAATAGGGGAAACGCCGTTTAAGACGATTTCTTTCCCTGTTTCTTCACTGCCTAGAAGATCTTCTTTTGGCACGTGTACATTTTTATAAGAAATCGGACCGCTGTGATTACCGCGAACGCCCAGCGCTTCCCATGGACTTGCAGTAATGCCGTCTGATTTTCCGTCTACAATAAAAAAGCTAATATCCGTAGCGTCTTGTGCTTCAGGACTGCGTGTTTGAACGATATAAAAATCAGCTTGCCCGGCGCTTGTAGTAAATGATTTGTCAGCATTAACTACATAACCTTCGTCATTTCGCTGCGCTTGACTGAAGTTGTACCACCAGTGTCCTCCTGAGGCTTTTTCACTTGTAGAATACGTACCAATTAGCCCTTGATCAATTGGTTTTAACCAGCGTGTCTTTTGATCATCGTTTCCGTACAGCGTAATGGTCTGAATCGCTCCGACATGCATTACGTAAACTAAAGCAGTAGAAGCACAAGCTTTTGCAATTTCTTCAGCTACAATCGCAAAAGCCACGTGATCAAGCTCTAAGCCGCTGTATGCTTTTGGTACAAGAATGTTTCCCCAGCCTGCTTTAATAAGCGCTTCTAAATTTTCTCGTGGAAAAGCGCCTTCTTCATCTGTACGGGCTGCATTAGGCTGAATGACTTCATCTACGAGAGAAGCAATTTTCTCGCGGATGGACGCGTAATAAGCACGCGTAGATTGATTGTATACAGGACGTGCAGAAACTTCGATTGACATAACATACCTCCAAAGATTTTAATGTTCATTGCGATAAACTATTTACAATGCGCCCGCTTTTTCTTTTAGTTCCTGTTCTTTTTGTCTTACAAGCGGAATAATGGTTTCGCCAAACGTCTTAATTTCTTCTTCATAATGTAAAAAGCCTGTCAAAATAATATCCACACCAATTTTTTTCAGTTCAATAATTTGATTGGCGACTTGTTCGACTGTGCCGATAAGCCCAGTTCGGAAGCCATCATTGTACTGAACTAAGTTTTCAAATGAAGAGTTTGCCCACATGCCTTCACCTTGAGGAGAAGCTTTGCCCGCAAATTTTACTTGGCTTTCAAATCCTTCAACGGCTTCTTTATCTGCTTGTAGAACAATTTCTTTTAGCACTTGTTTTGCTTCTTCTTCGGTTTCACGGACAATAACAAACCCGTTTACGCCAAATTGAATATCACGGCCGTTTGCGTGTGCTTTTACATCTTCAATTTGGTTTTTTAAGTTTTCAATCGAATTGCCGTTCATGAAATAGACGTCTGATACCCGGCCTGCCATTTCACGCGCCGCTTTAGAGTTTCCTCCTTGAAATACTTTTGGCGGCTGAAGGGGCTTTGGTTTTAACGGTGCGTCATTTAGTCGGTAAAAGTCCCCTTTGAACGTAGTCGTTTCGTTTTTCCATAGTTCTCGGAGCACGTTAATAAATTCTTCAGAACGGCGGTAGCGCTCATCATGCTCTAGCCATGGTTCACCGTAGCCGTTAAATTCGCCTTTAAACCAGCCGCTTACAACGTTCACAGAGACGCGTCCGCTGCTGATATGATCAATAGTCGAAATGATTTTAGCGAATACGCCCGGATGCCATAACCCCGGAAGAACCGCTGTAATAATGTTGATTGTTTTAGTAGTGGCCACCAAAGCAGAAGCAAGAGTCGCAGCTTCTAGTTGATTTTCAGCTCCGTAGCTTGCAAAAAACCTAGTTTGCAACAGAACATAATCAAAGCCTACTTGCTCAGCAATTTGTGCGTACCGGCTGTTTGCTTCAAAGGACCACTCTGTTTTTTGAGGAATGTTGGAAATGACAAGGCCTCCGCTTACATTCGGAGCCCAATAAGCAAATTGCAAACTCATATGTAACGCCTCCTTAGTTAAGTAATGAAAATAAATAAGCTGGGTAAAGCATTCACCTCCTTATACGCCAAGGGCTCTTATCCTGCTTCAAGTTGAAGAGAAGATAAGAGCCTTCAGTAGCCTGACAGGCAGTATGGATGCTGAATGTACATATAGTTATATCACCGGTTATTCCGATAGTCAAAATGAGTTTTAAGAAATTTAAAAAGAATGAAATTGTAATTAAGTTTAACTAAAGAAGTAAGAGGTACATCCATTTCAACTAAAAACAAACTTGACTTATAGGAATAGTGAGTATACTATTCAGATATGCTAAATAAATGAGAAGTAAACAGCTATTTTCTCTAAATAAATAGCCGTTTAAAAACGATCGACCAGACGACTGGAGATGCTTTGAACAATCAGAGCATCTCTTTTTTTATTTGTAGTAAAAAGGAGGAAGCATACATTGAGTGAAAAAAGAAAGCTAAAGCTAGGAGCAAATATTAAAGGACTTGGAAATACGACGGATGGATGGAGACATCCGGACGTAGAACCTGATGCGAGCATTAATATTGAGTTTTACAAGAAACAAGCGCGTATATTGGAAAAAGGACTGTTCAGCTTTGTCTTTATTGCGGATGGATTAGCGATATCTGAAAAGTCCATTCCTCATTTTTTAAATCGTTTTGAGCCAATTACGCTTTTATCAGCTCTCGCTGCTTCTACGAATCGCATTGGGTTAGTTGGGACAGTTTCAACAAGTTTCAGTGAGCCTTTTACAATCGCTCGTCAGCTGATGTCTCTTGATCATATCAGCGGAGGGCGAGCGGGATGGAACTTAGTTACTTCTCCACAAGAAGGGGCAGCGCGCAATCACAGTAGAGGATATCTTCCTCTTCACAGCGAACGATACGAAATTGCAAAGGAGCATCTCGATGTAGTAAAAGGGCTGTGGGATTCGTGGGAAGATGATGCTTTTACCTATCAAAAAGAAACCGGTCAGTTTTTTGATCCAAAGAAAATGCATACTCTTGGATTTAAAGGCAAGCATTTTCAAGTTCAAGGACCGTTAAATATTGCTCGTTCAAAGCAAGGACATCCAGTTGTGTTTCAAGCTGGTTCATCAGAAAGAGGAAGACAATTCGGAGCGGAAAATGCTGATGCAATTTACACAAATGCAAATACACTAGAAGAAGCACAGGCATTCTATCAAGATATGAAAAATAGAGCAAGAAATCACGGCAGAACCCCTGAAGAACTTCTCATTTTTCCAAGTATTGATTTAATTATAGGAGATAGCGAGGAAGATGTAGAAAGAAGATATCAAGAGCTTGCCGCTTTAATTCCAATTGATCATGCCATTACATATTTAGCTCGTTTTTTTGATGATTATGACTTTCATCAATTTGACGTAGACGCACCGTTTCCAGAGTTAGGAGATATCGGAGCAAATGCGTTTCAAAGCACTACGAATAAAATTAAACAAACGGCGGCTACTCGGAAGTTAACGTTAAGACAAGTGGCCATTGAGTCGATTTTACCTCGTTCACCGTTTTCAGGAACGCCGGAGCACGTAGCTGATGAAATGCAAAAATGGCATGAGCATGAAGCAGCGGATGGATTTGTGCTTCGCCCGTTTATGAGCGATACGTTTCATCAGTTTGTGGAAAAAGTTGTGCCTATCTTGCAAGAGCGAGGACTTTACGATACTTCGTATGAAAGCAGTAAGCTACGCGGAAATTTAAATCTTTCCGTTCCAGCTAATCGATATAGTCAAACAAAGGAGGAGTTAGTTTATGACAGTCAAATCAATCAGTGAATACAGCGTAACAGAAAGCTTAAAGAAGCAAGTAATTGAGTGGAGAAGACATTTTCATCGCTATCCAGAATTATCGTTTCAAGAACACCGAACGGCTCAGTTTGTCGAAGATACGCTTCGTTCGTTTGGAAGCTTTATCATTAAGCGTCCCACACCAACAAGCGTGGTGGCTAGATTAATAGGAAAAGAGCAGGGAAAAGTAGTTGCGATTCGAGCGGATATGGACGCGTTGCCAATTGAAGAAGAAAATACGTTTGCGTTTGCTTCGGGTAACAAAGGCGTGATGCATGCATGCGGACATGACGGTCACACGGCTATTTTGTTAGGAGTAGCCTCTGTTCTTTCTCAGTTAGGAAATGAATTTAAAGGAGAAATTCGCTTGATTTTTCAACACGCAGAAGAACTGTTGCCTGGAGGAGCGCAGGAGCTTGTCAAAAAAGGCGTAATGGAAGATGTGGATTACGTGATTGGCACGCATCTGAATTCTGGTCTTCCGGTTGGAGAAATCGGGGTGCTTGCAGGTCCCATGATGGCTTCACCTGATACGTTTAACATATCGATTAAAGGAAAAGGAGGGCACGCCGCAGCGCCTCATGAAGCAGTTGATGCCATTGTTGTAGGAGCGCAAATTGTTACGAATCTCCAAACAATTGTTTCAAGAACGACTAATCCCATAGATAAATTAGTCGTATCGGTTACACAATTCCACGGAGGAACTACGCACAACGTACTTCCTGATAAAGTGGAGCTTAACGGTACCGTCCGCAGCTTTGACGCAGCGCTGCGAGAAAAAGTTCCGGCACAAATTGACCGAATTGTAAAAGGACTAACCGAAGCTTACGGTGCAGAGTACACTTTTACGTATGAAAAAGGCTATCATCCCGTCATTAATTCTGAAAAAATTACGCGTTTAATTGAAGAAACAGCCATTGAAGTATATGGAAAAGAACGTGTTAAAACGCTGTCTCCTAAAATGGGAGGAGAAGATTTTTCAGCTTACTTGCAGGAAACGGAAGGAGCTTTTTTTAACATCGGAGCGCGAAATGAAGAACAGGGAATTGTATACCCTCATCATCATCCGAAATTTACGGTAGATGAAGCTTCGCTTGAAGTCGGAGTAAATATATTTTTGCGCGTCACAGAAAAGCTATTGGCGCGTTAAAAAAAAGAACAAGAACCAAGCTGGTTCTTGTTCTTTTTTATGAAATCTTACTTCGTATCTTTATAATTCGTCGCAAATCCTGCTGCAATTAAACCAATTAGACCCAGCAATCCCACAATAACGGTTATGACCATTATGCTCACCTCAATCGCTCTTAATAATGCGCTCTCATTTGTTGAACTTTACCATGAGTCTTCATATGAAAGAAGCTTTTCTTTTAAAGGCTCTAGCTTCTTGAATTTTTTATCATAGCTTTGCCGTTTTAACATGTCATTGGTTATTGCCAGTGCATCTTCTTTACGTCCTGCATACAAGTAGGCTTCAATGACTTCGTCGAACCCTTCTGAGTAAGGAAATTTTTCGTATGTTGCTAGTTTAAATGATGCATCGTAGTGTTTCGTTGCTTCTTCATATTGCTTTAGTTTTAAAAGCATACGCCCGTTTGCTAAATGTAAATCAGCTCGTTCTAAATCGGTAA
The DNA here is from genome assembly GCF_023715685.1 of Priestia aryabhattai. Taxonomy (NCBI): domain Bacteria; kingdom Bacillati; phylum Bacillota; class Bacilli; order Caryophanales; family Bacillaceae; genus Priestia; species Priestia aryabhattai. The sequence goes on from NZ_JAMBOQ010000002.1 coordinate 214,813, forward strand.
GGGTATGGAGTTGAATCCCTTGGTTGCGTACATCAAGCGCATCTTCATATCGCTTTTTTTCTTCTAGCTCAAACGCTCTCTCATAAAAATGGCCAAACTTCGTTAACGGTCTTTTTGATTTATAGATTTTATAAATGCCGTATAGGACCAAAAGCAGTAACCAAAGCAACTCGTTCAACTCTCTTTCTTCTATTTATGTATAATATTTATAATAAAGTAAATAAAACTCAATTAATAGATTTAATGAAAGAAAGACATTTGGAGGTATACGATGGTCATCAACCAGCGGATTTACCATGTGAAAGGACTTCAGTACATCATTCGCTCAGCTTCCATTAGCGATGCAGATGAATTGTCTTATCTGAGAATTCAACTAGATGGAAAAACGGAATACTTAGATCGTGAACCAGGAGAAGGGTATATGGATAAAGCGGAGTTTGAAAAGCTTATTCAACGTGACACGGAAAGTAAACGAAACTTATTTTTAGTAGCGGTTGTACATAATCGAATTGTCGGATTTTCAAGGTGCGAAGGTAATGAGTTGAAACGATTTGCCCATAAAGTAGAGTTTGGTGTATGCGTCGTAAAAGAATGTTGGGGATATGGCATCGGCAAAGGCTTTTTGCAGCAGTCCATATTGTGGGCAGATGATGTAGGTATGAAGAAAATGACGCTGAATGTGTTAGAAACCAATAAAAAAGCAATTGGTTTATATGAGAAGTTCGGGTTTGAAGTAGAAGGAGTATTAAAAAATGACAAGCTGCTGTCGGACGGCAAGTACTATAACACGGTGGTGATGGGGCGCTTTGCATAGCCTTTTACGAGTACTTATTTTATCTATCTTTAAATAAAAAAACACCTTCAAGCATACTATACTTGAAGGTGTTTTGCGTGTCGTCTGTTTTATTAGAATGATGGTTAGTGATAGACCTCACTTTTTTCACTAAAGCTTTTGTTGCTTTCAAATCCTTGTTCTTCTTCTTTTTCGACATCTGTGCCAATAGGCTCCCACTTAATAAGAACCGTTGCAATCAGTCCAATAATGGGAACGATTGTAAGGACTAGAAACGTCGTATAGATCCCGCCAATTGAAAGTACAACCGGGAATAAGTAAAAACCTAAAATACTGCCGATACGCGTTGTTCCTTGCCCCCAGCCAGAGCCTAGCCCTCGCAGTTCAGTCGGGTAAGAAAGAGTGGCCATTGTCATCCCTTGCGCTCCAGGGCCAAAAGATTGACCAAAAATAAATAAAGCAATACATAAAATAGGCAGCGCAATAAAATGAGTATCGCCTGTAAGCCCCATCAGGACTAAGCTTAAAGAGCAAATGATATAGCCTGTAATTGCAAGCTTTCTTATGCCGACTTGTTCAGTTAGTCGCGATTGTGTAAAGCCACCAATAATCCCAAATAAATTAAAGAAAAGAGTACCGATAATTGCATAAATCATTCCTTTGCCAAAAATAAGTGTGGAAATGGTTGGGATATAGAAGCCCACTGCAAAGTACTGCATACTTTGAGTAGCTGTAATGATGGAAGCTAAAAATGTTCGAGCCCGATACTTCCCTTGGAAAATAGCTTTATAAGACAGTTTTTTTGAACGAGATAAAGGTTCTTCTTTTGTATTTTTAGCTACCGTGACTTGTATGTCATAGGTTTTCTCTAACACCTTGACAGCTTCTTTAAGCGGAAGATGATGAGCGGCCCACATCGGACTTTCATCCATATAGCGGTAGCGCAAAATTAACACGATTAGTGCAGCAACAGCTCCAAATCCTACCGACCAGCGCCAAATGTCTTCATGCTGCCCCAGCAGATAAAAAGGAAGAACAACAAGTCCAGTAACAGTTGCGGCCACGTACCACAGTGGACACCATAAGTTCACGTATTGGCCTTTTTTCTTTAAATTACTGAACTCAGCAATAAAGCTGAGCGCTACCGGAACATCTAACCCTACACCTACGCCCATTAAAAACCGAAAGATAAATAACCAAACTAAATCAGTCGCTAAAGCAGCGCCAAGAGCTGCGAACACCATAAAAAATAAATCAATTAAAAACATTTTGTTGCGGCCGAATTTGTCGGTGTAATATCCTCCTACAGTAGCTCCTAACAAAGCGCCAAAGGCCATAATAGCTGTAAGGCTTCCAAGACCCGCAGGAGAAAGGTTAAATTGTTCCTTTAATTGATCAGCTCCAATCCCGAGACTGGTAAAGTCATAGGCGTCGACAAAAATGCCTCCTAAAGCTACCAAAATGATTTTCCAGCTTTTAGACGTAACTGGATTTGAATTGACAAAGTTGATAATATCTTGACGCGATTGAATCACATGTGTATTACTGCTTCCCATTTCTTAACCTCCAATCTGCATGTAACGAATGTTAAAAAGGACAATCGCCAATAATAGCCGCGCGCTCAGCTTTTCGGCTATGTGGATAATAATCCGATACAGCATAATGCTGTGTTGCACGGTTATCCCAAAAGGCAATTGAATTTGCTTCCCAACGAAACCGTACTTGGTATTCTGGAACATGAGCTTGCCTAAACAAATATTGAAGTAACTGTTCGCCTTCAGAATGTTCTAGACCTACAATATGAGTAGTAAAGGGTGAATTGACAAAAAGCGTTTTACGACCTGTTTCAGGATGAGTACGTACAATAGGATGTTCAACCGCTGGAAACTCTCGTTGAAAAGCCTCAAGTTCATCTGGTTGTAATAAATGAGCAAAAGAAGGAGTGAAATCATGAATAGCCTTCAAATGTTCAATTTGTTTTTTTATGGACTCAGGTAAGTTGTCATATGCTGCAGCCATATCTGCCCAAAGCGTATCGCCGCCCACAGGAGGCACCTCAATCAATCGAAGTACTGAAGCTTTAGCAGGGTTTTCGCGGAATGTGACGTCTGCATGCCAAACATTTTCAGAGCCTCCCTGTTTCTGATTTCTAGAGAATTGTACAATTTCTTTCGCTTGCTTTTGTGAAGCAGGTTTGTAAAAAGGGTGTACTTCAAGATCCCCCCATAGTTTCGCAAAAGCAAGATGCTGTTCGCTTGTAATTGCTTGATTGCGAAAAAAAAGCACTTTCCATTCTAAAAAAGCCCGATTTAATTCTTCTTGCACTTCTTTTGCAAGAGGCTTGGATAAATCTAGACCTTCGATTTCAGCACCGATGATCGGTGTGAGGGGCTTGATGGAAAAGAAAGTATATGGTTTTTCTTCAACACCATTTGGCAACCGTTTTAACAAACGAGGACCTTCTTTTACCTCGCGATTAGGAAACTGAAGAGGCCGTGGATAACTAGAAAGATTATTAGACACTGTGTTCATCTCCTTATGTTTGTTCTCTTATCTTTGAAATGAAAAACTGCCGTAGCTCCATGAACTTTTCGTGATATTGAAAAGTTCCTTCTTCGTAACGTTCCGACTGTAATGGATTTTGCGTATCTAAGATGACTCTTCCGGGCTTTGGGTGCATCACAATGATTCGAGTTGCAAGTTTGAGAGCTTCTTCTACATCATGAGTAATAAAAAAGATGCACTTTTTTGTTTGGTTCCAAATTGTTAATAAATGTTTCTGCATCGCTTCCCGCGTTAGCGCATCAAGAGCACTAAAAGGCTCATCCATTAAAATAACTTTAGGGTCTGTCGCGAGTGTTCGAGCAATGGCTGCTCGCTGCTTCATTCCTCCTGACAACTGATGGGGAAGTTTTTTAGAAGCAGACGTTAGATCAACCAGCTGCAGGTAATTCGCAACAAGCTGTTTACGTTCTTCTTTGGTGACTTTTTGCATCTTCAATCCAAATTCAATGTTTTTTTCAATAGTCAGCCAAGGAAATAGATTAGGATGCTGAAAAACAACGCCAACGCCTGGATTAGGCTTGGTCTGTTCATCTCCATGAATCATGACTGTACCTGTTGTAGGCTGTTGAAAGCCTGCTAGAATATTTAAAAGTGAAGATTTGCCACATCCGGATGGTCCTAATACACAAACAAGCTCATGTTCATATAAAGAGAGATTAATATTTTGTAAGATGAGATGCTCACGTTTTGTTTGAGCATAAGCGAAAGCAACGCTTTTTACATCGACGACTTTGGGCTTATGAACACGTTTAGGTCTTTCTTCAACAGCAACACTAGTTTTCAAATGTATCACTCCTTTTGACCGAGAAAGCATCCCTCGACTGACAGCAAGAGATACTTCCCGCTACTATTTAGAAAAATTGTTTAGCAGTGCTTGTTGATACGTTTTTAAATCGGGAGAAGAAGGAATATCTTTTTGAGCTTCTAGAAAATCTCCTGTATCTTTTAACACATGCGCCAATTTGCCATTAGATTGAAAGTATGCTTTTTGATCTGATTTATTTAGCCAGGTTAGCTGTTGCATCGTTTTTAAGCTTTGTTTTGGTGTTAAGTTCAGTTCTTTAGCCAATAATTCTGCAGATTTTTCTGGATTTTTGTGATAATAATTAACAGATTCATTTAAGATAGAAATATATCCTTTCACAATATTTGGATATTTTCTGGCGAAATCCTTATGAACAATTCCGAATTCTCCTGTAATGCTTCCTTGCTTGGCTACTTCTTTGGATGAAATCAACACATTTCCGTCAGCATGAATTAAATTTGTTTGCAGAGGCTGCCATACATACGCACCGTCAATATCACCGCGATTCCAAGCGGCTAAAATATCGGGAGACTGCATGTCTAATAGTGTGATATTTTCTTTTTTAAGATCAATGTTTTTGTTTTTTAACGCACTTAGTAAGCTGTAGTGGGCCGTTGAACTAAAAGTAGTGGCGATTTTTTTGCCTTTTAAATCATGTAAAGATTTTATTCCCGCATCTTTTTTTACTACTAAGGCCTCGCTTTCGCCGATAATATCATGTAAATAATACACTTTGTAAGGAAGTTTATTAGCCACTCCTATTGCACCAGGAGGTGTTCCAACGAGTCCAAAGTCAATGCTTCCTCCCGAAATGGCATTGTTGATATCCCGGCCTGACTCAAATTTAATCCAATTAATTTGAGTGTCTGGATATTTCTTTTCCAATGAGCCGCGGGCTTTTGCTACCAACTCTCCATTCGGTGAAGCTTGATAGCCTAAACGTATTTCTTTGGGTACATCATTTTCAGAACTAGATGTAGTGCTCGAACAGCCGGAAACGACTACTATAAAGCATAATAATAAACCAAGTATTCCTTTTTTCATCGATGTTCCTCCTAAGTAAGCTCTATTTTCCAACCCATGAAAAGGCTAAGCGTTGGTAAAAGCGAATAATGCTATCGATAAATATAGCGATCAGACCCATGATAATAATGCCCACAAAGACAATATCACTTCGCATATATTTGCTTGCATCAAGTACCATCCAGCCAATTCCTGAAGTAGCTGCAACCATTTCAGCAGCGACTAACGTTGCATATGTGATTCCAATGGACGTGCGCAACCCTGTCACAATGTCAGGCAGAGCAGATGGAAGAATAATGTGAACAAATACGCTAAACTTTGATGCACCTAATGTTAGTGCACCGTTAATTCGGTCCTGCGGCACGCGCTGTACGCTTGCAACTGTTGCGATAAACAGTGGAGCGAAGGCACTTAAAAACAGTAGTGCTACTTTAGATCCTTCATCAATTCCTAACCATAAAACAAGAAGTGCATAGTAAGCTAGGGGAGGAAGCGGGCGGTAAAACTCAATGATCGGATCAAAAATTGCTAATATGTATTTAGAATAGCCGCATACAATTCCCAGTGGAATAGCTGTAAACAAAGCGAGCAGTAAGGCTGTAAATAGCCGGTACAAGCTTGCAGATAAGTGAGTCACAAGAGATGTACCCTTATACCCTTCTACTACTAAACTAATAAATGAATGCCAAACGCTTTGAGGCGTAGGTAGAAAAATCGGATCTACCCATTTAAGTGTACTTAAAAGCGTCCAGAGCAAGAGGACCATAAGTACACTCAAAAAAGATACTCCTTTTACTTTAAATGATTTAGTTGCAAGCCCTGCGTTTTTCACTTTATCCCTCCTTTTAAAGTTTTGCTAAACGAAAAAGACTCTCATCTATTGAAAAGAATGAGAGCCTCCAGTTGTCTGGTCGGTATTTTTAAAATCCTATGTGTTTAGTGAGATTAATTTACCAAAAAATTCATAGAGTTGTCAATAAGAGATACGAACAATCGAAATAAATTCTAAGAATAACATACTCATTGACAATCATAGCATAAACTTTTAATATATAATTAAACAAATTGAATTACTTGGTATTTTGATGCTGTACGAAAAAACGCGCCTACTAGGCAACTGGAGGCCAGACCATTGTGTTGAAACAAATGGACTGGTCTCCTTTTTATATTGAAAGGCTGTTATGGAAGCGATGAATTCTGGAACGGAATAGTTGGTATAGATTTAGCAATGAGCAAAATAGTCGAGTGGATAATAAGTATTTTCTTAATAAGGTTTTTGAGAGCGCAAACATTTTAAGAGGGGGACCCGTATATGACTGCCGACTTTCATTTTCATACAGATGTATTAATTATTGGAGGAGGCCCTGCTGGTGCATGGGCAGCTCTGCAAGCAGTTAAAGAAGGTGCAAAAGCTGTGCTTGTCGATAAAGGATACTGCGGAACGAGCGGAGCAACTGCGCCTTCTGGTACAGGAGTTTGGTATGTAAAGCCTACTTCTGATGAACAGATGACAGCGATGAAAAGCAGGGAAGAGCTGGGGGGATATTTAGCTGAAAGAAGTTGGATGAAACGAGTGCTTGATTGTACGTTTGAACAAGTAAATGAATTAGCTCATTTCGGCTATCCGTTTCCAGTAGATGAAAAAGGGATTTCTCAGCGAACGACGCTTCAAGGGCCTGAATATATGAGGTTAATGCGGCGTCAGCTTCAAAAAGCAGGCGTTCAGATTTTGGACCATAGCCCTGCACTGGAGCTTCTTGCAGATGAACACGGTGTGGCAGGCGCTTGCGGAATCAATAATCAAACGAAAGAAACATGGAGAGCGGATGCTGCTGCAGTTGTGATAGCAACGGGAGGCTGTGCATTTCTGAGCGGGGCACTCGGTACAAATGTTTTAACAGGGGACGGTTACTTATTAGCTACAGAAGCAGGTGCTTCGCTTTCAGGTATGGAGTTTTCGAATGCTTATTCGATTGCGCCAGCTTTTTCTCCAATCACGAAATCCGCATTTTACAAATGGGCTACATTTTATTATGAAGACGGTACAGTGATTGAAGGAGCCGGTTCTCATAAAGGGCGTTCCATCATTGCCAGAACGTTAATGACCCAGCCGGTTTATGCAAGGCTTGACAAAGCGGAGGAAAGTATTCAAAAAGCAATGCGCTTATCACAGCCAAATTTCTTTTTATCCTTTGATCGTCTTCATATGAATCCTTTTACTCAAATGTTTCCAATTACCCTGCGTTTTGAAGGAACCGTTAGAGGAACAGGAGGTATTCACATTACAGACGAAACGTGTAGAACCGACATCCCTGGGTTGTATGCAGCTGGAGATGCTGCAACGCGCGAATTAATCTGCGGAGGATTTACGGGAGGAGGCAGCCATAATGCAGCATGGGCTATCTCTTCAGGCTGTTGGTCAGGAAAAGCAGCGGCAATATTTGCTGTTAAGCAAGGAAGGAATGCCGCAAGTCGACATGCAAAAGGCTTATCAGAAGCGTCAGGAATCACCAAGTCAGTAGCTTCTTCTGATTCAGCAGAGACAAAGGAAATGATAGCATCGATTCAACGCGAAGTCTTTCCATATGATCGAAACTGGTTCCGTTCAGAAGCAAGACTGCAAGATTCCCTTATGAGGTTAAATGCCGTGTGGAATGAGTTGAAGAATGGAGTGTATGATAAAGAAAGAAATATCGTGAGAAGTCGAGAGCTTGCGGCAATGACGGCAACGGCGCGATGGATGTATACGAGTGCATTAGAAAGAAAAGAAACGCGAGGAATGCACCGGCGTGACGATTTTCCATTTATGGATTCCAAGCAACACTACCGTATTCTAAGCGGAGGCGTGCAGGAAGTCTGGGCGAGACCCTTAGGTACAAAGTCTTCTAACCACGTAAAGGGGGTTATTTAATGATCGAGCTCCTTAGTGAAGACCGGTGTATTAACTGCAATCTTTGTGTATCTGTTTGTCCAACAAATGTCTTTGACCGCTCTCGAATGGGAGGCGCTCCTTCCATAGCTCGTCAATCCGATTGTCAAACTTGCTTTATGTGTGAACTGTACTGTCCGGTAGATGCTTTATATGTGACTCCTTTAGCTGAACAAACTGTTGAAGTAAATGAACAGCATGTAATTAATCAGCAGCTGGTCGGAAGTTACCGAGAAGCTGTAGGCTGGGGAAAAGGAAGGAAATCCACCGCTTCTTCTGATCAGTCGCATATCATCTTAAATAGGAAATAGAAAAAAAGAGCGGGCAAAGCCGCTCTTTTTCGTTTACTTTTGCGTTTCGCGAACCCATTTGACAATATCATTAATTACATAAGAAGGAATGTTGGCTGAAACAGCATATTCAGCAGGCGTGCTTTTTTCACCGGTTCCTTCTGTGAAAAAGTGGTTGAGCTTTGGATAAAGTTTAAAAAAAGTGTCGGAACGCTGAGACAAACTTTGCTTCCAACCTGAAAAATCTTCGGTCGTTACTTGATAATCACGCGCTCCTTGTAAAAGAAGCAGCGGCGTATGCTGAGATTTTGCGACTTCCGCGGGATGCCAGTGAGTTAAGTCATACCAAAAATAAGGAGTTCCAAGCAGGAATTCTTTTGGCGGCTGAGCTGGCGAAAAGCTTGGGTCTTGTAAAATGGCAAACTGCTGCTGGAAAAAAGCAAGCTGCTCTTTCGGAAGCTGATTCAGTGATACCAAATAGGCAGATTGTTCAAGCATTAACTCTGGGAGTGTGCGGCTCGGTGCAGCAAGTAAAACAGAACCGCGCACGCTTTTATCCGGCGTTTGATTTAGAATTCTGGGCATCATCATGCCGCCTTGACTGTGTCCCAGTAAAAAAATATTGCGGCTGCTAATGCCTTTTTGTTTCGCCATTGCTTTTACTGCGAGTACGGCATCATCCGTTGTTTCATCGTTGACGCTTATCTCACTTTCACCGGACATTTTAGCTGTATGTTCGTATGTACGCTTGTTGTAGCGTAAAACGGCGATTCCTTGAGAAGCCAGTCCTAAAGCCAGATCTCGAAAAGGCTTTAAGCTCATAAATGTTTCATCTTGATCAGAAGAACCTGATCCGTGAACTAAAATGACAACGGGTACATTTTGATGCTTTGAACGTGTTGGAAGAGTGAGCGTTGCTGGAAGTTCGTAAGGTGCTTTGCCGATTGAAAGCTGTTTTTCTGTGTAATTCTTAGGGGTGTCATAAGGTGGTGTGGAAAACGAAAAATGGCGCTCATCCGGTACGATTCGCCAATCATCAATTTGACGGTTTTGACTAAATCGAACGGTTAAAGTAGCTGATACGTGTTCAAATTCAATTGGAATTTCTATATTTCGATGAACGGTATTGACCTCACCTTGTACAGATGTACCAATCTTTTTTACAGCACCAAACTGAGCCGTTAGAGATGTCCACCACGTTTTTATGTTGTCTTCACTCATGTTGGATTGCAGGCTGCGGGAAAAGTGGCGCTTTGCTTCTCTTGGTTTTCCGTTAGCTACATTCGTTAAAAATGCATCTGCCCGTTTGTATTCAACTTTTGCTGAGTGATGAGCAGCATTCGCCCCTGTTTCAGCTTGACCATGTGAAGTGGAAACAGGGAGTACTTGAAGCCCGAGTGCTAAAGAAACAGCGAGTGGAAGGGCAGCTTTTACTTTTTTCATACATCATCCTCCTTGGCAATTCTTGTACTCTATCAGTATACCAATTTTAGGTAAAAGTAGTAATGGCATTCGGAGATAAAAAGAAAGCCGATGCGTTATAAATATGGTGAAATTAAGAAGTTAAATTATTTAGAAAATTAAAATAAATTTAGGGATTTGACGTAACTGACGTTTGAAAGAGGAGGAGCTTTTTATGAACTATGATCCGCATTATCATCCATATCCATCTTGCCGAGTTCCGGTCTATGCTAAAAAAGGAATGGTATCCACATCTCAGCCGCTCGCATCGCAGGCAGGTCTTGATATCTTAAAAAAAGGCGGTAATGCAATTGATGCAGCAATCGCGGCAGCAGCGAGTCTTACAGTATTAGAGCCTGCGTCAAATGGAATCGGCGGAGACGCGTTTGCGCTTGTTTGGACAAATAATCAGCTGTACGGATTGAACGCTAGCGGACCTTCTCCGCAGTCTATTTCCATTGATGCGCTGAAGGAAAAAGGATACAAAGACATCCCTAAGTACGGAATGATTCCCGTTACGGTTCCCGGGGCTCCGGCTGCTTGGGCTGCTTTATCGAAGCGATTTGGTAAACTGCCTCTTTCTCAAGTGCTGCAGCCTGCCATTCAATATGCCAAGGAAGGCTTTCCACTAGCGCCTACTCTCGCTAAACAATGGAAACAAGCTTACGATACGTTCAAACGAATACATACAAGCGAAGAATTTGAATCGTGGTTTCAAACGTTTGCCCCAAACGGACGAGCACCAAAAGCAGGAGAAATGTGGTCATCTATTGATCATGCTCGTACGCTTCAGCTCATTGGCGAAACAAATGCAGAAGCGTTTTATAAAGGTGAGCTTGCGGATCGTATTAATGCATTCAGTAAAAAATATAGCGGCTTTTTATCCAAGGAAGATTTGGCTGCTTACGAACCGGAGTGGGTGAATCCTATTTCCGCTCACTACCGGGGGTATGATGTATGGGAAATTCCTCCGAACGGTCAAGGACTTATCGCGTTAATGGCATTAAATATCGTAAAAGGCTTTGAGTTTCAAGAAAAAGATGCCGTGGATACGTATCATAAACAAATAGAAGCGATGAAGCTTGGGTTTGCGGATGGAGAAAAATACATTACAGAAGAAGCAAAAATGAGCGTGTCAGTTAGCGAACTGCTGTCTGATACATATGCAAGCTATCGTCGCAGCCTTATAGAAGAACATGCCCTGCAGCCTGAAGCAGGAGAACCTGTTGGAAGCGGAACGGTGTATTTAGCCACTGCTGATGAAGAAGGAAACATGGTTTCTTTTATTCAAAGTAATTATATGGGTTTCGGTTCTGGAATCGTTGTGCCAGAAACGGGAATTGCCTTGCAAAACCGCGGCCACAATTTTTCAATGAATCCCAATCACGATAACTGCCTTGCTTCTAATAAAAAAACGTTTCATACCATTATTCCAGGCTTTCTCACCAAAAATAATGCGCCCGTAGGACCGTTTGGCGTGATGGGAGGCTTTATGCAGCCGCAGGGACATATGCAAGTTGTCATGAATACGATTGATTTTCATCTTCATCCTCAAGCCGCTTTAGACGCGCCAAGATGGCAGTGGAAAAAAGATAAAACGGTGCTTGTGGAGCCGGCTTTTCCATCCCACGTAGCACAAGCGCTTGAACGAAAAGGACATAAAATTGAAGTAGCCGTGGATTCTATGGCATTTGGGCGCGGACAGATTATTTGGAGAGATCCTGAGAGCGGCGTGCTATGCGGAGGAAGTGAATCACGAACGGATGGATTTGTAGCTGGATGGTAACGGTTAAAAAAACAGAATAGGTGGAGGAAGAAGCCCGTACTGATTAGAGTTGGGCTTTTTTCATGTCTCAACCGCATGTATAAATCTTTTTAAAGAACTTAAAACTAAAACAAAAATGAACGTATGTAAGGAGAACGTGGTTAGAACAGCCGTTTCAAGCTGCCAATTGACATGAGAATATGCTAACAACACTTGGTGAAAGGAGCGAAAAGGTGATGAGAAAGAAAAAGTTTGAAGTGAATTTTTTACGTGTAATGCTCATTATCGCCCTAGGGCTTCTCCTTTTTTTATTTAGAAAACCACCGATTAAAGACTGGCTGCTTGCCTATTTATTTAACGCGTTAACAAATGGTATTATTGATAATTTTATTGTAGCTCACGACCTTATTCGCTATCCAACTCGCTTGCTAAAAAAACAGTTTAGAATTAATGTCTTGTTCGACTTTTTGCTGTATCCCATAATATCCGTCATGATTAATCAGGCTACGTATTACGATAAAGGGTTAAAAGTTTTATATAAAATTGTGCTTTTTACGATTCCAATGTTTTTTATTGAATTTTGGGCTGAAAAACGAACGAAGCTCATCGAGTGGAAAACAGGCTGGATGTGGTATCACACCTTTACTAGCGTGACTTTAAAATCATATCTTAACCGGCTGCTGATTGGATGGATTCGTAAAATAGAAAAGAAGCAGGAAGAAACGAAAATACAATAGCAGAGGTTCTAAAAACGACGTTAGAGAGGTGAACAAAGGTGCATATTTCTGTCCTTCTATGGCTGGTTTTTCAAAATATCCAAAAGAAAACGTGGAAAAAAATCCGCGAGCTGTATGCTGGGGTTTTATACGTGAGCTTTTTTAATATTCTCTACTACTTTCTATGTAACGATAAATTGCTTTGGGATTTTAAATCTTCCCACCTTTCATTAAAAGGGCTGCGCATACTGCACCTCATGTTCATTACGCCTTTCATGATTTTGTCGTTCTTAGCTACCTATCCGCCTACACTCGTCAAGCAGGTGAAGTATATCGCAAAATGGGTATGTACAGCTTCATTTGTAGAATGGCTCGGACTCAGATGTAAGGGCATAACATTTAGACACGGCTGGCATTTAGGATGGTCAGCGCTTATTTATGTAATGATGCTTATCTTTTCCAGATGGTTTCAAAAAAAGCCTTTTGCTGTCTTACTGCTCTCAGTTTTGGCAACGGTGGTTCTCAGCATTATTTTTAAAGTTCCCGTAAGCAAACGGATGCTAAAGCATCCGCTGAAGCGAATATTGAATCGACCTTTAAAAGATCATGTGACTCAAGCTGTTGCTAATAAAGTAAAACGCAAATGCCTGTTTCTAAAGCTGTTCTCGTAAGTTCCTGCTCTCTGTAAAGAGCAGGGTTTTTAACCCACGGGAGGAATAACATCCGTTAGCAAAAGAATGAAAAAAATCAGTCCCACTCCCATAAAACTTAAAGAAGCAAGAAAATAAGCTGTTCAGCGCAAACGAAACGGATTATGTTCAATATTCGCTCCAGACATTAACCTCATGGAATGAGTTTTATAATAGGAATGAGCGCTGTTACTACCGCTACTTGAAAACCAAAAAGTCAAAACTGAAAACAAAAGTCCGCTAAAAAACATAAGTTCAATAAAGCGGATAAACAAAAAAGATGAGCACGCATAGATTAATCCAGCTTCAACAAGCAGTGTAATAAAAAAAATAAGCTGAGTTTTCTTCAAAAAAATCCCCCCTTTTTTCTCTGTGTCTAATTTTTATTATCCAATAATTAACATGTATAAAAAGTCTCAAAAATGCTTTTATTATGATATAATGGTAATAATTATATAATAGAGAAGAGGATTCAAAGCCCGTACGCATCACGATTATAAGCTTGTTTATAATGATGACACTTACCATATACACTGCGCTTAGCTTCAAGTGCGTAGAATGAAAGTGAGGAGTATGTATGGACTTAGGAGAGACTGTGATTGCGATACTAGCAGCGGGAGCACTGCTGTTATACGGTACGTTAGAGCTTTGGTTTGCGCCTCGTAATGCTTCCTTTTTTAAAGGATGGAAGCAAAAACTAGTCGTCATTTTACCGTTATACGCGGTTACATTTGGCGTATGGTACGTGTTTTTTTCGTAACGAAGAAAGTCTTACAAAGAGGAGGAATGAAAAATGGAAATCAATTCATACCTCATTCGGTTTTCATGTATGCTGATGCTGATGTTTGGGGGATTATTTATTATTCGGTATCTAAAAACGGGTGACCTTTTTTTAGATCAGCTACTTGCCTTTGGTGCAGGTTTTGTTCTGTTTATCGGCTCACTTATGTGGAGAAGAAAACATCAGCGGCAAGAAAATAGAAAAGCTTGTTAATTTTATAAAACTGTGACAGTATAAAACAGATAAAAAAACGTAATCTCGTGACCGTGCTATCGTTTACGAGCTGTTGCTGGAGGAAAAGAAAATGAATGTACCTAATTGCCCAAGCTGTCAATCACAGTATACATATGAAGATGGAAACCTGTTCGTCTGCCCGGAGTGTGCGCATGAATGGGGGCAAGATGAAAAAACAGAAAGGGCTGAAGAACAGCTTACTGTAAAAGATGCAAACGGTAATCTTTTAAAAGACGGAGATTCAGTTACCGTTATCAAAGACTTAAAAGTAAAAGGAAGCTCATCGGTTGTAAAAATCGGAACGAAAGTAAAAAGCATTCGTTTAGTAGAAGGCGATCATAACATTGACTGCAAAATTGATGGATTTGGAGCGATGAGCTTAAAATCTCAGTTTGTTAAAAAAGCATAAAGATTAAAAAAGCCAGGATGGAGAATAACTTCACCCTGGCTTTTTTATGTATTTTAACGGACAAGGTGAAATATATAGACCAATTTGTCTATTTTAGAAGGAATCTAGCTAAATGTCCCGAACTTACATAAAGTGTCTGAGGATTTGGATATTAGTGGAATGGACGTCCATTTCATGAAGTCAAAGGGGAGGTAGAAATGTGAAAAAGTTTTTAGCGTTTCAAATTTTAATTGCATTAGTAATCGGAGCTGTCATCGGGCACTTTTTTCCGGATTTCGGGATGGCTTTAAGACCGGTAGGGGACGGGTTTATCCGCCTTATTAAAATGATTGTGGTGCCGATTGTCTTTTCAACCATCGTCATAGGTGCTGCGGGAAGCGGTAGTATGAAACAAATGGGGAGTCTAGGGTTAAAGACGATTATTTGGTTTGAAATCATTACTACCATCGTATTAGGAATCGGGCTGCTGTTAGTGAATTTGTTAAAGCCCGGAATAGGCCTCGATCTTTCTCATCTTGTTAAAAAAGATATCGGTGAATTGTCTCAGTATACCGACAAAGTCGTAGATTTTAAACAAATGATTTTGAACATCATTCCAACAAATATCGTAGATGTGATGGCGAAAAATGATTTGCTGGCCGTGATTTTCTTCGCTATTTTATTCGGTGTGGCGGCTTCAGGAGTTGGTAAAGCATCTGAACCTGCAATGAAATTTTTTGAATCGACTGCTAAAATTATGTTTAAGTTAACGCAAATTGTTATGGTCACAGCTCCTCTTGGTGTACTAGCGTTAATGGCTGCCTCTGTGGGGCAATACGGTATCGTACTTCTGCTTCCAATGCTGAAGCTAATCGGAACCGTCTTTTTAGGTCTTTTTATTATTTTATTTGTTTTATTTCCGATTGTTGGGTTTTTGTTCAAATTCAACTACTTTGAAGTATTCAAAATGATTTGGGATTTGTTTCTTATTGCATTTTCAACAACAAGTACGGAAACGGTGCTGCCACAGCTGATGGAGCGAATGGAAAAGTACGGATGCCCTAAACGTGTCGTGTCGTTTGTTATTCCGTCGGGCCTGTCGTTAAACTGTGACGGATCTACTTTGTATTTATCCGTTTCATGCGTTTTTCTAGCACAGGCTTTTAATATTGACATGCCATTAACTCAGCAATTATTTATGATGCTTATACTAGTGATGACAAGTAAAGGAATTGCGGCTGTCCCGTCAGGTTCACTTGTTGTGCTTTTAGCAACAGCCAACGCAGTAGGTCTGCCGGCTGAAGGAGTGGCAATTATTGCAGGAGTAGACCGCATCATGGATATGGCCAGAACAGGAGTCAACGTTCCAGGTCATGCTATTGCCTGTATCGTCGTCTCAAAATGGGAAAAAGTATTTCGTACCCAAACTCCAATTCCGCCCGGGTCTCACACGGAATCTCTATAAAATCAAACCCCGCTTTAGCCCCTAAAGCGGGGTTCTTCTGTTAATGTCTCAAACATTTATTAATGATGTAGATTAGAGTGATGTACCGTACTCAGCCCTCCTCACAAAAGGAGCACCAGCCGCTTAAGTCTAGAAAATCCCCTGTGACTGTTTTTTAGCCACAGGGGATTTTCTAGATAAATGTTCACAAATTGTTCACTTACGAAGGAGGATTCTAAAAAGCTATACTAATCCAAGTGAAAAAATAAATGTGAAAAGGATGAGGAATGTGCCAACAACTAAAAAAGAAAGTATGTACTTCGGAATGATGATGTGCGGAGGGATGGTGCTTGTCATGACGATTTATAACATGTTAATAAATGACGTCATCGGGCATATCACGCTGGCAGAAGGATTCTTCAACTTAGTCATTACGTTTGTGATTGCGCTGATTGTTGAAACTTTTTTAGTAGGTCCCGTAGCGAAAAAAGTAGCATTTTCACTGCCGTTTGATAAATCGAAACAGTTAAAAACAGTGTTGATTCTGTCATCATGTATGGTTATAGGAATGGTGCTTTGCATGTCTGTATACGGATTAATTACGATGTCACTTACGAAAGGTTTAGATGGAGAGCCACTTCTTTCAAGCTATGCACTTATCGTTATTAAAAACTTTATCGTGGCATACCCGCTTCAGCTTCTGATTATGGGACCTTTAGTTCGCGGACTGTTTATGAAATTTGTGAAAAAGAATCCGGCAGCTGCTTAAAACAAAACCCTAAGAACGCATATTTTCTTAGGGTTTTGTTATGCAAAGCTGTTCGGTAAGAAGAGAAGAAAATTCACGTAAAGACGCTGATACAAAGGTATCTTTCCGTGTAATAAAAAAAGTGGGGACCTTTCTATATGGCTGTGGTAGCGGAGTTAACGTTAATGAATGGTCATGGTTAGATACAATGGATTTCATCATCACAGCTACGCCCATACCTGCTTTTACACACCCAATAATCGCTTCAATCGTACCAAATTCTAATATGCGTTTTGGAAACACGCCTTCTCTTGTCAGCAGCATTTCTAATGTATGTCGATATGCACATCCGCTGCTGAAAGCTAATAGATTCATGTCGTTTAGGCTATAAAGAGAAGGAAGAGGATGGCGGCTCACAAGTACAAGCTCTTCATCTTGAATAAATAAAGTGTTTATATCAGGATGTTCACAGCTGCCTGCAACGAATGCCCCTTCAAGTTTTCGGGCTAAAACCAGCTGAATAAGAACATCGGTTGTATGTGTTTCTAAAACGAAGTCTACATCAGGGTAGGTAGTGCAATAATTAAAAAGAAAAGGCGGTAGCCGAAGAGCCGCAGTGGATTCAGTTGCACCTATTTTTAAAGGACCTATCGGTATATGGGCACTGCTTTGCACAGTTGCAGTGGCTTCATTGGTTAAACGCAGAATTTGTTCAGCATAACGATGTAACAGCTCTCCGCTAGAAGTTAAAGTGACGCCTTTACCGCTTCGTTCAAATAGCTGTGTACCCAGCTCAGCTTCTAATTGCTGAATTCGCATCGTCACATTCGACTGCACGTAGCTTAAGCTTTTGGCTGCTTTTGAAATGTTTTTTTCTTCTGCTACCGTTGTAAAAACAAGCAAATCTTTTATATCCATAAAATCTCCTCCTGCAGCTATCATTTTTATTGATGACTTTTATCTTTATTCCTTATTTTACATGATATCATCACTTCTCTACACTGAAAGTAGAGGTGGAGGAGAGAAAATGAGCAGACAAAAAGCTTCTTATAAGTGGATAATTTTATTTATTGCCACTGTGTCTCAGGCGTGTGCAACGTTTGTCACGTACGGCGCGGGACCATTGGCAGCGTTTTGGCAAAGACTATATGATTTATCGCAGTTTCAAACAGGACTGCTTGTATCAGCTGTTCAAATTGGTCCGATTTTTTCAATGCTGTTTTTTGGAAACTGGATGGATCGTTATGGAGAAAGGTGGCTTGTAGGGGGAGGATCTATTTTGCTGGGGGTAAGCATGCTTTTTGCCTATAGAGCTGATCATTATATGTATTTAACAGGCGTGCTTCTCGCAGCAGGTGTGTGGTATGGAACAGCACAGCCAGGAGGAAGCAAAGCGGTGGTGAAGTGGTTTCCTTCTCATCATAGAGGTCTTGCCATGGGGATTCGGCAAACGGGGATACCAATTGGAGGCGCTGTCGCTTCAGCGGCATTACCAGTGCTGTTTCACCAATACGGCTGGCATTCAGCTGTGGTTGTACAGGCTGCGGCAGCTATTGGGGGTGGTCTTCTTTTTTTAGTGTTCTATCGAGAATACTCATCATCGTCAGAAAAAAAGGAAACATTTACGCTTCGTCAAAAAATCAAGCGCATTTCTCAAGATAAAACGCTCTATCCCCTGTTCTTCGTGGGTGTTTCAATGATTTCTCTTCAAATGATTATCGTCGCGCACTTTATAAGTTATTTAACGAAAGCCTTGAAGATGAATTTTGCTTCAGCGGGCATGTTACTGAGCATCACACTGTTAGGCGGAATGATTGGGAGAATTGCTTTAGCCTGGGTAAGTGACCATGTGTATAACGGAAATCGAAGGACTCCTTTGCAAGTGACGGTTTGGATGGCTGCAGGACTAACAATAGCTATTTCTTATATTGGATTTGATTTGCCTTTTTGGCTACTAACTGCAGTTTGCTTTAGCCTCGGTTTTTTTGCGATTGGCTGGTTTAGTTTATTTATCGTGTTAATAGCAGAAAAAGCGGATGATCGTACTATCGGTTTAACTGTAAGCATCGCTTTAACGCTCAATCAATTTGCCATTGTGCTTGCACCGGTTTGGTTTGGGCTCCTTGTTGATTGGCTCCAGAGCTATGCGCTGGCTTTTAGTACGTCTGCAGGTTTAATTGCATGCGGAGGAATATGGCTAACAAAAGAGCGTGTTCATCCATTTTTAAATAAAAAAGTCACTAAATGAATAGTGATTTAGCGCTATTTGACTAGGAATACTCACTCTTTAAAACGTTTCAAAGTAATGCTCTTGGGTACACACAACATTAATGAGGAGAGGATAGTATGGAAGCAAAAAATGTTGTGGGAGTATATGAAACGGAACAAGAAGCAATTCATGCTGTAGAGAGTTTAAAAAAAGAAGGATATGAATCGGAAGAAATATCTATCATCGGTAAACATAAAAAGACCAAAAACGTTCAGAAAGAAACGAATACAAAAGCAGAAGGTGCAGCAACTGGAGCGCTTGCTGGAGGTACGCTAGGGAGCTTGACCGGAATATTAGCAGGTGCTGGAGCTCTTGCAATACCGGGAATAGGCCCAATTGTGGCGGCTGGTCCGATTGTAGCTACATTAACAGGTGCAGCAGCTGGTGCGAGCGTAGGAGGACTCTCAGGTATTTTAGTGGGTATGGAAATTCCAAAACAGCAGGCTGAACAATATAATGATTCAGTCAAAGAAGGCAGCTTGCTTGTTCTAGTAGACAAAACAGATTCAGATTATGACGGAAACCCGAAAGCGCCTTTAACCGGAATGATTCTATAGAGCTTATGATATGTAGTCAAAATCTGTCGCAATTGCGGCAGATTTTTTTATGCATTGCCTTTTCTTAAGTACATTAAAATAACAATAATATTCCATGATAGTAAAAAAATACAAATACTTCATGGTGCATCGAGCGATAATATGCCTAGAATTACAATGTAATATTATTGTAACAATAATGTATTTATTGTTTTATTTTAGGGTCAGATTCTTGATAAAAGCTTTAACAATAGGGTTTGGTTAAAATATTTATCCATAAATTAACTGTTAATTATTATACTTAGTGGAATAATTTTCTAATTTATTTTTAAGAATTACTTTTTAGCAAATTATTCATGTTTGAATGAAGGCTAAAAAGTATATTTCAAAAGTATGTTTACTTAAAAAGTTAAGCAGGTTGATTAGTAGCATCATTCATTTAGCTAAATTTCGAAAGGAGCTGCTAAAAATGAGTATCCAAAAAAGTACAGATAGTTCTAGTTTGGCAGAAGTGATTGATCGAATTCTCGACAAAGGGATTGTCATCGATGCTTTTGCTCGAGTATCACTCGTAGGAATTGAAATTTTAACGATTGAAGCACGAGTCGTTATTGCAAGTGTCGATACGTGGCTTCGCTATGCGGAAGCCGTAGGGTTATTAACCGACAAAGTAGAAGAAGAAGGGCTGCCTGGCCGAACAGAGGAGCGAGGAGCAGGGCTTAGTTTTTAAATCTTTTAATCATTAGAAAATTCATTAAATAAATAATAATAAGAGAAAAGAGGATGGAACATGACAACAACTGATCAAAACGAAAAACAACAAAATCAGCAGCAAGAAGAAAAAACGCAAAATTCTTTAAATCTTGCCATTTTAGGAGGCGTAGTAGGAGCAGGAATTGGGCTTCTTTCAAGTCCGCAAACGAGTAAAAAAGTACTCAGTCGCTTAGGACAATCAGAAATTGTACGTGCGACAGGACAAGAGTTAAGGCGAAACGCACAGGATATTCTAACGCAGCAAGCGATGGGGGCGTTAAGACAGACAGCTACAGGCTATCTTGAAAAAGACAATTTAAGCAAGCTGCTGGCACCTAAAAAGAAAAAAGAAGATGCATCAAATGAACAGGCGGATTCGCAGGAAGAAGTCAGCGAAAGCACAGAAATGGAAACGTCTCAGTATGAAGAATTAAAAGAAGAAAATAAAAATATGAACGACCAGCTGCAGCGCATTGAAGAGATGCTAAACAAACTCATGGACGCTAAAAAGTAAGATATTCGTCCTGAAGGGGAATTTCATGGATAAAAAAGATGTGGAGAAAGCAGCCTTAAAAGCAGGAAAAAAGATCATTGATCATACGCCTGAACCTGTTAAGGAAAAGGTAGAAGAAAAGCTTAAAGAAAAAGCGAAAGAAAAGTTTGTCGAAAAAACCGAAGGGAAACTGCAGGAAAAAGCAAATGAAGTGTCAGAAAAACTGCAGGAAACAAAAGAGAAAAATGCCCAAAAGGTACACGGCAAAGGGGAAGAAGCAAAAGAAAAGCTTCAAGACGTCTTATTATCAGTAAAAGATAAGCTTAGCGATGTGAAAGAAGCTGGAGAGGACTTTCAAGAAAAAGTTTCTTCTTCAGACGATAAAGATAAGTCAAAAAATAAGCGGAAAATAAAAGGCGTAAATCAGATTAAAAAAGCAACTGATATTAAAAGCTCTACTACTATTAAAAGTTCCAATGATATTAAATCATCTACAGATTTAAAAACAATGGGATCATAAGCGAAAGGAGAAATGGGAAATGTCTATTCAAAAAAGTACTAATAGTTCAAGTTTAGCAGAAGTAATTGACCGTATTTTGGACAAAGGAATTGTCATTGATGCTTTCGCAAGAGTATCTGTGGTAGGAATTGAAATTTTAACGATTGAAGCACGAGTGGTTATTGCAAGTGTTGATACGTGGCTGCGCTATGCAGAAGCAGTTGGGCTTCTTCGTGACGATGTAGAAGAAAATGGTCTTCCTGAACGTTCAAATTCAAGTGAAGGACAGCCGCGTTTTAGTATTTAATATGAAGCAATATGGAACCTTCCTTTTTTGAGGGTGGTTCCAGCTTTTAGATATAACTATTGGAGGCTACTAAAAATGGAAATTAAAAAAATTATGCAAGCTGTAAACGACTTTTTCGGTGAACACGTAGCTCCTCCTCATAAAATCACCTCGGTGGAAGCTACTGAAGATGAAGGTTGGAGAGTTATTGTTGAAGTGATTGAAGAACGAGAATATATGAAGAAATACGCCAAAGATGAAATGCTCGGGACATACGAGTGCTTTTTAAATAAAGAAAAAGAAGTCATCTCATTCAAACGACTCGACGTCAGATATAGAAGCGCCATTGGCATTGAAGCATAAACGATAAGATGGCAGGAGGAACGTAAAAATGACCGTCTTAACAGACAAAAGGAGAAAAGGCAGTGGAGCTTTTATACAAGATGACGAGACCAAAGAGGTTCTTTCAAGAGCGCTGAGCTATTTAAAATCCGGCTATTCCATTCATTTTACAGGTCCTGCCGGCGGAGGCAAAACTTCTTTAGCGCGAGCACTTGCTAAAAAGAGAAAGCGCCCGGTGATGCTGATGCACGGAAATCACGAGCTCAACAACAAAGATTTAATTGGAGATTTTACAGGCTATACGAGCAAAAAAGTGATCGACCAGTATGTTCGTTCCGTCTATAAAAAAGATGAACAAGTGAGTGAAAACTGGCAGGATGGCCGATTGCTTGAAGCTGTAAAAAATGGTTATACGCTGATTTACGACGAATTTACTCGGTCTAAGCCGGCGACGAATAATATCTTTCTATCGATATTAGAAGAAGGCGTGCTGCCGCTGTATGGAGTAAAAATAACCGATCCTTTTGTGCGCGTGCATCCCGATTTTCGCGTCATCTTCACAAGCAATCCAGCCGAGTATGCTGGCGTATATGATACGCAAGATGCGCTTCTTGACAGGCTAATTACCATGTTTATTGATTATAAAGACATCGACAGAGAGACAGCGATTTTAACAGAGAAAACGGACGTAGAAGAAGACGAAGCGCGCGTAATTGTAACGCTCGTAACAAACGTTCGAGACCGCTCTGGAGATGAAAACAGCAGCGGACTTAGCTTGCGTGCTTCGCTCATGATCGCTACCCTTGCCGCACAGCAAGACATTGCTATCGATGGAAATGACGAAGCGTTTCAAACATTATGTATAGATATCTTGCGTCATCCGCTTACCAGATGTTTAGACGAAGAAAATGCAAAAAGCAAAGCCGAAAAAATCATTTTAGAAGAGTGCAAGAATATAGACATTGAAGAAAAGTAAAGGAGCTTGAAAACATGAGTGAACAGAACGAAACAGGTATTTATATTTTTAGCGCGATTCAAACGGATAAAGACGAAGGTTTTGGCTCGGTCGAAGTAGAAGGGACAAAGTCAGAAACGTTTTTAATTCGCTACAAAGACGCGGCTATGGTAGCAGCTGAAGTACCGATGAAAATTTATCACCCTAATCGTCAAAATTTATTAATGCATCAAAACGCAGTAGCAGCAATCATGGACAAAAATGATACGGTTATTCCAATCAGCTTTGGGAATGTATTCAAATCAAAAGAAGATGTAAAAGTTCTTTTAGAAAACCTTTATCCGCAGTTTGAAAAGCTGTTTCCAGCCATTAAAGGAAAAATTGAAGTCGGTTTAAAAGTAATCGGAAAAAAAGAATGGCTCGAGAAAAAAGTAAACGAAAACCCTGAACTTGAAAAAGTGTCAGCATCAGTAAAAGGAAAATCAGAAGCAGCCGGTTATTATGAGCGTATTCAACTTGGAGGCCTTGCTCAAAAAATGTTTACTTCCCTGCAAAAAGAAGTCAAAACAGAGGTGTTTTCTCCGCTTGAAGAAGCAGCGGAAGCAGCAAAAGCAAATGAGCCAACGGGCGAAACGATGCTCTTAAACGCGTCTTTTTTAATTAACCGTGAAGATGAAGCGAAGTTTGATGAAAAAGTGAATGAAGCGCATGAAAACTGGAAAGACAAAGCCGATTTTCATTACAGCGGTCCTTGGCCTGCTTATAATTTTGTGAACATTCGCCTAAAAGTAGAAGAGAAATAACGTGCTTCATAAGTTAGTAACCGCACCTATTAACCTTGTAGTGAAAATCGGCGAAAAAGTACAGGAAGAAGCTGATAAACAGCTATACGATCTTCCGACGATTCAACAAAAACTCATTCAGCTTCAAATGATGTTTGAGCTTGGTGAAATTCCGGAAGAAGCGTTTCAAGAAAAAGAAGATGAACTGTTAATGAGGTACGAAATAGCGAAACGCAGAGAAATTGAACAATGGGAAGAGCTAACACAAAAAAGAAATGAGGAATCCTAGATGGGAGAATTACTGTATCTATACGGTTTAATTCCAACAAAAGAAGCAGCATCCATAGAGCCGTTTCCATCTTATAAAGGGTTTGACGGAGAACATTCACTGTGCCCAATTGCGATTGATCAGGTGACAGCTGTGGTTTCTAAGCTAGATGCTGACACTTATTCAGAAGAAGTAATTCAAGAAAAGATGGAGCAGGATATGAGCTGGCTGCAGGAAAAGGCATTTCATCATCACGAAACGGTAGCCGCTCTGTACGAAGAATTTACGATTATTCCATTAAAATTTTGCACTATCTATAAAAGCGAAGAGAGTTTGCAAGCAGCTATTGAGATCAGCAAAGAAAAGATAGAGAATTCACTGACGCTGCTTCAAGGAAATGAAGAGTGGAATGTGAAAATTTACTGTGATGATAAAGAGCTAAAAAAACAAATCGGCGAAACGAATTCAAGCGTGAAAGCGAAAAAACAAGAAATTAGTCACTTATCACCAGGAAGACAGTTTTTTGAAAAGAAAAAAATAGATCAGCTAATTGAAAAAGAAGTAGAGCTTCACAAAAACAGAGTGTGTGGAGAGATACATGACAAGCTAAAAGAACTATCACTTTATGACTCTGTTAAAAAGAATTGGAGCAAAGACGTAACGGGCGCAGCTGAACAGATGGCGTGGAACAGCGTGTTTCTTCTCCCGTCTCTGCAAATTAATCGTTTTGTAGATGAAATTGAAGAGCTGCAGCAAAAGCTTGAAAAAAAAGGTTGGAAGTTTGAAGTGACAGGACCTTGGCCTCCCTATCATTTTTCCAGCTTTGCGTAAAGTGAGGAATCAAACTCATGTCTCTTAAAGAATCCATGGAGAATAAAGATATTGCTCTTATCGATATTTTAGATGTCATTTTAGATAAAGGAGTCGCCATTAAAGGAGACTTGATCATTTCCATAGCTGGCGTCGATTTAGTGTATTTGGATTTGCGAGTGCTTATTTCTTCGGTTGAAACGCTTGTGCAAGCAAAGGAAGGAAATCGCAAACCGATCACTTCTGAACAATTTGATAAACAAAAGGAGGAATTAATGGATGCAACCAGTCAGCCAAGCAAATGGACGAATTCACTTGGATCCTGATCAAGCTGAACACGGCTTATCTCAGCTTGTGATGACGGTTATTGAGCTATTGAGGCAAATCGTTGAACGTTATGCCATGAGGCGGGTGGAGGGTGGAACGTTGACGGATGAACAAATTGAAAACTTAGGAATTGCACTAATGAACTTGGAAGAAAAAATGGACGAGTTGAAAGAGGTGTTCGGTCTGGATGCAGAAGATTTAAATATTGATCTTGGACCGCTAGGCAACCTGCTTTAAGCGGTCAATAGGAGGAACAGTATGGCAGTCGAACATAATATGCAGTCAAGTACGATTGTAGATGTGCTCGAAAAGATTTTGGATAAAGGAGTCGTTATAGCGGGGGACATCACCGTAGGAATTGCAGATGTCGAGCTGCTAACGATAAAAATACGCTTAATTGTGGCTTCGGTTGATAAAGCAAAAGAAATTGGCATGGACTGGTGGGAAAATGATCCGTATCTCAGTTCAAAAGGAGCTAATAGTAAAGCGCTCGAAGAAGAAAATAAAATGCTGCATGAGCGGTTAAAAGTGCTTGAAGAAAAAATAGAAACGGAACGTTAAAAACTGTACGCTACTTAAAAAATGGAGGGATTTACAATGGCAACTGAAACAAAATTAGATAACGCACAGGTAGAAAACAAGGAAAATAAAAACGAGGAAAACGTTTCAAAAGAAAAGAACGGGTCAAAAGAAAGCAAAACAACAAGCAGCGGCCCAATCAAACGAGCAGTAGCAGGAGGCATCATCGGCGCAACGATTGGATATGTATCTACTCCTGAAAATCGAAAAAGTCTTCTTGACCGCATTGATACAGACGAATTAAAAAGCAAAGCATCGGATTTAGGATCAAAGGTAAAAGAAAAATCAAAAAGCAGTGTAGCCAGCCTGAAAACATCTGCAGGAAGCTTGTTTAAAAAAGATAAAGATAAGTCAAAAGATGATGAAGAAAACGTAAATTCTTCTAGTAGCGAAACAGAAGACGATAACGTTCAAGAGTACGATGAGTTAAAAGAAGAAAACCAAACTCTTCAAGATCGTTTATCACAGCTTGAAGAAAAAATGAACATGCTTGTTGAGCTTAGCCTCAATAAAAATCAAGATGAAGAAGCGGAAGATACAGATTCCGACGAAGAAGAGAGCGATGAGAACGAAGAAAACGGGCAAGACGATGAAAACGAAGAAGAAACGTCTAAGTCTCGTAAAAAAAATCAAAAAGAAAATGAGCAAGAAGACGAAGAAGAAAGTGACGAAGACAGCGAGGAAGAAAATGAAGATTCTCGCTCAAGCAAAAAGAATAAAAAAGTAAAAACAGAAGAAGATGAAGATGAAGACGAAGACGACGAAAGCGAAGAAAAAAAAGAAACTAAACCAAAAAAATCAACAGCTAAAAAATCAAAAAATACAAAAGCAAAGAAAAACACGGACGAAGAAGATGAAGACGCAACATCTCTTTCTAGTGAAGACGATACAACAGCCTAAGGTATAAAGGAGGAAAGAAATACATGAGTACAGGACCTTCTTTTTCAACTAAAGACAATACGCTTGAATACTTTGTGAAAGCTTCTAATAAACACGGCTTTTCACTTGATATTTCATTAAATGTAAACGGCGCTGTGATTTCCGGTACCATGATTTCAGCAAAAGAATACTTTGATTACTTAAGCGAAACGTTTGAAGAAGGCAGTGAAGTGGCTCAGGCGCTAAGCGAACAATTCTCTTTAGCAAGCGAAGCTAGCGAATCAAACGGAGAAGCAGAAGCCCATTTTATTCATTTGAAAAATACAAAGATTTACTGTGGAGACAGTAAGTCCACTCCTTCTAAAGGAAAGATCTTTTGGAGAGGGAAAATAGCAGAAGTAGACGGGTTTTTCTTAGGAAAGATTTCTGACACAAAAACGACGAGTAAAAAGAGTTCATAAAAAACGGCGGGGTGATTGTCCCGCCGTTTTTTAGTGATGTGATGAGATGTGTAGCTTCTTTTTTCGATACGTGAGCGGAGTCATCTTCATTTCTTTTCGAAACTGATTAATAAAATAGCTTGTACTATTAAATCCTACTTGATAGGCGACATCTGTCACATTTGCTTCTGCTTGCTGCAATAGGACTAAGCTTTGCTGAATTCGATAGTTTAATACATAGGTCAAAGGCGTTTTTTTTAACATTTTCTTAAAATATCGACAGCATTCAGAACGGCTCAATTGACCGGCTTTGGCAATATCATCGAGCGTAATCTTTTCAGCAAAGTGCAAATGAATCCAATTAAGCATTTGCTTCATCCGCTGATTTTTGATCATCTCTTTTTCATTGTATTTTAGCTGCAAACCGTTAAGAATTAAATTTTTCCAAAGTATAGTGAGCTCTGATGCAATCTCTATTTCATAGTGGTGCGGCTGCTTGTGGATCCATACGTATATCCTATGTATAGACTCTAAAATGTTGTTTCCCCATGCTTGATTAGGATTAATTAATAGATGTGATAGGTTCGTTGCATGAATGTAGGGATAGACGTAATTTGTAAAAAGCTCTTTCGGCATAAGAAAATGAGGAGAAACATTTAAGCAAATGTACACGCAGCCGGATTTGTGTATGTCTTCGGTCATATGAAGACATCCGCTGTTAATAAACAGTCCGTGGCCTTGTTTTACAGTCACTGTTTTTTCGTTTATTTGAAAAGACGCATCACCTTTTATAACCAACACAAATTGAAGCTCATCATGCCAGTGAAGAGGGATGTAGCCGTTTATGTGATCGCCGATCGTAGTTTGATAACATGCTACTGGCAGCTCAACGGTGCGATGGGTCGTTAGCTCTTTTAAGTTTTCACCAATTTTAAAATGGGCTGCTGGCATACATAGTCACCTCAATATATTTATATTTTTTAATGTAATATGCGTATATTTCGCCTGATTTTTCACTTATTATAACACTATTCTTATAATAAAAGTGAGGGATGAAAGATGAACAATCTCAGCAGAAAAAAAGGGTTCTTCTTTGTAACAACTGGAGCTATATGTTGGGGGATGGGAGGAACAGTTGCTCAAAAGCTTTTTCAAGAATTTGAAATCAGCGTGGACTGGCTTGTTTCAGTACGGTTGCTCATTGCGGGTTTTTTGCTGCTAATGATTTCATTCATGAAAAGTAACCGTTCTCAGGTATTTGGAGTATGGAAGAATCGAAAGTCAGCTTTTCAGCTCGTAGTTTTTGGGATAGTTGGTATGCTTGCTGTTCAGTATACGTATATGACTTCTATTAAGCATGGAAATGCAGCAGTAGCTACGCTGCTGCAGTATTTATCACCGGTGATGATTATCATTTATTTGCTTTTGCGCAAGCAGTCTATATTTACGCGACAAGACGTTATCACCGTACTGCTCGCACTAGGAGGCTGCTTTTTTTTATTAACAAATGGCTCTATTTCTCAGCTGTCTGTTCCTGTATCTGCCGCTGTTTGGGGAGTTTTTTCAGGTGTAGCGGCAGCGTTTTATACGTTGTATGCGGTGCCGCTAATCAAAAAGTACAGTTCGCTTGTCATCGTTGGCTGGTCAATGGTAATTGGGGGAAGTGTAATGAGCTTTATTCATCCCCCGTGGCAACTAGAGATGTCAAGCTTATCACCAATAACCTATGTCTATGTTTTATTTATCATTATTTTTGGCACGATGTTTGCTTTTTGGTTTTATGTAGAAAGCCTGCACAGTCTTTTGCCTAAAGAAACGAGTTTACTTGGAAGTTTAGAACCTTTAGCCGCCGTTTTCACAACCGTTGTTTGGCTGAAAGAGCCTTTTGGTTTTTATCAATGGATGGGCACAGCCTGTATTATTGGCTTGGTTTTATTGCTGACGCGAACGAAACAAGCGTCTTCTGAGACTTCACTTTCCGTATAAATGGGGGCTTGCTTGCTAAAAGAAGGAGCAGATGAATGTCACTTTGCTGCCGGAGCTGTAGAAACTCGTTTAACTTTTAAAATCTTTACATATTGAATAAACACTCTTTCTTTTGTAGAGACATTTAATTTAGCAAGTCTTGACGCGTCATCTCGGTTTTTAGCAGATTCTATCATAAAAGTTCCTTTAATTTTGGCTTCATCTTTTAGAACGGAATAATGTATTTCAAATCGTTTTGCTTTCGTTTTCTGCATAATGATAGGCTCCTTTGGCTGATAGATTGATGTATGGTTTGTTATGAAATAATCTTCGATAAAAAGGAAGAAAAGAACGTAACATATATTACTAAATGAAATGCGCGGCGGCAGTGACTTTTCTCACACAGCACAACCTAGTATTTCATCTTTTTACCAAAAAAGATAGGGTGTTTTGCCGTCGCTGCTTATAAAATCTTTTATTCTTTCTGCTTGACCTAGAGTTAACTCTATGGTTTATCTTGTAGTAGTATCATTTCAAGGAGGGGCTTTACATGAAGTATCATACAATTGCTAATACTGACTTACACGTATCAAATTTAATTATGGGAAACATGCGTTTAACAGAGCTTTCTTTACAAGAAGCAGAGAAGCTAATCCGCACAGCGATGGAAGAAGAAATTAACTTTTTTGACCATGCTGATATTTACGGTCCTGATTATGTAGGACAATGCGAAGAATATTTTGCAAACGCTATACAAATGAATCTAAGTCTTCGTGAAAAAATGGTGATTCAAAGTAAATGCGGCATTAACTCAGCGAAAAATTACTATGACTTTTCAAAGAAGCATATCATAGACTCTGTTAACGGCAGCTTAGAGCGTTTAAAAACAGATTACTTAGATCTTTTATTACTGCATCGTCCAGATCCGCTAATGGACCCTGAAGAAGTAGCAGAAGCATTTAATGAACTTCAAAGCAGCGGAAAGGTACGTCACTTTGGTGTGTCGAACCACAACCCAGCGCAAATTCAGCTGCTTGAAAAATACATCAATCAAAAGCTTGTCGTAAACCAAGTGCAGTTCAGCATCGCACATACGCCAATTATTGATTCCGGTATTTCTTTAAATATGGGAATTGACCAAGCTGTTAACCGCGACAGCAGCGTGCTTGATTATTGCCGCTTAAACGATATAACGCTTCAAGCATGGTCGCCGTTCCAAAACGGATTTTTTGAAGGACCTTTCCT
This sequence comes from Priestia aryabhattai, assembly GCF_023715685.1. NCBI lineage: Bacteria > Bacillati > Bacillota > Bacilli > Caryophanales > Bacillaceae > Priestia > Priestia aryabhattai. The sequence goes on from NZ_JAMBOQ010000002.1 coordinate 244,872, forward strand.
AGGTGATAAAGAGAAATTTGGAAAGTTAAACGAAGTGATTGATCGCATCGCAAGTAAATATAGCGTGACGAATACAGCGATTGCCGTTGCATGGATTACAACTCATCCTGCAAACATTCAAGTAGTGCTTGGTACTACAAATATTCAACGCATGAAAGATGCAAGCAAAGGTTCAGAAATCAAGTTAACGCGCGAAGAATGGTATGATATTTATAAAGCCGCTGGCAACATGGTGCCTTAAGCGCTTTAGTCCTTAAAATAAAACAGGTAACTCCGTTCGGATATGGAACGGAGTTACCTGCGTTTTACGATAGGGACCTGCTGGTTAGGATAGAAAAAAGTGCAGCAGCAGCTCAATTATTTTTGTGATGCCAAGACCTAATAAAAAGGCAATAAAACCGCCAATTACAATGGTAAGCATCATGTGAGCAGTATTCATCGTATCATCCTTTCTGGTTTAAATATGTTGCTGCTTGTACAAACGGTTTAGCCCGCAGCATAAAGAGCGCAATGAAGAAGACTATAAAAGAATAAATCCTCGAGATAGCTAGAGGTCAAGGCAAACTCACCATGTTTTTCTGAGAAGTTTAAGATGTAGGAGGAAGCAGTATGACGTATACCATTTCACAAGTTGCGAAGAAATTGAACGTTACAATTTATACCATTCGCTATTATGATAAAGAAGGGCTGTTTCCATTTTTAGATCGTACAGCGTCAGGGAATCGCATTTTTAAAGAACAAGATATTGAATGGATCGATTTAATTTGCTGTTTAAAAAGCACTGGTATGCAAATTAAAGATATTCGGACGCTCATTGAAAACTGTACGCTTGAAAATGCCGTGCTTGATAAAAGTCTTCAAATGCTGATGGATCATAAAAAAACAGTGCAAAAAGAAATCGAAGAAATTCATCACAAACTTGAAACCATTGATTACAAAATCAAGCATCTGCCGGAAATGTACGAGCGAATTGTTAACAAGCCTTCAAACTAAACAAAAAAGGAAGCGTAAAAATGATCGAAAAAGTAGTACCTCTTACTGCAGAGAATATGCAGCAGTGCATTAACTTGTATATGAATGTATTTACAAAAAAACCTTGGAATGAGCCGTGGAAAGAAGACTCCGCTAGAGAAAGGCTGACTGATTTACTGAACACACCTAAATTTATGGGCTATTTATTTTACGACCAAGGAGATTTGATTGGAATGATTGCAGGTCATGCGAAAAAATCATACAGCGGTATGACCTTTTACGTGGCCGAACTTTGCGTCAGCGCGAGCGTGCAAGGAAAAGGATACGGTTCAGCTATCTTAAATCGGTTTGAGAACGAACTTCAAAAGCACGATATCAACAGTTTGTATCTTTTAACAGCGACTGGAGGAGCTGCACAGGCGTTTTATGAAAGAAACGGCTATACTGTAAATAATCAGCGTGTCGTCTTGAAAAAAGCGTTTGTGTAATTTTTAGTATCTACATAGAGCAGGAAGAGAGTTGCAGAGTGACTCTCTTTTTAATTAATCTTTTTATCTATTACTATGTAGAAAAAAAGGAAGTATGAACAAGAAAAATAAGGTAATGAGAAGCGATAAACAAGGAATGATAGATTAAAAAGCCTGTAGCTTTTCTCAGTGGTGAGTCTCATTATTATCCGGTTCATACGCACACTTAAAAACAGTGCCCATTATGTGGACACTGCTTTTTCATAATAAAGTGGAAAGCTAGCTTTTGGTAAAAAAATTAGTGGAAATGAAGCTGTTCATTATTATTTCTAATAATTAGCAACCGCCAAATCCTCCCCAGCAAGCACAGCCGATGATGATTAATAAAATGAATAATACGATGATTAAAGCAAAGCCACTGCCATACCCGCAGCCGCCGCCGTAACCATAACCGCCATAACCACAGCCACCATAGAAGCCCATATATTTCACCTCCAAGTTCTGAGTACATTTTTAACATATGCCCGAAATGCAAAAGTGCTCCAAAAATATCCAACAATTTCAGTGGAAATAAAAAAAAGAAAAGAAAATAAGATGGACACGGTACTTTTTTTCACTTTCTACATAGGATGAATCATCCCAAGATCTCATATATGAGCCCCCATGTTATAACGAAGCAGGCTAATACCACTTCCTCCTTAGCCTGCGTACATAATGAAGTAGAAGCCGAAGTATTTTTTCTTCGGCTTTTTATTTTTTACCATGAAATAAAAACGTTAGTACTTTCCTTATACCAATCTAAGTGAAGCATGATCCGCTTCTTTTTATATGCATTAGGTACTAAAGCGTAATCAAGTTCATTTTCATATGAACATAACAATTTGCATTTTTTTCGTAGTTCTTTTCCCTTATTTTCAGCATAACTAAGATATTTGCCCAAGACAGCGAATAGGTAAATGCATATTCTTGGGTGAAAGCAAAAAAAACAAAAAAAACGGAGGTTTCTCTTATGAATTCAGAAATGCATTTTTTACCTACTATGTATTCTCAAGATCATCATCAACTTCAACACGCAGATGAAAGGTTTATTGGCAGACCGTTTGGCTTTGGCAGACCGTTTGGTTTCGGACGCCCGTTTGGTTTTGGCTTTGGCAGACCATTCGGCTTTGGCTTTGGAGGCCCATTTTTAGGAGGCTTAGCAGGAGGGTTAGTAGCTGGCTCACTGTTATCACCATATGGCTATGGTGGCTACGGATACGGTTACGGTGGTTATCCGTATGGTGGCTATGGCGGTTACGGATATGGCTTCGGCGGCTGCTGTTAAACGTAAATAAAAAAGCCAGGGTAAGTGTTTCTTATCGTCATTCTTTTTTGTAAAGAAATCTGTTTTTGAACATACGGTTATCCACCCGCAGTTAATCAGAACGTGCACCCCATCTAATATAAAAACCACTTGGTGATTTTTCCAGGTGGTTTTTGATTTTTACATAGTGAAGAAATAAAAATAGTAGCAGAAAGGGATAAAGAAAAGAGATTAGAACCGTACGTTTTGTTCTTTACATTCTAGAAAGAAACGCTTACTATGTGAGAAAATGGAAAACTTTAATTAAGCATTCTTTTGACACAACTTTCTGTGAGAAGCAAAAAGGGGAGAGAGATAGCATGATCGAAAGTCATACTATTTATTTACGCCCGTTAACTGTCAACGATGCGCTTGACAGCCTTCGGTTACAAAGTGATAATCGCCACTTCTTTGAACAGTTTTCTATAATTCGAGAGGATTCTTTTTATACGTTGGAAAGCCAAGTAGAAAAAATTCAGCGTCACGAAGAGAACAGGAAAAACGATCAAGAATACTATTTTGGTCTTTTTCAAAAAGAGAATAATAAGTTGATTGGCACCATTAGTCTTTTTTAAGTGCTGCGCGGATCTTTACAAAACGCATTTATCAGCTATTTTCTAGAGCAGCATCATAATGGAAAAGGGTATGCAACAGAAGCCGTAAAAGCGCTTGTTAGCTATGCGTTTGAAGAGTTACATCTTCACCGCATTGAAGCCGGTGTCATGCCCCGTAATTTGCCTTCTCAGCGCGTACTAGAAAAAGCAGGGTTTCATAGGGAAGGAATTGCTAGAAAAAATGTAAATATTAATGGCATATGGGAAGACCATCAAGTCTTGGCTATCCTTAACCCCAACGATGAAATATAAGAAATAAACGAGTTCTTAAAATTTTGATATACGTTTTCGAATTTAAAATTTATAATGAGAATAAGAGAATAGAACAGTCTATATTTAAATAGTAGGTGACCAAGGTAATGGAAGAGAGGAACATCAATGAAAAAGCCGTTTGGGATGTATTGCAGATGGCTAGCGAAGTAGTCGGAAGCAGGACGCTGTTTGTAGGGATTTTCGACGAACAATTTTCAGTTATGAAAGCCTTTAATAAAGAAGGGGGAAGTCTTGTAGAAGATGGACTGACCCTGCCGTTAGAACTTGCGGTATGCAACTTAGTCACATGCGATGAACCCCTTGTTATTCCCAATACAAAACGCGATGTCAGAACGTCTAGCTTAGCCATCATTGATGGTGCTAGGGTAGGTTCTTATTTAGGAACACCTATTGTGCTAGAAGACGGGAGAATGTTTGGTACCTTATGTGCGGTCGATCCGGATCCTTATGAGTTTAGCGAAAGTGAAATCCAAGGATTAAACCGACTGGCTGGTATTTTGTCTCATATTATTTATAAAAATCAAGCGGCTGTTTTGCCGAAAATTGAAGAGAAAATTCTGCAGCTCGATAAATTAGCGCTCGTAGGACAGCTAGCAGCAGGACTAGCTCATGAGATTCGAAACCCCATGCAGTCGGTGCGGGGCTTTATCCAATTTTTATTTAATGAAAATGATCAGGCTGAGCCCTTTCAAAAAATTGTTCTTGATGAACTAGATCGTATGAATGAACTCATTAATAACTTCTTGCTTGTAACGCAGCCAACAGCTCCTAAAAAAGAAAACGTATCGATTGTAGAAGTTATTCACGATACCGTTGCTTTCTTGAAAAGTGAAGCGGCGCTATACAATGTCGAAATGAACGTAAGGATAGAAGGAGCCATTCCGCTTGTATCAATCGATCCTGCTCAAATGAGACAAGTGTTTATGAATCTTTTGAAAAACGCCATCGAGGCAATGGAGAAAAAGAAACGAGGCGAAGTAAATCTGATCATCAAAGAATGGGAAGGTTGGGCTTTTATTGACATTCAAGATACCGGTTCTGGCATTCCGCTATCCATTATTAATAAAGTAGGAAACCCATTTTTCTCAACAAAAGATGGAAGCGGCATGGGGTTAGGGCTTTCCATTTGTAAAACCATCATCAACGAGCATAACGGTACGCTTGCGATTGAAAGTAATGAGAACGGGACAGTGGTGACGGTGAAGCTTCCTTTGACACTTTAAGATGAAACAAAAAAGAAAGGAGAGTACGTACTCATCCTTTCTTTTTTTCTGAACTTTCACGAAAAGGAATAATATGGTATATTTGAAGAAAAAGGAGATGATTGAACATGAATAGTTTAAGAAAAAAGTAATGACTTATTTCATACATAAAAATTAGCGTCAGAAAGGAACAGATATATGAAAAGTATTCAGTATTCAATCGTTGATGTATTTGCACAAGGAAAATATACGGGAAATCAGCTCGCTGTTTTTCAAGACGCAGGAACTCTTTCAGATAAAGATATGCAGCAAATTGCTAAAGAAATTAATTTCTCTGAAACGACGTTTATTACGTCGACTTCTACAAAAAAAGGAGAATATGACGTGCGGATTTTCACTCCTAATGAAGAGGTGCCATTTGCAGGGCATCCGACACTAGGAACCGCTTATGTTATTCGAGAGGAATTAGAAGAAAAAGATACAGGGGAGCTTATTCTTCATTATAAAGCAGGCCCTACTCCCGTTACATACGATGAACAAAAAGATGTACTATGGATGAAACAAAGCCAGCCAACATTTGGGAAAGTGCTAGATAAAAAGCAAGTGGCGGATGTGTTAAACCTTGAGGAAGCTCATATCGATACGCGTTTTCCTGTTCAAGAAGTATCCACTGGTCTGCCGGTCATCCTTGTCCCTTTGATATCTTTAGAAGTAGCTAAAAAGATAAACGTAGACAAAGAAAAATATTTTAAACTGATAGAAAATACGGAAGCTAAAGCGATTATGGTATTTTCACCAGAAACCTATCACGAAGATCATCAGTTAAACGTGCGAGATTTTGCTGATTATTACGGCGTGCCAGAAGATGCAGCAACCGGCAGCGCCAACGGCTGTTTGGCAGCATATTTAGTTAAATACCGTTATTTTAAGCAGCCCGTGATTGACATACGTGTAGAACAAGGATACGAAATAGGAAGACCGTCTTTACTGCATGTAAAAGCTAGTTATGACGGAGAGAATTTTCATATTAAAGTAGGCGGCAAAGTAGAGATGATTGCGCGCGGTGAATGGATTTTGTAACAAGCTGTTCATCTGCTGTTCACAATAAATCCTTATTCTAATAAAAACGCAATATGACTACGATGTTTGGTTACACTAGTAAACATATAGAAACTGAAAGAATAAATGATGGCGGCCAAAAGGCCGCCATTTTAAATGGGTGATAAAAGGAGTGGCAGAGGAAATGATTCACATTTTACTGGCGAATGACGATGCCCATATGCGGCAATTGGTTCGCCACTATTTGCAGCTTGAAGGCTATATGGTGCATGAAGCAAAAGATGGAGAGGAAGCTTCGGGTCTGCTTGTTAAGCAGCACATTCATTTAGCGGTTGTCGATATTATGATGCCTCATAAAGACGGATATCAAGTGTGCGAAGAAATACGCAGTTATTATGATTTCCCCATTATTTTATTAACAGCAAAAGACCAGCTAGAAGACAAAGAAAAAGGCTTTTTAGCAGGAACAGATGACTATGTGACAAAGCCGTTTGAACCAAAAGAATTGATTTTTCGAATCAAAGCGCTGCTTCGCCGGTACGAAGTGGTAAATGAAAAAATGCTTGAGCTGAACAACACCTCTATTGACCGAAAAAGCTATGAAGTGCATTGCAACGGACAGCTGTTGATTCTTCCAATGAAAGAGTTTGAGCTATTAGCTCAGCTTGCGAGCTATCCAGGAAGAATTTTTACGAGAGAAGAATTAATTCATCTGATATGGGGAGCGGATTTTAATGGAGATAACCGCACAATCGATGTACACGTAAAAAGGCTGCGCGAACGATTTGAACGTACCGATGATTTTGTGATTACGACGGTTCGAGGAGTCGGCTATAAGCTTGAGGTGACAGCAAAATGAAGACGCTCTATTTGCGAATCGTCCTCACGACGATTGCTGTGATGGTATTTAGCAGTCTGTTAGCGTTTATTTTAGCAAACTCCTATTATCAGTACAGCTTAAAACCTTATAACGATCAAAAGCTTACGCGCATGGCAAAAGACATTGCCGCCTTTTACGAAAGTAATAGAGACGTGGATCAACAAGCTTATTTACAGCATATCAGTAAATTAGGCTATCAAATGTATGTGGTGGACAGCAGAGGACATGGGACGTTTTACGGACGGGAATTTAGAAATCAGCGCTTAGAAAAGAGTGCTGTTCAACAAGTACTGGACGGAAAAATGTATCACGGAATTGCAAACTTTCCTTCACAGGTGTTTGTGACTGGCTTTTTTGATAATGTGTTATCCAATACCATCGGCGTGCCGTTAAAAGGAGAAAGTAATAAGCAGCAAGCGCTGTTTATTCGACCTGATATTCAGCTGCAGTTCGGGGAAATGCGCATTTTTTTCTCGGTTATTGTACTGCTGATGATTGTATTGAGTATTTTATTTGTGCTTATTAGCACGCGTTATTTAGTAAAGCCAATCGTCAAGCTAACGGAAGCGACGAAACAAGTGGCAAAAGGAAAATATAGCGTCGAGCTGTACGTGAAGCGCCGAGACGAAATCGGCGCGCTTGCTGCTCATTTTTCCGAGATGGCTAAAAACTTAGAACAGCTTGAAGAGATGAGGCAAGAATTTGTATCTAATGTGTCACATGAAATTCAGTCTCCGCTGGCGTCCATTCAAGGATTTTCGAAAACGCTCCGTTCTGCACATCTTTCTGATGAACAAAGAAATGAGTATCTGTCTATTATTGAAGAAGAAAGCCGGCGCATGTCGTCGCTTAGCAAACAGCTTCTTACGCTTGCTTCACTTGATAAAGAAAGCGAGCATATCGACAAAAGCACGTTTGATGTTGCAGCTCAAATCAAGCAAGTGCTGTTTATGACAGAGTGGAGCTGGCGCGAAAAAGAGCTAGCCATTGAAATGGATCTTCCTTCAACGATAATTTCAGGCGATCAAAAACTGCTTCATCAAGTGTGGACAAATCTTATTACAAACAGCGTAAAGTTCACTGAAGAAGGCGGAACGCTGTCTCTTCGCGTTCATATGGAAGGCACGTATTGCCACGTAGAATTTCAAGATACGGGAATCGGCATGTCAAAAGAAAGCCTCCCGTATATTTTTAATCGTTTTTATAAAGAAGATAAAGCAAGAAGTCGGACAGAAGGAAGCAGCGGTCTTGGTTTAGCGATTGTAAAGCAAATTGTCGAGATGCACGGGGGCTCCATTCACGTTGAAAGTGAAAAAGGAAAAGGCAGCACCTTTCATGTCTATCTTCCGAAAATGTAATGAGCTGTTCATCTTCCATTCATTTTCTATTTTTATACTTTAAATAGAATCAAAAAAGGAGATGAAAGAAAGATGTTTTTGGCTTTACGTGAATTGAAACATGCGAAGCTGCGCTATTTACTCATTGGCGTGATTATGGTGTTAATTGTATGGCTTGTGCTTTTTGTATCAGGCTTAGCAAAGGGCCTCTCCTCTGACAATGCTTCAGCTGTTCAAGAAATGAACGGGAATTACGTTGTGCTTCAAAAAGAAGCGGATCAGCGCCTGACGCGTTCTGTTTTATCGATAAACAAAACAAAAGACATTCAGCAAATCAGCGGCAAGAAAAAAGCTGAGCCTCTTGGCGTTATGATGACGGCGGTTATAAATGAAGGAAAAGAGAAAAAAATAGACGCCTCGTTTTTTGCTGTAAGCACAAACGGATTTTTAGCTCCGAAGGTAACAGAAGGTAAGATGATTACAGACGATTCTAAACATGAAGCCGTGGCGGACTCTTCGCTAAAAGGAGAGGGAGTAAAACTCGGTGATACGATAAAAGATACGGCTTCAGGAAAAAGCTTTACGATTGTTGGTTTTACAGAGAATCAGTCGTTTAGTCACGCGCCTGTCATTCATATTAATCTGAACGAGTGGAATACACTTGAAAGCACAGGTGCTTTTAATGCAGTGGTATTAAACATGAACGATAAAAAAGCAAATGCTCTTCAAAAAAAGGTAGCTGACATTGACGTGATTAGTAAAAGTGAAGCGTTAAAAGGAATTCCTGGTTATCAAGAAGAACAGGGCTCGCTGTTAATGATGGTCGCGTTTCTTTTTATCATTGGAGCCTTTGTATTAGCCGTTTTTTTCTATGTGATGACGCTTCAAAAAATGAATCAGTTTGGCGTGTTGAAAGCTATAGGGGCAAAAACAAGCTATTTAGCGCGAACGATTTTATCTCAAGTGGTTGTCTTAACTTTATGTAGTCTTGTCATTAGTATTGGGCTGACATACGGAGTAGCTGCAGTATTGCCGAATTCGATGCCGTTTGACTTAGACCTGTCGCTAATCGCAGGCTGTTCGGCTCTGTTTGTAGCTGTTTCTGTACTGAGTTCATTATTATCGCTGTATCGCGTAGCAAAAGTAGATGCGGTTGAAGCGATTGGGAGGGCTGTTTAATGAGTGAAGAAAAATTAGTTTTAGAACGTGTTAGCAAGTCTTTTGGAGACGGAGAGAACTCTGTAGTTGTGTTAAATGAAGTATCGCTGTGTGTGAAAGCCGGAGAGCTTGTGGCTATCGTTGGGCCTTCGGGTTCTGGGAAAAGCACATTTTTATCCATTGCAGGCGCCCTGCTTTCACCGTCTAGAGGGCGTGTGATTATTGACGGTAGCGAGATTAATGAAATGTCTTCAGCGCAAATGAACAGCATTCGTCTGAAGAAAATCGGCTTTATCTTTCAATCAGCTAATTTAATCCCATATTTAACGGTTCGCGATCAGCTGCTTCTTGTAACCGAACTAGAAGGAAATCGAAATAAAGAAGCGAAAAAAAGGGCGGATGATTTGCTCGAAAAACTAGGGCTTGCTCATCGAAAGCATCACTATCCTGAAAGTCTATCGGGAGGAGAACGCCAGCGGGTAGCCATTGCAAGAGCGTGGATGAACAACCCTGAAATTATCTTCGCAGACGAGCCGACGGCAAGCTTGGATTCAGAGCGAGGAAGAGCAGTCGTTCAAATGCTCGCTGATGAAGTGAAACTAAGGGGAAAAGCAGCTGTAATGGTTACACATGACCAAAGAATGCTGGATTTATGTGATCGTGTTGTGTGGATGGAAGATGGAAAATTAGTAGAATCAAATAACGTGAAAGTCTAAAAAAGTGCTGCTCTTTACAAGAGCAGCACTTTTTTTACGGTATAAAATTAAGCGATGAGGTGTACTTTGCGTTCTTCATTATGTGCATATTTGTCATCTCGGTTTTGCGCCTCCATACGTTCACTCCTTTGTTAGTAGATCAGTTAGTTATTCATATTCCATTTCTTTAAAAAGCGTGTAGCGAAAATAAAACAACGCTCTTTAGGAAGGAAGAAAGTAAGGAACAGGAAATGAAAGAGCAATGAAGAAATAGTAAAAAGGTGATGAAATGATGAAAAAATGGAAAAGGCACTTACTACTCATATTCAGTATGGTGGATGGATGAAAATCAAAAAAATGTATCTAATGGAGATGCGCTGTACGCGTTTGTGTTGGAAGTGAAATAAGGAGAGAGCATATGCAAACCCTATTATTCTCATTGGACCTATGTGCGCTGGGAAAACGACGGTCGGTGAAAAAGTAGCAGAAAAACTAAATATTCCTCAGTGCTCAATGGATGAAGTGCGTTTTTCCTATTACCGGGAAATAGGATTCAGCAAAGAAACACAGCAAAACATTCGAGAAGAACAAGGATTTCAAGACATGTACGCCTATTGGAAACCGTTTGAAGCATATGCCGTTAAAAGAATACTAGAAGAGTACAAACATGCGGTTATTGATTTTGGCGCCGGCCACTCAGTGTACGAAGACAGAAAGTTGTTTCAACAAGTAGAAAAAACATCAAAACCTTATCCGTCTCTGTTTTTATTGCTTCCGAGTTCTGATAGGGAAGAGTCCATACAGATATTACATCAAAGATTGCAACAAATAACGGATGACAAAGATGTCTTTGAACTTAACAAACATTTTGTAACGCATCCATCAAATCACAAATTAGCAAAGCAAACGATATACACAAAGGGAAAGTCGGCAGATACAGTAGCGGAAGAAATTATTTCATATGTATAAAAGGAGTGAAAGCAATGATTAAAAAAGTCGGTCAAATTATGGTATATGTAAACGACCAAGATCAAGCGGTAAAGTTTTGGACAGACAAAATGGGATTTCAAGTTATTTCTGAACAAGATAATGAACAAGGCATGAAGTGGATTGAGCTAGCACCGGTAGCGGGTGCCGAAACAACAATTATCCTTCATAACAAACAGCTAATAGTAAAAATGCAGCCAGAATTAAATGTTGGGACCCCTTCACTGCTATTTTTTACAGAGAATTTGGATGAATTATACAGCAATTTAACTGCTAAAGGCGTAACGGTGGGAGAAATCGTATCTATGCCTTCAGGACGAGTTTTTAACTTTTCAGACAGTGAAGATAACTATTTTGCAGTTATGGAAAACGCGAATAGTAAATAGAGAAAAAACAAAGAACACCGGAAGAATGTATATTCTTTCGGTGTTTTAACTGTAAAACAGGATGAGTTACTCTTCATTGTCATCTGCTTAATTGTAGTAGCAATAGTATTTTTTATAGATTTACTCCTTTCTTTATTACTCAACATTATGCTTGTATACACGTTTATTAATATTCGTTTTATTTTTCCAGAACGTAATAAGCCATTTTATAAATCAAGGAGTGATAATTCTCATGTTAAAACTAATAGGAGAAAAAGTGTTGTTAAGAGAAGCAACACAAGAAGATGTAAATGAACTTTATTATTGGAAATACGAAGAAAAAAACCAAGAAGCAAAAAAGTGGAACGCTCCGTACATACCAGAACGAAAGCTCACGAAAGAAGAGTATATAAAGTCATGGGAAAAAGAGTATGAGCTTTTTCCATCAGTTCCCCGAATACTTGCGGTTATTATTAATGAAAAAGCGCTGGGAACAGTGAGCAGTTACTGGGTGGACAAACATACAAACTGGCTAGAAACGGGAATTGTCATTTATAACTCACACTATTGGAGCCGAGGATATGGAACGGAAGCTTATGGCATGTGGATCGATTTTTTATTTGAGTCTACATCCTTGCATAGACTCGGCATCTCCACGTGGTCAGGTAATACCAGAATGATGAAAACAGCTGCAAAAATAGGGATGAGTGAAGAAGCAAGAATTAGAGAAGCTCGTATCGTAAACGGTGAATATTTTGACAGCATCAAAATGGGAATTCTGCGAAGGGAATGGGAAAGTAAGCGTAGCAAAAGGTTTGATATGAAAGAATACAAAGGGAAATCAAGGCGCTAATATACATTGTTGAATCATTTAAAGCTTCTTCCATTATGAATGGAAGAAGCTTTTCTTATGTGCAATCATGTCATCTGTCAGATCAAGCGTGTATAAAATAAAAAAGAGAAAAGTTTGTATATGGCTGCTGAAGCTGTTTGCTGTGTAAAAAACATCAGGGAGGGAAATCCATGCGAGTAAACTTCGAACGGTCCACAAAAATAAACGTGAATACGAAAAAGGAGAGAACACTTCAGTTCATGTTAAATGTAATAGGAATACTTATGTTTATGGGGATTTTGATAAGGTGGTGGACTGTGCCGTTCGCTGTTAACAAGGATCTTCGAATTTATTATAATCAAGATTTTCAAATGACGCTGAATGAGTGCAAGGATTTTCTTGCGTTTGCTTTATGTACGGCAGGTATTTATTTTGCTTTAGTAAATGTTTACTTTTTGGGCAAATCAGGCAGAAAATTAGTCTATACCATTCTTGTGTTACTTGCTGCTTTTACCTTTTCCATGATGCTTACGCTCTTGTTATAGCCGCCCATTAAATGTTAGAGATAAAGGCATAGGTGTAACTTAAAAGAAAAAGGTCAGCGCTTTTTTCTCCTTTGACTTGTTTTACGATTTTTTCTATACAAAAAACAGGGAGGTCTTTAAACATATTCATTAATTGAGCTTTCATACCAATCCTACCTTTTGCTGTTTTTACCTCACATATATGTAAACATTCTCTATGTTATCTTCGGGTGAAGGAAAATGGACGGTAGAAACAGCTGTAGACCTTCAAACAGCTACACCGTTTATTGCGATGTCTTTACTGATGCGCTATCGCTCTCTTGAAGATGATACGTTTACAGGAAAGGTAGTTTCCGTGCTTCGAAACGAATTTGGCGGTCATGCTGTGGAAAAGAAATAACAAATGAAATAGTGGGTATAGTAAAAAAAACTAATGGAGGAATGAAAAGATGAAATTCTTTATTGATACTGCAAACCTTGACGATATTAAAAAAGCATACAAATTAGGTGTTTTATCTGGAGTCACAACAAACCCTTCTCTTGTTGCAAAAGAAGGCGTAAAGTTTGAAGATCGTATTGAGGAAATTTTAAAAACAGTCCCAGAAGTAGAGTCCGTTTCAGCAGAAGTGACACCAGATGCCGAAACAGCAGAGGAAATGATTGCGCAAGCAGAAGAATTAATTAAAATTAACGGCGGCGATCAAAACATTACGATTAAGCTTCCAATGACAATCGCTGGACTAGAAGCAACTCGCTACCTTGCTAAAAAAGGTGTAAAAACAAACGTAACGCTTATTTTCACCGTAAACCAAGCGCTTTTAGCAGCTCGTGCAGGTGCAACATATGTATCTCCGTTCCTTGGTCGCCTTGATGATATTTCAGAAGACGGCGTACAGCTTGTGGCTAAAATTGCAGAGCTGTTCCGCATTCAAAACATCATCGATTCTCAAATCATTGCGGCTTCTGTAAGACATCCGGATCACGTTACACGCGTAGCTCTTGCCGGAGCTCATATTGCAACCATTCCGTATTCAGTAATCGAGCAGCTTGTTAAACATCCTTTAACAGAACAAGGAATTGAAAAGTTTGCAGCTGATTGGAAAAACGCTGTTCAAAAATAAGCAAAAGATAAAGAACGTGCACATTCTAGAGAGAAGATGCTCACGTTCTTTGAAGCTAATATCCCTAAAGAGGTAAACATTATGAATACAGTAGACGCTAAGATTATTAAAACCCAATACGGTTCAGAGCTTTACGTAGACGACGTAGAACATATTAACTTTAAAAGCCTTCATGCGCCGGAAGCAAATCAGCCGCTTTATCGCATTGAATTTGAGATTGGCTACTTTTTATTAAAAGAACATAGATATTACGAATATGAGCAAAACTATTTTTGGCTTGCAGTAAGCGAAGATTTTAGTAAGCTAATTATTCAAGAGCCTGATATGGAAAGCTTATTCGGCGCTAAAAGCGAAGAGGAAAGAAAGGCGACGAAAGAGCTGTTAAGTCAGTGGCTCATTCATACGGAAGCATATAAAAATCTATTAAAGCAGCATATTAATGATTGCAAAAAAAGTGATGAAACAAATCAGGACATAACGGCTGTTTTAGAAAAATTACTGAGTGTATCAGCAGCAGACATCGAACAAGCACCCATCGAGAAATTAACTGCCTCACGAGCAGTTTAGCTTAGAAAAGTGAGCTAAGAGTAATAACTGTGAGAAAAAAAGATGCTTCGTTGGACATACGAAGCATTTTTTTGTGTTGTCATCAAAAGAGGGTTTCTTCGTGAAAAATGAATGGATGAAAAGTTTAGTAACAAATATACTGTTTTTATATTGAGGAATTTATTTTAACTTATATGAATTATTCTTGTTGGTTCAGCCATTCAGTGAATCGGTGTATTTTTAAGTAAGCTTAGAAGAAAAAGTTTTGGAACGCCTCCATCTCCTCTGAATAGTTTTACAAAAATTAAGCATAATACGACTGCAAACTATAATTAAGGAGATGGAAAAAATGAAAAAAGGACTTATCATTGCTTCTTCAGTTCTTTTTCTTTCAGGCTTAGCTGCATGTGGAGGAAATAAAGACAATAACGCAATGGATAACACTCAAAATGGATTACGCAACACTTCTACAAACGACGGGGTTGATAACAATATACCAATGGATAACACTGATCAGCCGACCAAGTCAGTTGAAGCAGCACAAAATGTAGAAGATATGAAGGAAGTTGATGATGCGTATGTGCTTCGCGATAATAATAACGCCTATGTAACGGTAGACCTAGCTGGAAATGACGCAGCGGACAATAATGATAACGGCAAGGTCAACAACGTAACGTTTAATGGCGATAATTATCATGAAGTTTCAACTGATTTTGAACAAAAAATTGCAGATCGTGTAAGAGAAGCAGATAGTAAAATCGACAAAGTATACGTGGCATTCGTAAACACAGGCCTAGATAACATGAACAACAATAACGTACCTGGTGTAGATAAAAATGACAAGATGTATAGAGATGATGAAAAAGACAATAACCGTGATCGGGAAGATATTGTAGAAGATCCAAAAGATATGATGGATCGAAACAACAAAGATCAATAACATAACAAAGGCCTCTGATTCACCAGAGGCCTTTGTTTCATTAACTAAGTTCAAGTAAAGAAATAAAAATCGGAAGAACACAGCAAGAGACGGCTGAAATAAAATCAAGCTCGTTCTGTTTTTTAGCAGAAAGCGTGAACTCCATTAAAATAATTGTCAGGATACTCATAAAAAGCGTTGCATAAAAAAGAAAATCGCGCTGACTTTCCAGTAAAAACAACACCGCATTTAAAATCAAAATAACGGCATAAAAAAACTTGAGCAGCAAGTGAAGCTGCATGCTGAATTTATTCTCTTGTTTGTAACGCAAGATATAGACAAAAAAGAAAATAAATAAAGTTAATTGCCATGAGGCAGGAAGTAACTGCTGCCATAGATTGTCCAAGAAACTCATTCCTCCTATAAAACGATGATACATATATGTATAACATACATTTTTATTTTAAAAGTGAAGAGTATCTTTAGGCAAGAACAATTCTTCTTTTTTATTCTTTTTCTTATACAGACTCTCAACATAAAAAAAGAACAGTGATCATGACCATTCCTTTTTACTTCACTTCAATTAAAACCTTCGTGCCGTCTGGAAACTCATCTACTTGATGTGAGATCCAAGACCCGGCGCCTCGGTTGTCTGAAGGCTCTACATATTCAATATCTGCACCGCTTCCGCCTTCTTCACAAAAGGCCATAGGAAACTCATCTCGATCATAGCCGCTTTTAGTCGCAATTCCTTTTAAAGATTCACGGCGGTTTTCCTCAGCACCGTCTCGGTCAATTGTACAAACAGCCGATTTTCCTTTATCGATTGCATGTTGAATATGCGCTGCAGTTTCAGGGTAACGATCAGCAGGGAAGGTAATTACTTCATCGTAGGAGGTATTCGTTGAAGTCGAAGAGTTTTGCTCTAACGGATTTCCTTCAATCATGACAATAATGGCTAATACTAAAATTAAAATACCAGAAACAACTTTTTTCAATCTGTAAAACTCCTTTATAAAACGTTTGTCACTTTTATTTTAAAGCAATATGAAAAAAATGTAAAAACATATAATGGAACTAGCTAGAATTGATAAGATAAAAATAAGCTCACGTTCAGCAGCTGAGCGTGAGCTTATCTCTAATGGTGAGAGTGATGATTATGTGTTTCGTTTTTAGCTGGCTGCAGTGAACGTAAATCTTCTTTAGATAATTTGCCCACAGCTACTTGTTGAGTAGGAAGGATATGCTCACCGCGTGCGTTAATATCCGTTTTAATGTAGTAAACACCATCATCTTTAAACGTTGCTTTGGCTGTATACATACCACCGTTATAGTGCGCTTTGGCTATTTGAACTTTCGCGGGGTCATCTTTTTTCCAAACTTTAAACTGAACGCTTTCTGCGTCATCCACTGTTTTATTTTCTTGCATCACATGCACTTCTACTACGCGTATGCTCTGTGGCTCTATACGTTCAGGAAGCATCACATGCGCAGACAGAGGTTTTGGCTGTTTGTAGAGCTTGTCTGCGTCACTGTTTACAGAGCACGCGGAAAGTAAAATGGTACTGAGTATGACCAATCCAGGTATTTTCCATTTGTTCATTGTTACTGCACCTCACATCGTTTCATGAATCATGCGTTTAAAAACCGCTGCAATACTGGAATTCGTTTGATGACAAAGAAATCTAAAAGCCACACAATAATCAATGACAGCCCGACTAAAGGAAAGACAAGACCAAACACCACGATTATACATGTCACTATTCGCATCGCATTTCCTTCAGGAACTTTGGGAGCGCCCATGTTTTTAGCGGGTTTCCGTTTCCACCACAGTAAGGCTCCGCTGATAACGATACCAGCAATTCCGATACAAATAATAAGACCAATAAGCTGATTAATAAACCCAAACTGTGTGCCTTTATGAAGCGTAATGCCAAGTGCAATCAATTTGCCCATAAATCCATAATTGTCGTACCGATAATCTGCTAAAACGGCTCCGGTATATTGATCGAGGTGAATCGTTGTTTCATCCTGTGCTTTTGGTGAAAAAACAGAGAGCGTATACACGCCTTGAGGTTCTTGCGGAATGGAAATGGTGTAGCCGTCGTGAATATGCTGTTCTTTTGCAATCGTGACAATGTCATCAAGTGATACTTTTGTATATTGCTGAGCCGTGGAGTTTGGAATTTCTAACGTTTCAGCCCCCCAAGGCACGACTGCTACATCTTTCGTTTGCACGGTTGAAGTAGGAGCACTGCCTAC
The DNA here is from genome assembly GCF_023715685.1 of Priestia aryabhattai. NCBI lineage: Bacteria > Bacillati > Bacillota > Bacilli > Caryophanales > Bacillaceae > Priestia > Priestia aryabhattai. Next base: position 262,427 of record NZ_JAMBOQ010000002.1, read on the forward strand.
CCAAATAGACGGAGGGTACCCAACGCCTGCGTTTGTGGCGATTTGCTGAAACGCATTGCCCCACAGTCCTGACCACGGGAGTCCTGTTAGTACGAGAAAAAGCATCCCGGCTGAAATCCAAAATGCCGGTACCACATGAAGATCTCGTGCAAGCACGTTTTTACCTTTTGAAAAACGAGGAATCAGCACGCCTTTAATTTTGTCTTTTTTACGCGGCCACCATAAAAAGGCGCCGGTTACAATTAAGACAATCGCCCAGCAGGCCGCAAGCTCTACAATGCGATCACCGGCTGTTCCTGCCATCAGCTCTCCGTGAAATTCTTCAATTTGATTCATTAAGCGACTCGAATCATCTAGTTTTCCTACGATATGGCCATTTTGAGGATTAACAAAAATTGTATATGTACGGTCTTTTAATGAAATTCCTACTTCTGAAGAACGAGTAGAGCGATCGCTGGGCTTATAAGTCAACACATCAGCACTTGGATAATTTTCTTTTACGGCCTGTACTTGTGCTGAAGGGGATACGGATTGTGACTGAGCTTGTACATGATACAAGTCGTGGTACAGTCTTTCTTCAATTTGAGGCTTGAATAAATACATGCCGCCAGTAACAGCTAATATAAGAAGAAACGGAGTAAACAGCAAACCTGCATAAAAATGCCAGCGCCATATGGCTTTGTATAGACTCTGAGAACGCGTCGTGATTTTTTTATTTGTACTCGTTGTTTCTTCTCGCTTTTCCTGCATCATTTTTTCTCTTTTCCTCCTTTTTACTAGATAACTTGCTTTTATTATAGAAGGAAAGGAAGGAGTAGCCATCACCCCTGAGAGTGATTGTTAAGGCTTATAAGAGGGAGTCGGTGATAAAAAAAGCATCTGCTTCACGTAGAAAGTGCAGATGCTTTTTCATTTATTTCTTTGCCTTTTTATAATAAGGACCTAGCTGATCAATACGATTTGTCCAAATTCCACCTGAATAATTAGCCGGAAGGCGTTTTATGTCTTCGGTAGAATCAAATCCAGTGGAAAATTCGCTTCCGTTTCCGCCTACAATAATAGTTCGGGTATTGATGTAATCCATTCGATTTAAAAAGCGATTTGGCCATCCCCATAGAAAAGGTCCGATCTTTTCAGGTATATGTAGTTCAGTGTTTTCGCATGCTTTAGGCACATATCCCGTCCATCCGGTTGCTATATACGGAATAAGACAAGATTTCATCGTTGCTTTTGACATAACTTTTAGGTTGGGCATCGCTTTTTTCAGCGAATCAATAGGTTCGTCTCCTCCATACACAGTGATGTTTTTTAAGCGTTCTTTAGAAAGTTGTGACAAGTACTCAGCTAGTTTTTTTCCTTCTTCAGGGTCGTTGCTTTTTACGTGAATAAGAAAGGATTTGTGCGGAAAGTATTTCATCACTTCGTCTAGAGAAGGCATAAGGTTGACTCCTTTTCCGCGAAAAGGATGCGTTTTTCCACCGTCTGCCGTGTAGCCGTATCCAATATCAAACTTTTTTAATTCGGCCATCGTGTAATCTCGTGTTACGCCCGTTCCGTTCGTCCGGCAATCGAGAGTCCAATCATGGAACACAGCAAACTGATTGTCTTTTGTAATGTGAACGTCAAGCTCAACAATGTCAGCTCCGTCTTTAAAGGCTTCTTTTATAGAAGGGATCGTATTTTCTAAAAAAAAATGCTCAGGTTTGTAGATGCGTTCTGCTGTACACGTATCATTTTGAATGCCTTTTATGTTAAATGTTTGAGCTACGCCTCTATGAGCAAGAAGGAGAGGCTGTCCGCTTCTTTTTGTCAATAAAGAGCTATTGTTTATGTATACAAAAGCAGTGATTCCTATCAAAGTAAACCATACATATTTTCGTTTGAAAAGCATTTTCAAAAATTTCATAGCATCCCCCAAGTAGTTGTTTCATTTTAATTCTTATTTCTACAAAATCCTATAAGAATCCGTTCTGATTTTCAATATCCAGACGCTAATAACTTCATTATAGTTTTCAGATAATTTATAAAAGAATAGAATGTTTCACATCTACTAAAACACAAAAAAAACAGCTCGTGAAAGCTGTTAGTTCATTAAGCCATTTTGAAACGCATAGCTTGTCAGCTGTACGCGATTTTCTAAATGAAGCTTGCTTAAAATATTTTTCAAATGGCTTTTTACCGTGTGTTCAGAAATGAATAACTGCGCAGAGATATCGCGGTTTGACAGTCCTTTAGCCACTAATTGAAGTACTTCAAGCTCTCGTGCAGAAAGGGGAGTGTCGGGTTTTGTAATCGATGTTTCCTGCGGAAACTCTTTTAAAATTTGAAACGCAATTTCTTTTGACATAGGAACTTCATCTAAAGCGAACGCACGCAAATAGTCGTACCATACTTCAGACTGCAGGTTTTTTAATAAATAACCCTGTGCGCCTTTTTTCAGCGCATCAAATAAATCCGTAATATCGTCTGAAACGGTGATGACAACAATTTTAACGTATGGAAACTGAAGCTTAATTTGTTTGGTTGCTTCTAATCCATTCATCACAGGCATTCCAATGTCCATTAGCACAATATCAGGCATTAATTTTTTGGTCAGTTCAATTGCTTCTTGCCCGTTGGTTCCTTCGCCAACAATAATAAAATCTTCATATTCTTCTAAAATATCGCGAATGCCTTCTCTCGCGTGAGCGTGATCATCTACAATCAAAATACGAAACGGCTGCATTTACGTAACCTCCTTTTTAATACTAACAGTCGTTTGGTTCTGTTTTCGCTGAATAGAAAAGTCCCAGTTCATATCCTTTGCACGATCTTTCATAATTTGTAAACCAAGCCCGGACTTGAGAGATTCGGAAGTAAAACCTATACCGAAATCTGTAATTTCACAAATCCATCCGCTGGCAGTTTCACTGGCTGTAACCCAGATTTTATTCGTTTTTGCATGTTTAATTACGTTCATAGCCGCTTCTTTCACACAAGCAAACAGCTCATTTTTTTCTTTTCTCGACAGCGTTGTTTCTGAAAGTCTCCAATCTAAATTTACATCTAGTAAATGAGTATGTGTTAAATCATCTACGTATTGATGAATGCTTTCTGTCCAGCTTTCTGAAGAGTCAGAAGGAGAGTGCTTTAAATTTGTAATGGCTTGGCGCGTATCGTCATGGACATGCTGCAGGGTTTGTTTCATTCGGATAAAATCAGGATGCTGCTCTAATTTGTTTTTTCTTCCGAATTTATTCATTTTGACAGATAGGAGAAACAGCGACTGCGCAATGCCGTCATGCAGTTCTCGCGCTAATTTTTCACGCTCAATAAGCGCTGCTTTCTTTTCTTTTTCTTGCCTTAGTTCTTCTTGTATTTTTTCTAAAATAGAAAATAAATAGCGGACAAAGACAAGCGTTACAAAAAAGACAAGCAGCGGAGAAAGCATATTTCCCATGTCCATTGAAATATATAGAAGCAAAAAAGCGTGGCGAACATACTCCCAAAGCGCGATGGTCAGAGTCGGAAGAAGTAAAATCAGCCATTTAATTTGTCTATATTTCACGGTATCCCTTCTTTCGTCCATAAAATGTGTCTATATTTTATCATTTGAGCAGAAAATTGCTAGAGGAAAGAAGAGAAATCACTCTTGAGAGTGATTAGTACCACTCTCAATTGAACGGATAAAAGTAATGGAAGAAGGTCTTATTTGCAATATCATACAAGAAAAATTTTCGAGTGAAGGGTATGGTTAAAAAGCTTAGTATAGAACAAGGAGGGAGCGATTGATGGCAAAAGAAATTCGAACAGCGCACGTTGATGCTGATTTACATATTGAAGCTTACCGCTTTAAAGGAATTATGCAAAAGTTTCCCGCAAGCTGTCAAGCCTTCATCTAATCCCTGCTATAAAGAATCATACATACAGGGAGCTCTTAGCAATTTTCTTAATCCTAAAACAGTATTAGTTTATATTACGTTTATGCCTCAATTTATCAGCTTGGATTTTCATACGAATCAACAGCTGCTTATGCTTGGTTTTATTCTTACTCTCATAGCGGTAGGGTGGTTTTTACTTTTAGTGTATGTAATAGATCACGTGAAAAAGTGGCTGAAAAAACCGGCATTTCAAAAAGTTTTTCAGAAATGCAGCGGATTGCTGCTGATTGGTTTTGGGATAAAGACAATAGTGTAATAGTAGTTATTAAGCAAAAAAGAGACTGGGACAAAAGTATTTTAGTTGAAGGAAGATCCGAACGATGAATCGAGATTCTTGATGGAGAATCCAACTCGTTCGGATTTTTTCATGGTGATGATGTATGTAGTGGGTAGTGGCTTCTAGCTGTTGATTGGAGAGCAAGGCGAAGACTCCTGCGGGAAAAGCGGAATAGGTGAGACCCCGCAGGAGCGTAAGCGACGAGGAGGCTCATCGGCCGCCCGCGGAAAGCGTAGTCTTGCACGGAAATCAACAGCGGTGTAACAAGCAATCCATACTAGATCATTTATCCAATTTGTTCGTCTTTAGATTGGATTGATTTAGTTAGATCGCAATCTCTTTTTTTAACGTTTAAAAACATGTAAACGAAACAATTTGTCGTGTATCCACGCCAAAAATGGTCCAAAAACGTCCGTTCCATCTAAATCCTGCAACCGATCGCGGGCCTACAAAAATAGGAAAATACCAGAAGCTAGAGCCGTTTCTAAGCCATATGAACGTATCGCGGAATAGACATAGAGAAATTGCTCCTGGGTCAACAGCAAATGGAGTTGCCGTTTGTTGAGCTGGAATAAATGCTGGTGGAGGAGAAGTTGGGGCTTGTTGCGGGTTAGGTGTAGGTAAACCACCTGGTGGTCTAGGTGGACCGGGCGGGAGTAGAGGTCCAGGAAATCTTGCTGGGTAAGAATAAAAATCCATGTAATTAATGTCCATTTTTTAATCACCTCTATTTTTTATCACTATTTTATAAAGTATGAGAAAGCTGCCTAAAGGGATTGGGCAAATATAACGTTTTTTATACAGGCCTTTTTGACGAGGAGAAGTTTCGTTCCTAAGTCTGAAATAAATTCCTTCATGAACTCAGTAAAAGATGAATAGGATAAAGTAGATTGTGTTTTTAGAGGGGGACCTTTCATGGATAACAATCCAAAAAAGACGTTTACACCGGTTAAAGTATATCAACCTTTCCATAGTATCTATGATCCTTGCCGACCAATAGGAGTTAAATATTATTCTACACCGCCTCAATTATACATGGGATTTCAGCCGCCTAATATGCAGCAGTTTTCGCCTAAAGAAGCGTTAATAAAGGGAACGCTGTGGCCGGCTTTTTGGGACTACTATGAAAATCCATACAAAGATAAGAAGAGGGATGAAGAATGAAAAAACTACCTCCAGAGTACTATCAGGATTTAGAAGAAATACAGGCAATTGATTTTGCGCTAGTAGAATTAACGCTGTATTTAGATACTCATTCAGATGACCAGCAGGCTATGCAGCAGTTTAATGAATACGCGCAGCAGGCTATGCAGTTAAAAAGAAACTTCGAGACAAAGTACGGGCCGCTTCAGCAGTACGGAAACAGTTATACCGACGGGAAATGGAGCTGGGGAACAAGCCCTTGGCCATGGCAAATATAAGCAGATAAAGGCGGGAACTATATGTGGGTGTATGAGAAAAAGTTGCAGTATCCAGTTAAAGTGAGTACGTGTAATCCAACGCTTGCCAAATATTTAATGGAACAGTACGGAGGAGCTGACGGAGAGCTTGCAGCAGCGTTGCGTTATTTGAATCAGCGCTATACGATTCCGGATAAAGTTGTTGGATTACTAAACGATATTGGTACAGAAGAGTTTGCTCATCTTGAAATGATTGCTACGATGATTTATAAGCTAACAAAAGATGCAACGCCGGAGCAGCTGAAGGCAGCTGGATTAGCAGAGCACTATGTGAACCATGATAGTGCACTTTATTACAATAACGCTGCTGGCGTTCCGTTTACAGCTACTTATATACAGGCAAAAGGAGATCCGATTGCAGATCTTTATGAAGACATAGCTGCAGAAGAAAAAGCAAGAGCTACATATCAATGGTTAATTGATATATCAGATGATCCTGATCTGAACGACAGCTTAAGATTTTTACGAGAAAGAGAGATTGTTCACTCACAGCGGTTCCGTGAGGCGGTTGAGATTTTAAAAGATGACAGAGACAGGAAGAAAATCTTTTAACTAGCAAGAGGAACATCCCCCTTAGTAAATGAAAGGCGGGATGTTTTTTATTTTGGCTACGTTGATTATACGCTAGAACTGCAGTGTCCAGAAACAACCTTTAATGTTCCTTCAACATTTTTCCAAACTCGTGTATAGCAGTATTCTCCTCCAATGGCTTCACCGGTTGCCAGCGACCCATTTAACGCTACTTTTGTAACTGTAACGGCAAGGTCTTGAAACAGTTTAATTTCTTGTTCTAAAACTTCGATGCCCTCTATATCAAGACTTTTTGAACGATGAGCATTTATATCTTCCTCTTTTGACAACCATTGCCCAAGGTGATTCACAAAAATAAGCTCATCTGAAAGCAATTCTTCTAACAGCTCTACGTTACTAGAAAGCATGGCTGAACGAAGCATTTCTTCATATTCTATAACTCTTGCTTGATTCATCTTTTGTCCTCCTTTACGCCTTATGTAACACTTTTCTATTTCCGCTTTACTTTTTCTTTAAACTTAAAGCTAAATATCAAATTGTTAATTTATGATAATAGAGGGGATAAGTGGACTAATTTTCTGTAAGCACAAAAGATTCTGAAAGACTCTGTTAATTACCTTTAAATGGTATAAATTTAGAGTGAAAGAACCTTTTCTTTCCACTTTTTTAGTTATCTTTTTACTATTAAGAGACAGTTTTTTATACTTGTAATTGTAGCGGAATGAACGTTCATTCCGTTTTCGAAAAGAGGTGATAAAGTGGAATCTACTCCAACAAAACAAAAAGCGATTTTTTCTGCTTCGCTTCTGCTGTTTGCAGAAAGAGGATTTGATGCAACAACGATGCCAATGATTGCAGAAAATGCCAAAGTAGGAGCAGGAACAATTTATCGCTACTTTAAAAATAAAGAAAGCCTTGTAAATGAATTATTTCAACAGCATGTAAATGAGTTTTTACAGTGCATTGAAAGCGGTCTGGCAAACGAAAGAGACGGATATCGAGATGGATTTCATCATATCTTTGAAGGGATGGTGACATTCACTAAAAATCATCCTCGCGCTCTTGGTTTTATCAAAACTCATAGCCAAGGAGCTTTTTTAACTGAAAAGAGCCGCTTAGCTTACCAAAAGCTAGTGGAATTTGTTTGCACGTTCTTTAGAGAAGGACAAAAGCAAGGCATTATTAGAAACCTTCCTGAAAATGCGCTAATTGCTATTTTATTTGGAAGTTTTATGGAAGTATACGAAATGATTGAAAATGACTATTTATCTTTAACTGAGGAACTTCTTGCCGGTGTAGAAGAGAGTCTGTGGGCAGCACTTAGCAGACAATCATGAAACTTAACAAGTGAAAGAGGGATATGATGACAATTAAAGAAATGCCTCAGCCAAAAACTTTTGGGGATCTTAAAAACTTACCGTTATTAAACACAGATAAACCGATTCAAGCGCTCATGAATATTTCAAAAGAGCTCGGAGAAATTTTTAAGTTTGAAGCACCTGGCCGCGTGACGCGCTACTTATCGAGTCAGCGTCTAGTCAAAGAAGCATGCGATGAATCCCGCTTCGATAAAAACTTAAGTCAAGCGCTTAAATTTGTGCGTGATTTTGCAGGAGACGGTTTATTTACAAGCTGGACGCACGAAAAAAACTGGAAAAAAGCCCATAATATCTTGCTTCCAAGCTTCAGTCAGCAAGCAATGAAAGGCTATCATGCGATGATGGTAGATATCGCCGTGCAGCTTGTTCAAAAGTGGGAGCGTCTAAATGCAGATGAGCATATTGAAGTACCAGAAGATATGACGCGCTTAACGCTTGATACAATCGGTCTTTGCGGTTTCAATTATCGCTTTAACAGCTTTTATCGAGATCAGCCTCATCCGTTTATTACAAGTATGGTCCGTGCACTAGATGAAGCGATGAATAAGCTGCAGCGAGCAAATCCAGATGACCCAGCTTATGATGAAAATAATCGCCAGTTTCAAGAAGACATTAAGGTGATGAACGATCTAGTAGATAAAATTATCGCAGATCGCAAAGCAAGCGGTGAACAAAGCGATGATTTATTAACACATATGCTAAATGGAAAAGACCCAGAAACAGGTGAACCGCTTGATGACGAGAATATTCGCTATCAAATTATTACTTTCTTAATTGCCGGACATGAAACAACAAGCGGTCTTTTATCATTTGCGCTGTATTTCTTAGTCAAAAATCCACACGTCTTACAAAAAGCAGCAGAAGAAGCAGAACGAGTTCTTGTAGATCCCGTTCCAAGCTACAAACAAGTAAAGCAGCTCAAATATGTTGGGATGGTCTTGAACGAAGCGCTGCGCTTATGGCCAACGGCTCCTGCGTTCTCTCTATATGCAAAAGAGGATACGCTGCTTGGAGGAGAATATCCTTTAGAAAAAGGTGATGAACTGATGGTCCTTATTCCTCAGCTTCATCGTGATAAAACAATTTGGGGAGAAGATGTGGAAGAGTTCCACCCAGAGCGTTTTGAAAATCCAAGCGCGATTCCGCAGCATGCGTTCAAACCGTTTGGAAACGGTCAGCGAGCGTGTATTGGTCAGCAGTTCGCTCTTCATGAAGCAACGCTTGTACTTGGTATGATGCTAAAACACTTTGATTTTGAAGATCATACAAACTACGAGCTAGATATTAAAGAAACCTTAACGTTAAAACCTGAAGGATTTGTTGTAAAAGCAAAATCGAAACAAATTCCGCTTGGCGGCATTCCTTCACCAAGCCGAGAGCAGTCAGCTAAAAAAGAGCGCAAAACCGTAGAAAACGCTCATAATACGCCGCTGCTTGTGCTATACGGTTCGAACATGGGAACGGCTGAAGGAACGGCGCGTGATTTAGCGGATATTGCGATGAGCAAAGGCTTTGCACCGCAAGTCGCAACGCTTGATTCCCACGCAGGAAATCTTCCGAGTGAAGGAGCTGTTTTAATTGTAACGGCTTCTTATAACGGACATCCACCTGACAACGCAAAACAATTTGTCGACTGGTTAGACCAAGCGTCTGCTGATGAAGTAAAAGGTGTTCGCTACTCCGTATTTGGATGCGGAGATAAAAACTGGGCTACAACGTATCAAAAAGTGCCTGCTTTTATCGATGAAACGCTTGCCGCTAAAGGGGCAGAAAACATAGCTGAACGCGGTGAAGCAGATGCAAGCGACGACTTTGAAGGAACCTATGAAGAATGGCGTGAACACATGTGGAGTGACTTAGCAGCCTACTTTAATCTCGACATTGAAAACAGTGAAGATCATGCGTCTACGCTTTCACTTCAATTTGTCGACAGCGCTGAGGACATGCCGCTTGCGAAAATGCACGGTGCGTTTTCAGCGAACGTTGTAGGAAGCAAAGAACTTCAACAACCAGGCAGTGCACGAAGCACGCGTCATCTTGAAATTGAACTTCCAAAAGAAGTTTCTTATCAAGAAGGAGATCATTTAGGCGTTATTCCACGCAACTATGAAGGAATAGTAAGTCGTGTAACAACAAGGTTCGGTCTAGATTTATCACAGCAAATCCGTCTGGAAGCAGAAGAAGAAAAATTAGCTCATTTACCACTCGGTAAAACAGTATCAGTAGAAGAGCTTCTACAATACGTGGAGCTTCAAGATCCTGTTACGCGCACGCAGCTTCGCGCAATGGCTGCTAAAACAGTCTGCCCGCCGCATAAAGTGGAGCTTGAAGCCTTGCTTGAAAAGCAAGCGTATAAAGAACAAGTGCTAACAAAACGCTTAACGATGCTTGAACTGCTTGAAAAATATCCGGCGTGTGAAATGGAGTTCAGCGAATTTATCGCACTTCTTCCAAGCATACGTCCGCGCTATTACTCAATTTCTTCATCACCGCGTGTCGATGAAAAACAAGCAAGCATCACGGTCAGCGTTGTTTCAGGAGAAGCGTGGAGCGGATATGGAGAGTACAAAGGAATTGCGTCGAACTATCTTGCCGAGCTGCAAGAAGGAGATACGATTACGTGCTTTATTTCCACACCGCAGTCAGGCTTTACGCTACCTAAAGACCCTGCAACACCACTTATCATGGTCGGACCGGGAACAGGCGTTGCGCCGTTTAGAGGCTTTGTGCAGGCTCGCAAGCAGCTAAAAGAACAGGGAGAGTTGCTTGGAGAAGCGCATTTATACTTTGGCTGCCGTTCCCCTCATGAAGACTATCTTTATCAAGAAGAGCTTGAAAACGCACAAAATGAAGGCATCATTACGCTTCATACCGCTTTTTCTCGCGTACCAAATCAGCCGAAAACATACGTTCAGCACGTTATGGAACAAGACGGTAAGAAATTGATTGAACTTCTTGATCAAGGAGCCCACTTCTATATTTGCGGAGACGGAAGCCAAATGGCACCTGACGTTGAAGCTACGCTTATTAAAAGCTACGCTGAAGTTCATGAAGTGAGTGAAGCAGACGCTCGCTTATGGCTGCAGCAGTTAGAAGAAAAGAGCCGATACGCAAAAGACGTGTGGGCTGGATAAATTAAAAAGAGGCTAGGACAAAAGTAGTTTAGTTGGTTGAAGAAAGATCCGAGCGATGAATCGTTCGGATTTTTTATAGTTAGGGTGAAGATGCATTTATTCTATTTAGTGGCTTCTAGCTGTTGATTGGAGGGCAAGGCGAAGACTCCTGCGGGAAAAGCGGAACAGATGAGACCCCGCAGGAGCGTAAGCGACGAGGAGGCTCATCGGCCGCCCGCGGAAAGCGAAGTCTTGCACGGAAATCAACAGCGGTGTCACAAGCCATTCATATGAGCTCCTTTATTCCATTTGTTCGTCTTTAGATTGAATTGATTTCGTTATGTCTTAACCTCTTTTTTATAGCGCCTTAGCGTTTCTTCTGCGTGATAGCAGAGCTTTTCAATTAGTTCCATAGGTTCTTCAATAAGAGCATGAGCACCTAGGGTATAGAAGAAAGAAGCCATGTAGTTTAGTTCATTTCCATCAGTTATCGTATCAATATAGCCACCGCCATCATGCGTTATCCTCACATGATTTTCAAGCCACGGAACTCCTTTACACTGACGAACGCCTTCGTGCGTCAAGGTTACTTTTAACGAAATAGGCTGTGTATTTACGGGTTCTGTTTCAAGCCATTTCTTTAACGTAAGAGACATATTTTCGTCTTTTTCTAAAATTTTTAACGAGTGAATACGATCCGCTCGAAACAATAACACTTTTTGTTTATCGTAGGAATAAGCGGGGCAGTACCACAAACCGTTATGAGCATAAATGCCAAGAGGCTTGACTTGTTTTCTTGTTTGACCCGTCTTTGAATCATAAAGAAATTCAATATATTTTCCTGCAAGGCTCGCTTCTAACAGCTCTTTTAAATAAGGGGTGTCTAGATTTCTTTCAGGATTCCAAAACGCAATATAAGCACTCATTTTATCTACTTTCTTCTTTGTTTCTTCAGACAAGTATACATAAAATTTTTGAAGAGCCGCATGAATTTCTGCATCAAATGGAAGGTCATGATAATACTGCAGGGCTTGATAAGCAAAAAAGATAGAAATGGCTTCTTCTTCCGTAAATAAAATAGGAGGGAGAATACGATTTTTTAACACTTTGTATCCGCCACTCCGTCCTTTTTCACCGTACAGAGGCAGCCCTAATTCACTTAAGTCCAGCAAATAGCGCTGAACGGTCCGCACGGAAAGACCAAATTCCTCTGCTAGTTCTTTTGCCGTAAACGTTCTTTTTGTATTAATAAACATGAGCATATCAACCAGTCGTCTAGACTTAGCCATTTATTTTCACCTTTTTCTTTTAATATGACAAAAAGTGTCGTATTAAGATGATATCATACAGAAACAGTAAAATTGAAAGGAGAAAAAGTAATGAAGAAAAAAATCGTCGTATATATTGCCGCAAGCTTAGATGGGTATATTGCAAGAGAAAACGGAGAGAGTGACTGGCTAGAAAGCGTAGAAGGAGAGGGAGACAACGGCTATGAAGCGTTTTATCAAACGTGTGATGCGGTCGTTATGGGAAAGGCTACGTACGACCACGTGCTGAAGCTCACATCAGATTTTCCTTATCACGATAAAAAGTGCTACGTGTTTAGCCGCTCTGCTCAAGGAAAAAATCAATATGTAGAGTTTGTAAACGAAAGCGTGACGTCATTTCTCAACAACGTCAACCAAGACAATAAAAAAATATGGCTAGTAGGAGGCGCTGATATTCTCGCTGATTTCTTAAAAGCAGAGAGGGTGGATGAATTTATCATATCGGTCATTCCCGTTTTGCTTGGGGCTGGTATTCCGCTATTTAAACAAGGGATTCCAGAAATGAACTTGAAGCTAACTCATATGAAGCAGTACGGGCAAATTGCTCAGCTGTATTATGAAAAAGGATAAGCTCTTTATAATAGAGACTCTTTCTGTAATGTCAGTGTGTGAATCATGTATTTAACATCCAGCCATTGTTATTTTAGGGACAGTGACATCAAGACAGTCTTTTTTTCATAGTATATTTTTGGGGTGAAAAAATGCCAAGAGTAAATTATCGAGATTCAGACGTTGCTTTAATGGCAAGGATGATGAGAGCAGAAGCTGAAGGCGAAGGAAAACAAGGGATGCTGTATGTTGGAAATGTCATTGTAAATCGTCTTAAAGCAAACTGTTTAGATTTCAAAAATTTAAGATCAGTTCCGCAAGTTATTTATCAAGTGCAGGGAGGCAACTATTCGTTTGAAGCTGTTCAAAAAGGAAACGTATTTTATCAAAGAGCAAGAGGTGTTGAAAAAAGGTTAGCCAAAAAGAATTTGGATTATTGGAGAGAGCACCCGGGGAAATATGCCTTGTGGTACTTTAATCCATCCGCTCCATGCCCTCCAAGCTGGTACGGTCAACCGGCTTCTGGTCAATACAAAAATCACTGTTACTATGAGCCAAAACCCGGAACATGCGCTAGCGTTTATAACGGGTAGATAGCCTAGGAGATATGCTGCATTCTGAAGGTCTGGCCTCAAATCAAACCCTTTAGCTGTAGGTAATAAGGTAGTCGTTCTTCATATAATAAGAGAAAGCCCTCTTTTAATAAAGGGGGCTTTTGTTAGTTGGGCATTCATTATTTTGCTTCAAACTCTATGTTTTCACCGGCATCGAATTCCTCTTGCTCCTTCGTTTTTGTATCCTTTAATACCCACGACGTTTTTACCTTACCTGTTGCCAAAATTTCTTTAATTTGCTTATCGTTTAAGCCGTTCGTGTAAAGTACAAATTCCCTCGTATAGATATTTTTATTTTCTTGCTCTTCATCTGCACCGCTGCCAAACCAATATCTTATTTGCTGATCGTCTTTAATGTTATTAAAAGCTTCTCTATAGTGAGGTAGCTTAACTTGAATATATGACAGGTAATCCGTCCCGCGTAACGTAAGAATCATACGCACGTTGCGAAAATCTTCTTTAGAAGCGCTTGTTAACTCTGATGTTTCAACTTCACTAAATTCTTTTTTCGTCAGCGGTTTAACTGTAGTAGAAACAGAAACTTCCGGCTCTGATTCGTTTGTCACAACGTCTTCAGTACTGCAGGCACTTAACATGAACACCGTTAAAAGAGCACAAACTGCCCTTATTGCTTTTTTCTTCATGCTCATTCTCCCTTGTAATTAATAGATAATCGTACCCATTCGCCATGTTAAATGTAATTACCTCCATTTGTCTTAATGTTATGATCAACAAAAAAAGTATAACACATCATTATATTCCAGTATTTGTATGTTTGTCTTAAAATTAAAAAGAGAAATGCCGGTGCATTTCTCTTTTTGTTCTATGAATCTGGATTAAGCGAAGTATGCGTGTATTCCGGCATACGTTCTTCTTTTTCTGTTAGTTGAGTATCCGGGCTTTGCTGCTCTTGTGAGACAGGAGACAGCGTGGATTTTTGTTCATGATTCATGTTTGTTATTCCTCCTTATATGAAGTGAGATGTTAATCAAGCTTATACGTTTGTTAATCTTAATGTGCGTGATGTTGTAAAAAATATACAAATAAAAGGCGTATAAATTTAAAAATAGTATAAAATACCATGATTATTTTTGTTTTAATACGGGTAGAGTTAAGTACATTACTTTTATCCATTGATGAATGAAAACACATACATAAAAAACAAAAGGAGTGGAGAAAGATGAGAAAAGAAGAGCAGCCGGTATTATCTGATTTTATTGAAAAGGACCAATTTGAGTTAAATTCATATTTAACCTCTTTACTTGAAATGACAAATGAAAAGAAAAACAGTTGATGAGCTGAGGGTGTACAGAGCTACTTTCCATGTGGAAAGTAGTTTTTTTGATCTGTGAACTTAATATGCTGATTGGACAAAGAGGTGAGAAAGATGAATGAAAGAGACGTAGTTTCGAGAAGTATTTTAACAAAAGCAACCGGCTTTTTGGCATCGGGTTATACTCATAGTTTAAATCCGTATGCCGGATGCGCATTTTCCTGCAAATTTTGCTACGTGCGAGAGCTGCCGATTCAGCGTTTTAAAGAGATGGAGTGGGGGACATGGCTGGAGCTAAAAGTCAACGCAGCTGAAGTCTACCAAAAAGAAATACAAAAACTTCGAATAAAAAAGCAGCCGGTGCGCATCTTTATGTCTTCAGCGACAGATCCATATCAGCCGGTTGAGCGAAAAGCAGGCATCACCCGCGCCCTTTTAGAAATGATGCTCGATCATCCGCCTGATTTTTTATTGATTCAAACAAGGTCGCCGCTTGTGACAAGGGATATTGATTTGCTTTTAGAACTTCAAAAAGTATGTGATCTTCGCGTATCAATGACTGTTGAAACAGACCGAGAAGATGTAAAACAGATTTTTTCTCCTTATGCTCCGGGGATAAAACTTCGTATGGACGCGTTAAAACAAGTAAAAGAAAGCGGAATTTCAACGCAAGTAACGATTGCTCCTATGCTTCCTTTCACGCCTGAATTTCCTGAAAAAATAAAAGGAATGATGGACCGGATTTGCATTGACACGTTGTACTTAGGAGACGGTTCCTTAGGTAAAACGTCTAAAAGGCTAGGGATGCCGGAACTATTTGAGCAGCACGGTTTCCTAGACTGGTATGACAAAGACATTCATATCAAAGCCATTCGTTATTTTGAAAAATTTTATCCTTCTTCAATGATTTATCTTTCTCAAGAGGGATTTGCCCCGTGAAAAAAGAAGGGCCAGTGGAGCCCTTCTTTTTACATATTAGTTTTTATACGTATCAAACATGTTTGTATCGTCAGGTACATTTTCTAAATAGCTAATTTTTCCGTTGTCGTCTAGCTTAGCAATATCTTTTCCCGTTTGAGTAAATACGCTGCCAGATGCACGTTTTCCGCATACTGCCCAAGGCGTTTCAAACATAGCTGTACCTTCAACTGCTTTCCAGCCTTCGAACATATGCTTAATATCAGCATTTTCTTTAAAAACCATTTTCACAAACAGCTTCCAGTTTTCAATGCCTTGCTTTTCGTGGCCGTTTAAGACAAATACGATATCGTCTGAAAAAAGGCTGACTAATTCTTCAAATGCTTGTTCGCTTGTACGTGATTGATCGAATAAATCAAAATATCTATTTAAGTTTTCCATGATGATCTCCTTTGTGTACTACAGCACCATTTTTTCTTCTACTGTTGCTTTTAGCATGTCCAGGTTTTCTTTCGGACATTTTTTGTGAATTTCATTTGTGAGCATGGCAATAGTTTGCCGTTTTAAAATGGACTGCCATGAAGATTCGGCTTCTTCCATTAAATCCGATAATAAGCAAATATCTTTGTCTTTTAAGTTAAGCATATCGTGAAAAATACCGCTTGATGAATAAAGAGACTGCTTGCCTTCGATTGCTACGTATACGTCATAAATGCGGATTTCTTCCGGTGTTTTCTTTAAGCGAAATCCACCTTTGCTCCCAGGAACTGAAGCAAGTAAATCAGCGCTAACCAGCTTGCGAAGAAGCTTTTGAAAATACGTAGGCGACCCTCCAAGCTGAGTGCTGATGACATCTCCTGGCAACACAGCTTTTTCAGGTAAAAACGTAAGCAGTAAAATGGCATACACCGATTGCTCAACGCCTGTTTTCATATGCAAAAACATCATCTCCTGCTATATGTGTACAACGTGGATAATGTTTGTCCGCGTTTTGGGTATCATACCGCTTATGAATCAAAAAGTAAAGCAGTTACTTAATATGCACGTGATATTCGTGTATACTGTGAAAGAAACAGCAACAAAATACGGAGATGAGAGAATGACAACTATTGCAGATATCGCTCGGCTTGCAGGAGTAGCAAAAAGCACTGTATCCCGCTACCTTAACGGAGGGTCTGTGAGCGATGCGACGAAACGAAAAATCGAAGGGATTATTAAAGAAACAAACTATAGCCCAAATGCTTTTGCTCAAAGCTTAAAAGCAAAAAAAACAAATATCATCGGTGTAATTGTTCCGCGCATGGGTTCTTTTGCGACTTCCCGCACATTAGATGGTATTGACCAAGAACTTAGAGACCACCACTATCAAATGATTGTTTCAAATTCTAATCAAGATTTAGAAAGAGAAATCGAAAATATCTATACGCTGGCTAAGCAGAAGGTAGCTGGTATTATCCTGCTTGCCGTTCAAATCACAAAAGCTCATTTAGAAGCGTTCCGCACAATTTCAATTCCTGTTTTGCTAATTGGACAGCAGCATGAAGAAGTCCACAGTTTAATTCACCAAGACTACGAGGCTGCATGTGACATTGGTAGGTACATAGGGGAAAAAGGGCATAAAAAAATCGCTTTTTTAGGCGTAACAGAAAAAGACATAGCTGTAGGTGTAAAGAGAAAAGAAGGCTTAAAGCAAGGTCTTAAAGACAGTGATTGTGAAATCCGCTGTTATCAAACAAGCTTTAACATGAGCGATGCAATCGGAGCGGCTACGGCTGTGATAAAAGAATTTAATCCGTCCATTATTGTATGTGCGACCGATAACATTGCGCTCGGCACGTTAAAGGCAGCTTATTTGAACGGGCAGCGCGTTCCTGAAGATGTATCGATTACCGGCTTTGGAGGCTATGAAATTACAGGGGTGATTCATCCAAGCTTAACGACTGTGAACTATTACTATAAAGAAGCGGGACAAATGGGAGCGCAGCGAATCATTAAGCTAGTCAACGGAGAACAAGTTGAGAAACTTACGCTTTCTAACTATGAATTGATTGAAAGAGAAAGCGTGGACCATCGCTTTACATAAAAAACGGTTTTTAACTACATCAAAGAAGGAGGTGACTATAGTCACCTCCTTCTTTGATTAATGCTTAACGACTTTTGTTGTAGCTCCGCTGCTAACATTGCCCGCACCGTCTTTGGCCGTGACGGTAAGAGTAGTGCTTTTTTTTGCGCTGGTATTTTTACAGAGTACGTTCCTTTAGAAGAAGCGTTGGCAGATCCGAGCGTTTTGCTGTCATTCATTTTTCGACATCATTTCTAGAAAAGCGACAGTAATTTCACTGCAGTGAGAGTGAACAAAAAAACGATTGACAGAATGTAGGAGGTGCTATAGTATAAGTGGTGTAGATAAAAACAAATAATTGAACGTATCTCCTAAAGGGGAGTAGCTTTAACAGCAAAGTCGTCATTACAGAGATTATCTCTCGGCTTTGTTGGCGACATTATGTTGTTAGCAAGACCTTTACCGCTTATTTGGTAAGGGTCTTTTTTGTATTCAATTATAAAAAAGGAGGAAAAGACTCGGACATTTAGAGGAGAAACGTTACATAAAAAAAGAAAGTGGAGGTAACTATGGAGGAACTAATTGGCGTATCAGTGCAAGGTTTGCTGCAAATTATTTTTCTTGATTTAATTTTAAGCGGTGATAACGCGATTGTCATTGCAATGGCGGCTCGTAACGTACCAAAAGATTTACAAAAAAGAGCGATTTTAATTGGAACAGGCGGCGCGATTGGTCTTCGATTATTATTTGCGGCTATTATTGTTCCTTTATTAAAAATCCCATTAATCGGAGCGGTCGGCGGTTTGATGCTAGTATGGATTGCATATAAATTATTAGCGGATAATCATAATCACGGTGATAATCCTCAAGGCGGAGCAACGGTATGGGGCGCGGTTAAAACCATCATCATTGCAGATGCGGTCATGTCATTAGACAACGTATTAGCTTTAGCAGGTGTAGCTCACGAATTTGTCCCAATTATGATTGGTGTATTAATTTCAATTCCGATTATTATTTGGGGAAGCAGTTTTATTATGAAAGCAATGGAAAAATTTCCGATTATCATTTATGCTGGAGCAGCGATGCTCGCATGGTCTGCAGGAAAAATGATTGTTGAAGATAAGATTATCGGCGGATTTGTTCCAAGTACAGCTTTACACCTCGCTGTTCAAATTATCTTAACTGTTGCTGTTGTAGGCATTGGGTACATGAAAAACAAAAAAATGAAAAAAGAACAAGCGCACGCAGCTTAATAAAAAAAGAACGTACGAATCATCCGTACGTTCTTTTTTATTATCTATTTTATGATTCGGGATAGTGCATAAGCAGAAAAAAGCTTGCTTCTTTTTCTTCAGAAGAATTTATATAGCTATGAGAGGTATTTCCTGAAAAATGCAGAGCGTCTCCTGAGACTAATTCATGTTCTTCGCTTTCAAAACGAACCGTTAATTCTCCTTCTTTAATAAGCAAGTATTCATCTCCTAAATGAGTTTTCGCTTCATGCACGCATCCAGGCTTTAATGTGACGATGTAAATTTCAAACTTTTTTTCTGGGTGATAAGGAAAAAAAGAATAAACTAAGTAATCACCTTTGTTGTCCGTGATGGGATCTAGCTGTTTTATGCTTACTTTCTGTACATCCGGGGTGTCTTCTTTCATAAATACAGAAAAAGAGACTTGAAGACCGTTGGCGATTTTCCAAAGCGTAGTAACCGTCGGGCTGGATTTACCTTTTTCAATTTGTGCAAGCATTGCTTTACTAACACCCGTTAATTCGGAAACTTGATCAAGCGTCAAATTTCGATTTTTTCGTAATTTAACAAGATTTTTAGCAATAATATCTTGGATTGCGTCCATTGTTGTTCTCCTTTAACTATTATAAAGATAGTATAACATACCGTTGTTTAATATAACGTATAGATGTATAATATAGCAGAAAAGGAGGGAGTACGGTGATCGCAGAAAAAGCAGTACAGCAAAGAGAAAAAATGGATTTAACGTTCAGACAAGGGGCTAAGGATTGTATCCCCACGCTATTAGGTTACATAAGTATAGGTCTTGCCGCCGGTATTGTCGGAGTGTCTTCACATCTTTCCGTTATGGAAGTTGCTTTATTATCGGCGCTCGTGTATGCCGGGGCTGCTCAGTTTATTATTTGTGCGCTGATGGTTGCTAACAGCTCAATTTCAGCTATTATTCTTACAACATTCATTGTTAACTTACGACATTTTCTTTTGAGTGCTACGGTCGCGCCTAAATTTACAAAATATTCATTATTAAAAAATGTTGGAATTGGAGCGCTTCTGACAGATGAATCATTTGGGGTGTCTTCAAGTAAAATTGCAAAAGGCGAGCCAATTAATGACCGCTGGATGAACGGATTAAATGTAACAGCTTACGTCAGCTGGATTATCGCCTGTACGGTAGGAGCTATTTTTGGCCATTTGCTATCAAATCCAGAAGCCTTTGGATTTGATTTTGCCTTGACAGCTATGTTTTTAGCTCTGCTTGTTTTACAAATCGAAAGCGTGTTACCTTCAAAGCTTAATCATTATTTACGTTTAATCCTTTATATGGCGATTCTTATGATTGTGCTGTCTTTTTTGGTGCCTTCACATGTGGCTGTATTGATTTCAACGATTATTGTAGCGACAATTGGGGTGGTGACGGATAAATGAGTATCCACTACCCAACACTTATCATCATTTTAGGGTGTGCCCTTGTTACCGTAGTTCCTCGTATTGTTCCGTTTTTAGTTGTGCGTAACATCGCGCTGCCAGAACCGATACTAAAATGGTTATCTTACATTCCTATTTGTATTTTAACAGCACTTGTTGTAGAAAACTTTATCATTCAAACAAATGACAACGTAAAAGTTAATTGGCCCGTCATCATCGTAGTCATTCCAACTTTACTGATTGCGCTGAAAACAAAAAGTTTATCCATCACCGTTATTAGCGGAGTTGGAATGATGGCGCTGCTTCGTTTTTTTCTTTTGTCATGAAAGCTCAAGTTATGCTCTTGAGCTTTTTACTGTCTCCTTTACGTATGCTTTTTCATATAGTATGATAAGAGTGTAAATTAGAAGCCAATGAAAACAAAAATATAGATGAGGTGCTTTTATGAGCGGAGTAGTATCTAAATAGGAACAATTGAATGAAATAAATTGAATAAGTAAGGTGGGTATTTTTTGAAAATGAAGGTACCCTTTATTTGCTTATGGCTTTATTTCACTGCCTATGAAGATACCTACAATGCTTTATAAAGGGTTCGGCATTTGTCGTCAGAGAGGCGTCTGTTTTTACAGAGCTTTCTTTTATGATATGTGCTCTAGACACCTTATGAACGCAAAAAGCTGTGGGATCACCACAGTTTTTTTTCGTTTACCTTTTTCATTGCCTTCTAATAAATAGGTATCTTCATATGTGATGACAAATCATAGTGAGGAGAAAAACCATGAATACGATGACATTTGAAAAATTGCAGTATCATGAATTAAAAGAAATCGTAAAATCTCACTGCGTAAGTGAGCTGGGAAAACAATTAATGGATAAACTTCAGCCGAGCACATCTCTTAAAACAGTAAAAAACCGACTCAAAGAAACAACAGAAGCACGAAGACTTCTAGATGCTGAGAAATCACTTCCGCTATCGGGTGTCTCAGGTATAGGAAGAGTCATTGAAAAGCTTGAAAAAGGCATGATTTTAGAGCCCGAAGAGTTGATGCGCGTATCCGATTTTTTAAAAGGCTGCAGAAAAGTAAAACAATATATGGTGGATAAAGAATTTTTTGCTTCGCTCTTAAGTTCCTATGCCCATTCGATGAAAGAACTGACAAGTATAGAAGAGGAAATTAATTTTGCCATCAAAGCCGGAAAAGTAGACGCTGCGGCAAGCAAAGAGCTTAAGCGTATCAGAAGACATATGGAAGGAACGGAAGCTAAGATTTCAGAACAGCTTGCGAAATTTTTACGAAACAGTAAAAACAAAGAGTATATTCAAGACTTCTTCATCAGTAAAAAAGGAGATCGCTATACGATTCCGATTAAGGCCACCTATAAAAATCACGTTGGAGGAACAATTGTTGAAACATCCTCTAAAGGGTCAACAGTGTTCATAGAGCCTGCATCTATTACAAAGCTGAATGCAGAACTAGCGATTTTGAAAGCAGAAGAAGAGGTAGAAGAATATCAAATTTTAGCGTCTTTAACAGGATTTGTGTTAGAGAAGCTAGCTGATATTCATATTAATTTAGAGCTAATTAGCCAATACGACATGATGTTTGCCAAAGCAAAATACAGTAAACAGGCAGACGGAATCGAACCTAAAATTAACGATTATGGATATATCCATTTAAAAGGCGCATATCACCCGCTGTTAACTGGTGAAATTGTTCCGCTTCAATTCGAAATTGGTCAGAATTATCGAAGCTTAATTATTACGGGACCTAACGCAGGAGGGAAAACCGTTGTCTTAAAAACGATTGGACTGCTGACGCTCGCTACAATGTTAGGGTTTCATATTACAGCTGATGAAGGAACAGAAATTGCACTGTTTGAGCATGTTTTTGTCGATATCGGCGACAACCAAAGTATTGAAAATGCGCTGAGCACCTTTTCCTCCCACATGAAGAATATATCGGCTATTTTGCAAAAAGCAACGAACAATACGCTGCTTCTATTCGATGAAATCGGCAGCGGCACCGAACCGAATGAAGGAGCTGCACTTGCGATTGCGATTTTAGAAAAGTTTTATCATATGGGCTGCATAACGGTCGCGACCACGCATTACGGAGAAATTAAGCGTTTCTCAGAAATTCATCCTGACTTTATGAATGCCGCGATGCAGTTCAACAGTAAAACATTAGAACCGCTGTATCAACTGTTAATTGGAACATCTGGAGAAAGCAATGCACTTTGGATTTCAAAGAAGATGAAGGTAGAAGAAGAGATTTTACAAAAAGCAAAGTTCTATATGGAAAGCAAATCGTATGATACAGAAGTCGTGAGAGAAAATAAAATAAAAAAACCAACTGTTTTGAAGGAAGAGAAGAAAGACAGTGTTGAATACCAAATGGGAGATCGAGTAAAGCTGTTAGATTATGAAAATCATGCGATTGTGTATCAGTCTAAAAACAACATAAACAATATAGTCGTACTCTATCAAAATGAGTTAATCGAAGTAAACGTTAAGCGAGTAGCTCTTGAAATCAAAGCTGCTGAATTATATCCCGAAGGCTATGACCTCGATTCACTATTTATTAGCTATAAAGATCGAAAAGAGCAGCATGATCTGCAGCGAGGATCAAAAAAAGCATTACGGAAAATTGAAAAAGATATACGGGAAAATAGGTAAAGCAGAAACCCAGCACTTATAGGAAAGTGCTGGGTTTTTGTTTTTATGTAGCTTCTTAAAAATACATAGAACAAATCTTTAGATGAATTTCAAAGGAATTTACATCATTTTTATAATTGTTTATTGTTGTGGTTTTTTGTTGTTTTAACGTGTTATAATATATAAAAAGTATAAAAACAATAAAAAACAACATTCAAAGCACTTTCATTTTGTTAAGTGTAAAAAACAGCTTCAGAGATAAGTGCACTCATTATTTTTACCGCTTTCGTCCATCTTAGGAATTCTCTATAAATGGGAAAACTATTTATCAAAGATAGTGTAAATGGCAAATTAAATAACGAAAGGAAAGAGGGAAAATGAAAAAAATCGAAGCTGTAGTATTTGACTGGGCTGGAACAATGATTGATTACGGATGTTTTGCTCCGCTTGAGGCGTTTTTAGAGGTATTTAAAAGACAAGAGGTAGAAATTACAATTGAAGAAGCTAGAGAGCCAATGGGTATGCTGAAAATTGAACATATCCGAGCGCTTCTTAAGATGCCGCGTATTCAACAGGAATGGAAAAAGGCACACGGATCAAAGCCAACAGAACAAGATGTTGCAAAACTGAATGATAAATTTGAATCAAGCTTATTTTATATATTAGAAGACTTCACCACGCCTATTCCTGGAGCCGTTGAGCTTGCAGAGCGTTTGCGAAACAGAAATATTAAAATAGGTTCTACGACGGGGTATACGAAAAAAATGATGGAGATTGTTGCGCCAAAAGCAAAAGAAAAAGGATATTCACCGGACTGTTATTTCACAGCAGATGATGTAAAAGCAGGTCGGCCGTATCCATGGATGTGTTACCGTAATGCCATGGAGTTAGATGTCTTTCCTATGAATCGTATCATAAAAGTAGGAGACACCGTAACAGATATGCAAGAAGGAAAAAATGCCGGCATGTGGACAGTAGGCGTGATTTTAGGAAGCAGTGAGATGGGACTTTCTGAAGAAGCAGAAAAGAATATGGATCAAAAAGAATTAAAAATAAAAATGGAAGAAGTGCGAAGCCGTTTAGAAGAAGCCGGGGCAAATTTCGTAGTTGATCGTATATCTGATCTTGATCAAGTGATTAATCAACTGGAACAACAATAAAAAGGAGGATTATCATGAAAAATCCATATTTACTTTTAACTCCAGGTCCATTATCTACGACAGCTTCGGTTCGTAAAACGATGCTGAAAGATTGGTGTACATGGGATGATGAATATAATAATCTGGTCCAAGATATAAGAAAGCGCTTAGTCAAGCTGGCAACGGCGTCTTCTTTATACACTGCTGTGTTAATGCAAGGAAGCGGCATGTTTTGTGTAGAAGCAGCCATAGGAACGTTCATACCGAGGACTAAAGGGAAAATCCTAATAGCAGCAAATGGAGCTTACGGCTTAAGAATGGTTCAGATGTGTGAAGCAATCGGAATTAATAACACTGTATATAAAGTAAATGAAACTGAGTCTCTTGATACAGATGTGATTGAACGAATGCTTCAGGAAGACGAAGACATCACTCATATAGCTGTCGTTCACTGTGAAACGACAACAGGAATTTTAAATTCTATCGAAGAAGTATGTTGCATTGCTAAGCGCTATAATAAAATGACTATTGTAGATGCCATGAGCAGTTTTGGCGGTATACCAATGGATATAGAGCAGCTGCAGATCGATTTGCTTATCAGCAGTTCGAATAAATGCATTCAAGGTGTTCCTGGATTCGGATTTGTTATTGCTAAAACAGATGAGCTTGAAAAGTGTAAAGGAAATGCCCGTTCCCTTTCACTCGACCTTTATGATCAATATAAAACGATGGAAAGGGATAAAGGGAAATGGCGCTTTACCTCCCCAACTCATGTGGTCCGGGCATTTTATCAGGCGCTACTGGAACTTGAAAAAGAAGGAGGAGTCCAAGCTCGCTTTAAGCGGTATCGAGAAAATCAGCACTTGCTAGTGACAGGAATGAGGAAGCTAGGGTTTAATACGCTACTGCAATCAAAACAGCAGTCACCTATTATTACATCATTTCTTTACCCTAACTATTCTCTTTTTACATTTCAAGGATTTTATCAATCTTTAAAAAAACAAGGTTTCGTCATTTACCCAGGAAAAGTTTCTCAAGTTGACACCTTTAGAATTGGAAACATTGGAGACGTACATAAACAAGATATCGAAAGGTTGCTAGAAGCGATTCATTCGACAGTGAGGCGGAAGGAGATTCAGCAATGAAAGTATTTTGTTTAGGTAGTCCCGGCAACATTTCTCGCGAACCAGTATTAAATTTAGCGGAGTACTATCTTTCAAGAGTTAAAGAAGCAAGGTCTTACTGGACATGAAGAAAGAAAATATCATCTTTACATGAGCAAATTTTTTCGTAGAGTTAGGAGTGCAATAATGTGTCTTTATTGGCAGAACAACGTAAAAAAACAATTTTAGATATGATTGAACATCAAGGGCAAGTCAAAGTAAACGACTTAGCACACGCTTTTAATGTATCGACTGAGACTATTCGCCGTTATCTAGAAGAATTAGAAGGGGAAAAAAAGTTAAAAAAAGTGTATGGCGGGGCCGTGAAAATAGAAACAGAAATTACTGAGCCGCCTATGTTTGAGCGAGAAGTCATAAGAAGCAAAGAAAAGAAAAAAATAGGGAGTAAAGCAACTGAGTTGATAGAGGAAGGCAACGTTATTTTTATAGATGAAGGCAGCACGACCATGCAAATGGTTTCGTCACTTGTCAATATTTCTAATATAACGGTTATTACAAATTCCTTTCCTCTTGTGACTATGCTAATTGACTACCAAAACAAGCAGGTTTTCAGCGGAGAAATTATTTTTCTAGGAGGTCATGTAAGAAGTAAGCATTTTCGGGCTTCTGGATCCCTAGCAGAAAGGGTTGCAAAAGAATTTTATGTAGATAAAGCCTTTATTTCAATTGACGGCCTTCATCCCGAAGCTGGGATTACGAGCTTTGATTTAGAAAAGTGCCTGCTGTCTAAAGTCTTCATCGCCAATGCAAATCAGACCATTGTATTGACTGATCATTCCAAGCTAGAAGTGAAGGCGAACTACAAAATAGATTCTTTAAAGCACATTGATTATATTTTATGCACTGCTCCTCTTCCGGAGACTTGGGGAGACTTGGACGCATGCTGGATAAAATGTTAAAAATAAAAAAGGTAAGGAGGTTTCCTTTAGCTATATTAATAATCTATAGGTACAAAAAACATCTCTCACCGCTCTAATGTACTCGAGAGATGCGTTTAATAAATTATTCGTTCGTCGGAACGGGAAGACTTTTGAGCATTGAAAAACAAAAAGCCAGTTTTTTCGCGAAGTGTAAAGGAGGCTCTACAGATTGAATGTGAAGATACATAAGGACAGGTTCTGTAAAAAGCCAGTGGTTATGCAAAGCGCTTACGATAAGTCCTTGGCGCGCAGCCGCTTCCGTAAAACGAGGAATTTCTTCTTGTAAAATAGCAATTTCAGCCAAGTTTAACGCGTTGCCCTGTGCGTCTATCGCCTCAAATGATACACCAATAGGAACGACAGAGCTGCTTTTCCGCCCCTGAACTTGAGCTTGAAAGCTTCTTTTAAGCGACACTGAGCATCCCGTTGGACTAACTTTGCTTTTAGCATTTAAAATCTGGCCAAACTGCTGACAAATCTCACTTGTGGTATACATATGAGCTCCTGCCTTTCTTCTAGTCTCTTAGTAAGCTTTATGACATAGGAGCTTCACTTATGCAAATAGCGTTCTTATGAAAAAAACCTCTTCACGATGAAGAGGTTTTTTATTATTCAGCATGTGATGAGCGTTCGTTTAAAAGATTTTCATAAAAACGAGCAAGTGAAGCAGAAAGGTATGGAATAGACCATAAAAAGCCGATTCCCAGTGTGAAAATACTTAATAAAAACCATCCAAGAAAGCTTAACAGCAGCAGGAAGTACTGTCCTTTATAGCCATTCATCAACCTGCGGCTTTCTGTAATCGCTTGATTCATCGAGTAAGTGGGATTATCTTTACAAACAAAATACGTTTGTGAATATGCTAGTGCTTTAATAATTCCAGGAATCAGTAAAAGCAGTGACCACAGCATCACATAAAGAGTCATTAATACATAAATCCCTAATGACTTTACATAAAGACCAAAGTCTTGGAATGTTTTAAACAAATGTCCTACTTGGACAGATTCGCCTCGCGCCAAACCTAAAAATGCCCAGTAGTTTGCCATCAGAAGAGGCGAGAAGACAATGGCAAATGCAGTTGAAATCCATGAGGCAGCAGAATCAGATTCATCGTTTATCCAATTTTCATAGCCGCCGCTTGCCACAATCTCAAATGGAATAGGTAGAAGCGTATATACTCCGTACGTCACTACCGTCAGTAAAATTGCTAGTCCCCAGCGATTCTTTAAAGAAGCTTTGGCTTCTCTTTTAATCGTACCGATGTTCATATTGTTCCTCCTTTAATGTTGCAAAATATGTACCTTTTTTGCTCGTATTAACATGTAAACCATGCACAATTGTTAATTTTGTATGAAATGAAAATAATAGTCAATAGGTTCTGAGATGAAAAGGAAAGCTCTTACGAAAAATTTTTACTAGACAGATAGAAAACGATAAATAGATACAAAGTGTTTTAGGAGAATATGGATGTAAAAAAGTAAAGCACAATGTTTTATTCTTTTCTCACAGTATTTGTCATAGGAATTGTGGTGAAAATCATTAGCGATTGGATTGCAGGTAAGAATAGAAGCTATAACGTTAGCTGAACAAACCATACTCATATCTATAAACCGATATGAAGTATTAATTGTTCGAGTGAAAATAACACGTTATTTTTTTATACTAAGTGTAAGAGGAGATGAGTAAAAATGAAGAATACTATCCAAACATTTTATGAGCTAGAATGCATGCACTTAAAACCAGAAGTACGCACCTCTGCTAAAGAGCTTTCAAACATTCTTGCAGATGATTACGTGGAGTTCGGCAGCTCGGGCAGGGTATGGAAACGAGAAGATTACAACGACAATCATGTACTTTCGCCAGATGTATTTGAGATATCTCATTTTCATGTAGACGTATTGTCTCCTGACTGCGTGTTAACTACATATCATCTTATGAACCATACGGCAGGAAAAAAGACGCTTCGCAGTTCTATTTGGCGAAAAAGAGAAGAAAAGTGGCGCTTGTTTTTCCACCAAGGTACAATGACAAACGGTGATCAATAAATAAGATTATTCGGTTATTATTATACTTTCCCTCTATTTGATGCTATGATGAAAGTATATTTTGACGTAAGGGATGTTTTGAGATGAGCAAAAATAATGTAAAAAAAGAAGTGTTTTCATGGATTAAATCCATTGTTATTGCACTGGTTATTGTAGTGGGAGTTCGCCATTTTTTATTTGCGCCGACTACGGTCCACGGAGAATCAATGTCTCCAACGTTTGAAGATTCAAACCGCGTCATTTTAAATAAAATCAGTGATGTTGATCGCTTTGATATGATTGTATTTCATGCACCGGATGCAGATGAAAATTATATTAAACGTGTAATTGGACTGCCAGGAGATACGGTGGAAATAAAAAATGACGTTCTGTATATTAACGGCAAAGCTTACAAAGAGCCGTATTTAAAAGAATCTAAAAAATCTCTTGCACCTAATGAAAAATTCACGGAAGATTTTACGCTTCAAACGCTGCCTGCAACTGATGGCAAAGTGAAGGTACCGAAAAATTCACTGTTTGTAATGGGGGACAACCGTCCTGTAAGTCATGATGGACGAGCATTTGGCTTTATTTCACAAAAATCTGTTATCGGAAAAGTGCAGTTTCGCTACTATCCGTTAAATGAAGTAGGCGAACCGAAATAAAAAAGGTAAAAAGACTGGCGGAATTTAATTCGTCAGTCTTTTTTGTTGGGTTAAAAGAACTGATTTCAAAAAATGTTTTGCTTTATACCGGTTAAACAGCTGTTAAGAGATTAGAAATTAAACTTTTTTTATTCACTGTGACGCAAAAATCGTAGTCAAAAATAGTTTTTCTTTTTCTTTCTGAGCACTAGCAAAATGTCTAAAATGGTAAGGAAGAGTTAACCATCAAGTTGCACAATAATTCAACCAGAAGTGGTAATGAAAGCGTAAACATTTCAGTGAAAATCAGTGATAGAATAAATTTAAGCAAGGGGGGAGCAATTGATGCATCTAGATGAAAGGAGCAATTTAATTTTAAAAAGAGTGGTTAGTAATCCAGGAATTTCTAATACAGAATTGGAGAGAAAGTATCATCTTTCACGGAGGCAGATTAGCTACAGCTTTACAAAAATCAATGACTGGTTAAAGGGTAACAACTATCCAAAAATTCAGCGAACGAACGGGGGGAAATTTATTATTGATCCTCTTCTAATGGAACTGTTTGCTGAAAAAGTCGAACACTCTGCTGGAAGTTATATTCCTTCTGAAAAAGAAAGAGCTCAATTGGTTTTGCTGATGCTATTAAGCAGCGAAGAAGAATTATCTTTACTTCATTTCTCTAGCTCGCTATCAGTGAGTAAAAATACGGTATTAAGAGATATGAAATATACACAAAAAATTGTAAATGATTATCATCTTGAAATTGTTTATTCACGAATGCATGGATACGACATAGTAGGAAGTGAATGGAATAAAAGAAAGCTGCTCATTGAAGTACTGCGGACCGTATATGACATGTATCAAGGTGAGGCGTACATTCAAGCGTATACAGGAATTTCAAAGGAAGAAATTCAGAGATTAAAAGAACAAATGGAAAAAGTAGAAAAGCGTTTAGCACTTCAATTTATCGATCAAAAAATAAAACTTCTTCCATATACAATAGCTATCTTGTTAAAACGAATTAAAAAAGGAAACTTAATTGAAGATTCTTATCATATCGATTATGAAGAACTGTCGGATACAAAAGAGTTTGAAGCTGCGGAAATTTTAATTGAAGATGCTGCTTGTATCCCAAAGGAAGAACGTTTATTTATTACATTACAATTACTTACATCTAACGTTCTATCCTCCCAATTTTTTAGAGATGAAGAAACCCTTGAATTAAAATCTTCATTAAAAAATAGTCTTGCATTATTTGAGAAAAAAGCATGTATCACCTTTAAAGAAAAAGAGAAGCTGCTTCAAAAATTAGTCCTGCATATGAAACCAGCTTACTATCGCATAAAATATCAGCTAACTACTAACTATTCAATAATTGAAAAAGTTAGCGAGGAGTTTGAAGCCATTCACTATATTGTAAAAGATTCATTAAAGCCTTTTGAAACTTATATTGGCTGCTCTATTCCTGAAAGCGAAGTGATGTTCATTACCGTTTTTATTGGCGGACATTTAATTAACAGCGGCGAAACGATACAGCTGAAAAAGAGAGCGGTTGTTGTTTGTCCTAACGGAGTATCCATTTCACATTTGATGGAGCACACCCTGCGTGACTTGTTTCCAGAATTTTATTTCTACGAAGCTCTTTCAATTCGAGAATTTGAGCAATCAAAAGCAGAATTTGATATGGTATTTTCTCCTGTTCCTGTGCAAACTTCTAAGCATTTGTTTATTGTGGAGCAATTTATTTCAGACTTTCAAAAGCTGCAGCTTCGGCAGCGAGTCATTCAAACCATATTTGGATTAAATACATCTGTGGTAAACATTGAACAGTTAATAAGTGTCATTGAAAAATACGCAAAAGTTGATCAGAAGTCTCAACTTCAAAAAGCACTGCAAGATTATTTTTCTCTCCAAGTATTAAACGAAACAAGTGAAAATCAAGAATACAGTTTAGCTGATTTAATTACACCCGAAACAATTGTGCTGCGCGATCAAGTAGAAAGTTGGAAGGAAGCTATTTCAATAGCCGCTGCCCCGCTTTTACATAAAGGCGTTATTACTGAAGCTTATATTGATAAAATGCAGGAACAATATCCGTCTATGTCTCCACATATTGTACTAAGACTTAATGTTGCAATACCTCACGCAAGCCCAGAGGATGGTGTTCAGGCAGTAGGCATGAGCTTACTTAAGATAAAAGAAGGCTTATTGTGTGGAGAGCAAAAAGTGCATTTTATTGTTGTCATCGCAGCTATTGATAAAAAGAAACATTTAAACGCTATGCTGCAGCTGATGAAGTTAGCGGAAATGAACGGGGTAATAAATGAGATGAAACGGCTAAATGAAAAACATAAAGTCTATGAAATAATTAAAACGCATTCTATCTAATTATTGGACAGAATGCATAGTAAGGAGGATACAATCGTGACATTACAGCCTTTTTTAAAAGAAGAATTATTGAAGTTAAATAGTGTTTGTAAAGATCAAGCTGATATCTTTGAAATGGTGTACAAAGAGGCATTTGGCAAAGGATATGTCAGTGAAAACTTTTTGACAAAAATTAAGGAAAGAGAAGCATCTTTTCCGACAGGTCTTAAAATAGGCGATTACAGCGTAGCAATCCCTCATACAGATCCAGAGCACGTTTTTGAACAGTTTATTAGTGTAGTTACCTTACAAAAACCTGTATCGTTTTATTTAATGGATGACAATACAAAAAAAGTGGATGTGCGCATTGTGCTTCTTTTAGGTTTAAACCAGCCTCATACCCAGTTAACAGTACTGCAGGAGCTGATGCAAATCATTCAAGATCAGCAAAAAATAGAGCAATTATTACATGCTGAAAATCAAAGGGATGTTCAAGCTATTTTTACCAGAGTTGAAAAAATTAGTACAAAAGGGGAGAAGTAAAATGAAAAAGTATACGGTATTAGTAGCATGCGGAGCGGGAATTGCAACATCAACAGTGGTGTGTGAACGAGTGGAAAATCTATTAAAAGACAACGGCATTAACGCGGAAGTTGTGCAGTGTAAAATTGCCGAAGTAGCCTCTCGTCAAGAAGGAGCGGATTTAATTGTATCGACAACGATTTTACCCACAACGTACAGCATTCCAGCATTAAGTGCAACCTCCTATATCACGGGAATTGGCATGGAAGCACTGGACCAAAAAATAATAGATGCTTTAAATAAAACACTTGCAAATTAATAAATCAGAAAATTCAAAATAATAAATCAGGAGATGAGCAAAATGAAAAAATATACGGTATTAGTAGCATGCGGAGCGGGAATTGCAACATCAACAGTGGTGTGTGAACGAGTAGAAAATTTGTTAAAAGACAAGGGCATTAACGCCGAAGTTGTGCAGTGTAAAATTGCCGAAGTAGCCTCTCGTCAAGAAGGAGCGGATTTAATTGTATCGACAACGATTTTACCCACAACGTACAGCATCCCAGCATTAAGCGCAACCTCCTATATCACGGGGATGGGCATGGAAGCACTGGATCAAAAAATTCTGACGCATTTACAAGCATAGGTATCACGTGTTGCCTCCATTTTAGGAAATGACAAAAGAAAAATGAGGGATGGATATGGATAAACTTCTATCAGGTGTGCAAGCAGTATTAAATCTAGGACCTACAGTTATTTTACCAATTGCCATTTTTATCTTAGGCCTGTTATTTAAAACAGGAGCAAAAAAAGCGTTTAAATCTGGAATTACAATAGGAATTGGTTTTGTCGGCATCAATTTAGTTATTGACTTACTTGTAAAAAACTTAGGACCAGCCGCACAAGCAATGGTTGAACGATTTGGTCTAAACCTAACTGTTATCGATACAGGATGGCCTTCTGCCGCTGCAATATCTTGGGCATCTCCCGTTGCAGCTATTCTAATTCCTGTTTGCTTGTTTGTAAATATTATTTTGCTTTTATTAAAACTGACTAAGACGCTTGATATTGATATTTGGAACTACTGGCACTTTATCGCTGCCGGTGCAACAGGATACGTTGTCACAGGAAGCTGGTGGTTTGCAATACTGTGTACCGTTCTGTATGAAATTGCTGTTTTATTTGTAGCAGATAAGACGGCGCCAATGGTTCAAAAATTTTACGGGTTAGAAGGAATTTCTCTTCCTACGGGCTCTACAGCTGCGTTTGGACCAATTGGTATTTTAGTAGGCATGGGTGTATCAAGGATTCCAGGGATTAAAAGGTTGAACGCAGATCCCGAATCTATTCAAAAACGATTTGGTATTTTCGGTGAACCAATGATGATGGGCTTAATCTTAGGGTGTGTAATCGGTATATTAGCAGGCTATGATCTCGGTAAAGTTTTTCAGGTAGGTATTTCAATGGGAGCGGTTATGCTTTTGATGCCTAGAATGGTTAAAATTTTAATGGAAGGACTTATTCCAATTTCTGAAGCAGCTCGTTCTTTTCTTCAAAAACGATATGGTGATCGTGAAATATATATTGGATTAGATGCCGCTCTTGCAGTAGGACATCCATCCGTTATGGCTACAGCACTGTTACTTGTCCCCATTACATTACTTTTAGCTGTCATTTTGCCTGGGAATAAAGTATTGCCGTTTGGGGATTTGGCTACCATTCCTTTCTATGTAGCTTTTGTTGTGGGTTCATTAAGAGGAAATATTATACACTCTCTTATTTCGGGCACTATTATGGTAGCGCTATCACTCTATATGGCAACGAATTTTGCAGATGTGCATACGCAAATGTTATCAGGAGCTCAGTTTTCGATGCCAGAAGGTGCAACACAAATCTCAAGTTTAGACATGGGAGGAAACTTATTTAACTGGCTTATTCTTAAGTTCTCTCAGCTGTGGGCTTCTATTTTTTAAAATAGACATAAACAGGAGGTAAGGCAATGAAAGCGGCTGTGCTACATGAAAAAAATGAAATTATTTATCAAGATATTGGCATTGATTCCTGCCAAGCGAACGAAGTCAAAATAAAAGTAATGGCAGCAGGAATATGCGGATCGGATACACACAAAATGACACGCAGATGGAAGTATCCACTGCCTGCCATTATGGGTCATGAATTTGCTGGATATATCGTTGAAAAAGGAGAAAAAGTAACAGATTTGAACGTTGGAGACAGAGTAGCTGCTATTCCGTTTAAACCGTGCAGCGCATGTGAATATTGCCAAAAAGGGCAGTATTCATTATGCGAAAACTACGGAATGATTGGCGCGCAATCATTTGGTGGATTCGCTCAGTATGTCAATATTCCAGCTTCTAATGTTATACAAGTAGGAGAGATGGACTTTGAAGAAGCAGCTATGATAGAACCTTTAGCAGTAGCGCTCCATGGAGTACTTAATATTCATCCGCAAATAGGAGACACTGCAGCTGTCTTTGGAGCAGGAGTCATTGGAATGTTGACGATTCAATGGTTGAAAATTGCGGGTGTAAAAGAAATCATCGCCATCGATATTTCTAGTGAAAAACTTGCAGAAGCGAGGGCCATAGGCTGTGAAAAAGTGATCCATGCCCGCTATGAAAATGTCCTTGAAAAAATTAATGAATATACAAAAGGAAGAGGGGTGGATCTTACACTCGAATGTGCAGGTTCCCCTGTCACTCAAGAGCAGTGCCTGCTCGTTACTCGTAAAAAAGGGAAGGTTGGATATTTAGGTATTGCTTATTCAGATGTGTGTTTATCTGAAGCAGCATTTGAGAGTATTTTTAGAAAAGAGCTTACGTTGCAAGGTTTCTGGAACTCTTATTCTGCACCTTTTCCCGGGAAAGAGTGGAAAACAAGCGTTGACTTTATTTTAAATGGAAAGATTAGATTAAAAGAATTAGTTTCTCATCGCTTCAAGTTAGAAGACACGCAAAAAGCATTTAATATGATTATTAATCGAGAAGAAGCTTATGGAAAAGTGCTAATAATTCCAAATGAGGAGTGAAAAAAATGAAGGCAGTCATGAAGGTAGAGCCAGGCTACGATAAGATGCTGTTGAAAACAATCCCTGAGTCAGAAGTCCAGAAAAACCAAGTGAAGATTAAAGTAGCGTATACCGGAATATGCGGTACGGATATCCACACGTTTACAGGTCAATATAAAAATTCCCAGACGCCGGTTGTGCTCGGGCATGAGTTTTCCGGTATAGTCGTTGAAGTAGGTAAAGATGTCACAAAAGTAAAAGTTGGCGATAAAGTAACGAGTGAAACAACATTTGTGACGTGCGGAGAGTGTGATTACTGCTTAGAAAAAGACTATAATCTGTGCGCCCATCGAAAAGGAATAGGCACACAAATAAACGGCAGCTTTGCTGAATATGTTATTTCACGTGAAGAAAGTGTCCATGTGCTGCCGGATGCAGTCGACTTAAAAGCAGCTGCTTTAACTGAGCCCCTAGCTTGCTGCGTTCATGCAGCTTTAGAAAAAACAGTTGTTAAAAAAGGAGATAAAGTTTTAATTTTTGGGCCAGGTCCAATTGGCTTACTACAAGCACAAGTCGTAAAAGCACAAGGAGCGTTTGTTATATTAGCAGGTATAACAAAAGATCAGAAGCGTTTAGAGTTAGCTAAGTCCTTAGGAGTTGACGTAGCGGTAGATATCCAAAAAGAAAGCTTAGAAGAAATTGTGTTGGCGTATACAAACGGATACGGTGTTGACAAGTTATTTGAGTGTTCAGGTGCTGTCCAGGCTTTAAACCAAGGATTGCCGCTGGTTAAGAAAAAAGGAACGTTTGTACAAGTAGGGATTTTCTCCGAAAAATTAAACCTTTTAGATCAAGAATCTATCATTCAAAGAGAAATTACATATATCGGCACGCGTTCTCAGAAACCAAGTTCTTGGCATATTGCTTTGAAACTTCTTGAAGAAAAGAAAATTAATACAGAGAAAATGATCACTAAAATTGTACCTCTTGATTATTGGCGTCAAGGATTCGAAGCCGTTTTATCAGGTAATGAAATAAAAGTGCTTGTTCAGTCGTAGAAATGAACTATATAAATAATGTAAATCAGGGAGGGAGGAAGTGTGAAAGATACGCAAATGGAAGCCGATTTATATTGTAACGGTTGCAAAGAGGAACTTCCGCATCACGTTTATTATATTAACGGCAAAATTGTGCGCGTAGAATGTCATGAATGCAACCGTACAATGGTATTTAAAGTTGATGTTTTGAAAGAGTTCTATAAAGAGGTCTATAAGCGTATCTCTACGAAACCTAATCGAATATCGAAAGAATATAAAAAAGATATAAATAGATTTTTAACTGAAATTCCTATCAGGTTAGTGTGCAAGCCTTATCGTCTAATGAAAGATTTTAACGAATCCATGCATACTATTCACCGCTACAAAAAATGAACTGCTGTTCTTGAAACTTTGTGTATAAATTTTTCCTTAAAACCCATGTTTTGTACGTTTCAAGAAAGGGTATAGTAAATGGTTCTCCGATATGGAATGAATTATAAAGCAGTATTTACACATATCTTTACTTTAAAGTCTAAGAAGGTGAAGGTATGGGATGGATGAACGACTAGAAAATAAACGTTGGGTTGCCTACTACCCTGTGACGGATCGGCTCGTAAATCTAGAACTTTCTTCTATTAAAAAAGAAGGAAAGAAAGACATCATCACCAGTTGTACAGGCATTGAAGATATTTGTCATACTTGCTTTATAACAAATATGGGGGATGTATCAAAAACATAGCGCTATGTTTGTAAAAGAGATGCGAGTTAGCGCTGCCTGTTATTATGATTCATATACAACTACCTGTAGCATTTGCCTTTTCTTAAAATGCTACAGGTAGTTTTGTATTTAACTAGTAGTTTTTGAAAAAAAAGCTTGATGAGCACTTACAGGATTCGCAAACCATTCAGCAATCTGATTGGCAATTTGCTGATTTTTTGCGCCTTCAAGTAGCATGCCTACAATGTGAGAAGGAAGGGGATCGGTCATAGCATTTGTCCATTCAGTTACTTGTGTAACGAATGGTTTAGTTTGCTCCCAGTAGGTTTCACCTAGTTTCTCATTCCAAGTAGAATCTTTATAGTCTATTAATATTTCATATAACTGTTCCGCGCAATAAGAAGCAAGATTGCAACCTTGACCTGTAATCGGATCATTTAAAAATACACTGTCGCCACAGCCGAGAACAAGCGTATCCTGATATATTGTATAAGGTTTTCGAATGACGGGTGTAATAGCCGTTTGTAAAAAACCTTGTTTGTCACACAAAGAAAAGGTAGCCTCGTTGATACGTGCATAAATGTCTGGAAAGAAGGAACGGACGGCTTCAAACATTTTTTGAGTAAATTCCTGAGGCGTTTTTATGCCTCGAAACAAATCCAATGGACGATTTGGAAGGGGCATCATAAATAAGATAGTCACAGGTCCTGTTTCCGTTACTGCTGGAATTTCGAACATTTCACCTAGTTCAGGAATAACGGTCACACCTATGCCCTGCGGATTCAGAGGTGCGATGCCTGAAAAATAACCTACAATACACTTTCGCTGAGGCATACGAAAAGGCGATTGCTCTTTTTCAATGGGAAAAGGAAAAAGCGGTCCAGCCTTGCCTGTACAATCAATAACTAAATCAACATCATCCATAAACGGCAACGGAGTGTTTGAATCTATTTTTTGCAAAGTGAAAGATACACCTTTATGAGTCAGGTCATTCAGGCATGTTGAAAAATACAAACGTTGGTCAACAGAAAGAGCGGGTTCATTTAATAAACCAGTAAACAGCTTCTGATCTCCAAGGTTGATATGAATACTTTTGATAAGAGATTGCTCATTCCATACAGGCATGTTAAAACGTCTTTCGCGCTCTCTAGTAGTCGCAAAATGAACTTGAGTCGACATGACTCGGCCGCTTTTTATCTCATCAGCGGAACGACAATGAAAGACTTTTACTTCAAACTCTTCTCTAAGCGCATAAGCTAACTGAAGGCCAGCGGTTCCGCTTCCGATAATGGCAATACGTTTCTTCAAATGGTTTCCCTCCTCTTTTAATCGTGAGGCTGTTTCTTTAGATGTTATGTAGATTTTATCACTTATACAGCTGGGAAAAACATAAAAACATAAAAAAAGCTGCTTTATACAAAGCAGCTTTTTTTACGTGACAGTTTCAAACTTCAGGGTGTGAGGTGGGATAGTTTTTGTTTACCCGTCTATATCTAAATAAAACTATCAAAATGTTAATAAAGTAGAAGTTATTTATTCCGTTTGTTTATAAATCATTTAAATATAAAATGAAGTAGTTTAGCTTTGGAAAATAAGGGAAGTAGCATACTAACTTGCCTGTGTATATTTAGAAAAGGAGGGATAAAGATGTCGTTGGCTCATTTTGATGATATTTCAGAAATTTGTTATGCATGTGAAAAACAGCCGCTTGGGAAAAGACAAAAACGCATTGGTGTATGGACGGAAAAAGAAATGAGGAAGCCTACTGAAGAGCGAATAGAAAATCAGAAGGTGGTCGTACTTTCTCGTTAATGTAAAAAAGCCTTTAGCTCATCTAAAGGCTTTTTTACGTAGTGGTGTTTGGACATGTGTGAGGGGGCATAGAAGCAATCGTTATAAATCTTCTAGTCTTTGAACTTTTTTGCCCTCTATTTTATGCTGTTCCATCGTTTCTTTTAACTCTTTGTTTGCCGTCGTCATCGTCGTTTCATTTGTTACCCCCATAAATGACCAGCCGTGGGATTCAAGCCAGTACTTGAATTCCCGCAAAAACTCTTCCTGCGTTCCTCCTGTATGATAAAAAGCTCCTTGAATCGTAATAGCCGGTTTTTCCGTATTATACGTCACATACATTTTATTTGCACACATCCAAATAGACCTCCTTTATTAATAAACAAACGTAAATTGACAAAGAAGCGTTGAATCATTCCTCAATAATTACACTATTTCTCTATTTGCCTGCTGTTTTCCTTTTTATCTCTGAGATTAATCATAAATAAAATCAAGGTTTTTACAGAAAGAGGAATCTAAGTAAATAGATAAAAAGTTCGTTTCGCAATGAAATCGTCATATTTCTACATATTCTTTAAGGGACATGTAAAAGTTGTAACATAATGAATGGCACTGTAAGAAACTTAATCCAATTAGAACAAATGTTACTGTTTTTTTTAATGAAAAGGCGAATCTATGTGCTAAGGTAATAACAGGTTCAAATTTTAGGAGGTAGTTTTTGTGAGTAAAAAACGTGTAAAAAAATGGGCAGTTGCTTCTGCAGCGTCTGTAGCATTTCTAGCAAGTCAAGGAACAGCATCAGCAGCAGCTTCGCACAAAGTCGTAAAAGGAGATACCTTGTGGGGGCTTGGCCAACAAAATGGGGTTACGGTAGATGAGCTGAAAGGTGCTAATAACCGTCAAAACGACATGATTTACGTTGGAGAAACATTAACGATTCCTGACCAGGGACAAGTACAACCTGCCGCTAGTCCGGCATCATCTGTACATACAGTAGCACAAGGCGAAACTTTATATCATATTGCAACACAAAACGGCATGACTGTGGATCAGTTAAAAGCTGTTAACGGTTTACAAAGTGATATCATTACCATCGGACAAACATTAAAACTTCAAGGAGAAGCACCGGCGCCGGCACAAACTGCTCCGTCTACATCGGTTTCTGCACAAGATCAAGATTTACTAGCAAGATTAGTAGAGGCAGAAGCAAAAGGTGAGCCGTACCAAGGAAAAGTAGCGGTAGCAATTGTGGTATTAAACCGTGTAGCTTCACCGGAATTCCCAAATAACATTCACGACGTTATTTATCAGCAGCTAGGAAACGGCGTATATCAATTTTCACCAGTAGCAAACGGAGCGATTAATCAGCCTGCATCAGAAGAATCAAAACGAGCGGTAAACGAAGCATTAGCAAACCCACATGAAAACGATGCGCTGTTTTTCTATAATCCGCAAATTGCCGAAAGCCAATGGGTTGCAACGCAGCAAGTAACGGCAGTTATCGGAAACCATGTATTTGCAAAATAAGCAGATTTCTTTCAAATACAAACATATATTTCATATATATGTATATGAAGTTAATACACAAAAAGGATGGCAACAAGGAGCCATCCTTTTTGTATGCAGAGAGGAATCGTCATTTTCAAACGTAATTAAACTTAAAATGCTTTAATAGAGCTACCTGTTAAGGTATTTTTTTTGCCTAAATTTTGATAAAACCATTGATTATTTAGAGAATAATGATATGATAAAAGAAGTCGATTGATAATGATAATCATTTACAGATGGTGAAGGAGGAGATAAGTAGACTTATAGCGGTAAGAAAGGAGTAAGGAAAGTTGAAGTTTTATCAGTTAATTCTTGTGTTTGCCGTACTAGCGGTTGCTTCTCTTTTTATAGGAGTACAAGATTTGTCAGCAGTAGATCTGTTTCATTTAACAAAAGAAGAAAGTCAAACGCTGTTTTTTAGTCGTTTTCCAAGGCTTTTGAGTATTATTATGGCGGGAATGAGCCTTAGTATTTGCGGATTAATTATGCAGCAAATTACGCGAAATAAGTTTGTATCTCCAACGACTGCCGGAACAATGGACTGGGCAAGACTTGGTGTGTTAATTTCTCTACTAGTATTTGCTTCAGCAAGCCCTCTATTAAAAATGACCATTGCTTTCATTTTCTCACTTGCGGGTAATCTATTGTTTATGAGAATACTAGACAGAATTAAATTCAACGATACGATTTATATTCCACTAGTCGGTCTAATGCTCGGTAGTATTGTAAGTTCCTTAGCTACCTTCATCGCCTACAAATACGATTTGATTCAAAACCTTTCTTCATGGCTGCAAGGTGACTTTTCGCTTGTGGTCAAAGGGAGATATGAACTTTTATACCTGAGTATACCGCTCTTAATAATTGCTTATCTTTATGCAGACAAGTTCACGGTTGCTGGTATGGGAGAAAGCTTTTCAATCAATTTAGGCGTGAAATATAAACAAATCGTGAACATTGGATTAGTCATCGTTTCGCTTATTACGTCAATTACGATTTTGACCGTTGGCATGCTGCCTTTTTTAGGGTTGATTATTCCAAATATCGTATCGATTTACCGTGGAGATCATTTACGAAAAAGTCTGCCTCATACAGCGCTGCTTGGAGCAGTGTTTGTACTTGCATGTGATATTTTAGGCAGACTCATTATTTTCCCTTATGAAATTTCCATTGGGCTAATGGTGGGTGTAATAGGAAGTGCGATCTTTCTTTTTATGCTGATAAGGAGAGGTCGTTATGCATAACAAATATAAAATCATCATTCTTGCCGCGCTGGCCATTTTATCAGTGGCACTGTTTATTGGCTACGATTTAGGCTACTGGCAGTACACGCTGCCGCGAAGAATTGAAAAAGTCGCTGCGATTGTTTTAACCGGAGGAGCCATTGCGTTTTCATCTGTTATCTTTCAAACGATTACAAATAATCGAATCTTAACTCCTAGTATTCTAGGACTGGATTCACTGTATTTATTTCTGCAAACGTTTATTGTGTACATCTTTGGCTCGACGAATATTGTCATCATGAACAAAAATCTTAATTTTCTTCTTTGTGTTTCGCTGATGATTATTTTTTCGGTCTTGCTTTACATACTGATGTTCAAAAAAGCCGGTAAGAATATTTTCTTTATTTTACTGGTTGGAATTGTGTTTGGCACCTTATTTAAAAGCATGTCTTCATTTATGGAAATGCTAATCGATCCGAATGAATTTCAAGTTGTACAGGATAAATCATTTGCAAGCTTTAACAATGTTAATACCGATTTGCTATACATAGCAGCCGTTATTTTTATCCTACTTGGCATTTACGTGTGGCGCTTTACATCCATTTTTGATGTACTGTCGCTAGGAAGAGAACATGCGGTAAATCTAGGTATTGATTATGACAAGTTCGTCAAAAAAATGCTGATTGTGATCGCCATTTTTGTCTCAGTGGCTACAGCGTTAGTTGGGCCGATTACATTTCTTGGACTGCTTGTTGTGAACCTTGCGAGAGAGCTGTTCAAAACGTACAAGCACACCTATCTAATGATGGGATCACTGCTGCTTAGTGTTATAGCTCTCGTCGGAGGAGAATTTATCGTTGAAAAAGTGTTCACCTTCAGCACCACGCTGAGCGTCATCATTGACTTTGCCGGCGGAATTTACTTTATTTATTTGCTGCTAAAGGAGAATAAATCATGGTAGAAGTAACAAATGTCAGTAAAACATACGGAGAAAAAACCGTTTTAGAAAAAACATCCGTCGTGATTCCAAAAGGAAAAATCACGTCATTTATCGGCCCAAACGGAGCGGGGAAAAGTACGCTGCTTTCAATTATGAGCCGTCTCATTAAAGCTGACTCAGGGTCAATATCTATAGAAGGAAAAAATATAGAGAATATTGACAGCTCAGATTTAGCCAAAAAAATGAGCATTTTAAAACAGTCCAACCAGCTTAATATTAGGCTTAGCGTACGTGAACTCGTAAATTTCGGCCGGTTTCCTTATTCAAAAGGCCGCTTAACAAAAAGCGATGAACAAGCGGTTGATCAGGCGCTGAGTTATATGAAGCTTGAAAGTATTCAAGATAAATACTTGGATGAACTAAGCGGGGGACAGTGTCAGCGAGCTTTTATCGCTATGG
Source organism: Priestia aryabhattai (assembly GCF_023715685.1). Lineage (NCBI taxonomy): Bacteria > Bacillati > Bacillota > Bacilli > Caryophanales > Bacillaceae > Priestia > Priestia aryabhattai. The sequence goes on from NZ_JAMBOQ010000002.1 coordinate 304,723, forward strand.
TCATTGCACAGGACACGGAGTATATCTTCTTAGATGAACCGCTCAATAACTTGGATATGAAGCATTCTGTTGAAATTATGAAGCTGTTGAAACGGCTCGTAAAAGACTTAGGCAAAACCATTGTGATTGTCATTCACGATATTAATTTTGCGTCCGTCTATTCAGATTATATTGTGGCGCTTAAAAACGGTCGAGTGATCCGTGAAGGTCCAACAGAAGCCATCATTCAAACGCCCGTATTAAAGGATATATACGATATGGATATTCCAATCGAAATGGTTGACGGGCAGCGTATTTGCGTGTATTTTTCATAAAATTTATTCACGAGGTGACGAAAGTGAAAAAAGTGTTATTAATGTTTGTAGCAGTCTTAACTGCGATTGTTGTAGCTGCTTGCGGTAATCAAGGGGCAAAAGAAACATCAAGTGGAGAAAGTAAACAAAAAGAGACGGTAACGGTAACCGATCAGTTGAATAAAGACGGCATTAAAATTGAGAAAAATCCTAAAACAGTTGTAACCTTCAGCATGGGGGCGCTTGATACGCTAGATAAACTAGGCGTTGAAGTAGCGGGCTTACCAAAACAAGCGATCCCAGATTATCTATCAAAATATCAAGATGATAAGTATGCAAATGTAGGTGGCTTAAAAGAGCCTGATTTTGAGAAAATTGCAGAATTAAAGCCGGACTTAATTATTATTCAAGGCCGCCAAGCAGAATCATTTGACGAGTTTTCAAAAATCGCGCCGACAATTTATATTGATACAGACAATCAGCATTATATGAAGTCATTTAAAGAAAATACAGAAGTACTAGGCCAAATTTTTGACAAAGAAGAACAAGCGAAAAAAGAACTGGCAAACATCGACAAGCAAATTGCAGATTTGAAAAAGCAGGCTGACAAATTAGGTAAAAAGGGTCTTGTCATGCTGGCAAACGACAGTAAAATGACAGCGTTTGGCCCTGGCTCTAAATACGGGTTAATTCATGACGTATTTGGCATCAAAGCAGCTGATGAAAGTATTGACCCAAATGCTACACACGGTCAAAGCATTGCATATGAATATTTAGTTAAACAAAACCCGGACTACTTATTCGTGGTTGACCGCGGCGCAGCAATTGGTGAAAAATCATCTGCTAAACAAATTGTTGAAAATGAGTATGTAAAAGAAGTTAACGCAGTGAAAAACAATCACGTCGTGTACCTTGATCCAGGCCTTTGGTATTTATCTGGAGGAGGCCTTGAGTCAATGGCAGGCATGATTAAAGAAATCAAAACAGGTATAGAGAAGTAATAGCGAAAAAGGAGCTGGTCTAAACCAGCTCCTTTTTTAGTGAACGTTTTTCTGCCTTGCAGTGGTTTTGATATACAAGAAAGAGCTTTATAAACTGAACGAATAATAGAGCAAGGCTTAGGAGTTTCCTTATCTTTAAAGATAGCATATAGGCACTTTATCCTTCTCGTTGAGTGTCTGTGTGCTTATTAAATCAGGTTTAATAGGTTTTTTTATCTATTTTCTTTCTGGGTAACAAAAAATAGAAATTTAGTGATTAATTGAAATAGGAAGAGGGAAACGAAAAAAAGAGGAAATAACAAATTTCTACAAGGAAATTAAAGGAGGAGTTAACATGTTTCGTCATCAAAAAGAACTGCAATTTGAAGTGAAAGTAGATCGCCCGGATCCGATGCTTGCTCGCCAGATTCAAGAAGTACTAGGTGGACAATTCGGTGAAATGACAGTAATGATGCAATACCTCTTTCAAGGATTTAACTGTCGAGGAGAAGAAAAATATAAAGATATGCTGATGGATATAGGTACAGAGGAAATTGGACACGTAGAGATGCTTTGTTCACTTATTAGTCAATTACTTGATGGAGCCTCTCCAGAAGATCAAGCGGAAGCTGCGAAAGATCCTGCAACAGCAGCTATCATGGGAGGAATTAATCCTCAGCACTTATTAGTGAGCGGGCTTGGTGGTTTGCCTACTAATTCAAATGGAGTTCCATGGAACGGTTCATATATCGTAGCAAGTGGCAATTTATTAGCAGACATGCGTTCGAACTTGCATGCAGAAAGCCAAGGTAGACTTCAAGTAGCTAGGTTATACCATATGACAAAAGATGAAGGTGTACGTGCGACATTTAGAAAAATGCTAGCGCGTGATCGCTATCATCAGTATCAGTGGATGGAAGCTATAAACGAACTCGAAGAAAAAAATGGAGTAGTTGTTCCTGCATCTTTCCCTCCTGAGGCTGAAAAAGAATCACAGCCAGAAGCTTATGAGTTTTGGAACCTCTCAGAAGGCACTGAATCAGAAGAGGGACCATGGGCTACTGGAAGCGCCCCGGACGGAAGCAGTGAATATGTATATATCAAAGATCCTGTAGCAAAAGGACAAGTTCCCAATCCGGAAATTCCAGATACTTCCCTACATCATGATTTAACTCGTAAAAAAGCTTTCTCTAAATAAAAGAAAGGAAGGCCCTCGATATGTTCGAGAGGTCTTTTTTTGCTTATAACAAAGAGTGTTATCCACGTGCTTTAATTAAATTATCTTTTAATATCTAGAATAAAAAAGCCGCATATGGAAACAGTAGTTATGTGCATATGTTAGAAAGGTGGCACACTATTATGAGTATTTTAAGGAGGATAAAAATGGGTATTTTAAGCGGAAACCCTACAGATGAACCAATGCACTACGGTGAAGTTTTCGGTACTTGGTCGTTTCTTTCTGCCTCAAAAGGGTTAGTAGCTGGCTATCAAACATTTTTAAATCATGTAGGAGATAAAGATCTACATAAGTTAGTCCAAGAAACAATCGAGCAGTGTCAGCAAGAGATGAAAGGTGTAGAGACATTGTTAAAAGAAAATGGAGTGGCTTTACCGCCGACTCCGCCTGAACGTCCAGAAGCATGTTTAGACGATATTCCAGTAGGAGCACGTGTTCAAGATCCAGAAGTTGCAGCAGCAATCTCAATGGATATCGCTGCTGGTCTCGTAACTTGCAGCCAATTGATTGGACAATCTATTCGTGAAGATATTGCAGCTATGTTTAGCCAAATTCATATGCAGAAAGTAGCTCTTGGGGGTAAGTTTTTACGCCTTAATAAAGAAAAAGGCTGGCTGATTCCACCACCTCTTCACAAATCAAAAAATACGGACTGTTAAAAAATAGCTTTTATAAATTGCAAAAAGCAAATTGGAAATAAAAAAGGTACCTCTACTTAGTAGAGGATACCTTTTTTGCTTCAAAATAAAAGGAGTGTTTCACGTGTATTATTACAAAGAAGGATTAATTAATGGCATTAAACCGGATAAACCCGATCCTGCAGCCGCGAAAGTACTGCAAGAAACATTAGGGGGTCAGTTTGGTGAAATGCGAACGATGATGCAATATTTCTTTCAAAGCTCTAACTTTAGAGGAAAAGAAACGCAATATCGGGATTTGATGAAAGGTGTTTTTTTAGAAGAAATAGCTCACGTAGAACTCGTTCAAAATACCATTAATGCATTGTTAGATGAATCTGGCGGAGCTGGGGTAGGAAGTCAAGGTTTAGATCAGGCTCCTCTTGATGAAGCTGTAAAACATGCTAATCCTCACCACTATATTATGGGAGCTCAAAGCTCACTGCCAGTGGATGCGGGTGGGAATCCATGGAACGGCTCATGGGTTTATAATCATGGAAATCTAGTGGCTGATTTGCTCAATAACGTTGTATTAGAATCAACTGGTGTTTTACAAAAAACAAGAATATATGAAATGAGTTCTAACCAGACGTTAAGAGAAACGCTAGGTTTCTTAATTGTTCGAGATAATGCTCATCAAAATGCGTTTGCAAAAGCTCTTGAAACATTGGGCGTAGACTGGGGCAAGCTTTTTCCTGTACCAAATTATGATATTAACAAATACCCTGAATGCAGAAAATTTGTTGAAATGGGGTATCATAACACGCAATTTGATTTTAGGTTAGATCCGCATCGAATGGGAGAAATATTCCAAGGGCAGACGCCAAGCAGAAATGGCGGGGACTTGAGCGTAACGCCTCCGCCGGAAGGTTTTCCAGTCCCTCATTTATCTGAAATGCCGAATGAGCATGCTCCAGGCTTAGGAGACATGAATGCATAAAAGTATGTGAATCGATTTCAATTAAACATAACTAAAGTAAAAAAACATTGGCTGAGAACTAGTAGCCCATGTTTTTTTATGCTTTCTCAGCTAAATGCTGTCATTCCTCTAAAGGCAAGAACATCTCGCCATTCCTGTAAGCACAGGATAAAGTGCTTTTTCTAAATCAGTTTATGAATTTAATTGTTTTTTACAAGAAGAAAAGGGAATACTTTCTTTAATCGCTTGTGATAGAAAGCTAATAAGGGGCATGCTGCTATGAGTAACCAAAAAGATGAATTTTTATTTAAAAGAGACCTCTATCGCTTAGTACAAGAATACAAACGTTGTAAAGTTGAAGAAATTAGACGGGCAATTAAAAAGGATATTCTTCTTTTGAAGAAGGTTATAAATAACTAAAATATATAGACACCGGCAAAAAAGCTCATGTTATTTAATAAATGAGCTTTTTTGCCCGCTTTAAACTTGTTCCAACGAATTAGTATGTCTATAAATGGTCTCAGAAAGATTATGGATCATGTTAAACAGAGCTAACGCAGTTGTTTCTGGTTTTTCATAACGAAAAATGATATCGTTTTCAATATCGCAGATTTGAAAACTGTTTAATTGTTTTGAATAACTTAGTGTAAACCTATTGGCAAGAGTATGAGTAATGTCGCTATCTCTATAATTTACTAAATTTTCTATCATGTGCTTAATTTCAGTTAGGTTCATCCACCAAGTCACCCTTTCATGTTATTGAGGTTATCATACCATGTACAGGTAATTTGAATACTGTTTTTTACAATTTGTAACAACAATTTTCAAAATGAAACATAAAGGTAATAAAAAGGTAAAACGAGTAGCTTAACGCAAGCTGAACATTTCCTATGAGGGTGTAGGATTTTCTTTGTAGTAGGTCAACTCCAACTTTTTATCCGCGATTTCTTTTAGACCAATACGAATCATACTGAATACTAAAATACATAATATAACCGTTAAAATCGTATGTCCTGCGGGGAAAATACCTAGTATAGGTGAGTCCCAAAGAGCGTACATAAAAACGACAAGCAAAAATACACCGAGAAATTTTGGTTTTATCAACATGTTCCACTGAAATTTCTTATCACCTTAAGCGTTTTATTAAAAGACCAGAAGCTATTGCCAAAAGAGACCTCATTAAACCAAAAAAGGGCTGTGTCATAAGTCGAACATTCGACTTACAGCACAGCTCTTTATATTGTTGGAAACGTGGATTTAAGCATGTACACTACTACGCAATAAAAAAGCTTCCTGAAATAAAAACAATGACACCAATAATCATTACTAACGTTTCGCGGTCTTTTTTTCCAGTTTTTTTATTAGCAGGCAGCAGAGACTTTGAAAGAGGCTTGGCAAAAATAATGACAAGCATGCAAACAGCGGCAAAGATGCCAAGTGCCAACTGGAAATTACCTTCAATAAAGACGCATGCCATTAAAAGTACAAGACTTATTTTTAGAAAAATTTTTGATAGGTTCACTATCAACACTCCTTTTGAACACTTAATACGAAAGACTTAGTGATTTTTTTATATGCACGTTGTTTTCCACGGCTTGAAGCAGAAAATGAGCGACGTCAGCACGGCTGATGTTGCGTCCGTTTTCTGGTATGCTTTCTTCTCCTATACGATAATACGTGGTTAATGGACCGCTCGTTAACCCCATTGGTCGAGCAACGGTCCAGTCAAGTCGGCTTATCTTCAAGAGCTTCACGGCTTCGTGATGATCGCGAAGCACATTTTTTAAAATACGCTGAGCAAGCCAGCCCGTCATGCCTGGGATCTCTCCGTCGATTCCGGCAGAAGCCGTGTAGGCGATACGCTGAATTCCGTTTTCGTTCATACATTGAATCAGCAGATTTGTCGTTTCTACTAAAAGGGTAGAATGCCCTAGATTTTCGGTTCCAAGACAAGAAATCACTGCATCACATCCTCGCATGGCCTGACACACTTCATAATAATCAAGCACGTCGCCTTGTATGACGTGTACGTTCGCATGCGTTACCCTAAGCTTAGCTGGATTTCGAACAAAAGCTTTTACATAATGTCCGTTTTTAATCGCTTGCTTGATCAATTCCTGTCCCGTCCTGCCACTTGCGCCAATCAAAAAAATGTTCATACGATCAACCCTTTCGTTTCAATGTAGGTAGTAAAAACGAAATTTTCTTTTACCATAACACATTTTTCTCGATTTAGCTTGTCAAAACATAAAAGCTGCTTACGAGATTCACCAAAGTAAGAGGTATCCTCTGTTCTTTTTTAAAACTTATGTCATAGACTGTCTAGAAAACAAAGAAATGTACGAACGGTTTATAAAGGTGTTTAATGTTATAGAAGCGAAAGGGTATTATAGGAATAAGGGACGAACAGAAGGGGCGATGCACTATGAAAAAATCGGTAAGCCGAGCGCGTGTTATCATAGTACTAATAGGTTTTCCGCTCATCTTTCTCATTATGGCGCTTGTGACGGGTGAGTGGCGATATATGACTTGGACCATTCCGCCTGCGCTGATGTCATGTTGGACGGCACTCTTTGTATTAAGAAAGCAAGAAGAAAGATAACAGGAAATTTGAACTATTGCATCGAATTTATAGAAAAAGTATAAAATGATAGAAAGCTATAGTAAGAAAATTTAATGAAGGACGGTGTGAAGATGAACGGACAACAGTTATTGTATGGGTTGCTTACGTCTAAAGGCGATATCCTAAGAGCTGCTTATGTGTTATGTGACCACCGCATTTATACGGAAATGTCAGCGCAGTATCAGCAAACGGAGCATACGGATTTTCAAGCATCATTGATAGAAGAAATGAAATTGCTTGAAAAACAGCCTGAAGTAGACATGCATCTGCATATTTTGCTTGAAATGGCGAAGTTTTTTGAACTTCCTCTTTCTCATGCTACAACAAATGGCGAGCTGTACGAGTTAAGCGATAACATTGGAAATTTGCTTGTATCTAAATACAATGAGCTGTTTTCAATTGCACGCTGTCATACGTTAGAAGACGTAATGCGCCATCAAATCCGACTGTTCTTTCATCTAATTGATTCGCAATACATGATTGCTACAAATCGTCAGCAAGCTGTGTTTCAGCAGCAGCTGATGAATTGGATTGAACAGCTCCCCCCCATGTATCAGGAAAGAATGATTGATGCATTAGGAGAATATCAGCAGGAAGCACTTGTGAAACTGCTGCAAAAAAAAGGGACAATCGAGCTATACAAACAGCTTCCTCCGCACGCATACCCTGCTATTTCAGGCCTTATGGCAATCGTAATGAGTATCTTTATTCCCGTAAATTATCCGCCAGCACGGCTATTTAGTATGAATGCGCCGCTGTTTTTAATGGCAAGCTTTGAAAGTCATGAAATTATTGCAAAACGCAAAGAAGCTGGAACTTTTTTACCGCTGTTATTAGTAGTTGTGCAGCTGATGTGGACGTACAAGCTTGAGCATCAGGATGAGCTGTTGAATTATCAGTCTCTGCTGATCAAATGGTCATCTGTACACACAGCGTATCAAGATTATATGAAAAAGAAAGAGCAGTCACTGTTTGACCGTGAACGGTTAGACAACTTTATTTATAAAACAGAGCAGTATGTTAAGCAGCTCCACGCTACGGAGAAAAAGACGGTGAAGCAAATTGAAACGCTCAAAACAGCCATTCGCCATCAGCTTGATGAAATGGAGCTCACATCGTTAAACGGAGGGCTTGTGCTTCAAAAAATGATTGAAGAGCATGAATCATTAAAACAAGATGTAGAAGAACTGCAGCGCAAGCTTTCGATTAAAGGTGACTTCTTCTCCAAAGTAAGGCTGACGTTCCGTTCTGCAGAACGAGCCGTCAAAAGCAAGGTGAAAGAAGTAGAGCGTAAAAAAGTGCTTATGCAAATGACGGACTTTATTTTAGCAAATCGCTTGCCCGTATGCGTAGATATTCAAAATGAAATTTATGATTATCAAGACGAGCTGACAACGACCATTTTTCAAATTAATCAGCAGGTCGAGCTGCTTGAAGAAACGAAACAAAGCCGCCAGCTAGCTGATGCAAAAGTACGCCGCTATGATCAAGAAATAAAGCGATTTGAACGAAATTACTATGGCTTAAAAGAAGGAACCATTGAAGAGGTGGCACAGTGAGGCTGGGACAAAAATATTTTAGTTGAAGGAAGATCTGAACGAGTTTGATTCTTGATTGAGAATCCAACTCGTTCGGATTTTTTCATTGGTATGGTGAACGTAGGTTTCATGTATGTAGTGGCTTCTAGCTGTTGATTGGAGGGCAAGGCGGAGACTCCTGCGGGAAAAGCGGAATAGGTGAGACCCTGCAGGAGCGTAAGCGACGAGGAGGCTCATCGGCCGCCCGCGGAAAGCGAAGTCTTGCACGGAAATCAACAGCGGTGTTAAAAGTAATCCATACTAGCTCATGTATCCCATTTGTTCGTCTTTAGATGGGATTGATTTAATTATGTCTCAATCTCATTCTCTGTCTGTAGGAGCGGACAGCTGATCTGTATACTCATCTACATAGAGCATGCCGTTTGTTGACACAACTGCATACAGTACTTGGTTCAACTGAAGCTGACGATTTGAAAGCTCAAGGTTAATCCACTGTTCGGTATATTGAGACGTTAAATTTTTACGAATGATTTCTCCGTCCATGATGAGTTCTACCGGTAAATTCATTTCTTTGAACGGCTTAGACAAAACGTCCTGTTTGGCAATGTTTTGATAAGCTGTTTTTTTTAATACCGACAGTTTTCCGCTTACTTCTAAAACGGCAAATTCTACTTCAGCAATGTTGAACGTCCCTAGTTCTCGTAGATGCTGATTCAAGTCATCAATAGAATATTTGACTTTTTTCATATTTGCTTCAAGAAGCTTTCCTTTTTCTATAATAACCGTCGGGCGCCCTGTAATCCATTTTCGTAAGCGTCTGCTTTTTAGAGCTGTTGATGCTAAAAGAAAATGAGTGGCCACAAGAAAAGCAAACGAAGCAAACATCGGCAGAAATTTTAATTTTAAATCAAATCCCATATTTGCGATAAACGACCCAATAATAATGGACATTGCAAACGTAAAATGATTATTATGCGTGTTAATTTGTTTTCCGATCAGAAAAGTTGTAATACTTAAGATAATAAAAGAAACAAAGGTTCTAAGAAGAGACGTGAGAATGTCTTCCATAGCTTGTGATGTCACCTGCTTTCTCATAAATAGAAAGAGTATCTATCTCTATAGCGTTATCCATTTAAAGGATCGTTATACAAGAAAAAACATCAAGAAGAAGTGTGGATAATGCGTTCACATTCGGCTGCTTAAAAAGGGGTAGAAAGGCTGTAGGTAAGGGGTAGAAGCAAACAAAAAGAATGTGCAAATTCCTTTGAAATTTTTTGGAGGATTTGTTACAATAAAGGTGCTTATTTTTGTTCGGTAAGGATAGTTCGAAGTGTTCGTCTTGACTTATTTTAAGAGCAGGAATAGAGTAATACACAATGTGTGGATTGTCACACAAGGAGGAAAAGAGATATGTTACAAGGTAAAGTAAAATGGTTCAACGCTGAAAAAGGTTTCGGTTTCATCGAAGTAGAAGGACAAGACGATGTATTCGTTCACTTCTCTGCTATCCAAGGCGAAGGTTTCAAAACTTTAGAAGAAGGTCAAGAAGTTACATTTGAAATCGTTGAAGGCAACCGTGGACCACAAGCTGCTAACGTTCAAAAGTAATTTTTTTTATAAAGTGAAACATCGATCAGTGGAACGTTTCGCCGGTCGTTCGTTAAACTAAATTGGGAGAAGGCCCCTTTTATAAAAGGGGTCTTTTCTTGTTCGCTTTTTACACCTTGTTGACGATTTCTTTGATTTTGTAGAAGTATTCAAATATGAAAAAAACTAGTCACGCAGTATAAAAAAAGCGTATAATGAAATGATGAAAATAGGAATTGTAGAGCAGAAAGGATTTTAAAACGTATGAGCAACCAACTTCAAGAAACGATGGTCGATTCGCGTCGTACATTCGCCATTATTTCTCACCCGGATGCCGGGAAAACAACGTTAACAGAAAAAATGCTGTTACTTGGCGGAATGATTCGTTCAGCCGGAACGGTGAAAGGAAAAAAATCAGGCAAGTTTGCTACATCTGACTGGATGGAAATCGAAAAACAACGTGGAATTTCGGTTACGTCGAGTGTTATGCAGTTTGAGTATAAAGATCACTTTATTAACATCTTGGATACACCAGGACATGAAGACTTCAGTGAAGATACGTATCGTACCTTAACGGCTGTAGATAGTGCGGTCATGGTTATTGATGGAACAAAAGGGATTGAAGCACAAACGCTTAAGCTTTTTAAAGTTTGTCGTATGCGCGGTATTCCCATCCTAACGTTTATCAATAAATTAGACCGTGAAGGAAAAGAGCCGCTTGAGCTGCTTGAAGAAATTGAAGATGTACTTGGTATTGAATCATACCCTGTAACGTGGCCAATTGGCATGGGGAAACGATTCCAAGGAACGTATGACCGTTTTTCAAAACAAATTGAAGTATATCAAGGAAACAAAGAGTCATATTTTGCAGACTTTGACGGTGAAAATATCGACGATGAAATTAAAAAACACGTCGATGAAATGTATTTACCAGGCTTAGTGGATGATTTATCTTTATTAGACGAAGCAGGTAATGATTTTTCAATTGAAAAAGTAAAGCAAGGACTATTAACACCTGTTTTCTTCGGAAGTGCGATTGCAAACTTTGGTGTACAGTCTTTCTTTAACTCATTTTTACAATTAACATCACCGCCTCAGCCTCGTGAATCAACTAATGGCACCGTTCAGCCTACGGATGAAAACTTTTCAGGTTTCATCTTTAAAATTCAAGCGAACATGAACCCAGCTCACCGCGACCGTATTGCGTTCGTACGCGTATGTTCAGGAAAATTCGAGCGTGGAATGAACGTGACGTTAGCAAGAACAAACCGTAAAATGAAGCTAGCGCAGTCTCATCAATTCTTGGCATCAAGCCGTGAAACAGTAGACACGGCGTATCCTGGAGATATCATTGGTTTATACGATTCAGGCACGTATCAAATTGGTGATACAATTGTAGGAGAAGGAAAAGTATTCGAATTTGATGCTCTTCCAAAGTTCCCCCCTGAACTATTTGTAAAAGTTCGTGCGAAAAATGCAATGAAATCCAAGCACTTTGAAAAAGGAATTAATCAGCTTGTACAAGAAGGAGCCGTACAGCTTTACCGTACGCCGTTCTTTGGAGATTATATTTTAGGAGCAGTTGGTGAACTTCAGTTCCAAGTGTTTGAACATCGTATGAAAGGTGAGTACAATGTAGATCTTGAATTCACGCGCATGTCTCATAACATTGCAAAATGGGTAGACAAATCAACAATTGAAGATCGCATGCTAGATTCTCGCGTGATGCTAGTAGAAGATCGTGATAAGCATTCCGTTCTTATGTTTGAAAACGATTTTGTATGGCGTTTGTTCCAGGACAAATATCCATCTGTTAAATTCCTAGATCCGTTTAATCTATAAAAGAGTATAAAAAAGGAAAACGATACATACTACTTTCATAAGTAGACAGTCGATTTTCCTCCTTTGCTTAAGAGTCAGTATTTACTGGCTCTTTTTTTAGTGAGCCACTGATTTTAAATTTAAAAGAATGACTCCTGCAATGATTAATACGATGCCAAATACCATCGTAAGACTGCCGCTTTCTTTCCAAATGACTACACCAATCACAGCTGTCACAGCAGTTCCTACGCCAGACCAAATGGCATACGCAACGCTGAGTGGAATGTGCTGAAGCGATGTGGAAAGCGCATAGAAAGCAAGACCAAATCCTAATAAAACACCAAGACTAGGCCAAAATTTTGTAAATCCGTTTGATGCTTTTAACATAGATGTACCAAATAATTCTGAACCAATTGCAATCGCTAAAAATAAATAGGCTTTCATCGAAAACCCTCCTCTGTTAATTTGCGAAGTTGTTGTTGAATCTGTTTTTGCATGTCTGGATCCACGGGTGCGAGCCCAAACATTTGACTGAACCATAATCCGTCAGCTGCTAAGCGCACAATGGTAGCGAGGACTGGATCAATGTCATCTTGTTCAATATGCTGCTGCCACTTTTCGTAGTGTTTTTGAAAGTGCTGTAGGAGTTCAGGATTGGTTGCAATACCTGCAAGTAACCCCGCGCTCATCACTTGTTCACGCTGCAGATCATGAAGCGTCTCAGCGAGATAAGCCCGGCTCCATTTGCCAGGAGCATCGTCATGTTCAATTTGTACGTTTAGTCCGTCATCATATTGTTTTGTGACTGAATACAGCATTTGTTTAATCAATTCATCTTTTGAAGAGAAGTGATACAACAAACCGCCTTTACTGACACCGGCTTCTTTTGCTACTTTTTCAAGCGTTAAATTTCCAACGCCGTCACGCTGTACAACCTGCGTAGCTGCAAGCAATATATCATCAAATGTAGACACATGAATTTCCTCCTTTTTGATTTTCCCTAGAATACTTTACCGTCTGGACGGTTTGTTTGGCAATACTTTTATTTCGAATTTCAAAAAAAATTTTTGCGCACACTAAAATATAAAGTATAAAAACAAGAATAAACGATTAAATAAAGGGTTTATCCTTTTACTATATGAAGAAAAAGAAAAAATAAAGCCTGGGTATTGAAAGATAAAAGAAAGGTGTGAAGAAACAGATGAGGGATGTGTATCAAAGTTTTCAAGAGCTATCTCAGTGCGAACGAGCGGGAATTGATTACGAAATAGAATGTGTCATTCGCCGGAGGGAAATTGTCGTGCTTGCTATTCACGGAGGAACGATGGAAATTGGAACAGAAGAAGTAGCGGAAAAAATAGCAGAAAAGCTGAACGCAACGGTGTACGTATTTAAAACGCTGAAAACAGAAAATCCGTTTGAATTACATGTTACGTCTGCAAACTACGATGAAGAAATGGCGCGTCATCTCGTTAAAAAATCAGCGGTCACGCTCTCTCTTCACGGTGCCTATAGCGACGCCTGCACGACTTATATCGGAGGAAGAGACGAAGAGTTAGAAAAAGCGGCGCGTCAAGCACTCTCAGGTTTTCCGATCAGTGAAACGCCCGTACATTTAAAAGGCGTTTCACCTCGAAATATCGCCAACAGCAATCAGCGCCACAAAGGGCTGCAACTTGAAATAACCACTCCTCAATATGAACAATTATTACAAAATAATCAGTTGTTTAACGAGTATGTGAATGCGGTAGTATCGGCTGTGGAATCAGTGATGTAAAGATAAATTCAACAGCTTCCTGTATATTGGATGCAATAAAGGCTGTTTGTACATCAGCCCATTTTTCTCGTTCATTTAACGTGTCGTGCCCAGCGCCTGTTAACACTAAAATACACTGAGCTCCTGCTGCACTAGCTGCTACGAGGTCTTTCCAGTGGTCGCCAATTAAGATACAGTTGGCTAAATTTAAGCTGTGCTCCGCGGCTGCTTTTAACAGCATGTCAGGCTTAGGTTTGCGGCATGAACATCCGTCCGAATCTTCATGAGGACAAAGGTAAACATCATCAAACCCAAACGCTAAAAGCTCAGAGATAAACTGTGATTTCTTTACCTTTCCTTTTGCAATATCGGGCTGATTTGTAAAGGAAAACAGCGGAATGTTTTGTTTCTTTATTTCTCTAATCGCTTGCTTTGCTTGGGGAAATAGCTGGAAATCTCCTGGATATTCAATTTTATTACTACCGCCAATCGTTCCATCTCGGTCTAAAAATATCGCTTCAATCATATAATCCACCTCTTGCTCTATCATAATATAAAACAAGATGAATTTGGAAAAAATGTTTTTTTGAAAAAAATAAAAGAAGTATGACTGTCTTTTTACTTCTCATCATATGGATAAGTTAAATAGAAGTGGTGAGGAGGGGAAGACAAGTGAACGAAGAATCGTTTTATTCACCATTTATAAGCGAAGACGGAAAGAAAAAAACAATTGGAGAAATTGAGTTTTCAGATGTGCAGGAAATGATGGAAAAACATTTAGAAGAAGGCTATCAGCTTGAGTTCAAACGAGAAGTGAGCTCAACGGTCAAACGGAAAATCCCAAATATCATCGCTTCGTTTGCCAATGAAAAAGGAGGGTGGCTTATTTTTGGCATAGATGAAGACGACCATTCCATTAACCTGCTTGAGCGCAAGGAATACGAGCTGTTTATTAATAATATGCTTAAAGATGTTACCAATCCAATTCCTCGTATCGTTACGCGTTTTTTATCACCTGAAGATCATCCTCAGCAAGGTGTTTTTGTTATTTGGATTCCCGAAGGTCCGAACCCTCCTTATATGTCTTATGGGAAAATTTACAGAAGAATTGGAAGCGGCACATCACCCGTTACGGAAATCGATGATCGCTATCATTTAGATCGGCTCTATCAAAAATCGGAGGATCAAACGCAGCGATTAGAGGAATTCTGCACAAAAGAACTGTCTATCTATAACAGAAAATGGCCGATGCATGGAAAAAGCTATATTCATTACGGGATGTGTAACATGTACGTGCTGCCACTATATGATTTGCATTTAGTTGAACAAATGGAAGAAGAACGGTTAAAGCAATATATTTTAAGCAAGTCTAGTGAACCAAAATACTATCGTTTGGATGACGAGAGCACGGTGATGCTGCATACACCGTTTGTTAAAGCCTCTTATTCAGCGGAATCCATCATTTTTCGAAGTACAGATGTAATTGATGCATATGATAAAACGATTGCGTGGGAGCAGTTTTATAACGGGTCGGCTAAGTTTCACATTCCTATTCCCTATATGGAAGAATCAAAACAAATTCATGACGTACTGAAGTCAAGTATTTCAAGCTACATCGATGAGACGATTTTCGAGCAGTTTCAATATATAAACGGACCTTTTTTTCTCACATCTTTAGTCAGCTGCATCGGCGGATACATCGATTGTATGATGGAATTAAAAGCAGAGCTTGAAGATATGATTATTGTGATTGATTTAGAGAACGTTCGAAACGATGTGCTTTACTTTCCGCATCAGCAATTTCAAGCATTTTTAGAAGAAGAAGGGCTCGTCTTTTCAGATAAAAAGCAGTATCGATTTAATCGATCATTTAAAACGACGAAATTAGGAGGGAATGTGGAGCTCCTTGCCTATGTGGATTACATTGTAACAGCGTTTGGACTTTCAAAAAACCAGTCAATTGATTTTCTTAAACACTCATTAAATCAAGGATGAAATATACAATTTTTTGACAATCACTAAAAAAATGACAAAAGTGAAAAAAAGTATGATAATATCTTTCGTAAGTAATGAGCAAGTGAAGAAGAGAAAGGGGACTCTTTTTTACGGATGCTGTTGCTAGGTAGGGTTAAACATAAGGGGAGAAAAAGTAATGAAAAAAGCGACATCCATACTTCTAATTGTCCTAGCACTGGCTGGATTAGGAGGAGTATGCGCTGCTTATTACCATTTGGAGCAGCAAAAGCAAACGGAAGAAATGACGTATGAACAGAAGTACATAACCGTAAGAAATGCATGAAAAAACCAGCCTATTGGCTGGTTTTTTTGGGTTTCAAGTCATAGTAAGTAAAATAAAGATTTTGCTTGTTCAGTTTTTTTAAATAACTCTAATGATGTATAGACGCAAAATAGAAAGCCAACGCTTGAAAAAACAAAAAACAAGCGGAGAAAAGGGCGTTTTTTTTGAATGCGAAAGTACGTAAAGACAACGAGTGAACATACAAGAAGTACGCTCATAGCAGCAAATTGAATCGCGAGGTCTGCTAAATCATCAACCGTACGTTGAAACAGCTTTAGCGTTTCGTCGTTCAAATCAGTCTCAGGAATGTTCGTTTTGTCTTGTTGATGTAACACCCCTACATCCCATTTTTCTCGACTATAATCATGAGAAACCGTGTAGTAAAACGGACCAAGCTTTTTTTCATGTGCACCATCATCAGCAAGTGCTGAAGCTGGATGCATGAATGCTAGAACAAAAAATAAAAAGCTCCACTTTCTCATTACAAAAGCCTCTTTCTAACTCAGTCTATCTCCCATTATAAACCAAAAATTTTTATGTTTCCATCATCCCTCTTTCCTATTTCAAATTCTATATATAAAGTGAAAGGGGGAATAAAAGATGGCAGAAAAAATTCAGCATTCAAGCCAGCTTCGCTTAGTATTAGAACAAGGAATAAAAGAGGATGGAAAACCCGATTTGAAGACAAAATCCTATATGAACATTCAGCCTGGAAGTTCTGCAGATGCGCTCGTTACAGCGAGTGAAACCATTGCCAGCCTGCAGTCGCTGCCGCTTGTTGAAATCAACGAAGTTGTCACGTTTTCACTTTTAAAATAAGAAAAGAGGTAGATTATGAAAACTTTAACGATGCAGTTTTTAAATGAGTCACAAAAAGCGGTAAGTTTATCGATTGAATCACCAAAAGATACGTTAGACGCAGCAGCCATTGCAGCAGCAATGAACGCGCTGATCACAAGCGATGTCTTTACTTCAAGCGGCGGAGCGCTCGTTGCAAGAAAAGGCGCTCAAATCGTTGAGCGAAATGTAATCGAGTTTACGGTTTAAAAATCAAAGTCCTTCCACTTCGGTGCGAAGGGCTTTTTTAAAAGGAGAGAGGAAGATGACAGAGTGGTTTACGCTTGTGTCAGACGTTGGTTTTCCAGTGGTGGTGACACTTTATTTACTCCACCGCATTGAAGCCAAGCTTGATACAGTT
This sequence comes from Priestia aryabhattai, assembly GCF_023715685.1. Taxonomy (NCBI): domain Bacteria; kingdom Bacillati; phylum Bacillota; class Bacilli; order Caryophanales; family Bacillaceae; genus Priestia; species Priestia aryabhattai. The sequence goes on from NZ_JAMBOQ010000002.1 coordinate 321,651, forward strand.
GTGCTGTCCATTCAGCATTTAACCGAGGAAGTAAAAAAGTGATTATGACAATTGTAAGGCAGTTGTAATCGAAAAGTTGACGGATTTGACACCTCACACTACAATTGGTAGTGTGAGGTGTCAAATATGAAAATTGAAAAATTCAAATTTAATGAAACTGGCCTTAATCGCTTTTTTGGCCCGCTTGAAGCAAAAATTATGACGGCTTTATGGAATGGAAATGAAATGTCCATTAAAGACGTACAGCACGTGCTAGAGAAAGAAAAAGCAGTTAACTTCAACACCGTTATGACAGTCATGAATCGATTGGTGGAAAAAGGCGTGTTGCAAAAGCATTTAAAAGGACGTACATCCATGTATCATCCAATTCTTTCTAAAGAGGAATTTATCGATACTCAGTCGAAAGAGTTAACGCACGAATTGATCGATGAATTTGGCTCGCTAGCTGTTACTCATATGCTTGATGCGTTAGAAGAAGTGGATGATTCACTATTAAGCATGCTCGAATCAAAAGTCAAACAGTTAAAAAAGGATGAATAATCAATGAATCAAGGAATACTAAAGCGTTCTAAGCTTATTTTTAACCTGTGCTTTTTTATTGCCGTGACGTTGCTTATGCAAATGGGCATGTATGTGCTGCATTTGCTGTTCGGATGGAATTTATCGTTTAACTTGATTTTACTTTGTAATAAAGTAGCCCACTTTTTCGGCTTGTTTTTTATTGAATACATGCTGAATGCGGTTGTTTTTCATACGATGTTTGTACTGTTCATTAAAGCTGTAAAGCAAGTGTTTCAAATGCGGAAAGTCCGTAAAATGATTACGAAGCTACGAAATGAGACAACAACCGCTGACCTACAAAAAGCGTACGGAAAAGATTTAACGGTCTTAACAACCGATCAGCCCATTGCATTAACAATGGGGTTGTTTACACCGCACATCGTCCTGTCTACAGGATTGCTGTCGGTGCTTGATGAAAATGAACTAGAAGCTGTTATTTACCACGAGCAGTCACATGTTGCAAACAAAGATCCGCTCAAAACGTTTATACTAAGCACGCTTGCCTCTGGACTATGGTATATTCCGTTTATTAAATGGAGCCATAAACGCTTCAAAGTAATGCGTGAAGTGCTGGCTGATCAAGATGCCATTGTGAAAAATGGCACGCCCGCTCACATTGGCAGCGCACTTTTAAAAATGGTAAAAACCGGACAGACAAGTTTTTCATGTGCGCACGTATCGTTTGCTGATACGTCCGTTAATTATCGCATTCAATATATTTTAAATCCGGAAACGAAAATGCCGATGCAGCCTCCTGTTGTTTTAACGCTGACGTCGCTATACGTGTTTTTTATTTTATGTGCGCTAATTTTTACAGCTCTAACAGCTTTGTAAGAGAGAAAGAAAAGAAGGAGATGAGATTGTGTCAAAAGCAAAGAAAAAGAAAAAAGTAACCCCCAATCAGCAAACGTCCTCGAGCAAGTGGCTTTTTTGGGTGATTGGAATTATTGCGGTCTGTATTTTAGGATTAATCGTCCTTTCTAATATGTCAAAGGGCGGAGGAGATGAAAAGGCCGCCCTTACATATGATAACCAGCCGTATCTTGGAAAAGAGTCAGCCCCGGTAGAAGTGGTAGAGTTTGGAGATTATAAATGCCCGGCTTGTAAAAACTTCACGGAATCCTTTTTCCCGCTGATTCAAAAAGATTATGTAGATACAGGTAAAGTGAAGTTCTACTTCATGAACTATGCGTTTATCAACAATGACTCATCTCGTGCAGCAGAGTTTGCCGAGACAGTATACAAAGAGCTTGGAAACGATACATTCTGGAAATTCCATGAACTTCTTTATAAAAAGCAAAACGCAGCGGATGAAAAGAAAGATGTCTTAACGGAATCTTACTTAGAAGATACGCTGAAAGAAGTATCTAGCGATGCCGATGCGAAAAAAGTAGCGAGTGCATTTAAAGATGGAAAAGGAAAAGATGCGTTTGATCAAGACATGAAGGCAGCCAATGACTTAGGCATCACGGGTACACCAACAATTTATGTAGGCGGCAAAAAATTCGAAGGCAAAACAATCGATGACTTTGATCAAATGGTCAAAGATGCGGCTAAGGAGAACAAATAATGAACAAGTCTTTGGTTTTCGGGTGGATTACAGCGCTTATCGCGATGCTTGGAAGCTTGACGTTTAGTGAAGTTCTTCACTTTATCCCGTGTGAACTTTGCTGGTATCAGCGAATTTTAATGTATCCGCTCGCGATTGTGCTAGGTGTAGCCGTGTATCGACATGATACGTTCATCTACAAATACGTCCTGCCGTTTTCTGTGATTGGTATGGCGCTTTCAGGCTATCATTATTGCCTGCAGAAGATACCGGCTCTTAAAGCATTTGAAACGTGTACAAGCGGTGTTCCTTGCTCAGGTCAATATATTAACTGGCTTGGATTTATCACGATTCCTTTTTTAGCATTTATTGCTTTTACAATCATTACGATTATGATGCTTGTTCTTCGCAAGCAGGCGAAAAAAGCTTAACCTTCGGGTTAAGCTTTTTTGTATGGAGACAAAAAAAGTCCCGCTTACAAGAAGCGGGTGCAAATAGGGTACATCTATGAAAAATGATGAAATTGTTTTGACAAGAACAGTATATAAAAGAAAAGTGAAAAAACGGTGAAAAGAGAGAAGCTTTTTTAAAAAAGGTAAGAAAAAAATAAGCTTTTGCCATAAAAAAAGCCCCGCTCACAAAAAGCGGGGAATAAATAGGGGTCATTTATGAAAAATGATGAAATTGCTTTGACAAACTCAGTATACAAAAGAAAAGTGAAAAAACGGTGAAAAGATGGAAGCTTTTAGAAAAACAAAAAAAGACCTGCTCTGGGGAAGCAGGTCTTCAAAAAGGAGTAAAACTATGAAAAAAATATGCTAATTGGCTTCGCAAGTACTATCGTATACCTTTATGGTGAAAAAATGGTGAAAAGAGAAACTAGATATAAAAAAGACCTGCTTTGGGGAAACAGGTCATTAGAAAGGGAGTAAAACTATGAAAAAAATATGCTAATTGGCTTCGCAAGTACTATCGTATACCTTTATGGTGAAAAAATGGTGAAAAGGGAAACTAGATATAAAAAAGACCTGCTTTGGGGAAACAGGTCATTAGAAAGGGAGTAAAACTATGAAAAAAATATGCTAATTGGCTTCGCAAGTACTATCGTATACCTTTATAGTGAAAAGATAATGAAAACGATATTAGGATATAGCTCCTATTTTTCCATATTATAGATTCATTTCTCTTTAATAGGGTATACGTTCATTAGAATCGATATAAACTTGAAGAACTGGCAGGGAGGTATATATATGGAAAAGAAAAGCGAAGCAACTACGAATCAGCGCATGGCTCACCGCACTCGAAATAGCTGGTCAGGCTTTTTGTTTGGCGTAGGATTAGTTGCTTTTATTGATGAAGCAGTGTTTCATCAGCTGCTTCATTGGCACCACTTTTATGATAAGTCCACAACGGCCGCTGGTTTAGTGTCAGACGGTTTGTTTCACGCATTCAGCTGGTTTGCTACAATCGCATCACTTTTTATGGTAGCAGATCTAAGGCGCCGGCGCGGCTGGTGGGTAAAAAGATGGATAGGAGGAGTATTGCTTGGAGCCGGGGCGTTTCAGCTTTATGACGGCACCGTGCAGCATAAGCTTATGGGACTTCATCAAATCCGATACGGAGTGAAGATTGTACCTTACGACATTACGTGGAATGTGCTTGCATGTTTGATGCTGCTTATTGGCATCATTTTAACATGGTTTACACGTAAACAAGGTGCACACCATGACTAAATATGAAGTATTATCTCAGCTTTTATTAGCGCTGCCTTTTGCCGCTGCCTTTTTTTTATACATGTGGGCTGTAGCGTCTTCGAATGCAACATATAGAAGATGGTCATTATACAGGACGGCCTGCTGGACCCTTGGTATTTTATGCGCCGTATCTTCTGTAGCAGGACCGCTTGCAGCGCGTGCTCATATGGACTTTACCGCGCATATGACAGGGCATTTGCTTTTAGGTATGCTAGCCCCGTTTTTAATGGCGTTAGGAGCACCTCTTACGCTATTGCTTCGCACGCTTCCGGTTCGCGCAGCCAGAGAAGTTTCCAAACTTTTAAAAGGACGGTTTGTTCGGTTCATCAGCAGTCCGGTGACGGCTTCTGTTCTTAACATAGGAGGACTTTGGGTTCTTTATACAACGAGTATGTATGGCATGATGCATCATTCTTTTTTCGTGCATGTCGCTGTACATATTCACGTATTTTTAGCAGGCTATTTATTTACCGTATCGATGATTTCAATCGATCCTTCGCCGCATCAAAAAAGTTTTACGCACCGGGCTTTCGTATTGATTATTGCTCTTGCTGCTCACGGTATTTTATCAAAATATGTGTACGTTCACCCGCCCATGCACGTCTCGGCGGAACAAGCGAAGCAAGGGGCTATGCTAATGTATTACGGAGGCGATTTAATCGACTTATGTTTAATTGTGCTTCTTTGTTATGAGTGGTTTAAGCGGGTTCAAAAAGTATCTCTTACATAAAAAATGCGCAGAAAGCATGATGCTTTCTGCGCATTTTTTAGTGAATGTTTCGTTTTTTAAAGCGTCCGCCGCGGACTTCGGTAATATCTGCAACGGCTAAAAAGGCAGTAGGGTCAAAATCTTCAACAATGGTTTTTAGCTTTGATTCTTCAAGACGCGTAATGATGCAGAAAATCACTTTTTTATCATCGCCCGTATAAGCACCTTCACCGTGCAAATAGGTAACGCCTCGACCTAGACGCGCATTAATCGCATCGCCAATTTCGTCGGAATATTCACTAATAATCCAAGCTGATTTTGATTCTTCCAATCCTTCTACAACTGTATCAATGGCTTTAGCTGCAATGATATAAGCAAGGATGGAATACATGGCGCGGTCCCACGTGAACACAAATCCCGCTGCTCCTAAAATGAAGAAGTTGAAAAACATTACAATTTCTCCTACAGAAAACGGAATTTTTTTGCTGATTAAAATGGCAAGTATCTCCGTACCGTCAAGCGCTCCGCCGTAGCGAATTACGAGTCCAATTCCAATTCCGAGAATAATTCCTCCAAAAACGGTAGCAAGAAGAACGTCTGCGGTAAACGCGGGGACTTCATGAAACATAGAAGTTAAGATGGATACAACTAGTATGCCAAAAATAGTGGAAAGGGCAAATGTTTTCCCCATTTGCTTGTACCCGATAAATACAAACGGAAGATTTAGTACAAAAAGAAAGATTCCTAGATTTACTCCAGTAAGGTGCGAAAGCATGATGGAAATACCAGTAATTCCTCCGTCGACAACGTGGTTTGGAACAAGAAAAATTTCAAGTCCTGTGGCCATGAGCAGCGCACCGATCGCAATGGCAATGGCCCTTCCAAATACTTGTCCCTTGGACAGCTTTCGGTGCTGAATTTTCGCTTTTTCGAGTTCTGTCATTTGCATGTCTCCTTTGATGTCTCATATGTATTTCTCACTTTAAAAAAGTGAAACCACTTTTAATTATACCTTACTATGCACAATTAGTGGGGATAGACGCATTAATTACTTGGTTCACCATATAAAAAAGCCTGCTTTAGAGTCATAAGCAGGCTTTTTAAGGAGTAAAACGATGAAAAAAAGTATGGTTGGCTTCACAGCTTTAACTATATAGAAGTTTGATGAAAAAACGATGAAAACGCCGGCATGTGTGGTAAGAAATTCGGGGATACTAGTTAAAAAAGGCCAAAAGGAGATGACGAAATGAATGTGTGGATGATGTATAACTACTTGATGCATTCGCAAATCTTTTTAAGCAGCGTATTAATTAGCGGTATTCTTCTTGTTAGCGGAGGATTTGTGTACGGCAGAATAATGAGCAAAAAGTGAACCTAATATTGCCACGGATAGGTTGTTAATGGAAGATGATCGATAGCTGCTTGGTTAATGTTATACTTGCTCCATAAGCTTAGTGTGGAGGTGTCAGCATGAGCAAGCATCATGATCTAACAGCATCATACGGAGAATCGTTAGTAACGTGTGAACATCAGTTTGAAGCTAGCTATTACTATCATCAAGTGCGCGAACAGTGCATGAATCAAATTCATGAAATAAGCAAAGCGGTAGATGAGTTTGCCGTTGATTTTACAGATGAAAGTTTGAAAATATTAGAGCTTCTTTACTATGATTTAGAAGACAGCAATTGCTTTGACTATTTTTCGATGACAAAAGAAGAATTCGAAGAGTGTATGGGCGTATACTTTGGTGAAGTGGTTACGTCTACTATTGACGAAGCGCGCTGGGTGGTAAAAGAATATCCGCTTATGGAAAACAAGTATGTGACCGGAATTGAAAAAGGGAATCTTTCACTTATGTTTCCCCATGGCTTTTTTAACCATAAAGAGCGTCATCCAGAGTGCGTTTTTACCCTTTATTATTTATATAAACAGCTGCAAAAATAGTAAAAAGGTGAACGCAAGTTCACCTTTTTTATTGTCCAAGTTTTATAGGAATATAAATATCCATTTCATATGTATCACTATATAAATTACTGTGTATAGCTGTATTTACAATTTCAAGAGCAGGACCTTCAATCATGCTGCAAGAAGAGTTCGGCAGCCATTCATTCCAGATGCTGCTATACGTCGACTTAAGCGATGTAATGGGACCTGTGTGTTTGAACTGCAAGTATGTGAATGAAGGAAACGTATGAACGCTCATACCTTTTGGAATACAAGCTGTATCGGCTACTTCTGTCCCTGCAATATAAAAATAATTTTCTTTTTTCGGAGCCATGCAAATGCCTGTAACCATATGAGGTTCTTTTGAAGAAGTAATCATTTCTTTTTCTTTAAGTATTTGCTTCAAAAGATTCTCTTTTTGATACTCTCCGTTTTTTGCTATGCCTATCACTGAAAATCCTTCTTTATATACAACTTTACCTTGCATAATCCACCTCGAATTTTTCAAGCTCTAGCTCTTATTCTATCAATTATAAATTACTTTACCGTGATTGTAACATAATCTTAAGTAGATATCGATGCAGAAAATGGAACATGAGCAAAGCTTCAAACACATGCTTGAGATACTCCGATTGTTACATAAAAACAGCGCAGGAATTCGTGCGCTGTTTTTGCTGATGCAACACTTTATTTATATAACGTTTACGAAGAGTAAATCCGGGAAACTTCTTAGTATAAGTCAAAATGGTAGCTAAACCAGTAGTCGTCCTGCACATGTTTTGTGCTTGAAGCGACAATATGCTCATGACCTTGTTCATCCGTGGCAATCCAGTTGTAGTTGATATCCATTTTAATCGGATACATATTGCCCTTTTTAAACAAAATGACAGGGGGGTTTACTTCAACAAACTCGTTCAGTTTTTTAACAACATCTTCTTTACAGCGAATTAGCTCCATGTTTCTTTCTCCTTTGGTGTTATTGCACAATCATATTTTTTGCGTTGTGCACAATATATATTTTAAAATAACAGAAGTAAGTTTAGCACATTTTACAGAAAACAGAGAAATAAAAAGGAGCGATATCGATGAATGAACAAATTTTATTAGCAGAACGCCCAAAGGGAATGCCAACAAAAGATACGTTTAAATACGAAAAAATTGAGATGCCTGCAGCGAAAGAAGGGGAGGTAATTGTTCAAACACTTTACCTTTCTGTTGATCCGTATATGAGAGGACGCATGAACGATACAAAATCATATGTTCCTCCATTTGAGCTAAACGCACCGCTTGCAGGCGGCATTGTAGCGCGCGTAACGGAATCAAAATCAGATCGCTTTAAAGAAGGCGATATCGTGACGGGAATGCTTCCTTGGAAACGCTATTCAGCGGCAGAAGCAAAAAACTTACAGAAGGTTGATCCAGAGCTAGCGCCAATCACAACGGCTATCGGCGTTCTTGGTATGCCAGGTCTCACTGCTTACTTTGGATTGCTTGAAATCGGTCAGCCAAAAGAAGGCGAAACTGTGGTCGTTTCCGGTGCAGCAGGTGCTGTTGGATCTGTTGTTGGTCAAATCGCCAAAATTAAAGGTGCACGTGTTGTCGGCATTGCAGGTTCTGAAGATAAAATTGCTTATTTAAAAGATGAGCTCGGATTTGATGAGGTGCTTAATTATAAAAAAGGTAATGTGAAAGAAGCGTTAGAAAAAGCGTGTCCTAATGGTGTTGATGTTTACTTTGAAAACGTCGGCGGAGAGATTTCAGATGCAGTTGTTAGCTTATTAAATAAATTTGCGCGCATTCCGCTTTGCGGCCAAATTTCACTGTATAACTTAGAAAAACAAGATGTTGGACCACGTGTTCAAACGCCTTTGTTAATTAACAGTGCGTTAATGAAAGGCTTTATCGTAGCAGACTATGCAGACAAATTCCCTGAAGGCATTAAGCAGTTAGGCGAATGGGTGCAGCAAGGAAAAATCAAGTACAGCGAAAACGTTGTAGAAGGTTTTGAAAATGTACCTGAAGCGTTCCTTGGTTTATTTGAAGGAGTAAACTTAGGAAAACAGCTTGTAAAAGTAGCAGAATAAGCGTAAAGGAAACCGTGCGGGATCATTCCCGCACGGTTTCCTTTACATTGTTGAAGCCGTTTGTTGTTTAGCTTCTTCTTCAATATGTTCACCAGTTCGTTCGATTGGCGAGCGTTTGTGATAGCGTCCAAGCAGTCCTGTCATGATGAAGATGCCAATTAACGAATAAAGAACTTGAACTACGCCAAATACTACTGTTGCAGAGCCGACAATTAACACATCTGTCAAAAGCATTGTTTTACCTGGATTAATGCCAAGTCGTTTATCAAGAAACACGCATAGCATGTTGATTCCGCCAAGAGAAGAACCGTGGCGAAACAAAAAGATCAGTCCAATGCCGACAATAATGCCGCCCACAACCGCAGCTACAAGCGGATGCGGAAGCACAAATGAAAAGTTGGCAGCTAATAAATCGGACATCACTGACATCAGGCTAACGCTGATGAAACTTTTTATCGTAAATTGAAGTCCAATTTGCGTAAGAGCCATAAAATAAAATGGTAAATTGATAATAAAGAACAACACCCCAAACGAAATACCGGTTAAATGTTGCAGGACAATTCCAAGACCTGCTGTTCCGCCAATAACGAGGTTAGAAGCGGTTAAAAATTGAATACCGATGGCAACGCATAAACAGCCAAAGGTAATCCATCCCCATTGTTTTACGTGATTCATATCTCCATCCCCTTTTGTATATTTATACAATACTTTCGATAGAAAACACCGTCTTTTAATTCACAAAATCTATTTTACTATATATCTTTTCAAAAAAAAGCACTTTTGTAAGAGAATCTAACACAAGATAAATAGTTAGATAATTCAGATTTATTAAGTTCCTTTAGAGCGAATGATTGATAAACCAATATGTTTTTAAAAAAAGATTAAAAAGAAAGAATGAGAAAAACGGATTTTGGATAATGTATAAACAAATATTTGGATAATGGTTAAAAAAAGGGAGGAAATATCAGTTAAAAAGAACTATTTTAATTAATAATTAAAATATTATTCGTCTTTTTATTGATTTTTCATTTAATTTAGATGAAATATAACATTATTATCATGAAAATATGTAGAGATGGAAGTGGATACGAAATGAATAATAAATTATCAGCATTGACAGGGATGGCTGTACTTGCTCTTTCACTTACAGCATGTGCCCCTCAGCAAGAAAAAGAAGTGTCTGCTGAGAAAAAAGAACCTGTTCAAAACCTGGCTGATCAGCAAATCATGGCGGACGCTTGGTATCAAACATCCGGCGAAATGAAAGCTTTGTATTACCAAGGCTATAATACAGGAAAGCTTCGTTTAGATGAGGCGCTTGCAAAAAGTACCGATAAAAAGCCTGCCATTATTTTGGATTTAGATGAGACCGTACTTGATAATAGTCCATTTCAAACTTCAGCAATCAAAACTGATAAAGGATTTCCTTATAAATGGGATGAATGGGTGCAAGCAGCAAAAGCGAAAGCAGTGCCAGGTGCTGTTGATTTCTTGACGTATGCGGATCAAAAAAGCGTAGATATTTACTACATTTCAGGCCGTACAACTTCTCAACTTGAGGCAACAATTAAAAACCTAAAGAATTTACATATTCCTCAAGCAACCAAAGACCATGTGCTATTAACGGGTCCAAAAGATGAAGGAAAAGAAGCGCGCCGTCAAAAAGTAGCGATGAATCATAATGTAGTCCTGCTGTTCGGTGATAACTTATCTGATTTTAGCGGTTTTGATAAAAAGTCCATTAATAATCGAAATAAGCTTGTAGAAGAGCAAAAAGAAGCGTTTGGCCAAAAGCTAATCGTGTTTCCAAATCCAATGTATGGAGATTGGGAAGGAGCTATTTATAACTACGACTACTCGATTTCGGATAAACAAAAAGATAAGCTTCGCCGCGAACAGCTTCAATATTTCAACTAAAAAAAGCTGCCCCTTTACGTATGTAGTAAAAGGGCAGCTTTTTTTAGTTGTTTTTAATCTTTCCAATATAGCCGATTCAAACGATAGCTTGTACAAATAGCCACTTATGCGGCTTACTTTTTAAGAAAGAAGCCACAGAGCGTAAGGAACTTGCTTCCACTCGTGTTTTAACATGCCATAAATCACAAGATCGTGGTAGTGATCATATAAGTATTCACCTTCTCTGCAAATGCCTTCTTCTGTAAAACCTAGACGCGTAGGAATGGCTTTGCTTTTTTCGTTATTAACGCCGCAGCGTATTTCGACTCGATGAAGGTTTAACGTATTAAATGCATAATTCAGGCATCCGTGTACGGCTCTTGTCATAATTCCTTTTCCTTGGAAATTATGTCCAATCCAATAGCCGAGACTTGTACTTTTATTTCCCCAATTAATTCCGTGAAAACCAATCATCCCGGCGATTTCTCCGTAGTACCGAATGATGGCCTGAAACCCTTGGTTATTATAGTATTGAGCTCTCCATTCAGGAATGAGTTCATCATAGTCAGCAATACTTTGCATGCTATCTACCCATGGGAGCCATTCTTTTAGGTAAGGTCTTGACTCGTTAATAAGAGAAAGCAAGGGGAAAGCGTCAGTGGATTCAATTAAATGCAAACTAACTTCGTCATCAATTTTGTATTCAAACATACGAAAGCCTCCTATGATGATGGGCCTGCTGAGATAAGCGTAGCGTGTAGGCAGTTCTAACATCTAGTTTTTCTTTATTCTACCACAAGTAGAAGAGGGGAGAACGAGGAAGTTTAAGTTGAAAGCAAATAACGCATAAAGTCGATAGGGTTTTAATGATTAAAAAAATTAATGATTGAAAGCAATTTATCAATATTTTTACAGAAAAGAAGCGTATACAGTGATACAATGGGAGAAGAGATAAGCCGTTGTATTTATACATACTTCATAACAAACATGATATTGGATTGATAAAAGCAGGTGGTAAAAACATGGATGTACAACTATTAATAACGGTATTTGCACTCGGGTTTTTCGGGTCATTTTTAGCAGGTATGCTTGGAATTGGAGGATCAGTTGTTTTGTATCCGCTGTTACTATTTGTTCCGCCTCTTGTAGGAGTAGGAGCATTCAGCGCGCACGAAGTAGCTGGTATAGGAGCCGTACAGTCGCTGTTTGCATCTGTTTCAGGAGCTCTTGCTTACAAAAAGGGCGGCTACTTGAATAAACCGTTAATTTTATATATGGGTGTCAGCGTCTTAGTTGGTAGTCTCATTGGTTCAACGCTATCAACCTCGTTTTCAGAAGGAATGATCAATTTCATTTACGGCGTGATGGCAACAATTGCAGCAGGATTAATGTTTATGCCTAAAAAAAATAATCCGGCGGACGATTCATTCGAAGTGACGTTTTCAAAACCTTTGGCAGCAACTCTGGCGTTTTTAGTTGGAATTTGCGGAGGGATTGTCGGAGCAGGTGGCGCATTTTTACTTGTGCCTATTATGATTACCGTGTTAAAAATTCCTGTGCGCGTAACAATTGCAAGCTCATTAGCCGTGACGTTTATTTCGTCTATGGGAACAACATCCGGTAAAGTGATGACGCATCAGGTCCTTTTGCTTCCGGCACTCATGATTATTGGAGCAAGCCTACTAGCAGCTCCGATCGGCGCTTTTGTAGGGCAAAAGACGAAGGTAGCGTCGCTGCAAGTTATCTTAGCGATCGTTATTACGGCGACTTCGTTGAAAATATGGTTTGATTTACTGATGAAATCCATTCATTAAAAAAAGCTGCCTTTTTAAGAGCAGCTTTTTTACGTTGTTTTTGATGACACAAGGTGAGCCACTAAAATATAGCGCTCAGGTGCTGAACCAATATAGTTAAATGGATAACAGGTGCTGACGGTTAAAGTGGCTCTAGGCTTTGGCACAATAACGGTCCGGTCATCCGCATCAACAATTCGTACTTTGTTCACTTTGTATGTGAAGGTACCTGCTGCTGTATTCACCACAAGCGAATCGCCTTCACCCACGTCGCCAAGCTTACGAAAAACCGTATCGCGATGTCCAGATAGAACAGAATTGTCATTTTGACCAGGCAACACGCTTCCTGCAAAATGACCGACGCCTTTTTCTAATTCATCTTCGTTCGTACCATGATAAATCGGCAGCTTAGCGTTTAATTTAGGAATATATAATTCTCCCATTAAATCACCGATTTTTGGCTGTTTCGGATAAGACACATTTGACACTTTCGGCTTTTTTTCTGAGCTAGCAGTACGAGGGTGTACCGGTTTTTTAGATTCAACAGCAGAATCTTCAGGAGAGGAGTCTGCTGCTGAAGGTTCTTTGCTTTTAGAAACTGAAGCTGCGGCAGGTTCTTCTGTATCCATTGTTTTAAATGCCAAATAGCCCCTTGCAAATTTATAGGCGTTTGTTGTCGTAAACCAAAGACCAAAGCAAATGACGGCGGCTAAAAGGGAAAGAACAATCAACCGCTTTTTGCGATTGATTGTTCTTCTTGTTTTTCTTGGTTCCATTTTATGCGCGTCTCACTTTGCGGAAAAGAACAAAGCCAGCTGCTACAAGCACTAATCCAATTAATGTATTCGTTACATAATCAGAAGCCGTTTCCGGAAGTTTTGCACCTTTAACGGTTTTTTGCACAGCGCTGTTTGTTTGTTTCTTCACCGGTTCTTGTTTCTTTTCTACTGCAGGCTTTTGCGTTTCAGCAGGTTTTACTGCAGCTTCAGCAGATTTTTCTACTTCTTTTCCTGTGTCTGTGATGATATCAGAATTGAACATATCGCCTGTAATCACCATATCTGCTAAAAATTTGCCATCTGTCGTATAAAGAGAAATTTTTAGACTCGCATTTTTTAACTCTTCTAGGTTGATTAAATCGGTAAGAGAAAGTGATTTTTCACTTCCGCCTTGTACAAGTGAAAATTTAGCGTCTAAATGGAAGGTTGATAGCAGCTCTTTATAAATAGACATTAATTCCGCGATTTGATCAGCAGATAATTCTGTTGCTGTATCAAAATCTTCAAATGCCGCTAAGCGCTCGCCTAATTGATCTAAGCGGTTGAGCGTTGCTTCATTTGAAAGCTCATCTTCTAACGATGTAAAATGCGCTTGGATTCGATCCAATTCTTCTGATGTTAAGCCGAATTGAGACTGCATAAATGAAAGTAAGTCAGTTAAATCTTCTTCGCTTAATTCATCATCGTAAGAAGTGTCCTCTTCGTCATATGACTCATCGTCTTCATACCAGTCATCGCCTTCTAAATAGAAGCCGACATCCTCGTATAAATCATCTAGGTACACATAATCATCTAAGCTTTGCCCGTTCTCTTTTAATAACGCATTTAAGCTTGTTTTGTCTAAGTCAAAATCTGCATACACATCTTGCACGTTATGTAAGTCAGCTGCAATTGGTTCACCTAAAAATTCTTCTAAATCTGCGATTGTATCGTAGTTTTCAAGACTATCGTCATACAGTGAAAGTGAATATTCAACGTCGTCTTTGGTTACTTCAAAGCCTCTCGTTTGGCTTACCGATTTTAAATACTTGTTGAAATCGGCGTCAAATGTTGACGCCGCTGCGAATGAAGACGTTGGAAATACGCCAACAAACAGCAGAAATGATAATAAAATTGCCCCCAGTTTTTTCATCAATTTTCTCCTTTTTTTTACGTTTTCTACAAGATTATATAGGAATAGTTATAAATTTACAATATATACTTATATTATATATACCTTGAATATAGTGGTAATTTTAGGTATTTATAGAATTGTAGATTTTGAAAACATCGTATAAAAGCGAGCGGAAAGCTCTAGATAGAAAAACGAAAAAATAAAGAAAAAGGTTTATAATTTTTTGGGTAGAAGAAAAAATATAAAAAAGCATCAAAAAAGAACAGCACTTAGAAGCTGTTCTTTTTGAAATGATATGTAAGCAATAGCATAGATAGTTGAAATTCGATACCGTTCCGCTTTAGAAAAAGGTGGTTACGAGTTATGATTTTAGTAAGGATAAAGAAGAAAAGTGAGAGCGCGGTTTTGTCAGCTCTATTTTGATTCCTTTTAGTCTTAAACGTTCTACAAACTGTTTGCGTTTTTTTCGCTTTTCATGCGGGGATTGATTCATATTTGCCTCATCCTCCATATTTAGTCAAGTAGCTAACATATCATTATCATAATCAAAAGATGACGGTTACACAATAAACATTCTCAAATATTCACAAAGATTTAAAATTTGTTACATTGATAGTGTACATGTACCCGATTCTCTTTTTTTCTAACATTTCAATGTGCTGTTTTTAAATTGAAGGTTTACAACTCCTGTTGTATCATCGAAATGTGTTCAAAGTGAGGTTATTACATAAAGGTTCGTAAAGCTAATATTCATCTTGAGCAGCATATGGTTAAACAAGTATTTATTTATGAACATAAAAAAGAAACCCTTATTCATTAAGAGTTTCCGCAGCTATTGCTTATTACGATCAAGCCCATCCTTAATTCATTTTATTGATCTTCTGGATCTACTTCAAGGCTTTCAACTTCGTCATTCTTTTTTACTTCTAATCGTACAACTTTATTTTTACTATCTCCAGACACATTATCATTATCTAGCTCAAAGTCTTTTGCTTTTTTATAAGTCTTTTCTCCGCTAGATACTTTTATGGTGAGATTCTTATCTGTTTCATTAATTAATTTTCCAATTACGCTGTAATCTCCATCAGATTCTTTTTCATAGATACCATTTGAATCAGCTTTTGCTAAAGCCGTTAATTCTAGGCTTTCAGCGTTTTGATCTTTAGCATTAACCTCTACTTTCACCTGTTTCCCATCAATGTCCTTAGGTGTATCTTTTTCTTTCTTAAACGAATTCCCTTTAGGTATCTTCACCTGTTTATCATCAATGACAAGTGTTAACTCATCGTTTGTTTCTTTGTCTAAAGTTCCAACCAAATCAAAGTCCTCATCCTGTTTACTGTCAGGATCTTTGGAATACTGCTGTAAATTTGATTTATTTTCAGAGGAGCTGCTTTCATTTTGAGATGTATTTTGAGATGAATTATCTTGATTGGAGCAACCCGTCAAAGATCCTGCAGCTAAAGCTCCAGCTAATGAGATGGATAACGTTAACATTTTTTTGTTCATATGGTTTATTCCTCCTTTTTTACTTGTAGTTAATATTGCCTTTCTTCTATAGAAGTAAACAAGCAGAAATTTAACGAAATGTCTCAACAAAATGAACACGCAAACTTTTATATTTTGATTCATTGTGCTTAAAAGCTATACTAGTAGTAGGTATAGAAAAAAGTAAAACGAGATTGTACATCTCATCTATTCGTATACAAAAAAGAAAGAGGGATCTCCATGAAAACAGAACAGCAGTATTTTGAAGAAGGAAAATCAATTCAAACATATATGAATGACATGAGTACATTAAAAGAGGAAAGTTTAGCTGTGTATGAACAATTTCAGCTTCCAGAAGATGGACTGGCTGACACCCTAAAGGCTCATCAGCTTCATTTCTTAACGATTACTGAAGATTGGTGCGGAGATGCGATGATGATTAACCCAATCATTCGTAAAGTAGCTGAAGCTGCAGATATCGATGTGCGCGTTGCACTGCGAGATGCGGACACCGAATTAATTGATCGTCACTTAACAAACGGCGGCCGTGCCATTCCGATTATTTTAATTTTTAATAATGAAGGGAATTTACTGGGGAAATGGGGTCCTCGTGCTCCCGAAGTTCAGCAAATCGTCGATGAGCTTCGTGCCACGCTTCCTTCAAAAGAAGATCCTTCGTTTGAAGAAAAACAAAAAGAAGTCTTTTCTGCTTTACGAATAAGATATAAAGAGGAACCGGCTCTTTGGTCGTATGTTTATAACAGCTTTAAAGAAACGGTATTAGCTGTGGTGAGATAACTTAAAAAGCAAGGTAAAATGAGCGCTTCATTTTATCTTGCTTTTTTTCTGGCAACCGCAACAAGATCGTTTGTATATCACTTTAATCGAAAGGCTGCTTTTATTAACATCAGTGTTCAAAACGCGCACTTTCACTTGGGAAAACGTAGAAAATTCTAAAAATAAAAATATTTTTTATTCAAAACGCGTACTTTTTAACTTGATGATGATATAATAACAAATAATAAATGAAGGAGGAGGACGCGTTAATGAATGTAAAAGCTTTTGGTCATTATTTTTAAGCAGGATTTTTAGAGTTCGAAATGAATCTTATTTTTTTATTTAATGAAAGCGCTTAATAACTCACTTCTCAGAAAATATAGAAGAAAGGTGTTAGATACATGAATAACTTACATAGAAAAATGGGAACGTTTTCTCTCATGATGGTCGGTCTTGGATCTATTATTGGATCAGGATGGCTGTTTGGGGCATGGAGAGCTGCTCAAATTGCAGGGCCTGCAGCAATTGCTTCTTGGATTATTGGAATGGTTGTTATTTTATTTATAGCTCTTTCTTACAGTGAACTAGGGTCTATGTTTCCAGAAGCAGGAGGTATGGTTAAGTATACGCAATACTCGCATGGCTCATTTCTTGGCTTTATTGCTGCTTGGGCAAACTGGATTGCAATCGTATCGGTTATTCCTGTTGAAGCGGTTGCCTCTGTTCAGTATATGAGTTCATGGCCGTGGGAGTGGGCGAAATGGACAGGCAGTTTAGTAGAGAACGGGATTCTTACTGGAAAAGGCTTGGCTATTGCTACAGGACTATTAATCATTTATTTTCTTTTAAATTATTGGACCGTAGGCTTATTTTCGAAAGCTAATTCACTTATTACCGTTTTTAAGATTGTGATTCCAGGGCTTACAATTGGTGCTCTTTTATTCGCAGGGTTTCACGGCGGAAACTTCTCTTCTGCAGGGGGCGTTGCTCCAAATGGATGGGCAAGCGTTTTGACAGCTGTTGCTACTTCTGGGATTGTGTTTGCTTTTAACGGTTTTCAAAGCCCCATTAATATGGCCGGAGAAGCGAAAAATCCGGGACGCTCTATTCCTATTGCAGTGGTAGGATCCATTTTAATTGCAACCGTGATCTATGTATTGCTTCAAATTGCGTTTATTGGAGCGGTAAACCCTTCAGAAATCGTAAAAGGATGGAGCCATCTTAACTTTAATTCGCCGTTTGCCGATTTAGCGATTGCGTTAAATATTAACTGGCTTGTTATTGTTTTATATGCGGATGCTTTTGTATCGCCGTCAGGAACAGGTATTACGTATACAGCTACAACGTCACGCATGATTTATGGCATGGAAAAAAATAAATACTTGCCGAATATACTAGGAAGAGTTCATCCGCTTTACGGAGTTCCGCGTCAAGCAATGTTCTTTAATTTATTTGTCTCATTCATTTTTTTATTTTTATTTAGAGGCTGGGGAATATTAGCCGAAATTATCTCTGTAGCTACATTAATTTCGTATCTTACCGGTCCTATTACAGCTATGACGTTAAGAAAAACAGGGACCGAGCTTTATAGACCTTTACGTATAAAAGGGTTAAACGTAATAGCGCCTCTTGGCTTTATTTTTGCTTCACTTACTCTTTACTGGGCAAGGTGGCCGTTAACTGGACAGGTATTATTCATTATTTTAATTGGATTGCCAATTTATTTTTATTATCAAGCAAAATCAAAATGGAAAGGCTTTGGTCAAAACTTCCGAGCTGGCGTTTGGATGATTGTCTACTTATTATGTATGATGACAATATCTTGGATAGGAAGTGAAAAGTTCGGGGGACTCAATATTATTAAATACGGTTGGGATATGGGTCTTATTGCAATTGTGGCACTTTTCTTTTATGCTTGGGCACTTAAAAGCGGATACAAAACCGAGTATTTAAAAGAGGCAATCGATGTCAACAATGAAATGAAAGCAGCGGAAGCGCAGGCTGCCTCGACTAAAGAGCAGATTATAGAAAAACAAATTAAATAAGTAGTAAAAAAGCAGCCTGAATAGCTAAGGCTGCTTTTTTTAGGCATGAATTTTATTTTTTTGAATAATAGGTAGTAAAAAATGCTATAATGGTGGCAAAATCATGCAAGGAGAGAACGAATTATGGATATCGTATCAATCACTTCTTTTTTAGGCGTAGCCGCTTTGCTTACTGTTATGCCTGGTCCTGATAACTTATTTGTTTTAGCACAAAGTATATCAAACGGTAAATATGCAGGAATCTCAACTTCATTAGGGCTTTGTACGGGCTTGCTTGGCCATATAGCTGCGGCAACATTGGGTCTATCGGCTATTATCTATCAATCGGCTTTAGCATTTGCTATCGTCAAATATGCTGGAGCAGCTTATTTATTATTTCTGGCTTATAAGACGTTTACAGCCAAAAATTCGGCTCTGACTCTTGAAAATAAAGAAGCCGTTGAGTACAAGGTGCTATATAAAAAAGGGGTGATTATGAACCTGCTAAACCCCAAAGTTTCGCTATTTTTTCTTGCTCTTTTACCTCAGTTTGTTAATCATTCAACCGGACACGCAACACAGCAAATGCTTGTTTATGGAGCTGTATTTTTAGTTCAAGCGCTGATTATTTTTACGTTAATTAGTCTATTTGCGGGAAAAGTAGGGGAGTTTTTGCGAAAATCTCCGGCGCTGTCTAAGCGACTTAATCTTGTGCAAGGTTCTATCTTTACGCTTATTGGCTTAAAAATTGCTTTCAGTGAGAAATAGCAGGAGATACGCTAGTGAACCTGCTTTTTATCTCCATTAAGAGGCGGGGACAAAAGTATTTTAGTTGAAGGGAGATCCGAACGAAGGCTTCATGTGTTTAGTTGCTGCTAGCTGGTGATTGGAGGGCAAGGCGAAGACTCCTGCGGGAAAAGCGGAATAGGTGAGACTCCGCAGGAGCGTAAGCGACGAGGAGGCTCATCGGCCGCCCGCGGAAAGCGAAGTCTTGCACGGAAATCAACAGCGGTGCTAAAAGTAATCCATACTAGCTCATTTATCCCATTTGTTCGTCTTTAGATGGGAATTGATTTAGTTATGTCTCAATCTCTTTTTTTGTGCTTTAAAAACAGCGGAGAGCAGCTAGTAAAATCCAGCTTTTTTGAGTTGATGTTCTCGAATGTTTTAAGGGGACGAACCCTTCTTGTCCAATTACATATATATATAGAATGAGAGATAAAACATCAGACAAAGCCGGTGTTAATCACAAGTTCTTTCATATTATGGTTGAAAGGAAAGGTTCACATGAAAAAAGTATGGCTAGATGCAGGACACGGCGGTACAGATTCAGGCGCTTTAGGAAATAATTTGCGTGAAAAAGATATTACGCTGCAGCTTGTACTACACGCGCGGGCGTATTTAGAACATAACTATTCAGTAGACGTTCAAGTAACTCGTTCAACCGATGTGTTCGTTTCATTATCAGATCGAGCAAATCGGGCTAATGCATGGGGAGCGGATGTTTTTGTTTCTATGCACATTAATGCTGGCGGAGGTACTGGATTTGAAACGTATCGCTATCCATCAGAAGAGGGAAGTCAATCTTCTCTTTTACAAAAACAGCTTCATACGGAGATTTTAACAATCATGCGGAAATTTGGAACGATTGCAGATCGCGGTTTAAAAACGGCTAATTATGCTGTACTGCGTGAAACAAATATGCCTGCTGTTTTGACAGAAAACTTGTTTATCGATACGGCAGTCGACGCTGAAAAATTAAAAAAAGCTATGTTTCTTCGGGAAGTGGGAGAAGCGCACGCGCGTGGAATTGCTAAGTATTTAAAATTACCTTCTAATCAAGTTACATTCTATACCATTCAATCTGGAGATACATTTTATAGCATTGCAAAGAAGTATAATATTACCGTTCAGCAGCTGCAGGATGCAAATCCCGGCGTAGATCCTACAAAACTGCAAATTGGTCAGCAAATTGTTCTTCCTGTCACTACGTATACTGTACAAGCAGGAGATACGTTTTATAGCATTGCGGAAAAATATAGCATGACCGTTCAGCAGCTGCAGGATGCAAATCCCGGCGTAGATCCTACAAAATTACAAATTGGTCAGCAAATTATCATTCCCGCTGTTTAATATCCGTAAATAAAAAAGATGACACAGTAGTGTGTCATCTTTTTTTCTTATTGAACCAATCTTACAAGCATATGGGCAAGGTGATGCTGCTGTTCTTCGTTTCCAACTTTCCACAGTTCGTGAAGCAGGTTTTCCTCTCGATTGCGGGGCTCTTCATGCTTAGCAAGGTAATCTGCTACTTTTTGAGCCGTTTTAGCCAGTTGTTCTTCGTTCATTCCTAACTTATCACCTTTTTCCACCTTGTCTCCTAGATAACTCTTAAATCCTTCGAAGCTAGAGAGAATATCCTCTTTTTTCTCTTCGCTCATAGAATTAATTGCTCCTTCAACTTTTTCACCTTTTGCTGAATGATTTGTTTCTACAGAATGACTCATAACTTTTTTCTCCTCTCGTGGTTATAAATGGGTTTAGAAAGCATATTCCCTGAGGTTTCAGTAAATAAACGTCCGAATGTGTTATTTTTAAATTATGGCGTTTTCTGCTGACTTAAAAAATAGGTCTTACTTTCAAACGAGATTTTATAAAACGCTAAGCAGACTTTGGATGAGGAAACCAAAGTCTGCTGCTTTGTCCGTCTTGCATTTATGCTGAAGCATCATATTTCCGGTGTAGGAGTAGGCTTGGCATAGCCTTCCTCATATTTATCATCGATTTCTTGACGAATGTCTTCTATGCTTTTTCCTTTGCTGTAGTCTACTACAGCTTGAGCCGCTATTTCTAAACAGACGCCGCATTTTGTTCCGTGATCGTCCCACGTCACTGCGCCGTTTCCTTTGTTTTCAAAGATAAAACAGTCATAGTTGTTTTGATGATTAGCTTCTTCTCCACATCCGCAGTAGCAAGGAATGTTTTCTAGTAAGGTTTGATGATTAGCAGCTGCTGCATAAATAAGCTGCATATCTTCTGGTTTGTCACTCAGAAAGGAGGGGAGAGTTTCACTATTTTCCGTTTCTTCTCGTTTATCAGCTAATGTGTGCTGCTGATGTTCTTCGTGTTGTTTCGTTTCTGTACGTTTGCTACCTGAATTTTCTTTACTTTCGTTTCCGCAGCCGGACACCATGCTTGCTGCAAGAACAACCGTTATGATCCTTGATTTTATCATCAAAATGTTCATCCTTTCTTCAATTAAAGATAGACAATGATATGTACATCCATCATGTTAAAAAGACATAATTAGCCTTTGAAGTCACTCATCAACTTTCTGTAAAATAATTTTCCGATACATACCTTTCAACATGACGCTTGAATTTTCCTTCAAGATAAGATGAGCCCGACTTGCTTCAAACACATGTTCAAAAGAGACTCCAATATCGGTGCCAAGCAATTTTATGAAGGGACGGAATATTTTTTTAGGAAAAGCCGCTGATTTCTCTTTGGTTTCGAATTTATCAAAAATGAGGATAGTTCCCTTAGGTTTTACTACTCTTGTCATTTCTTTTAAAGCTTGCTCGGCATCTGGTACTACGCTAAGAATTAAGCTTGCTACAACAACATCAAACGAAATAGAGTCGAATGTTAGATGCTGAGCGTCCATTTGGTGGAATGTTATAGATGGGTTTTTGTATTTATCTTTTGCTTTTTGAAGCATTTCACTGGAATAGTCGATTGCCGTTACATTTACTTCGTGAGGAATAAAAGCTAAATCTGCGCCTGTTCCCACACCTACAAATAAAATACGCTGTTCAGATGAAAAGTGAACGTCTTGAAAGACTTTTTTTCTGGCTCGATAGAACATTCCGTTATTAAAAAAGACATCATAAAAAGGGGCCCAACACTTGTAAATAAATTGATTCCAGCGGTTATTCACGCAAACCCTCCTAGAAAATAAGCTTTCCAACGCCTGCTGGAAAGCTTATTGATTACATTTGTTTTTTCATTTTGAGTAAGCGAAGGCTGTTTAAAATAACAAGTAGCGCTGCTCCTGTATCGCTTAAGACGGCAATCCACAGAGTGAGCCACCCTGGGAAGATAAAGGCTAAGGCAATCACTTTAACAATAATAGAAAACCAAATGTTTTGTTTGATAACGGCTAATGCTTTGCGACTTAGCTTCATCGTATGAGGAAGCTTTTCTAAGTTGTCTGCCATCAGGACAATATCGGCTGTTTCCATGGCCGTATCGGTACCAGCACCGCCCATTGCAATGCCAAGATCAGCAGTGGCGAGGGCAGGGGCATCATTAATTCCATCTCCAACCATAGCCGTTTGGTACCCTTCATGTTGAAGCTGCTGTATGGCCTTTACTTTGTCTTCAGGCAGCAAATCAGCGAAATAGCGGTCTACCCCTGACTGAGAGGCAATCATTTTAGCTGTTCCTTCGTTATCACCGGTTAACATCACAATTTGCTGCATTCCGTTTTGTTTGAGGCTCTCTAAAGCAGATACGGTTGTATGTCGGATGGTATCCGCTACGCCAAGAATGCCTAGAACACTTTTAGCTGTTCCGACAATAATAATCGTTTTACCTTCGTTTTGAAGCTTTTCAATATGAGACCAGCAATGGGATAGAGGTGTTCCTAAATCTGAGAATAATTTTGCATTGCCTGCGTAATACACCGTTTCTTTAATTGTGGCTTGCACGCCTTTTCCTGTCAGGATTTTAAAATTTGACCCTTGTAAAGAACCGACTTTTTTCTCCGTTGCATAATCCACGATAGCGCGGGCAATAGGATGATTCGAATAGTCTTCAAGCGTTTTTGTTATGGCTAAAAGCTGCTGTTCTTCGGCAGCAACAGAAACAACCTCTGAAACGGCTGGTTTGCCTTCTGTCAGTGTTCCTGTTTTATCAAAAGCAATCGCATTGATTGCACCTGCTTTTTCTAAAAACGTCCCGCCTTTAATGAGTACGCCATTTTTCGCCGCATTTCCAATCGCAGATACAATGGCGACGGGAGTAGAAATGACTAGCGCGCATGGACAAGCCACAACTAATAATTCAAGCCCCTTGTAGAACCACTCACTCCATGAACCATCAAACAGGGGAGGGATGACCATAATGAATAAAGCTAAAATAAAGACGATAGGCGTGTAAATGGTCGCAAATTTATCAACAAAAGCTTGAGTAGGCGCTTTTTTCTCTTGTGCCTCTTCTACTAAATGAATGATTTTAGAAATCGCCGTATCTTCTACTAGCTTTGTTACCTTAATTTCTAACGATCCGTTTTCGTTAATCGTGCCGGCATAGACTGCATCACCGATTACTTTATCAACTGGGATAGACTCACCTGTGATAGGAGCTTGGTTGATACTGGATTCGCCATTTATAATTTCGCCATCAAGCGGAATTCGGTCTCCTGGCTTTACGACAATCGTGCTGCCGATTGAAATATCTTCTGCTGCTTTTTTAATCAGCTGTTCATTTTCTTTCACCCATGCTTCAGAAGGAGCTAAATCCATTAAACCTCGTATCGAGTTTCTTGTTTGTTCAATCGACCTTGTTTGTAGAGCTACACCTAAAGCAAATAGCCAAACAACCGTAGCACCTTCAAGCCATTCACCAATAACAGCTGCTCCAAGTGCTGCAACGGTCATCAAAACATTCATGTCTAAAGAACGACTTTTGATTCCGTAATAAGCACTTTTAGCCGGTTTATATCCGCTAATAATCATGGCAATAGCGTACAGTAAAGTTGTCATATAAGAAGCAATTCCTGTATGAGAACCGATAAAACCTAATGCGATGAGAATACCTGAAAAAACAATCGTTCCATTTTTGCCTTTATGGTGCCGAGACTCAGCAGACTGCCTGCTGCTTGTTACTAAAGTAGCGGTATACCCAGCTTTAGATACTTCTTTGATAATGTCTTCGGCTTCGTTATCATGCTCAATTTGTGCTTTTCCCGTTGAGAAGTTAACGCGTACGTCTTTGACAGCAGGAACTGTTTTTAAATGATTCACAATCGTGTTCGCACAAGCCGCGCAGTCCATTCCTTCAATCAAATATGTTTTCATTTTCTTATTTGATTGGATAGGTTCAATGCTAAACCCCAGTTTTTCTACTGAGCTTGGAACGGATGACAATGCTGACTCACTTGCCGCCGCCACTTGAAGTTTTCCTGTAGTGTAGTTGATTGTTACATTTTGAATATCGTTTAACGTTTTTAAACTTTTTTCAATCGTAGCAGCACAGGAAGGGCAATCCATTCCATACACGCGGTATTCGGCCGTTTCTTCTATGTTACTATCGCCTTGTACTATATCATGGTCACCGCAGCAAGAATGCTGGCTTTTGTCGGTCGTTAACGCAATCGTATCTGAACAGCAGCTGTGACTATGTTCATGACTCTTTGTGCCGCAGGAAGAAGGCTCTTCAGTAGATGCGGCTTCTGAAGAAGAGGAGCAGCAGGCCTTGCTTTCAATTTCTGGTGAAGAAGATCCGCTGCAGCAGCTTCCGGTATGGTGATGATGTTTTTTATCTTCGTGTTTCATTGTGTCCCACTCCCTATACGGTAAGAAAAACTTAAATGGTTATGTCTTCTTTTTTAGCAAACATAATATCAATTACTTGTTTAATATGTGCATCCCTTAAAGAATAAAAAGCTAACTTTCCTTCTTTGCGATAATTGGCAATTCCTATATTTCGCAGCAGTCTTAAGTGATGAGAAGCAGTGGCGACCGTAGATCCTACAATATTGGCTACGTCACATACACATAATTCCTCGCCTTTATACAGAGCCAATACGATTTTCAGCCTCGTTTCATCTCCTAACGCTTTGAACATCGTAGAAACACCTTGAACAGCTTCAACATGGATAGAAGGCTTAATACGATTCACTTTTTCTTCATTAAAACAATAAATATCACAGCGATCTTTTGGCATAATTTCCTCCTTCATTCAAACATTCAAATGATTGTTTGTTTATAATATATGTCAATTTTAAAAAATGTTCAAACATTTATTGATTATTCGAAATTTTTCTCTGGACAAAACATAAATATATGAAGAATAAATATGGAAAGTATGCTAGTGTATGTGCTCTGTACTAAATGGTGTGGGCGAAAGGAGAATGGCTTTGAATGCCAGCTAAAAACAAAAAGCCACCCCTATAGGTAGCCTCTTTATGACTTTTAAAAATACGAGAAATAATCGAATATGGCTCAGACCCTGTTCACTTGATTAGTGTTTTAATCGATTGAATAATAAATCTGCTGAATTATTTAACACCTTGCCCGACTCTTTTAATCGTTTGTCCGAGTTTTCTAAATAGAATTGAGCAGATAATACAAAATCTAACGGATCCTTGACATTCTTCTTTTCGGTACATACTAAATGCCCTACACCATTTTTCCAATGAATTGTGCATTTAAAATTCACAAATGTTTCATCGCTCGTTCTCAAACGCAAATGCCTGATGATTGGGTTAGATGAAGAGTGCTGTGACAGCATCCACATCGCTTGTTTCCGGTCGTCTTTATGAATAATGCTCCACAGACTGGAGACTGAAGAAAAATAAGAATGTGCCTGACTAGAAAAATGAAGGATTTCACCTTCTTGATTTAATTGAAAGTAAGGAACGGGGATCCATTTAAGTATGTTACTTTCCCTCATGCACTTCTCCCAACTTAAATAATCTCTTTTACCATATCACAATAACCTAATATTTGGATTATTTTCATCATTTTACCTATTACTTTTCCCGTTTTAAACTGTAAAAGTCTAAAAAATCATTCAGTTTAAAATACTTGAAATAGGAACGTTTGTTCGATAAACTGAAAATTAAAGGAGCGAATTCTATGCGACAGTTACTTCAAGAAAGCTACTCTTCAAAACGACTTGTTGAAATTATTTATATGGACGATAAAGGATGTTTGACACAGCGATTTATTATTGTTTATAAAATTTATCCTCAGAGCGTAAAAGCTTGGTGCTTATTAAGAAACGAGAAACGAACATTTAAAATAGAGAATATCCTTTCATGCGGATTCAACAATAAAAGGAAAAGCAGTTTTAGACAGAAAGCTCACTCAATTTAAGAGGGGCTTTTTCATATCATTTCCTCTTATGGCGTGTGAGTTATTTTCATACACTATACCCACTAGAAAGGGGAATGAACATGACATCAAACCAAGGAAATAAAACTAAACATATTGCTAAAGGAAGAACGGAAAAAGGAGATAGGACAATGCAGGGGGAGCAAACACAGCATGAAGTACAAAATACATCTTTGTCTCATAATAATTGCCGGGCAAACCTTGATGGAGATTAATCTAAAAAAGGAAAGCTTTCGTTTCCGAAGCTTTCCTTTTTTTGTGTATATCGCATTTTTAAGTTAACTCGTATTTTTCTGAGCCAATCACAATATAGTCTCTTACTTGATATACGAATTTTACCGATTTCTCACAAACTTCGTACGAGTAATTCTCTAAAACATTGCTTTTTTGATTAATATAATGCATAAAAGCGCGTTGAAAATAACCATTCTCAACAAAAAGTTCACCGGTTTTGCACAACTTTTCATGTGCTTCTTCCAGCCATTTTGCAATTTGGCTGTCGTTGTTATTAAATGTAAGAATGTGTGCATAGCGATCTGATAAATCTGTCATATCCTCTTTATCCTGGTCAAAATAAAAAACTTTTTCTTTTTTTGACTGCAGCCTTTGTTTATGCAAAGTTACATTTTTTAACAGTTCTTTTTCAACGTCTTCTTCGGGACTTATATAGATGGGGCAGGTGCCTGCTACCTCACCTTGATCTGTAAATAATACAACATAGTACAAATCAAACATCATATCTCTCCCTTCACGTGCTCATACTATCCTATCTTGCATCCTTCGTTTTTAGAATCATTTTTCTGAAGTTTTTGCCACATTGGTTCTAATGTATTACTCGGAAGCAAACCTCAGTTTTAACGGGAAAGAAGAGGCGAAATAAAACTAAAAATTCTGCGTTTCTTCATTATAATAAGAAAAAACGATCTGTTTACTAGTATTTAAATCTTTCGAAAAGTCAAAATAAATAATGATTGATTTCGTCACTTTATTGTGGTTTCATAATAAAGTGTAAAAAGACCATTTTTCTTGCAGAGAGAAATAAGATAAGTACTTCTGTGTTGATTCTTTCTTTTGAATATAGTATACATACAGGGGTATAGAAATTAGTTGGGAGGAAAACATGGCGATACTATATATGAGCATAGGTATTTTACTTTTATTAATTTGTTACAGTTTTTATAAACGCTATGTGCCGGTGCAAGGAATAAAGAAAGTGACGGCCGTGGACTGTGCTTCTACAACGATTTCGTATGTAGATGTTCGTCATTTTCATGAAATGAAACAAAACCCCTGTCACAAAGCAATCCATATTCCGCTTCCTTATTTAGAGAGACAGCATGCAGAAATTCCATATAAAGAAGTGGTGGTAATTGTTCCTGACAGCATTTCCCGAAATTTAAGCATTCGGCAGCTGAAAAAACATGGGTATCAGGTCAAAGGATACATGTGTGCGGAAAGATGTGTGTAATAAAAAGAACAGCAAATAATCCTTTATAGGGTTTCCATTTGGAATGCTGTGATATATAAGCTAAAAGATACCCGTGTCAAAATGGGTATCTTTTTTTGTTATGAAGACAAGAAGGGGGGGCAGCGATCGGTTTCTTTTGGTTCAACAGACACTGAGTCTTTTAGCGTGTTTTTATGTCAAAAGGTTTGAAAAATCCCTTTTGTGGTAAAAAAAAACGTAGTCCTCCTAGTGCATAGACAGAGGTTTAATAGGAAGTTATAATTTAGGCAATTACATAAAAGGGGAGTAAGCTAAGGAAGGTGAATAGATGTGCGAAAGATAAAGCGGTTGCTATTTCTGTTCATTTGTATAGCGGTTGTAATTGTTGCGTATGAGATGATTCGATATCCGGTTGAAAACAATGCTGCAAGTGTACAGCATCACTTGCGCAATTGGGAGCATAAAGAAAGTATTGATGGTTCTGCAAAGATTACGTTGCAAGATTTTAAACGGATTGATCACTCTAATACATACATAGCCTTATTCTCCATACCTGGTGATAAAGAAGGAATGGCCGTATTGAAGCAAGGATGGAACAAACGCCTGCGCATTGAAGTAAGTACCAAAATGAGCAACTTAGTGGATTACGATGATATCCATACAAATAAAGGGACATATGCGCTGTTTACAGGAACAAATAGAAGTAAACAAATTGAGCGAGTAAAGGCGGCTTTGGTACACGATACATATACAATTGATGCCGCGGTCCCAAAAAGTGATTATTTTGTGCTGTATGAAAAAATACCGAGTCATATTAAACATCCGTTTCCAGCAACAACAACGCTGCTAGATAGAGCGGGGGATGACATTACGGTTAAAGAATTTATGGATCAGGAGCTGCGTGAATAACACGCAGCTTTTTTCTGTCATAAAAAGCTTTTTTAAAAATTCACGTTTTGTTCATATTTTCGAAAGAAAGAATTTTAAGCAAAAAAATCAAATATTTGCTACAAAGTAAAGGCGAATTAACGGGCAAAATAAGTTTCATACAGGGCGTCACATATTCTTTGAAAATTTGTCACAAAATATTCAATTATGTCGATGTGTATTGATATATCAATGTTGGAACAAAGACACAAAGCTAATTTTGCAGTTATTCCTAAAGAAATAGTTAAGAAATGGGAGCTGAATCCTTTTATTTACATTTATTCATACCAAATTATGTGATAGAATATCGCAAGGTTGAAGCACTCTAACCCCATTGGTACAGTCACTATATTAGAATATTTTCAATATAAAAAAATAAAGCAAAAGGGACGAAAAAAATGTCATTTTGTATTACAATAGTAGTGGCCTACAAATAAGGGGGAAGAGAGTCTGTATAAAAATGTCGTTATCTCGCGAAAGATAGCGCATTTTGAATGTTCATCAATATAGGCTTCGCATCATGTGTTGTTAGAAAGGAGAGTTTTAAGTGAAACCAAAAAAAGGATTTTGGAAGCTAGTAGGTTTACTATCTGCGCTTTCACTAGTATTTTTGAGCGGTTGTTCAAAGCTTGCTGTATTGAACCCGCAAGGTCCTGTTGCAAAAACGCAATCTGATTTAATCATTTGGTCTATGTGGATGATGTTGATCGTGGTTGTTGTCGTATTTGCTATTTTTATATTTGTTCTTGTCAAATATCGTGAAAAACCTGAAAACATGGACTATGAGCCACCTGAGCAAGAAGGTAACTTAAAGATGGAGGTTATTTGGACAGCGTTCCCAATCATCATCTTAATTCTATTAGCAGTGCCAACTGTTAAAGCGATCTATTCTGCAGAAGAAGTACCGACAGAATCAAAGGATAAAGATCCAATCGTGATTCACGTTACATCTGCAAACTGGAAATGGATTTTCAGTTATCCGGAACAAAATATCGAAACGGTTAACTATGTAAACATTCCAGCAGATACGCCAGTGAAATTTGAGTTAACAGCTCAAGGACCTATGAACTCATTCTGGGTACCAGAACTTGGCGGACAAAAATATTCGATGAACAACATGTCAATGCCATTATACTTAGAAGCTGATAAGCCTGGTTCTTATATGGGACGTAGTGCTAACTTCTCTGGTGAACATTTCACTCAAATGCAGTTCGAAGTTCAAGCTCAAACGGACAAAGACTTCAAAGAGTGGGTTAGTGATGTAAAAGGCACAGCTGGTAAATTGACTGAAAAGAAATATGATCAAATCCTAAGCCCGGGCGTTGTTGGACGTCAAACTTACAACGGTACACATTTAAAATGGATTGACCATGCAAAAGATGTATACATTCCTGGCAAAGAGCTAGAACGTGGTACAGGACATGATCACAGCAAGATGAAAGAAGACGAAAAAACGAGTAATGAAGAAATGGAAAACATGGATCACTCAAATCATGAATAACATTCATTTATTACACTAAATTACGTAATGATTGGGGGAAGACATAATGAAGCTAGATGAATTTTTCGTCACTGGCGAACCTATGATTTACGCTGCTGATGCAGCAATCGCTATGACGGTCATCGGTATCGTTTTTGTCTTAACATATTTCAAGAAATGGAAATGGTTATGGACAGAATGGTTAACAACAGTTGACCATAAAAGACTCGGTGTCATGTACATCCTTTCAGCTGTATTAATGCTTTTCCGCGGCGGAATTGATGGAATCATGATGCGTATGCAGCTTGCATTCCCGGGTATGAACATTTTAGATGAACATCACTACAACGGAGTCTTCACGGCTCACGGTGTTATCATGATCTTATTCATGGCAATGCCATTTATTATCGGACTAATGAACGTAATCGTTCCATTACAAATTGGTGCGCGTGACGTAGCATATCCGTTCTTAAACGCAATTAGTTTCTGGACATTCTTTATGGGAGCAATGCTATTTAACCTTTCTTTCGTAATCGGAGGAGCTCCTGATGCAGGTTGGACAAGTTACTTCCCGCTTGCAGGTAAAGAATTCAGTGAGGGCATCGGGAATAACTTCTATGCCGTTTCACTACAGATTGCTGGTGCTGGTACATTAATGACTGGTATCAACTTCTTTGTAACAATTTTAAAAATGCGTGCTCCTGGCATGACAATGATGAAAATGCCAATGTTTACTTGGTCAATCTTCATCACATCAATTATTATCATTTTCGCGTTCCCTGTATTAACAGTAGCGCTTGCACTTATGACACTTGACCGTGTATTTGGAACAGCCTTCTTTACAATGGCTAACGGCGGTCTTCCAATGATGTGGGCTAACTTATTCTGGATTTGGGGTCACCCTGAAGTATATATCGTTATTTTACCGGTATTCGGTGTCTTCTCAGAAGTTATCAGTACACATTCTCGTAAGAACTTATTCGGTTATAAAGCAATGGTAGTATCAATGGTCGGTATCGCATTCTTAAGTTACCTTGTATGGGTGCATCACTTCTTTACAATGGGTAACTCACCGTCAGTTAACTCGTTCTTCTCAATCACAACGATGTTAATCGCCGTACCAACCGGAGTTAAAATTTTTAACTGGCTCTTTACAATGTATAAAGGCCGTATCAAATTTACGACTGCGATGCTTTGGTCATTAGCGTTTATTCCAAACTTCGTAATCGGTGGGGTAACAGGGGTTATGCTTGCGATGGCATCAGCCGATTATCAATATCATAACAGTTACTTCCTAATCGCTCACTTCCACTATGTATTAATCTCTGGTACAGTGTTTGGCTGTTTCGCAGGTTTATACTTCTGGTATCCAAAGATTTTCGGTCACACGTTGAACGAAAAATTAGGAAAAATTTCATTCTGGATTTTTGTTGTTGGATTTAACGTATGTTTCTTCCCACAATTCTTCCTAGGTTTAGACGGTATGACTCGTCGTATGCAAACTTATGCAGACAACCTTGGCTGGAATGGATTAAACTTAGTTTCAACAATCGGTGCATTCTTAATGGGTCTTGGCTTCTTCGTATTAGTAGTTAACTTATTATACAGTGCATGGAAAAACAAACGCGACACTGCAAACGATCCTTGGGATGGTCGTACACTTGAGTGGTGGACTAAATCACCAGTTCAAGCTTACAACTTTGCAGTAATTCCTCATGTGAAAGAAATGGATGCATTCTGGCACATGAAAAAACGTAATGAAACAGACATTAAAGCAGAAGACTTAAAACCAATTCACTTACCAAGCAACTCTGGCGTGCCATTTATCTCAGGTATTTTCTGGTTTATCGGTGGATTTGGCTTAGTATTTGAATGGATTCCAATGGCAATCGTTGGATTAGCAGGTATTTTTGCTTGTATGCTTGCTCGTTCATTTGATTATGATCCGGGCTTCTATGTAAAAGTAGATGAAATTAAGAAGGTTGAAGGAATTACAGGGGGTGACAAATAATGGCAGGACATTTAGATAAATCATTGCCGTTAGAATACCAAGAAGAACAAAGTCGCCTGAATATCCTTGGATTCTGGATTTTCTTAGGTGCCGAGATCGCGTTGTTCTCTACGCTATTCGTAACGTACTTAACGTACCATACGCGTACAGCGGGTGGCCCTACTGCAGAAGAACTGTTCGTTGTTAAAGATTTTATGATCGAAACACTGTTATTATTATTCAGTAGTTTCACGATGGGAATTGCCATCTTTAAAATGCGTAATAATGATTTAAAAGGACTTTTAGTTTGGTTTGTTATTACGCTTGTCCTTGGTGGAGGATTCCTTTTCTACGAAATTCGTGAGTTTTACATGTATGCAGTTCACGAAGGTGCAACAATGCAAACAAGTGCCTTCTTATCAGGGTTCTTTACACTACTTGGAACGCACGGTCTTCACGTAACAGTCGGTGTATTCTGGGCAATCAGTATTATCATTCAGTTAGTAAGACGAGGATTAACACCCGTTACTGCTCGTAAAGTATTTATTATCGGTTTATACTGGCATTTCCTTGATGTTGTATGGATCTTCATCTTCACGCTTGTATACTTGAACGGATTGGTGGGATAAGACATGGAAAATAAACAAGGCCAAAAAGCTGGATTTCCGCTTAGTCATGTATTTGGGCTTATCCTTTCACTAGCCTTAACATTTGCAGCGCTTGGTTTAGTAGTGCTAGCTGATCTATCAAGAAGCATTACGATGACTCTTATCATGATCCTAGCGTTATTACAAGCAGCAATGCAGCTAGTAATGTTCATGCACATGACTGAAAGTGAAAATGGTAAAGTACAGGTTGCAAATATTCTTTACAGTTTCTTTATTGCACTTTGTATCGTTGTTGGTACACTGTGGATTCTTGCAGCTCACTTTAACCATTAAAAATAAAACCACTTACTTCGGTAAGTGGTTTATTTTTTTTCATTCAGTTTATATTTCAACGTTTGATATTCTCCCGTTGGAACTTTTTTTACTACTTTTCCTTTATCATCGCTGTAGATATTCACTTGTTCGTACACTTCAATTCGGTATCCGCCTCTTTTTTCCGTTTTAACATGAACTTCTTTGACCGACATATTTAGTTGTTCCGCTTCGTCTTCATCAGCAGAGGTTTCAACAGCTCCTCCATCAAGTGAAAGGTGAGATAAGCTGTCAAACGACTGCTGGGAATTGTTATCAACATAGCTGGTCACGACTAAAATACCGGCAAAAAACAATACTAAAAAAAGCGTCCGGACTTTAACCTTCATCTTAAAACACCCCCGTAAACTGAAAAACCAGCACGACTGCACCTAATATCCAGACGTAAATCGCAAACGTTTTTAATGAATGATGTTTTAAATAATTGATCATCCATTTTACCGCTACATAACCAAATAAAGCAGATGAAAGGGTAGCGACAAATAAAAAGAAAACGGAAAGCTGCTCGACTTCACCTGTGACTACATCTTTTAACTGAAGCAAAACCGCTCCGCAAATGGCGGGAGTCGACAATAAAAATGAAAAATAAGCGGCTGTTTCACGGTCTAATTTTCGCATTAGCGCAGCTACCATCGTTAAGCCCGATCTAGATACAGCAGGAAATATAGCGGCTGCTTGAAACGAGCCGATAAAAAAGGCATCTCCGTATGAAATATGATCCATTTTTTTATAGCCATTCTTTACGGAATCACCAAACCATAAAAGTAGTCCCGTCGCAAGAAATTCCCAGCCGATCGTTAATCCAGATTTAGAAATGCTGTCAAAATAGTCTTTGAACAAAAGACCAATAACAACTGCAGGGATCGTCCCTATTACTAAAAGCCCTGTAAGCTTGCTAAACGGATGGCGAATAATATGCCATAGCTCACGCTTATAAAATACAAAAACAGCAAGCAGAGTGCCTATATGCAGCATCGTATCTAAATACAATCCTGCATCGTCTAAACCAAACAAGTGACGCCCTAAATACAAATGACCCGTACTGCTTATCGGTAAAAATTCTGTAAGTCCCTGAATGATTCCCAAAATAAACGCTTCAAACCACGACATCTTATCACCTCATACAGCGTGTCCTTATTAGTAGTGTATAGAGGAAGTTCTGAGAACATGACAAAAACATGGAAGTATAGGCAGTCATTTAGTGAAATAAATATATAAAAATAGGTCATAGTATAAGAAGAGATGACCAATTCTTATCTCCATCTCATCCACAATGGAAAGAGGTGCTAAAAATGATACGAAAATGGGTTGCTGTATGCGTCGTATTCGCTGCTTTTATTTTTCCGCAAGCAGTAAGTGCCGAACAGCCAAAAGTAGAGGTATTTCAAATTGAAACGGGCAAAGTCATTCGTTCAACGCTCAAACCTCCAAGTGTTCAAAAAGAAGCTGAAAAAAGTATTGCGTCCATTACTGGTTTATATAAAAAGGTAAGTCCGCTTCCTAAAAAAGGATATCTTGTTAAAATACCTCTTGATCCAGCCGTAAAAATTGAAAATAGTTCGGTCAACACGTTAGCAAGTGAAGTTATTTTTGTTCTTGAGCCGAATCAAAAGCCAATCATGATGGTATTCGATAATGAAAATAGAACCTATTTTTTTGAATTTACTCATGATTTAACTCTTCTCAGAAAAGCATTACAGCTATAAGTCATCGAAATGATGGCTTTTTTTTACATAGACAGTTGACAGTTTATTATGATAAATGTAATATATTTAGAAAAGTCAGAAATAATAAGGGGGAGAATTATGTGATAGCTTTACGACCGTTCTCCAAAAAAGACTTTAAACAGCTAATGGATTGGATTCCCTCTGAGTCATTTATGGTACAATGGAGCGGCTCTAGCTTTTCTTTTCCGCTTACTCCTAGGCAGTTAAAACACTACATTCGATATGCAAATGAAGATGGTGCTTCTACCTATGCTTTTTCCGTCATAGATGAAAATGAACAGCTTATTGGGCATATTTCTCTGGCTCATATTGATTATTATCATAAAACAGGAAGAATCGGCCGAGTGCTGCTTAGTGAAAAGTATAGAGGGAAAGGGCTTTGCTCGCACATGTTTGAAAAAGTGCTAGCTTTCGGTTTTGAAGAACTGGGTCTTCACCGAATTTCGCTCGGCGTATTTGACTTTAACGAGCGGGCGATTCAGTCCTATGAACGAATTGGCTTTACACGAGAAGGTCTTCTTCGAGATGTCCGGCTTGTAGATGGACAGTACTGGAGCTTAATTGAAATGAGTATGTTAGAAAGTGAATGGGCACAGCGTGATGTGCATCAAAAATCAGGCTAAAATCTACTAGTGAAAAGCCAGCTTTTGAACAAGCGGGCTTTTTTGACGTGTGCTTAAAATTCCCCAAGAAGGTATAAATTTTCATTCATTAAGGCATATAGAGAGTAAGTGATGTGTAAAGGAGACCGTATGAATGAAAAAATACAAAGTAGACATCTTAGCGGCATGTATTTTGCTTTTAGGAACCGCCGTATTTGGAATTGTCTATCAACATCAAACATCTGCTACAGAGCAGTCTCACTCGTTTAATGTACTGGTTATGGGCGTAGATGAAAGGCCAGGCGATACAGGTCGCTCAGATGTATTAATGGTGGTCAACTTAGATACGAGCCATAACAAAGCAAAAGTTATGCCGATCCCTAGAGATACGCGCGTGCACATTGATGGAAAAGGAACGGCTGAGAAAATTAATC
Organism: Priestia aryabhattai; assembly: GCF_023715685.1. Taxonomy (NCBI): domain Bacteria; kingdom Bacillati; phylum Bacillota; class Bacilli; order Caryophanales; family Bacillaceae; genus Priestia; species Priestia aryabhattai. Next base: position 357,833 of record NZ_JAMBOQ010000002.1, read on the forward strand.
ATGCTTATCGATACGGAGGCATTCCTTTAACCGTGCGCACGGTTGAGAACTTCTTAGATATCGACGTCGATTATTATGTGAAAGTAAATATGGAGGGTTTTAAAGATGTAGTAGATGAACTTGGCGGAGTGAACGTTAATAATCCGTTTCCTTTTGTATTTGATTCATTTATCTTTCCTGAAGGAGAAAATGCGTTGAACGGTGAAAAAGCTCTTGCCTATGTGCGGATGAGACACGAAGATCCAAAAGGAGATTTAGGAAGAAATAATCGCCAGCGCCAAGTAGTGGAAGCTCTATTAGATAAAGGAATGGGCATGTCAACGGTGAAAAATATTCCAAGCCTCCTCACGCTTGTAAAGAAGCATATTCGAACGAATATTGATGTCAGCGATGCATTTACGATGTATAACGTCATTAAGAATGGACGGCCTGATTTCGAAACGGTAACCGTAAAAGGAGAAGGACAAATGGTAGATGGTACATGGTATTATGTTGTAAAACAATCTGAAAAAAAACAGCTGAGTGCTATGTTTCAACAAACCCATTAATAAAAAAGAGGGCTGAAGAAATTCAGCCCTCTTTTTATTCACCAATTTCTTCTTGACGCTGCAAGCAGGAAATTTGTTTTTTCTCTGGATGGACACCAAATGTATAGCCCCACGTTTGTAATTTATCTAGAATGATTTCGTCTTTTTTAAAGCCAAAGATCATCACTACATCTTGGTTTTCATCTAAAAGCAAATACTTTTCATCTTTGCGCCACATCGTTAAATTTGACGCATAGAAAAGATTCCAGCCGTTATTCATGCGATGACCGGTTGCTTGGTTTTTATAGTTGACAATCATATTTCTTCCTCCATTAGTGAATCTTTCTAAAAGTAAAACTTCAAAGAATATTATAAACGTTCTCTTCCTAGAAATCTATTATTTATCCTGTTGAGGTGGACTCGCCGTGATGTTTATAAAATACATGTGATAAAAGATTTAGCATATAAGGATATATTTGTATAAAACAAGAGTTAATAAGTAAGAAAACGGATAAAATAAGGGTCTAAAAGCGTATATAATTGAAAAAAATATAAGTTATCTAGATTTAAAGACTTAAAAACACGCTTTTCAGACCGTGGACATGCTTTTTCAAATTTCTACCTACAAGAAAGAAGGTAGAGGTGCGAAATGTGTAGGTGAGTCTAAATGAGTTTGCGGTAAACATGAGGCCCCAAAACGTGGTACACGCTAGAAAAGGGGGAAATTCAACTATGTCAAAAAAAGCGCTATGGATTAAAAATGCTTCGCAAGTTGTAACGGCTAAAGAAAATAAAGGTCCTTTAGCTGGAAAAGAAATGAAGAACTTGATGGTGATTGAAAATGGCTCAATCTGGATAGAAGGCGATCAAATTGTGAGCGTAGGTACAACAAAAGAGCTAGAACAAAAATATGAAAGGGAAAGAAATGACGTGACGATTATTGATGCTTCTCATAAAATTGTAACTCCGGGTCTAATTGATCCCCATACACACGCTGTGTACGCTGGCTCGCGTGAAGAAGAATTTTATAGGCGGTTTGAAAGGCCAACTTCTTACTTGGATTTATTAGAAGAAGGTGGAGGTATTCACTCCACTGTCATTCAAACACAAGAAGAGTATGCTTACCGGATTTATCAGCAGAGCTATGAGCGTCTTACGTCTTTTCTAGCTCACGGAGTCACAACTGTAGAAGTGAAAAGCGGGTATGGCTTAGAGCTAGACACAGAACTAAAGCAGCTGCAAATCGCTAAAATGTTGAATGACACGCACGCAGTTGATGTAGTAAGTACCTTTTTAGGGGCGCACATCGTACCTTCCGCATATAAAAGAGATACGCAGAAATACGTCAATTTACTTATTCACGAAATGATTCCTCAAATTTCTTCTTACAAGCTCGCAGCATTTAATGATGCTGTATGTCTTCCAAATGCTTTTTCATTTAAACAATGCCAAGAAATACTCGAAGCCGGGAAAAGATATGGCATGCTTCCTAAAATACATGCCGACCCGTTTGAATACTGCAGAGGAGCAGAGCTTGCAGCAGAGGTAGGAGCGATATCAGCAGATTATCTTTTGTATGCTTCTGATGAAGGATTAAAGAAACTGGCTGAAAAACAGATAGTAGCCACACTTTTACCCGGAAATTCCTTATTTGTTGGAATGAAGTGGCCAAATGCTAGAAAAATGATCGATTTAGGAGTCCCGGTTACTCTTTCTACAGACTGCAATCCTGGTTCATCTCCAACGACTTCACAGCAATTTGTGATGAACCTGGCATGTATGAATATGAACATGAGTCCTGAAGAAGTGCTTTTAGCCACAACCATTAACGCAGCCTATGCTATTAATCAAGGAGATAAGATTGGGAGTATTGAAGCCGGAAAACAGGCTGACTTAGCGATTTTTAAGGTCTCTAGTTATCGAACGCTTCAATATCAGTATGGCTTAAATCATATTGACAGCGTAGTGAAAAAAGGAGAAGTAGTTGTAGAAAACGGAAAAGTTTTGTAAAACAAGTTTATAGAAAAACAGAAAAGGGTAAAGAATAGAGAGTTTGTCACACATGCAAAGGCAGGGAATTTAGATATGATTACAAAACAAAATGTTATTCCATTACTAAAAGAAGCTTGCCCATCTTTTGAGCCAAGCGAGGAAATCGACCTCAACGATAAAGAAGAGCTGCAGCATGAATTAAGCCGAGTTGCGGGTCATTTGATCTCTCTTGAATATAACGGCCAGCTCGAACGTGAACCGGCTGTATTTGAAGCGATTGAACAGCTGTATATAGAAGGTGAATCTGATGTGAAAGAAGCTGTTACAACGGGACTCTTTCAAGCAATGCATGAAATGATTATAGATCAGCAAATTAGTCCGGAAGAAATTGGAATGTTATTAAAACCTAACTCACTGAAGTGGTGGAAAACGATTGACCACTTTAGCGAAAACAGTGCGGAACAGTAAGGGAAAAGAACGTCATGGAAACATGATGTCCGTGACGTTCTTTTCTTTTACTGTTCTTTTTTTAGCTGGCGCTCTAAAATAAAAGGACCAAATGGAATAACTGACATAAGAAATGCAAACAACGAGCGACCGATTGACCATTTATGTGCGAATTTTACATGAACGACTGCAAGAGCATACAGCACAAAAAGTGCACCATGTGCTGCGCCCACAACTGATACGGCTTCGGGTATACCCGCTGCATATTTTAGCGGCATAGCAATGCCAAGCAGCAGTAAAAATGAAACTCCTTCTAAAATTCCTACTAAACGCAGGCGACCGATTGGTGATGTAAGAACCATGTTTTCTCCTCCCGTAACGACGGAATAAATTTCTGTATCAATGACAAAAATGTACCATAGCGAGCTCTTCATATACAAGCATCATTTGTATCTGTCACAAAAAAGTCGAAAACGCTTTAATTTGCTCTATAGAAGTATTTTGTTTAAAAAACTGCCATACTCTTGTGATGTAATGGATAAAAGAGCACACTACTTGTTGACAAGTTATTTTAATTATTTTATATGTATAGTACCAAAAACGTATGAGAGGATTTTTTACCATGACAAAGCGAAAACAGCAGCGAGAGAAAATTTTAGATGCTGCTTTTGAAGTGTTCGGATCCAAAGGCTATTATGAAGCAAAAATGATTGATATTGCCAAACTAGCGGGTGTATCTAAAGGAACGCTTTACTTGTACTTTTCGTCCAAAGAGTCGCTTTATATCGCTGTGAACAATCGTTCGTTTGATGAGTTTTTGTATCATGCAAAGCGAAGAACGGATGAATGCCAAACGTTTCATGAAAAGCTGTATTCAGTTGCGAAGCATCACTTGCTCTTTTTTTACGAAACTAAAAAATATCCAGACTCTTTTTGGCAAGCTCCTCACCAAATGCCAGAAATGATGGGTCGTCTTCATCAATTTTTTGAGCATTATCACGGGCTTGTTGCTAAATTGATTGAAGAGGAAAAAATAAAAGATGCTTTTTTACACTCAAAAGCGTTTTGCAGCATGTTAAATGGGTATAGGATGGATATCGTTTCCGATGATGATATAACAGAAGAGGACATCATGAACTATGCGGAGTTCATTGTGAACTTATACATTGAAGGCTGCTATTTTGAGACCCAAAAATGACTCGTCGGTACTGGTTGATAATGGAGGGACTTGATGAATAACAGCAGCACAGTAATTAGTTTTTCATATTTTCAAGAACAAACCGTTACCAAGGTGAACACAGACAATACCCTGCCGTTTTCTCTTGGATTTAGTAAAGGCGGACTTGTGGCAGAATGTCCATGGAGACTAAAAAACAAACGCAGCATCTTGCTTGGTCAAGCAGACTGGAAATCAGCACATTCTGCTGAGCAGTGTCAGCAAGTCGAAACGCTGCTGATTGGCCAGCGCATTATCTCTATACAGTGGTATGAAGATATCGGTATACTTCGAATTGCGTTTTCTAATGAGTATGCGCTAGATATGTTTCACGACAGCTCGTTTTTTGAAGGTTGGGATTTATATGGTCAAGACGGCTTTTCCTTTATCTCGCTTCCAGGAGGAGCGTGCGACCATCAAATTTCCGCTTGTAGTAGAAGTAGATCCTGATAAAGCCGCAGAGTACGGGGTATCTGGATTTCAGCTGCTTGGTACAATCTCTGATCAAACCAAACCGGTATCCGTTAGAGACTTAAAATTAGATAATACAAAACGAGCGGTTCAGCTTTCGTACGATAAAGACCTTGCCTCGGTAAAAGAAATTAAAGATCTTCAAGTGTTTACAGAGCGAGGACCTGTGTTAGTAAAAGATATCGCTGACGTTCGTACAATCGATACGTTCACTTCTATTCAAAAGCTTGACGGCAAAGTATTTGCGCGAGTAGAAGCAGACATCAAAGGCGATGATGTTCAAGCTGTGACCAAAGATGTTGTAGATGGAGTGAAAAAGTTAGACTTGCCAAAAGATGTGAGCTTGGACGGAGGAGGCGGAAGCGACGAGACAGTGGAAGTCTTCCAATCTCTAGGCCTAGCCATTTTAACAGCAATCGGTCTTGTGTATTTAACGATGCTCGTTACGTTTGGAAAAGCGCGTATTCCATTTATCATTTTATCGTCACTCATTTTTGTGCCAATCGGTTCGTTAGTTGGTCTTGTAATTGCAAAAGAACCGCTGTCTGTCAGCGTAATGATTGGATTCTTAATGCTGATTGAAATTGTTACAACAAACGCGATTGTGCTTGTAGATCGAATTACCCAAAATCGTGAACAAAAAGGCATGACTATCCGTGAAGCCCTTATTGAAGCTGGGAAAACGCGCTTGCGTCCAATTTTAGTGACGGCATTTGCTACTATTGCTGCATTAATTCCGCTAGCGCTTACTACATCAAGCGGAACGCTGATTTCAAAAGGCTTAGCTATCACGGTAATCGGAGGGCTTACGTCATCTACCCTTCTTACCTTAATTATTATTCCAGTGGTATACGAACTCTTCTTCGCAAAGCAAGTAAAAAGAGAAAAACAGCTGGAAAAAGAAACGACATAAGAACTATTTTCTAATAGAGGAAAATATGACCATAGACTATATGTTATAATAAAAGTACGTTTTAACCCCTTATATTATAGAAAAAGAAGCGGCGCTTTCGAGCGCCGCTTCTTTTTTATGTAAAATCATTATTTACAATAAATGATTAAATGTCTTGTATTGAGGGAAAGAGTGTTAACAGGAAGCTTTACTATATCATCGTAGGGTTATCTAAAAAACATACAAAGTACAGGAGTGTCGTTTTCGTGAGTTCAACAAAGAAAGTTGTTTTTATCAGTTCCATTATTTTAAATGTCATGTTCATAGGTGTTTTTGCTTTTTATGCAACAAGCAGCAGCGCGATGAAAAATCCGCTGTCGTCTAAGGATTCGTCTAAGCAAAGCTACAGAGATAATCCTTATTACATTGAACGGACAACTCTGTTCAAGCAATTAAGTATTCCTAAAGACTCAATCGTATTTCTCGGTGATAGCATTACCCAGCGCTCTGAATGGAGCGAACTTTTTCATAACAAGCAGATTGTCAATCGAGGCGTAGCCGATGATACAACAGAAGGGGTATTGCATCGTCTAAAAAGTATCACAGATGCTAAGCCAAAAAAGATTTTTTTAATGATTGGCATTAACGATTTAAATGAGCAAAAATCTGTAAAAAAAACCAAAGCAAATTACGCTGAAATTCTTGAACGTATTCATAAGGAATCACCGAATACAAAAGTCTATATTCAAAGTGTACTGCCCGTGAACAATAAAAAATGCGGCGACGCAGTGGACAATAAAGATGTGATCGCATTAAATAACTATTTAGAGCGTCTGGCTAAGAAACATAATGATTCTTACATTGACTTATATTCTAAAGTATCTACACATAATCAGTTAAAAAGTAATTTCACAGTTGATGGTCTTCATTTAAAAGGTCAAGGCTATGCTATTTGGAAACAAGAAGTTCAGGCATACGTAAATCAATAAAAAAGCGCTCCGGAGGGAGCGCTTTTTTTTAGATAAGCTCTGGTAAATGTTTTTTAGCATCGTATTCTACAAGAGAATCACCGTTTTTAATGCGCTGTAAATAATCAGGATTTGAAATAAGCGGGCGGCCAATAGCAGCTACGTCAATCCAGCCAGCTTGTAGCGCTTTTTCAGCTGATTCAGGCGTTAAGTCACCTACCCCGATAATCGGTCCATTCCAATACTTACGCGTAATTTCATAAAGATTTTGACCGTTTTGGACATCTTCATAAAAATCGAGCATAGACGGGTGGATGATCTCGATTCCTGTTTCTTTAAATGCTTCTGTATACGTTTGAATGGCTTTTTCAGTATCACCCCAGCGGTAGTCTGGTTTATCAAGCTTATGAGGAGAGAAGCGAATGACAACTCGTTCTTTTCCAATGTCGTCAATAACGGCGGAAATCACTTCTTTCATAAACGTTAATCGCTGTGCGAGGTCGCCTCCGTATTCATCAGTGCGTTTATTAGACCAGTCTGAATTAAACTGATCGATTAAATATCCGTGAGCACCGTGAATTTCAACGCCGTCAAAGCCTGCTTCAATGGCATTTTTAGCGGCTTGAGCGTACTGTCCTACAACTTCTTTAATATCTTCTTTTGACATCTCTTCAGGCTCTTCGTAAGGCTTGCGGAAACGAGGCACTTGACCCTGTGCTGCAATAGCGGAAGGGGCCTGAGGTTTATGCCCATTGATTAACCCAGAATGACTCAAGCGGCCAACGTGCCAAATTTGAGCGATAATCGTGCCGCCTTCTTCATGAACAGCTTCTGTTACAGGCTTCCATGAATCAATTTGTTTCTGTGTATAGATACCCGGAACGCCAGGATTTCCTTTTGCGCGTTCGCTGATAACAATTCCTTCACTAATAATTAAGCCAATACCATCCTTTGCGCGGCGGCAGTAGTAGTCTACAACGTCCTGACCGACTACGCCTGTCTCTGGATCAGCAAAGCATCTTGTCATCGGTGCCATTGCTGTACGAGTGTGTAAATTAAATGCTTCAATGTTTGTTGCTTGGAATAATTTTTCAAATTTACTCATTTTATATTCAGCTCCTTAAGAGGAAAGTGTAGCTGCGAACGTTTTTGCAGCGGGTTCAGTTTATTGTAACAGGGGATTTGTTTTATCTTCAAATATTTCGACTTCCGAAAAATGTCCACAAAAAAAGCCGGCTGTCTTTACAGCCAACTTTCACAACATTAATGCTGTTTGTTAGGAAGTTTTTTCTCAGGATGTCCAGTAGCTTGACCCTGCTTATTTTTACGCTGCTTTTCTTGATTATCGTTCAGCTTTTGAACAAATTCATTTGTGTTTTCCATTATCCAAACCTCCTTTATGAGCTTTCCCTGTTACTATAACCCATTACACTTAAAAACATGACGCCAATCCGCTAAAAGCAACTCCATATATACATTGGTATATAGAAATCAACAGGAAAATCGTGTATACTGTTGTAAAAATAATGTTAATGTTTCGTGAGTTTATAATTTCTTATTCCTTCATGAACAAGAAAAGGTGTTACGCAATGAGTGATTTTTTTAGCGGGAAAGAAATGTCGTTTATTTTAATTTTGACATTCAGCGTGTACATATTTGTCTGGAATGTGCCCCTCCAGGCGACAAATGCCATGATGATTTACTTTATCCTGCTGTTTTTGTATACAGTTAGTAAGCTGCTTTTTTCTCCTCAGTTCAGACAATTTCCGCTTGTTAAGGTGCTACTGGCCATTTTATTCGTTCTCATGCTGGCTGAAATAACTGTTGCTTACAGCACTCATAGCATAAAGATTACAGATTTAAATCATATTTTTGATTATTTTAGTCATATGGATTTGTATTCATAAGTTTTTTTGAATAGCTTTGTTAACATGCTTTCGCAAACATATAAATCTCTTACCTTTGAACATACAAGACGATACAAAAGCAGTGCATATCGTATGTAAAGCTTAAGAAACGCTTCTATTTTTCAGCTTTTTATCTCTTAAATGTGTAAAAGGTCTTTGTTCATGACCGAGCCCCTTCGAAAATCAATTATCGTTCATTGTACGCTTGTTAAGATGAGTATAAAAGATAAAAAAGGAGAGGCGCATGAGGGATGTAGTATCAAAAAAAACAAGGCAAAATATTCAGCGAGATATTGAACAAGGGAACTTAGGAAAAGTGAGAGACCGCCTGCACGGTTTGCTCGTTACGTATCCCAATGAGCTGTCTTTGCGAAAAGAGCTCGGAGATATTTATTTTCGCCTTCAAGATCTTCAAATGGCAGGACGCTACTGGTATTTAGAAAAAGAAAAAACAGTGGAAATGACTCGCGCTTGTCAGCTCTTTGAAAAGGAGTGTGGCGATAATCCAGCTATAATTGCAAGAGCATTAAAATTCAAAGGAGACAAAGAGCGAATTCACGATTTACACATACAGGAAATGCTCTCACAAACTCAGCGCACAGTAATAGAAAAATTGGTTGAACCGCCTGAGAAAGAAACGATAGGGGATAAGCTTATTGGAGCTGGGTGTGCGTTGATTTTTCTTACAGTCGTCAGTTTTCTTATCATTGGCATATATACAGTTTGTACATGGCTATTTTAATGAGAAAAAGGTGCACCGATGTGCACCTTTTCTTTATGAATGTTGCTTCACTACGTGATTTACAATTTTTTCGGCTGCTGCAGCCGGGCCGGATGCCTGTTGGAAACTTACGTTAATTTCTTTAATTCCTTTTTTGTAGCGATCGTCGCGGACGACTTCGTCAACAGCACTCCTTAAAAGAGAGGCATTTACCGTTTCTTTTGCTAAGCGATAACCAGCGTTTAGTTCCACGAGCCTTTGAGCAACGAGCGGTTGATCTTTGCCATGAGGTAAAACGACTAATGGTACGTTAAAATGAATGCCTTCATTTACACTGTTCATGCCTCCGTGCGTGATAAAAACGTCAGCTTCTTTTAACACGTCAAGCTGGGGAACATAGGGCGAAATAATAAAATGCTCTGGTGCTTTTTTGATCTTTTTAAAATCAGCTCGATCGCCTGCTGCAATTACAACTTTTCCATCAAAGTCGCTAAATGCGTCGATGCAAAGGTTGAAAAAGTCTTCTACATCATGGAGTACTGTTCCCATTGAAATATAAAGAACTTTTTCGTCTTTTAGCTTTTCTAACGGAAAATCATGAGAGATGTGACGTTGCGGAAAGCTTGGACCAATAAATAAACATGATTCATCAAAATGTTCATGAAGCGGCTGAAAAAAGCGGCTTGTGTATACGACCGTTAATTCGCCTTGATTGTTCATAAATTGAAGCAGATTTTTAGGTTCTACTCCAAACTGATTTTTTAGCAAGCTGAGCCCGTACTGAGCTTGTTCATCCGGCTTAAATGGCACGTCTGAATCGGGATGCAGAGGCATCATTTCTAGGCGTTCTTTTGGCATTAAAAAAGAAGCAGATGATACAATGCCGGGAATCCGCAAATAATCACGCGCTAATTCGCCTGCTCCAAACTTGTCGTAAAATACAAAGTCAAAGTCAATTTTTTTTGATAATGTATGAACAAGCTTCAGCGTATCTAAAGACGTTTGGATGTGGATATTTAAAAAAGCGTTGATTCCTTGAGGGGTTTCAGGCTTGATGGATACACCGCTTAATAAGTCTGGGTGAGTGTGTACGATAGCCCCGGCGTTTTCAAGACGCTCTTTAAAACGCTCCGCAGTAATGTAATGAACGGTATCACCTTGGTCTGAAAAAGCTTTTACCATTCCAAGCGTTGGGTTTACGTGACCTTCAGCGGGAAAGTTGATCATTAAAATGTTTGCCATTTTTTCACTTCACTTTCGGTAAGATTTCTTCAAGCGTAATCAAATATAAAGAAGTTGACAACTAATTTGGTTAGCGCATTTATCTTTTAAAACCTTAACTTTGTGTATAAAATGTGAAAAAATATAACTTTTTTCCTAAAAAATAACATCATTAAGCAGAGTTTATGGTAGAATTTTGAGAGCACTAGAGAGAAAGAATCATTTTTGGAGGTTGCTATTTTGAGTACGTTATCAACAAATTCAGAACCGGTTTTAAAGCCTAAAAAGAAAAAAGAGTTTACTTACTTCACGTTGCTTCTATTTATCGTATTGGGCTTTGGTCTCCAGATCATAGCCGGAATTGGAGTAGCTATTTACGATGAAGTTACGGGTTCAAATATGACAGGAATTTTATTAGAAGGACCATACGCTCTGCTGGTAGACGCGGCGTTTTTTCTAGGGGTTGCGGGGCTGTACAGGCCGGTGCGCAGATTTTTAAAGCCTATGTGGAACGTCTCGGTATTAAAAGAAGGAAAAACGTATGTATATATTTTGGTAGGCTTTTTAATTGTAGCTGCGGTGCAGTACGTGATGCTCTCATTTTTAAACGTAGAAAGCGCAGATCAGCAGCAAAAAGATTTAAACCAAGGCAGTTTTAATCAAACGCTGCTTTCAAGCTGGATATTTTTTTTAAGTGTAGCAGTCATCACGCCTATTAAAGAAGAACTGCTTTACCGGGGTGTTTTATGTGGTTTTTTAACTAAACGTCATCACGTGCTTGTAGGCATTTTCGTTTCCGCTATTGTATTCGGTCTTTTACATATTGGTTTTCCCATTACAGCTACTGTAATGGGACTTGTTTTTGCCATTATTTATTATCGAACAAAATCTATTTTTCCATCTATTATTCTGCATATGCTGTGGAATGGATTAGTGAGTATAACTGTGTTCTTTTAAAAGAGGCTGGGACAAAAGTATTTTAGTTGAAGGAAGATCCGAACGATGAATCGAGATTCTTGATGGAGAATCAAACTCGTTCGGATTTTTTCATTGTTATGGTGAACGTAGGTTTCATGTATGTAGTTGCTTCTAGCTGTTGATTGGAGGACAAGGCGAAGACGGAAAAGCGGAATAGACCCCGCAGGAGCGTAATCGACGAGGAGGCTCATCGACCGCCCGCGGAAAGCGAAGTCTTGCACGGAAATCAACAGCGTTGTAATAAGTGATCCATACTAGCTCATTTATCCAATTTGCTCGTCTTTAGATTAGATTGATTTAATTATGTCTCAATCTCTTTTTTATTTCGATAAAGACGCCGAATGCTTTACGCGAATTTTACCAACAATTAATAATCCAAGAGGGTAAAATAGTCCAAATAACAGGCTGTACGGAATCCAAGTATTTCTGTCCCACGTTTATTCATATGGAATGCTTGGATACACGATAAGTGAAAATGTAACGGCAATAATGCCTAGCGGAAGAGTTAAAATCCGGTAGTTTTTTAATTCAAGAATTTGAGCGAGTCCAGAAACGGTCGCATAATAGTAAAGAGACGTTTTGAAATAAAGAGATAAAAACCACATAATAGCCATGATCACTTCAATGTTTTTCAAGAAATCCGCAGCTTCGATACGCCTTGCAAGCTCATAGCTTGGATATAAAGCAATACGTGTATACGTATTTCCAAGTATAAGAATGCCAAGCAATAAGATAATAATCATAATGCCTCCGCCGATTAAGCTTCCTGTAAAAAAAGCGCGGTTTCGCTGTTCCGGTTCCGCTACGTGAGCAGGGAAAACGGTTAGCAATACAATAAAAGTGAGAGAAGTAATACTCGTAAATACCAGAATAGATCTGATAATAGGCTTAACGCCTACCTCTAACAAAGGCTGTAAATTCTCATAATGAATTTGAGGGAAGATCGAAAAAACTAAGATTAAGAACGGAATAACAAACCAAGGAAAGAGAATTTCAGCACAGCGGGCAATCGTTTCAATGCCAAGCCGAACGCCGACAATCACAATTCCCATAAACAAAATATGAACAGCAAGCATAGGCGTTTGAATAATAATGCGCGTTGTTAGAAACGAGCCCACGTAAAACAAAACTTGACTGCAAAAAAGAAGCGTAGAAGCGACAAATAAAAGAGAGACAAACTTTCCTAGCCACTTGCCTAAAATGGCTTCGTTTAGTTCTATGAACGTTTTATTAGGATAAAGGCTAGAAAGTTTGATATACATCCATACAAGTAAAACGCCTACACCTACGCCTAAAATAGCTGGAATCCATGCCTCTTGTTAAGCTTCCAGGCACGACTAAAATAGTGTCGCCTAAACTATAAAAAATGACGAGTATTCGAAACTGTGCTGCGGATAAATTCATCTGACTATGCACGTTATTCACTTCCTTTTATTTCAACAGACTGAACAAAAAATCACTAAAAGGTTTTAATAAAAAAGCAATGCCGTCTCCAGGGTTAGGGATCCTCACACCACTGTATTTTAAACTAACAATCAAAATACTTACTATGAACAAACTCCAAAAAATTTGCTTTTCTTTTTTACTGTTCATTTTTTTCAAATAAGGTATTTCTACTAAACAAACAGCTACACAAAGTAAAAAAATCACTAAAAATATAAGCATGTATCAACCTCAATTAGTAATCCTTCAAAAAGATGAAGGGATGTTAAAGATGCCTGTGTTTCAAAGATAGTATCAACCAAAAAGGCTTAATTTATGAAAAGTAAGACCAAAGGCAGTGCAAAACCGTGTTATAATGACCAAGTTGAGAGTTATAATAGAGAAAAAACAGCATGATTACAAACAAGTAGATACATAACAAGGTAAGGGTGGGAGAGAGAGATGGCAGACGAGCTCAAAAAAATGCTAGATGACAAAGAAAAGGTGCAGCTTATTATCGCCGCCGTTGTCATGCTTGGAGGCCTGGTCGTTTTGTTAAAAAGCGTTGCAACAGGGCAGGCCATGGGTCAAAAATGGCTAGAAAGTCAAGGGAATGCAGACACGGATCTGTATCTTGAAACGATAAAAAGTTACATACATCTGTATCAAATTGTGGGGGGCGTCATGTTTGGAGGAGGCCTTCTCACATTACTTCGTGCTAAGCTAAAGAAATAAAGCGGCAGCAAAATAAAAGATCATAGTCCAAAAGAAGTGTCATATCTTTTTAATAACTTAAAAAATAGTGAAAAGGAGTTATGTATGAATAATGAAGAAAATACACCGGCTTATCATCTGTTTATGATGATAGGAGCGCTTGCTATGCTGATTTTTGGTGTTGTCGGTTTCTTTATTCAGTATCCTACTACGTTAAGTTTCGTGATGTGTATGGGCGGAAGTATCATATTTTTGCTGCATTTATTTGAATATATGAAACCTAAAAATGAACTATAGCATCTTCAAACGATGAAATCTAGAAGCAAAGGAAGATGAGAAATGCGGAAACATCGTACGTATGAAACGCTAGTTGATCTTTATCAAAAAAGCGCCAAAATTCATTATGAAATCGACTATCGAGACAAAAAGTCTGTAAAAAAAGGTAACCGGGCTGCAGAAGATATGAAAAAAATTGCGCAGCTCATTCATTTATATTATCCAGGCATGCTGTTTGAATTTGCAACACTGCTGACGAACCCTACTTATCGAATTGACCTATGGGCTGCACATCATATTTTAGAAATTATGAGCTATTCACCAATGCTTGAGGACAACGCGCTTTCCGTTATTGAACGCTACGCCGACGAAAATGATTTTACGGCTTTAGGAAATCGCATGTGGTTAGATCAGTGGAGAGAAAAACAGCGCTAAAATTGGACTAGGCGAACAAGAATAACCAAAAGGAAGATAGGTATATGAGTTTACGTACATTAAAGAACGGTATAGGCGTCAGCATTCGAGAAGCAGCACCAAAAGACGCAGAGCAAATGATTGCTTTTTACAACCGGGTAGGAGGAGAAAGCGATTTTCTTTCATTTGGAGAAGGTGAGTTTCTTAGACCTCTTTCAGAGTATGAACTGTTTTTGGCTTCTGTAAAACAAGAGCAAAATTCTCTTATAGTCGTGACTGAAAAAGAAGAAGAAATCATTAGTATCGCATCCATCACCTCCTCCCAAAACCCGCGTAATAAACATGTGGGTACCCTTGGTATCGTGGTAGAGAACGCCTATAGCGGGGTGGGGTTAGGAAAGCAGCTAATGATAGAGCTGATTGAATGGGCACGTACGAATAAACAAACAAAAAAAATTAAACTTGTGACGCGAGAAGATAATCAAAGAGCTATTTCTTTATATAAGCAGCTAGGTTTTCAAATAGAAGGGCTGAAAGAAAAAGACACCTATATAAATGGCGTGTACTATAATACAATGCTTATGGGACTTCACTTATAAAAAAGACATGGATACCATGTCTTTTTGTTTTTGTTTATTGTTTTTTAGCGTCAGCAAATGCACTCATCGTATCGCTCATAAATTTCGCTAATCCCTTTCCATAGCGATCAATGTTGTTTGTAAACCGCTCATCTTGCACATACATTTCTCCAAGACCTTTAAAGGCTTCTAACGAATACGCTCCAAAGTTCTCATTTAAAAATTGATACCATTGCCCAATTGCTTTTTGAGCTTCTGTAGATGACGGTGACAGATGACGAAGAGAAGCTAAGTGAGTATAGATATTTTCCCATTCGTTTGACATGTGCTGCTGTTCTTCTTGTAAGAAGCTTTGTACTTTTTCATTCGCTTCATCTACTCGCTGGTTTCCCCAGCGCTTCCGTGCTTCTTCTTCGTATGGGTTATGAGAAAAATCCAGTCCGTTAAACCGCTCTTTTTCGTTCATTTCAATCGCCCCTTTTTCATATTGAATTGTTTTATTAATCGTTAAAATCATTTGATCAAGCCGACTGCGCTTTTCAATCAGCATGTTTTTTTGCAAAATCAATGCTTCTGTGCGATTAAATGTTGGGTCTGTTATAATCTCTTGAATTTGTTTTAAAGGGAAGCCGAGTTCTTTAAAAAATAATATTTGCTGAAGCATATCGAGATTAGCCGGTGAATAAAGCCGGTAGCCAGATTCACTAACAGCATCAGGTTTTAATAGCCCGATTTCATCATAGTGGTGCAGCGTGCGGACGCTGATTCCTACTAAGTCAGCAACTTCTTTTACTTTTCTGTTCATTCTTTCATCTCCCTTCTGAAATCTACTATAAAATATAACGCAGCGTAAGGGTCAATACTAAAAAAAAAATAATTGACTTTTAGTTTATACGCATTTATATTTAATTAGCATTAACTATTTAGGAGATGAAATAAATAAGCAAGCCTGGAGGAATAGATGTGACAAAAAGCAAGCAGTATCTTGGAGATATTCGTTCATCGCTTCAAGTGCTATTTGAAAAAATGCAGCCCAAAATGATGGAGAACCTAAATGAGCATGAGATGACTCCTACGCAATTATTTGTTCTTTCTTATTTAAAAAAAGTAGGGAGGAGCAAGGTTTCTCAAATTGCAGAACTGATGGATGTCAAACCGAGCGCCGTGACTCTTTTAGTAGATCGTCTTGAACAACACAATTTTGTCGTAAGAGAACACAACAAAGAGGACAGACGAGTCGTTGATATTACATTAACGGAGTTTGGGCATCGCAAGCTTGAAGATGTGCTGAATGGTCGAAAAGCCATTATGGACCGCTATCTTTTGCATCTAACAGAAGAAGAGCTTTCCATGATGGCTTCTATTACGAAAAAGCTTGCAACGTTAGCTGCTTCTTATACAGATAAGCAGCAGTAACAAAAAAGAGGAGAGACACACGATGGAAAATCAAAAAAATTCAAAGCGCACGCTCTTATTAATTGGGTTAATTATTGCGATGTTCTTTTCTGCACTTGATGGAACCATTGTCGGAACAGCTATGCCAAGAATCGTAGGAGACCTTGGTGGGCTAAGCATGATGACATGGCTGACAACAGCCTATTTGTTAACGTCGACAACGGTTGTTCCGATTGCAGGGAAGCTCGCTGATTTAGTAGGACGCAGAGTGATTTATGTTACAGGACTTATTATTTTTATGGTCGCTTCTGCTCTATGTGGAATGGCAAATAACATGACAGAGCTTATTTTATTCCGTGCATTACAAGGAATTGGCGGCGGCGTTATGATGCCGATGGCAATGATTGTAATCGGTGATTTATTTACGGGAAAAGCACGAGCTAAGTTTCAAGGAGTATTCGGAGGAATTTACGGTCTTGCTTCTGTCATTGGTCCACAAATTGGCGGATGGATTGTTGATTCACTGAACTGGAAATGGGTGTTTTACATCAACTTGCCGGTAGGGATACTCGCTACCGTTTTTATTGCACTGGGACTTCAAGGAAAGAAACACACGGGACCTGTGAAATTCGATGTAGCCGGTATGTTCACAATGGTTATCGGAGTAGTAAGTTTGCTTCTTGCCCTGAGCTTTGGAGGAAAAGACTACGACTGGAACTCTTGGCAAATTATTAGTCTATTTACACTTGCTGCAGTTGGGATCATAAGCTTTATTATTGTGGAAACGAAAGCTAAAGAGCCGATTCTTCCGATGTATTTATTTAAGAACCGAACGTTTACGCTCTTAAATATAATTGGCTTTTTTATGAGCATTGGCATGTTCGGAGCTATTACATTTGTTCCGTTCTTTATGCAAGGAATCGTAGGAGTAAGCGCCTCAGCATCAGGTACCATTATGACACCGATGATGATTTCAATGATTGTAACAAGTATTATTGGAGGACAGCTTGTCTATAAAGTCGGAATCAAGCCTCAAATCGTAGCGGGTATGCTCATTATGGCAGGAGGGTTCTTCATGTTAACGACATTAGACCTTCATACTAGCAAGCTGGTTGCTACTTCTTATATGGCCATAATCGGTTTAGGAATGGGTCTTGTGATGCCGATTTTAACACTCGCTCTTCAAGAAAGCTTTTCAAAAGAAGAGCTCGGTGTGGTTACATCATCAAGTCAATTTTTCCGTTCAATTGGAGGAACGTTCGGTATTACTATTTTAGGAGCGGTAATGAATGCAAAATCAGGTACGCTTCTTACTGACAAACTCGTTCCATATTTAAACACATTGCCTGCTCAAGCAAGCGCTTTTGCGGACGGGTTCAAAAAAGCCATTGATACGAATCCTGAAAGTGTGCTGCAGATGCTCTTTAGCCCTGAAGCGCTAAAGAGTATTCCAACTGCGCTTTCAGACAGCATTGTGCCAATTTTGAAGACCTCGCTAATGAGCGCATTGCACAGCGTCTTTTTTATGGGATTAGCTTTTATTATTTTAGGAGCGGTATGCACCTTGTTCTTAAGGCAGATCAAGCTTTCAAATAAAAAAGCCGAAGAAAAATCAGAAGAAGGCATTGCTGAAGTAGAGCCATCACATTAAAAAAAGCGCACAAATTTGTGCGCTTTTTTCTATATTAACTAGTTGTTTCATTAGGCTTGCGAAGAAAAGGGGATTGTTTAGACGTGTCATACGAAATTTGATCAAGCAAATAGGTTAAATACAAATTCAGTTCAAACCGATCTTCCGACACAAAATCTGTAAGCGCTTGCTTATTATCTTTCCACATGAGAATTCCTCCTTAATTTTACATACTAATGAATGGATTTAATATCAGAAAGCTGAAGGGAAACAACGGCTTCATTTTCGTCTTTTACGGATAGAATTTGCTGATGGAGATTTAAGTTGTGCACGCGGCCTTTGCACGTTTGCAACGTTCCATCTTTATAGTAAGAAACAGTTATCGTCCCACTTTTCGTTAATTCTCGTAAAAACATTCAAGAAGCCTCCTTAAAAAAGATTACCTGGTTTAAAAGCCAGTCCTTTCATGTGAGATGAGCAAAAGGGAATCGTATGTACTGCAAGCTTCCCTTTATATTCTTCAACGTTTATGAATAGATCGAATAAAAGGTTGCTAGCCCACCTATAAACTGTCCTAAATTTCAGAATATACTGTCTTTTCCTTATAGTGTTTTTTAAAAGGATTAATGTTACATTTATTATGTAACATTCTGATGAGAAAGAAAACCGTTTCTACAAAACTTCTCTAAAAATTACAAAATATTCATATTCATGTGAAGGATGTAGAATGAACAAATATGAAAGGAAACGTGTTTCATAAAAAACGTAAATAAAGCATCAATTATTAATCATCTTAATACTAGTTATCAATTATATGTATTTTACTAATTTATTCTTCTTCGATAAAATGCAGGTAGACGAATTTGATAAGAATTTTCTAATGATTTATATAATTAAATTTGATATAATCTATAGGAATAATAATGTATGAAGGGAAACATCATTGATTAATTAGACACAGGTGTTGAATGTTGTTGAAGATGATTCGTAAAAGCATACATAGTTAAATTATATATTTTTGTGAGGTGGACAGTGTTGCAACTTAAGGTAGTAAACAGCCCTTTTAATCAAGAACAAGCAGATTTGCTTAATCGCCTTCTGCCGACATTAACAGAAGCACAAAAAATGTGGTTGAGCGGTTATTTAACAGCATCTCAATCTACGTCTGCCGAAGGAACGCCAGCCGTTCCTACAGCAGTGCCTGCTCAAACGGAGCAGACGGTTTCAAAAGACGTAACGATTCTTTACGGATCACAAACAGGAAATGCTCAAGGACTTGCTGAAAATACAGGTAAAACGCTTGAAGCAAAAGGTTTTAATGTAACTGTATCTTCTATGAATGATTTCAAACCAAATAATTTAAAGAAACTTGAAAATTTATTAATTGTCGTAAGTACACATGGAGAAGGAGAGCCGCCGGATAACGCGCTATCTTTCCACGAATTTCTTCACGGACGTCGTGCGCAAAAACTTGAGAACTTCCGTTTTTCTGTCTTGTCGCTTGGAGACAGCTCATACGAATTTTTCTGTCAAACGGGAAAAGAATTTGATGTGCGCTTAGCAGAACTTGGCGGTGAAAGACTGTATCCGCGCGTTGACTGTGATTTAGATTTTGAAGAGCCAGCAAATAAATGGCTTAAAGGTGTTATTGACGGGTTAAGCGAAGCAAAAGGACACAGCGCTTCGGCAGCTGTTCCAGCGGAAGCACCTGCAGGAACTTCGCCATATTCAAGAACAAATCCTTTTAAAGCAGAAGTGCTTGAGAACTTAAACTTAAACGGTCGCGGATCAAATAAAGAAACACGACACCTAGAACTATCTCTAGAAGGTTCAGGTTTGACGTATGAACCAGGAGACAGTTTAGGTATTTATCCTGAAAATGACCCAGAGCTTGTTGATCTTCTTCTTAACGAATTCAAGTGGGATGCAAGTGAAAGTGTAACGGTTAATAAAGAAGGAGAAACGCGTCCTCTTAGAGAAGCGCTAATCTCTAATTTTGAAATTACCGTATTAACAAAACCGCTTTTAAAGCAAGCAGCTGAGCTTACTGGAAACGATAAATTAAAAGCGCTTGTGGAAAATCGCGAGGAATTAAAAGCATACACACAAGGCCGTGATGTGATTGACTTAGTTCGTGACTTCGGCCCATGGAACGTATCGGCCCAAGAGTTTGTAGCCATTTTACGCAAAATGCCAGCGCGCCTTTACTCGATTGCAAGCAGCTTATCAGCAAACCCTGATGAAGTTCATCTAACAATTGGAGCTGTACGCTATGAAGCGCACGGACGCGAGCGTAAAGGTGTTTGTTCAGTCTTATGTTCAGAACGTTTGCAGCCAGGCGATACGATTCCTGTATACCTTCAAAGTAATAAAAACTTTAAGCTTCCTCAAGACCAAGAAACGCCGATTATTATGGTGGGACCTGGTACAGGTGTAGCTCCGTTCCGCTCATTTATGCAAGAACGTGAAGAAACAGGGGCAAAAGGCAAGTCATGGATGTTCTTTGGAGATCAGCACTTCGTAACAGACTTCCTTTACCAAACAGAATGGCAAAAGTGGTTAAAAGATGGCGTGCTGACAAAAATGGACGTGGCGTTTTCACGCGATACAGAAGAAAAAGTATACGTACAAAACCGTATGCTCGAACATAGTAAAGAATTATTCCAGTGGTTGGAAGAAGGCGCATCTTTTTATGTGTGCGGAGATAAAACAAATATGGCACGCGACGTGCACAACACGCTAGTTGAAATTATCGAAACAGAAGGCAAGATGAGCCGTGAACAGGCGGAAGGATACCTTGCTGAAATGAAGAAACAAAAACGTTATCAGCGTGATGTATACTGAGGATTGAAAGGAGATTTTCAACATGGTAAACAAAACTTTAAAAGCGCCCGAAGGTCCTCCAAGTGACGTTGAGCGCATAAAAGATGAAAGTAATTATTTGCGCGGTACATTAGGAGAAACAATGCTAGACCGCATCAGCTCAGGTATTTCTGAAGACGATAATCGTTTGATGAAGTTCCACGGAAGCTACTTACAAGATGACCGAGATCTTCGTAATGAACGTCAAAAACAAAAGCTAGAGCCAGCTTACCAATTCATGCTTCGCGTCCGTACGCCAGGCGGTGTTTCAACACCAGAACAGTGGCTAGTGATGGATGATTTAGCACAAAAATACGGAAATGGAACGTTAAAGCTGACAACTCGCCAGGCATTCCAAATGCACGGAATTTTAAAGTGGAACATGAAGAAAACGATTCAAGAAATTCATGCTTCTTTATTAGACACAATTGCAGCTTGCGGAGATGTAAACCGTAACGTAATGTGCAATCCGAATCCGTATCAGTCAGAAGTACATGCTGAAGTATTCGAATGGTCAAAAAAATTAAGTGATTACTTATTGCCTCGTACAAGAGCGTACCATGAACTTTGGCTAGATGAAGAGAAAGTTATTAGCACACCGGAAGTGGAAGAAGAAGTGGAACCAATGTATGGTCCGCTATATTTGCCAAGAAAGTTCAAAATTGGCGTAGCTGTTCCACCGTCTAACGATATTGACGTGTATTCACAAGACCTTGGCCTTATTGCCATTTTAGAAGACGAGAAACTTGTTGGATTTAACGTAGCAATCGGCGGCGGTATGGGTATGACGCACGGAGATAAAGCAACTTATCCTCAGCTTGCAAAAGTGATTGGGTTCTGTCGACCTGACCAAATTCTAGAAGTAGCGGAAAAAGTTATTACGATTCAACGTGATTATGGAAACCGCTCTGTGCGTAAAAACGCGCGTTTTAAATACACTGTCGATCGTCTTGGATTAGAAACAGTAAAAGAAGAGCTTGAAAATCGTCTGGGCTGGAGCTTAGACGAAGCGAAATCTTATCACTTTGATCATAACGGAGACCGCTACGGCTGGGAAAAAGGTGTGAAAGGAAAATGGCACTTTACTCTTTTTGTTCAAGGTGGACGTATTGCTGACTTTGAAGACTATAAGCTTATGACGGGTCTTCGTGAAATTGCAAAGGTTCATAGCGGTGATTTCCGTTTAACGGCCAATCAAAATTTAATTATCGCGAACGTATCAACTGAAAAGAAAAAGAAAATCAGTGACCTGATCGAACAATATGGATTAACTGACGGCAAGCATTATTCGGCTCTTCGCCGCAGCTCATTAGCTTGCGTATCGCTTCCAACTTGTGGGCTTGCTATGGCAGAAGCTGAGCGTTATCTCCCAGTTCTTCTTGAGAAAATTGAAGCAATTGTAGATGAAAACGGCCTTCGCGATAAAGAAATCACGATTCGTATGACGGGCTGTCCTAACGGCTGTGCACGTCCTGCTTTAGGTGAAATTGCTTTTATTGGTAAAGCACCGGGCAAATATAATATGTATCTTGGAGCAGCATTTGATGGCAGCCGCTTAAGCAAAATGTACCGTGAAAATATCAGTGAAGAAGAAATTTTAAATGAACTGCGTGTCTTACTTCCTCGCTATGCAAAAGAGAGAGAAGAAGGCGAGCACTTTGGTGACTTTGTCATCCGCGCTGGTGTAATCGAAGCTGTAACAGATGGCACGAATTTCCACGCATAATAAGTACGAAGGGATCTTTCTAAACTTACAGAAAGGTCCCTTTTTCTATTTTAATATTCTCTAACAAATACAGCTGCTCCAAATACCCCTAATCTTTCAGCGGTAATTTGTTCAAAGCCGTGATCAAGTAAACAATGTGCTGCACTTCGGTAGCGCTGGCCTTGAGCTAACAAGCGTCCGCAAGGATTTGCGCTGCCAATTACTGTTGCTTCTACGACAGTACGAGGAGCTTGTCTATCCAAAGGATTTCGCTCCCAAAGAATTGTCACCACATCCGGAGGACGGGGGATAGATACATTGCCTGTGTGTTCATGCATAGTCACCACCTCCTTACACTATAGTAAATGCAAAAAATCAGCGACTGCTTGTACACGCGCTGATTTTTATTAAAAAAGGCGTTCAACTACGCCTAAATTGACCAATTTCATGGAAATGAGGTGTTTAATAGAAACGGCTGCTAGAATAAAAGAATGCTATAATGTAAAAGGAACTAATTTTTACCAAGGAGGGAGAAACATGCAGCAAAAACGAGTAGCGGTTATTACAGGGGGAGCAAGCGGAATTGGCAAAGAAACTGCCTTAAAGTTTGCGCACAAAGGAGACGCGGTGGTCATTGCTGATTATGATGAAGGGAAAGGAAAAGAGACTCTTCAAAAGATTGAAGAAGCTGGAGGCAGCGCTTTGTTTGTGCAAACGGACGTCACAAAGTTTGAAGAAGTGGAAGCACTGATTGAGGAAACTGTGAACCGCTTCGGGCGAATTGATGTTATGTTTAACAATGCAGGTATTGGACGCCCTACATCTATTTTAGATCAAGACTTAGAAGAATATCACCGTATTATTAATGTGAATCAGCACGGCGTTACATATGGGATTATGGCAGCAGGCAGGAAAATGAGAGAGTTAGGTATTAAAGGCGTCATTATCAATACGGCATCTATTTTTAGCTTCTTAGCCTCACCCGGTACCTACGCCTATCACGCAACCAAAGGAGCTGTTGTGATGATGACGAAATCAGCTGCGCTAGATCTGGCTAAATACGGTATTCGCGTCGTCGCCGTTGCGCCAGGATTTGTTGATACGCCAATTATTCAAGGCTATAAAGACAACGGTATGATTGAAGGAATGAAAGCTAAAACGATGAGCAGAGAGCTCACTACACCAAAACAAATTGCAGATATAGTCTATTTGCTTTCCTTAGAAGAAGCAGGAGCAGTAAATGGTAGCGTCATCATGGCTGATGATGGGTATGCAGCATTTAAATAAAACAAAAAAAAGGATTCTTTTTTGCTATGTAGTAGGCAGGGAGCTATAAACAAACGTATCGTGAGCTTTTCCGTTTTGGTACATATAGTTTTTTAACAATCCTTCTTTTTGAAATCCAAGCTTTTCAAGCACGTGCTGTGATGCTTTGTTTTCAAGAAACACAACAGCTCCGATTCGGATTAACTGAAGGGTCTGAAATCCATAAGCCATAACAGCAGAAGCAGCTTCTGAAGCATAACCGTGTCCCCAGTGCTGAGGGTGTAGCTCATAACCAATTTCGGCGCGCTTATGCTTTTGGTTCCACTGATTAAATCCGACTGTCCCTATTAATTCACCCGTATCGAGCCGTTCAATTCCCCAGCGTATGCCTTTTTGATTTCTGTAATTCTCAGCAAAAATATCAATCAGCTGCAAATCTTCTTGGATAGTTGTCAATTTTTCTTGTCCGTAATATCTGATAACTTCTTCTTGAGAGAAAAAGTCAAAAATATGATCTGTATCAGCTTCTGTTATTTCACGCAGTGTAGTGCGAGGTGTAAGAAGAATAGGAAACATACTTTTCTCCTTTCTATTTTATTTTATATAGAAAGATTTCGGCAGCTCAGAGGAAATCCCTTTTATTTTATTTTTTTGTTATAAATAAGTAGAAGTATGAGCTAAACGACTGAGAAGAAGAGAGGAAGAGCTTCTAAATAACGTAAACAATTGTTACATAATAGTATCAAAAACAGTATACTAAAAAAACAAATAGGGCTAGCTGCTGTACGTGCAGCTAGCTTTCCTGTATGAAAGAACCTATTTTTTGGTTAACTGATCGCGATCTTCAATTTGAGGAGGTTCTTCAAGCCAGCCGTTTTTGATCATGATTTTCCCCCCTTCTTTCGCCAAACTGTAAATGTCTTTTGCAAGCTGGAGCATCTTTAATGGCAAATCACTTCTTAAGCTGAAGGCTCCTCCTAAAGCATTGCTTCCCAGACCGAACGTACTCAAAAGACTCGTATTGTACATCATCAGCTTGTCTGAAAAAGGAGGAACGGTTGAATTCGTCGCTTTTCCGGCATGAGTAGCCGGGGGTTCTATGTAGCTATCGCGTAAAATATCACCTAGTTCTGTTTCAATTTTTTTCGAAAGCTTCATACCGCTGACAAAATGCTGCTGTGCCTCTTTGTTGTTGGCCACTTGAGCAAAACCAATCATCAGCTGCATTCCTACAAGATTTGTATCAACAGCATGCTGAATAAGTGACACTTCAATGGTATTAAGCGATCTTTTTTCGCTAAACCAGCTCAATCCGCCTATATAATTTTGCGCATGGACAAAATGGACTTCTTTAGGCATAGAAACGTATGGGGGTTTTGCGATGACGCCCGTTTCTAACAATATTTGTGTGGATTGATTGTATATGTCCTGTGCTTCTGCTGTTGCCTCTACGAAGAAATTTCGGACATCTTCTCGGTAAGACATGGTCGAATGCAAAGCAAACAGTCCCGTTTCAATTTGAGACATTAAGCGTATATACATGACTTCGAACATGTGGTCATATAGTTTAGGAACTCCTACATTCACGTCGTCTTTCGTAAAACCAATTGGGATAACAGCGCCTTCGTTCTCAAATATTTCTTTAATCCGCTCTACGCTTTTTAAAGACCGGCTATAATACAGCTCAAAAAGTTCTTTGTAATCTTGTTTATCCTCGAGGAAATATTCTAAAAATCTTATAATCATCGTTTTTTCTTGATAAGTCATCCATAAGTTTGCAAGTTCTGAGGACGTGAGAGGTGGCAGCTTCACATTACTCATTATACGTAAATCCTCCTAAAAAAAGTGATAATTTACCATGTTTACCTTCACTAGTATGCGTTTTATTTGTAGAGATATACTTATATCTGCTATCTAAAAAAAGTTTTGCTGACTATTTTCTATTATAGTAAGATAGTTAAAAACTGCGTAAAATACTGTATTGACAGAGTATTTGTATGATAACTGATATGAATAAAACTAAGTTTTTCTATTACTTTAAATAATTTGACAATTGATGTTATTCTTACTATTATGGAAACATAAGTTTTACATATATTGCTAGAGTTCGGCAACAAATTCTAGCAGCACCATAAGTAAGGAGCTTACGATGAAGCACATTGTCCAAGCAACAGATCACCCTAGAACGAAAGACACATTAAAAAAAGATTTGCGCAGGTTAGGCATAGCACAAGGAATGACCGTTATAGTTCACTCTTCGCTATCTTCATTAGGCTGGGTAAACGGAGGATCAGTAGCCGTTGTGCAAGCTTTAATGGAGACAGTGACGGAAGAAGGAACCATCATTATGCCGTCGCAGTCGGTCGATCTTTCGGATCCATCGGAGTGGGGCAATCCGGCTGTGCCAAAAGAGTGGTGGGAAAACATTCGGGAAACGATGCCTGCATATGATCCAGCGCACACACCGACAAGCGGTATGGGACAAATTGTGGAAACTTTTCGAACATATCCTGGTGTAATAAGAAGCAGCCATCCAATGTATTCATTCGCCGCTTGGGGAAAGGACAGCGAAGACATCTTAAGAGATCATCCCCTCGAATTTAGTTTAGGCGAAAATTCTCCTCTTGAAAGGCTTTACAAAAAACATGCCTTTGTTTTATTATTAGGTGTCGGGTTTGGGAATAATACTTCTTTTCATCTAGCAGAATATCGTATTCCATATCGAAACGTTATTCAAAAAGGATCTCCAGTTATGGATTCAGGAAAGCGAGTATGGAAGACGTATAAAGAACTAGAGTTTCGAGAAGAGCTGTTTGAAGAGATAGGTGAGGCATTTATTCAAGCAAAAGGGATAAAAGCTGAAAAAATCGGTTCAGCACGTGCATTCTTCTTCTCAATGCCTAAAGCCGTAGATTTTGCTGAAACTCATTTGAAAGCGCTATAGTGAGCGGTTGTATGTTTTTTAAGTTGTCTGTATATCAGACAACTTAAAGTGAGACAAACGAGGGCCACCGCCACCTCTAGAATCTATATTAAAAAAGCGTAGAAGTCGTTCAAGCAAGATAGTTTACTTTTTATATTCCTTGTTTCATAATGGCACTTGTCAGTGAATTTATTCAGTCAGGTTGTCTTACAATTATGAGGATAAAAAGCAAGTGTTAAATAAATTCATTAAAAAATTTAAATGTATAGAAAAAAGGAGAGAATACAATTATGTCACTACGTGATCAAGCACTACATATGCATCAAGAAAAACAAGGTAAGTTAGAAGTTAAATCAAAAGTTGAAGTTCAAAACGCTCAAGATTTAAGCTTAGCTTACTCTCCGGGAGTAGCAGAACCTTGTAAAGAAATTCATGAACATCCAGAAACGGTGTATGATTACACAATGAAAGGAAACATGGTCGGCGTTGTGACAAATGGTACGGCTGTTCTTGGTCTTGGAAACATCGGACCTGCGGCTTCACTTCCTGTTATGGAAGGAAAAGCAATTTTATTTAAAAGCTTTGCAGGCGTAGATGCATTCCCAATTACACTTGATACAACAGATACAGATAAAATTGTTGAAACTGTAAAATTAATGGCTCACACATTCGGAGGCATTAACTTAGAAGATATCGCAGCTCCACAGTGCTTTGAAATTGAAGAGCGCTTGAAAAAAGAAGTAGATATTCCTGTGTTCCATGATGATCAGCACGGTACAGCCATCGTAACAGTAGCAGGACTTGTAAATGCACTGAAAATTGTCAATAAATCAATGAAAGACTTAAAAATCGTCTTAAACGGAGCAGGAGCTGCCGGCATTGCCATTACAAAGCTTCTTTATTCTTACGGCGTACGTGACATGATTATGTGTGATACAAGAGGTGCTATTTATGAAGGCCGCTCTCAAGGTATGAACAAAGTGAAAGCTGAAGTTGCTTCTTATACAAACGTAAACAAAGAAAGCGGTACGCTAAGCGATGTAATTAAAGGCGCAGATGTCTTTATCGGTGTATCTGCAGCGGATGCATTATCTCAAGAGATGGTTAAATCAATGAATGAAGATGCAATTATCTTTGCGATGGCAAATCCTAATCCAGAAATCAAGCCGGCCGCTGCAAAAGAAGCAGGAGCTGCTGTTATTGGAACAGGTCGTTCAGACTTCCCTAACCAAGTAAATAACGTTCTTGCATTCCCTGGAATTTTCCGCGGTGCGTTAGATGTTCGCGCTACTCATATCAACGAAGAAATGAAAAAAGCTGCTGTTGAAGCAATTGCAGCGCTTATTACAGAAGAAGAGCTAAACGCAGATTACGTTATCCCTGGACCATTTGATCCTCGCGTAGCGCCAGCTGTAGCAGAGTCTGTAGCAAAAGCGGCAATGGATTCAGGCGTTGCCCGCATTACAATTGATCCAGCACGTGTAAAAACACATACAGAACAACTAACAAAAATCGAGAACTAATAACGGATAAAAAAGCTGAAGAAGTGATTGGAATTTATAAAAATCGTTCAAAATCAGTCGACGAGGCTCCAGGATTTGTAGACTTTCTACTTCTTCAAAACGATAAGCAAGCAGGGGAGCTCACCGTTCAGCTTACATTTGATACGAAAGAGAATTATTTAAGCTGGGTACGAAGCGAAGATTTCAAGCGTATTCATGATTTAGAGAAAAAGTACCCTGATCAAGAACTAGCAGCCGTCATCTCAAAAGTTTCTCAGTACAAAGTGGTGGCACGATGAGTTCACTTCCCGTTAATAAGATCGTCGAAAGAGTAACGGAGAAAATCTACGAGTTGGAACCTTCTTTGCTCGAAAAATTTGGAGAGCGTGGCAAAGAAAGATGTCATGAAGATAATCACTACCATATGAAGTATCTTGAGACAACATATAAGCTAGACAATCTTCAAATTTTTACGGACTATGCCTTATGGTTAAACAATTTACTCACAAGCCGAGGCATGAAAACACAGCATATTATTGATAATTTTAATTTTATACAAGAAGCGCTGTTTGAACTAGATAATTATGGTGATAAACAAGTACAGGCGTATGTTACTTATTTAGAAGAAGCGAATCATATACTGAAGCAACAGCAGCTTTAAAAACCCCTCTCTATAGATATATGTTATAGAGAGGGATTTTTTTGTTTTATATATGTATAAAGGTGGAAATGAAAAAGAAAAAGGAGAATACATATGCAAAAACAGCTAACAAAAGGAGTCCTGTCCTTAATCACTATGTGTATGATTGGAAGTGCGGCAGCTTGTTCAGGTGAACCAGCTAACAAGACAAAATCTGATCATAATAAAGCAGAAGAAAAGCCACTTGAAGACCGTCAAGAATTGACAAAGCTACAGCAGTATTCGAACGACCCGGACATTAAAAAAGGGAAAGAAGAAGATTTTGACTTAATCGGTACATTAAAAAAAGACGCTGAAAAAGAAATGACGCTGAATATCGATGATCAACTCGTTAAAGTACCAAAAAGCTCCGGAATGGAAGTGGAAGGCTCACACCTAAAAGATATGATTAATAAAGAAGTAGAAGCTGAAATTGACACAGCTAAACAAGAAGCAACTAGTATTGAATTAACTCCAAAAGCAAAAGCAGACAAAAATGGCGTGTATGAACAAGATGGAAATGAACGTAAAGTTGTGGGTACTTTTATAGACGAAAGCAGCAAACATATAACGGTAAAAATTCCAAACGGCAAAAAAACGTATCAAAAAAGCGCAGACTTTGAAAAAGAAGAAAAAGGCAGTTTAAAAGAAAAGACGGTATACCTTGAAATCAACTCAGCTAACGAAGTAGAAAGTATAGAAAAAGAAGACCGTGAATAAATAAAGCTATAGCTTTTCTTTCCCCACTTGCTCTCTTGACTTTTCGAACTGTGTCACTTAACGTTACAGTAGAGAAAGAAAAAAGGTGGTTTATGGAAGATGAACAGTGAATTTACCATTGCCGTGCACAGCTTAGTGTTCCTAGCGAATTTACCAGATCACCGAGCAAGCAGTGAATCGATTGCTTATAACATCTGTACCAATCCTGCACGGGTCCGGAAAATAATGAGTACCCTCAGAAAAAACAACTTGGTTCGGACAAAGGAAGGACTAGGCGGCGGTTACACTTTAGGCTGCAACCCTGCTGAAATAAGTCTTGGGTTGATTTACCGAGTTATATCGACAGGAACGCTGAAGCCTCACTGGTGCAGCGGCGACCCTGACGCTGACTGTATTGTGAAATCAAATATTCAAACAGTGATGGACGACATTTTTACAGAGAGTGAGCAAAGCGTAATCAGGTATTTAGATCAAATTACGATCGAAGATGTGCTGAAAAAAGTTAGAACTGCTCACTAAAAAGCACCTTGCATGAGCAAGGTGCTTTTGTTATGACTCTTTGGAAGCGGCTGTTTCAGCCGCTGCTGCTTTTAAGCCGTCATTTACTTTTCTTCCATTCTCTAAATACTCCGTTTTGAAGCCGCTTTTTAAAGCCCATGTGTAGAAGAGAAGAGAAACAACAACAATAATTCCCATATCCCATCCATATTTAATGACATTAAGGCCGCCAAACTTTTCACTTCCAAGCCATGAAATAGTCATCATACAAAGTAAGTATACGACCATCCATACGCCGCCTTTGAAGTTCTGTCGAAAGCCTTTCCATTTAGCCTTTGCTTGATAATAAAAATAAATAGGAAGGCCGATTAAAATAATAAACAAAACTTGTCCAGTTAGCGGCCAGCGCGCCCAATATAGCGTTAAAGAAGCAAAAATAAAACCGAGCGGCGCAATAATGCTTAATCCTTTTAAACGAAGGGGACGATATAAATCGCTGCCAGTTCGTCTTAGCGTCATAACCGTAACAGGACCTGTAATGTAAGAGATAAGCGTAGCGACTGAAATAATTTCAGCAAGCACGCCCCAGCCCCGAAATAAAAACAAAAAGACAAGAGAAACAGCTAAGTTAAAAAACATGGCTTGACGCGGAACACCATAAATCGGATGAAGGCGTCCTAGGACACTTGGCAAATATTTATTTTGTTCCATACCATAAATCATTCGAGCAGTAGTAGCTGTATACGTAATACCTGTTCCAGATGGTGAAACAAACGCATCTGCATACAGGACAATTACAAGCCAGTTAATGTTAAGTGCAATGGCTAAATCTGCAAATGGAGAGTTAAAGTTTAAATGACTCCATCCCTTCGCAATATCAGAAGGATTTACTGCACCGATAAAAGCAATTTGAAGAAGCAAATAAATGACTGTAGCCACTAAAATTGAGCCTACAACCGCAATCGGAATAGCTCTTCCAGGATTCTTTGCTTCTCCGGCCATATTAATTGGGCTTTGAAAACCGTTAAAAGCGAATACAATCCCAGACGTAGCAACAGCTGTTAGCACACTAGCCCAACCGTTTGGTGCGATGCTGCTTCCAGAAGTGAAATTCTCGCCGTGAAAGCCTACAAATAAAAGTGCTCCAATTGTAAGTCCTGGTATAACAATTTTAAAAATAGTAATTAACGAGTTGGCCTTGGAAAACAATCCAACTGTCCAATAATTCAGTAAAAAGTAAATAATCAATAGCACGGTAGCGATAGCTAATCCTTCGCCAGTTAACGTTCCTTTTTTTACGAGGTGGCTTGTCCACTTTGCCCATTCCCAAGGCCACGAGCTCATATACTGTACAGAAGCTACTGCTTCGACCGGGATAACGGATACAATCGCAATCCAGTTTGCCCAAGCAGCGATAAAACCAATAAACGAACCGTGTGAGTACTGCGTATACTTGACCATCCCGCCAGCTTCGGGAAACATGGATCCTAATTCACTGTAAGAAAGTGCAATAAATAAAATAACGACCATTCCAATGACCCATGATAAAATAGCAGCTGGCCCTGCAATTTGAGCTGCTCGCCACGCTCCAAATAACCAGCCGGAACCAATAATAGATCCAAGTCCCGTCATGGTTAACGCGAATGTTCCCATTCTTCGATGTAAATTGTTCATCTGACTAACACCTTTCATGTAAAATAAGTCTTTCAATTAAACATTGTTACTTTATTATTATTATTCTGAAATCTTTGGTTGTCAACTTATGTCGTTACATGCAGTTCTTAATGCATATTGATTTCCAGTCATGCAGGACAGCTATCCTCAACCTTTCTGCCACGGTAATTAAAGCGCTTTACTTTCTTTTTCATCCTACAAGAAACCCTACAGAAATAGATAAAAACCGACAAAAAGTTATCAAGTTCGTACCTTATGCACTAGCAATATGAAAAAATTAGGGGATAAGTGGTGGTTATTTTCCCTAAAAACGTGGAGAGAAAACATGCTTCATAATAAAGCCCCTTTTGAATAGAGAAATAAATACCTTCAAAAGGGGTGAGAATTGGCTTTTTAGACCTTTATCTTTCTTGATGCTTATACTCGAGTAGTTTTACGACGTTTTCTACATCATTTTCAGCAGAAAGTTCGTTGATATTCACTTTATAAATGAGCGTATCCGTTGCAAAAAATTCATCTTCTCCCTGCGGCTTTACTTTTAAGTTTAAGATTTTCACCCGCACAATATGAGTGAACTTACCGCCTTTACCGGGCTGTATTTCACCCATTTGTATCCCGATATCGTCTTTTTTAATCGGGCGAACTTTTACTTTTTTATGCTGTTTACCGTAAACCTTCTCATAATGAGAAGTAATATCTTGATGTACCCAAGGTTCAAGAGATTGATAAATAAAATCTTTTACAACAGGCTGACTTACGTGTGATTCTATATTTTCTTCTGGTATATTTTCTTCTGCGGAAATGGAAAGCGTAAAACAAAAAAAGACAAATGCTGCTAAAAATAAAAATTTTCCCACGAAAAAACCCACCTTACCTGTTCGTTTATGTAGCCGATTTTCTAGATCTGCATCTTTATCTTTTGAACAAAGGCATGAAGGTATGCACAATTTTTTTGTGGAATTTACCCTATTAAAAATCAATTCAGTTTAAATAAAATACGTTCTAAATAATTGATTGAAAATTCAAATGCGGTTTAAGTACAAAAAAATAGCCAAGTGCGCCTTTACATATAGACACTTGGCTATTTTCATGATCATTTTATACTGCTGTTTTCTTATTGCCTTTAAAAATAAAATAAAGAGCTAATAACATAAATGCTACACCAATCCACCGGGATAGATCAAACGGTACTTCCTTGCTTCCAAACCAGCCAAAATGGTCGATAATCATACTTGCAAATAACTGACCGATAACAGTTGAGATATTAGCTGCTGTTACGCCAATTTTAGGAACAGCTAAAACGGTTAGAAATAAATAAGATGCTCCGAATAAAGCGCAAGTAAGCTGCCATTTAGGGACATCAAAAACAGAGAGAATGTTTCCTTGACCAAAGAATACAATGACAATCGTTAAAATCATGGCACCTGTCGCAAAGGTTAAAAAAGCTGTTTCAAACGTACCTGTTTTTTTACTTAGTGTGCCGTTAATAGAAGACTGAGCGCTTAGCGTTAATCCTCCTATTAAGGTAAGTATCACCATTAATAAACTCATCGTAAAACCCTCCTAGAAAATAAGTACAAGCGCAATTCCCATACATACAATAGCCATTACGCGTTCTTTGTTAATTCTAATTTTGCTGCTGCCAAGCCAACCAAAATGCTCAATGATCATACTGGTAATCATTTGGCCCATAATAACAGCAACCATTGAAACGCCAATTCCGATAAAAGGGATACTAATCACTAGAATCGTTAAATAAACCGTACCTAATAATCCCCCGGTTAAATTCCACTTAGGCGCTTTTAAGACGTAAGGTAAATCTCCCTTTCCAGCAAATAAAGTGGTCAGACCTAAAATGAGCGTTCCCATGATAAAAATATAATAACTGCTTTCAAGTTTTCCAACTGTTTTTCCAAGTTCTCCGGCAATAGCGCCTTCCATACTTAAGGCAGCGCCGCCTAGAACCGCAACCAAATAAACCAAAAACTTCACGTTTATCACTCCAATATTTCTTTATATTTGTATATCTAGAAAAATAGATATACTAAGTGAAAAAAACTCGTTAAAGTTTTTTTCGTAAGAATGAAGAAAGCTCTTGAAGAGTTTCTTCATTTCGGCGATAGTATGTCCATTGACCGTGCCGAATTGACTCTAACAAACCTGCTTTTTGCATCATGGAAAGATAACTGGACACTGTTGACTGAGACAGCTGAGCTTTTTCTTGAATATCTCCCACGCAAACACCGCCTCTGCTGCTGACCTCCTTAGGCAAATGTGCTTGTTTGTCTTTAAAATGCTTTTCAGGTTCTTTTAACCATTCCAATATATTTAATCGGGTTTCATTAGATAATGCTTTAAAGATATCAATAGGTTTCATACTTATTATTTTATTCGTCACAGCTCAGATGTCAAATGTTCAAGTTTGCATTTTCTATTTGAATAACAAGCAATGGGTTGAATTATAACAGCTGTGAACAAAAAGTCAACTTATAATAGAGTATAAAGAAGAACATTTTACCCAGTCGTTTTTCTACTTATATAATCAGAAAGCAACTTATTTTTTTGAGTAGAACAGGTGACATATTCCTTATTATTCAAGGGATAGTTTAGTAAAATAGAAAAAAGTGAATAACAAAAGAAGCTAGTCTATTTACTCAAGGGGAGGGCTGCATATGCAAGGGAAAACAAAACAAGTGCGCTTTCGCAATATGGTAGCGTATGGATTTGGGGATTTGTTTGGCGGAGGATCCTTTTTTATTATCGGCACATTATTTATGGTGTTTTTAACGGATGTAGTCGGGCTTTCTCCTGTAGAAGCAGGAACGATAGTAGCCCTTGGAAAAGTGTGGGATGCTTTGTTAGATCCAACCATTGGGTACATATCTGATCATCTTCAAACAAAAAAAGGACGAAGAAGAGTCTTTTTTCTTTTTGGAATCATTCCAGTTGCAATCACGTTCAGTATGCTGTGGATTCCTATTGAAGGCTCGCATATGTTCAAATACACCTATTTTATCTTAGCCTACCTTTTATTTAACACGGCGTTTGGTATGGTGATGGTTCCTTACAATACGCTAGCAGCAGAAATGACTACAGATTATAGTATTCGTTCGAAAATGACGGGAATACGCATGGTCTTTTCACAAGGCGCTTCATTTTTAGGTGCTTTCTTCCCAAAGCGAATCATCGATGCATTTCCAGGTGGACAAGGATATTTAATTATGGGAATTATCTTTGGTCTTCTTTTCGCTCTTCCATGGATTTTTGTCTACAAGGGAACATGGGATAGCGGAGAAATAGTGGAACGAAAAAAGAAAAACGGATTTTGGTTAGAATTTAAGCAGCTTTTTATCAGTTTTGGAAGTGCATTTAAAAATAAGTCGTTTAACGTGTATCTTGCCATGTATTTAGCATCTTACATTGCAATGGATGTATTTAATGCTCTTTTCTTTTATTTTATTGCTTATTACATGCTTCGTGAAGCCATCTATGCGGATACCCTGAGCTTTGTGCAAATTACGCAAGTGCTATTTATTCCTCTTGTTACGTACATAGCCATTAAGTTAGGAAATAAATTAACCTATAACTTCAGCATGATCATCTGGGGAACGGGCATTATTTTATTCAGTTTCCTAACAAAAGATAGCTCTTTAGTTCTTATTTACTTAGTGGCGTTTTTCTTAGGAAGCGGTCATTCGGGAGCGATTATGATTCCATGGAATGTACTGCCGTTTGTATCAGATGTAGATGAGATGATTACGACAAAAAGAAGAGAAGGCGTGTATGCAGGGCTGATGTCATTTATTCGAAAATCGTCTCAAGCGCTTGCTATCTTTCTTGTGGGAGTTGCCTTAAAGAATATTGGCTATGTGCCAAACGCCGAGCAGTCGGCGTCTACAATAGCCGGCTTACAAAAGCTGTTCATGATTGTACCAGCTATTTTGATTCTCGTTGGCATTATAGCAACCATATGGTTCAAAATAAGTCCGAAAAATCACGAAATTTTATTAGCTGAAATTCAAAGAAGAAAAAAGGGAGGAGGGGCGAAGGACGTTACTCCTGAAGCGAAAGCGGTTTGTGAAAGCTTAACGGGCTATAAATACGAACAGCTTTGGAAAGACGTCACCATTTCAAAAGAAATTCGAGATAAAACGGTTGTTTAACCTTGAACTTCATGAAAAAGCGTAAAATTTTCAGCGCAAATATTCGCTAATTATATCCAATAAGAAACTCCCTCTGACGTATTGCCTTTTAACAAAAAAAGAAATTCTCCTGTCTATCGACTCACTTTTCAGGTGAATTTTAGAAAGAAAGGATTTCTTAGCACTAAATATGTGCAATTTGGCACGTCTTGATAGGGTGGATTGTACAATTTATAATGAAACTATAAACTAGCCACAGGCGCTTTCAGGGCGCAGGTATAAATTAGAAAAAAGGAAGGTACAGTTTATGCCAATTCGATATGTTTGTCCACAATGCCAAGGAGCCGGTAAGAAATTTGGATTGATAAAGTGCAAAGTGTGTAGCGGCGAAGGAAATATTATCATGTCTTCTAATGAGCCAGATCCAACTAAAAATAAAAAATTAAAATCATCTTCTAAACAAGATAAAGCAATGTAAGCTATTGCCGAGGTATGTATAAGCCCCGCTTTTCTATAGAAAAGCGGGGCTTTCTGCTAGACAGAAGGGTGCTTTTCTTATGATACAATAAAATGAAAGTAGCTAAAATAACATAAAGGGAACCGAAGGAAGAGGGAGATAGATGGAATACACAGCAAAACAGTTTACGCCGCAGTTAGAAAAGCATATACATACAGTCGAAAGGTCTATGCAAGAACTTCTCATATCAATATATGAACAATATAAAGAAGCTTTTGAAAAGAAAGGGGTGCAGCTTTCTATAGATGTGATCCGTGAAGGGGAAAATCCTTTTCACCCTGGTTATCACGTCACTATTCAAGTGGGTATTTTGGAAAAAGATGAGTTTTTAGATGGTCTTTTTATTCCTATCTGGCACTGTGTACGCACGTTTTTTGGCATACGTTCTTCGAGGAAGCTCCCGGGAAGCAAGATAACCGGAGAGCTGATGGAAGAAACGGAGGAAGAAATCAAAAAAGAAGTAGTAGATTATTTAAAAATGCAGCTAGAAGATTAGAAGCAGGGTGCTTCTAATCTTCTTTAATTTGAAGAAGGTGTAGTTTCTTTTTCAATTTGCCTTTTAGCACGAATAAAAGCCGTCAGCTGCTGAACTTCTTCTTGAGACAGTTGCACACCGTCGACCGTAATCGTATGAGTTTGAGGCGATGTTAATTCGATGGGTGCATCTGAAGGAGAATGGGGTTCCTTTTCCTTACCAAGCAAGTAATCGGTTGATGTATTAAATAGTTCAGCGATTGTAACAAGTGCTTCAAGAGAAGGACGACGATAGCCAGATTCATATCCTGCGTAGGTGCTTTTAGCAATTTCAAGCTGGTCAGCTGTATATTGAAGGGACCATTTTTTTTCTTTCCTGAGTTGAGCTAATCTGCTTAACATTCGTGACGCTCCTTTGTACGTATAGTATGTAAAAAACCGAGGC
Organism: Priestia aryabhattai; assembly: GCF_023715685.1. Taxonomy (NCBI): domain Bacteria; kingdom Bacillati; phylum Bacillota; class Bacilli; order Caryophanales; family Bacillaceae; genus Priestia; species Priestia aryabhattai. Next base: position 395,009 of record NZ_JAMBOQ010000002.1, read on the forward strand.
ATTCAGCTCACGCGTAGACCTCTATAATCAAACCGTGAGCTAATTTACATTTTTATTCATTATATCATTGCTACAGGGAAAAGTGTACGCGAAACGAATAATTTTTCTCTTGATTTATTGAATTCTGCTTACTATAATTACAGGTGAAGTACGCGAAATGAATATAATTTTTTTGATAGATTGTCAGATTTTTTTACAAAAATTAAGCAAAGGGGATGTCGGTTTTGAAAAAACTATTATTGTTATCAACTGGCGGAACGGTCGCTTCACTTGAAGGTGAAAATGGACTTGTTCCTGGAATGGAGCCAGATCAATTACTAAGCTACATACCTGATTTAAATGAACATTGTCAAATTGACAGTAAATCTCTTATGAATCTTGATAGTACAAATATGCAGCCTGAATGCTGGATAGAGATGGCAAAAGCGATTGAAGAGCATTATAATGAATACGATGGTTTCGTTATTACCCATGGAACAGATACAATGGCCTACACATCGGCAGCTCTTTCTTACATGCTTCAGCATTCTAAAAAACCAATTGCGATTACAGGATCTCAAATTCCTATTTCATTTAGTAAAACGGACGCGAAGCGCAATATTGCAGATGCGATTCGCTTTGCTTGTGAAGATACAGGCGGAGTCTATGTGGTCTTTGACGGTCGAGTGATTCAAGGAACAAGAGCTATTAAGCTTCGTACAAAAAGTTATGATGCATTTGAAAGCATTAACTATCCATATGTAGCGTCTATCCATGACAATACGGTGGAATATACAAAAACCGTTCATCCTAGTAAAGAAGAGTTAACGGTTAATACATCTCTTTGTACGGATGTAGCAGTTGTCAAACTGTTTCCTGGCATTAAACCGGAATTTTTCGATGGATTAAAGGATGTATATCAAGGCGTTGTTGTTGAAAGCTATGGAAGTGGAGGAATTCCATTTCAAGTTCGCAACATTTTAGCCAAGCTTGTTGAATTAACAAATCACGGTGTATCCGTTGTCATTACCACGCAGTGTCTTGAAGAAGGAGAAGACATGGGCATTTATGAAGTTGGCCGAATGATTAATCATGACAGCGTCGTTCGCTCAAAAAACATGAACACAGAAGCCATTGTTCCTAAATTAATGTGGGTGCTCGGACAAACCAAAGACCCTCATCAAGTTAAAAAGATGATGGAAACGTCGATTGCAGAAGATATTAATTAAAAAAGAAAGCAGGTACAGCTATGAAACAAGAAACAGCAGGATATCGTACAGAAGCTGATTTTCTAGGAGAAAAACAAATTCCAGCAGATGTATACTATGGTGTACAAACCGCACGTGCCGTAGAAAATTTCCCAATTACGGGTTATAAAGTGCATGAAGAAATGATTAAAGCGCTTGCTATTGTAAAAAAAGCGGCAGCGCTCGCGAATATGGATACAAAGCGCTTATATGAAGGTATCGGAAATGCGATTGTACAAGCAGCTGATGAAATTTTAGCAGGTCAGTGGCATGAATACTTTATTGTTGACCCTATTCAGGGCGGAGCGGGAACGTCAATGAATATGAATGCCAATGAAGTTATTGCGAACCGTGCTCTTGAAATTATGGGAAACAATAAAGGTGAATATGGAAAATTAAGTCCTAACAGCCATGTTAATATGTCTCAGTCAACAAATGATGTATTTCCAACGGCTATCCATATTTCAACGCTGAACTTATTAAATAAACTTCTTATTACGATGAATGATATGCATGATGTATTTAAACGAAAAGCGCAAGAATTTGATCATGTGATTAAAATGGGCCGTACGCACCTTCAAGATGCTGTACCCGTTCGTCTTGGTCAAGAGTTTGAAGCATACAGCCGCGTGTTAGCGCGCGATATTAAACGTATCAGCGCGACGCGTGACCACTTGCATGAAGTAAATATGGGGGCGACGGCTGTTGGAACAGGCTTAAATGCAGACCCTCGCTATATTGAAAATGTAGTCAAACACTTAGCTGATATCAGCGGTCTACCGCTTGTGCATGCAGAGCATTTAGTGGACGCTACTCAAAATACAGATGCTTATACAGAAGTATCTGCAGCGCTTAAAATCTGTATGACGAATATGTCTAAAATCGCCAATGACTTGCGTTTAATGGCATCTGGACCTCGTGCAGGCCTAGGAGAAATTAGCCTTCCTGCTCGTCAGCCTGGTTCTTCAATCATGCCGGGAAAAGTAAACCCGGTTATGGCTGAATTAATCAATCAAATTGCGTTTCAAGTAATGGGAAATGACCAAACGATCTCTCTTGCTTCAGAAGCAGGTCAGATGGAGCTTAACGTAATGGAACCTGTGCTTGTTTTTAACTTGCTTCAATCAATCAGTATCATGAACAATGGTTTCAGAAGCTTTACAGATCACTGTTTAGCAGGAATTGAAGCAAACGAAACGCGCATGAAAGAATATGTAGAAAAAAGCGTAGGGATTATTACAGCTGTTAACCCTCACTTAGGCTATGAAGTCGTATCTCGTATTGCGCGTGAAGCGATTTTAACAGGAAAACCAATTCGTGAGCTTTGCCTTCAATACGATGTGTTAACAGAAGAGGAATTAGATCTTATTTTGAATCCATTTGAAATGACGAACCCTGGTATTGCAGGAAGTTCATTGTTTGATCGTCAGTAAATAGAACGGCTTCCATAAGGAAGCCGTTTTTTTATGAAGGCATTTGTTGAATGACTCGGCGTATTTTCTGAGCTGTTGCAGCCAAGGCGTCATCTTTTTCAGCATATTTAGGAATTTGCGTATAAAAATCTCCGAAACACTCCTCTTTATATCTCGGAACGACATGCATGTGAAAGTGAGTTAACTCGTTAAACATTCCTCCGTTTTGAGAGAGGGTAACTCCGTCTGGAATAAAGAGTGTCTTAACTGCTTTGGTCATCAGTTTAGCTGCATTCATCACGGCCAATATGCGTTCAGTATCTAGTTCGTCAATTTCCACTATATGCTTTTTGGGAAGAATTAATAGGTGTCCTTCGTGTGGAAAAGGCAAATCGTTATTCAGTAGAATATGAATGGGCCAACGTGGTTTTTTACCAAGAAGTAGAAGCAATGACTATACAAGAAGCAAAAGAGCGCGTTCAACATGCAAAAGTAAACGCCGCTATTCGCGCTGTTCATGTCATAGAAGATGTCGAATCGTAACGAAAAACTGGATCCTTTCGGGGATTCAGTTTTTTTGAGCAAATGAAGCAGGGATTTATATGAAGAAAGGAGAATGCAAAAAGAGATTTAAAAACGAGCAGCTGGTAGCGTCATTCAACAAGAACATCTCATTTCAATTACACAAAGAAAGGTAGATGTAAATGAAAAAAGTATGGTCTGGATTAGTTGTTCTAATTGCTATTTGTTGGGTGATAACAGGATGTCAGCAAAGCAGTGCTTCAAGTGGAAGCGGTACTGTTGAGCAAAAGCTCGTAATCGAAAAATACATAGCCGATAATCAATATGGCCATGCGGTTAAAATGAAAGACCAAAATCAAGTGCAAAAAGTGCATCAGTGGTTAAAAGATGTATCATGGAGAGAAGAAAAAGCTGAAATGATTCGAAAACCTAACTACATTCTTCACTTTGAACCGGTGGAAACAAAAAAGGATATAAAGGTACAATCTTATCGGATGTGGGTTAACTTAGGAAACGAAACAGTTGAATTAGCTACAGATACCCACTATGCACAGTTAAAGGGCAAACAAGCAAGGTCATTTATTGAATTAGTAGAGCCGAAATAGAAAGCAACTAACTATACAACAATGTCCAATGAAAGCTAAAACTGCACCTATTCATATTGAAGCTATCTTCACCGATATGCTTGATGATCTCGAAGGCACAGAGCTGTCCATTACTAACGCGCTTGATATGAGGGTGTAGAAGTATTCAATGTGAGAGGTGACAAGCAGCAATTATTAAATGTAGCAATAAAGGATTATACTTATAGGTAGATCCATTGTTAAAACATTTTACTATAAGAAGTAAGGGAAAAAGAGAAATCAAGACGCTGATTTCTCTTTTTTATTCAGGCATGTCGATGATTATTATTTCCGCGCATTTTGCGTAAAACAAAACTCACAATTAAGACTAAAATAACAGCACCAATAATAGCAGGAACAATTGCGAATCCGCCAATCTCTGGACCAAAGTCTCCAAAAATTAGAGAGCCTAACCATGCTCCAATGAACCCAGCAATGATGTTTCCGATAATTCCACCTGGAACATCTCGTCCCGTTAACGCACCAGCAAGCCAGCCGATAAGTCCTCCAACAATAAGCGTCCAAATAAATGACATATACCTAACCTCCTTTTTATAGGGAATTCCTTTTCAGTCTTTCCTAAAACACACTTTGTCATGCGCCATGCTTGCTGCGAACCCTTTTACATTTTTTCATCTATTTATCATATATGCTAACATAGCCTAACTTTAAATTGAGGAGTTATGTATGAGAATTCACTGTGAAAGTAACGATAAAATGAAGGACAGTAGTTCAGTCATATACATTTTAGATTCAGTGCAGTTTATTCTTAAAAAGGGGCATAAGGTTCATTTTCAAGGGATTTTCCCTGAGTTTTAATTATTTTAACGCAATTTATGATATCATTTTAAGTAAACTAATTCTTAACGGGAGAACAATATGGAATCATTATTATTAGATGAAAAACTTAAACACATTACAAATTTAATTTTAGAAAAAAAAGAAGAGTTCTCAAAACAAAAAAAATATGAAGAAAAAGATATTCAACAACAATTAGAACCGTGGCGTGTTCATTTAATTCAAATATATGCTGATTCTATCTCAACAAATGATACAAAAAACTTTGAAGTGCTTGAGGAGTGGGGAAGAGAAGTAGCGAATTTACTCGTTGTACTTCAGCTTCCATTGGATGTAGCATTAGAAGAAATTAGCTATTACCGAAATGTTATCGGGGAAATTATTAAAGAAGAAGCAAAAGCTGAGCCGTTTACATTTGATGCCTTCTATCAAGTTATTTCTCGTTTCAACGTAGTAGTGGACAAGGCTGTGCACTGGGTTAGCAAATCGTATATGACTGACTTTGCCAATAAAATCCAATCCGCTCGCTATGCAATTGATGAACTTTCAATTCCTGTGGTACGCATTACGAAAGAAATTGGCGTGATTCCTCTTGTTGGCGATTTAGATACAAATCGCGCTCAAATTTTAATGGAAAATGCGCTGCAACACGGCAGCGACTATAAATTAAATTGGTTGATTATTGATTTATATGCCGTTCCAATTATTGATACAATGGTAGCCGACCAAATTTTTAAAGTAATCGGTGCTTTAAGATTATTAGGAATTCAAGTGGTTTTAAGCGGTATCCGTGCTGAAATTGCTCAGACGATAGTGAACTTAGGGTTAGATTTGGCTGACATTACGACTTTCAGTAGCCTTCACCAAGCAGTGGAATATGTTAATCAAGCGGACTAATACAAAACAAAAGCCCATGATATGGTTACATACTCATGGGCTTTTATTGGTAGAAGAAAATTTGAAGTTTATTTAATAAAGCGTCTAAGGATTGACTAACTTGAAGTGTGTTAGGACTTGTCATTCCTTCACGGACAGCCGTTTGAATCATTAACGTTCGTGTCTGTTCGATTTCTTCTATTAGTATTTGGTACATGGATTTGTCTTTTTGGTGGGTTGAAAGCAGCATGTTAATTCCTCTTTTTTCTATAGTGATTATGGTTAAATTAACATTAATAGGTTTATTTTTAAATATTATGAAATTAAAAATAGTAAATTTTAAGAATTTTTCATATAAAAAAAGAACCTCTTTTTCAACAGAGGTTCTTTTTTTAATATAATAATTTATTATGCATGTTTATGATTACCACGCATTTTTCTCATAATGAAACTTACGATTAACACTAAAACGATTGATCCGATAATAGCAGGAATAATAGCAAATCCACCTACAACTGGTCCAAAGCTTCCAAAGATAGCTGAACCTAACCAAGAGCCGATAAAACCAGCAATAATGTTACCAATAATACCTCCCGGAACGTCTCTTCCTGTAATTAATCCGGCAAGCCACCCAATAATACCACCTACAATAAGTGCCCATAAAAATGACATAAATATCATCCTCCTTTTTAATGATGTATTGCTTATATAGGTTATTACCCCACTTAAAAGAAAACTATTCATAGAATAGCAAAAAAAATAAAAAAAACTTGTAAAGGGATCTACGAACTGCGATAGAGTCATAGAAAATAGACTAACTAGTATATAATAGAAAAAGGAACATAGTTTAGCAGAGAAAGGAGACATGAAGTGAAAATAAAAAACCAAAGCGATGTAGTAGAACAGCACTTGATTCAGCACTGGATGTATTTTCAGCATACGAAGAAATCTGTGAAGGTGGATACGTCAGAAATTAAATGGATTTCTGCACCTCCTTACAATCGAGGCGTATATGCAGGAACCCATCATATTGAGCCTGCATTAGGGATATGCCCTCCGGCAGGGGAGGAACCTCTATGGATTGTTGGTCCATCTTCATATGATAACCTTAGGCCAGTTCTTCATAAAAATGGATTTGTTCCTTATGAAAAATGGATCGGAATGATTCAGTTCATTCAAGAAAAAGAATACATACATGCAGGAGTAGAAGGGTTTCAATGTAAGCGAGTGCGCACAGAAGCTGAATTGAAAGAATGGATAACGGTATACATAGACGGCTATCAAAAACCAAAAGAAAAGCAAGCTGACTTTCTTGAAAGATTTAGGGAGCTTATGCAGCACACTGACCAATATCAGTTATATCTTGGCCTTTATCACAATCGGCCAGCTGTAGCTGGGTCCCTCTTTTTTTATGAAGGTACAGCTGGTTTGTATTGTATCACTACAGCTAGACATATGAGGAGAAAAGGACTGGCCACCGCATATTTGAAGGAAGTTCTTACTCAAGCAAAAAAACAGGCCCATACGTGTATTTTGCATGCCACAAGTGCAGGAAAGCCAGCCTATGAGAAACTTGGTTTTACAGGGGTTAACGAATTTGATGTATATAGATGGAGAAATAGAGATGGAATATAATGTGCTGCAGCTTGCGAAAAAAAGAGACAAAATTCGACAAATTTTTAAAAAAGTGTAGCTTCCACTTCGTTTTTGGTGTATCCTAGGAAAAAGCAGCAGCATGAGCTAGTGTTGTACATAGAACACAGATAAAAGGAGTCATTATGAAACATTTTTTTAAAACGAGCACGTTTTGGATAGGTTTGGTTGTCGGAATCGCGCTCACATTTGGGGGATATTTTACTGTTACTAGTATTTATGATTATTATTTAGGGTGAGAACAGCTGAAAGTATTGACTGCCTCTCAGAAAAATCTTCAAACTGCTTTTAAAGAGTATAATCAGCTTATGGCCGAAAAAAAAACTAAAAAGCAATTTATCAATGAACTCGATGATATTTCAAACACTATAAACTATGAATATAATGAATTAGCTTCCCTTGATCCTATGATGAAAACAATGTATAAGCATACGGGTGTCATCGATGATATGGAACTGATGATTGATAATATCGATAGCATTTATGAATTAACGATGAATGATCACAAAGACGCAACAAAACCGCTTCAAACCTACGTATCTGATTTAATGGAATATGTAGAAAAAGATATGAAAAAAGAAATAAGTATGCTAAATAAATAGAACAAAACAGCTGTCTAAACAAATAGGCAGCTGTTTTTTGTTGATTATAAAAGGAATCTTTTGGTTGCAGGCGAAAGAGTATACTATGTACCAATTCACTTACGTGCACCACGTTAACAAAAAGGGAGGACATAGTATGAAAAAAGTGGTGGTTATCCTATTTAGTTTGTTTTCATTAGCCGCATGTCAGGTGCCTACAGCTGAAACGCTTGAAGATCCTTATCCACCCTCTATAAAAATAATAGCGGAAGGCAAAAAAGCCATCATCAAGCCTTTATTTTTTTGTTGGACCGAATGTGAAGCTGAGTTTGGCGAACGAAAAAATTTTAGACAAATCGTTATGAAAGATAGTATCCCCGTCTCTCAAGATGGTCAAGTGTCCATTGAAATAGATGGTAAAAAACCTAATGCTCTTTATTACAAACAAATTCGCAATCAGTCTATTTATGAAAACATAGTAGAAAAAAAGGACATAAAAAAAACATCTGCTATTACAGTAGATTCTACCTATCGCGGTGATCGATATATACTCGTAGCGGACTGGAAGGATACCAAAGGAAAAAAGCTAATTGGGCGTGTCTATTACACCCCAGTAAAATTTGAAACGCCATAGCTATGGCTCTCTATGCTGTAATAGAGAACCATAATATGCTTAACTAATAGAATTAAGCGCTTGTGCAAGAGAAGAAGTAGTTTTAACACCTTCAAATGAAAGCCCTAAACGAATCGCAGTTTGAGAAATTTCCGGTCGAATTCCAGATAAAATTGTTTGCACACCAAGTAAACGAAGAGCTTTTACCAAATTAAAAATCTCTTGTGCCATCATCGTATCAATCGTAGCTACACCGAGCAGGTCAATGCATAAATGTTCAACGCCTTTTTCCGAGCATTGCTGAAGCGTGTTTTCTAAAATAAACTGACTTTTGACCGTTCCAATATCCCCCACAAGAGGCAGAAGTGCAACTTTGTTTTGAAGCATGATGACAGGAGAACTTAATTCATCAATTAACTCTTTCTGAGCGTTCAGCTGTTCTTGCGTATTTTTATGATATTCTTGAATAAAGGTATAAATAGATAGATCAAAAGCTTTAACAATAATGTCATACCACATAAATATCTTATCTACGCTTACCTCCTCCGAATGCAAAGAGATAAACTTTTTTAAGTAATTAACGGCAATTTTTTGTGAATTAAAATATTCTCGAACAATAAAGTGAAGAGGCGTACTTAAATGCTTTGGATCACGCGCTAGTTTTATCGACCACTGCTGGAAATCCGAAAAAAAATACTCCTCATCTTTTATAAATACGTCAAATAAATGCTGAAAATAATCTTGATTTTGCTGCTTCAGTTCTTTCACAATTGCTGGATTTTTACTCGAATATACGGAGAACTCATTTTCATCGTCGAGCTGATTGTACCAGTCTTCAGTTAATTGAAGAGAATGTTCTTTAAAAAAATGATATAAGTCCTGATTTTTATGCATGAAGACTCTCCTTACATATGTATAGTCTAATTGATTTATAAATAAAGGCATAAAAGCACCCCCTGATATAGAGTGAGGATGCTTATAAATAAATCCATTATGAAGCGCATTTATTTTCCTATACACCTTGTTTTCCCTAACTACATACTCTCAAACCCAATTTATTAACAAATAAACATTTTTCAACTAGCATATTCATGTATTTTAAATATTTTTCTAGATGAGGATTACCACTTGTGCTTATAGCCTTAGCTTTGGTAATGCATCTTTGATGTTTTGATAGACTAAAATAAAGGACATGTCATCCTCTATTGTGCTCATATGTATGACCATGTTAGGAGAAATACCCGTTAAAACAAGCTAAGTTCCCATAAGCTTTAGCCAATTGTAAATATTAAGAATATCACGGCCGAATGAATCGTTAAACTGAGCTAATCCGGAGACGTCTAGGATTAAATAACGATCTTTGCTGCTTGTATTACGCGAGGTAAAGCTGTTATATAGCATTTTTATACGCCGTTCGTTTAACGTTCCGATTAATGGAAGAACAGAGATTCCTTTCTCTATTAGCACAATAGGGGTAGCCTTTCAACTTCTTCCAAAACTTGCTGTAGCTGTTCTTGGGCTGTAATTTCTATTGTTACGTCTTTTTGAACACCGATGAAGTAGTATTTATCTTCTTCTACGTATGTTGGGTCAATCGTTAACTGATTATGGAAGGAAGAGCCGTCTTTTCGATAATTAACAAGCGTAACAGAAACTGACTGATTGCGGCTGATAGCGCTGCGAATTTCATCAACGTGGTGCGGGTTTGTAAGAGAGCCTTGTAGAAAACGGCAATTTTCCTCTAATACTTCTTCTTCCTTATAGCCGGTCATAAGGGAAAACCCTTGATTGAGGTAAATAATTGGGTTATCAGGCAAAGAAGGGTCCGTCACGATAATACCAGATTGTGAGCTATGAAGGGCTTTATTTAAAATGGACCATTTTGAATCTTGAGCTTCAGGTGTAGTCAATGCATTCCCTCATTCCTTGGAATTTTTATAAAAATATTGTGACATACACACGTCTAAAACACAATTTTCGACGCATTTGCTGTTAGAGAAAGAATGAAGATAAGGAAAAATATGTTATAATAGTTTCAGGGGTAAAGGGAGTGTGAACAAACGTGATAACCATTAATTTATTTAATGTTAGTTTCTTTGTGATGGCGCTAGTAGGCTTCATTCTCATTTTTTATTTGCGTCTAAAGTTTAACCGTCCACTGTCATTATTTAAATGGTCTTTCTTGTTCGGAACGGTGCTGCTGTCGCTAAGCGTATACTTGTTTATGGCGACCAGCCAATATATTCATTTGATATGGAATACAATCGGCTCAGTTATGACAGCGCTCTATCTTATCAGTATTATGGTCGGAGCAGAAGAGTCATAAATACATATGTTTGAAAGTCTATTGAAAGTGGAAAATAAGTAGAGATGCATAAAAAAGAAAGATACGAACTTACATTCTTTTAGCCGAAATAATGACAACTTGAAAACACCTCGGTACAAAATGCCGAGGTGTTTTTTCATAAATAAAAAGGAAAGGAGAATATTTAGAGAAATACTAGTCATATTTTACTGATTGTAGTAAAATGAAAAGTTATTATTCTATCTTTAAGTTGTTGCTATTGGAAACATATGTTAGTCTAAAAGTGGTATACATTTTAGGCGATCTTGAAAAAGAGAGACGAGAAGCTTTTATCTAGGTTTCTTAAAAGCTTTACGTTTACTGAGGTGAAACAATGAAATCTCAAGTACAAAAATTTGTAGGCTATTTATTAGCTGGTGATCAAGATAGCGCTTGGGAAGTTGTGCTAGAAGAAATCCAACAAGGAAAGAACAGCCTAGATATTTATGAAAATTTAATTACAACCGCAATGCGAGTAACTGGAGATATGTGGGAAGAAAATATCATTTCTGTAGCCGATGAGCATGTTGCGACTACGACATGTGATTATGTACTAACTCGCTATCGCTTTTATAAAAAAATTCAGGGACACGCTTCAGACCTCGCTCCGAAGGCACTGCTTCTATGCTTGGAACAAGAACAACACTTTATTGGTTTAAAGATGGTAGCTTTATTGTTTGAAGAACACGGCTGGAATACTCGTTTTTTAGGGGCTAATCTACCTCTGGAATACGCTGAGAAAATGGCCATGGAATGGAAACCGCAGATGGTAGGATTATCTGTCAGCATCCCTTATCATATTGAGCAGCTTGCTGAATATACCAAAACTTTGGATAAATTAGAACCAAAGCCAACCGTAATGGTAGGAGGGCGCTTAGTTTCTCAAATCGATTTCCGTTCCTACTGTTCTGAGCATACATGCCTAATCCCGGATCTTCATCAATTAAATAACTGGTTAGTCAGTTATCAAAAAGGAGTGGAAGTTAATGTCGATGCTTGAGTACGTTCCAGTCCCTTATTTTTTAGTAGATACTGAATTTAATATTTTAGAATGGTCCCAGCAATCATGTCATTTGTTTAAGCCTCCAGCTAATTTTTTAGATCTTGTAGACGTATTTAGTCAAGAAAAGGTGAGAAAGTTTTTAAGCTTGCGCCAAAAAGATTCTAGAGAACTGTCTGTAAACGAATCCCATGATGAGCAAACGCTTGTTCAAAGCCGAGGGCAGGCTATTCAGAAAGTAGAACTTGTGATGCACACCAATGATTCGCCTTATTCACTGTTTGAATGCTTAATTCAATGGGACAATGATATAGGTCATTTAGTTTGTATTCGCCAAGATGAACGTATACAAGAGCTAACGAATCTTGTTCAAGACCATCGGAAACGATTAGCAGATACAGATTTTGAACTGCTTGAACAAAAAGAACGCCTTGAAAAATCATTACAAAAAATTAAGCAGTTGTCCGCTTCTTTTATTAAATTATCCTCTAAAGTAGGACTTATACCTCTTTTTGGGGACTTAGATACAGCTCTTGTAGCTGAAAATACGTGCATTTTGCAAAACTGTGCGCATGAAGGAAATTACACCACGCTTCTATTTGACTTTGGAGGATTAGATATATTAACACCTGAAGGAATTCAAGCTTTCGCAGGCTTTATGCAGTCCTTCTATCTTATGGGTATCACATGCTATATTATTGGTATGAAGTCACACCATACGGCTTCTTTGAAAAATAGAACGTTTGGTGATCAAATTATTTATATGAATAATCTGAGTGAAATTGTTGCTGTGAATAAAAATGTAAGTTAAAAGAGTGGAGGAGAAGAAAGAATAACTTTCTTCTCCTCTTTCTGTATACACTTATCTTCTTATAATTAAACATCTATTAAACCATCTGTTTATATTTTAGCTGAAATGATAGCGTTGAGACGTTGAAGCCCAACGTTCAAATCAGTATCGCTCAGAAGGGAATAGCTTATTCGAATATGAGCATGAAGAGGCTTATGAACAAAACATGCTTCACCGGGTAAAAAGCAAACATTGTGCTCCTGGGCTTTTTTTAATAATTCGAATGTGTTCATAAGCTAATTTTTAAATCTTGTGATAGCTTGCGTAAAGAAGGGAGCTGATCGCCAGGTTTTATCATGCCCGTTTGGATGCGGTAACGAATCTGCTCATAGATTTGCTGATAAATGGGTATCGATGATTGTTTGTGTACGTTAAATTTCATTGTGTCACCTAACCATTCTTTTTCTTTAGTTAACCTTAAAATAAGCATGGGCGCAACTGGAAAAACAGCAACTGTTATAGTCAGTGTTTTACTGTTATATCTTCTTTCTTTTACACTCATGACATGTTTAAAGGAGGAAAGATATATGGTTATTATTAATTATGTACTTATCTGTTTCATTTTTGGCACGACATTTTTAACAATTAAACTGGGCATTGAAGCAGGAATGCCTCCACTTTTTTCAGCAGGAGCTCGCTTTCTTTTAGCCGGAATCTTAGTAATCTCGTACTTTGCGCATAAAAGAGAAGTTCGACGTTCATTATTATTCTCAAAAAAAGTCATGGCGGTAGGATTTTGTTTAACATTTATGACATTTTTAACGCTCTATTGGGCAGAACAACATGTGACATCCGGTCTTGCAGCTGTTTTATCCGCAACTGGACCGATGATGATATTGCTTATTCAAGTGATGCAAAAGAAAATGGAATTAAAAAAAGAACAGGCATTCTCTTTGCTTCTGGCTTTTACCGGTGTGATTTGCATTTCACTTCCAAATATGACGGCCACTATGTCTTATTTGTGGACATTAGGCTGTATCATTATCATAATAGGAGAGGTATTTTACGGGATAGGCAGCAATTATTCGAAGTCATTGTTAAATGAGCTAAAAGAAGTTTCCCCGTTTTTAATTAATGGTATTCAGATGTTTTACGGAGGAGTATTTCTACTGGTGCTATCTTCATTTACAGAGCGGATCAATGTTTCAAACATTATGCACTGGAACGCAGTGTGGTCTATTGTATATTTGATTTTTGTTGGATCAATTGCGGGGCACGGCTTATATTATTGGCTTATCGCCCAAACGAATCCAGTTTTTCCGTCTACTTGGTTGTATGTAGCGCCTTTAATTGCGGTGTTAATCGGTCACGTATTCTTAAATGAAGCCGTGACGCCTTCTATCATTGGCGGAGGTCTTCTTATTTTAATAGGAGTGTTTATGGCTAATCGTGCAACTTTGCGATTATATTTGAAAAAAGGTATGCTATTCAAAAAGCAAATGTAAAACAAGTCAGCGAATGCTGACTTGTTTTACATTATGAGTTTGCTGACATCGTATGAGACGGCAAAATGATGTCTTGGTCGACTAGGAAGGACAAAAGTTCTCGTGTAGCATATGACATATAGCGGTCTTTTTTCAAGATGATGCCGAGCTCCCACATTGGAGTAGGTGCGGCAATTGGAATACTTTTAATAAAAGGATTATTGATCTTTGGAAACACGGACTTTGGTAAAATAGCAATACCTAATTCAGAAGCGACTAGTTCAATAATCAAATCCCATTGCGAACTTTCATACGCTATTTTTGGATGAAAACCAGCTTGAATGCACTCGTGAATAATCCGATCATGAAGAGAAAAGTCTTTACTGAACAGGACAAATGGCTCTTCTCTCAGCTCGCTCAAAGCAACAATTGATTTAGCTGCCAACGGATGCTCATGATGAATATATAAATTAAACTCTTCTTCAATAAACGGATAGACGTGAAAAAGAGGGTTTTGAATAGGCAACACGATAATACCCAGGTCTACTTGTTCGTTTTCTACCAGTTCGACAATTCGCTTTGCGCCAAGCTCCACAAGCTCTAACTTCACCTGAGGGTGCTTTGATGTAAAGTTTTTTGCAATCATCGGGAAAACAACAGTCCCTACTAAAGGAGGAATTCCTACTTTAATATCTCCTGTAGGCAGATTCCGTAAATCATCTAACAGAGCATGCAGCTCGTGAAGAGTGGATACCAGCTTTTGGCTTTGCCCATACACAATCTGTCCTGCATCGGTTAACGTCAGCTTTCGAGTAGAGCGATCAAAAAGATCTACGCCGAGTTCTTCTTCTAGTTTTTTTACAATTTTACTTAATGCTGGCTGAGACAAGTGAATTGCAGCTGCTGCTTTCGTGAAACTTTTTTGATTAACTACTTCCATGAAATGTTGCAGTTCTCGAATATCCATAAATTCTCCTCACTAGTATTCTTAGTTTTCATACTATTTATTCTATTTATCTATTTTACTTATGATTCAAATAAATGTAAACTCTTACATAAGGAAGTGAATAGTGATTCATCTAAAAATAGCACATCAAATTCCTCTAAATACGTTAGAAACCCGCATGTTTGTAAGCGTTAACAAAAAAACATCCTCGAAGAAAATCCTAAGAAAATATTTTTTTCTCCCGTAAAACAAAGCCGCGAGCGCAGAAATAACACGTGTTGAAATGTTCATTTTGTATACTGTTCTGACAATTAAGAAAGAGGAATAAAATGGTATAGTGCACCACTGAGGTGAGTCTATTCATTCTGCAAACGAGCCGTACATAGAAAAAAGGGCCGGTTTGTTAAAAATAATTGGGGGAGTGGTTGAGATGACATACGTTAAAGGACTAGAAGGAATCGTTGCAGCTGAAACAAAAGTAGGGCATGTTGATGGAGAGAAAGGTCAGCTGATTTATCGCGGATATTGGGCAAAAGATTTGGCGATAAATTATTCTTTTGAAGAAGTTTCTTATTTAATTTGGAACGGCACTCTGCCAAATCATGATGAGTTAAAAGCATTTAAACAAAAAATGGTGACTCATCGTACGCTTCCGGCTAATATTGTTGCGTTAATGGACTGTTTGCCAAAAGATACAGAAGTGATGAGCGCGCTTCGCACATGTATCTCAGCATTAGGAGACCCTTCATACAGTTGGCCTCCGACAAAAGAGCAGGCGCTTGCGATTACAGCGGTAACACCTACCATTATTGCCTATTGGTATCGTAAAATGAATGATTTAGAAGTAGTAGAGCCTAACGAGCATTTGGATCATGTAGCAAACTATTTATACATGATTAATGGAGAAATTCCAGATCAAAGTTTGGTTACTGCGCTGAATGCATATTTTGTTTTGACAATTGAACATGGGATGAACGCCTCAACCTTCTCATCACGCGTTATTTCATCTACCGAATCTGACATGGTTTCAGCTATTTGCGGAGCAATTGGCGCGATGAAAGGTCCGCTTCACGGAGGAGCTCCTTCTGGTGTTATTACAATGTTTGATGAAATTGGAAGTGAAGAGAATATTGAGCCTTGGGTTCGTAAAAAATTAGATAATAAAGAGAAAATTATGGGATTTGGTCATCGCGTTTATCGTACACATGATCCGAGAGCAGAAGCATTAAAAGAAGTATCGAAACAAATCTCAGGAGACAACGGGCTATTTGATTTAATTGTTAAAATTGAAGATAAAACAATTGAATTACTAAATGAATACAAGCCAGGTCGAGGTATTTATACCAATGTAGAATATTTCGCTGCAGCGGTTATGAAAGCGGTTGAGCTTCCGTCTGAACTATTCACCCCAACCTTCACAGCAAGCCGTGTGGTTGGCTGGACAGCTCATGTCGTAGAACAGTCAGAAAATAATCGTATTTACCGACCTCAGTCTGCGTATATAGGTTATACGCCAATCGAACAAAATCAATAATAATAAACCTGGTTTCACATAAAAAACGTCGGTAGATCCGACGTTTTTTTCATATGGTTAAATATATTCCTTTTGAGAATAAAATCGCTTTAATAAATAGAATAATCCGACTGCTAAGCATAAACTCGCTGCAGCTAAGCTAGTGGTAATCATGGCGTGTTCACCTTCGGTAGGGGTATGTGAAAGTTTATAGCTGCTGTAGCATAAGAGAGCTGTGATACATAAACAGCAGGAGCTAATCAGTTCATACCGCTTTTTGAACCCAATAATAGATAGTAATACAATCAAATAAATTCCGCTCACCATCATCATAATTGGAAACTGAGGGTGGAATTTAATTGTATATAACAAATAATCGATGTGAGAATAGTGATGAACCGCCGAGGACTTTGTTAGCTCCCCGGACAAACTAGCTGATAAAGGTCCTTCAAGCATTGAAGAGCCGTTATACCAAGTAGCGACTGAGGAAAGTAAAAAAACAAAACAACTTGCAAATAGCTGCGTCATGCATTTTATTGACACGTATAGAAAGCTCCTCTCAATAACCATCTTTTGTTAATACAAGTCCGAAAATTATTATAGCAGGTTTTGAAAGTAAAAAAAGTACTATTGGAATGGTTTCATAAAACGTTCATATTTGAAAAGGTTTGTTTTTTTAAAGGAAAGGGAAAAAAGGTGAAACGGAAGATATGAATAGAGGAGAGAGAAAGATGAAGGCAGCAGTGATTTTGAATCCAAACGCAGGAAACAAAAAATTAGTAAATGAAATTGACTTTATATGTGATCGGTTAAACACAGCATTTGATGCGGTTACTTTATATAAAACAGAGCAACCTGGAGACGGTGCCGATCTGGTAAGAAAATTGGAAGGCAAAGCGGATGTCATTATTGGAGCAGGGGGAGACGGGACAATTTATGAGCTCATCAATGCTCTTGCTCCACTGGAGCAACGTCCTTTATTTGCTATTTTACCTGGAGGAACGTGCAACGACTTTTCGCGTGCAATTGGAATGAATCAAAATCCTTTAAAAGCAGTGGAGCAAATTATAGAAAAGCAGACGGAGACAGTGGATGTTGGAAAACATGCCGAAGATTATTTTTTAAACTTTTGGGGAATCGGCCTCGTAGCTGATGTATCTGAAAATATTTTAGAAGAAAACAAAGAGAAATTTGGTAAGCTCTCTTACTACATGAGTATAGGTAGAACTTTAAATCAAGCAGAGCCTTTTCAATTAAAAATGACGAGCGAAAAAGCTTCCTATGAAGGAGAAGCTGTTATGGTGTTAATTGGAAACGGTCCTTTTTTAGGAGGAACTCGTGCTATGCTAGGAAACAGCTCATTTCAAGATGGATTATTAGATGTATTTGTTATTAAAGAAATGGGAATCGAGCCGGTTATGGCATGGTTACAAACAACCCCTGATGAGGAACAGCTTGACCCTGAAAGCAACCTTATGCATTTTCGTGCAAAAGAAGTCCGTATAGAAACCACTCCTGAAAAAACGGTAGATTGTGATGGAGAAAAAGAAACTACAACACCTTCCACGATTACGGTTCTCCACAATCACATAAACATGATAGTAGGAAACAGATAAAAAAACGCTGGAACTTCCAGCGTTTTTTTTATGAAGACAGCCATCGTGGAGAAGTGAAGAGCATAATCATTATGCTGCTCATCGTAATAACAAGCATGGAGTAGCAAAAAGCAGTAAATCCGATAATATGTAAGCCCACTATCATAATCGTACTGTCTAAGATAAAAATGGTTATTCCTATATTGATTTTCCATTTTTTTGATACAATAATGGCAATTAAATCAAGCCCGTCCGAACTGATGCCGTAGCGAAGCATCAGTCCTATTCCCATTCCTACGAGTGCGCCTCCAAGCAGTGAGCTAAAAAGTAAAGGAAGCTTCAGCGTGCCTTCGAGAATAGACAGCCATTCCGTCATAAAAAAAGAAACAAATAAACCTATACTTCCATAAAAAAAGTTTTGACGATGACGAAAAAAAGCATATAAATAGACAGGTACGTTCAAAAAGAAAATGGACATTCCGATAGGAGTTCCAAACACATAATATACGATAAGCCCAAATCCTATAAGTCCACCGTCTAGTAAGTGATACGGAGCAATAAATCCGTTTAGCCCTAGTCCAATTAATAAGCTGCCACAGCAAATCGAAACCACTCTCGAAAAAATATTCCTCACCCTATACGTTAAATTTTAATAGGAGTACTCGTCCATCTATGTATATGGCAAGCTTAGGTTATTTAGAAGTAAAGAAGAAGGAAAAAGAAAATTATGTAAAAAGTATTGATTCTATAACTCCGATATTCTATAGTTAATCTAACTTCGTTTTCACGACAATTTCTTGACTTTTTACGATAGTGTTTAACTGTTTGTGTTTTTTAATATGTAAAAAAGTTGTGTTCTGTGAAAAGCATACGATTGTAATAAGTCGATAAAAGCAAGTCACTATATAAAGGGGTTGGTTACGTGTAGGATTCTCTTTCTTTTCAGTCATACTAAAAAGAAAGAGGGATTGTCGTGAAAAATCGTTCCGTACTTTTTTTATGGTTTGGTCAAAGCCAAGCCAATTTAGCAGATGTATTATATATTGTTGCGTTAATCAGCATTCTTTACGCTCAAAATAGTTCTCCTGTGCTACTTTCATGCATTCCGTTTACCATTACGACTGCTAAGTTTTTGAGCAGTTTCACTGTGCCTTTTCTTATAGATCGCTACAAAGCTAAGCGTATTCTTGTGGTGTCTCAGCTGTTGAAAACAAGTATTTTATCTATGTTTTTCTTGAGGGATCTGTCGCTTATTGGCATGCTGTGCTGCGTTGCGCTTATTGCTTTTTTTGATGGGTGGGCAGCTCCGGTTCAAAGCTCTATGCTTCCTCATTTAGTAGATAAAGAGAAGCTGTTAAGGTGGAACAGTATGTTCAATGTCACCGATCAAACGATTCAAATTGCAGCCTACCCGCTTGGAAGCTTCCTGATCATTAGTTGGAACGCTACTGGCCTTTTATGGCTGTCATTTTCGTTATTCAGTTTATCAATCGTATTCATGCAGGCCGTTCGTATTCACGTTCATTCTTCTAAAATGAATCAAAAACAAGGGTTAAAAGAGGGATGGAAGCTAATTTGGCATTATCCGCGCCTGCGGGTTCTATTAGTCATGGAGGTTCTAGAAGGAATGGCTGCCGGCGTTTGGGCATCAGCTATTGTCTACGTGTTTGTGAAAGAGGTATTAAATAAAAATGAAGCTTGGTGGGGATATATTAACAGCAGTTTTTTTATTGGAACGCTTCTTGGAGGTTTCGTTTTGTTGAAGCTTTCAGTTGAGCAAGAGAAAAGCCTTTATCATATCGTAACACTAGGCAGTCTTTTTTCAGGTTCTTTTACATTATTGTTCGGAGTGACGTCTGTTCCTTTGCTTTCACTATTAATTAGTTTCGCTATTGGCATTGCCCTTCAAATGAGCGCTACGTGTTCTTACACGCTTACACAAACGGCCGTTCCGTTAGAAAAGCTTCCTAAAGTGTTTTCCGCTACGCTGAGCGTTTCATATGTGACGTTTGGGCTTTCAGTGCTGCTGCTTGGGGCTATTGCTTCACTAAATGTGACGGTGGCGTTTCTAACAGCAGGAGGACTCATTATAATCAGTGGTTGTGTAGGTTTATTATTAAGGAACTATGCGCTTTATAAATAAGAAAGGTTGCTATTTGCAACCTTTTTTTAGAAACTTCGCATTTTCCCTCTTAAGTACAAGCTGTATAAGGTTTTTTATTTTAAATACCCATTGTGTAAAAATAAGAAGCTTTTCACGAAAATGAAAGGAAAAAAAGTATGGCTATCGAATTATGTTAAGAGCGTTGAGCTAAAAGGAGTGATTAAATGGTTGTCATTCGACAGGCGGTTGAAACCGATCGAGAGCGACTGGCTACATTAATGCAAGAATATATAGTGAAATTCTGTGAGCAGCCTGACCCTTCTCGGAAAGCTTTAACTTTACATATTAAGCGCTTATTGAACAATCCTTCCTACGGCATACAGTTTGTCGCTGAATTGGAAGGGAAACTAGTAGGTTTTGCGACAGTGTACATATCGTGGAGCACCTATTATTTTCAAGAAACAGCTGTTTTAAAAGACTTGTACGTATCTCCTTTAAACAGAGGAAATAAAATTGGTGAACGTTTGGTTAAGATTTGCCTTGCCTATTCTCAAAAGTATGAATTTGCAGGTATGACCGCTGAGTGCAGCAGTGAAAATTTAGTTGCCCAAAACCTTTATCAAAAAATGAACGGCAAAGAAAATGCAGGGATTCAATACCGTTTTTTTTAAGAGAAGTGCAGCTTTTACTTTTAAGACTTCTACTAAATGGCAAAAATATGTTATAGTATGAAAAGTGAAAATGATGAAAATGTTGGTGGGCTATATGTTAAATGATCATATTTATAGTAGGAAGGAAGTTGGACTAGCTGTTTGAAAGACGGCCATCCTATTTTTAGTATAGCCGCAAGGAAGGAGCAGGACCTTGAAAAAAAACCCAATCTTAAACGCGTGGAAAATAGTAACTGCGACGAGCGGTTTTTTACTTGCGCTGTTTATCTTTAAAGTCCGAAAAGGAAGATAATCATATAAAAAAAGCTCCTGAAACCGAGGAGCTTTTTATTATTTAGTAATAGGAAACGTCAATGGAGTCACTGTTGATAAAGAATCTTGATAGGAATGATAGGTGAAATAATGACGTTTTGAACTATAGATAGTCATATAAAGTAAATAATCATATTTCGTTTCCATATAGAAAAAAACACCGTCTACTTCGAGTCTATAGAAATAGTACGAAATTCCGAGTAATGTTTGGTTTTGTACGATTGTGCTTGGATTTTCTTTAATCCATTCATACAGTTCAAACACACTCACTCCTGGTGATGAGTGCAGTGTATGTACTTTATCGTATAACTTATCAGATGCATCAGAAACGGACTGTTTTAATTGGTGAAATAAGTTGGACATTTGTTCTTTCATCATGATGATCTCCTTTACGGGTAGTCACCTATTAGCATGCTCGAAGAAATCCACGCTTATGTATAAGTTAGTGGATCGCTGATTTGAATTTGCCACCTTGCGCTTCTTGTGTATCCATAATCGTTGTAAATGCATGCGGATCAATTTCCGAAATAATGGTTTTAAGCTTGGTAATTTCTAAACGCGTCACCACTACGTATATGACTTCTTTTTCTGTACCTTCAAATCCACCTTTACCATACAGCTTCGTAACTCCCCGTCCTAGACGATGCGTAATAGCATCTGATAGCTCTTCATAGTGATCTGAAACAATAAAGGCCGCTTTTGTTTCATCAAGCCCTTGAATAATCGCATCAATAGTTTTAGAAGCAATATAGTACGTAAGGATAGAGTACATGGCCTGTTCCCAACCTAGCACAAACCCTGCCCAAGCAAAAATGAAGATATTTAAAAACATTACAAATTCGCCTACAGAAAACGGAATTTTTTTTGTTAATAAAATGCCTAAAATCTCAGTTCCATCTAACGCGCCTCCGTGACGAATGACCGTCCCTACACCTGCTCCTAATAGCAGCCCCCCAAATACAGTGGCAAGAAGCGGTTCAGATGTTACAGCTGGAACGTGGTGCAATTGAGATTCTACAATGGATAAAGCAACAACTGCAAACATAGATGAAAAGCAGAAGCTCCGACCAATTTGTTTATATCCACTATATAAAAAAGGGAGATTAAAGATGATGATAAGAAGACTGAACGGCAATTTCGTTAAGTAAACTAAAATTAGAGAAATCCCGATAATACCACCATCAATCACGGAATTTGGGACTAAAAATAATTCGATAGAAACGGCAGCCAAGGAAGCTCCAATTAACATCATAATGTAGCGATAAATGAGCCGACCTGCCTTTTCCTTTTTGTGCTGTTTCGTTGTCATAAAATCTTTCCTTTCAAAATACTGCCTCTACGCATTAAACAGACTCTTACTAGTATAACTAAGTTTTGGGAACTCTATCCAATTATCTACTTTAAAAAAGACTAGCCAGAATAAACAAAATCCTGTTAAATTAAACGGTAGACATTTGCTAAAATAAAGGAGTTGTACATATGATAAACGTTTATATTCCAGCGCTTCAAACAAGCGCTGGTGAAAAAGCGGCACGCTATATTGATACATTAACAAAACCGCTAGGAAGCCTTGGAAGACTAGAAGAAATAGCAGTTGAATTAGCGGCAATGACAGGGGAAGTTTTTCCTGCAGTCACTCCACCAGGAGTCCTCGTTTTTGCAGGCGATCATGGAATTGTAAAAGAAGGAGTTTCAGCCTATCCTCAAGACGTAACGGCACAAATGGCGCTAAATTTCTTGCAGGGAGGAGCAGCTATTAACGTGTTTAGTCAGCAAATAGATGCACAGTTCAAACTGATTGACATCGGCATTGCTTCACACCTTTCCCATAAGGACCTTGTACAGCGAAAAGTGAAGCTAGGCACGGCAAGTTTTCTTAAAGAAGAGGCGATGACTCGTAATGAGGCAGAACAGGCTGTTCAAGTCGGATATGAGGAAGCTGAAAAGCTTATTTCCCAAGGAATCAAATGTTTAATTGTAGGAGAAATGGGCATCGGAAATACTACGTCAAGCACGGCTATTTTAGCTGTATTAACAGGGGAAAAAGTCTCTAAGCTTGCAGGAATGGGCACAGGTATTTCTAACGAACAACTACGTCACAAAGTGAACGTGATTGAAGAAGCGCTGCAAAACAGGCATATTAACCCTCAAGATCCGATTGATATCATCAGTAAAATAGGGGGACTTGAAATTGCTGGAATGGCAGGTGCTATGTTAGCGGCAGCTGCTCATCGCATTCCTATTTTAATAGATGGTTTTATTTGTACAGTTGCAGCCCTTCTAGCGACAGAAATCAATACACAAGCAAGAGACTATATGTTTGCTAGTCACCAATCTGTTGAACAAGGTCACGCGTGTGCGATGAAGCTTCTTGATAAGAAACCGCTTCTCAATCTCAATCTTCGCTTAGGTGAAGGAAGTGGAGCTGCTGTTACATTTCCGCTGTTGCACTCAGCTTCACTGATGATTGCCAATATGGCCACGTTTCAATCTGCAGGAGTGTCTGAAAAAGAATAAAATAAAAAAAGACATGGGAAGAAAGCCATGTCTTTTTTGTTTATTTTATAAAAAAACTTATATTTTTAACATCATAAACCAGTAAATGCTAAAGCTAGCACCTGTTAAAATAAATGATCCAATAATTAACAATACCAGTGCAACGCGTCGTTTAATCGCTTGAATTTCTCTATCTTTTGGCAACCGTCCCATTGGTCTTCCTCCATTATGTAAATATTTCACGTATTTTCCTATTTTACTCCGCTTTAAAAAGAGAGAACATATGTCAAAGTTACTAAAAATCAAATTATTCCACAAAAAATTTGTATCCCTGTTACAGCAGTGCAAAGAATACGTATTCTGCTAGTTAGAAAAGAAATACTCTAAAGGTTTACTTACATGACAACAACCTTTATCATATAACTGACTATACTATGATGTTATCCAAAGTTGGAAGAAATCTCAATAAATGTGAGTATTATAATTACATAATAAGAGTCAGAAAATTTTAAAAAAGAGTGTGAGCAAACATGAACGGTATGTTGATTATTCGGAAAGGTGCTCCTTTTTATGAAGGAGCTTCCGTGCCTATTCCAAAAGATAAAGCCTGTATTATCGGACGAAGCAGTGAAGAATGGGAGCCTTATCTGGCTTTTCAAAGTGCTTACATTTCACGCAAGCATTTTGAAGTAACGTATGAAAATAATGCGTTTTTTATTACAGACTTGTTTAGTAAACACGGTACAAAAGTGAACGGAGAAGAGTTACGATCTGGAACTGGTCGTTTATTGAAAGAGCACGATATCATTACCTTAGCAAATGAGGAGGCAGCTTTAGTATTTAAAAATGACGATAACGACATGGATGCAACCCTCGATTTAGGACCTATGCTAAAACAAATAAGCAAGCCATTTTATACATTAGATCCAATTTTGCAGAAAGTAAAAGTAAAAGGGGAAACGTATATTTTGTCAGATAAAGAATACGCATGCTTAGCGTATCTTCTAGAAAACAACAATCAATTTGTTTCAAAAGAAGCATTAAAAAAAAGCGTTTGGCCTGAACGAGTAGAGTCAAATGGAGAAATTCTAGTAGCAGCGGAAGAGCTAAATGCGCTGATTTACCGCGTGCGTAAAAAAATAGGCATGTATTTAGAAATCGAAGTGATTCGAGGAAAAGGATACTGGCTGCACTTTAACGAAAATGGACGTGAATAGAATCACGTCCATTTTTTAGTCTAGTTTTACAGCATGTACACGTATGTGTTTAGCTTCTGCTAGCCAAGATCCGTTTTGAAAAAGCTTGTCTTGCATTCTATTTTCTAAGCGTGTAATGATGACATTTTTTGTTTCTGTCGTCACATGAGCAAAAAGAGGAGCTGCATTTGTTTCCAGCCAATTACGCAAGCCGTTTTCTCCTTTTAACAAGAAGGGACGACTGTAGTGTATGGCAGTGATGACATGAAAATTATGTGATTCCAAAAGGGAAGAATATTCAGCTACAGAAGGAAAATACCAAGGAAAATCTACATCGCGATAAGGAATATCAAACGTTTTAAATTGACGAATGATTTCTGTGAAAATTTCGTCCATATTTCCTTTCCCCCAAAACTCTGCTACAAATCGGCCATTTGGTTTTAAAGCATTGTAAATGTTTTTAATGACAAGGTGGGGGGGACGGATGTCGTGCAAAGTTGCATTGGAAAAAACAGCTTCAAATTGTTCGGAATAAGGAAGGTTAAGGGCATTTAATTGTTCAAAAGATAGAGTTGGATACTGATGACGAGCCTGTTCAATCATATTTTCAGAGCAATCGATGCCCGTGGCATGGACATGAAGCTTATCGAGCTGCGAAATGAATTCACCAGTGCCACAGCCAATATCTAAAATATGTTCGCCAGCTTGAGGAGAAAGAAGGTTCATAGCACTTCCTCCAAATGAAGAAACAAACGGAAGATGATACACTTGAGCAATTTTTTGTTGATTAACAGTTTGACTCATGAAGTGATTCCTCCTTTGTAAAAGATGATGACTATCGTTTTATAAGAAGAAACAAGCTTTGAATAGTAGATATGAAGTGATTGATAGAATTATACCATATATCTAACTTATTATGCCGAAAACTGCAAAGAAAAAGCGCACCAAACTTCTAGCTTGGGCGCTTACAGGCATGAACTATTTTATAACCTTAACCGAACTGAACAAATAGAGGAAGATCCGTATGACCCATTTCACGCACGTATACGTATAAATTTCCTTTATGATGAATTTCGTGGTCAATGGCCATTTGTAAAATTTGACTTCCAGTAAGCTTTCTTCCAAACGCTGCAGTTGTGTCAATTGTTTTGTTTAAATCATCTTCGCTAAGTGAGCGTAATACGTCTACTGTTTTTTTCGTATATTCAGCTGAAAGGTCTGATAATGACTTACCACTAAAATCAGCTTTTTGACCAAGTGGAGATAAATCGCCGGATTTTACCACTGATGCAAATGCATAAAAAGATGTTAAAATATGCGTAGATAGGTCAAAAGCGGACATAGATGTTGGAGCAGGCTTGTAGTCGTAGTGACCTGCTTCAATTTTGTTGATTAATTCATTGGTTACGTTTCGATGGGCTAAAAAGTGATAAGTAATTTGTTCAACTGTCATAGTGAAATGCTCCTTTATTATGTATTTCGCTTCTGAGCATAGCATCTGAACATCAGAAAGCGAAGAAAAAAACCTTCACACAAAGAAAAACAGCTGCATGTGAGCAGCTGCTGTTCTTATTATTAGAAATTACGTTGTTTTAACTCTTCAAGTAATAACTCCATACCTTCGCGGCTTAAAGTTAATTTGCCATCTGCGATTGTTACGTTGTCAGAAGATACTTCGCCAGTAATCGCACAAGCACCATTCGGCTCATATTTCTTTAAAATAATTCGATCTGTTTCGACAAAAATTTCAACAGGATCTTTTACATCTATTTCAAGAACACGTCTTAACTCTTTAGGAATTACGATACGACCTAAATCATCTACTTTTCTTACAATACCAGTCGATTTCATTTTTTAATCACCTTTACTTTTATATTTTATTGAGTACACAAAATATTATTTTTGGAATTTCTAAGATGATTATATACTAGATAACCGCTAAATTTGTCGAAGTTATTAATATGTAAATGAACTGTAATATTATTGAAATATTATCTGTAAATACAAATCCTCCTACAATATGGAATATGTAGGTCTCTTTGTATGATATAGGAGATACAGGAATTAATTACATTTGACATACAATTTTATTTATGTTTATACAGCAACCTGCGGGTAACCTGCATGTAAGCGTGGAAGCAAATAAATTGAAAGAATGAAGAAAATATGATTAAATGTAAACGTTGACTGCTCAAAA
The DNA here is from genome assembly GCF_023715685.1 of Priestia aryabhattai. Lineage (NCBI taxonomy): Bacteria > Bacillati > Bacillota > Bacilli > Caryophanales > Bacillaceae > Priestia > Priestia aryabhattai. Next base: position 421,961 of record NZ_JAMBOQ010000002.1, read on the forward strand.
AAATAAATCGTAATGATTACGCATTTTAAATAAAGAAAAAGAAATATATAGGAAAGGATGACAAAGAGTTTGGCTAAAAAATCAAAAGTTGTAAAAGAACAAAAACGTCAAGAGATAGTAGCGAAGTATGCGCAATTACGTCAAGAGCTGAAGGAAAAAGGAGATTACGAAGCGTTAAAAAAATTGCCTAGAGATTCTTCGCCAACGCGCTTAAATAATCGCTGCCGCGTTACCGGTCGTCCCAGAGGCTACCTTAGAAAATTTGAAATGTCACGCATCGCTTTTAGGGAATTGGCCTACAAAGGACAAATTCCAGGTGTTAAAAAAGCAAGCTGGTAACATAAAAGCCCTCATTATGAGGGCTTTTATTATTTATTAGCTGCAAAATATCGAGCAATTCCTTGATAAATACCTGTAGATATTTGCTGCTGATACGCGTTAGAAGAAACAATTTGCTCATCGTGAGAATTTGATAAAAAGCCCAATTCAAGCAGTACAGCACGCTGGTTGTTTTCTCGAGTAACATAATAATCGCCAAAACGAACGCCCATATCCTTCATAGAAGGCGCGTTTTCAGCCATGCTTTCTTGAATATATTTTGCTAATTCTTTATCTTTGGCTTCACTGTAATAAAATGACGCAATGCCGTTCGCAGAAGATGAAGTAGAAGCGTTATAGTGAATGCTGATAAATGCATCTGCATGCTTTGCTTCACTAACGTTCACACGTCCGCTTAGTGAAATAAAGGTATCGTTTGAACGCGTCATAAATACATTTGCTCCAGAATTAGCTAAGCGGCTTGCAACAAGTTTTGCTGTTGTTAACGCTAGATTTTTCTCAATTGATGATTTACCTGAAGTGCCAGGATCATATCCGCCGTGCCCAGCGTCTACTACAATAATTTTATCTTTCAAAGCAGCAGATGGAGCAGGTAAACTAGCTGAAGTTGTGGAACCAGCCGGAGCTGTTAGCCCTTTTGATACCCATGCTGTTTGACTCGCAGAGTACTGAATTTGCACCCAGTCATTTGCTTCACTTATTTTTTTGAATCTTTCACCTGCTTTTGCTACACGAATAATTCTCGCACTTAAGCTCGGCTGAGTACGCAAATTTGAAGCTTTTGAAATTTGAATCGAATGGGCTGTTTGTGAAGACTGTCCAGAATCAGCTTTTAAATACTGACTCGCCACCCAACCCGTTTGACCCGCTGCCGTTTTAATCTGTGACCAAGATCCGCTTTCTTTTAACACCGTTACTTTTGAATTGCGCGGTAAGTTCGTCACAATAGACGCGCTTGTGCTTGCCGAAGAACGAACGTTTAATGAACTTGCGTTAACGACCGCTGACTTGGATGACGTAGAACCAGAGTCGTTAGTGGGAGTAGAAGAACCAGAGCCCGCTTTTAAATACTGACTCGCTACCCAGCCCGTTTGACCCGCTGCCGTTTTGATCTGTGACCAAGATCCGCTTTCTTTTACTACCGTTACTTCCGAATTGCGCGATAAGTTCGTCACGATGGACGCGCTTGTGCTTGCCGAAGAACGAACGTTTAATGAACTTGCGTTAACGGTCGCTGACTTGGATATCGAATTTGCCGTAGACGTACTGTTTGTTTGTGTTTTGTTTATGTATTGAGATGAAATCCAAGCTTCTTTACCGTTATACGTAATTTTAGCCCATCCTTTGCTTTCATCTACTATATTAACGGTGTTTCCCTTCGTTATTTTTCCAACGATGGCACCGCTTGTACTAGGCATCGCGCGTACATTTAACGATGTAGCAGTTACTTTGGCCGATTCAGCTGCGTCTGCATCAATCGAATGCAAAAGCAATGAAGAGCTTAAAAGAACAGAAGAAACGGCTGTGTACATAATATGTTTTTTATTCATTTTTTCCTCCTTGCAAATTACAAATTTCAACATAATGTTATTAGTATACAAAGCATATATCGGCAATAAATCTAAAATTTCAAGTAAAATCTACTATTATCTTATGCTACCGATATTATCCATCATACTATATGTCGAAATTCAGTTGTATAATGAATTTGAACTATCTGCCATCCAATCGTAGAAGATGTAACATATCTAAAAACTGCATGCATATGAAAGATATAAGTTATAAGATTTATAAAGGTTGAACGGCTGCCGGTCCTTACTCACGGCTCTTTCGAAAGCATTTTTTATGTTAGCAAAATATAAAGCTGTATAAAAAAAGTGCGATGGAATATGATAGAGGAGAGATAGAAAATAAAAGCGTATCTATCTTTTGGAGGAGGAAACATCCACAATTATGAAACATTTAGAATAAAAATAACAAAAATATATAAAATAATACAAAGCCTGTCTATATCGATGTAAAGCTCGTCGCATAAACTAAAAGTAAATAGTTAGAAAATTCTTTCTTTTTACTTTGAAACATGGTACAGTATAAAAAAGTGAAAGGGTGGAAACTGATATGCGAAAGATTGTTCAGTATGAAACAAAGTGGTCGCTTTTGTATCAAATGGAAAAAGAAGCGTTACTTAATACACTAAAAGATTTTTCAGTAGACATCGAACATATTGGAAGCACGTCCGTTCCAGGATTGGCAGGTTCACCAATCGTTGATATTTTAATCGGAGTCAAACGCGAAGAAGACATAAATGAAGTGCGCGCTATATTAAAAAATAAATCTCACGTATATGTAGCGGAAAAAGAGATGTTTGTCTTATTAAAAGAAGGCGTTCCGGCTGCACACTACCCTCCAATTATGACAGCTAAAAATGCTCGTAAGCTCATTCCACATGATGCTAGAAGAAGTCATGTGTACGTAACGGTCAGTGAATCACCTTATTGGAATGAACGAATTAATTTTCGAGAGCAGTTACGCTCGAGCGAACGTACTAGAAAAAAATATGAAAGTATGAAATACGAGCTTTCAAAACGATTGTGGAACGATATTTCTACCTATGAGTACAAAAAAGAGGAATTCATTCAGCGCAGTCTATAAAAAACGTCATTTCAATTGAAATGACGTTTTTTGGGTTAATTATCTTGTAAAACAATTGTCTCAAGCTTGTCAGCAGTATTTACTGCAAGAACCGTATAGTTTTTACCGCTCTGAAGGTTTGTTCCGGGAAGACTTAGTATTTCTTTTCCATCCTCTGTGGAAACAGATAGATCGTACGAACCCGGATTTACTACTTGATAACCTGAAATGCTTTTAAAAGACAGATCTTTAAATAAAGGAGCAGCGCCTTTAGGACCTACATTTACCGCAGGAGCATCAGGAGATAAATGAGCAACACGTAAGCTGGCTTTTCCATCCATTCCTTGCTTATTATTCGTGAAAGCCTGTAGTTCAAGATTTTCTGCTTTATTTACAGCTGCTACTGTATACGACTTTCCACCGTCTACAACAAGTGTAGCTTCGATGATGGAATCTTTTGTTCCTTTTGTCTTCGCTTCGTATACTTCTACTTTATGAGAACCAGCTGACAAAGGCAGGGAGTTGGAGACATCTTTAAACTTTGTTCCTTCTACTAAGGCTTTGTCATCCACAAAAATGTCTACAGCTGGAGCATCCGGTGAAGCATGAACGATGCGAACTTCTGCATTTTGGGCTGTTCGCTCATCTGCAGCAGGAGGTGTTTCAGCGGCAAATACTAACATGCGGCTAAGTGCCAAGAATGCAATCACTGCTACCATTACGAAGAGTCGTTTCATCAAGTATCACTCCTTTTTTAGTATACACAGCTTTATGTAAAGAGAAGGACTGTGCAGTTGTTAGCGTATACTAAATAAAATCAACTATTCGTTTGTGTGTTAACTTTTGAGGTATTTACTGAGATTTCTGACGAAAAAATCGAAGAATAGCCGAAATATTGTACAGAGTTGTTAAGAACCATGTCAATAAAAAGCCTAAGCCAAGCCCGATATTGGCATCTATATACGTATGCGTGAAGTCATCATATACGACGTAGGCAAGAGGAGCAATGGACAGTAAAAATAAAAGAAAAAACAAGATCATTTTCCATCTGCTTGGAGTGAAAGTTAAATAAAATAAAAGTAAAGCGGAGAACAATAGAAGGCTGTCTCGAATAGCCCAAGGTAAAACGCCAATATGTGGATTAGCGAGAAGAAAAGTCGGGACAATTGAAAGGAGGAAAAGGAGAGACAGCAAAGTCACGTAAAGTGCGTGCTTTTTTGTAAAAGCCGGTACCAATAAAAATGCTGCGGTTGCACCCAAAAGAAAATTACAAATTAAAATAAACTCCATATAAAACACCTCATTTATTGAGTATCACTTTTAGTCTATTCAGGACGCTGTTAAAGTAGATAAAAAAAGCTGCGATGTTAATCGCAGCTTTTGGTTATTCAAATCTAAATTCTTAGCCTTGTAATGTTTTTACATCTAAAGGTGATACAAGTACTCCAGTTTGAGCAAATGCTACAAACTTTTGGAAGTGAGCTGATTTATTGTGCGCTTGGATTGCTTCTTCGCTTTTCCACTCTTCAATCATCATAAATGTATTAGGTGTAAAAGCATCTTCAAATAATTGATAGTTGTTATTTCCTTCTTCTTGTAAAGAATGCTTAATTAGTTCTTGTACATTTTCTAAAAAATCTTCTCTTTTTTCTGGATTAACTTTCATAGAAGCTTGTAAATGAATCATGGATGATTCCTCCTTTAATAATGGTGGTGCTTTATATTATTTGTTTTGTTTTTAATCTTTCATTCCATTTATTATTAAAATGAAGATAAGTTCGAATATCATCGAACAAAGAAACTATAACACCGATTAAATAACAGTGCAAGGATTTTAGTTCGAAAGTTATCGAACATTGATACACAAAAGAAGCTGTGTTATATTTTAAGCATGAGAAAACCTTATCAACCACCGAAATCTGAAATTAAATTAACGCCTATTTTACACGCATTGAGTGATCCTAACCGGCTGCGAATTGTACAGTGTTTAGCGACAAGAAAGGAGCAGACCTGTTCGTATTATCAAAAATTAAACGTATCAAAATCAACGCTTTCACATCATATCAAAGTACTTCGCGAAGCTGGAATTATCAAACTACGTATAGAAGGCACGCAGCACTATTATTCCTTGCGTTTAGAAGAACTTGAGGAATTATTCCCAGGCCTGCTTCCTCCTATTGTAAATATAGATGAGCAGTTATTTTAAAAAGCTGAACGATGTTTCGTTTAGCTTTTTTGTTCAAAATAAATGTGTCCATGCAGGCTGCATCCAGGATTAAAAGAAGAATGGCAGTGAGGGCAAGTCGAGTTACATGTTAAGTATTCATTAATTGATAGCTCATTTTTACATACTCCGCAAAGAATAGCTTTTTCATTAAACATAGATTTTGGCCATCTTTTAATGTCGTGATCAGCATGTCCGTTATGACATTGATAGCATGGATAATATGTATTACAGCAATAAAATTTTATTGCAATAATATCTCTATCAGTATAATAGTGCTTGCAGCGCGTTTCGGAATCCACTGTGTCACCTTTTACTATAGGTGCAGATTTGTTCATTATAATCACTCCTTATGAAAAGTATAGCATGCTTTTATACGCCTTATCATACATATGTAAAAAGAAAAATGCTATAATAAAACCATCGTTTTACATGTCAGATTGCATGCTAAAAAGATCAGATAAAAAATTGATGTCAAAACAGATCGATTAAGTGAAGTAAAGAGAGGAAGAAAAAATGAGTAAGCAAGTTATCGTTTTTACCGGAGGCGGAACAGCTGGACACGTAACACCAAACATTGCGATTATGAAAGAATTAGACAGTGAAAAATGGGATATCCATTATGTCGGTTCTCACAATGGTATTGAGAAAGAATTAATTACAAAATTAAACGTTCCATATCATGCGATTTCAAGCGGGAAGCTGCGTCGCTACGTGGATATGGAAAATGTAAAAGATGTATTTCGAGTAGCAAAAGGGGTTGGCGATGCACGTCGTGTGCTGAAAAAGTTAAAGCCTTCTCTTGTTTTTTCAAAAGGTGGTTTTGTCACAGTCCCTGTTGTAATGGCTGCTAAATCTTTAAACATTCCCGTATTCATTCATGAAAGTGATTTAACACCGGGATTGGCAAATAAAATTGCGCAGAAATTTGCCACTAAAATTTTCACTTCTTTTGATGAAGCTGCAAACTACTTTCCAAAAGAAAAAGTGCAGGTTGTTGGTTCACCTATTCGAAAAGAGCTATTTAGCGGAAGCGCAGCGAACGGGGAAAGCTGGCTTCGCTTTTATGATAAGCGCCCAATTTTAACCGTTATGGGCGGAAGTTTAGGAGCGCGCCGGATCAATGAAATTGTTCGAGAGTCTTTGCCTGAACTGCAAAAGAAATTTCAAATCGTCCACCTGTGCGGAAAAGGTAATATTGATACAAGCCTTGAAAAAGAGCCGGGCTATCGTCAGTTAGAATATGTAAATGAACAGCTCCCGGATGTTCTAGCGGCAACTGATTATGTGATTACACGCGGCGGATCAAATGCCATCTTTGAGTTTTTAGCTCTTCATAAACCGATGATGATTATTCCTTTATCAAAAGCACAAAGTCGCGGAGATCAAATTTTAAATGCACAATCCTTTAAGAAAAAAGGCTACTGTATGGTTGTAGAAGAAGAGCAGTTAACAAAAGAATTGTTTTTGCGTGAAGTAAATGAGCTTCAGCAACAGGCAAGTACAATGAAGCGTACAATGCGCGAAGCAACAAAAACGGATGCCATTTCGATTCTTGTAAATGAAATTGAGAAAATGAGCTAAAAAAAGCGTTCTTATCGGGGAGATAAGAACGCTTTTTTTCTAAAAGAGATGGATGAAGTAGGCTGTAAACTAATTCATAATGAAATGGAAAGTATTTTGTCACGCGCATCTGAACAAAATTTTGTACCAGTTGTAGATGATCAAAATGTTTTTACTGGACTCGTGCGGCGAAGAGAGATTATAGAGTATTGCATCTCTCAACTTTTTATACATGGAAAAACGCCTCTAAATGTGAAGATTTAGTTAAGTTTGCGTAAAAAACATAATTTTTACATAAAAGGTAGTCTCTTTTTATATAATTAATGTTATAATAAGAGATGTAAAGACGAAACTTGCGTAATGTAAGCCTCTAACATTTGTTAGAGGTTCTTTTTTTACATAACATAAAACATTTGATTTCAGTTCTTTCTATGGTTAAGTTAGAATAAGTGTTAAAGTAAGAGGTTTCTTGCTTTTTTACATAAGAAAAGTGAGCTGTACAAAGGAGACAAAGTATATTGACTACGGAAAAAACAAAAAGCGATCAATTACGCAGCATATTCAAAACTATTATCTTCGCTATCGCTCTAGTATTTATGATTCGCGCATTTTTATTTTCTCCGTATATTGTAGAAGGCGCTTCAATGAACCCAACGCTGCATAACGGAGAGCGTTTGTTTGTGAATAAACTGTCGTATTCACTCCATGATATTCGCCGCGGAGATATTGTGATTATTAAAGATGAGGCTAAGAATAAGCATTATGTAAAAAGAGTAATCGGTCTGCCAGGTGAAAAAATTGAAATGAAAAAAGATCAGCTTTATATTGATGATAAAAAAGTAAGTGAACCTTATTTAAAAACGAATCGTCAAATTGCCAACAACATGGATATGGAGCTTACAGGAGATTTTGAACCTGTTCAAATACCTAAAAACGAAGTATTTGTAATGGGTGATAACCGTCTGTACAGTATGGATAGCCGCAACGGTCTAGGTCTCATTGATGAGAAACGGATTGTTGGAAAAAGCGAATTTGTATTTTATCCCGTCAAAAAAATAAGAAAAACAACGTAAAAAGAAATGCCCATGAAGGTATTTCTTTTTTTATGCCTGCGTCTACTCCGCCTAAAGATGGGCAAGCTAAGGGAAAAAAGGTGTGAACCAATTGAAGACGGCCTACGAAAAATTATTTAAGCATTTTAAATTTGTTGATGTTCTTGAGATGAAAAACCGATTAGCAATGGGACCTATACTCACATACGCTTCACGGGAAAACGGGGAAATATCCGATATCGATCTGACTTTTTACGAAAAACGAGTAGGGGGCGTCAGTATGGTAATTATCGGCCCCGCATTTATCACAGAAAATGGCCAAGTAGCACGTGGTCAAATCGGAATTCATCGTGATCATGTAATACGAAAGCTTCATCAACTGACTCAGATGATTCATAAAAGAGGAGCTAAAGCGATTCTTCAACTATCACACGGGGGAAGAAAATGCGTAGAAATGGAAAATAAGTGGCAAGCAATTAGCCCGAGTGAAAAGCCTCATAAACGTAAAGGCAAAAAGCCTGTTCAAATGACCGAGCGCGATCTGACTTATATTGTTCAAGCATTTGGCGAAGCTACCACAAGAGCTATGGAAGCAGGGTTTGATGGAGTGGAAATTGACGGAGGAAATGAATGTTTACTGCAGCAGTTTATGTCAAGGCAAGCAAATGAACGAAGTGATTCTTATGGAGGAAGCGCAGAAAATCGCTTCACTTTTGCGCTTGAAGTTATTCGTGAAGTGACGCGTCGAGCAACTCATGCGGGTAAACCATTTATTGTGGGGTATACATTAGCGCCCAAAGAAAAAGGATATTTAGGAAATAAAGTGGAAGATACCCTTGGGTGGATTGATCGTCTTGTTCATACAGAAATTGACTATTTACATATTAGTGCTTTGCATGAACCTACCTTAAGGAGTGAAGAAAATCGTTCACTGCTTTCTTCGATTATTAAGCACGTTAATCACCGGGTCCCTCTTGTGAGTACAGGAGGCCTTACGGCAACAGAAGTAGCAGAAGCTTTTGAGCAAGGGCTGGCTTTAATTACGATTGAACAAGCATTAGTCGTACAGCCAGATTGGGTGGAAAAAGTGATAAATAGCGATGAGCCTGCTTCTATGGATGTGAAGTCATTAGATAAAGATGTGAGTTTGCCTCCTGAAGTGCTAACTCACTGGAAAGACCTGCATAAAGACTACCGCTCTTTTTAAGTAAGCGGTAGTTTTTATATTTGTGACTTAACAAGAAGAATTTTACTTTACTGATACTATAACCAAGCAGCATGCATAGACTAAAAGAAAAACCAAAAACACAGTTGACTTCTAGGAATAGTTAGGATTACAATATAAACAACTTATTTATAAAACGGACAGCTGATCGGACATACCGAAGGCTTCTAGCAAACAACTGTTAGAGGTCTTTTTGTGCTTTCTAACAGAAGATGAAAGTGGAGGGACAACATGAAAAAGTTAATTACATTTGCACTTATTGGCTTTTTAGCTCAGTTAATTGATGGATCACTCGGAATGGCATACGGGGTGACATCAACTACGCTACTTTTAACGTTTGGAATTGCACCAGCTGTGGCTTCAGCATCTGTTCACTTAGCAGAAGTTGTAACAACAGCAGCCTCTGGCGTTTCACATATTAAATTTGGAAACGTAGATAAATCGATGGTTTTAAAACTGATTATCCCTGGTTCCATCGGGGCTTTTGTGGGAGCCTGCTTCCTAAGTAATTTACCCGGAGATGCAGTAAGACCTTACGTCTCAACATTCTTATTGCTCCTAGGAGTTTATGTGTTATTTCGCTTTTTATTTACGTTTAAAACAAATGAAGAAAAGAGCACCAAACCTTTATCAACGAAGCAGTCCATTCCGTTAGGATTAATTGCTGGATTTGCTGATGCTACAGGAGGCGGCGGCTGGGGGCCGATTGCAACGCCTGTATTGCTAGCTAAAAAAGGCACAACGGCACGGAAAGTCGTTGGGACCGTGGATACAAGTGAATTTGCTATTGCCGTCTCGGCTACACTTGGCTTTTTAATTTCTCTTGGGTGGGAGCAGGTAAACTGGTTCTGGGTAGGAGCCCTTATGATTGGCGGAATTATTGCGGCTCCGATTGCTGCATGGTTTGTTCGTATTATCCCTGCTCACTTGCTTGGTTCGCTTGTTGGTGGGTTTATCATTTTAACAAATGCTAGAACACTCTTAAATACATGGGTATCAAGCAGCACAACTCAGATAGCTGTGTATGCATTCATATTTATTGTGTGGGCAGCAGCGATCATCTACTCACTTTTACAAGGAAAAAAATATAATCAAAATCGAAACGTAGAAGTTTCGTAATAAAGAGGCTGGGACAAAAGTATTTTAGTTGAAGGAAGATCCGAACGAGTTTGATTCTTGATTGAGAATCCAACTCGTTCGGATTTTTTCATTGGTATGGTGAACGTAGGTTTCATGTATGTAGTTGCTTCTAGCTGTTGATTGGAGGGCAAGGCGAAGACTCCTGCGGGAAAAGCGGAATAGGTGAGACCCCGCAGGAGCGTAAGCGACGAGGAGGCTCATCGCCTGTCCGCGGAAAGCGAAGTCTTGCACGGAAATCAACAGCGGTGTAACAAGTGAGTTATACTAGCTCATTTATCCAATTTGTTCGTCTTTAGATTGGATTGATTTAGTTATGTCTCAATCTCTTTTATTATCTGAATTCCGCAAAATAGACGAGCGTAGATATTTTTTTTGCGTCTTATGATACAATAGACGAGTTCATCCATGAGTGGGAATACTTTCTAACACATATAAAATTCATTGAATCGTCGAGGTGTGAAGCGTAAGTGGTCTATTTTATTTTAGTATTAGTAGCAGCTATCGAAGTTATTGTCTTATTGATTAATCGACCTGTATTTGCAAACATTCCGTATGTTCAAGTATATATTGTTCCTTTGTTAACAGTAATTGTAATAACGATGTTGCTTTCACGAAATCCAAAGAGATTTATGCGGTGGTTCAAACAAGGGCTTATTACGATTTCAGTCGTTGTGCTTGTGTTTGTACCGGTTCTCTATGCCAAAAATCTCCCGCTGTATGGTTATAATGAAGCAAAAAAAATACTTGCGCAAAGAGAACAGCTCTTGCTAAGTCAGTTTCAAAAAGGAAAATACGTATATCCAGCAAAAGACAGCCCTAAAAAATACCGTTATCTATTTAAAGTAAATCGTGGAAACGGCATGCTTGAATATGTATTCGACCCCTACACAGGCGGTTATGAAGTCGTGACAGATGTGATAAAAAAATAAAGGTTTAGCTTATTTGAAGCTAAGCCTTTTTATATGAGAAAAATTGGAACTTTTTGAAAATCTGTGCGTATTTATTAAAGAACGTTCACAAAAAAGTCACAAAAGGAGTTGCACAATGGGAAAGTTAGAATACCGACTGCTGAAGCCTGATGATACGTTTGTATCTATTTATCACTATCAATCTATTGAACTTGAACAAATTTTAGCAAGAAGAGAATGCGAATTTTTTGTTAAAGAAGGAATAACGTATAAACAAACTTCATCTGCAATCGAAGATGACATCCATATTATTTATGTAAAGGAACATGAGCAAGGAGCGAAAGAGCAGGTAGAAGACGATAATAGAGATATTACGTTAGAAGTCCGCGAACTCAATTCTCTTCGAGAACATCCAATTTTATTCGTCTCTTCATTTTATACGCATTTGGAAGTATTAAGCTATATCGGAACTATTTATACATACTACAATGGATTAGAATGGGAAAGAGACTCTGCAGAAATTGATGAAGATCGCCGCGTGTACAGTTTATATGTAACAAAAACAGGCGTAACGTATTAAGGGGGAAAGACGTAATGTCGAAAACAAAAAAAATGATGGCTGGGGTTTTGACCACAGCTTTAATGACATCACTCGTTGCCTGTGGTTCAACTGATCAGGCAAGACCGGCTAAACCGAAAGATAAATCGTGTGACAAGTGGAAATGGGATGAAGATACGCAAACGTACTACTGTTCAGATTCTTCTTCTTCGCACAGCGGTTCATATTATCACGGAGGCCGCTACTACGGCTCTAAAAAACAGCTGACCTCATCATCGCCCTATAAATCATTTAAATCAAGCAGCTCGTATAAATCTGGAATTGGGAGCGGCTCTAAAGGCGGTTTTGGCGGGTAATGCATAAAGAAAAGCGAGAAAAATTTTATAAAGAAATTGAAGGTTTTTGGTACGACTTATATGAAACAGAGTATGCTCTTTATGACGTACATATGGATTCTTCTCATATCATTCATTCTATTAAAGAAGCCGCAAATCAAATTGGAGAATTATTTCTTAAAACTGCACCTTTACTTCGTTCGTTAGATGATCAGACACTTTTTTCTTTAGGATTTCCAAAAGCTAGTCTCCCGTACCTACGACTGAAAACGATGGAAACAGAAAGTGTGATTTCGCGCCTTGATTTTGCTGTTACGGCTGATCAAATCAAGCTTTTAGAACTAAATGCGGATACGCCTACGTTCATTAAAGAATTATTTCATGTAAATGAGTTAGTCTGTCGTCATTTTCAGGTCCAAAATCCTAATAAGCCTGAAGAAAAAAAGCTTGCTTTAGCATTAAAACACGCCATTTTTGAAGCTTATAATGAGCTTGATAGAACGAACTATCCAAACGTTGTTTTTTCTTCTCATGATACACATGAAGAAGATAAGCTAACCACTCTTTATTTAATGAAGCTAGCCGATGTAGATGCTACATACGTTCCATTATCGCAGCTTCGAATTGTCCCTGCCTCTACAGTTGAAGAAGGTGAACATATAGAAGCGGGCGTATATGATCAATATGGACAAAAAATAGACGTACTCTATCGCCAAACTTATCCGCTTGAACATTTAATTGAAGATGAAGATCCGAGTACGCATGAAAAAGTGGGGCACATGCTTTTAACATTGGTACAACAAAAACAAGTAGCAATAATCAATCCGCCTTCTGCATTTTTGCTGCAGTCTAAAGCCGTGCAAGCACTCATTTGGGCTTTGCATGAACAAAATCATCTCTTTTTCACTAAAAGAGAGCATCACATCATTGAAACATACTTTTTACCAACGTATTTAGAAGAAGATCCATTTATTGAAAGAAAACAAGCATTTGTGAAGAAACCATCGTTTGGTCGTGAGGGAGATACCGTTGAAATTTATAATGAACGCGGAATCAAAATAGACGAAGATCAACATAAGACATATCAAGAATACGCTGCTGTGTATCAACAGTTTATTCCTTTGCCAACTGCAAAAATGAAGACGCAAACGCAAACAATAGAGGCTCATATCATGTACGGGTGCTTTTTATTAAATGGAAAAGCAAGCGCAGTAGGAATCCGGGCTGGAAATCAAATTACGGATAATGAATCGTATTATTTGCCGATTGGATTAAAATGAAAAGGGGAAATAAAAATGACACAATGGATTGATTGGGCTAGTATAGGGAGTTTTTTATCTCACGTAGCGGTAGGGTTAGGGCTATTATTTATCGGAGTAATGGTATTTGAATTAACAACAAAATTTAACGATCGTGAACTCATAAAAAAAGGCAATGTGGCGGTCGCTTTGAAGTTATGGGGAAAAGGAATTGGGCTTGCTATTGTCATTTTCACTGTATGGAGCAACAGCTTAAATTTGTTAGATGCAACTCTTTGGGGAATAGTAGGTATCATTACTCAAGTAGTGGCATATTGGATTATTGAATTTATCATGACGCCTAAAACGAGCTTAGCCAAAAAAGTAGAAGAAGGAAATGTAGCGGTTGGAGTAACTCTGTTTGCGGCGTCGATTGCCGTCGGCCTTATTGTAGCCGGAAGTTTAACATATTAAAAGAAGGCGATTCCTGTTTTACGGGGAATCGCTTTTTTTATGTCCAGATTGCTCGTGTTCAGTTAGTAATAATGTACGTGTATTTTCACGGTCGGCACGAACAATTTTTTGCTGTGTGTAAAGCGGAATGACAAAGAGCAAAATAAATAAAAAAACATAACTCATTTTTGTTATCCTCCCATGTAAATTGTAAACGCCTGCTAATAGTGTGTGACAAACAATACGTAAATATAGCATATTTGATTGGGTGAACTGGGAAAAATTGAGGGATGCGAAAAGAATATAATCTTACCTTCAACAAAAACTAAAATCAGTATAGAGGCACGTCTTTTATTAAGAAAGGAGTTGGGAAAAGTGAAAAGGTGGCTCATTTTGTGCTTATTGGTTGTAATCGCAGCTGGATGTGGACGCCCAGATGAAACGTCTCAACCGAGCATTTTCCTTATACCAGAAGGGTACAAAGGATGGGTTATGGTCGAATATGATAAAGATAATGGAAATCCTAGCAAGACAGAAGGAGACTACACTGTATTTAAAGTAAACGAGCAGGGAGTCGGGAAAACCAAAACGCTTTTAAGTGGCGGCGGCTGGGCAAGAAATAAATATTTCTACGTAAATAAAAATGGTCAGCGAAAGCAATTGAAGCAGGGGAAGATGATTCATGGAACGACTCAAGGTAACAAAAATCATACGGTAACATACTTTTTTGTCGGTACCGCAAAAGAGTTCGACAAGGCCGGGGACTATCGAAGAAAACTTACCGAAGAAAGTTCTTCGTAAGAAAAGAAACGTTGCCGCTTGAGCAACGTTTCTTTTCTATCTTCATTTGAATGTGCAAAAGACGGTGTCTTTTAAACGTTGAATTTCGTTTAATGCTTCTTTCTGCTTATGAATTACCCAATCTGGCAATGAGTGTTCAACCGACAGCTCGTCGAAACAAGCCCCGCATGTTTTAACTTCAATATAAGATTCAATATATTGAAGGTGATCTAAGTTATAAGCCCAAAGTCGACGTTCAGGGCATATTGTTTCTAAGTAAAGCGGAAGCTGAAAAAAAGGATCTACTGCTTCAGAAAGTTCTAACGGTCTCTGGCTATCAGCGTTGATTACGTCTAGATAGCCGCAATGAGGACACGTGCATGAGTGCGTTGACCCGCTCAATTTTTTATCCAGTTTTACAACTCGCGCACATAGTTCGCAGTTTGGACATTTTACTAAGATAAAGTCAAGGAACTTATCTAAAAATTGCTGCTGTATTACTTGCTGATTTGTCATTTTTTGTACCTCTAACTGTCAAACTTTTTTAGTTACGAAAATAAATAAGGAAACCTACATACTATTCATAACACATGATGGGGGTTAAAACAACAAAAACCCTTTTCGACAGAAGGGTTGTGTGATATAGTATGACAAATCAGAATAAATAAAGAAAAATGGTGAGAAAAAATGAGTCAAAACGAACAATGGACATCAAAACTCGGCTTTATCTTGGCATCTGCCGGTTCAGCAATTGGAATCGGAGCCATTTGGAAACTGCCTTATGTAGCCGGAACAAGCGGAGGAGGGGCCTTTTTTTTACTGTTTATCTTGTTTACAGCAATTATTGGTTTGCCGCTTTTGCTTGCTGAATTTGTACTAGGTAGACATACACAAAAAGAAGCAATTCGTGCTTATGATGCAGTTGCTCCCGGTTCTCTATGGAAAGGAATCGGGTATTTAGGCGTGATCACATGCTTTATTTTATTATCATTCTATAGTGTAGTAGGAGGATGGATTTTACAATATATTTTTGCAAGCGTCACGGGTCAGCTGAATGGAGTAAGTGACTACGGGAGTTTATTTAATTCCACTATTGCTAATCCGATAAGCGCTGTTATATCTCAATTTGTTTTTCTTCTTTTAACAATTGTTGTAGTAGCAAGAGGCATTCAAAATGGTATTGAAAAAGCAAACAAAATTTTAATGCCTGCCCTCTTTATTTTATTTATTATTATTATTATTCGTTCTTTAACATTAGACGGGGCGATGGAAGGCGTATCTTTCTTTTTGTATCCAGATTTTTCAAAGCTTACCTCCCAAACGATTTTGTTTGCAATGGGACAAGCATTCTTTTCGCTTAGCGTAGGCGTTTCGGTTATGGTTACTTATAGTTCGTATCTGTCTAAGCAGCAAAACTTGCCAAAATCAGCTATTTCAATTTCAGCGTTAAATATTTTGATTTCTTTACTAGCAGGACTGGCAATTTTCCCTGCAGTCTTCTCAATGGGCGTAAAGCCGACGGAAGGACCAGGTCTTTTATTTATTGTATTGCCTTCTATTTTTGAACAGCTTCCGTTCGGAATTGTGTTTCAAACTTTCTTTTTGGCGCTGTTTTTATTTGCTACTTTGACATCTGCATTTTCGATGTTAGAAATTATTGTTGCTTCATTAGCCAAAGGAGAGCAGCATAAGCGTATAAAGCTATCTTGGGTTTCGGGCCTACTAATCTTCGTTGTAGGAATACCGTCAGCTCTATCGTATGGTTTATTAAGTGACGTATCAATCTTTGGAAAAAGCATCTTTGACGCTTTTGATTTTCTTGTAAGTAATATCCTTATGCCTCTCGGTGCTCTTTTAATTGCCATCTTTGTTCCTTGGAAGATGAAAAAAGATGTGCTAATTGAAGAATTTAAGCATGGTTCGACGAATGTGAAGCGCTGGTTCTCTTTATGGCTTCTTGCCATTCGATACATCGCACCTGTTTTAATTATCATTGTATTTATTAATATGCTAGGCTTTATCTAACGAAAAAACGCTATTAAAACGCTTGGTTTTAATAGCATTTTTTTGGAGGAAGAGGAGGAGTATGATGCTTGATTTCTTGTATGATATGTTTGTAGGAGCAGGGGTATTTATTTTATTATTAATTCTTTTGCTAGTAGCGAGAACGTCAGGGAAACGCAAGAAATAGGCGGGTATAATTCCCAGTGTAAAAACCCAAAAAAAGACTAACACCACAGAATTAAACTATGATAATATATTATCCTATGAGCATAACCAATGCTCACATATGTTGTGATGAAGCGTTTTTTAGAAAGAGGGATCATCTTGAGTGGAGAAGTTCTTGTCAAGATTTTATCTCAAGCGTATGAACAAAAAAAGACATTACCAATCGTCTCATTCTCGTCTTTTTTTGAACAAAAAAAGGTGGGCTTTCGTTTAAATAACGATGTGTCCGCTGATATCATCTACCATACGCTTACATGTATTCAGAGAAAAACGTGTGTCCAAGATGTGTTAGTGGAAGTACTAAAAGTTGATAGTCCAAACAATGACGGGGCATTTTCTGATTGTGTATATATTTTAGCAAATGGTACAAAACAGCAAGTGAAAGAATGGGTTAACCCCTTACATCCTAAAAGAATTAAACAAGGATATCAGCACGGGACACCCATTGATGCGCCACATTTAAAAAATGACTACCACGTGTTTGCCGTTACTTGGTCATAAGCGTTTAACCCAAAAAACATCCTGCTGTCGCTGCAGGATGTTTTTTGTTAATAAGGATGAGTATCTTTTCCTTTTTCATTAGCTTCTTCTACCGCATCAGCAGCTTTGTTACTTCCTAAGGGTGAACCGCCTTCTTTTGGCAATTTTCCATATGTAGGAGTAATTTCTGTTCCTATTTCAATTTCTAAAGAACCATCGTCATGCATGAAAAGACCGATACCATTTGCTACTCGATTGCCGTAGTCAAAATCACATTGAGTTAAAAGCTCAATCATCTTTGTTTGAACTGTATGGTGACAACATTTTAAGCCGTCTACTAAATTTTGAATAAGCTCATCACGTTCCCAGTCCTCTAGTAAACGATAGCGTTCACCAGCTTGCTTGAAGTCATTTGTACGGTCAATTTTTTCTTTTTTACATTTCCTTCAACATAAGGCTGATGAGGTTTTGGATGATCATGCGCTTCTTGAAGGCCTCCAAGAGAAGAAGGCTCATAATTCACATGCGGGTTCTGACCTGGACCAGCATCTACATGATAGGCCATTTGACCATCGCGTTGATTTGTTGCTACATGCTTTTTCGGTGCATTAATAGGCTTTGTTCCCACCCGGTGACGCTGCGTGTCGGAATAAGAAAACGTTCTTCCTTGCAGCATTTTATCATCAGAAAAATCTAGCCCATCTACAACCACACCTGGACCAAATGTGACTTGCTCCGTTTCAGCAAATACGTTGCTTGGGTTTTTATCTAGGACCATTTACCCGCTGGAAGGAACGGAAACTGGTCTTCCGGCCAAATTTTCGTGTTATCAAGCGGATCGAAATCAAGTTCAGGATGCTCTCCATCTTCCATGATTTGTATACAAAGTTCCCACTCAGGGGAGTTACCACTCTCAATCGCTTCATACAAGTCTTGAGTGGCATGACTTATATTTTTAGCTTGAATTTCTTCTGCTTGCTTTTGGGTCAAATTTTTAATTCCTTGTTTTGGTTCCCAATGGTATTTAACAAGAAACGCATTGCCATATTTGTTTACCCTTTTATATGTATTAACACCGAAACCTTGCATTTGGCGATAGTTAGCAGGTATTTCCCAAGGTAAAAATAAAAAAGTAATCATATGCATAGCCTCAGGTGTATGAGAAATAAAATCAAAAATACGCTCGGTATCTTGACGGTTTGTCACAGGATTGGGCTTAAAACCTTGAATCAAATCAGGGAATTTAATAGCATCGCGAATAAAAAATATTTTAAGGTTATTTCCTACTAAGTCCCAGTTTCCGTCTTCTGTATAGAATTTTACAGCAAACCCCCTTGGGTCTCGCATTGTTTCTGGAGAGTCTTTTCCATGTTTCAAACATAAATAAGACTATTTTTTTCAGATCTCATTTTTTTATTCATTAATATGGAAATAATATAAATTTTTAGAAGAAAAAGTTGTTTTACTGAAGAGGAGAACAAATCCACTAAACGAATAAATGTTAAAAAAGTTTCACATTTCAAAAAAAAATAAATTGTTTTTTTTTGAAATATAAAGATAATGTTACGGGTGATTTTTTACCTATTATTAGTGTAAGAAAAGGAATAATATTGGAATATATTAGCTTTTTTGTCGAACTTATTAAATGTTAAACGACAAGAAACTACGACAATATACACCATACAGCTACGCTACTGTCGTTTTCTGTAACACAAATGTAATATTAGTGATGTTATTTTGTAATAATGTGTTGTTACAATGTAAACGTCTTATAGATTAGTAGATTATGGCATTGGAGGAACCTTTTTTTATGAAAAAGTTGATATATTCGTTAGCGTTATGTGGATCTTTAACAGTAGTACCTACAATTAGTGAAGCTGCTTTAGGAGATGCTACGCTACACCCAGGAACAAGTAATTCGGATGTGAAAGAATTACAGCAAAAATTAAAAAACAAAGGTTATTTTACATATGGTACAACAACAAACTATTATGGTTCAATCACAACTAGCGCAGTAAAGTCGTTTCAGCGTGCAAATGGTTTATCTGCAGATGGTATTGCAGGTCCATCTACATTTAATAAGCTGCTAGGAAGCGGAAGTTCATCAATTAGCTCAAGTTCGTTGTTGCGTGTCGGCTCACGCGGATCAAGCGTCCAATCCTTACAGCAACAGCTGAAAAACAAAGGCTATTTTAAAGGAACTACAACTCAGTACTTCGGCTCAATTACAAAAAATGCAGTCATGGCATTTCAACGTGCAAACGGACTGTCTGTGGACGGAATTGCAGGTCCAGCTACGTTAAGTAAGTTGAAAAATGGCGGTTCTAGCGCTTCAACTGGCGGTTCTAGCAGTACTTCAACAATCTTGCGCCAAGGCATGAGCGGTTCAGCAGTAAGCAGCCTTCAGCAAAAACTTAAAAATAAAGGTTACTTCTCAGCTGGTGTAACAGGCTACTTTGGCTCAATCACAACAAGTGCGGTAAAATCATTTCAACGTGCAAATGGTTTATTAGTAGACGGAGAAGCGGGCCCAGATACGCTTAATAAATTAAATTCAAGCAGCTCAAAACCTTCAACATCAACAGGAAGCAGCACAAGCTCAAGCTCAGCTTCAAAAGTTATTTCATACGGTAAACGTTTTATGGGAACACCTTATGTTTGGGGTGGATCAACGCCGAGCGGATTCGATTGCAGCGGTTTCCTTAACTATGTATACCGCAATGCGGTAGGCGTGAATTTACCGCGTACGGTTGCTGCTATTTATCAAACAGGCACACGTGTAAGTTCACCTCAACCTGGCGATATTGTTTTCTTTGAAACATACAAACCAGGTGCCAGCCATGCAGGTATTTATTTAGGAAATGGCCAATTCTTAAATGCGTCATCTTCTCAAGGTGTAACAATCAGTTCAATGAGCAACTCTTACTGGTCAAAACGTTACTTAGGAGCAAAGCGTTACCTATAAGATTGTAATAAAAAGGAGTAGTTGTAGAACTACTCCTTTTTTCTATGCCTCATAAACGTAAAAGTAGGAAATTTTTGTGCGGTTTGGTATGATAGTTATGGAACAAATAAAAGGAGTGTATAACATGGCTATTGTAGATGTAACCATTATTCCAGTTGGTACGGAAACGCCAAGCGTGAGTCAGTACGTAGCTGATATTCAAAAAGTGTTGGCGAAGCATGAAGATGAAATTACATATCAATTAACCCCTATGAATACATTAATTGAAGGGGAATTAAGCACGCTGCTGCAAATTGTGCAAGAGATGCATGAAGTACCTTTTGAAAATGGTATTCAGCGCGTATGTACAAATTTACGAATTGATGATCGTCGTGATAAAGAAAATCATACGATGGCTGGGAAATTACAATCAGTACAGTCTAAATTAGAAGCGAAATAAATAATATGCACTATAATAAAAAACGCTTGAGTATCCACTCAGGCGTTTTTTTATTATATTTATACTTAATTAGCATGAACAAGAGAAAAAATTTGAAAAGCTACGCGCAGCCGAAGGGTTTCCTCCGACGTATGAATAGGTCTTTTTAATAACTCTTCGCATTTTTCGATTCGATAGATCACCGTGTTTCGGTGAACGAATAACTGTTTAGCAGTCTCTGAGATTTGGCAATTGGAATTTAGATATGTTTCAAGCGTGTCAAGTAAGATGGAGCGATCTTTCTTATCGTACTGCAGCAAACCTTCTAATGTTTGAGAATAGTAATCCTGTAAATCATTTGCCGGAAGCAACCTCAACAGTTCTTTAAACTGTTTTGGCTGATAAAATTGAATAAGCTTCGACTGATCTTTAAAATGGATAGTTTCAAGAGCTTCAACAGCTTCTTTATATGAGTCAGCGATTGTAAGCAGGGATTGGCTTTGGTTTCCAATTCCAAATGACATTCGCTTATCGTAGTGACGGTAAACAGCTTCCTGCAAGCGATGCAAACATTCTATAATCATAGGTTGAGAATGAGGCGTAAACAAAAGAATATAAAGGTTATCGTAGAAAAATAAAACGGCCTCTGTATGACCTGCTGATAACTCATATTGAAGCAGCTCATAAATCATGTCGTCATCGCTGTAAGGCGTGAATGTAGAGTGGATTTTCCCAACGGCGCAAATATAGCTGTTTCCTGCTGATAAGCCCATCATCTGTGCTTGAAAGGAAGCATCTTCAAGCGTTTTATAATAATTATTAACAAGCTGATTAAAAAAATCGTTTTTTCGTCGCCGTTCAGCTTCATACAATGCCTGCTGTCTCATCATTTCGAAAGATAAAACGTTTGTCGCTTGTTCAATCGTTAGAAGAGCTGAATCGGATAAAGAAACTTGGTGTTCAATAAGTAAATAACTGTACTTTCTTGTATGAGTAGCAATCGGAAAAAGCGTAACGGTTTTTTTTGTGTGTAAAAAGGAAAAGGTTGTATATTTTGCCGTTCGTAAAAACAGCTGCTTAGCGCCCGCTACCGCTTCTTCCATCGCAAGCGAAAAAGGTTCGCGTTTGTTTGTATAAAAGAGTTCATGACCATGGGTATCACAAAGGGCAACGTGAGCATTGCATAACGTTTGAATGGACTGCATAATTTTCTCAATGCCTTTTCCTTGTAAGATGTACGAGGAAAATAGCTGATGTGTAACCATCGCTTGCTGAAGCTCGGCTGTTTTTTTATCTAAAATAAAGCTGAGAGATTCGTTAATAACCGCACCTAACGTTTCGTCCGTTTGAAAATCAATGATCGGAAAGTGAAGTTCATCAGCTAGCTGACAAATAGAAGCAGGCACGTGTTCGAAAAAGCGCTTCGTTTTTATGGCCAATCCTGCACATTTCTTTTTAGCCATTCCTTTTACAAGTTTTGCTAAGCTTTCTTCATGTTCTTTGAAGTGATAACCCGTTGTAATTAAAAATTCTCCTTCTTTTAAAAAAGATAAAATATCGGGTGCGTCCATCATATTGACGTTATGTACTTTGCGGGTGACTCCTTTTTGCCCGGCTACTACAGATGCTTTCTCATAAATTGGAATGCGTAAAAGAGTTTGTAGTTCCATTATTCATTACTCCTTTTGTTAAGAATTCTCACATTACCCTGCGCGTATCTTTATCTATCTTTTATTCTATAAGAAAGTTTAGTTAAAATAAATAAAATTTTCAGAAAAAAATGTATAAATTGTTAATGAAGAAGTTTATTCTATCCTGTAAGATGAAATAAATAACATTTAATGTTAGAAAAGATAACGTATATGAAACTTTTCGTATTTAGTGATAGTAGCTAAAAAAAGACTAAATCATTGTAGAAAGTGTTAATGAAAACAATCAGTCATTTTCTTAAAATGAAGATAGCAGGAGGGATAGCAATGGTCGCAGATATGACGGGAAAATCTAAGCTTTGTCAGCAAATCGAAGAAAACATTAGCTGGTTGTCACAGTTTGGGTTAGATGAAAAAGAAGGTGTCACGAGGCTTTTATATACGGAACAGTGGAATGCAGCTCAAAAGGCGTTGGAAGAAAAAATGAAGGGACTTCACCTCAAGACGTATTACGATGATGTAGGAAATTTATTTGGACGTTTGCAAGGAACGGGTCAAGAAAAACAAGTTATTTTAACAGGATCACATATCGACACCGTGATAAACGGAGGAAAATATGACGGGGCGTTTGGTGTTGTGGCAGGTATCATTGCTCTGCAGTATTTACACGAGCATTACGGCTCCCCTACAAAAACATTAGAGGTCGTATCACTTTGTGAAGAAGAAGGCAGCAGATTTCCGCTTACGTATTGGGGATCAGGTAATATGAATGGATTACACAGAAAAAGTGATGCAAAACATGTTATAAATAAAGAAGGGGTTAAGCTTGATGACGAAATGAAGCAGCTTAATTTTGGGAAAGGCCTCCATAGCGAGCCATATCGCACGGACATCGCTTCTTTTGTTGAACTGCATATTGAGCAAGGAAAGCAGCTTGAAATGTCTCATTGCGATATCGGAATTGTTTCTAGTATCGTCGGGCAGAAACGCTTTACAGTATTTGTTAAGGGTGAAAGTAACCATGCGGGCACAACGCCGATGAACATCCGAAAAGATGCATTTTATGTGAGCTGCAGACTTGCTAAAGCATTTATTGAATTGAGTGAAAAATATCATAATGCTTTATATGTAACTGTTGGCAAGGTTACACTTTCTCCAAATGCACCGAATGTAATACCGGGATATGTAGAATTCACCGTAGATATAAGACATCACCAGTATAAGGTTTTGCAAGAAGCAGAACGAGAAATGAAGGAGATTATAAAGCGAACGGCAGGGACTTTAGAAGTAAATATCGACTGCTGGATGGATGAAAAGCCTGTCACCATGAGTGGAGAATTATCTGAACTTTCCAAAATTATTTCCTCGGAAAAGAATATCTCCTCCCGAGAATTAGTAAGCGGTGCAGGACACGACTCGCAAGTATTTGGGCGAAGAGTTCCCACATGTTTGCTATTCGTACCGAGTCATGATGGAATCAGCCATTCCCCAAAGGAATTCACCAAAGGAGAACAGTTAGAAAAAGGAGTAAAGGTCTTAATAGAACTATTATATAAGCTTGCCTACTAGGAGGAATTTGAGATGACCATAACAAAACAGCTTCATACACCGCCACGTACGATTATGACACCCGGACCCGTAGAAGCAGATCCACGCGTATTAAGAGCATTAGGAACACCTATTTTAGGTCAGTTTGACCCCGCATTTACGCACATTATGAACGAAACGATGGAAATGCTTCGTGAACTATTTCAAACCAAAAACAAATGGGCTTTTCCCGTTGATGGAACGTCTAGAGCTGGGATTGAAGCAGTTCTTGCAAGTGTAGTTGAGCCTGGCGATAAAGTATTCGTCCCGATTTTCGGTCGCTTCGGCTATTTATTAACGGAAATTGCCGAGCGCTACGGAGCTGATGTACACAATATTGAATGCGAATGGGGAGAAGTGTTTGACCCTGAGACAGTCATCCGTGAAATAAAAAAAGTAAATCCGAAAATTGTTGCAATGGTTCATGGTGAAACGTCTACAGGAAGAATGCAGCCTCTTAAAGAAATTGGTGCTGCATGCCGCGACCAAGATGTCTTATTTATTGTCGACGCAGTAGCCACTATTGGCGGTACGGATGTAAAAGTAGATGAGTGGAACATTGACGCATTGATTGCAGGCACACAAAAGTGTTTATCTGTTCCGTCTGGCATGGCACCTATTACGTACAATGATCGTATTGAAAAAATTATCATGGAACGTAAAAAAGTTGAAAAAGGAATTGCGACAAAAGCAGATGCTCAAACTGTTCGTCTGCGTCCTAATATTATCAGCAACTATTTTGATTTGAGTCAGCTTCAAGACTATTGGAGTGAGCGCAGGTTAAATCATCATACGGAAGCAACGTCCATGCTCTATGCTTTAAGAGAAGGACTGCGCGTTATTTTAGAAGAAGGATTAGAGGAAAGATTTGCCCGACACCGCCTCCATGAAAAAGCACTTGTAGCCGGTATTAAAGCAATGGGATTGTCTTTATTCGGGGATGAACATTCAAAAGTTCCAACTGTTACTTGTGTTTTAATTCCCCTAGAGATTGACGGAGAGGCAGTTCGTTCTACGCTTCTTGAACAATTTGGGATTGAAATTGCAAGTTCTTTTGGGCCGGTGCACGGAAAAATATGGCGCATCGGTACAATGGGATACAGCTGTCGAAAAGACAACGTTCTATTTACATTGGCCGGTCTTGAAGCAGTGCTTATTCGAAACGGGGCAAGCGTGAATGCAGGTTCTGCTCTGCAAGCAGCATTAGAAGTTTATGAGGAAGAAGTAGCGTTGTCTAGTCTGTAAAGATTCGTTTTATTCATCATATAAAGAAAAGAGGAGATTTTCTATGAGCGAATACTTTTTCACACACCCATATGCATCGCAACGTACGTGTACGTTTGGAAAAAACGGAATGGTAGCAACTAGTCAGCCTCTTGCCGCTCAAGCGGGTCTTGAAATGTTGAAAAAAGGAGGCAATGCGGTAGATGCTGCTATTGCCTCCGCAGCTTGTTTAACGGTTGTAGAACCTACGTCAAATGGAATTGGCGGAGACGCATTTGCTCTTGTGTGGATAAATGAAGAGCTATATGGACTCAACGCGAGCGGTCCTGCTCCTGCTTCTATCTCTATTGAGGCTCTGCATGCCATGGGGATAAAAGAGATGCCGGCTCGCGGTTTTGTTCCTGTTACGGTTCCAGGTGCCCCGAGCGCGTGGGCGGAGCTGTCAAAACGCTTTGGACGGCTGTCGTTAAAAGAAGTGCTGCAGCCTGCTATTTCTTATGCGCAAGAAGGGTTCCCAATCTCCCCAATTTTAGGGTACAATTGGGAACGAGCGTTTGAACGATTTACACACGCGCTAAAAGGTGACGAATATAAGCACTGGTTTGAGACGTTTACCAACAATGGATCAGCTCCTAAAGTAGGGGAAATGTGGCGATCACCAGACCATGCTGCTACGCTGCTTGAAATTGCCGAAACGAATGGAGAATCTTTTTACAGAGGGGATCTAGCTGATAAAATAGCAGCTTTTTCGAAAAGACACGGCGGATTTTTAGCAAAAGAAGATTTAGCAGCTTTTAAAGCAGAGTGGGTGAAGCCGATTTCAACTTCTTACCGAGGATATGATGTGTGGGAAATTCCCCCTAACGGCCAAGGCCTTATTGCACTTTTAGCTTTAAATACGCTAAAAGGCTTTTCTTTCGATGCCAAAGATTCTGTCGATACATACCACAAGCAAATTGAAGCCATGAAGCTAGCGTTTGCAGATGGACAAAAATTCATTACAGATGCTGATAAAATGACAGTAGCAGTTGAAGGTTTGTTGAATGATTCTTATGCACACAAGCGCAGAGAGCTGATTGGTGAAAAAGCGCTTATTCCCGAAGCCGGACAGCCGTCTCATAGCGGTACTATCTATTTAGCGACAGCTGATAGAGAAGGAAACATGGTATCATTCATTCAAAGTAATTACATGGATTTTGGCTCAGGACTAGTCGTACCTAATACAGGCATATGCCTGCAAAACCGTGGGCATAATTTTTCGTTAGATTCTAGGCACCATAACCGGTTAGAGCCTGGGAAACGAACCTACCATACCATTATTCCTGGATTTTTAACAAAGAATAAAAGGGCTGTAGGTCCATTCGGTGTAATGGGTAAATTTATGCAGCCGCAAGGACATGTGCAAGTCGTCATGAATATGATCGATTTCCATCTAAATCCTCAGGCAGCTTTAGATGCACCAAGATGGCAGTGGATTGAACATAAAAAGGTTCTTGTGGAAAAAGAAATGCCTTCACATATTGTAGAAGCATTAGAACGCAAAGGGCATGATATTCATGTGGCTACGAGCAGACATACGTTTGGAAGAGGGCAGATTATTTTAAGAGATGAACAAACCGGTGTATTATACGGTGGCACAGAAGCGCGAACAGACGGAGCGGTCGTTGCTTATTAGATCACAGAGAAAGGAGCGCGAGAAATGCGACAATTGGATATTTTTATAGCGTTTTTTCGCTCAGGTATGCTCGGCTACGGAGGAGGACCTTCAGCTATTCCACTTGTTAAAAAAGAAGTGGTCGATACGTACAAGTGGATGGATGACGATGAATTTGGCGATTTGTTAGCAATCGCCAATACGCTGCCTGGGCCTATTGCTACAAAGCTGGCTGGATACATCGGCTATCGAGTCGGCGGCATTTTGGGTCTCGGGACAGCTTTATTTGCAGCCGTCATTCCAACCGTTTTTTTAATGGTATTGCTGTTGACAACTTTAACGCAATTTAAAGATCAGCCGTGGGTTATGGGCATGACAAAAGCAGTTGTCCCTGTAGTAGGAGTTATGCTCGCGGTTATGACGTGGGACTTTTTTAAAAAATCAACGTCTGGTTTAGGGTGGACTCCAGCTATTATCTTATTGATTATTAGTTTAGGGCTAATGGAATTTGCACATATCCATCCAGCAGTCATTATTATTGTTCTTATGGCAGCAGCTTGGATTCCGCTAAAACGAAAAGGAAAAAAAGGCGAAAGTGCTGAGCACAAGCAGAAGAGGGAATCGGTATGATTTATATTCAGCTATTTATGGCGTTTTTTGTTTCAAATATTTTAGGCTATGGAGGCGGACCTGCGTCGATTCCGCTTATTCAAAAAGAAGTCGTGGATCACTATCATTGGCTTACGGTCAAAGAGTTTAGTGAAATGCTAGCAATTGGAAATGCGCTGCCGGGTCCGATTGCAACAAAAATGGCGGGGTTTATCGGATATCAACAGGCAGGGATTTTAGGCTCGGTGGTTGCTCTTTTTGCAACGATTGCTCCGTCGGTTTTACTTTTAGTTATTTTACTTCGAATATTATTTAAGTATAAAGATTCGCCAAATGTCAAGAAAATGACGAACTACATTCGTCCTGTGATCGCCATTTTACTGGGCTTGATGGCATATGAATTTTTTATGAATTCATACAGTGATTCAGGTATATGGCAAACTCTATTTTTAGTAGCAGCCAGCTTTCTTTTATTGGAAAAATTGCGTGTGCATCCAGCGTTCGTTATTGTTGGAGCACTCGTATACGGAGCTGTTTTTCTTGCTTGAATGAAGCTCTCAAATGATGAGAGTTTTTTTTTGTAAAAGAGACGAAAAGAGGGAGAGCGATGGTTGAAAAAGCAGTATTAGAAAACGTGCAGGATCTGGTTAACTTGCGAATTTTGCTCATGAAAGAACTAGGAGAATTAAACGAGAATGAGTAGCTGTTTCGAAAAGCTACAGAAGAATATTTTACTGCAAATATAAATAATCCAAATAGCTATACGGCTATTTTAAAAGCTGATGGAGAAATCGTATCAGCAGGAAGCATCGTCTTTTTTATACGTCCGCCTTCACCGAGTAACCTTGAAGGAAAAGAAGCATATGTTATGAACATGTATACAGCTTTTGATTACCGAAAGCAAGGTTATTCTTCAGCTATTTTAAAGCATTTGATGCAGTACTGCCAAAAAAGTGGTGTGAATCGAATATGGTTAAGTACTTCTTCGGCGGGAAAATGCCTATATCAAAAACACGGATTTATTGAATATGAATCTGAAATGGAATACACGTTTGAAAAAAATTAGAGTGGCAAAACTCTTGATAGAGCTGGGTTTGAAGGAGAAATGGTTTTTAAAAAATAAAAAAAATTAATAAAAAGTGTTGACGAAGATAAAAAAACCATTCATAATACAAATCAACATCACACAACATTACACACAACTTGGAAGCGACAAACAGTTTCAAACGATTGGAACTGATTATCCAAGTACACATACATAGTCAATACTGAGCGTTGATAGGAGCACTAGTAGAAAAAATTTCCCTGTATCAGAGAGCTGACGGTTGCTGCGAGTCAGAACAAAAATTTTTTCGAAGTACATTCCTTGAGCATCTTTTCCGAGCAGGAAAAGACGGCCTAGCCGTTATTTTAATGAAGAGGCAAGCGAAATGCTTGCAACTAGGGTGGTACCGCGAATTTTCGTCCCTACTGACTCTTAAGAAAAATCTTAAGGGTGAGTAGGGACTTTTTGTATTTCGGTCCATTATAATTTTATATCCATTACAAGCGATGAAAAGAGCATAGTAGCAAAATCTTCCCTGTATCAGAGAGCTGATGGTTGGTGTGAATCAGTACAAAAGAGATTGCGAATTACATTCTTGGAGCTTTCTTTTGGCGATAGTCAAAAGCGGCAATAGCCGTTATCTTAATGAAGAGGCAAGCAATGCTTGCAATTAGGGTGGTACCGCGATCAATTCGTCCCTACTGATACAGTCAGTAGGGACTTTTTGTATATCCGCATAAGCGGCTGTGTAGGTGTAAAACGGATTTTTAAATACAAACTAAACGAGAAGATCCGTTCAAGGTTATAAAATCAAAGGAGGATTTTTAAAATGACAAAATCACTAGAACAATTACGAGGACAAATCGACGAAATAAATTTAGAAATTTTAGAATTATTAAATAAACGCGGTGAAATTGCACAAGAAATCGGAAAAGTAAAAGGTACACAAGGTGTGAATCGCTTTGATCCAGTTCGTGAACGTAAATCATTAGATCAAATCTTAGCTAACCATAATGGGCCATTCGAAGCTTCAACAATTCAGCATATTTTCAAAGAAATTTTCAAAGCAAGCTTAGAGCTTCAAGAAGACGATCACCGTAAAGCACTTCTTGTATCTCGCAAAAAGAAATCAGAAGATACAATTGTTGACATCAACGGCACAAAAGTAGGTCCTGGAAACTTAGAATTCGTAATGGGACCATGTGCAGTAGAAAGCTACGAACAAGTAAAAGAAGTGGGCTTAGCGCTTAAAGAACAAGGCATTACATTAATGCGCGGCGGAGCGTTCAAACCACGTACATCACCTTACGATTTCCAAGGTCTTGGAGTGGAAGGATTGAAAATTTTACGTCAAGTAGGAGATGAGCTAGGTCTATCAATTATCAGTGAAATTGTTTCTCCTCAAGATATTGAAACAGCTCTAGACTACGTAGATGTGATTCAAATTGGTGCACGTAACATGCAAAACTTCGAGCTATTAAAAGCTGCAGGTTCTGTAGACAAACCGATTCTTTTAAAACGTGGATTAGCAGCAACAATTGAAGAATTCATTAACGCCGCTGAATACATTATGTCTCGCGGAAATGGAAACATTATTCTTTGTGAACGCGGTATCCGCACATACGAGCGTGCAACACGCAACACATTAGATATCTCAGCTGTTCCAATCTTGAAAAAAGAAACGCATTTACCAGTTGTAGTAGACGTAACGCATTCAACAGGACGCAAAGACTTACTATTACCATGTGCAAAAGCAGCGATTGCTATCGGCGCAGATGCTGTAATGGCAGAAGTTCATCCAGACCCAGCGGTAGCATTATCAGATTCAGCACAGCAAATGAACATTCCTGAATTCCACAAATTCATGGAAGAATTAAAAGGTGCAGCAGTAAAATTATCTTAATTTCATAGTGATACAGAGATAAGAAACTAGTAGCAAACATTTCCCTGTTTCAGAGAGCTGACGGTTGGTGAAAGTCAGTACAAAAATGTGAGCGAATTACACTCTTTGAGTACTCTTTTACAGAGCGGTCAGCGGATCGTTAACAATTTGAGGTGGCAAGTAATGTTTGCAACTAGGGTGGTATCGCGAGAAAAACTCGTCCCTATGACGTAGGGGCGAGTTTTTTATTTTTATAACAGAAAGGAATTGATAATATGAGATATTTAACAGCAGGAGAATCGCACGGTCCTCAATTAACAGCGATTATTGAAGGAGTGCCGGCAGGGCTTGAATTAACAGCCGAACATATTAATGAAGATTTAGCAAGAAGACAAAAGGGACATGGACGCGGACGCCGCATGCAGATTGAAAAAGATCAAGTTCAGATTAAAGGAGGGGTTCGCCACGGTGAGACGCTTGGTTCACCCATTGCTTTAGTTGTTGAAAACAAAGATTTTACTCACTGGAGAAATATTATGGGTGCTGATCCAGTTGATCATGATGAAGAAGTAAAGCGACAAATTACAAAACCTCGTCCAGGTCATGCGGATTTAAATGGAGCGATTAAATACGGTCACAGAGATATGCGAAACGTATTAGAACGTTCATCTGCTCGTGAAACGACGGTACGAGTAGCCACAGGCGCAGTTGCCAAACAAGTACTAAAAGCTGTAGGAGTAAATATTGCGTGTCACGTGCTTGAAATCGGCGGTGTGAAAGCTGAAAAAACGGCATATGAGTCGCTAACAGAACTTCAGGAAAAAACAGAAGCGTCACCTGTTCGCTGCTTAGATGAAGAAGCGGGACAGAAGATGATGAAAGCAATCGATGATGCAAAAGAAAATGGAGACAGCATTGGTGGCGTAGTGGAAGTAGTAGTAGAAGGAATGCCTACTGCAGTGGGAAGTTACGTGCACTATGATCGTAAATTAGATTCAAAGCTAGCTGCTGCTATTATGAGCATTAACGCGTTTAAAGGTGTTGAAATCGGCGTAGGTTTTGAAGCAGCTCGCAGACCGGGAAGTGAAGTCCATGATGAAATTCTATGGGATGAACAAAACGGCTATACGCGTAAAACGAACAATGCAGGAGGTTTAGAAGGAGGCATGACAACGGGGATGCCGATTGTTGTGAGAGGCGTCATGAAACCTATTCCTACCTTATATAAGCCGCTGCAAAGTGTAGATATTGATACAAAAGAGCCGTTTGCTGCAAGTATTGAACGCTCAGACAGCTGTGCAGTACCGGCGGCGGCTGTTGTAGCAGAATCAGTGATTGCTTGGGAACTAGCATCTGCTATTATCGATCAATTTGGGGCAGATCGAATTCAGTTAATTCAAGAAAATGTAAAAAAACATGAAGAATACGCAAAGCAATTTTAATGAATAGAGGAGAATGAAAGGTGAAAATACGTGTATTACTTATTGGCGTTGGCCTTATTGGAGGATCATTAGCGCTAGCTATGAAGAAGCATCGTCACGTAACAGTCGTTGGAGCTGATATCAATACAAATGAAGTACAATTAGCCAACCAGCTAGGTATCGTTGATTATGTAGCTGAAGATATAAAAGCAGAAGCAGCCCAAGCAGATTATATCGTGCTTGCTACTCCAGTAGAGTACACGACAGCATGGATACACGACCTTTCTACTTGGAAGCTTAAAGAAACGGTTATCGTAACGGATGTCGGAAGTACCAAAGGTGAAATTATGAAAGCAGCCCAAGGGCTGAATAAGAAACGTATTTCATTTATTGGTGGGCATCCGATGGCTGGTTCTCATACGAGCGGTGCAGTCAATGCACGAGCGGATTTATTTTGTTCGGCGCGCTATATCTTAACGCCGTTTGAAAATGAGCAAAAAGAAAAAATAGATGCGCTTATGCATTTGCTAGAGCCTACGGGTGCACAATTTATACCGCTTGATGCAGCTACTCATGACCAAATCACCGGAGTTGTCAGTCATTTACCTCATGTGATTGCGACCAGTCTTGTAAGACAAGTAAAAGGATATTCAGCAAATAATCATCTTGTCACAGAAATGGCAGCAGGCGGTTTTCGAGATATTACCAGAATTGCTTCAAGCAATCCCCATATGTGGAGAGACATATTAAAGCAAAACCGTTCTATGCTTTTAACATTGCTTGATGACTGGATGAAAGAAATGGAACAAGTAAAACTATTAGTAGAAAAAGGTGACGGACACGAGTTATTTGATTACTTTTCAGATGCCAAAGAATTTCGTGATTCGCTTCCCGCATAAAAGGAGAGACAGATTGTGACAGTAAAAGCTTTACGAGGAACCATTCAAATTCCAGGAGATAAATCCATTTCTCACCGTTCCGTTATGTTCGGTTCAATTGCAGAAGGAACAACAACGATTAACGGATTTTTGCCAGGAGATGATTGCCTTAGCACCATTTCTTGCTTTCAAAAACTAGGTGTGGATATTCAAATGATTGATGAACAAAGCGTCGTGGTAAAAGGAAAAGGTATACAAGCTCTAAAAGAGCCATCTGATATTTTAGATGTCGGAAATTCAGGCACAACGATTCGCCTCATGATGGGGATTTTAGCAAATACACCCTTTCATTCAACATTGATTGGAGACGAATCTATTGCCAAACGCCCCATGAAGCGTGTGACTGGTCCGCTTCGTGATATGAATATTCATTTAGATGGCCGAGGAGACGCTAATTTTACACCGCTTGTTATTCGAGGTGGGAATGCAAAAGGTATACACTATACATCTCCAGTTGCAAGCGCACAAGTGAAATCAGCTATTTTACTTGCTGGACTACAAGCAAAAGGAACAACTTCTGTAACGGAACCGGCGAAATCGCGAGACCATACAGAACGTATGCTAGAGGCATTTGGCGTTAAAGTGGAAGAAGAAGGATTAACGGTTTCAATTGAAGGCGGTCAAACGTTAAGAGGAACGCATATAGAAGTGCCTGGCGATATTTCCTCAGCAGCATTCTTTTTAGTAGCGGGAGCTATTATTGCAAACAGTCGCATTGAAATTCAAAAAGTTGGGATGAATCCGACTCGAACAGGTATTTTAGATGTACTTTTAAATATGGGCGCTTCTATCGAGATGGTCAAAGAAACAAAAGAAACAGCAGAGCCTTATGCAGATTTAGTTGTAGAAGCTTCTCACTTAAAAGGTACGGAAGTAGGAGGAGACTTAATTCCACGCCTAATTGACGAAATTCCAATTATTGCACTAGCAGCCACACAAGCAGCAGGAATAACGGTTATTAAAGATGCAGCAGAGTTAAAAGTCAAAGAAACAAACCGTATTGATACGGTAGTGAATGAGTTAACGAAAATGGGAGCTAACATTGAAGCAACGGAAGATGGAATGATTATTCAAGGAGGTACAAAACTTCACGGGGCAAATGTAAACAGCCACGGAGATCACCGTATCGGTATGATGCTCGCTGTTGCCTCTTGTATTGCAGAAGGGGAAACAATTATTGAAAATCGTGACGCGGTATCCGTCTCTTACCCGCAATTTTTTGCTCACTTAGAGTCTTTACAGCAGTGAATTCCCTTATTATGTTAAAATAGCAGTTTGAAAGTTATAAGGAATTTATAAAATTAAAACCAATGACTCTATATTTCGTCGCTGAAATCCGATATAATCATTACAACACCTCTAGTATTAAATAGAATTTGGTGAATGATTATGTTTTTGATGATTGTCTACATCGGGGCCATTTTATTTTTCATAAAAATGTTTATGGATCGAGATTTTATTTGGTTTTTGTTTCTATTGCCATTTTTGATGTTTGTTGTGTTTTTCGAAACAGACTATCTTGATCATGTCCCTGAATCTGGAAGGTTAATAATCTTTACATTTTCTTTTTTAGTCATTTATGCGATGGTTTTGGTGTATAATCGATACTTTAGAAAAGAAGAATGTAAAGAGTAAATTCAAATGTGAATCCGTTGATTGATAAGGATAAAAAAAGCATGCCCTACGGCGTGCTTTTTTTATCGTTTGAATTTACATCCACTGGTGTAAGCGGCTTTTTAGCAGGGCCTTCTACCACAGATCCGTCGTAAGAGAAACGAGAACCGTGACAAGGGCAGTCCCACGTGCGGTCACCAGCGTTCCAATTTACCTCACACCCTAAATGCGTGCATGTAGTATCCACACAGTGAAGCTTTCCTTGAGGATCTTTATAAGCGCCTGTACGTTTGCTGTTTACATATACGACCGACCCTTCATCATTTTGAAGCTGATCCAGTCCTTTTTCAGGCATTGAAAACTTACCGGTAATAAAGTGTTCAGCCACATCAAGATTTTGACGAAAGAAATGCTTAAGGCTAGGGTCCGCATAAAAACGAGACGGATTATACAACTCTGCATATGGGTTGTCTTTTCCGGTTATTGCATCCCGAATAATATGTGCTGCAATGGTGCTATGGGTCATCCCCCATTTTTTAAATCCAGTGGCAATAAAGATATTCGGCTTGCTTTCTTTAATGGGACCGATATATGGAATTTTATCAAGCGTAAATAAATCTTGTGCAGACCATTTGTAACGAAAATGTTGAACAGTAAAATTTTCTTCGGCGAACCTTTGAAGAGACTCATAGTGGAACATGGTATTAATTCCTTGTCCAGCTTTGTGGCCTTCTCCACCAATTAAGATGAGTTCTTCTCCCTCAACTTTTGTTGACCGCAGTGAATGAGTAGGCTGATCGGCACTTAAATACATGCCTCCAGGGTAAGCTTGTTCCACTTTTGCTGCTAACACATACGAACGTTTGGCATACATGCGCGTATAGTAAAAGCCCGCTCCATCATAAAATGGAAAGTGTGAACACGCCACTACATATTTACAAGAAATTCGGTGTCCGTCTCTTGTGACGACGGTGGGCGATGTGCTTTCTTCTACATTCGTTGCTACGGTGTTTTCAAAAATCAGTCCGCCGCTTTCTGTGAATTTTTTTACTAAATGAAGCAGATATTTTAACGGATGAAACTGAGCTTGATCTTTCATAATAGCTGCTGCCCTAATATCAAAATTAAAAGGAAGCTCTGTTGCAAATTCACATGGAATATGTAATCGCTGATAGGCTCGAAATTCTTTACGAACTCGATGATCAAACTCCAGCGTTTCTCCGTATAAATAAGCATCTTGTACGGAAAAATCACAGTCAATGTTTTCCGTTTGAATTAAGTTTTTCATAAACTGCAGAGCTTGTTCGTTTGCTTTATAATACAGCAGCGTTTTTTCTTCGCCAATGTGTGAAAGCAGCTCATCGTAGATAACATCATGCTGAGCTGTAATCTTTGCTGTTGTGTGACCGGTTGTACCATTTAAAATGTTATCAGCTTCAATTAACGCCACGTTCAGTCCTTCTTTTTGTAATAAATAAGCCGTTGTAATACCGCTAATACCGCCTCCTACTACTACAACATCAACTTTTCGATTTTCTGAAAGAGATGGGTATGTTGGAAACTTTAAATGATCGCGCCAGTAGGGCTCAGTATCCTTTGGGATATTTGCCAATTTATTCACCTCCATATGATAAGTCTTATTTTTACCATAGTTTTCTAAAAAATGTATACAAAATAAAGGAATCTACTCTAATAGCATCTCTTTGCTATATCTATTTAAACAAAAGGAGGGGAAAAGAGTGATTACAATCAGCATTTGTATGATTTTTAAGAACGAAGAAGAGGTTAAACGAAAACATACGTTCTTCAAGATTCCTCTTTTTCAACGTGGCTTCCGCACCTGCAGCTTGCCGTTTGCTACGATAGAATTGGTGAATAAAAAGCAGAGTATGAAATATAAAGGTTACAGATTTAAACATGCAGAGCAATAAATTCATATAAATGATAGGAAGCATCATATAATAAAAGTATAGAGGATTAATTCGGCAAATGGTATTTAAACATCAAGGTCCAAATAAAAGGGCAAACGGCATGTTTGTCCTTTTTTCATGATTATAGTGACAATTTTCATATATAGTAATAAAGTATATATATAGCAAAAAAATCCCAAATTTCAAGAATATAAAAAAACGGCTTAAAACCAAAACAAGTTGTACTCTTAGAGTATGTAGAACGTGCAAAAAAACTAAATAATATGTAGTATTGTAATACAGGACGTAATTGGGAAGAAAAATGAAAACGTTGACAAAAAGAGGAGGGGTACCATGTTGGGTTCACTACCTAATGTTATAAATACGTCAACGCTTGTGTCTTCAAGTGAACAACAAGAAGCGTCATCTGAATCATTTAAAACATATACTCATAAAGGAAAAAAATTCAAGGTCTATTTACCTAAATCCTATCATATTTTAAAATCTTACCCACTAATGGTTATGCTGCATGGATGTACACAAAATGCAGATGATTTTGCTATAGGTACGCAAATGAATGAGCTCGCCGACGAAAAGGAATTTATTGTCGTATACCCACAGCAGTCTTCTAACTCAAATATGAATAAATGCTGGAATTGGTTTGAACCTCTTCATCAAATTAGAGGGTTCGGAGAGCCAGCAATTATTGCAGGGATTGTAAAAAAAGTCCAAAACATGCACTTTATTCAGAAAAATAAAGTGTTTATTGCCGGTCTGTCAGCAGGAGGAGCAATGAGCATCGTTATGGGAGTAACGTATCCAGAACTGTTTGCTGGAATAGGTGTATCCGCAGGTATCGAATATCAGGCGGCTCTTAACGTATTTAATGCGTATTCTGTCATGGCCAGTAAAGGTCCTTCCCCTGTTAAACAAGGGAGAATTGCTTATCAACAAATGGGAAAACGGGCAAAGCCACTGCCGCTCATTGTATTTCATGGCAACGCTGATTCTACGGTAAATGTAGCCAATGCAGATCAAGTTGTTCATCAGTGGATTACAACTAATAATCTTGCTTATAACGGAAAAATAGATGGATGGATTCAGGATAGCCCGGTTAAAACGAGAGAAGAAAAAATTCTCTTTGGACGGGATTATACAACATATCGCTACGAAAGCAGTAAGGGAGAATTGGCTATTGATAAATATATTATCAATGGAATGGGGCATGCATGGTCAGGAGGAAATTCAGCGGGCAGCTATACAGATCCAAAAGGCCCCAATGCTAGCCGAATCATGTGGGACTTTTTTATGAGTCAAAAAATATAAACAGAGCATATAATGAGGTTCAGTTGCGTTCTTATCGCAGAGAAGAAGAGCTGAAAGTA
Organism: Priestia aryabhattai; assembly: GCF_023715685.1. NCBI lineage: Bacteria > Bacillati > Bacillota > Bacilli > Caryophanales > Bacillaceae > Priestia > Priestia aryabhattai. The sequence goes on from NZ_JAMBOQ010000002.1 coordinate 459,418, forward strand.
GCTCTTCCGGCCCTTATTAGTATACGGAAGCAGCTGCAGGAACAATCATTTTAACTAGACGTGTTTTTCTAAAAATCAGGATTTGATTATTTAGAAAACGGGTACTGTAATAAAGAAATAAGAAGTAAAAATTACATAGCTTAGGATTGACAGCTTATAGTTGTAAATGTAAGATAACTGCGAGCTGCATTTTGTATGATTAAAACATTAAAATAAGCCGAAAACTGAAAAAATAAATAGAAATTGTAAGATGAGCGGGTAAGGAAAAGGAGATTAAAAAATGAATATTGCATTTTTCTTAGTACCAAAAAGTGATGTTGTAACATTAAATATTCAATCCACATTAAGACAGGCTCTTGAAAAAATGGAGTATCATCGCTATTCTACAGTTCCGCTGGTTGACGATGATGGTAAATACGTAGGCGTTCTTACTGAAGGAGATCTTCTTTGGAAGTTAAAAAGCCTAGGAGACTACCGCTTTCAAGATACGGAAAATATTAAATTAACAGAGATTGACCGCTATCAAGATTATAACCCAGTTGCTATATACGATAAGGTTCAAAACATCCTTTCAAAGGCAATTGACCAAAATTTTGTTCCTGTAACGGATGATCAAGGTGTATTTATTGGAATTGTGAGAAGAAGAGAAATTTTAGAGTTTTATGCAGAAAGCGCAAATAAAGTGAAAAATCAAATATAGAAAAAAGTCATCTTTGAATGACTTTTTTGCATTATTTTTTGCATTATTGTCCTATACATACTTCTAAAAACAGGCTTAGGTCATGGCCCACAGCAATGCACTTCCTTGTACTAGTTTACATAATCTATTTATATATAGGTATAAAATTGCCTATATAAATCTTATTTATAGATAAGGATGGTTTATGTGAGTTACTACAATAAAAAGAAGTGTTGCTGGTGTTCTAATCAGTATTATTACAAATCTCATGGCTACGATCCAAAGAGTAGCCATGAAGAAAAATGCTGTCATAATGATTATAAGCATAACGATCATTGTCCTAAACATGATGATCATCGTTCAGGTCATAAAAAATGTCATCATGGCGGTAACCACGGTGGCGATCACGGCGGCAATCGCGGTGGCGATCACGGCGGTAACCGCGGCGGCAACCACGGTGGCGATCATGGCGGCAATCATGGCGGCAATCATGGCGGTAACCACGGTGGCGATCATGGCGGCAATCACGGTGGCAATCACGGTGGCAATCACGACGGCTGTAGAAGACGTCGCTGCTGTTGGGGCTGGGTGTTTTAATTCAATAAATAATTGAATTAAAATCAAGCGTTAATTTAGCAGAAAGAACTCAATTCCTTGAGTTCTTTTTTTGTAAGTTGAAACTTATAAACGGTATACTTCGTATATATAGTAAGAGCATTTTGGAGGAGGAAAAAGAATGTTTAAAAAAATGTTTGCTAAAATTGGGGTTGGAGCTGCCAAAGTGGATTTACGATTAAATGAAACAGCCTATACGCTCGGTCATGTAATTGAAGGAGCTATTGTCATCCAAGGTGGAAACGTTCAGCAACATATTAACTTAATTGATGTTGAATTTTGGCTTGAAGTTCAAATGAAGAGCGGTCAAATGCATACACATCGTGTTGAAAGCCTGCGCGCAGCTTCTTCATTTATAATTAATGAAGGAGAGAAAAAAGAAATTCCATTTACATACCATTTACCTTTGGATCTTCCAATCTCTGCGAGCAATGTTGGCTATTTCTTTAAGACACACTTAGATATTGAAGGGGGAGTTGACTCAACAGACCGAGACCCTGTGCGTATTAAAGCTCCCAAAAGCTTATATCAGCTAGTGGAGGGCTTTGAAGCACTTGGGTTTAGAGAAAAACATCACTCAGGAAAATTTAATGGATACAAACAAGAATTTGCATTTTTCCCTACAGACTTTTTGAAGGGATATGTAAATGAGATTGAGTTTGAGGTAGCCATTGAACGAGAAGGTATCCGAATGCTGTTGGAGCTAGATTTGCCTTCTTTCGGCCGAGAGAGAGAAATAAAAAACGAACTCTTTTTTTCTAATGATGAATTAAGCCGTCCGTCCACTATTGCTCGTTTGCTGGAAGAAGCGATGGAAGAGATGATGGAAAATCCTCGAGACTATGAATATTATAAGCCTTCTCACTATGATCAGCATTCACATCACCCACGTATGAGCGGGTTAGGAGGAGCAATGGGAGGCTTTGCAGCCGGTATGTTAGGTGGACTGCTCATTGAGAATTTGATGGATGATATGTTTGAAGACTCGGCGCTTGGTGAAATAGGAGAAGATATTGAAGAAGCAGGAGAGGATCTGTTTGATGGAGATTTCTTTGATGGAGGAGACGATTGGTAAAAGGGATTTTGGATAAATAAAAAGGATGATTAATGATGATCATCCTTTTTTTCTTTCTTCTTTCTTTTTTTTACTTCTATATACTTAATGTGAAAATCTTCTATAATTAAAACTTTAAAGTAAAATTGCTCATGCTGAATGATATCATTTTTGGTCACATCAAACTTTTCGGTTAACACCCACCCGGCAATGGTATCTACTTCTTCGTCGCTAATATCTGTGCCTAGTAAATCATTTACTTGGCTAATGAGCATTTTTCCGTCAAGAATATAATGATCGTCTTTAATTTTTTGTACATAAGGAATTTCGTCCGTGTCAAACTCATCTCGAATTTCTCCCACAATTTCTTCAATAATGTCTTCTACTGTGACAAGTCCAGCGGTTCCACCATACTCATCAAAAAGAATAGCCATTTGAATGCGTTCTTTTTGCATCTTTACAAGCAAGTCATGAATAGGGACGGTTTCGATTACTTTAAAAATAGGCTTGACGTACGATTCTAACGTATTGGTGCCGTCTTTTTCGTTGAATACAATATCGTTATAAATTTCTTTAATATTAACGAGACCTATTACTTTATCTTTATCTCCATCTTCAACAATTGGATAGCGCGTATATTTTTCGACATTTGCGATTTGCAAAAAAACCTCTACCACATCGTCTTTAGAAGCACTTACAATTTCCGTACGAGGAACCATTACTTCTTTAGCTAAACGATCATCAAAATCAAAAATTTTGCTCATATATCGATATTCCGATTGATTGATTTCACCGCCTTCAAAGCTCTCAGATAACAAAATGCGAAGTTCTTCTTCACTATGAGCAGCTTCATTTTCTGAAATCATCGTTATACCAAAAAACTTGGTCAACATACGAGCTGAGCCGTTTAATATTTTAATGAACGGATACATAAGTTTGTAAAACACGATAATCGGTTTTGCAAAGTTCAGTGTAATTTGTTCAGCCATCTGAATAGCAAACGTTTTAGGAGCTAATTCTCCTAAGACAACATGTAAAAAAGTAATAACAACAAATGCAATGACAAAAGATAAAATACCAGCAAGCGGCTCATTAGTATGGAAGGTAGTGAAAAGAGGGTGAAGCAACCGATCTAGCGTCGGTTCACCAAGCCAACCAAGCCCGAGAGCTGTGATGGTGATACCAAGCTGACAAGCGGATAGATATTCATCTAGATGCGTAATAACGTGTTTGGCAGACACAGCTTTTTTATTTCCTTCTTCTAAAAGCTGGTTGATTTTTGAACTCCTTACTTTTACAATAGCGAATTCTGTCGCTACAAAAAAAGCGGTTAATGCAATTAAAACTGCGACTAATAGTAATTTTAGGGCGATCATCAAAGTCACCACCTTGTATGTAAATGTATATCTTAAGTGTTAGCCAAAGTGGAGAAAACATGTATTAAATCCGGAAAAGAAAAACGCACATAAAAAAACTGCTTCTATCTTTAAAAAGAAAAAGAAGCAGTTTATTATGTTACATGTTCATTTAGGGGAATTAATCTTAACTTTACCATCATGGTCTATCACATATCGGTTCTACAGTTCAACTGACTATTAGCAAACGTATTGCGAGCGTGTTATGACACCTCCTTTAACTGTAATCCGAGTATATATGATGCATCCCTCACTCCTTTCTATTAGTTAACTGTATTATAATACATAATTAATCAAAATACTACAAATATTCAGAAAATAATTCAAAATGCATAGTTTTTTGTCATTTTCTGAAATATATACGCAAAAATAGATAGCCAAAGAGCTATCTATTTTTGATCAGTGCACCTTATGATTATTAGGCATCTGAGGAGAGGCAGTAGCTTTTGCAAAACTTGTGATCATTTGCTGCATATCTTCTTTTGCAAGCTGTGGCACTTGATAATAATAATGTTTGTTTTGATAAAGAGAAATTTCATAAGCCATTTCAATCCAATTAGGAACACTGTCTCCGAATATTCGGCGAACAACAGGATTTGTTATTTCTAAAGCGGTCATTGTTAAAAGAGATGCTTGAGACTTGACTAGACCTAGCATATGACCTGAAATTCCTTTTTCACTAATTTCCTCAACGGACTGATTCGGCTTTTTAGGCTGCGAAGGCTTTAAGCCATAAACAAAGTTATGAGACTGCTTCATGTTATATACATGTGTAGAACCGGCCGGCTTTTGACCAGTGGAAAAAGCTTCTACGATTAAATTATATTCGTCTAAAATAAACTGATATTGCCGATCAATGATATCAAGCAGTTCTTGCTCTTTTACATATTGCCTAAACATCATAAATTGATCCATTACATTAATCGAGCCGGCAAGTGTTTCATGGACATCAAATAATTCATGCCCTCCATGATTTAATTGAGAAGGGACAGCTCCAGTTTGCATGTTTGTAGGAAGTTCGTGATTATTCATACTAAGTCCTCCTTAAAATCGGTATCGACTATAGTCTTTAAACTTCTTCAGGTTTTATACTCAAACTTGATTTATTCATAAAATGTTGCTCTAAATAACTAAATTTACATCTAGTTATTTTAATTAAAGGGTAAAAGTGAAAGGGTTTTATGAAAAAAAAGCGAATATCAATAACAATTCACGATCTATAGATAGGGGAATCAAAAAACATGAATGAGCTGCTGTCATACTCAAGTGAATTAAAACACGAAGCAAATCAACTGGTGGTATCCAATCATTTATTCAATCTGTTAAGAGAATATGGTTGCCCTCTCTCAGGGGAGAGTTTTGAGTTAAATGTCATGACAAATCGCATCATTAATTTTTACGTAGGAAATGATGAAATGGATGAAGAATCTATTTTTCACATGGGGTATCAGCTTACAAAGCGTTTTAACCCTTATAAGGTGATATTTGCTAATGAAAAAGATAAGTATCAGTGGAGTGTGTATATGATTCAGAAGGGAGAAGAGTGGAAGCTTGATATTTCCGTGCTTCCAGAAAATATCGTGAAGGGCAAAGTTGAGAAACAAAAGTTATTAAAATCACTTCTCACTGAAAAGAAGCGGGAGTGTATTTTATTTTTCAAGCAGCAAAGCGGCTATAATCGCTACTATACGAGTGATCATGTCTATAAGGCTGTGCTAGAAGATGACATTCACGATGATATGTCTTTTTTTATGTGGCTGCAAAGACAAAAAAAAGTAAATCAACAAACGTAAAAAAGAGCCGATTGGGCTCTTTTTATGCGTTTACAGATGTTTTTACAGGTAAAGCAGCTTTTAGCATCCAAATATGTTTTTCAATGTTGCCGATTGTTCCAATGAATAAGTCAGCTGTTACGTGATCATGCGCTGCTTCAGCTTTTTCAACTGCATTTTTTAAGTTTTTAACAAGTAACGTATAGTCATTAATTAAGGTTTCTACCATTTCTTCACTCGTTTGCTCGTTTCCATCTTCAGAAAGAGTAGCTGCTTGTAAAAATTGCTTCATTGTAGCAATTGGGCTTCCTCCAATAGCTAGTAAGCGTTCTGCATATTCATCTATATAGTCCGCCGTCTCATTATAGAATTCTTCAAATTTTTCATGAAGCGTAAAAAATTGAGGCCCTTTTACATACCAGTGAAAGCGATGTAGCTTCGTATATAATACATTAAAATCGGCAATTTGTTGGTTTAATACGTTTTCTAAATTCATAGTTAATAGCCTCCTAATGAGTTGTTGTTATCTTATGTTTATATTATATCAAATATCAAATTAAAATCAATACTTATTTATAATTATTATTAAATGATAATTATAGTGCTTTTAAATTGTAGTTATTCTCTTCAAAAACTTTAAAGATATGATAGGATAGAGCAAGACAATTGAAAGGAAGAAGGGTTAGTCATGCATATTACGCCAGAAGCAAAACAATTAATTAAAAATATACTTGAAGAGCAAGAGATAACAGGAATTCGCTTGTATTTCAAAGGAATTAGCTGTGAAATCCCTAATATTGGGTTAGCTTTTGAAGAGCCTTTTGAAAATGATGAAGTGTATGAAGTCGACGGAGTACAAGTAGCAATGGAAGCTTCTATTGTTCCTTATACAAATGAATTAATGTTAGATGTTCATACAACGCCATACGGCCCAGGTTTAGCATTAGTTGGGGCTAAAGAGGCTGAGTAAAAAATTTATGTAAGAGAAGCTAACAGGTTTGTTGTTTGTTTTGGTAAACCTTGGTTTACTTAATTCAAACGTTAGTGAAATGGAGGGGGACCTATGCTTCTTTCTCATCATGTAACGGTTGAACAAAGACAGCAAATCAAACACTTTAAGCAGCAAATACAAGACGCAAAAACGCTAGATGAGCGCCGTTTGTATCAAGACCAGCTAAATAAATTTGTTGAGCGCCTGTTTATTGAGAATCGCTTGCAGCGCAGCGGCGAACAATAAAAACCACCTAGAAAAGAAGCCTTCAAAGAAGGTTTCTTTTTTTTCAAGTAGATTATTATACTTTTTTACATCTTGTAATTATGCATTTTCTTATATATCGTCCTTTATCTACCTGAAATTCGGTTTTCTGTATGAATATAGCACTAAAAACGTGTAAGTAACTATCAAATGAAAACGCTTTCTGTTATAGTTAAGGTATAGAATTGTACTTGTTCACCTACAATGTTCATAAGGAGTGGTTTGTATGATTGAAAAAGGAAACTTCTTAATTGGTTTAGCGTGGGGAACATCTTTGAGCATACCTTTATGGATTGCCTTCTTTGGCTGGATAAAATTAGTTTGGCGCTTGCTTTAAATAAATAAAAACAAAAAAGAGTAAAAAACTTCAGTGCATATGCGCTGAAGTTTTTTTGAAATATTATAAATAAGCATTAAGAACTATTAAATAAATTATTTTTTGTGGCGATAAGTAAATAAGACTACTACAAATCTTATTTTTAGATTTTTTAAGATTCTAATGTTTTAGTTTTTATTACATAATAGAGAGAAGGAGTAAAAATTGAAAAACTATCGTTTAGTAAGTTTCTCTACCTTATTTATCTGTCTACTCGTTTTGTTCATTTCACCTTTTCAAGATATATCTAGTGCATCAACTGATAAATATCAAAATTTCAAGCAGCTCTCACAGCATGAGTCTTCAGCTAGCTATAGAGTGACGACCAAAGAAACGAAAAGCCCTGTCCTTATCTTCGCTCCACACGGTGGAGGAATTGAAGGAGGGACAAGCGAAATTTCCAAAGAGCTTGTCAAACAAAACGCTCTTTACCTATTCGAATCGTTAAAACCGAAAGGATCACGAGACCTGCACATCACAAGCACTCATTTTGATGAGCCTACAGCGCGTAAGATGGTAAGCAAGTATGATAATGTTTTATCTCTTCACGGGTATTCTGGGAATGAAAAACATATTTTTGTAGGGGGAACTGATCGGGAACGTGCAAAAAAATTAACGCAATTATTAAATCAAAATGGATTTCCGGCGGAACTTATCACAAAAGGGCACGATGAGATTGCAGGTATTAATCCTAGAAATATTGCAAATAAAAATCGTACCGGCAAAAGTATTCAATTAGAGATTAGCCAACCGCTGCGAAATGCTATGTTTCATTCATTCACTTCAAAAGGAAGAGCTTCGTCTAAAACTCAAACTTTTTATAGATTTACAAATGTGCTTTCTACATTTGTTTCCACTTCTTACTGAATCAAAAAGAGATTGAGACATAACTACATCAATCCCATCTAAAGACGAACAAACTAGATAAATGAGCTAGTATGGATCACTGGTTACACCGCTGTTGATTTCCATGCAAGGCTTCGCTTTCCGCGGGCGGCCGATGAGCCTCCTCGTCGCTTGAGCTCCTGCGGGGTCTCATCTGTTCCGCTTTTCCCGCAGGAGTCTTCGCCTTGCCCTCCAATCAACAGCTAGAAGCAATTAAACACATTAAACCTACGTCCACCATGACAGCAAAAAATCAGAATCATTAACCAATAATTTCGATTAATAGTTCTGATTTCTCTTCAACTAAAATATTTTTGTCCCAGCCTCTTTTTTATAAACTAGTTTCGCTACTCCTGACTTATAATAGGTTTCCAGTTGAAATCTTTTACGTCTTGAACAGAAGGCTTTCTCACGTGCTGTAAGCTTTCTTTATTACACGCTCCATAAACTATAAAATTTTGCTGAGCTTCTATTAAAGAAATAGAGTTAGCTCCTAGTTCGTTGGCATTCAGCTTTTGATACGGATCGTCTTCCCAAAAACATATCTCACAAATATCATAGTCACCATCACTGTCTAACGATTGATAACCACAGCAAGGGCATGTATACTTTTTCATTGTTCCTATCCTTTCTGTATGGATTTTAAGCTAGAAAAGAGTCAGCCATCTTATTTAACTATTTTACTATATTTAAGGGTAATCTAAAAGAATATTCAAAAAATTACAGCGGCATATTCCTTAGGATTTGTGAACATTTTATAACGAATTGGTGATAGTTATTGTGAGACTGAGTAAAAAAGGAGTACACTTACTAGGAAAATAGATTGTGTTCGGAAACGTCTACATAAAAGCATTTTTGGATATGATGAAAAAAGAAAAAAGAGATAGGGAGTCATAAATATGAAAAAAATAATAGGTTTACTTTTAGCATGCTTTTTAGCTGTCCCGACAGCTAGTTTTGCTCATACACATGTGCAAACAACAGTGCCGGAAAATGGTGCAACTGTTACAGCTCCTTTAAAAGAAATTAAATTAAGCTTTGAAACGCACATTGAGAAAATCAGTACTGTGACTGTTACAAAAGATGGGCAAAAAATTTCACTTGCATCGCAAAAAGTAGAGGGTCATGATTTAATAGCTTCTGTTGATCAGCCTCTTGAAAACGGCTCTTACGCAGTAAACTGGGAAATTGTAGGGGAAGATGGTCATGTAATGAAAGATTCGATTGCTTTTAAAGTAGATTTGAAAGATGAAGCGAAGGAAGAGAATACTCAAGCAGCCGGAAAAGATAGTGAAAAAAAGCAAAGCGCCACTCAATCCGAACAAAACAAAAAAAGTGAAGTAGCAAATGATGATGAGAAAGCAGAGAATAATGATTCTTCATCGTTTTTTGTCATCATGATTATTGCTATTGTAGTGGTGGTTGGAGCATTACTCTTGATTTTCAGAAAGAAAAAGGCTTAAAAAGATGAGTATATGGTTGCCTGTTTTTGAGTGGTTCACATACGTAGCTCTTTCCTTATTATTAGGGTTTGCCGTACTGCAATATGTGCCGCTTACAAAAAAGCCAACAATTTTATTATCAAAGCGATGGCTACTTGCAAGTGCAGCGGCTGTCGCTATTTTTTCGGTTGGAAATTCGCTTGAGATTATTTTATCTTTTTCAAAAATAAGAGGGTTAGGTGAAACGGTTCGTCTTGTATTGTTAGAAACACGAACAGGACACGCTTGGATCTTTGTTGTATTAATGGCTATTTTATGTATGGTTGCTGTTTCAATAGAAAGCCACCCTCATATGTATACATTGCTGACTGTGGCGTTGGTGGGAGGAATCGCTTATGCAAGTCACGCAGCATCCGCTTCTGCGCTTAGCGGGATGCTTTCTCATTCCCTTCATATTTTAGCAGTTGGACTGTGGGGAGGAGTGGTTCTGATTGTTGCAGCTTTTTCAAAAGAAACCTCCAATTGGAAAAGTTTCTTAAGCTGGTTTACTCCTTTTGCGATCACTTGTTTTGTGCTTCTTTCATTAAGTGGATTCATTTCGATGGTTATTATCATGGGGCTGTCCAACTATGTAAATTCATGGGCTACGGATTACGGACAGTCTCTTTTACTAAAGCATATTACGATTATTCCACTGCTTGCATTTGCCGTTATCAATGGTTTTCTTATGAAAAAAGCAATAAAACATCCAGAATATAAGCCCATGATGTGGATTCGAGCAGAAAGCATTATTTTACTTATCATTTTTTTATTTACAGCTATCATGGTGACGCAATCGCCGCCAACCAATATAAGCCATATAGCAATGGATTCATCGATTCTTCCCTTTATCTATGGGAAGCAAGTGATGCTTCCTCTAACGTTTCAAGTAACGGTTGTAGGAATTCTGTTCCTATTTGTCGCACTGCTGTTTTTTGTGTATTTACTTATTTGTTTTTACAAAAAGACAGTATGGCTTAGCGTATTAAGTGCAGGTCTGTTTGTTTTTGCTTTTTATATTGCGATGATGACAAGTATTCAAGTATAAAAACAGTGAGAAATATCTCACTGTTTTTTATTAGGCATTAAAAGCTGCGTTATCCCTCGGGCCTTTTCCCGGAGAGGGAGGCATCGGTATTTGAGAGTTAGAATCAGAGCCAGAGCCAGATTTAGAGCTGCTTGAAGGCGATACATTTCCTGCGTTTCCAAAAATAACGATACCACCAGAAATGGTTCCAATAGAAATAGATTTAATATAAACAGACATTCTTATTCAACCTCTTATCTAGTAAAAGAATTCAGTGTACCATATTATATGACCAGCTTGTCATTTTCGTATAGACGAGTTTGAAAAATAGGTAAAAGCTTAGAAGTTCAGGTTGAGAAAGAAAAAGGTGTAAAATGAGAGAGAACTTTGAAGGCAAAGTTTGAGGTGTCTGCCTGAGATGTGCATACCACCTATTAAGAGAATTAGAAAGGAATTAAAATGAAAACGAAAAAAGGAATTCAATTTTCATTTAAAAAATTGTGGTTGCTAACAAACCCTCCGACAGGAAAGTTAGTCATTTCGTTTGTACTGGCCTTAATCAATACGGGAGCTTCTCTTTCTATTCCTCTTGTCATTAAAGAAGTTATGGAGAAAATCGCAGCGGGCGTCTCACCACAGCTTGTGGCAGGACTCCTTGGTTTATTTGCTGCTCAAATGGTAACAAGCGCTGTATCGCTTTATCTCCTTGCTCAAGTAGGACAAAGTGTTGTAAAAGAACTCAGGTATAAAGTTTGGGATAAGCTCATAAAGCTTCCCATTTCATTTTACGATCACAACCGCTCAGGTGAGATGGTGAGCCGTATTACAAATGATACAACCATTGTGATGAATTTATTATCAACAGAAATGATTGACTTTGTTAAAAATATTTTATCGATTATCATTGCCGTCGTTATTTTATTTACGCTTGATGTGCCCATGACGCTCATTTTATTAGCAGTTATTCCAGTTATGTTTGTACTGGTTATGCCGCTAGCGCGAAAAATACATAAAATTTCGCGTGAACAGCAGGATAAAATGTCCAAGCTTACGGCTTTTTTAGCTCAAATGCTGAGTGAAATCCGCTTGATTAAAGTATCAGGTTCAGAGAAAAAAGAAGTTCATTCCGGCTTAGAATCGTTTCAATCGCTCTACCTCTTCGGTGTTAAGAGAGCTAAAGTTGAAGCCATCATTACCCCGATTATTAGCACGGTGATGACCGCTGTTATGATTGCTATTGTCGGGTTTGGTGCGTACCGGGTGAGTGAGGGATTTATCACTGCAGGAGAGCTCGTGGCTTTTGTTCTCTACCTTTTTCAAATTATGGTTCCGGTTGGTTCACTTACCCGATTTATCACAAGCTTTCAGCAAACCAAAGGAGCTTCAGAAAGAATCTTTGATATATTAGCTGAGAAAGAAGAGAACTATGAAAATGGAGCAATACTTGAACAGGTAGGGAGTTTAAGGTTCGATAAGGTTGCTTTTCGATATGAAGATAAACAAGTATTGCAGGAGGTTTCATTTTCTGCTAAAAAAGGCAAAGTTACGGCTTTTGTCGGACCTAGTGGAGCTGGAAAATCTACTGTTTTTTCGCTTATCGAACGCTTTTACGAGCCTTCATCGGGGCATATATTCATGGATGGAATAGACAGTCAAAACGCCAACTTACGTTCGTGGCGTCAACTGTTTAGCTATGTTCAGCAAGATTCTCCGATTTTAGCAGGAACAATTCGAGAAAATCTCATTTACGGATTGGAGCGCCGCGTGACGGATGAAGAAATAGAAGAAGCAGCGAAGTTAGCGAATGCTCATCATTTCATTCAGTCCTTTGAAGCTCAATATGAAACAATGATTGGAGAAAGAGGCATTAATCTTTCAGGAGGGCAGCGACAGCGTATCGCAATTGCCCGAGCGCTGTTACGTAATCCCCAGTTTTTATTACTGGACGAAGCGACAGCTAGCTTGGACTCCGAATCAGAAAAGCTTGTGCAAGAGTCATTGGAAACGGTAATGAAAGAACGCACATCACTCGTTATCGCTCATCGTCTATCTACAGTTATTAATGCGGACCAAATTGTTGTAATAGAAGAAGGGCGGGTTACAGGAAGCGGGACGCATAAAGAGCTGTTAGCCTCTCATTCTTTTTACCGGCGGTTGGTGGAGCAACAGTTTCAAACATCCCTATAGAACAAACAAAAAAAGACTGCTTGAAAACAGTCTTTTTTTAGATTATTTATTTAGCTTTTTAACTAATTCATCACCCATTAATTCAGAAGAAAAAGGATCTCGGCTTGTGACAATTTGATCATTTGCCCAAACGGCATATGCTTTTTTCTCCATCTCAGGGATGTAGTTAGCCACTTCACGAAGCTCTTGTTCTAAACTGTATGGTAAAAAAGGAAGTACTTCTTCCGGTTCAATTTCATCAGGATAACCGGTTACGTCTAATCCTTTAATTAATAATTCGTCATCGGATCCTTTCAAGAAAGCAAAAACAGAAGGTCCGTGGCACTCAGCTGCTAAAATACCTCCGTTATCGTATACTTTGTTCATAAGTGCATGCAAGTCCACATTTTTTGCTAAGTCAAACATAGCGCCGTGGCCGCCTATCACTAAGATAACGTCGTAGTTCTCAGCATCTACTTCTTCAAGTTTCATTGTCTGATCCGCTCTTCCTGATTCATATAATTTCTTATATGTTCCGTTTGGATCAAAGTCTTCTGAAATACTTCGAACGTCTACTTCCGGCTTACCTCCAAAAGGTGAGGCTAAATCAACGGTGTGCCCTGCGTCCTCAAGCTTTTGCAGCGGAGCAAATAATTCTTCTGCCCACCAACCTGTGTGATAATCTTTCTCTTCGTATCCGCTTGATAATACAGCTAACACTCTTGCCATGTTTATACCTCCTAAGTGATGTAAAACGTATAGTGATACATATCATGTATTCATTATGAACTGTACCCTATATAAAAAAACTTTAAACAATAGCAAGTTATGAAAACGTAGCGTGAATCATAAATAAAACCCAAAAGGAGATAGCAAATTTAAGATGCCACTTTTTATCTGTACGCTTATAGCGGTTCACGCCCATCACGAGCAGACAAGCTAGAACAGCCATCATGATAATTCCTGAAAGGTAAGTGAAATTTGCTTAAAATTCTTTTATCAAAGCCATATAACCATGTAAAATAATCAAAGCAGTTGATATAAGAGCAACGGGAACGTGCCACTGACGAACATACTTGGCTAAAAGTTGGATAAGCGGTTTTAATTCAAAATTGCCTTTTTTTATATGTGATAACGGCTTCCATTTTAATAATAAAAAAATAGGATAAATAGATAAAGCTGCAAAGAAACCAATTCGTGAGATTGAACCAAGCTCTTTAAAATTCCCTTCATATATTTTAGAATCAAGCGGAAGGGAATGTGTATAAAAAGGGATATAAATAACCTCTGCTACAACTAGTAAAGAAGATAAAGCAAAGATAAATATCACTTTTTTGCGCTCACTTTTATTTTTTTCAACATTTACAGCCATGATTTTTTAGCTGGGGATTTAGCTGAATTCATTTTCTTCCTTCTTAGAAAAAACTAGTTAGCATCAGTATGAACTTTTTTTCTTAAAAAATCTTTAAAATTCTTCTTTTTTAGAAAAATTCATTTTTTTCTTGTTAATACGCGCTATAGTTAAAGAAAGGGTTTAAAAAGGAGATGAATACATGAAAAAAAGAATAAGTACGTATGTAATCAGCCTTTGTTTACTTTTAACGGCCTGTGGTCAGGAGACAAGTCAAAGCACAAATGCTGAACAGCCAAAACCGTTGGATGTAAATCTTCAAGGTCCAGAAGTGTTGCAGAAAAATGAAAGCGGTATCTACAAAGCTGAAGTTACATATGGGGACGAAAAAGTGAAAAATGATGATGTTGAAATGATTGAGTTTGAAATAGAGAAAAAAGATGCGGAAGGGAAAGGAAAGATGTTAAAGCCTAAACAAGTAGAAGAGGGTGTATATGAGATACAAACATCTTTTGCTGATCCTGGCACGTATACCGTGCAATCACATGTTTCTGCAAAAGGTACGCATAACATGCCTCTTATAACCGTAACGGTTAAATGAAAGAAGCCAAGGACCCTATTCCTTGGCTTCTTTTCGCTTAGTATATCCATCAAATTCCCGTCCTAAAAAAGGAAAAGGTTATTTGGAACAGGATGATTTTTTCTATTGTCAATTAAAGTAATGGACTGAGCCAGCTGCTCAATTCCTCGTTTTATAATATTCTCATTTACTTGTGAGATGCTTAATCGGAGAAGAGTGTCTCTTTTATATTCTGGTAAAAAAAATCTAGAAGCATCATCAACATATATATGCTGCTCGTTTAGCATGTGAACGATTTGTTTTGCTGTTACATTCTCAGGCAAACTGATGGATAGATAGAATCCTGAAGTCGGTTTAGAAAAATGTGTATTAGCCGGTAACGATGATTCACATGCTTCTACAAGGGTTTGCATTTTCGTATGGTATACCTCTTTTATTTTTTTGAGATGACTAGTAAACATGCCGCTTTTTAAATAAATTTCAAGAGCACCTTGTGAAAGTGCTGAGCTATTAAAATCTGAACTAAATTTATATCGTAAAAAGTTGTTAATCATTAATGAAGGAAGAACGATAGCAGCAATGCGTAACCCTGGAAGAAAGATTTTCGAAAAGCTTTTAATGTAAATGACTCGTCCCGAAGGGTTAAAAGAAAATAAAGGATCTGATTTTGCATCGGGATCAAGGTCACCCAAAAAGTCATCCTCCACTATATATACATCGTATTTTTCGGCTAGCTCCACGATTTTTTTCTTCTCAAAATTTGTATAACAATGCCCAAGAGGGTTGTGAAATCTCGGAATAATATAGAAAAATTTTATATCATTGTTTCGAAAAATGTACTCCAAACGATCAAGATCAATCCCTTCCATCGATAGCTCGATCCCAAAAGTAGTAGCTTGGTGCAGCGTGAGGGACTCGATAAACCCGAAATAAGTGGGCTGTTCAATCAGAATATTGTTTTTTTCATTTGGAAATGGCATAGAAACTAATAAGTGAAGGGCTTGCTGCGACCCAGATACAACAACTAATCTTTCAGCTTGAGTGAATACCTGTAAATTCTGCAAGTGTTTCACTAACTGTACCCGTAATGAGTAAGAGCCTTGTTGATCAGAGTATGTAAAAAGCTCTTCTTTGTAGTGTTCAATCGCTTGGTTTATACAATGCTGAAATTCAAGATAAGGCATAACGTTTTTATCTGGACCAGCAGACAAGAAATCAATCACTTCATTTTCATTCGTCCTATGTTGAAATTCTGCCACAACGTAGTAGCCGCTTTTAGGAACAGAATAAATTAAATGCTCTTTTTCTAGTTCGCTGTAGGCTTTAATAACTGTATTCTTGCTACACGAAAAATGTTGGGATAGTCGGCGAACAGAAGGGAGTTTACCACCTGCAATAAGCGATCCATTTGCTAGGCCAAGCTTAATTTCTTCCATGATTTTCAGATATTTTAAACTCATAGGGTTATACTCCTTTAATTTGTAACCGTACAGATAGATAAAAGAATGATTTATTTTAGTAGTTGTACTGCGCTATCCTTTTAATTATATCAGAACCTTTTTTAGAAAAATGGTACAGTTCTGAAAAATGAAAAGACAGGGGTAGTGTAGGATGCAAAAAGAAACTAAAGAGAAAATGGGATTATTGTTGGGGTTAGTAGGTGTTATCTGTTTTAGCTTAACACTTCCTTTTACAAGCATTGCAGTCGAGTATTTCGGAACGACAGTCGCAGGTTTAGGAAGAACAGTTGTAGCTGCTATTTTAGTAGCTGTGGTATTAATTTTACGAAAAGAAAAATTCCCTTCTCCTCGTCAATTTAAAAGTCTGCTTATCGTTGCTTTTGGTGCAGTTTTAGGGTTTCCTCTTCTCACTTCTTGGGCAATGAAATCGTTGCCTGTTTCTCACGGAGCGGTTGAATTAGCACTCTTACCGCTAGCCACAGCCGGTTTTGCGATGTTTAGAGCAGGTGAACGCCCTTCTCTAAAATTCTGGATGTCAAGCATAATCGGTTCTGCAGCTGTTATCGTGTATGCTCTTCACCTTGGATTTGGTCAACTTCAGTTTGCCGATGTAGCTTTACTAGCAGCAGTGCTTATACTTGGACTGAGCTACGCAGAAGGTGGATTGTTAGCAAGAGAATTAGGTAGCTGGCAAGTAATTACTTGGGCCATTATCATCGGTGCTCCATTTTTTATTATTCCAGTTGGGCTAAGCCTTACAACTGAAATGCTTCATGCACCTTTACAAGCGTGGGTTAGTTTGATTTATCTCTCAGTAGTTAGTCAATTTTTAGCATACGTTGCTTGGTATAGCGGGATGGCTCTGGGTGGAATAGCCAGAGTTAGCCAGGTTCAATATTTACAGCCATTTTTGATGATTCTTTTTGCAACAGTATTTCTAGGTGAATCAATTACACTTTTCACTCTTGTTATAGCAATAATTGTTGTCTTTTCTGTTGTATTAGGCAAAAACGCTTCGGTATCCAAAAAGAGGCGTATCCACAAAAAATGCTGAATAAAGATGCTTAACGAACATGTAAATTTGTTGTAGAAAAAGAACATGCTCTATTTCCCCTTAGCAATCGACAGGTTCATTGGTTCGTTTGTTTTCTCTATGTATGTTTCAAGATAAAGACAAAATATAAGAAATGAATGAATTTCATATGTGAAAAAGGTATATAACGGTTTTTTTTCACATAGGTTGAACATTATACAAGAACTTGTACACTGAAAAGTATAATTAGACAAATAATTCGTATCGTGCTTGTCATATACATAGAGAGAAGAGGTAGTGATGAAAAAGGACGGGAAATAGAGGAGATAACGAGATGAACACTTTTTTGAAAGGAACGTTTATTTTAGCAGGTGCTGCCTTTGCAGGAGAGTTAATTGAATTTCTTGTAAATATGGTACTTGCTAGAGAATTAGGGAGGGAAGGCATGGGCATGTACATGACTGTGCTTCCTATCATTTTTCTTATTGCCACCGTAGCCAACTTAGAACTGCCTATTTCTATTTCTAAATTTTTGGCTGAACACCATCGCAAAGAACATCGGCATATGATGAAGCATGCCACAATTTTTGCTACTGTTGTGAGCTTGGGAATCTTTTTTATTACCTTCGCCGTATTAGCAGCCTTTCCATTTTTCACTCACTATCATCCTTACTTAAAATGGGTTGTACTATGTTTCATTCCGATTGTTTCATTTTCAGCGGTGCTTCGCGGATATTTTACGGGTAAAAATAATATGACGACTATCGCTGTGTCAAATTTTATCCGCAAAGCCTTTCAGTTAACTATTCTATTTGTTGTCTTTCAAATGTTCGCTTTTACGGATGTTAAAATGTCACTGTTTATTGCGATTTGTACGCTAATTGGGACCGAAGCCGTTATTTTGCTTTATTTTTTTATAACGTATGTTACTCAGCTAAGTGTTTTATCGAGAGGGCACAGACCTATGCTTTCCCCAAGTGATATTCGAAAAAAGCTGTTAGGTGTCTCACTTCCGACCACAGGACTGCGTTTATTTAATGCGGTATGTAACGCTATTCAGCCATTTTTAATTAAACACGCGCTCGTTTTATCGGGAATGACGTTAACGGGGGCAACGCAGCATTTTGGGATGCTAACAGGGGTAGCGATGTCGATTGGCTTTTTTCCGGCTTTCTTTGCTCATTCTCTTTTAGTGGCATTAATCCCTGCTGTATCTGAAGCGCATGCGAAAAATCAGGAAGAACAGCTTCAAAAGCTCTTGACTCAAAGCATGCAAATGACATTTTTATATGGGATTCCTTCTATGCTGGCGATGTATTTCTTTGCTGAGCCGCTTACCAACTTGTTTTTTCATTCTACAGAAGCGGTGTACTATTTAAAGGCTTTATGGCCGTATTTTCTTTTTCACTTCTTTGCCATCCCGCTTCAAGCTTATTTAATTGGACTTGGCTATGTAAAAGATGCTTTTTATCATACGATTTGGTCTCATATCGTGTCTTTTTCGCTCATGTTTTTCTTAGGATCACAAACAAATATTGGCATGCAGGGAATTATTATCGGAATGAACTGTGGCGTGGTTGTCTTGACGGTTCTGCATTATGTAACGATTTGCAAAGTCATTAACGTTTCCTTTTTTTCACTTAAGCATAAAACCCATCTATCTTAAAAAACCCTCCAACAGTGAAATTGGAGGGTTTTTGATTACCAATTATTCATAATCGAACTAAAGAGTGTAGCAGGATCTTGTCCGCCGCCGCCTGATAAGTATTTCGTTTTTTGCTTAGAATTAGCATTATCAAAGCCAGCGTGGATAGAAACGACTGCATCATCGGTGTACCCCACAAACCAAGCATCTTTGTCATCGTTGGTTGTACCGGTTTTACCTGCAGCATCTCGTGAAGAACGAGCGTTAACACCTGTTCCATAGCTTTTTTCAATTACATCTTGGAGCATAGATGTCATCGTATCCGCATTTTCTTCACTCATTACTCGCTCTGTCTGAATGTCCGGCTTTTTCACTGCACCGCCGCGCATCTCGAGTTTTCGAATCGCGTATGGCTTAGTCATGACGCCTTTGTTAGCAAATGTTGTGTATCCTTGTGCTAACTGAAGAGGTGAGAACGTGGCTGTCGTTCCTCCAAGAGCGAGTCCTAACTGCTTCTTATCCTTATCTTCAAGAGGAAGTCCTGCTTTTTCCATGAATTTTGCACCTTTGCTAATACCGACTTCGTTTAAAAGCCAAACGGCTGGAACGTTAAGGGAACGAGTAAGAGCTTCGCGCATTGTAACGTGCTCCTTATATTGTCCGTTTGCATTTTTAGGACTGTATCCACCACCAAAGTCTTGACGTTCATCACTTAATAGTGAAGTTGGCGTATAGTCTCCCGTTTCTAATGCAGGACCATATACGGCTAACGGTTTAATAGCTGAACCTAGCTGATAGCCGCTAGTAGCGCGGTTTAAGCCGTTTCGCTCATAGCTGCGTCCTCCATACATAGCCGAAATAGCGCCTGTTTTAGGGTTAACAGCTGAGATACCCACTTCGACTTTACTGTTAATGTCATCATCTCGGAACGTATGATTCGATACAGAGTTGTTAATAGATTCCTGTAAATTAGGATCGAAATCTGTGTAAATTGCATAGCCGCCTTCGTAAAGATCGTCAGCTGATACGCCGTACTGCTGAGCAGCTTCTTTGATGACGTAGTCAATAAAGGCCTGATTTTGACTTGCTTTTTTGACCGGAATGCTTGGCTTTACGACGCGTTCGTTGAATGCTTGCTGATACTGCGTGTCGTTAATAACATTTTGGTCATGCATCAGTTTTAATACAACATTTCGTCGCTTCGTCGCTTGCTCTGTACTGTTGCCCGGTGAATACGTACTCGGGGCTTTAGGAAGTCCCGCTAAAAGAGCAGCTTCGCCCACTGTTAAATCTGATACAGGCTTATTAAAGTAAAGCTGAGAAGCTGCGCTGATACCATATACACCGCTTCCGAAATAAATTTGATTTAAATATAATTCCAAGATTTGATCTTTTGTAAATTGTCTTTCTAAACCCAGCGATAGAAACATTTCATCTACTTTACGTTTGATGGTTTTATCACTAGATAAGTACAGGTTCCTTGCTAGCTGCTGCGTAATGGTACTTGCGCCTTCAGCTTTACTCATTGTAATAATGTTAGTAAAAAGGGCGCGGCCAATACCTTGCAAATCAATTCCGAAGTGCTTATAAAAACGACGGTCCTCTGTTGCAACAAACGCCATTTTTACATAATCCGGCACTTCATTAATCGAAACATTTTGACGGGGAATTGTTTTATACAATTCGTCGACTTTACGGTCGTTTTTATCGTAAATCACCGTACTTTGAACCGACTGCAGTTTCGCGTAAGATAAATCAGCCGTCTGTTGAAATTGCTTTAATACGTAGGTGACTCCTAGCATTACAATTAAAACAACGACTAAAAAGGCTAAAATAAATTTCCTCATGTTGGTTCACTCCACTAAGTAATAATTCCATGTTTACACATAGCTACATTCTTTGTCTTTACAAGATCGTTATGTAAAGAATGCTAAAGTTTGTTGACCCATTCAACCTTTTAACAGGGAGAAGGATGATAAAAGGTTAACTTTCACAAGCTGACGCGCTAAGTTTTATAAAGGCTATTATTCAAGTGTAGGTAAGTTTTTAGATTTAAGATGATTGACATAAATAGCTCTTTACGTAGTTATTTTTTGCTTACTCGCAGCCGCTTGGTTTTTTTATTAAACTGAAACGAAGTGAAATACAATCATCTGAACTTAGTTTACCCATAAATTTGTGTTTGTCAAATAAAGTCGTATAAAGCACCACTCGGGGCTTTGTTCCCCTTTATGAAAAAACAAGCTGGTATTTTACGTTGTGTTTCTCAGAGAAAAAAGTTGTTATAACACGTATACAAAATGTGTTTTAGTACGTTCGGGTATAAATGCTGATATCTGTTTAAAGTGATGAAATAAAGCAAAAATTAACTAATTTATCAGACCAGGGAACTTTTTATACGACAGAGGTTGGGTAAGTTTTAATCATTATGCACCTTTTGAAGGGAGCACTTAGCTAAAAGTGGAATATTTCTTTCCCGGTTCTAAGTCAAACGAATTAAATACCTAGCAGCATATGGGCAATTGCTATGTTAAGTTATTCAGTATTATGTGATACTAGCAGCAAAACATACGGATATTTCTTTGACAATGGTTCCTTTACAAATGCTTCAAAAGTTCTTATAATGAAATTATCTTTAATTCGAGATATTTAAAAGGAGTGAATATAAATGAAACATATTTTTAAAAAAGGGACGGACGAGACGAAACCGACTTTATTGCTGTTGCATGGCACAGGAGGTACGGAACAAGATCTGCTTCCTATTGCAGATATGATTGATTCCTCATGCTCCGTATTATCAGTAAGAGGAAACGTACTAGAAAACGGTATGCCTCGTTTTTTTAGACGTTTACAAGAAGGAGTATTTGATATAGAAGATTTAATTGAACGTACAAAAGAACTTTATCAATTTTTAGATGAAGCGGCTGAAACGTATTCATTCGACCGAAGCAACATCGTAGCTGTAGGATACTCAAATGGTGCCAATATTGCAGGAAGTTTGCTATTTCATTATGAGAATTCTTTAAAAGGGGCAGCCCTTCTTCATCCGATGGTTCCAAGAAGAGGGATTGAAGTGCCTAAAACCGACGCCCCTATCTTTATCGGTGCAGGCACAAACGACCCTATTTGTCCAGCATCAGAAACGGAAGAACTTTCTGCGCTTTTAAAAAAAGCCGGAGCGGACGTACAGGTGCATTGGGAATCATTTGGACATCAGTTAACACGAACAGAAATTGAAGCAGCTGAAAAATGGTACAAATCAAAATTTTAACCTGAAAACTTCCCGCACGCGTGCGGGAAGTTTTTTATTTTAAAATATAATGACAGTTATCATACAAAAGATAGATATAAATGGTAAAAAGTACTTTTTTTACTGAATGAAGGGAAATTTTATGATATCATTTTATTTCTGGTATGTCTTTGCATTACAGCTATTTTTAGGTGAATGATCAAATTATTTTAAAATTCCTTGCTTCTATCACAAAAAAATGAAACCAAAGTCTGGGTAAACCGTTATAATAAATGCAGGATTTAAATTCAAAAGGATGGTTAAAAGCATATGACTCGTTTTTTTATTGTTTTATTTATCGTTCTAATGGTTATATGTGTATATACCATTATTTCGCAAACCCTTTACCGTCGCTATCATTCGGCAGTGATAATAAAAGGGGCAAAAAAGCATAAAATAGCTATAACATTTGACGACGGACCTCATCCTATTTATACACCAAAAGTTTTGGACTTGTTCAAACTGCATGAAATGAAAGCTACTTTTTTTATTGTAGGGGAACTAGGAGAAAAACATCCGTCTATTTTAAACAGGATGATTGATGAAGGGCATGAAGTAGCTATACATCATCATCGTCATGTGAGTGCATGGACGCAAACGCCTTGGCAATTAAAAAAACAAATTCATCAATGTGCACAGGTTATAGAGAAAGTAACGAATCAAAAGCCGCTTTTTTATCGTCCGCCGTGGGGACATTTAAATATGAGCAGTTTATTAATGGCCAAGCCATATCACCTTGTGATTTGGACAGGAATCTTTCAAGATTGGACATTAAAAACGACGAAAACGGCATTAGTTCAAAAACTAATGCGTAAAGTAGAAGATGGAGCCATTTTTGTTTTACACGATAATGGAGATACCCCGGGAGCAGATGAAAAAGCACCTGAAATGACGATTGCAGCATTAGAAGAATTTTTACCTTATTTAAAACAGCAAGGGTACGAAAGTATAACCATGCAGCAATTAATGAACCAATCGTAAATAGAGGAGCGAGCAGTGGACTTAACAATTATCTCTCAGTATATACATTCATATGGTTATATTGTTATTTTACTTGTACTTTTTTGCGGGATTGTTGGAATTCCAGCGCCTGAAGAATCATTTTTAATATTATTAGGCATGTTTATTGCCAAACATCAGCTGAACTTATACGAATCATCTATTTTTGCTTTTTTAGGCGTTATAACTGGAATGCTCACTGCTTATGGACTAGGAAGGTATGCGGGAACCCCGTTTTTTGATAAATACGGAAAATACGTAGGGTTAACTAAAGAGAAGATTGAAGCAGCAGCCGGCAGCTACCATAAATATGGAATATGGACCATTTTATTTGGCTTATATATTCCGGGCTTGCGTCAAATTAGTCCATATATGGCGGGAATAAGCCGCTATCCGTTTTTGCTTTATTTGGTATTATCGGTGGTAGGAAGTCTAATATGGGTCCTTTCTTTTCTCATTCTAGGTTACTACGTAGGAGACCGGATTCATATTTCGTATATCATTATGGGAGCTGTGGCTTTTTTTGTAATTTATTTACTTATAAAAAGAAAAAGAAACCGAAAACGTCTTGAGAGGAGGGATGGTCAATGAGGAAGGTTTTATTTTTACCGCTTTTTCAAATGCCATCTGGTCATCACCAAGTAGCAGACGCCGTTATGGATGCCATCATGGAACGTTTTTCGCACGTTATTTGTCAAAAAATTGATTGTTTAAGCTATTGGAGCAAACCGCTAGAACAAATGATTTCATCTATCTACATGAAATGGATTTCTGTTTTTCCAAAGCAGTTTGAAAAATTTTATTACGGGCATGTATACAAAAAAAACGACCATACAATGGATGATTTTGTCGTAAAAAAGTGGCCAATTATCGAATACCATATGAAGAAATTAATTGATGCAGAGCAGCCGGACGTCATTGTTTGCACTCACAGCTTTCCTTCCTGTGTATTGAGCGGCTTAAAAGAAAAAGGAATCATTGATCTTCCTGTTATAAATGTATACACCGACTTCTTAGTGAGCGACGTATGGGGTAAAAATGGAATCGAGCTCCACTGCGTGCCTGATCAGGATACAAAAGCGTTTTTGCAGAACGTTCACGGTGTAAAAGAGTCTTCTATTTATGTAACGGGCATTCCTGTTCATAAAGCATTTTTAAAAAGACGTATTGACCATCTCGTGCCACAGAAACATATCCTGATTGCCGGAGGAAATTCGGGCCTTGGAAATGTACGCAAAATGCTTCAGCAGCTGCCGCAAAACTGTACGTATATGTATTATGTGCTGTGTGGAAAAAACAAAAAATTGTATCAAGAACTAATAAAACTAAACCACCCGAGAATCAAAGCGGTCTCGTATGTAAAATCAAGAGAGAAAATGAATGATTTATATGAGGGAGCAGATGCCATTGTCACAAAAGCAGGGGGAGTGACAATTAGCGAAGCCCTTCATAAAAGACTACCTATTTTTATTCACTCGTCTCTTCCTGGTCAAGAACAAATTAACATTGAATATCTAAAAGAAAAAGGGTTGCTTATTCCCCTTAATGATGCTGAAGCCTTTGAACAGCAGCTTAAGAACATTTTAGAAAATGATGTAAAACGAAACCGTTTGATTAAGCGAATGGACGAATATGTAGACAGCTTAGAAGTAAAAGTAGACCGCGTGCTTGCAGATCATTTTAAGCTGTATCGATATGAGACAAGTCAAAATCAATTTTAAGCAGAACATTGGTTATTTCTTTTTACATTCGATAAACTAACTGTAGAGATAACATCTGTAGAAGGTTAAATGAAGTAAAAGGAGATTATAATATGAACTCAGTTATTGAAACGATTTTAAATCATCGTTCTATTCGTAAATATGAAGACAAACCATTGTCGAAAGAGCAAATTCAGACGATTGTAGAAAGCGCCCAGGCAGCTTCCACATCAAGCTATATTCAAGCGTATTCCATTATTGGAGTGAAAGATAAAGAAACGAAGCGAAAGCTTGCTCAATTAGCAGGAAATCAGCCGTACGTAGAAACAAATGGTCACTTCTTTGTATTTTGCGCTGACTTTCATCGCCATGATGTCATTGCGGAAATGGAGAAAAAAGATTTATCGACAGCGCTCGAAAGCACAGAACAATTTATGGTAGCTATTATTGACGTTGCCCTTGCCGCGCAAAATGCAACGCTTGCCGCTGAATCAATGGGACTTGGAGCTTGTTACATCGGTGGTTTGCGTAATGAATTAGAAGAAGTAAGCAAATTGTTAAAACTGCCTCATCATGTAATCCCGTTATTTGGTCTAACGGTTGGACATCCAGCGGGCATTACGGATAAAAAGCCGCGATTACCATTTAAACATGTGTATCATGAAGAAACATATGAGCCAAACGATGAGCAGACTAAAAAAGAATTAACAGCGTACAACGAAGAAATTTCTGCTTACTACAATGAAAGAACAAATGGCAAACGCCAAGACACCTGGACTGGTCAAATGGCTGACATGCTTTCAAACCCTAAGCGTATGTATATGAAAGAGTTCGTTGAAAAGCAAGGATTTAATAAGAAATAAAAAAGTAATACAAACACTCGCCCATGTGGTGAGTGTTTTTTTGTTATGAAAAAGCTTAATTTACCCGTTAAATAGTCAATGAAATAAAGAAGAGATATAGCCAGTAATGATAAAGAAATTCAACTATTTTGGTAAAAAAAACAATAAAAAGCAGTAAAAAGTAGAAACGTTTCATCATATAGCCAAATTATCAGAAATATTACGATTAAACGTTCTGTTTTGTTAAGTTTTGTAATAAAAGTAGCATGGCTCTGTAACGGCTGTGAAATGTGAGGATGATATCATTCAATCATTGAGTAAATAAGGAGGTTATTCGTAATGAAAAAATTTATATTTACTCTAGGAACAACAGCAATCCTTTCAGCGGGATTTGTAGGTGCAGCTTCTGCTTCTACAAGCGGAACGTATCACGTAGAAAAAGGTGATACGTTATGGAAAGTCGCTCAAAAGCACAGCGTGAGCATAGACGAGCTAAAAGATGCAAACAACTTAACATCTAATATTATTTATCCAAACCAAGAATTAAACGTAGCTACTATAAAAGAAACGACACACAAAGTTCAGCGAGGAAACACATTATGGTCCATCGGTCAGCAATACGGCGTGACGGTAGATCAAATTAAAGAATGGAACGGACTGACGTCAGATTTAATTTATCCTGGCGAACAACTAAAAATTCAGTCTCCAAACGGCCAAGCTCCGCAATCGAGCCCTTCAGTAGCCCAAGCTGCTCCAGAAGCTCAGCAATCTCAAGCGCCGGCTGAACAAACTCAAACCAAACAACAGCAAGCTCAAGCTGCACAAGCTCAAGAAGAGCAGCAGCAAGCTCAAGCTGAACAGGCTCAAAAAGAGCAGCAGCAAGCTCAAGCTGAACAGGCTCAAAAAGAGCAGCAGCAAGCTCAAGCTGCACAAGCTCAAAAAGAGCAGCAGCAAGCCCAAGCTGAACAAGCTCAAAAAGAGCAGCAGCAAGCTCAAGCTGAACAGGCTCAAAAAGAACAACAACCTGCTGAATCGTCACAACAAGCCAGCGGCAAGTCAATGACAGTTGAAGCAACTGCCTATACGGCTAATTGTGCTGGATGTAGCGGTACAACTGCTACAGGAGTGGATTTAAAAGCAAATCCAAATCAAAAAGTAATCGCTGTTGACCCTAGTGTTATTCCGTTAGGTTCGAAAGTTTATGTAGAAGGCTATGGTGAAGCTGTAGCTGCAGATACAGGTGGAGCAATCAAAGGTAATCGAATCGATGTATTCGTTCCTTCTGAAGGCGATGCTCAACAGTTCGGAAGAAAATCTGTTAAAATCACGGTTATGAACTAAGAAGTTCTTTATGAAATTGCTAGTCTAGTATAGAAATACATAGCTAGTAAAGCAAAAGAGGTGCCTTGTGGCACCTCTTTTTACTTTATAATACGCTTTGCTCCTGCATAGCTGTTTTTCCAGTACGCTGTCGCAAGTAATTGCGTTTTAACGCCTTTGCTGCTGACATAAATGAATTCTTGTTTGCCTAAGTAAATTCCTACGACTGAAACGGACTTGCCGTTTTTAAAGAAAACTAAATCGCCAGCTTGCAGGCTGTTTTGCTTTACATCCGTGCCGCTTTTATACTGATCTGCTACTGTACGTGGGATAGAAATATTTGAACCCGCGTTTTTATATACATACTGTGTGTACCCAGATACATCAAAACCTTTTGGTGTCGTGCCTCCATATTTATATGGCTTTCCTATTAGTGTTTTGGCATATGATACAATTTGCTGCTGTTTTACACTAACAGAAGTTTGAGGTGCTGGAGCAGGCGAAGATGTGCTTCCACTTTTCACTTTCAGCACTTGTCCGACTTTTAGCGCATCTGTTTTTAAATTGTTTAATTTTTTTAATTCAGCCACTGTTATCCCGTACTTTTTAGCGATAGCTGTCAGGGTATCTCCTTTTTTCACCGTATAGGTGCTATCAGCCGGTGTAGATGGAGCTGTTGGTGAAGGTTGAATATCTTCATCAAGCAAATAGCCCATATTTGCGTTAAACGTTACTTTTCGCTTCGTTTTATAACTTTTCGCTTTTTGCTGAAATTGCGTATTGTATGCGTTGATTTCTTTTTCAAAATTTGCAGAGATCTTATTAAATTCCGCGTCACTTACATCTCCATAAGCATAGTCTTCAAGATCTACAATATAATTGTAAAGAGCAATTAAGCTGTCATATAAATAGCCTTGAAGCTGATCAGCTTCTGAATTAAGGTGATTCATCGCATAATTTTTATCAGTCTTTGTTAGAAACTGATCAATTTGATCCGCAAGCTGATCGTATGCCGCTAACGCTTGTTCGTCATCTTTTATTCCTTCAATTTCTTTTAGCTTTTTTTCCACTGTTTTATAAAATGGTGCGTAATAATCTGCTAGCGAATTAACGTCTTTTTGATAAACGCTGACAGAAGAAGCAGCATAAGCAGAGTGACTAAAAACGGGCGTTGTCACCGATGCTCCTACTAAAACGGATGCTGCTATAAATGATACAAGTAGTTTCTCTTTTTTCATTTGTAAAGTCCCCCAAATATCTAAATAATAGTATAGTAGATAGATTATACTATAATAGGTTATAAAAGAACTAGTACTTTTCCTTTAATTTCATATTTTTCAGCAATTTACGTACCTGCTATAAGATAATCTAAGGAACAAAGAAGATATGTGATACAATGTACAAATATTCAGTAAAAAGGAAGTGTACGATATGCAGCAATTTATAAAAGAAATAGCGCGGGGAAAAAGAGGATCAAATGACTTAACGTATGAACAAGCAAAAGAAGCAGCTCGCTTAATTGCTTCTGGACAAGCTACGGATGCTCAGATCGCTGCTTTTTTTATCGCGGAACGTATTAAAACTGAAAATGCAGATGAACTATTGGGATTCGTTCATGCTTTTCGTGAAAAAACAAAAGAAATACCGCTATCTCAGCCGTTAAAAGATAAATCAATTGATTTTGCAAGCCCTTATGCAGGGAGAAATTCATTTTTTGCGACAATTCCCGTATCGATTTTATTAGCTGAAAGGGGTGTGCCTGCTTTTTTACATTGTACAGAAGCTCTTCCTCCAAAGTTTGGAACAACGATTGAAGACGTACTTCATTCGTTACAGATCCCTCACGCTCAAACTATTGAAGATATCGGTCATGAGTTTGAAGCGTTAAAAATTGGCTTTGTAAATGCCGAAACAATCTCCTATCCTCTTGAACGAATCAAACAAATTCGTCATGAAATTGGCGTAAGGACGCTAATTAATACGGTTGAAAAATTATTAAATTTATCGAATGCTTCTTCTTTAATGATGGGTGCTTTTCATCGCACAGCCATTAACAAAATTGTGCCCATTTTTGCTTCGCTGCCTTTCAAACATGTATACGTGGTGCAAGGTATAGAAGGATCTGAAGATGTACCTGTACATAGAAGCAGCTTTGTTTTTAATATCTCAGAAGGAGAGATGGAGTCGTTTATTGTCAATCCAAAAGAATACGGACTTTTCGTGGAAGAAGAGCACTTTGAAAAGAAAATAAGTGTTGAAAAACAAGCGGAATATGTGACGCGCATTCTGGAGGGCGAGTCTTCTCCTGAACTAATTTACGTTTATAATCAAGTAGTGTTAAACGCCGGCTTACGTTATTATCTGTTTGGCTATGAAGGTTCTATTGAAAAAGGAATAGACTATGCAAAACGTCAGCTAGCTGAAGGTCTGGGCTGGAAACACCTGCAGAAATGGAAAAAACAAGCGATTTCAGAAGTGTAAAAGATGAGCAAAAAAGCTCATCTTTTTTTATAGAAAGGGATAAATCCTTTGTCTTTTGTCAGAAAATTTATTATAATTAGTTATATATTTATGTTAGAAAATATAACATTTAATGTGAATTGGAAAATAGATTAGCAGAAAGGAAGCTTTCATTGAAACTTACGCCGCGAGAACAAGAAAAATTAATGATTGTCGTAGCTGCCGACTTGGCAAGACGCCGTCAGACAAGAGGATTAAAACTTAATTATCCTGAAGCAGTAGCTATTATTACATATGAAATTATGGAAGGAGCCCGTGATGGCAAGACGGTAGCTCAGTTAATGCGAGAAGGTACCAAGATTTTAAAACGAGAAGATGTAATGGAAGGTATTCCGGAAATGATTCATGATATTCAAGTGGAAGCTACCTTTCCAGACGGAACCAAGCTCGTCACTGTTCATGATCCAATTCGTTAAGAGGAGGGAAAGATATGATTCCAGGGGAATATTTCTTAAAAAAAGACTCAATCACATGTAATAACGGAAAGAAATCGATTAGCGTGACTGTAATCAATAGAGGCGACCGACCTGTTCAAGTAGGGTCACACTTTCATTTTTTTGAAGTGAATGCCGCGCTCGAATTCCCCCGCGAAGCCGCGCTTGGCTATCATTTAAATATTCCAGCCGGTACAGCCGTTCGTTTTGAGCCAGGTGATGCAAAAGAAGTGGATCTGGTTGCTTTCTCCGGAACAAGAGAAATCTATGGTCTTAACAATAAAACAAACAGATCGCTTTCTGATAGAAAGGAAGATATATAAGATGAGTTTTCAAATGTCGCGACGTCAGTACGCAGATATGTTTGGACCAACTGTGGGAGATGCTGTTCGTTTAGCAGACACAGAGCTATTTATTGAAATTGAAAAAGATTTCACAACCTACGGAGATGAAGTGAAGTTTGGCGGTGGAAAAGTCATTCGTGACGGAATGGGGCAGCATCCTCTTGCAACGCGAAGCGAAGCAGCGGACTTAGTGTTGACAAATGCCATTATTGTTGATTATACAGGTATATATAAAGCAGATATTGGAATAAAAGATGGACTCGTTCAAACCATCGGAAAAGCGGGCAATCCCCTGTTGATGGATGAAGTAGACATCGTCATTGGTGCGAGTACAGAAGTGATTGCAGCAGAAGGGAAAATTGTAACCGCCGGCGGTATTGATGCGCATATTCATTTCATTTGTCCGCAGCAAATTGAAACCGCTCTTGCCTCTGGCGTGACAACGATGATCGGAGGAGGAACGGGACCTGCTACAGGAACAAAAGCTACAACTTGTACACCCGGAGCATGGCATATCGAACGAATGCTTGAAGCTGCTGAAGCATTTCCAATGAATATTGGCTTTTTAGGAAAAGGAAATGCAAGTGCCAAAGAGCCTTTAATTGAACAAATTGAAGCAGGAGCGATTGGATTAAAGCTTCATGAAGACTGGGGAACCACGGCATCTGCCATCGACACAAGCTTGCAGGTTGCAGACGAGTACGATGTTCAAATTGCGATTCATACAGATACCTTAAATGAAGGCGGTTTTGTTGAAGATACCATTGCTGCGATTGGTGATCGAGTCATTCATACATATCATACTGAAGGGGCTGGAGGCGGACATGCGCCTGATATTATGGAAATGGCAAGCTTTCCAAACGTGCTTCCATCATCAACTAATCCAACAAGACCCTATACAGTCAACACGCTTGAAGAACATTTAGATATGCTCATGGTATGTCATCATCTTGATCCCTCTGTACCAGAAGACATCGCTTTTGCTGATTCCCGAATTCGCAAAGAAACGATTGCAGCTGAAGATATTTTACACGACTTAGGTGTATTCAGTATGATTTCTTCAGATTCTCAAGCAATGGGACGTGTAGGAGAAGTGATTACAAGAACGTGGCAAACAGCTGATAAGATGAAAAAGCAGCGAGGAAAACTTGATGGCGACAGCGAAGCCGGCGATAACACACGTGTCAAACGCTATGTAGCTAAATATACCATTAATCCAGCTATTGCTCATGGAATTTCCGAATACGTAGGATCGGTAGAAACAGGGAAAATGGCTGACTTAGTACTATGGGAGCCAGCGTTTTTTGGAATAAAGCCTGACTTGATTGTAAAAGGCGGGCTTATTGCCCATAGCTTAATGGGAGATCCTAATGCATCGATTCCAACCCCACAGCCGGTTTTATACCGTCCGATGTTTGCTTCTTATGGAAAAGCGAGAGCTAAAACGTCCGTTACATTTGTGTCAAAAGCAGCGTACGAGAAAAGAGTGGGAGAGAAACTGGGGTTACAAAAGCTGCTTAAACCGGTAAAAGATATTCGTCAATTAAAAAAAACAGATATGAAGTTAAATGGGGAAATGCCTAAAATTGAAGTTGATCCCCAAACATATGAAGTAAAAGTAGATGGACAAATGATTGCATGTGAAGCAGCAGAAGTCGTGCCTATGGCGCAGCGATACTTTTTATTTTGAGGTGAAAAAAATGGTAATCGAAAAAATTATCGGAAATATAGCAACATTAGAAAAACGAGCTCCGCATATAGAAAAGGTATATATCGAAAGTGATCACTTAGTAAAACGCGTTCAGCGCGTTGTGACAGATCACGGTAAGGAACTAGGAATCCGTCTAAAAGAAAATCGCGAGCTGGCTGATGGTGATGTGCTATTTATGGATGAAAGCAATATGATTGTTGTCCATGTGCTAGCAGACGATATTTTGACCATTCAGCCGATTGATATTCAACAGATGGGAGAAATTGCTCATCAGCTTGGCAACCGACATTTGCCGGCGCAGTTTGAAGGTAGAGAAATGCTCGTACAGTACGATTATTTAGTGGAAGAATTGCTCCAGCAGCTCGACATTCCCTATAAGCGCGAAAAAAGAAAAGTAAAACAAGCTTTTAAGCATATCGGACACAGTCATGACTAATTCATTGCTTTCGCTGATTCAACTATGTGATTCAAATTTTCCATCAGGTGCATTTTCACATTCATTTGGTTTTGAAACGTATATTCAGCGAAATCAAATTTACAACACAGAAACCTTTCAAGAAGCGCTTCGTACATATCTTGATGTTCAGCTGACGTATACGGACGGCTTAGCATGCAGACTGGCTTATGAGTATGCTGCTCATAACCAGTTTAACGAAATTATGAGAGTTGATCATGAACTATACGCTCTTGCTTTGTCAAAAGAAACAAGAGAAGGGACAAGACGGGTGGGCCAGCGCATGTTAAAACTTTGCTTAGAGTTATTTAAAGGCACTTATTTAGAAAAGTATATGAATGAAGTAAAAGCAAAGAAGGCGTACGGACATCCTGCTGTTGTATTTGCGCTAGCCAGCTTGCAGTTAAATATTACAAAAGAAGAAGCCGTTTTAAGTCACTTGTACGCTAGCATCTCTTCTTTAATTCAAAATGCAGTTCGCGGTATACCAATCGGCCAAACGGATGGGCAAAAAACGCTCGTTCTTTTTCAACCGCTGCTGCAGCAAGCACTTCAGCATATTTTACAAGCAGATCAAGAGGAATTTGGTGCCGTGACACCAGGGTTAGAAATTGCTCAAATGCAGCATGAACAATTGCATGTCCGATTGTTCATGTCATAAAAAAGGAGGGAAGGCCTTCTAACGATGAAGGCGTAAAAAATGGATGCAATTAAAATTGGAATTGGTGGACCTGTTGGTGCAGGGAAAACAATGTTAGTAGAACGATTAACGCGTGCGCTAGAAGGACAGCTCAGTATGGCAGTCGTTACAAACGATATTTATACAAAAGAAGATGCACAATTTCTAGTGAAAAACAGTATTTTGCCAGAAAATCGTATCGTAGGGGTAGAAACAGGAGGATGTCCTCATACGGCTATTCGAGAAGATGCATCCATGAACTTTGCTGCGATCGATGAGTTAGTGGAACGTCACCCCGATGTTGAACTTATTTTTGTGGAAAGCGGAGGAGATAATTTAGCCGCAACGTTTAGCCCAGAGCTCGTTGATTTTTCGATTTATATCATCGACGTAGCACAAGGAGAAAAAATCCCGCGTAAAGGCGGCCAAGGAATGATTAAATCTGATTTATTTATTATCAACAAAACAGATTTAGCCCCGTATGTAGGAGCTAGTTTAGAAGTAATGGAAAAAGATACAATCCAAGCGAGAGGGCACAAGCCTTTTGTTTTCACCAATTTAAAAGAAGATAAAGGGCTCGATCAAGTTGTAGAGTGGATTAAAAAAGAGGCATTTTTAATCGGCCTTGAATCATGAGCTACACGGGTTATTTAGAGCTTCGAGCAGAAAGAAACAGTGAGCGAACCGTTATTAAAGATACTTACCATTACGGGGCTTTCAAAGTTGCAAGACCTATTTACATGACTCCTGAATCACCTTTTGTTTATATGCTTCACGTAGGCGGAGGATACGTGAGCGGAGACAAATATAAAACGATGATAACGGTAGAGAAAAATGCTCAGCTGACGGCTACTACTCAATCTGCGACAAAGGTGTACAAAACACCGAACGAAGCTGTTTTACAAGAAACGTGTATAACCCTTGAAGAACAAGCCATCATGGAATATATACCCGACCCGCTTATTTTGTATGAAAATGCTGCATTTGTCCAAGAAATAACGGTTCATATGGCAGAAAGCGCTGCTTTGTTTATGTGTGACAGCATCACCCCGGGGTGGTCGCCGGATGGGCAGCTGTTTCAATATACCTCTATGCGTTCCAAGCTTAAACTGTATGTAAACAAGCAGCTGAAGGTGTATGATCATTTATATTTGAAGCCGGAAAATCATTTGCGCGGCATGATGAAAATGGAAGGGTATACTCATTTTGGATCGATCATCATTGTTCATCCAAACACCGACGATGCCTTTATAGCGAAAATACATCAGCTGTGCGAAGAGGCATGCTGTAAAGTAGGTACTTCTGCACTTCCGGTTTCCGGATGTGCTATTCGAATACTAGCTGCTAGCACACAAGAAATTGAAAACATAATCGCTAAAATATACGGATTGTTCCGACAGCATTTACTAAAAGCTGAAGTATCACTTTTGCGTAAATATTAAAAAAAGAAGCCGATTGGGGCTTCTTTTTTCTAGAACCATAGACTAAATAATCCGTCGCTTACACCTAAATTATACATATAATAGAGGCCAAATATAATGCTGACAGCACCTGTCACCTGCATCAAGCAGCGATTTAGCGTGAGTTGTTTTTTAGTTGTAACGAACGGAATCCCAATAACCGTTGTAAATAACAGCATGCCAAGACAAGTGCCAATTCCAAAAATCATAATGTACAGAGCACCTTGCCATGTGTGAGTAACGGTGCTCATCGTTAATACAACCATCGCTGCGCTTCCGGCCAGTCCATGAACAAAGCCGATGCCCAATGACTTTAAGTAAGACGTTTTTTCGTGATGCGTATGTACTTGCTTTTTGTAAGACAAAAACGACGTAAAACCAAGGTAAACCAGCATAATGCCTACTAAAAATTCAAGTGACATGCTCATACGTTCAGAAATACTGCTTTTTAACACAATTAAAATCATGCCAAAAATAAACAGCGTAAGCGTATGGCCAATCCCCCAATATACTCCTGCAAGCGAAGAGCGCCACAGCTTTTTACTTTTTGAAGCAATGGTTGATACAGCGATAATATGATCTGGTTCTAGAGCATGCTTGATTCCTAAAAAAAACCCTAGTATTAAAATTGAAAAAAAACTTGTTTCCATGTCAGCTTTCTCATCCTTTCGTACGTATAAAACTAGTATATCGTACGCTTATGTTTTAATAAACAGAAAATTCTAAACAAAATGTCTGATCGAGTAGCTAAACAATTCATCAATTTACAATAAGTTACAAATATTAAGGGAGATGTAGTATAAAAATTGTACATTTACAAAAACTATGAGTAAATTATTGTGAGGTTGATAACTATGGACAAAATTTCTACCGATATCATACTGTGGAGTTTTTTTATACGTCAAAATGTTGGGATAGAACGTGACTAGACTAGAAGCTCTTTTATGGAGCATTGCGTTGCCGGGCTTTGGACAATTACTAAACAAAAAACATATTAAAGGAATTTTGTTTATTGTACTTGAATTTCTCATTAATATGGGCGCAAATTTTAATGAAGGCATTCGTTTAAGCTTTTTAGGAGAAACAAGGCAGTCCCTAGAGGTAATGAACATGCAGTGGTTAATGTTTTATCCATGTTTGTATTTCTTTGCAATTTGGGACGCTGTTAAAGAAGCAGAAAACGGCGCATCGAGATTTACATTTATTCCTTTTGTCTCCTGTGCTTATTTTGTTACAGTAGGCATCATGTATTCCTCAGTGACAACCATCAACGGTGTTTTTATAGGACCAATTTGGCTGCCTATGCTGTCTGTTGTACCCGGGCTTGTTATTGGACTCATTGTCAAAAAGCTATTAGAAGTGTATATACATAAGAAAAAATAAACGTCATTACAATCTATACATATGTAGATTTTAATGGACGTTTATTTTATTTTTGTTTATAAATAAGTAATAAAGTCTCTTATTTAGGGAACGTACTAACAGTGGCTGTTTTTACATAACTTTAAGAGAAAGTGAACTACTTATAAAAAAGAGCACATTGAAAATGGAGAGAATGTGTACAAGCTTATATAATAGCAATTTGACAAAAAGAAGCTGGAGAGAAGGTGAATCGAGGATGATAACAAATGGTATTTATCGTTTTTTCTTATCTGGTACATATGCGGAGTTGTCTTGCTTTCCTTTGATTTGCTCCCTTCATGGTTAGAATGAGCAAACGCGGTCTTTTTACACTTGAGCAGTCTTCTTGCTCTTATTTATCTAGCTAAAGCCTATGGGGTAAGGCGGGCACTGGTCGTTGCGGTATTTGTGACAGGCGCATCTATTTATGTCGAAAGTCTAGGTGTTAAATATGGATTTTTATTTGGCTCCTACGATTATGAAAAAGATTTTGCCAAAATTTTAGAGGTTCCTCTAACCATTGGTTCTGCTTGGTTTATGGTTGTGATTACAAGCAGAATATTAGCTTTAGGGATTATGAAGCGTATGGAGCTGCCATTTATTGTCCATGGAGTTGCCTATGCAATCATTAGTTCGCTATTTGCTGTTATTATGGATTTGGCTATTGATCCTGTTGCCTATGTTGTTAAACAATATTGGGTGTGGGAAGGGGACAGCTTTTATTATAATATTCCTTTATCTAATTTCTCCGGCTGGTTTTTACTGTCTTTCTTCATTCAGCTGGTCGTATATTTCTTTTTAGCTAAGTCTCCTAAAGAAAAAGAGCCGGTATGGGAAAGAAGAATGATATTTTTGTATAGTGCAGTCGTCGTGATGTTTGTGATTGTAGCGTTAATAAATGGCCTATGGCTTGTCGTATGGCTGACGATGATTCCTTTTCTTATTCTTTATATTGTGTATAAAAAGGAGACTCGCTTATGATTTATCCGAATAAAAACCGAATATTTGAGCGCTTTTTTCAACTGATTCATCATCAAGTGTATTTTTCTCAGAATTATAAGCAGGAATTCTATGAGCTATTTCAGCAAAAAACGCTTCCAACCGATCCGACTGTTTATATTTGTAACTCTTCATACACCGATAATACGGTGGCTCCGGGTGATAATTTATTTATTTTAGTGAATGCCCCTGCTGTGAAAGAAAAGAATCAAGAAGAAATGAAAGCTTACAGAGAAGTTGTCTATCGCAAGCTTTCTCATTTTGGTTTAGATATCAAGTCTTCGCTTGTACATGAACGAATTGTCACTCCATATGAAATCGAACAAACATTTGGTGCATTTAAAGGCGCTTTTTACGGAGTGAGTTCAAATCGAAAAATGGATAGTTTTCTTCGCCCAAGCAACGTCTCAAAAGATGTTAAAAACTTATATTTTGCAGGAGGAACGTCTCACCCCGGAGGAGGGTCTCCTATGGTCACGATTAGCGGCATCAATGTAGCTATGCTTATTTCATCTTCCTAATTGATAAATCAGGATTGTCAAAAAGTTTAGTTTTTTGGTACTATAAGAAAGTGCAGAGGCTGTTAACCCACTGTTCTTACGGATGGAAAAGATGAAAAATATGTTACATAACGAAGTTGAAAAGGTGATTACATAACTATATGATTGTATTTACGTGTCTTATTATTATCATAAGCATTATCCGTCCGTACTTGGAAAGCGTGACTGTTAAGCGAATTGCTTCAGAAGGCAAAAAAATTCGCTACTACAAAGAACAGTTCTTTTTTTATGTGCTAATTTTACTATTTTATATTGCGGTTATGGTATACCATGCGGTTCCAATTTCTATGTTAGGATTACAGGGAGTATATCTCGATACGATTCACCGGACGGCTCCGTATCCAGCGTGGGTTGAATATTTGCTGCTTTTAATCTTTGCCGGCTTTATCATTCTTTCCATTATGCTTCATTGGATGAAAGATCATGGAGAAACGGTTTTTTTAGAACAGGAGATGCCCACGTCAATCGAGGCAACCGTTCCTAAAACGGAAAGAGAGAAAAAGTGGTGGCTTGCATACAGCGGTATTTCAAGCTTTGTAGAAAGCACCGTCTATTTTCCTAGCTTTTATTTATATAGTCACTATGTATTAGCCATTCAAAATACATGGGTGTTGGCTATTTTAATTGGTATTGGTTATTTCCTATCACAGCTAGCTTTCCAGCGTGATCGTTTAAGTATCCAGACGCTGTTAGTTGGTATCGGGCTAGGCGCTTTATTTATCATGACGAAGTCAGTTGTCATTATGGTCTTGTACTATGGCTTTAGCTTCTTAATTTATGATATTTACCAACAAGATCGCAATCTAGTAAAAAGTACAGATGATCACTAAGAAACAACACGGCATAGAACCGTGTTGTTTCTTTTTTTTATAATTTATAAAAAAAGCTTGAAAAGCGCTTTCAATAGTCTTATAATTTAGATAAATCGATTTACTAAACCGGTTTAGTAAGTGTTTAGTTAATATAATAAGAAAGGTAGGTCGATTTATGAATAGTATCATTATCCCTTTAAATGCATTTGAAACGACAGGCTATCAGCACACCATGATTCAGCGAATACATGAGCAGCAAGTGCATGGAGTGGAAATTCGAAGAGAGTTAATGAAAAAAGTA
This sequence comes from Priestia aryabhattai, assembly GCF_023715685.1. Lineage (NCBI taxonomy): Bacteria > Bacillati > Bacillota > Bacilli > Caryophanales > Bacillaceae > Priestia > Priestia aryabhattai. Next base: position 498,037 of record NZ_JAMBOQ010000002.1, read on the forward strand.
GATCAAGAGATTGACCTTATTGCCGAAGAATTAAAAAGATATCCGCTTTTTACAGTATATTCGGCTCCAATTGAACTGTGGAAAGAAAATGGAGAGTTAAACAAACAAGAATTAAAATCTGTTCTTGAAGAAGCCGCATCACTTGGGGCTCAGTGGGTAAAGGTTTCTCTTGGCTTTTATCAGCTCCAATCTCCTATCGCAGATTTACAGCAGCTATTGCAGGCATTTCCAACTTTAAATCTATTTGTGGAAAACGATCAAACCAGTCACGGAGGAAACATAGCATCTCTACACGCATTTTTTGATAGCGCTTACGGAGTTCCTGTTTCCATGACGTTTGATATTGGTAATTGGCTTTATGTAAAGGAACGACCTGAGGAAGCAATAAAAAAGTTAAGGTCATTTGTGGGCTATATTCATATTAAACACGTAATAAAAAGCAGCGGAAAGCTAGTGACAACCGCTATATCAAACGATTCAAATGAAATGTGGAAAGGTATTTTGAAAGGGTTTTCTCATTCGATTTTTAAAGCTTTAGAGTTTCCAATCGATGAACTGGAACAAATTCCAGGCTTCATTTCATTGGTGCAAGCAGCAGAACAGGAGGAAGTTCAATGAATTCGTTAGACGTTATTACCTTCGGAGAAGCAATGGCGATGTTCATGGCAGAAAAACCAGGACCGCTGCATGAGATTAAGCATTATACGAAAGAACTTGCCGGGGCAGAAACAAATGTAGCAATTGGTCTCGCTCGTCTCGGTCTGCGCGCAGGCTGGGTAAGCAAAGTAGGCAACGATCCTTTTGGTACGTTTATTATGAAGCGGCTACAAGAGGAATCTGTCAACACCGATTGTGTACTAGTAGATAGCGAACATGCAACAGGCTTTCAAATTAAATCAAAAGTGGAAGTGGGAGATCCAGAAGTTTGTTACTTCCGAAAAAATTCAGCAGCCAGTCACTTGCACTCCAGCGATTTTAATAGAAACTATTTTTTAGCAGCAAAACATATGCATATGACAGGAATACCGCTTGCTGTGTCAGCAAGTATGCGCGAATTTGCTCTACATGCACTTACATCTATGAAAGCAGCTGGGAGAACGGTTTCCTTTGATCCAAACCTGCGACCGACTCTTTGGACATCAAAGGAAGAAATGGTTTTTACAATCAATGAAGCTGCTAAACAAGCAAACTACGTTCTGCCGGGTATTGAAGAAGGAAAAATCTTAACCGGTTACGAAAATCCGGAAGACATTGCTTCTTATTATTTAAATGCAGGCGTAGAGCTTGTTGTTATTAAACTAGGTGAACAAGGAGCCTTTTTTAAGACGGCAAGAGAGCAAGGAATAGTTAAAGGAATAAAAGTGAAACAAATAGTGGATACAGTCGGAGCAGGAGACGGTTTTGCAGTAGGACTGTTAAGCGGACTTCTTCAAAATGATTCTCTTACTCAATCTGTCATGAGAGCAAATGCCATTGGGTCATTAGCTGTACAAAGCCCTGGAGATAACGACGGATATCCAACTGAACAGCAGTTGCAAAGATATATGGAATCTCAAAAACAAGGAGTGAAATGATGATGAAACAGCAGCTAGCAAAAAAAAGATGGCTCCGGTTAATTCCTATCGTATTTATCACATATAGTCTTGCTTATTTAGACCGTGCAAACTATGGATTTGGAGCAGCGTCAGGGCTGGCAGAAGATCTTCATATTACGCCAGGTATTTCGTCTTTATTAGGATCGCTCTTTTTCTTAGGTTATTTCTTTTTTCAGATTCCAGGTGCTCACTATGCTGAAAATAAAAGCGCCAAAAAGCTGATTTTTTGGTCTCTGATTTTATGGGGAGGACTTGCTACAGCTACGGGTATGGTAAGCCACGTTGGGTTTTTGTTTGTTATTCGATTTGCTTTGGGAGTAGTTGAAAGTGCCGTTATGCCTGCTATGCTCGTGTTTTTGAGCCACTGGTTTACAAAAGCAGAACGTTCTAGAGCCAACACGTTTTTAATTTTAGGAAACCCGGCAACAGTTCTTTGGATGTCTATTGTTTCTGGGTATTTGCTAGAATCGTTTGGCTGGAGATGGATGTTTATTTTAGAAGGTTTTCCGGCTGTTATTTGGGCATTTTTATGGTGGAAACTAGTAAATGATGAGCCAAAAGATGCAGGATGGCTGTCGAAAAAAGAAAAAGCGGATTTACATGACGCATTACAAAAAGAACAAGAAGGAATCAAACCTGTTAAAAGCTATAAAGAAGCTTTCAAAAATCGTATCGTCATTTTATTAAGCATTCAATATGCTTTATGGAGTATCGGCGTCTACGGATTTGTTATGTGGCTGCCGTCTATTATTAAAGCAGCGCCTAACATGAGTATAGTGAAGACAGGATGGTTAGCGTCCGTTCCTTACGTATTAGCAGTTGTATTAATGTTAGCGGTTTCATATCTATCAGATAAGTTTTTAAAACGTAGCGCATTTGTATGGCCGTTCTTATTAGTAGGAGCGCTTGCTTTTTACGGATCTTATTTAGTTGGCACAAGCAATTTCTGGCTTTCTTTTACCTTACTCGTTATCGCCGGAGGAACGATGTACGCTCCGTACGGACCGTTCTTTGCGATTATTCCTGAAATTTTACCGCGTAATGTTGCTGGAGGAGCAATGGCCTTGATTAATAGTATGGGCGCACTTGGTTCATTTGCTGGTTCTTATATTGTAGGGTTTTTAAATGGATCAACAGGAGGATTCGGCGCTTCATATATCTTTATGGCCGGAGCACTATTCCTTGCTGCGATTCTAACTATTGTTGCAACGAAAAAGCCAAGAGAAGTTCAAAGTATAAAGCCAGTCGAAACAACGGCTTAATGTAACCATAGAAAAGGAGAATTAAAATGCAGATTAAGAAAATTACAAGTAGCGGTATTGTAGCGGTCATTCGAGGAGCAAGTGCTGAGCGAATTATCCCGCTTGCCTACGCGTTAAAAGAAGGCGGAGTAACAACCCTAGAAATTACAATGGAAAACCCTGCTGCTGTAGAGGTTATTAAAGAGTTGAAAAATGAATTTGACGACTCGATGTTTATTGGAGCAGGAACTGTTCTAGACGAAGAAACAGCACGAATCGCTATTATGGCGGGAGCATCATTTATTTTTTCTCCTACAGTGAACGAACGAACAATTAAAACGGCTAAAAGATACGGGGTAATTAGCGTTCCGGGAGCTTTTACTCCAACTGAAATTTTAACAGCATATGAATGCGGTGCAGATATGATTAAAGTCTTCCCGGCAAGTGTAGTAGGCCCCGCCTATTTTAAAAATATAGCAGGACCGCTTCCACACATTCCATTAATGCCAACAGGAGGCGTTACAGCTGAGAATGCGGGAGCTTATATCAAAGCGGGAGCAGCTGCTATTGGAGCAGGAAGCACATTAGTGGATGGAAAACAGCTTCCAACTCCTGAATACTTACTTCAAGTAACAAAGGAAGCAAAACGTTTTACTCATGAAATTCAAGAAGCTAGGCTTGCGTACGCTTAGTAAATAAAGCCTTCTACTACTAAGAAGGCTTTTCCTTTTTCGTTTTTTTCGTTTACACTAGGAGTAGCATAATTTTAGGGATTGAATGAAAAGGACGGATCATGATGCAAAAAGTTACTATGCTTGATGTTGCCAAAACAGCAAATGTCTCCAAAAGCACCGTATCACAATACATTAACAAGCGGTACGAATATATGGGAGAAGAAACACGAAAGAAAATTAAAGAAGCGATTGATACACTCGGCTATCAGCCCAACTATCTAGCACGGAGCTTAAAACAAAAGCGAACGTCGATGATTGGGATTATTGTCGCGAATATTATGCACAGATTTTCCACTGAAGTCATTCGTGCAATTGAGGACTATTGCCATTCACAAGATATACATGCCATCATCTGTAACGCAGATGATGATCCTGAGAAAGAAAAGAAATATATTAATATGTTAAAAGCAAAGCAAGTAGATGGTCTTATTTTATTTCCAACGGGGGCCAATACTTCTCTTTATGAACAGATGAGTAAAGAAGAATATCCGGTTGTCATTATGGATCGTAAAATTCATGATGTAAAAGGGAAAATCCCATCCGTAGTGGCGAACAATAAAGAAGCCACAAAACAGGCTATTTTGCATCTGCTCCAGCTTGGACATAAGCATATAGCGATTATTACAGAACCATTAACCATTACACCTCGGATTGAACGTATAGAAGGGTACAAAGAAGCGTTAACATCAGCAAGCATGCCTGTAAATGAATCCATGATTATTAACTGCAAAAAAGCGGACATGCAAAAAGCGCTTGAGAAGCTATTTGCAGCCGACAGTCCGCCGACAGCGCTGCTTGCTGGAAACGACTTAGTATTCATTGAAGTGCAGAAATTTATTAAACAAAACGGATTTAATATCCCAAATGATTTATCTTTAATTGTTTATGATAATATTCCTTATGCAGATGTAGCAACGCCTGCCGTTACCACGATTTCGCAGCCTGCTTTTGATATGGGAACAAAAGCAGCAGATTTACTCATTAAGCAAATTTTAAAAGAAAAAATAGCTTATGAAGAGTACCAGTATGAGTGTGAATTAATTATTCGGGAAACGACTTTATCGCATTAAGCTAAAAAGAGCGCCTATGGCGTGCTCTTTTTAGCTCATTAAAATATTGGTTTTTTCACGCTGTTACTAAACCGATTTAGTAGAAAGTGAGGAGAAGAAATATGAAGATACAACTAGCATTAGATCGCGTCACAATTGAAGAAGCTATTATACTTGCCAAGCTGGCTGAACCCTCTGTTGATTGGATTGAAGTAGGTACATCTCTTATAAAAGAGTACGGAATTGAAAGCATTTATAAAATCAAACATGCCTTTCCGCATAAAACGATTGTAGCAGATATAAAAACGATTGATAACGCAGAGTATGAGTTTACAATGTGCTATCAAGCAGGGGCAGATGTAGCAACGGTAATGGGCGTATCACCTTTACCAACGATAGAAACGTGTGCAAATGTAAGCGAAAAATGGAATAAAAAAATGATGGTTGATTTATTAAATACGTCAAGCAGCTTACAAAAGCAAGTAAGTATTTACAATAACTCTATTTTCTGCCATCATATCAGCAAAGACGAACAAGAAAAAGAAGGAAAATTGCTGAGTCAAATAAATTTGCGGCAGTATTTTCATTCAGATGCGCAAATGGCAGTAGCAGGAGGAATTAATCCAACCTCAGCAGCATCGTTACTTCAAATGAAGGCAGACGTAGCGATTATTGGATCAGCCATTACAAAAAGCGCGGATGTGGCAAAGGCATCTGCTGAGTTTCAAGATTTATTTATGAGCAGGGGGAACGTATAATGACAAAAACACACACGATTTTACATGAAATTACGACCGTAATGAATCACATAAAAGAACCTCAAATAGAAGAAGTAGCGTTTTTACTTTATCAAGCTAAACGAATTTTTGTTATAGGCGAAGGTCGCTCTGGTTTAATGGGCAAATCATTTGCGATGAGACTGATGCATTTAGGTGCGACAGTATACGTTGTAGGGGAGACCATTACTCCTTCGATTGCAGCAGGTGACGTATTGGTGGCTGTATCTGGTTCAGGAAAAACACAGCAAGTGGTGAGTATAGCTAAAAAAGCCAAAGAAGTAGGATGTTCAGTTATCGGTATTTCAGCTAGTACAGAATCACCATTAACTGCTCATACTGATAAGCTGCTGCACATTCCTGCTGCAACCAAATACCGAAGCGAAAATGAAGCAGCTTCTATTCAGCCTCTTGGTTCATTATTTGATCAATGTGCTCACGTTGTATTTGATACCATTTGCTTGGAATACGGGAATTTGAACCACACGGATCATGAACAGGCGTTTAAGCAGCATAGCAATTTAGAGTAAGTGAAAAAGCACTCTTTTTATACGAAAAGAGTGCTTTTTGATGCAAATAAGTCTACGTCTAAACGTGGACTTCACTTTTGTTTATTGCGAATATATTCATTCTCTTCAAAGTAAATAACAGCATTTTTATGTTGAAATTGCTATAATATACAAGCCGGTACATATACTAAGGCGACTGAGAATAAAGGAGTTTTGATTGATGACAAAAATAAAATTAATTTCACATAACGATTTAGATGGTGTAAGTCCAGCATTGTTGGGGCGGTTAGCTTTTGACGACGACAATTTTGATTACAGCACGGTAAGCATTGGCCGCATCAATGACACGGTGGAGCATTTTATTGAAGACGAAAACGATGGAGACACAGCTTTATACATAACGGATATTAGCGTGAATGATGAAGTAGCGGAAAAATTAAATGAACTGGTAAAAAAAGGCCAGCAAATCACTCTTATTGACCATCATATCTCTGCTCTTCCACTAGCTGAGAAATATGATTGGGTTCATGTTATCGCGGAAGATGAAAACGGTAAAAAGACGGCAGCTACATCTCTTTTCTACGACTACTTAGTACGCCACAACATGCTTCAAAAAACGGCGTTGCTTGATGAATACGTAGAACTTGTGCGCTTATTTGATACGTGGGACTGGTTCCATGAAAATAACTTGAAAGCAAAGCGCCTCAATCACCTATATTATCTAATCCCGCATGAAGAATTTAAAGAGACCATTCTAGAAACACTTCGTGAATCTTATCATACTGAAAATCAAGAATTTACATTTACGGACAAACACGAAATTTTACTGGAAGCAGAAGAAAAAAAGATTGAAAAATACATTTATGACAAACAAAAACAAATCATAAAAGAAAGCGTTGAAATTGCTAAAACAGAGTATAACGCAGGCATTGTATTTGCAGATACATATCAGTCTGAGCTAGGAAATGCACTATGTCTAGAAAACGAAGATATTGACTTTTCCGTTATGGTAGATATGGGACGCCAAAAGATTGGCTTCCGTGCAGTAAAAGACGAGATCAACTTAGCAGAAATTGTTGGGCACCTCGGAGGAGGAGGTCACCCAAAAGCTTCTGGATGCAAGTTAACAGCTGAAACGTTTGCTCTTTTCGTCACGGATCACTTGTTTAAAGATGAAGAAAAAAGTGAATAAAGCGTATAAGGAGGGGATGATATGTCGTTTAAAGATCTAGTTGTCGTTGTTACTGGAGCTGCGAATGGAATAGGAAAAGATGTGTCCCGCGCATACGCGAGACAAGGAGCAAAAGTAGTATTGGCAGACATGGACGAAACGGAAGGGGAGCGTCACGCAGAGGCTATTCAAAGACAAGACGGGGAAGCCATTTTTGTAAAAACAGACGTCCGAAAAGAAGGAGATATTTTAAATCTCATTGAAAAAACGGTCAGTACGTATGGGACGATACATATTTTGATTAATAATGCAGGCGTTTCTCGCTGGAAATCACCGTATGAGCTAACCGTTGATGAATGGGATGACATTATCAATGCGAACTTGCGCAGCGTGTTTTTATGCTCTCGCGAAGCGGCTAAAGTGATGAGGAAAAATGAAAGCGGAGGCTCTATTGTGAACTTAGCTTCTACGAGAGCTACAATGTCTGAACCTCATACAGAAGCCTACGCCGCTACAAAAGGAGGAATCGTTGCTTTAACTCATGCACTTGCCATTTCGCTTGGTGGTGACAACATCACAGTAAATGCTATTTCTCCAGGATGGATTGAGACATCGGATTACGATGGCCTCCGTGAAATTGATCATACGCAGCATCCGTCTAATCGAGTGGGAACGCCGGCGGATATTTCAAGAGCGTGTATGTACTTAACAAACGCTGAAAATGATTTTGTGACAGGAGCTAACCTCGTAGTAGACGGAGGAATGACGCGAAAAATGATTTATGAACATTAAGCATCTACGAAAAAAGACTGCCATATCTAGCAGTCTTTTTTCATATAATCAAGAAAAGAAGCAAATAATAATTTTTTTCTTGACAGACTGAAATAATCATTGTAAAGTAAGTTACATAAAGTAATTAAATTTCAATTAATATTTTTTCGGTTTAATATCTCGAATTAGAGATATAAGAATTCATTATATCTTGTTTATCCTCTTTTATCAGGGGGAAGGGTATAAACATGCAATTTAAGTTTAAAAAAACAAACAATTAGGAGTGTGGAAAATGGGTTTTTTAGATAAATTATTTGATAAATCAAGTGATCAGCAACAGGTTGGAAAAGATTTTTATGAAGCAATTAAAAACCGACGTTCTATTTATGCAATTGATAAAAATGTAAAAATATCAGAAGAAAAAATTGAAGAAATTATTAACTTTGCGGTGAAACATACCCCTTCATCATTTAATTCTCAAAGCGCACGCGTAGTCGTTTTATTTGGCGAACAGCATGATAAAGTATGGGGTATTACGAGAGAAACGCTTCGTGAAATTGTGCCAGCTGAAAATTTTGCAGATACGGATCAAAAAATGAACTTATTCGGAAGCGGCTATGGAACAGTTCTTTTCTTTGAAGATCAAGAAGTAATTGAAGGGTTGCAAAAACAATTCGCATCTTATAGCGAAAATTTCCCAGTTTGGTCTAACCAATCATCAGGTATGCTGCAGCATGTAATCTGGACAGCACTTGAGCTGGAAGGCCTAGGAGCAACTTTACAACATTACAATCCATTGATTGACGATGAAGTAAAAGCAGCTTGGCATATTCCAAGTTCATGGAAGCTGATTGCCCAAATGCCATTTGGTAATCCTGTGGCACCGGCGGGAGAAAAAGAGTTTCAAGCGCTAAGTGAACGTGTAAAAGTATTTAAATAATCACAAAAAAAGCTTGGGATTTTCTAATTTCAAGCTTTTTTTTACGAAGAATAGTTTGAATATTCTTTTATGTTTAACCTAAGAAAAATGCGGTTAAATAAGGGGAGTAGTCCTCAAATCTTCTGTGGAATTTATGCGTTATACATAAACAATTCAATGATGTTTTGCAAAAAAATAAAGTTTTTAACTTGGTTTTTTAGAGAATATTTGTTAACATATCCACTTGTGAGGTCTTAGTAAGAGGAGGATGATGTAAAGAATCCCATATCGGACGCAAGGGCGTTAGGTATGTGGAGTGGGAATTTTAAAGGAGGATTTTATGTCTGATCAAGGAAAGTTTAAAAAATCAATATCGTTACTTGACCTAACGTTAATTGGGATGGGAGCTATTTTTGGTTCCGCCTGGTTATTTGCGGTTAGTAACGTAGCGTCAAAGGCTGGTCCAGCCGGAAGTTTTTCGTGGCTGATTGGCGGAGTCATTATTTTACTTATCGGTTTAGTGTATGCTGAACTTGGAGCAGCGCTGCCGCGTACCGGTGGAATTATCCGTTATCCAGTTTACTCACATGGTCACTTAGTGGGTTACTTAATTTCATTCATTACCATTATTGCTTACACTAGTTTGATTGCCATCGAGGTAACGGCTGTACGTCAGTATGTTGCTTTTTGGCTTCCTGGTCTAACTAAACATGGTTCTGAATCGCCTACTACAATTGGCTGGTTATTTCAGTTCGCGTTGTTAACGCTATTTTTTATCATTAACTACGTAAGTGTAAAAGCATTTGCTAAGTCAAATGTCATTATATCTGTGTTCAAATATGCGGTTCCTCTTACAATTATCGTCGTGTTAGCTTATCACTTCAAATCAGCTAACTTTACAACTGGCGATTTTGCTCCGTTTGGTTTTAATGGTATTCAAGCAGCCATTTCAACAGGTGGCGTTATGTTTGCCTACCTAGGACTTCACCCTATTGTTTCTGTAGCCAGTGAAGTTAAAAATCCGCAGCGTAATATTCCAATCGCGCTAATTATCTGTATTGTACTTTCAGCGATTATTTACACAGCACTGCAAGTATTGTTCATTGGTAACATTCCGTCTGATATGCTATCAGGAGGATGGGGAACAATTCAAGAGCAATTCTCTTTACCATTTAAAGATATTGCACTTATTCTAGGCCTTGGCTGGTTAGTAACGCTTGTTATTTTTGATGCTATTTTATCACCAGGCGGTAACGGGAACATCTTTATGAATACAACTTCTCGTCTAGTTTATGCTTGGTCTCGTAATGGAACACTATTTAAACGTTTCTCAAAAGTAGATAAGAAAACAGGAATTCCACGTGCGTCACTATGGCTATCATTTGGAATGTCTGTATTCTGGACACTGCCATTTCCTTCGTGGGAAGCACTAGTAAACGTATGTTCAGTAGCACTTATTCTGTCTTATGCTATTGCGCCAATTTCAGCTGCTGCATTCAGAGTAAATGCAAAAGACCTTAAAAAGCCTTTTAAATTAAAAGGTATGAGTGTTATTGCTCCTGTTTCATTTATCTTCTGTTCCTACATCGTGTATTGGTCAGGGTGGACGACAATTTCTTGGCTTCTAGGATCACAGCTTCTAATGGTCGTTATCTACGTAGCGTTTAAAAAATACGTACCAACTGACGTTGTAAAATTTGCACAGCAGCTTAAATCTGCGTGGTGGCTAGTTGCTTATTATATTATTATGCTTGTTATCTCTTACCTAGGTTCATTTGGTGGAGGACAAGGTGTGCTAAGCAACCCACTTGACTTAATTTTAATTGCTCTCGTTTCCCTCGGTATTTTCTACTGGGCGAAATATACAGGTTTACCAAAAGCAGTTATCGATACAGATGACTAATAAAAAACACGGCATGAATTCATGCCGTGTTTTTTCGTTTATATAGGCGTGTACTCTATTTATTTATCAAACAGCCATGTTTTTAAAATAGCAGCATACTCACGAAAGTAGGCTTGAAGTTTAATTGAGTTAGGTGTTTTTGCACCTAAAGGATATATGTGAAAGCCTTGACGCTTGGCAATAATAGAGGAGCGAAATAAATGAAAATCACTGCTAACAAGCACTACTTTTTTATTTTGAATATCGACTTTCTTTTTAGTGAAAGTAAAATTCTCAAAAGTAGAAGTTGACTGGTCTTCTTTTATAATTCGATCCTTTTCAATTCCTTCTTTTCGTAGAAAACGATAGGCTGCTTCTGCTTCAGAGATTTCTTCATCGGATCCTTTTCCACCCGTTACGATGACTTTTGTTTGTTTATGTGTTTGTAAATAAGATAAAGCCGTCTTTACTCGTTCTTTTAAACTAGGAGACATTTGATCTCCATCTACTTTAGAACCTAAAATGAGCACGTAATCTGCTTTTTGTGGAACAGGCTTGTGAGCTATTTGATACATAAAAAAAGATATGATTGCTATATAAAGAACAAGCAAACTAATAAAGATATAAATTATTTTTTTCTTCAACTGTGAGCACCTTCCTAGCTATTACATAAGATGTTTGGAAAATAATTGTTATTATAGCATACGAGATCCAAATAAGTATAAACACAGTAATATATAATAATAGAAGAAAATTGTTATTGTGAATGGTTATAAAATTCGTTACAATAAAGAATAAATGATTTTAAAAGTGCCTCTAAGGAGGATAATAGGGAAATCGGTGTAAATCCGGTGCAGCCCCCGCTACTGTAAATGTGGATGAACCTGCAAAGACCCACTAGTTAAACTAGGAAGGGAGCAGAAGTAAAATGAAGCATAAGCCAGGAGACCTGCTTTTAAAAACCCCTTATTTTTCGGTGGGAGAAATAAGTCAAGACAATGTGTTAATGAGCGCATGACCAAACCTTGACTTTTACAGTTAAGGTTTTTTTATGTGATAGGGAGTGGATAAAGTGAAAAAAGGAAAACCTCTTATGATTCAAGGAACGCACTCAGACGCTGGAAAAAGCATGATTGCTACAGCATTTTGCCGCATTTTTAAAGAAGACGGCTATCAAACTGCACCGTTTAAATCGCAAAATATGGCGCTCAATTCATACATTACAATGGATGGAAAAGAAATTGGCAGAGCGCAAGGAATTCAAGCAGAAGCGGCTGGAGTAGAAGCAACAACCAATATGAACCCTATTTTAATTAAACCAACTCGTGATCATGAATCTCAAATTGTCGTTCATGGAAAGCCGCTTCGTAATATGTTTGCTTTTCAGTATCGGCAAGAATTTTTTAATGAAGGTTTGAACGTTATCACAGAGGCTTATAAAGAGCTTGCAAATCATTATGATCGAATTGTGATTGAAGGTGCTGGAAGTCCTGCTGAAGTGAATTTAAACGATCGGGAACTCGTGAATATGCGCGTAGCAAAGATAGCCGAAGCCCCTGTTGTGTTAGTAGGAGATATTGATAAAGGAGGGGTTTTTGCAAGCTTAGTGGGTACTCTTCAATTGCTTCCAGATGAACACAAGTCTAGAGTTATCGGGGTGTTAATCAATAAATTCCGAGGAGACTTAGAGCTTTTAAAACCGGGGTTGAAGTGGTTTGAAGAATACACAGGTGTTCCGGTACTAGGAGTTATTCCTTATATGCACGACGTGGAAATTGACGCTGAAGATTCGTTATCACTCAGAAATTACTCAACGCTTGTGAATCCGTTAAAAGAAATCGATATTGCGGTTATCTCGTATCCACGCATCTCAAATTTTACAGACATCGACCCTCTAAGCTTAGAAGAAGACTGTCATGTGAGACTTGTAACCAAGCCGTCACAATTAGGTACGCCTGATTTAATTGTTTTACCAGGAAGTAAAAATACGATTGAAGATGCGCAGTTTTTACAAGAAAGCGGCCTGGGTCTAGCAATTAATCAAGTCTTGAACACAACGAACGTTCACGTTATTGGCATCTGCGGAGGATATCAAATGTTAGGTGAGACGATTACAGATCCCGATGCAGTAGAGTCCCGAATTGAATCTATTAAAGGGCTGGGTTTGCTTCCGGTGGAAACCATTATGACTACCAGCAAAAAAACAGAAAGAGTTTCTGGATACGTTCAGCTAGAGAGTGAAAAAGTTTCGATTGAAGGCTACGAAATTCATATGGGAAAGACGGTTTCTAAGAGCATGACGGAGGCTTTTGCAGTGGTCGATGATGAAAAAGAAGGAACGGTTAAAGAAAACGTCATTGGTACGTATGTTCATGATGTCTTTCATAATGATACTTTGCGCAGAGCTTTGCTTAATCAAATTCGTAAACATAAAAAATTGCCGCCCATTACGGATACATTTAACAGCCGCCTGCAAAAAGATGAGTCTTTTTCAAAAGCAGCGGCGTATGTGCGAGAAGCTATAGATATGGAAAAGCTGTATCATTTAATAGACAACTATAAAAGCCCGGAGCAAGCACAAAAAGTATAGCTTGCAGAGGCTTTCACTTGTTTTTTTACCAGAATTTTTAGTACGCTATTCTATGTTGTCTAGTTCAACAGTCTAGCACTCATAACAAATAAAAGATGATTGTTTCCAACTCTATGTATGGTGGAAACATGGTTTATGGACAGGAAAATGAATGGTTAATGTAATGTAAAACATCACGCCTCGTTTCCTAGAGGAGCTGAAAGTATTGATTTTTAAACGTATCTTTTTTAACAAAACATCTATTTTATACATAGTGAGTTTATTTATTGTATGTACTTCGGTTATCATGGGCGTATTTATTGGTACGGTTTCGTTAACCGTAGGAGATACAATCAAAATTATTATTGGCCACCTTACCGGATTATCCTTATATCGCGGTCCGGAAAATATGGATTTAATCATTTGGCAAATTCGATTTCCAAGAGTACTGGTGGCATTTTTAGTAGGAGCTTCGCTTTCTATAGCAGGTGCTGCTTTTCAAGGACTATTAAGAAATTCTCTTGCCGACCCTTACACGATTGGGGTTTCCTCAGGTGCAACCCTTGGCTCTGTCATGGCAATTTATTTTCATTGGAGTATTTTTGGTTTATCCATCTTCACGCTGCCTGTAGTCGGCATTGTATCTGGATTTATTACCCTTCTTTTAGTTTTTGGTATTACGAAGCTCGCAAGCGGCAATTTGGCCAATGAAACCATCATCTTAGCAGGAATTATTTTATCATCCTTTATGAGCGCGCTTATTTCATTAATTGTGGCTCTTTCTCCTGAAGAAGATGTAAGACAGGTTTTATATTGGCTGATGGGAAGCGTATCGATGAGAGGATGGTCTCATATTCAAATATTAGGGCCGTTCTTTTTGATCGGTACGATTATGCTGCTGTTACATGTAAAAGAGCTGAACGGCTTAGCATTTGGCGATCAATCCGCTCAGTTTATGGGAATAGACGTAAAGAAGAAAAAAAGAATGATTTTAATAGGAGCCTCCGTATTGACAGGGGCTGCGGTATCAGTATCCGGAGCAATCGGATTTGTTGGCTTGGTTATTCCCCATGTAGTACGTCTCGTAGCGGGAGCTAATCATAAGCATGTACTGCCGCTTTCTATTTTAATCGGAGGAAGTTATTTAGTTTTAGCAGATTTATTGGCACGAACGATATTAGAACCGCGTGAACTGCCGATCGGAGTTGTAACCGCCTTAATTGGTTCGCCGATTTTTACGCTGCTCCTTGTAAAAGAACGTATGCGGAAGAGAGGAATATCATGATTGAACTATATAATGTGACAGGAGGATACGATAAACAGCAACCGACCGTTCGTGACATCACGTTCACCGTAGACAAAGGTTCTTTTGTCGCTTTACTAGGACCAAATGGAAGCGGGAAAACAACGCTTATTCGCTTAATTATGAATGTATTAAGCATTCAGTCAGGAGAAGTGAAGGTAGAAGGAAAGTCAGTGAAAGCTTATTCACCAAAACAACTTGCGCAAAAAGTCGCAGTTATGACGCAAGAAAATCAAATTGGGTTAGAATTTACGGTTCAAGAAATTGTTTCACTTGGACGTTATCCTTATCAGGCAAAAGGTTTGTTTAGCACTGTATCAGCACAGGATGAAGAAGTGGTGGAAAGCGTGATGAAATTAACAAACGTCTGGCACTACAGAAATCATCCCTTTCAATCGCTGAGCGGTGGAGAAAAACAGCGGGTTTTACTGGCTAAAGCACTAGCGCAAGAACCTGACTACTTACTTCTTGATGAACCAACTAATCACTTAGATGTAAAACATACGATGGAACTGCTTCAGCTGTTAAAAACTTTACAGCAGGAAATGAGCTTAACGGTCCTGGCCATTTTGCATGATCTCAACATCGCCTCGCTGTTTGCAGATGATGCCGTGTTATTGAAAGATGGAAGAGTAGAAGAAACGGGGATGGATGCCATTTTTCATGATGCAGCTACGTTAAAAAGAGTATATGGTGTTGATTTGCATGTATTTCACCATCCCGCTGTGAACAAGCGACAAATTGCTTTTGTGCCGCCGTATCAATATCCAGAGACGGACTTCCATCAATTGTATCAATTACAAAAGGAACCGGGCCTGTTGTCTTTATCGTTTGTTCGTCCTTTGAGAACTCTTTCACTTGGTTCAAATGAAACAGGTCTAGACTGGTGTCAAGAAATTGTTCAACAGCAAAGCAGTGCTGACACGGCGTGGGAATCGGCGTCTTTATCTAGTCAAGAAGTTCGCTTAAAAGATGATAAAGGGTACTCGTGGCTAGCTGTGCTGACACATGGTAAAAAAGAGAATGAAATGGATATTATGTTAGTAACAAATGCGCCGCTTTCGGATGCGAACTTACTTCATGGTGCGATGAAGGTAATCGAATACCGGGCTTTCTTAGGAAAAACAGGACGTATTGTTTTAGCATCCTCTCATCATAAAGAAGAAAATCAAGAAGAAATTTCAGATTTCTTAATGGAACGTCTACAGAAAGAATTACAAGTATTTCTTGAAACAAAAATGACCGACAATTGCTTTAAATAAGCAGTGGCGGTCATTTTTTATTCTTCGGCGTGATCAGGTTTCTCTGTTTCACCTCCTGAACTCATCGTTGTCTCAGTTGTATGTTCATCAATCTTTTTTTCTTTTAGCTTTACAGAAAACAAGTCTTTGACTTCTTCATCTACTTGATCGGAATCAGCGCTGTAAGTTGTACCGATGTTTAAGTGGCCAGTCAAATCTTTAATGCCTAGCTGGCCGAAATTATTACTAAGGTCAATTTTGTCTAACAATACTTTTTCGACCATAATTTTTTCAACAACAATGGACTGCCTTGGCTGGGTTACTTCACTAATCTTTTTGTCAAGACTTGTCAACATCTCATATAAAGCTGTATTAGAAGATAATTCCTTTAACGTAGAGAGCTGATTTTGGATCTCTTCGAAATTAGGAGCTGACTGCATAGCCGAGAGTAAATGAGCTGTTTGCTCGTGCAGTTGAGACAGTGATTGAATAAGGTGAGCTAATTCATGTAATTGCTGATGAAGCTCTTCTATTTTAGGGATCGCGTCGGTTAAACGCGTCACTTGATCAAGAATCTCCTGCAGGTTCAGCGCTGACTCTGACGAAAGAGCAGGTTTTGTGAATTCAGCTTCAGCAGATGTCTTAGGCTCCGTTTGGCTAGGCAACTTCTTTGGCTGCTGAGGAGGTTTCTTTATATCAGACTGTTTTTTTGGCTTCATCTTTTCGGGTAATTCTTTCCGCTTTTGAGTAGAACGTTGGTCTATGGGAGTTGCTTTTTTTTGGGTTGGAAGGGAAGACGGATTTATTTTACGGACTGTTTCAATTTTAGGCGATTGTTTAAACCACTTAGAAAACATGAAATTCCCTGCCTTTCATGCTACGTATATTTCTGCACAATAAATTACAAATCAAATTTCACGTGCAAAAGACCATCTTTAAATGATGCGTGACATGGCGCTTCCCCTACAGCAGGTGGAAGGATGATTGATCGTTGAAACGTTCCTTCACGTCTTTCTTTGTGAAGAACATTTGCATCCTTCATCGTTAAAAGAGATGAACCGGATATGTGTAAAGTATTTTCGTGCATGGTCAATTCGACGTCTGTTCGTTTAGCACCGGGTATTTCAATCACAACTAACAGTTGATTTGCCCATTCATATACATCAATTAAAGGATAATCTCGATACTCATTTACAATTTGAGGAGAAGCATCTGCTTCCGTATCATTCTTTTCTTCGCTATCATCGTCAAAAATCTTTTCCCAAAATTTTGTATGGTTTTCTTCTTGTAACGTTTCTGCCCACTTTTTAAACTTTCCATGATTCATATTTTTCACCTTCTTTAAAAAAGTAAAACAAGGCCTTTTGCCGCTTTCTATTTTATATGTATGCATGAAAACAGAAAAAAACGTCCACTTTAATCTAAATCGTGGACGTCTATTTGAGACATAGGAATATTAACATGTTTAGGCATCCGGATTTCCAACACCCCGGAACGATATACGGCGCGTGTGCCTTTTTTACGAACCGAACAAGGAAGCTGAATTTCTTCTTTGAATGGTTCTTCTCCATCTATTCCTTCAATTGTACACACATATGGAGTATGATAAACTTTAATGCTTGATACAATATCGCGGTTAGGGATTTTTAACTGAACAATACATTCGTCTAATGTATTGATGACGTTCGAATCAAATTTTCTTAGCTTCTGCCCATGCCCTTCATTCCCCATATCCTGCTGTTCTTTCATCATGTCTTGGGCTTGCTTAAAGAATTCATTTCCTTGCATAAAATCCGGAAAAGAATGGGACATCGTAGAAGAAATCATTTGCTGAATATATTTATTCATGTCTTTTGATGCCATTCCTTTTGGGAGATTTTCCATCATTCCTTTAAAAGGAGACTTTCCAAACGGAAACATATTTATACACCTCCTTGTAGTGTGCCAAGTAAAATGACCGAATTATCAAAGCTAAATTTGATTTCCAATTGGAGCTGAAGGGTTTGCAATTTGATCTTGATCACTTACATCAGGATCTAACACGCCCGTATTCATTTGAGAGCAAGTAGGAGAGAAGTTACCTAAAGAGAAATTCGCGCCGTTAAACTTTGAGTTCGCCGTGTGACTGTTTTGAATGGTGGAACCAAAATCAATATTTGCGTTTTGCGTGACACCATTTGTTACGATATTAAAAACGTTAATTTGAAGAGGCATAAAGAGACTCCTTACTGTTTTTATTCATTCCACTCTAACGGCCTATGGCTTTAAGAGAGAATGTATTCACCGTTTGTCGTCATGCTGTTGACAAGCATTGCCCTATATCACTGCTGATAACCATTGACATGATCAACGTTTGCAATATCTGTTTGGTCATTTGTATCAGGATCGATATAAATGTTTCGCATTTTCGAGGAAGCAGGTGAGACATCACCATAAGAAGAGTTCGTACCAGTGGATTTTGAATGAGCCGTGTGACTGTTATGGAGTGCTTCGCCAATGTTGACAGAACCGTTGCTTGAGATACTGTTGATCTTTAAATTATAAATATTAATAACACTTGGCATATGCTCTCACCCTTTTCTATGGTTGATTAATGTATCCTATGATGATAAGTGCCTAAACGTTCACAAATCCTCATAACTAAAATCGCCTTTTCCGATTGAAGGAAAAAGCGATTGAGAGAGAATTACTTAATGATATGATGGGCTTATAAAATGGGTGCAATTTGATAATTCTTTTTTTCTAAAATGTAAGAGATGCTTTGCTGAACAGTGGAAAATGTCCTCCAATTAAACTGAGAATCTACAAGCGAGAGAGCCATTTTTGAAGAAAGACCAACAATAAGGCAAGTGGTACCAATCAACCGCAAAGCTTCGTAGAGCGTGTTAATATAATAACCGTGTTCTTCATCTAACGAATGAAGGGAAGACAAATCAATAAGCAAATAGCGCGCCTGTTCTTTTACAACGGCATCTAATACCGTTTCAGTCAGCTTCTTTCCACGTTCTATATTCATCTTACCGGTAATGGGAACAGCTAAAACCTCGTCCCATATCTTTAATAAAGGGGTAGACAAATCCTCAATTAACCGTTCTTTTTCAAGCTCTGCTTCTGCTTGATCTGTAAAATCTAATAACATAAGCAAGTAGCCATAACGCTCACCGTCTTTTGTATCAATAGGGTGAATCACAGCTTCTGCTACGTATTGACTGCCAATCGTTATACGTGTTCGGTAAGTTGTATGAAGAGAGGTGAGTAATTTTTTCGCTTCTTCAGGATTGGAATGAAAGAAATCCATATGCTTTCCAATTAACTCTTGGATATGAGATAACTGGTAGATTGGGAGTACTGGCTGGAGTGTTTCAATTGCTCTTGCATTCATCCACTGCACACGATAGTCTTTATCCGCAATGATCATGGTTTCCTGAATATTTTCTAAAATCAAATGTCCATTAAGCTTTTGTGGAAGTCGTCCAATTCCATTCATTCTCCATCTCTCCTTACGCGTGTATTGAGTTTATGTACATCTATTTTACAGTGAAAAGAATGAAGAAGGCTATAAGAAATTTATTAACATGTATAGGAATCATAGGAAGTAAAAAAACGTGGGAATAAGCATTCGCTTCAATCAAAAAACTCCCCTGTGCAAAAGGGGAGTTTTTCTTATTCATATGATTTGATAAAGTCAACGTTATATTTTTCAACGCTTGATAAGTAGGAATCTCTAAATGATGAATCAGACGTATACCATGACTTTCCATCAAAATAGGCTTGAAGATCTTTCGATTTAAATCTATACCCATGCCGCGCATAGATTTCATTCCGAGCAAGCCTTAATTCACTCGAACTCAAACCGCTAATATCACTATAGCTTAATTTGTAAGAATCCGAATAAGGGAGAATATAAGAACTTGAAGTAGCATAAGAGCGCGGGCCAGGTACTATTACCTCCCGTTCTTTTATGACGGTTTTCTCTTTTTCAACAGGCGGCGTTTGTATATTTAACGTAATGTTTTCTTCACTTTGAATGGTATAGGGACTGCTTTTGAACTTCGTGCCGTCTTTTTGAACTTCTGCATGAACAGTGACGCTTCCATCCGTAGCAACAGGGCCTATTTGTGATGGGCTATTCACCTGCAGTCCTGTGCTTTTTCCATTTACAAATAAAATAGCGTCATCTCTATTCGATGAGATTGTAACGTAAGCCCCTTTAAATACAAGAGGTATATTTTCTTCTTTTTGCCGGTGAAAATTTACAGTGGTTTGATCTGTAAGTTTTCCGTAAGAGCTTTCATAAGAAGCCGTAAGCGGATAATTTCCAATCATTAAAGGACCTATTTTTTGCGTTTGATTTTTGGATATCGATTGTTTTGTGTCGTTAACTGTAATCGTTGCATCTTCTGGCGTGGTGAGGGAGATATAGTAAGGTGAAGGCACGACCACGTATTGTTTTTTGAAGAATAATGAATGTTTCTGTTCTTTTATTGTAAAATAGATACTCGTTTTATTTTTTAAGTCATTTTCAATGTCACGTAAAATAGAACCATCGGAAGTTGCATCAAACAGAGCTTGAATAGATGTGTCACTGATGACTATATTAGACTGTGAAGAGTCTAATAACTCTCTTAACACAGCTGTATCTTTCGATTCTAATGCCTCAATAAAGCGGGCAGCCGTTTTTTCTTCTGAGCTAGAGAACAGGGAATAAAATACAAAAGTTAAAACGAGTATAAGCGCAATACCCCCGCCAATATACCAGCTCTTTTTATGCTTAGCTGCAGCTGAAGACACCGTGAAAGAAAAGCCACAGTTATTGCAAAATGATTGGTCTTTGCTTGCACTGGCCCCGCATTTTGGACATTGATTCATTCACACCATTCCTTTCTTTTTATTCAATTAAATGTATGGAATATATAGGTAAAACAGACCATTAAATTGGAAAAATAATAGATCTGACGAGAAAGATAAACACACCAAACATGCACAACAAGAGTGAGATGTGCTATGATAAAAACTATATATTAATCCGATAGGGACACTCTGTCATATAAAAAGGAGATGAAGCAAATGAGTGTTTCATTTGTAAATAAAAACCAAAAGCCTACGTATGAAAAACTGCTGCCTCTAGTCGAAAAATTTAAGAAACGAGCTTTTAAAATAGATGAAGAAGGTACGTTTCCATTTGAAAATATTCAAGAGTTAAAAGAAGCTGGCTACACACGTCTTTCTCTAGAAAGCAAATATGGCGGAGATGAATTACGCCTTTATGATTTTTTATTATTTCAAGAATTAATTGCTCAAGGAGATGCTTCTACGGCTCTTAGTATTGGATGGCATATGGGAATTACAATGGATTTACGTGAAAAACAGCCTTGGAGCCATCAAATGCTCGATTTTATTTTTAAAGAAATAGAAAAAGGCGCACTTATTAACACCGCTGCTACTGAACCGAAGACAGGAAGTCCTACTCGAGGAGGCAAACCTGAAACGACAGCCGTAAAAACAAAAGAAGGGTGGCGAATCAATGGCCGAAAAACATTTACCACAATGTCTCCAGTCTTAAATTACTTCTTGGTAAAAGCAAGCATCGAAGGAGAAGAAGATATCGGCTTATTTTTAATTCCTCGTGAAACAAGTGGACTTTCAATAGAAGAAACATGGGATATGATTGCAATGCGTGGTACAGGAAGTCACGACCTTGTGCTAGAAAATGTCGATATTGAACATGATTTTCTTGTTGAACGCCTCGGTGGTTTTAAAAAGAATGAGCCAAGCGGCTGGCTGCTTCATATACCAGCTTGCTACATGGGTACAGCCATCGCAGCAAGAGATTATGCTGTCTCATTTGCTACAGAATATTCTCCTAATAGTATTGAAGGAACGATTAGCGAGTTGCCAAATGTGCAGCGTTTAGTAGGAGAGATGGAACTTGAACTCATGCAGGCGCGGCACTTTATGTACAGTGTTGCAAGTAAATGGGATGAGACCAGCGACCGAGCAGCATTATCCGGAGAGTTAGCAGCTGTCAAACACGTGGTGACCAATAGTGCCTGTACTGTTGTCGACAAAGCAATGCGCATAGTGGGGGCGCGAAGCTTGCAGCGCAGTAATCCGCTACAGCGGTATTATAGAGATGTGCGTGCCGGCCTTCATAACCCTCCAATGGATGATATGACGATTATTAACTTAGCGAAGCAGGCGTTTACTAGATAAAAACGTTTCATACGTCTTAATAACATGTTAAATGATGAAAAACTGCTTATTATAGGCTATCCTATAATAAGCAGTTTTTTATTGTAAGAGGAGGAATTGAAGGTGAAGTCTATAAGAGAAATTCAGCTGGCACCCTATAATATCGCGTGGGAAAAGGAATTCACAAAAGAAGCTGCCACCTTAACAAATATAATGTCAGCTCAAGTTTTAGAGGGTCATCATATTGGAAGCACTGCTGTTCTCGGCTTAAGCGCAAAACCGATTATTGATTTACTTATTGAAGTGAAAGATATAAAAAAAGTAGATACATATAATCAAAGGATGGAACAGCTCGGATACGAAGCGAAAGGTGAAAACGGCATAAAAGGAAGACGATACTTCCAAAAAGGCGGAAATGAAAGAACCCACCATGTTCATATTTATGAAAAAGGCCACCCAGAAATTAATCGTCATATATGGTTTCGAGATTATCTGCGCGCTCACCCTGATGCAGCGAAAGAATACGAAACGTTGAAAATAGAACTAGCACATCGCTATCGCTTTGAACCAGAAAAATATGTGGAAAATAAAACGAATTTTATTCATAAAATAGATCAGCTAGCTTTAAAGTTGAAAAAGGGCAGCAACAAGAGATATGAATAGTAAGTATGACCTTAGATGAAAAGGAGGGAAGGGCTTGACTCCAGTTCTAAATAGACAGACGACTATAGGTAAAAAGAAAAAAACGATATGGATTAGCTTGATATCCTTTGTTATTCTTGGTTTTGTACTTTGTACGGCAATTTCTCTCTATGTAGGCATAAGCCTGACAAAATTAGATAAAAATCCTGCTGTGAAAAATCCTAGTGATTATGGCATGCCTTATAGCAATCAAGTATTTTTGAGCAAAGACGGGATGACGCATTTAAAAGGATGGATGATTGAACCAACCAAACAGCCAAAAGCGACCATTATTATGTCACATGGATACGGGAATAACCGTGAAGCACAAGGAGCCGGATTTCTGCCGTTGAGTGAAGAATTTGTAAAAGCGGGATATCGAGTGGTCATGTTTGACTTTAGAGATGCAGGAGACTCAGAAGGGAATCAAACTACGATTGGCGTGAAAGAGCAGCTCGATTTATTAGGCGTTATTCAGAAAATGAAAGAAACAACAAAAGAGCCAATTGTGCTCTACGGAATTTCAATGGGAGCAGCCACTTCTTTATTAGCAGCCTCTCAAGATGAAGATGTAAAAGCAGTGGTAGCCGATAGTCCTTTTAGTGATTTAACCTCTTATTTAAAAGAAAATCTATCTGTGTGGTCTCATTTACCAAACTTTCCATTTACACCGCTAACAATTGCTACTCTTCCTGTTATCGCAGATGCAGACCCTGCTGAAGCTAGTCCTATTAAAGCAGTCGAGCATATTTACCCTCGACCGATTTTATTTATACACAGCACAGGAGATACAAAAATCCCTTACACTGAAAGTAAAAAAATGGCTAAAACGCACCCAGATGCTTTTCACTTCTGGAAAACTGATAAAGCAGAACACGTTCAAAATTATCATGTATACAAAAAAGAATATGTAAAGCGCGTATTATCTTTTATTGATCAATCGCTTTAAAAACAGCCCGCTTGTCAAAAGCGGGCTGTTAGCTGTTAATTTTGCCTTGTTCTATAAGTTCAGCATGTAGGTTGCGAAGAATGTAGGTTTTATAACTTTCTAGCTTTCTTCCATCAATTTTAGAGATATTGACTGCTTTTAACTGCTGAACAAACCAGCCCTTTGAATAGATATGAGCCATTCTTAATCACTCCTTTAAAAAGGTACACTCTAAATAATTAACTATATTCGTGAAAGGAAATAAAAAGAAGTGAACGAAGCAAATGAATTGACGTTCATTTTTTGCAGCGTTATACTGCTCTACAACTACCTAAAAGGAGGGACTGAACAATGAGTGAACAATATATAAACGTAAATGGCGTTAACTTACATTACATAAGCCACGGAGAGGGAGAGCTTATGCTATTTCTTCATGGATTTCCTGACTTTTCGCATATTTGGCGACATCAGGTAGATGAATTTTCTAAGAAGTTTCACACAGTTGCTTTGGATTTAAGAGGATATAACTCATCTGAAAAACCAAGCGGACTAGAATCATACGAGATTGATGTATTAGTAGAAGATATTCGCCAAGTTATTGAAGGCTTGGGATATAGCTCCTGCACGCTAGTTGTACACGACTGGGGAGCGGGGATCGGCTGGACATTTGCTTATCGCTACCCGGAATATGTAAAAAAACTAATTGCTTTTAACGGTCCGCATCCTTATACATTTATGCGTGAGCTTAGAACAAATAAAAACCAGCAAAAAGCAAGTGAGTATATGAAATGGTTTCAAAAACAAGAAACACAGGACTATATGGAACGAGACAACTTCTCAGGTTTGCGTAAGCTTGTGATTGATCCAGGCGTAAAAAAAGAATACCT
This sequence comes from Priestia aryabhattai, assembly GCF_023715685.1. Taxonomy (NCBI): domain Bacteria; kingdom Bacillati; phylum Bacillota; class Bacilli; order Caryophanales; family Bacillaceae; genus Priestia; species Priestia aryabhattai. The sequence continues at coordinate 522,485 of NZ_JAMBOQ010000002.1, forward strand.
AACAGCCGATGATGTTCAAGCATATATGAATTCTTGGAAAAATGGTTCTGTACTGTCGATGCTAAGTTATTACCGTAATTTAAAAATTTTCACTGAAGAAGATCTTCAAAGAAAATCTTTGTTTCCGCTAGAAGAAGAAGTATTAAGCATCCCCGTACAGATTATTTGGGGAAATCAAGATCCCACTTTTATGCCTGAAAACTTAGATGGCATTGAAGAATATGTGCCAAACATATCTGTTCACCGATTAGCTGAAGCATCTCATGCCCCTCAGCATGAAAAGCCTCAAGAAGTAAACGACGTAATGCGGGATTTTTTAAATAGGTAAAGAAAAAGAGGCTGGGACAAAAGTAGTTTAGTTGAAGGAAGATCCGAACGATGAATCGTTCGGATTTTTTCATTGTGATGGTGAACGTAGATTTCATGTATGTAGTGGCTTCTAGCTGTTGATTGGAGGGCAAGGCGAAGACTCCTGCGGGAAAAGCGGAATAGGTGAGACCCCGCAGGAGCGTAAGCGACGAGGAGGCTCATCGGCCGCCCGCGGAAAGCGAAGTCTTGCACGGAAATCAACAGCGGTGTAACAAGTGATCCATACTAGCTCATTTATCCCATTTGTTCGTTTTTAGATTGGATTGATTTAGTTATGTCTCAATCTCTTTTTCTGTTGACTCTAAAATAATTTTTAAAAAAGTGATCCAATTGAATAAGGTGCTCGTTAGATAGATAGAAAGGGAAGGAATTCTTCACGAAAATGACATCTTAAAAAAGTTTTTAAAAGAGTGATTCAACGTCACTCAGCAATCGTTTAGTAGATAGAAAGAGAATACTTCCTAAAAAGGATCATTAAATGTGAGAGAACATGAAGGTTCAATATAAATAGTATTCAAAATGTTTAATCTTTTTAACGATTTAAGATGTAGTAAGGATGAGTGGTGATTTGCTTACGTGGTACGCAGTACGAGAAGGTAATATTATCGGCTACCGAATTTATAAAAAGAACCCAGGCGGAACATTTGTTCATATTGGCAGCGTTTCAGAATTTGAGCGGAAAAGCTTTGCTGACTCCGACGCATCTCAAGCCCGTTACTATGTAACAGCTGTTAATGAATCAGGAAAAGAGTCTGCTCCGTCTAGTATAGCGAAATAACAAAAAGCTCTCTGTTCTAAAAGAGCTTTTTGTTATTTTTGATTGTCGATTAAAAAAATATAGCCTGCCTCTCTATTTATCTAAATGCTATTAGTTTTAATAGATAAATAAAAATTCCTTAAAAATAATGCTTGAACAATATAAATATTCAGATTATTATGTACCAATAGTCTTTTTTGGTAATTAAAAGGAAAAAAATCTAAAAGAAAAAGGAGAGAAAGCATGGCACAACCTAATTTGCAAACAGAGCAAAAATCACATCCAACAACCTTTCTTGACAAACTATTAGGAAGAGTAGAAGCAATTGGAAACAAACTACCTGATCCTTTTATTTTGTTTGTATGCTTAGCTCTTATTATCGTATTAGCATCTGTTGCTATTAATAGTATGGGGGTAACGGTGGTACATCCCGGTACTGGTAAAACTCTTCCGATTAAAAGTTTACTTTCGCACGAAGGCATTCAGTATATCTTAACATCAATGCTGAGCAATTTCACTGAATTTAAACCTCTTGGGCTTGTACTCGCTATGATGCTCGGAGTCGGACTTGCAGAAAAAGTAGGTCTGCTTGAAGTGGCCATCAAGAAAACGATTTTAAATGCCCCAAAAGCTTTGATTACATATGCCATCATTTTTACAGGAATTATGGCCAACTTAGCAGCGGATGCTGCTTTTGTTATCGTGCCTCCGCTGGCCGCGATGATTTTTTATACAGTAGGAAGGCACCCGCTTGCTGGATTAGCAGCAGGGTTTGCTGGAGTAGGATCAGGTTTTACAGCGAATCTTATTATATCCGGAACCGACGGACTGTTATCAGGAATTTCTACTGAAGCTGCTAAAACAATTGACCCAAGCGCTGCTGTCAGTCCTGCAGCGAACTGGTATTTCATGGCTGCTTCTGTATTTGTTTTGACCGTTATAGGAGCGATCGTAACTGAAAAGATTGTAGAACCTAGGCTGGGCAGTTATAACGGGAAAAAACAAAAGGATTTTGGTGAAATTAGCCGGGTGGAAGCGAAAGGATTAAAAAACAGTATCATAGCTACATGTATTTATGCCGCTGTATTAGCTATTTTCTTATTGTGGCCCAACTCGCCTCTGCGAAATGAAGACGGTGGAATTGTTCCATCACCTTTTTTAGATGGTATCATTCCGATTACGCTGCTATTTTTTGGGGTAGTTGGTTCCGTTTACGGAATAACAGTAGGGAAAATCAAAAGTTCTAGAGATGTACCTGCTTATATGACTGATTCGATGAAAGATATGGCTAGCTATATTGTCCTTATTTTTGCGGCTGCTCAATTTATTGCTTACTTTAATTGGACTAATATTGGAACGTGGATCGCAGTAGAAGGAGCGGATGCATTAAAAGCACTAAATCTAACTGGACTTCCAGTTGTGGTTGGTTTTGTATTTTTGACTGTTGTTCTAAGCCTTCTTATTTTTAGCGGCTCTGCTCAATGGGCACTAGAAGCACCTATTTTTATTCCATTGTTCATGTTGTTAGGATATAACCCTAGATTTATTCAAGCAGCGTACCGAATAGCGGATTCTTCTACGAATGTAATCACTCCTTTAAATCCATACATGATTGTCATTTTAGCCTTTATGAAAGAATACGAGCCTAAGGCAGGGCTTGGCACAATTATTTCACTTATGCTTCCTTATACTCTAGCTTTTTTAGGGATTTGGGTTGTGATGTTGATTGTTTTTGCTGTATTCGGTATTCCTCTAGGACCAGGTGTATATATGTATTTGTAAAGAAAAATCCTCTTCTACTCCACGAAGAGGATTTTTTGTGTCAGGAATTCTAACACTAATTAATAGTGTTTCACCTTACATATATAAAGAAGAATAAATAAGAAAAAGAAAAAAGTGTAAAAAAACAAAAATTTTCTGAATAAATTTGCAAAAAGTAGTTGCTAAATACATATAAATCAAATATGATAGTAAACATAACAAAACATGTTATATAATCTAACATTAAATTTAGGGGTTATTTATTCGTACTTAAGGGGGAAATCATCATGCAAATGGGCGATTCAGTATTTATGTTTTTTTCAGCATTATTGGTTTGGATTATGACACCAGCTATTGCATTGTTTTATGGGGGCATGGTTCGAAGTAAAAACATGTTAAGTACCGCGATGTATAGCGTAGGGTCATTAGCTGTTATATCTGTTCTTTGGATAGTAGCTGGCTATTCGTTAGCTTTTTCAACCGGCGGCAATGCTTTTATTGGAAACTTGGACTGGGTAGGATTAAAAGGAGTCGGGTTCACTCCAAACGGGGACTACAGCGCTACGATCCCGCATAATATGTTTATGATGTTTCAGCTAACATTTGCGGTATTAACAGTAGCTATTATCTCTGGAGCTTTTGCAGAGCGCATGAAGTTTTCAGCATTTATCTTATTTGCTATCCTATGGTCATTATTTGTATATGCACCAGTTGCACACTGGGTTTGGGGAGTTGGCGGATGGCTTCGTGAGCTAGGAGCTATCGACTTTGCCGGAGGAAACGTCGTTCACATTTCTTCAGGTGTAGCAGGGCTAATTCTAGCTCTTGTTGTTGGAAAACGAAAAAATGCCGATGCAGCAGCGCCTCACAATTTGCCGCTAACTCTTTTAGGCGGAATGCTGATTTGGTTCGGCTGGTTTGGTTTTAACGTTGGAAGTGCCTTAACTATTAACAGCGTTGCAATGACGGCTTTCATTAACACAAATACAGCGGCAGCAACAGGAATTATCGGCTGGCTTGTAGTAGAGTGGATTATTAATAAAAAGCCTACGCTGCTTGGAGCCGTTTCGGGAGCTATTGCTGGACTTGTAGCTATTACACCTGCTTGTGGATTCGTTACACCGTTTGCCTCTATTTTAATTGGTTTTATCGGCGGAGCAGTTTGTTTCTGGGGTATCTTCTCACTTAAAAAGAAAATCGGTTACGACGATGCATTAGATGCATTTGGCCTTCACGGTATTGGGGGAACATGGGGAGGTATTGCAACAGGTTTATTTGCCACAACTTCTGTAAATGACGCCGGTGCGAATGGTTTATTCTACGGAGATCCAAGTCTACTTTGGAAACAGCTGGTGGCTATCGTAGCAACGTATCTATTTGTCGGCATTGCTACCTTCATTATCGTTAAAGTGGTTGGATTAATCGTATCTCTACGTGCGACACAAGAAGAGGAAACGCTTGGGCTTGATATTACACTGCATGGTGAAAGAGCATATCACGAATCGAATATGTAAAAGGGGTGAACACAGTGAGTGATGTTTTAACAAAAATTGAAATTATTACACGCCCTTCAAAGTTTGAAGAGCTTAAGCAAGAACTGGCGAAAATTGGCGTTAGCGGTATTACGGTTACGGATGCGCTAGGGTGCGGATTGCAAAAAGGCATTACGGAGCTTTACAGAAGCGTCAAAAAACAAGACAATATGCACGCACGAATTAAAGTAGAAATTGTTGTCTGCGAAGTTCCAGTATCCGACGTTGTTGATAAAGCAAGGAAAGTATTAAATACAGGTCAGCCTGGAGATGGAAAAATATTTATCTATGAATTAAAAAATGCGATTAAGATCCGAACAGGGGAAGAGGGATCACAGGCATTACGAAATAATAGTTAAACTCGGGGAGAAGCAGAAAACAAAGGGTCACATAAAAGGTGCATATTATGCACCTTTTTTTAGGTTGAATAGTTACAAGGCATGTTTCCTTATGGCGACATGCTTTTTTGTTATATATACAGCCAAAGAGTATATCGTAAAAAAGAAGTGAATATAATTAAAATTATTTTTATAAAATTTAGAAAATTATAAAAATACGTGTCATTATTACTGACAAGTTTGGTGAAATACTGCTGTTTATCCTTTTATAATAGTAAAAAATAACTATATTTTTACTTTTATTAGTTTCTCTTTGTATATGAGAGTGAATCTATTATGAAAGGATGTGAGAAAAAAGATGTACATAAACAGCAAGCTTTTTCCCCGTTTTCAGAAATGACATTTGTTGCAAAGATAAAAAGCGTTCTAGACGCGAACAAAGGGAGGGAAAATCGTTATAAAAGACTAGCCGCCGGTACGCGTTTTATAACGATTACTACATGCTAAGTAAAAAAATGTTATCTATTTTAACAACAACAGTCTTATCGGTAGGGTTTGTAGCTGGCTGTGGGAGCAACAGTACATCAGGAGAAGACAAAGGTAGCAATGTCATTAAAATTGCTACGCAAAGCCCTTTGTCAGGAGGTAGTGCAACGTTAGGTGAAGCAATCAAACTGGGGGCTCAACTAGCTCTTGATGAAGAAAAAGACACGTTTAAAAAATTAGGATATAAACTTCAGCTTGTGCCGTATGACGACCAAGGCGATCCTAAAAAAGGTGTAGCAAACGCTCAGTTAATCGGATCCGATAAAGCCGTCTATGGAGTGATAGGACATTTAAATTCAGGAGTTACCATTCCTTCATCTGAAACGTATGAGAAATATTCAATTCCAATGATTTCTCCTGCAAGTACAGCAACGGACGTAACAGACCGAAAGTTAAAAACGGTTAACCGCATTGTAGCGCGTGATGACTTCCAAGGGCCTGCAGGAGCTGAATATGCTGTTAAAGAGTTGAAAGCAAAAAATATTTTTGTCATTCAAGATAAAACAGCTTACGGACAAGGGCTTGCAGACGCTTTTAAAAACGCAGCTGAAAAAGAAGGAGCAAAAATTGTTGGATTTGAAGGAATAACAGTTGGAGAAAAAGATTTTAACGGTGTGTTAAATCAAGTCTCTAAAGAAAAGCCTGATCTCGTTTATTTTGGAGGTCTTTATGCAGAAGGCGGACTCTTAATTAAGCAAGCTCGTGACAAAGGAATTACCGCTAAGTTTATGGGAGGAGATGGCTTAGACTCCTCAACTTTAGTTGATATTGCTGGAGATGCTGTAAAAGATACGTATCTTACGTCAGTAGCAGGCGATGCTTCCAAGACACAATTCGCTAAAGATTATGAGAAGAAATTCAATAAAAAAGTAGAGTCATATTCTGTATACGGGTATGATTCCATGAAAGTCATGCTTCAAGGTATTCAAAAAGCAATTGAAGACAATGATAAAAAGCTTCCTTCCCATGAAGCTGTACGTGACGCTGTACGCGGTATTAAAGAATACAAAGGAGAACTTACGCAGGTAGGGTTTGACGAGAAAGGAGACAATAAATACGCTAAAATCTTTATTTATAAGTTTGACGCTCCTTCATACCCAGCTAAATTAGAAGGGGAAATCTCACAATAAAGTTTAGAAAAGAAAGGTATGGATGTTTCGTACCTTTCTTTTCTTAAAATTGATTTTATAAAACGAAAGGGACGAGGTTATATGTTTGCTCATATTATACAAACGCTGCCACAAGTTTTAATTGACGGACTAACATTAGGAGCTGTATATGCCATTATTGCCCTAGGTTATACGATGGTATATGGCATTTTAGAACTCATTAATTTTGCACACGGTGAAATTTTTATGTCAGGAGCTTTTATCGGAACCGCTATTTTAATAGGGTTAACAGGCGTAGGTTGGATTGCAGCTTTTCCAGCTGTTGTGACGTTAATTTTAGTTCTTCTTATTACAAGTGTTGCGACTGGGTTTCTTGGTATGGGAATTGAAAGAGTGGCTTACCGCCCCCTGCGCAAGTCTTCTAAACTGATTACACTTATTACAGCTATCGGAATGTCGTTTCTATTACAGGATTTTGTCCGCTTCATTACGGAACTTAAGAATGGTAACTATATTGTTAATACACCTTCTTTATTTTCAGGAAAAGTATCGGTTAGTGCTTCTTCTCTTTCATCATCATTTGATGATGCTACATTTAAAGTAACGTTTATCGTTGTGTTAATTGTTGCTCTTTGCTTAATGATAGGACTTGAAATTTTCGTCAATCGGACCAAATGGGGAATGGCGATGAGAGCTGTAGCTCAGGATCCCGATACGGCTTCACTGATGTCCATCAATGTAAACAAAGTCATTTCTCTTACTTTCTTTATTGGTTCGGCGTTAGGAGGCGCTACTGGTGTGTTATTTGCGCTTCATTACGGAACAATTGATCCTTACATTGGTTTCATATTAGGATTAAAGGCTTTTACGGCAGCTGTTTTAGGAGGAATAGGCAATATACGAGGCGCAATGTTTGGAGGGCTAATGCTTGGCATTCTTGAAATGTTTGCAGCAGCGAATTTATCAACAATCACCGGCAATGTTTTAGGAGCGGAATATAAAGATGTATTTGCATTTGCCATTTTGATTTTGGTGTTAATTTTTAAACCAGAAGGCTTATTTGGAAAAGCCGTTACAGAAAAAGTGTAGGTGATGAAGATGAAAAAATTAATAAGTAGGCTTGAAGAAAACAAAAAGGCGCAAATCATTCTATTTTTTATATATGTAATTTCAACAAGCGGTAGTTTAATGCTTGCCCAAAAGTCCGTTGTCGCATTTTTACTTCTTTTATTTTCATTACTGCTTTTGTACTTTATGTCTCTTTCTATTAAATTAAAATGGCTAATAGCAGGTGTCATTTTAATTGTGCTACTTCCTTTTTCAGCTAGCCAAGGGCCTGCTTATGAATCATATATGGAAGTATCTACACTAGTAGGCATCTACATTGCTATGGCCCTTGGGTTGAACATCGTAGTGGGATTAGCCGGATTATTGGATTTGGGATTTGTTGCTTTCTTTGCAGTTGGGGCTTACACGTATGGGATTTTTGCGACGAAACAAGCTGCTAATTTTATGCCCTTTGGCACGTACCCACTATCAGGAGAAAGCTTTTGGTTTTTTATTATTGCGGGCTGCCTAATAGCCGCTTTATTTGGAGTTCTGCTTGGTATACCTGTGCTGCGCGTAAAGGGAGACTATTTAGCTATTGTTACGCTTGGATTCGGAGAAATTATCCGAATTGTATTTAACAACTTGGATAAACCAATCAATATTACAAACGGAGCAATGGGGCTGTCCTCTGTGACGCCGCCTTCTATTTTTGGGATTAACTTAGTATATCCAAGTCAGTTTTATTATGTAGTATTAGTCATCTTAGCAGCGGTGATTTTTATTGTACGGCGATTTGAATATTCTAAAGTAGGACGATCGTGGAAAGCGGTTCGTGAAAATGAAATTGCAGCTCAAGCGATGGGAATTCACCTTGTCAGGACGAAGCTGCTGGCGTTTGCTATTGGTGCATCTTTTTCAGGTATGATGGGAGTTGTTTTTGCCGCTAAGCAAACCTTTGTTGATCCAACCAGCTTTACGCTGTTAGAATCTATCACGATTTTAGTAATGGTTATTTTAGGAGGAATGGGGAGCGTTCCGGGCGTTATACTTGGAGCAGCGGTTGTGACCATTCTTAATCTTCAAGTATTAACGGAGCTCACCGATTGGTTTAATCAACTGAGTTTAAACGGGGTTATCTCTATACCAGATGCACTTTCGCCAGCTAAAATGCAGCGATTTATTTTTGGCGGACTTCTTATTCTATTTGCTCTATACAGGCCTCAGGGATTGCTTCCTGCTAAACAGTCTACTTTCGATTTGAAAGAGTTGAAAGAAGAAGCTGATGAAGAAATACAGCCTGTGATTCCAACGGCTGAGAAAAACGTCAATCTATAGAGGTGAAAAAATTGTCTATTTTAGAAGTGAAAAATGTAACCAAGACCTTTGGCGGTTTAATCGCTAATCAAGATGTAACAATGGATATTCAAAAAAGTTCAATAACAGCTGTAATAGGACCAAACGGAGCTGGAAAGACCACATTTTTTAATATGGTGACAGGCGTTTACCAGCCAACCTCAGGTGATATTATGTTAAATGGTCAATCCATAACAGGACTAAAACCGCACAGCGTATCAAAACAAGGGATTTCTCGGACATTTCAAAACATCAGGTTATTTAGTAATATAACGGTTTTAGAAAATGTGTTAGTTGGGATGCACAATCACTTGAAAGCAACGACTTTTGAGACGCTGTTGAATTTACCTCGAGCAAGAAGAGCGGAAAAAGTAGCCAAAAAAGAAGCGTATAAGCTTTTAGAATACGTTGGGCTAGAAGCCTTATATAACGAAGTAGCGAATAACTTATCATATGGAGCACAGCGACGACTCGAAATTGCCAGAGCCTTAGCTACTAGACCCTCACTGTTATTACTAGACGAACCGGCTGCTGGTATGAATCCGCGTGAAACAAAAGAGCTGACGGACCTTATTCATACGATACGAAAAGACCGGGAAATAACCATTTTATTAATTGAGCATGACATGAAGCTCGTCATGGAGATTTCCGATCATATCATTGTATTGGATCATGGAATAAAAATTGCAGAAGGAAACGCTGAACATATCCGTACACACCCGAAAGTGATCGAAGCCTATTTAGGAAAAAGAGTGGCAGAGGAAATAGACAGAAAGGAGAAAAGTACATGACTCTATTAAAGTTAAATGAAATTGACACCTTTTACGGAGGAATTCAAGCACTTAAAGGAATAACGATTGATGTAGAAGAAGGAGAAATTGTGACTCTTATCGGAAGCAATGGAGCCGGGAAATCTACCACATTAAAGTCCATTAGCGGTCAAGCTCCTGTCAAAGCAGGTAGTATCATATATAAAGGCACCCACATCACGAAATTCTCTCCTCACCAAACGGCTCGGTTAGGAATAGCTCATGTACCAGAAGGAAGAAAGATCTTTCCTAAGATGACGGTAAAAGAAAATTTAACCATCGGAGCATTCTCACTTTCTAATAAAAAAGTAATAGAAGAAAATATGGCTAAAGTACTGACGTATTTTCCAAGGTTAAAAGAAAGATTGACTCAAAAAGGAGGCACGATGAGTGGAGGAGAGCAGCAAATGCTAGCCATCGGGCGAGCGCTTATGATGAACCCTTCTATGCTTATGCTAGATGAACCTTCTATGGGGCTTGCTCCTATCATTGTAGAACAAATATTTGAAATCATTATGGAATTAAATAAAAGTGGGATGACCATTTTACTCGTTGAACAAAACGCTTATCAAGCACTGCAAATCGCGCACCGAGGCTATGTGTTTCAAACGGGAGAAATTATTCTGCAAGGGAAAGGACCGGAATTAATTCATAATGAAAAAATAAAAGAAGCTTATTTAGCTTAAAAAAACAAACCGCATCGCGATTTAACGCTGCGGTTTATTTGCGTTCACAATGGATGATTTGGATAAAGTAGGTAAGCATTGCTATTGTTTGGTTTAGTTTCTTGATTAAGTAGGGAACGTTTAAAATAAGATTATTGAATAAATGAATAATTAGATGACCTAATAAATGAAAAAAATGCTTCAATTTCGAGCTTTTTCATAAAAAATAAAAAAAGTTGAAACTTTTTTCACTAAAAAACGTTTATAAAGTAATAGAAAAAAATGGGTACGGTTATTTACACTCAAAAAGGAAGTGAGAGCGTGGCGACGCTGAAAACTAATTATTTGACTGACTTATGCTTAATCTATAGAGAAAGTCAATTTTATGTAATGCAAATACCTAATTCCTACGAAAGAATAGCTAGCAAATACTTTCAGTTTCAGCCCCAAGAAAAAATAATTGCGTATTTACACAGTTCTTTTATAGCGGGTTTAGATAAAAGGGGAATTTGCTTTACAAATAAGGGGCTTTACTGGAAAAGCAGAGGGATGAAAAAAGGAAAAATGTTATGGGAAGAGTTCGCTAACATTCAATCCATTACCATTCAAAAAGAAGAAGTGATTTGTTTTAATGACGTGGAGAAATTTCAAGTCAATCAAAACGATTACTCAGCTAGAAAGCTAGTATCTCTATTAAAAAAAATCAAGAAATTTATTCGCACTCATTCCTATGAATATATGTGTCAAGATTATATATATCCGTGTGTATCCTCAAAAGAATTAACTTCTATTTGTTCATCTTTTCAAATTCATCAAACACCTGATCCAAAAGATGTGTTGTCAGTGGAAGGGCAACTATGTGAAGAAGTTGAAAAAGAGATGCGAAACAGACTCTATTTACCTGCTAAAGAAAAAATTGTAGCTCATTTAAATACATATCCTCTTCAAAAAACCGAGGGGATTACCGTTTGTTCCAAAGGAATTTATTTCTCAAAATCTTTTAAAACAGTTTATTATCCTTGGCACTTATTTCGCCACGTTAGTATTTCGGTGGAAACAGAGGAATTAAAAATTGCTAAAAAACATTCGTTATCCCTCAACTCAGCTGCAGTATCAAGCGGAGAAGTAATGCTGTTTCTCAAACAAATTAAACAGCATGTGCAGGCCTTGCATGAAAAAGAAGTCGATATCAAACAAGATAATAAGTTCGCATGGAAAATGTTAATTTAAAAAACAGATTACCGGTAATCTGTTTTTTATTTTGCAGTTCTTTAGAACTATTTATTCGGAATACCGAAAGATGTCATACAAGTAAACAAGACTAGGATATTGGAAGTCAAGAAAAAATCCCCATGACTATAAGGTTAATTTTCCCAAAAACTCTTTCCTAATTGGATAATTATGCTAAAATAAAACCCGAGTTTATTTTAAGGAGCTGACAACAAGATGGAACGTAATTATTCAATTGATTTTATTAAATTTTTTGCTACAGTGTTTGTTGTTTGTATTCATGTTAATCCATCACATGACGATTTCTTTTTAGGGAACCAGGAAAATGTGCTAGATGTCATTGTTGACACATTTGCACGATTCGCGGTTCCTTTTTTCTTTATTGTATCAGGGTATTTGTTTATGAATAAAATTCAAAAACATCCGCAGCCTTCTGCATACTTAAAAAAATACACGTGGAATATTTCAAAGCTTTATGCATGTTGGTTCATCTTTTATTTATTGTTTGGTGTAGTTCTGCGCTTATTTCAGAACTATGGAACGTTAGCAGAACGAAAAGGTGCAGTAGCTGATTATTTAACATCATCCATCACATTCAAAGATATCTTTTATTATGGAAGTGACACAAGCGGATTTCAGCTTTGGTACTTGATTGCGTTAATTTGGGCTGTCGCCATCGTTTTCTTATTTCAAAGATGGAAAAAGATTGGCTTATTAATGCTTATCAGCACCGTATTATACGTAACGGGGTTGTTTGGGCAATCTTATTCTTTATTTTTTCCACTTTCCTTTCAAACGAGAGATGCCCTATTCTTTGGTTTGTTCTATACCGTATTAGGAGCTATGTTTGCCCTTTATGGTCAGCGAATTCTGTCAGTATTAAATGTAAGGCCAATGATTTATTTAGCCAGCTTTTTTGTATTTTCAGCGTTAGAGATCGTCGAGCGTTACTGGTTGGTCAATATCCAGCACAGCAAGCCCGGAGACTATTTTATTTCTACGATTTTTTTATCAGCATCATTGTTTTTATTCGTATTGAGCAGTCCAGGTCTTGGCAAAAACTCGTTTTTCTCAAAGGTTGGGAAAAATTCAGTTGGCATTTATGTAGTGCATATATGTATATTAAATGAGACCTATCGATTGCTTCGTTCCATAGATTCTTCTTTCTTTACAAATAGTGTCGTTGCATACATATTCATTGTACCGGCGGTATTTTGGTGCTCATACTATTTATATAGAGGGATTCAATGGGCAAAGGAAAAAATACATGTGAAGCCACACAAACATCCGATTACAAAGCTACAGCATAAATAAAAAATGAGTAATCTAAAACCTAATTGGCTTGAGGTTCGTCTAATGTGTTGAATAAGAGCTGGCTAACTAAGCCAGCTCTTTTTATGATGCAATAGCGTACAAAAGCTGCTTTTGCAGTTTAGGAGATAAAGGAATATTTTGATACAATTCGTAAATATGATGTTCGTTCCGGTGGTAACAAATCCAATCCTTGTATGTTCCTTTTAAGAAGATGCGAAAAAACACGATTCGCTTATTCGTGCCGCCTGTTTTTAATTCAATTTTCAAATCATCTGTTTCTAATGTATACTGTACTGTAGAAGAAGAGAGAGCAAGTTTAGTTGTTTTTTTACTTGTTTTAATGAATTCGGCAAGTTCAATGATCTTCATTTTTTTACCTCACTCTATTGTAAATTAGGGGTATCTTATACGTATGATGTGTACAAAGAAAATAGAATCGTTTTTTTCAGTTTAGAAGAATGATCTTCAGCCCCTTCGTTAAGGGATTTGCATAAAAGGTTGACGTTTTCTTTGAATACAAATAAAATGCATATTAAGAAGTATTTCCCTCATTGTAACTACAGAAAAAGAAGAATTAAGGGGGCTCAATATGTTGACTGACTTAGTCGTAAGTCAAAAAGTGGTCAAAGTAAATGAATTTACTGTAGTAGGAGTGCCTATTCGAACAGATGAACCTGTGGAAGAAACGGGCACAGGTCTTATTCCTGAGCACTGGCAGACTTTTTATAAACAACAGTTAGCTAATAAAATCGCCAATAAAGTAAATGGTAATACATTTGCTCTTTATACAGAATTTGAATACAATCAGAAAATGAATTTTACATTTGCTCTCGGATATGAAGTTTTACCCGGCGGAGAACTGAAAGATGATATGAGAGAGTTCATCATTCCAGAAGGTGAATACATGGTGTTTACAACGGCTGTTGGCCCAGCTAGACAGGTAGTCGTAGAGGCTTGGGCTTATATTCGCGAGTGGGCTAAAAAAAATCATCGTGCCTATAAAATAGATTTTGAATTATATGATGAACGCTGTATTGATCCTGAGTACAGTCAAGTCGATATTTATGTTTCGATTTAACAACTAGTTTTGCTAAGTAGTTAAGATGCAGATAAGCGTTTTTTGCTGCGTTCTTACTTTGACGATAGGAATACAAAAGGGGTTTAGCGAGAGTGATCAGCAACGATTTATTACAAGCTTTAAAAGACGGATATAAACAGAGAATTAAATGGGTACTTATAAGTCAAATGGCACTGTTCATCGCCGTAGCAGTCATACTTGTATCAAATTTTGTCACTGAATTTTCGTTTAACCAATTAAGCTTTATTTTTGTTTTAGTTAGTATAAGTTCGCTGTTATCAGGGGTAGAGCACGTATTGTTAAAACGTGAGAAGTGGCAATGGATTTTTGATTTTATTTTAGCTGTTTTTTTTATTGGTTTGTCTATTTTTTTACACCGTTAAAGCGCCTGGTTCAGCGCTTTTTTATTTTGACTTTTAGCAGCTCAGCACAAAAGTTTCGGGTTCGTCTAGTATAAACAAAAAAATAGGTATTTGTGAAAAAATAGTCAGAAAATTTAGTAAAAAAGTCTTGTATCTTGTCTTTATTTCGATTATGATAAGTTTACACCCTCCGTATTCACTTCTTTTGATGTCCGTACCTCTATTTTTACACTATAGAAAAGAGGTGAAGCCATTTCTTCAGTTTTCCTGCTAGCCTGCATATTAACCCTTTTAGCTATCTTATTTAGTAGCAACTACCCTCAAAATTAAAGGAGAGATCCGCGCTTATGTCAAAAGCTCCTGTAAAAAACGATATTGAACTTCAACTATCTGAAACGCACTTTTTTCAACTACTTGATTTAATTTATTTAGGTAACTGGATGGTTACAGCATGTTCTGGAGTGGAAGATGAGCATGCACAAGAATATACGGATGTAGAAAAACAAATGTTTTCTCACGCAGAGCCTTTTGTTGAAAAAGGACCTTTTCACACGCTAAACAGTGAGGTTATGTTTACAGAAGAACATGAAGATTCTCTTCAAGATATTATTGGGGAATACGATAACGAAGTGTTTTGGGAAGCGCTAGCCTATCGCATGGCTAAACGAGATGTGATAGAGCAAATAGGACCCCTTAAAGAAATAAAAAATGAAGTTTTTATGCAAATTTTCCATCGAGAAATGGATTATATACGAGAGTTTGAGAAAAATGGGATTAAACGAATAACCATACCGCCTTTGCAGTAAAGGAGACAAATCGGCTTTCAAACTTGAAGGCCGATTTGCTGTTAAGCTGAAGCTTTCCTGTTCCGTCTGAGCGGCGGGAAAGATCGGTACGTAAAGCTTCGCCATAACCATTCACACGGACCATAATAGAAATAAAAAAGCCACCACTTATTAAGAAAAAGCTGGAGTGTATATATAATGAGACAAATAATCGTGCTTTCCGTTAAGGTAAGAGTTCCGTATAAACCAAAGGCTCGAACTATCCCCAGGCAGATCAAAGTTTGGCTAAGGTAAGTTGTTAATGCCATTGTTCCACTATACTTAAAAAGAACCAGCATCGAAGCGTAAGGAGAAAATTGCAGGAATAACAGTAAGGTGGTAAGATAAAAAAAACATAGAAAAATGCCGCTCAAACTTGTAAAAAGGTGAATGGCCGCCTGCTGATAGAGTCCATATTTTAAAATTTCTAGTTTTAAGATAGCGAGAATGATAGTTAAAGTAAAACCTGCTGCGCCTGTTATTAACTGAATTTTCTTAAAAAAAGAACGATTTTGTTCGATCTTATTTACTAATTTTTTTTTAGCAGTATATAAGCCAAATAAAAACATAGAAAATACGGGCAAGATAGAAAATGGTAGATTTAATAGCATAGGCACCACTTCAACATTCAAACGATAAAACAGCCAAGATAAATAGTCTGCCTGTCGGTAGGTGGATAAATACTGTGTTAATAAATGTTCATGTAAAACTTTATACTCCGACTGAGCATCCTGCAAGACGTGTGCTGGCATAAAAAACTGCATGCAAGCCAAAAGGTAAAAAAAGCATAGTAAGCCCATTGCCCACAGCAAAATTGTCTTGGTTTTTCGATTATAAAAAAAGAACAATAAAAAACCGCCAATGGCATACACATGCAAAATGTCTCCATACCAGAAAAAGATAAGATGAAAAAGCCCGATTAATAGCAAAGCAGCCATTCTTCTTGACCACAAAGCAGCGGCAAAGTAATGCCTTTCTTCAGCTCTATGCAAAAAGATTCCACATCCAAGTCCAAATAAAAAAGAAAAAATGGTAAAAAACTTTCCTTGAACAAACAGCAGCAGGAATAAATCAATATAAGCATCCATTCCTTCATACTCATAAGGAACATCGTACAGCTGAAAAATAAATATCGGAGAAGTAAAAGCCGGTATATTTACTAAAAAAATGCCTAGCAAAGCAATGCCCCGAATAATATCAAGAACAACAAGACGTTCGTTAAGGGGAAGTGGAGAGGGGTTCATCACTGTCGCTCCTTTTTGTTAGATATGTACATCTTAACACGACAGTGGCGAAAAAATAGGTGGGAATACAAAAAAATAAGCGGAAAGATTCATAGCTTTATAAACAAAAAAGTTGGATAATAATGGTATGGTTATCCATATCAAATACGAAAGGTGGAGAAAAGGATGAAAACAGCACTTGTGTTAGGTGGAACTCGTTTTTTTGGAAAAAATTTAGTTCAGACATTGCTCTCTAAAGGAGTAAAGGTTACATTAGCAACGCGAGGTAAGACACCGGATGATTTCGGCGACCGAGTTGAGCGAATTTTTCTTGATCGTGTAGAAAAAGATTCTGTAATCGAAACAACACGAGGAAGAAAATGGGATGTTATCTTCGATCAAATATGTTATTCTTCACACGGCGCAGCTGTTGCTGTTGAAGCTTTTCGTCATAGTACCAGTCACTATGTACTCACCTCGACTCTTTCAGTATACGGTTCTTTAGAAAAAACGTGTTATGAAGAAGATTTTGATCCATATAAGTATCCTATTTCATATACACGCCGTGAAAATATTTCCTACCAAGAAGGAAAACGTCAAGCCGAGGCGGTATTCTTTCAAAAAGCACCGTTTTCAGTGACGGCTGTCCGTTTTCCAATTGTAATGGGAAAAGATGATTATACGGACCGCTTACGTTTTCATGTAGAAAAGATTATGCATGAAGAAGAAATTGGTGTACCAGCTATTGAAGCAGAAATGAACTTCATTTCACAGGAAGAAGCAGGTGAATTTTTAGTCTGGTGTGCAGAACAGAAGCTAAAAGGGCCGATTAACGCTTGTTCAAATGGTACCATTTCACTCAAAAATTTATTTTTATATATTGAACAAGCAGCGGGTAAAAAAGCAAAAACAACCTCTCGTTTAACAGACGAAAATAGTTCTCCGTATGGAGTGGATCATTCTTGGACGATGAACAATGAAAAAGCTAGCTTTTGGGGATATTCATTTACAAACCTGCAGGACTGGCTGCCATCATTAATCAAAGCTTTCGTTGAGAATGAAAAGAAAGTACCTTTAAGTTAGGAAACAACAAA
Organism: Priestia aryabhattai; assembly: GCF_023715685.1. Taxonomy (NCBI): domain Bacteria; kingdom Bacillati; phylum Bacillota; class Bacilli; order Caryophanales; family Bacillaceae; genus Priestia; species Priestia aryabhattai. Next base: position 539,899 of record NZ_JAMBOQ010000002.1, read on the forward strand.
GACTGCACCGTTTAGCAGTCTTTTTGCTGTTACAAGCAGAACATTTTTATTTTATGCATAAAAAAGGTACGCTAGGTACACATCATTATATAGAAGAAAGAAGGATAAACTATGGCAAAACATCACTTTCATTTGCAAGCAAATTGGCCAGGAGGCCGAAATGAAGTGGGTACAATTGAATCAGGACAATTAAAAACAAAAATTTCTATTCCACCAGAAATGGACGGGCCAGGAGCGGGAACAAATCCAGATGAAATGCTGCTAGGAGCAGCAGCCACTTGCTACATTATCACGCTTGCGGCGATGCTCGAAAGAAGCGGAATCCATCAGGAGGCTTTAACGATGGAATCAGAAGCTATTGTGGACGTAACGAATGGTGTATTCACGTACGAAAAAATCATTCATAAACCTCACGTTATCGTCACATCTGACCTTGCAGCTCAAGAAGAAAAAATCAATCGACTTATAAAAAAAGCAGAAACATCCTGTATGATTTCAAGAGCAATTCAAGGAAATGTAGAGATTGAATTAGAGCCTCAGCTCACAGTAAAAGCGTAATGGATCCATTACGCTTTTGTTATGTTTATTTCTAAAAAATAGCACATTTAAGATTGTAAAATACTCAAATTTGAATATAATAATTTAAGTAGTTATCATTTCTGTTCATCAAAAAAGATGACGCGAAAGGAGGAACTGAAATGGTTTCATCAGAAAAACATATTCGTTTTATCGTAGCAGGATTGCTGCTCGGTATTTTTATGTCAGCCATGGATAATACCATCGTAGCGACAGCTATGGGAAAAATCATTTCTGATTTAGGCGGGTTAGATAAGTTTGTTTGGGTTACGTCCGCCTATATGGTTGCCGTAATGGCAGGTATGCCGATATTTGGTAAACTATCTGATATGTATGGGCGCAAACGGTTTTTTATTTTTGGATTAACCGTATTCTTACTTGGCTCTGCGTTGTGTGGTCTAGCACAAAGCATTGTGCAGCTAAGTATTTACCGGGCGATTCAAGGAATTGGAGGGGGAGCACTTCTGCCGATTGCTTTTACCATTGTATTTGATATTTTCCCTCCCGAAAAGCGCGGGAAAATGACGGGGTTGTTAGGTGCTGTTTTTGGCTCAGCAAGCGTATTTGGTCCGCTTCTAGGTGCCTATATTACGGAATACATTAGCTGGCACTGGGTATTTTATGTGAACGTGCCGATTGGACTTTTATCGTTATTTTTTATTGTGCGCTTTTATAAAGAGTCAACAAGTCATAAAAAACAAAAAATTGACTGGATAGGTGCAACCACTCTTGTTATTTCAGTAGTCAGTTTAATGTTTGCTCTTGAACTTGGAGGAAAAGAGTACGAGTGGTCTTCTCCACAAATTTTATCTCTTTTTGCTATCTTTGCTGTAGCACTATCACTTTTCTTTTTTGTGGAAAAACGAGCGGAAGAGCCGATTATTTCATTTTGGATGTTCAAACGCCGTTTATTTGCAACATCACAGATTCTCGCTTTCTTATACGGAGCAACATTTATTATTTTGACCGTATTTATTCCTATTTTCGTTCAAGCTGTCTACGGAGGTTCTGCTACAAATGCAGGTTTAATTTTAACTCCGATGATGTTAGGATCGGTAGCAGGAAGTGCTATTGGAGGGATTCTTCTCACAAAAACAAGCTTCCGAAACTTAATGATTATGTCCGTTTTTTCATTTGCAGCGGGAATGTTTTTGTTAGGAACAATGGAACCCGATACACCTCGTTGGATGCTAACGGTATTTATGATTTTGACTGGATTTGGCGTAGGATTTAGCTTTTCCCTTTTACCAACTTCGTCAACACATAAGCTGGATCCGCAGTTTAGAGGTTCAGCCAACTCAACGAACTCATTTGCACGCTCATTAGGAATGACGCTGGGAGTTACGATTTTTGGAACGATTCAAAGCAATACATTTACACATGAGCTGGAGCGTAATTTTCAAGGTATGGGAAATGCATCACAAGGATCATTTTCTCAAATAGGAGATCCAAGTGCAGTCTTTCAATCAAGTGCCCGAAACAGCATTCCGCCTCAAATATTGGATAAGATTGTTGATGCCATGTCTACATCGATCACGTATGCATTTATGCTGGCTCTTATTCCAATTGCAGTAGCTATCATTACCGTCTTTTTAATGGGAAATGAGCGCGTGGAAGTTCCTGCTAAAAAGCGGGTAGAAGGTAAGGAACCTGCAGCTCAAAAATAGAAAAGGCACGAATTTGTTCGTGCTTTTTTTACTAAATAAGATGCATATCAAGAGGTGAAAGGTGTTATGAGTGTTAAATTAGTCATATTGGGTTTATTGATGGAAGGAAATAAGCACCCTTATGAAATTCAGCAAACCATTAATGAAAGACAAATGAAGCACTATATCAAACTTGCAAGCGGTTCTTTATATTATGCCTTTGATACGCTTGAAAAAGATCAATTGGTGAAAGTAGTAGATGTGATTCGAGAGACGAACAGACCTGAAAAGACCGTTTATTCCATCACGGATGCAGGAAGAGAAGAATTTGAGCGTCTTTATTTTGAACAGCTGTTGAAAAAAGAGCATATGCATAGACCTGTTTATGCTGCTCTTTCATTTACTTCTTACGTGGATCAAGAAAAAGTGGCTTCTGCTTTAGAAAAAAAGATTGAGGAGACGGCTGCTTATTTAGAAAAAATGCAAAATTTATATAAAGTTAAAAAAGCAGATCATTCCATTGCCATTTTGTCCATCATTATGCGCACGATTATGCATTTGAAAGTGGAACTAACTTGGTTCACTCATTTGCGCGAAGCCGCTAAAAGTAACAAACTTACAGAAGTAGATGACGGTTATTTTGAAGACGTTGAAAAAATCGTAAATGAGTTTTAAAAAAGAAGCAAAACGCTGCTTCTTTTTTTAATGGTCATAAAATGTATTTCAAGCAATTTAATTTTGCCAAAAGCTAGGTCAATAACAATTAATTAACACCTGATTCTATCTTCAATCAGCTTTACTTATAAAACGCTTTCAAAAAGTAGTAAGACTATTAAAAAAGTAAAAAAAATTAAAGAAATATAGCGATTTCATTTTGATTGACGAGTAAAAGAGTGGTAAAATATAAGCAGATATCAGATACACATGCAGTGAGATTTATCACTCGTTGTAAAGATGTCAGACGATAAGGTAATCGACATTCAAAATTGAAAGATTGTTGAGTACGACAATTATTATAACTCGTTGGGGGTTTTATCATGGGTAACGAAACGTCGAATAGAGGGGAGCCTTGGCAAGGATTTTTAGGTCCGAACTATGGCTATGTATTAGAACAGTATGAGTTATATGAAGAGCAGTCAGATCTAGTTGATCCAGAGCTAAAAGAATTATTTGATTATTGGGGTGCTCCTCCATTAAATGAAAGTGAGCAGGTTCAACAAGCTGAATACGCACAGGCTGCACCTTCAGCTAACACATCTAAAATCGCATCGGCTATTAAGCTAGCGGAAAACATCCGTGCTTATGGTCATCTATACGCATCAATTAAGCCTCTTGAAAGCGAGAAAAAAGATCCTGTCTTGCTTCACTTGGAAGATTACAATTTAAAGCAAGAAGATTTGAAATCAATTCCGGTTGATATTTTATGTACAAATGCGCCATCACACGTTAAAAATGGTTTAGACGCAATTAACTATTTAACAGATGTCTACACAAAAACCATTGCGTTTGAATTCCATCACGTACATAACATGGAAGAGAATAAGTGGCTGACTGATATGGTCGAGTCAGGTGCTATTTTCCAACCTCTTTCAAATGAGAAACGAACTTCTGTATTAAAGCGTTTGACAGAAGTAGAAGGCTTTGAACAATTTTTACACCGTACATTTGTCGGACAAAAACGCTTTTCTATCGAAGGTGTAGATATGTTAATTCCACTTGTAGATGAACTGATTGCACGCTCAGTGGAAACAAGCCCGAAAACGGTCAATATCGGTATGGCTCATCGTGGACGCTTAAATGTATTGGCACACGTATTAGGCAAGCCGTATGAAATGATTTTTGCAGAATTCCAGCATGCACCTAACAAAGAATTGGTTCCTTCAGAAGGTTCAATCGGTATTAACTACGGCTGGACGGGAGACGTAAAATATCACCTGGGTGCCGACAAACAAATTAAAGCAGAGAACACAGTTCGAGCTCGTTTGACATTGGCTAGCAATCCTAGTCACTTGGAGTTTGTTAATCCGGTTGTGGAAGGGTTTACAAGAGCGGCTCAAGATGAGCGTGATGTGAATGGATACCCAAAACAAGATGTGAAAAAATCGTTCGCGATTTTAATTCACGGAGATGCTGCGTTCCCTGGTGAAGGTATTGTACAAGAAACGCTGAACTTAAATCAATTGACTGGTTATCAAACAGGTGGAACAATCCATATTATTGCTAACAACATGATTGGATTTACGACAGAAAGCGTCGATTCTCGTTCAACAAAATATGCAAGTGACTTAGCAAAAGGGTTTGAAATTCCAATTGTTCACGTAAACGCGGATGATCCGGAAGCCTGTTTAGCAGCTGCTTATTTTGCTTATGAGTATCGCAGACGTTTTAACAAAGATTTCTTGATTGATTTAATTGGATACCGTCGATTTGGTCACAATGAAATGGATGAACCGTCTGTAACACAGCCGAAGATGTATGAAATTGTGACAAAACGTCCAACCGTTCGCGCTATGTATGCAAAGCAGCTTGAAGAACAAAACGTAATTCAAAGCGGCCAAGCAGATCAAATTAATGAAGAGTTACAAGCGAAGTTAAAAGCAGCTTATGAGAAAGTACCGCCAAAAGCTGAAAAGCAACATAGAATTATGGAAATGCCACAAGCAGTCTTCAAAGGAATTTCAGATATTGATACATCTGTTACAAAAGAAGAGCTGTTTGAAGTGAATCAAGAGCTAGTGAAGTACCCTGAAGGATTTAACGTATTTCCAAAACTTGATCGCATCTTATCTAAACGTGCCAAAGCGTTTGAAGAAAATGAAAGCGTAGATTGGTCATTGGGTGAGGCATTTGCGTTTGCTACGATTTTAAGAGACGGCACGCCAATTCGTATTACGGGCCAAGATTCTGAACGTGGTACGTTTGCACATAGACATCTTGTTCTTCATGATCATAAGACAGGGGATGTTTACTCACCACTACACGCAATGAAGAACGTAAGCGCTTCCTTTGATATTCGTAACAGTCCATTATCCGAAGGATCGGTTCTTGGATTTGAATACGGTTATAATGTATTTGCTCCTGAAACGCTTGTTCTTTGGGAAGCACAGTTCGGTGATTTTGCCAATGCAGGTCAAGTTATTATTGATCAGTTTATTGCAGCAGGTCGCGCTAAGTGGGGACAAAAATCTGGAATGGTCTTATTGCTGCCACACGGTCACGAAGGTCAAGGGCCAGAACACTCAAGCGCTCGTCTAGAACGTTATTTACAGCTAGCTGGAGAAAACAACTGGACAATTGCCAACGTAACAAGCGCTGCACAATATTTCCACTTACTTCGACGACAAGCAGCTATTTTACAGCGTGAAGAAGTAAGACCGCTAGTAGTTATGACACCAAAAAGTTTGCTTCGTAATGCTTTTAGTGTGTCAAACCTTGAAGAGTTTACAAAAGGCTCTTTCCGCTTAGTAGTAGAACAGCCTGGATTAGGCAAAAAAGAAGATACAGTTGAACGAATCGTTCTGTGCAGCGGAAAAATCAGCAGTGAATTAACGGAACGCTTAAACAAAGCAGAAGATGATAAAGATTGGCTTCACGTCCTTCGTCTAGAACAAATTTATCCGTTCCCAAGACGCGTAATTGCCGAAATCTTTGCTCGCTATAAAAATTTAAAAGAGATTGTCTGGTTACAAGAAGAGCCAGAAAACATGGGCGCATGGAACTATGTAGAAGATCGACTACGTGAAGTAGCACCAGAAGGAGCTACTGTTGAATACATCGGCCGCACAAGACGCTCAAGTCCAGCTGAAGGAGATCCAACAGTTCACAGACAAGAACAAGAACGTATTTTACAAGATGCATTAACTAAAAATGAAATTGCTAACGACGTTGTTACACGATAAGGAAGGGGAATGAACCATGGGAGAGATTAAAGTACCGGAATTAGCAGAATCAATTTCTGAAGGAACAGTTGCACAGTGGTTAAAACAAGTAGGAGATTTCGTTGAAAAAGGTGATTATATCGTTGAACTTGAAACAGATAAAGTTAACGTTGAAATTACAGCTGAAGACTCTGGTGTTCTAACCGAACTTCTTGCTGGCGAAGGCGACACAGTTCAAGTTGGTGAAACAATTGCACGTCTTGAAGCGAAAGAAGGAGCTTCAGCGCCAGCAGCACCAAAAGCTGAAGAAAAGCCAGCACAGGAAGCACCAAAACAAGAAGCGGCTCCAGCTCAACAAAAAACAGTTGAAGAAGTAGCACCAGCAGCTGAAGCGCCTCAGCAAGGAAATCAAAAACAATGGTTGATTGCTTCTCCTGCAGCTCGCAAAGCAGCAAGAGAACGCGGTATTAAGCTAGATCAAGTGCCAACTACTGATCCTCTTGGCCGTGTGCGTAAACATGATATTGATTCATATGCAGATCAAAAATCAAATGAGCAAAAGCAGCAGGCACAAGCAAGTAAGCCAGCTAAACCGGTATCTCCGTCTCCAGCGGCAAGTGAAAATAGCGACAAACCTGTTGAACGCGAACGTATGTCACGTCGTCGTCAAACAATTGCCAAACGTCTTGTTGAAGTTCAGCAAACAGCGGCTATGTTAACAACGTTTAACGAAGTAGACATGACGGCTGTTATGGCTCTTCGCAAACGACGCAAAGAAAAATTCTTTGAACAGCACGATGTAAGACTTGGCTTTATGTCATTCTTCACAAAAGCAGTAGTAGCAGCACTTAAAAAATACCCATTATTAAATGCTGAAATTCAAGGTAACGAGTTATTAATTAAAAAATTCTATGATATTGGTATTGCTGTGTCAGCTCCAGACGGTCTTGTTGTTCCAGTTGTACGTGATGCTGACCGCAAAACATTTGCTGGTATCGAAGGATCTATCGTTGATTTAGCGAAAAAAGCGCGCGATAACAAATTATCATTAAAAGATTTACAAGGTGGAACGTTCACGATTACAAACGGAGGCGTATTCGGTTCATTAATGTCTACACCAATCCTAAACGGACCTCAAGTTGGTATTTTAGGAATGCACAAAGTCCAGCTTCGTCCGGTAGCAATTGACGAAGAGCGTATCGAAAATCGTCCGATGATGTACATTGCACTTTCTTACGATCACCGTATCGTTGACGGCAAAGAAGCTGTAAGCTTCCTAGCTACTGTTAAAGAACTATTAGAAGATCCAGAATCTTTATTACTAGAAGGTTAATAAAAAGAACCTGCTATTTTCTTAGAGAATAGCAGGTTCTTTTATGTTCGCTTAATGCCTGCAACATAAACAGGACCAAAAAAAGTCATGCTAGCGAGTGTCAAGGCCATTTCTCGCGGTGATTGCTTCATATCTTGTTCTAGCCAGTACTGAATGACTCCAAGGTGCGCCGACGTTACGTAAGACATTAAATGTTCAAGTGGAACAAGCGGAGGCGTTTGACTATTAACGAGCTCTAATTTTTCCAGCATATTGGTTTTCATGACTTCTTTAATTTTAAGATGAAATCCAGGGTTCCCTTTTGGACCAAGCATAACCTGCATAAAACGCGCATTTTCTTGAATATACTCAAAAAGTGCGACGATAAACGGTAACGGTTGTTCTTTTAAATTAGTAGATACAATCTCATTTGGATTTGCTTTTTTGATAAATTCTTTTATCTCTTGAATGACTTCATTTTCGCTTTTTTCAAGCAAATCGTATTTGTCTTGGTAATGTAAATAAAAAGTTCCGCGATTAATATCCGCTTTTTTTGTTAGATCTCTTACCGTTACTCCTTCAAACCCTTTCTCTTCCATCAATTCTGTCAAAGCATCTCGAATGAATCTTTTCGTTCGAATAATTCTGCGATCTGTTTTTGAATTAGCCACAGCTTTTAAACACCTACTTTTTTCTGTGATAATGAACAGTTATATGCTTTGTGTTAAGTAAGCAACATTCTCATGATTATTGCATATTGAGAATGCAGGTGAATTTATTATAATGTACATAGTGATCACTAATCAACAGCATGTACATTATTTTTCGGCAACGTCCATATGTTTAAAATAAAAAGGGGTTATCTATATGAAATTAGCTAATCAAAAGCTTATATATTTTTCACCAATTATAGTAGTAGCGGTTATTTTTATCCTAACGTTAATTCCCTCGGTAAGTCCAGCACCTAAGGATTTGCCAATCGCATTCGTAAATGGCGACGAAGGAGTGACAGTTCCAACAAAGGGTAATGTAAATATAGGAGATCAAATAGAACAAAATATAAAAAGCTCAAGTACTAAACAGTCTTCGGTTAAATGGATTTTTGTATCTAATACTAAGGAAGTTGAAAAAGGGTTAAATAATCTAAAATACTACGGAGCGCTTATTATCCCAAAAGATTTCAGCAAAAAACAGGCAACTCTTCAGACGACTCAGCCGGATGCGCCTGCTATTAGATTATTAGTGAATCAAGGAATGAATACAGCTGCTTCAACACTAGCAAGCCAGGTGCTAAACGGAGCAGTCGATAAGGTGAACGAAAATATGCGCTTGCAGCTAGTGAAAAGGTTTGAACAAAGTGGAACGCAACTAAGTACAAAACAAGCATTAGCACTAGTTGCACCGGTTCAAAAGACAGTTATAAACGTAAACGAAACAGGGACTCATAGTGTCAATGGAAACGCCCCAGTTTCATTATTTCAGCCGCTGTGGATGGCAAGTATAGCAGGGGCAGCAGTTATATTTCTCACCATCCAAAAAATCACGTTTTCTTCTCGTAAAGAGAAAATCGATAACCAAGTAGGATTAGTAATCATCGGGGCTATACTTGCTTTAGCTGCAGGTTTTGGGCTAGCGTGGATGGCTGAAGTAGTTGGAATTACTGTCCCTTCATTTTTGGATACAGCACTATTTTTAGCTATTGCTTACTTCAGTTTTTTTACTTTGATATTAGCCGTACTTTCATGGGTTGGACTAAAGGGACTTCCGATTTTCGTTATTATTTTATTTTTTGGAGCACCGCTGCTTTCCATGGCCCCAGAAATCATGCCTGATTTTTATCGAGAGTGGATTTATTCATGGCTGCCTATGAGATTTATGGTAGATGGCGTAAGAGAACTGTTTTTCTTTAGAGGACATCTAACATGGAATCATTCTGTATCTGCTCTGACCTTTATCGCTTTAATAAGCTTGTGTGCTCTATTTGCTTCTGCTTTACCTGTATCTTCTGTAAAAAGAGAGAAGTCTCGCTCAATATAAAAGATACTGTAACTGAATGAGAAGGAGAGATGATGATGAATCCACAAATCCTAATTGTTGGCGCCGGACCTACTGGCCTCGTTATGGCATACAATTTAGCCAGACATAACATTCCTTTTCGAATTATTGATAGAAACGAAGGGCCTGGGCAAGCCTCCCGGGCAATGGCTATTTTACCACGAACGCTTGAATTTTATCAGCAGTTCGGTTTTGCAGATGAAGTCATAGGCCGCGGGATTAAGATGGAAGATGTATACGTTCGAGTAAAGAATAAAATAAAAGCAAAGGTTCATCTAGGATCTTTAGGAGAAGGATTAAGTCCTTTTCCTTTTGTTCTTACATTTCCACAAGACGACCACGAGCGGTTTCTACTTAAAAAATTAAAAAATCTTGGGATTGAAGTAGAATGGAAGACGGAGTTACTATCCCTATCTGAACACGGAGAAGAGGTAAAAACTGTATTAAAAGCCCAGCAAGAGGAAACCGCTTATTTTAAGTATATTTGTGGATGTGACGGAGCACACAGTACAGTTCGTAAACAAATGAATATAGAGTTTAAAGGAGAAAAATATAAACAGCATTTTTATGTGATGGATGTTCACGAATCTGGTGAAATGATGAAGGATCAAAAAATCAGTATTTCATTTAGCAATGAAGAATTTTTGATTTGTATGCCCGTTAGAAGTAAAGGAACGTATCGAATGATCGGCATTATTCCTTCAGCTCTTGAGGATCAAAACGATGTAAAAGCTGAAAACATTCACGCTTTTCTTCAACGAACATTTGGTGCTCAGATTGAAGATATAAATTGGTTCTCGACATATCATATCCATCACAGAGTAGCAAGTCGTTTCCGACAAGGGCGTATTTTTCTAAGTGGAGATGCAGCCCATATTCATAGTCCTGCGGGCGGACAAGGAATGAACACAGGAATTGGAGATGCAATCAACCTTTCATGGAAATTAGCAGCTGTCCTTCAACACAAAGCAGCACCTTCTATATTAGATACGTACGAAGAAGAAAGGTTGCCTTTTGCAGAGCTGCTTGTAGATACAACTGATCGCGCTTTTAAGCGAATGGTGGCACGAGATAAAACGAGTCAATTTTTTAGAAAGCATATCTTTCCGCCTGTACTATCCTTTTTATTTCGTTTCCCTTATCCCCGTCACAAAGCATTTACAATTTTATCTCAAATCCGCATTACCTATCGAAATAGTGACCTAAGCAGCGGACAAGGGAAGAATGTGCAAAGTGGTGATCGGTTACCTTTTGTGGAAGGGAATTTTGAATCTTTACAGTCCTTAAACTGGCAAATACACGTCTATGGAAAAGCAGCAGAGAAGCTAAAAAAGAGCATGCAAGAAAAAGACTTCTCTATGCACGAGTTTTCTTGGAAGCCTTACATGAAGAAAGTAGGGCTTCAAGAAGGTGCTCTGTACGTTATTAGACCGGACGGGTACATCGGTTTTATTAGCAGCGAACAGCGTATAGACCTGCTTCATCAATATTTGCATACACATAACATTCTTCCTTTTACAAATGAATAATAAATCTAAAAAAAACGCCATTTTATATGGTGTTTTGATTTTTGTTTACAATTTCGAAACAACTTGGAGATGTTTTTGGGAAAGCTGTTTGATAAGATAGACGAATAGAAATATCAAATGAAAGTACGTGGTAGATTGAATAAAAGAATTTTGGTAGTTGATGATGAAAAAAGTATTGCTACAGCGGTATCTTATGCTTTCAAGCGCGAAGGATACATTGTAGACACAGCATCTGACGGTGAAGAAGCGCTTGAAAAAGTAAAGATCTTTCGCCCTGACGTGATGATATTAGATGTGATGATGCCGAAATTAACGGGGTATGAAGTATGCCGAAAACTTGAGAATCGAAGAGGAATGGGGATTATCTTGTTAACGGTTAAAAATGATATCGTCGATAAAGTTCTAGGCTTAGAGTTAGGCGCAGATGATTATATGACCAAGCCGTTTGATGTAAGAGAACTTGTAGCTAGAGCTAAAGCGCTTGTTCGGCGAATGGAAAAAAACGAAGATCCTGAGGCTGTGGGAGCAATCACTGTGGGAAAAGTGAAGGTGAACTTAATTCAGCGCACATTACATGTTGCCAATGATTTAGTCAAGCTTACACCAAAGGAATTTGATCTTATTGCTTTATTACTTGCCAACTTGGAGAGAGTGTACACAAGAGAAGATTTACTAGATCTTGTCTGGGGAATGGATTATGCAGGCGGTACACGTACGGTAGACATTCACATGCAGCGCCTTCGAAAAAAAGTAGGAGAAGCAGAACCTTATCTGCTTCAAACGGTATATGGCGTTGGATATAAAGCGACAGCAGGGATCAATGAATGAAAATCAGCCTGAAAGCTAAGATGGGACTCGTTCTTGCTTTTTTAATTATTTTAACAGTAACTGTACTGAGCGTACTCGTGTTAAAAGGAATTGAGACAAATCAGCGTGATCAGCTAGAAAGTGAACTTATTCAAAAAAGCGAAGCAGCCGAGCAAACGATTCATCAAAGTTATTTAACCGGTGACCCGTCTCTGAATACAGATTCCTTTCTTCAGCAAAAAGGACAGCGCCTTGCATCTTCTATTGCATCACAAAGCGGAATGCAAACAGTTCTGTATAATCAAAAAGGACAGGAAGCAGGAAGCTCTATTCCCATCGGCCAAAAATCTGTGGATGTTTCTGACACGCTTAGCTATGCTTTGAAAGGAAAAATAGCCTATCAAATCTCGGGTTCTTCCCTTATTTATTTTGCACCTGTGTCAATCGATAATCAATTTATTGGAGCCATTCGTTTTGACCATTCACTAAAAAATAATCAGCAGTTTATAGCTGACATTAGGCACTTATTTCGTATTGGAGGAACGATTGCAGCAGCAGCAGCTTTTTTAATTGGCTATGCTTATTTTTACCGCATTGCTTCGCTTATCGCTACTCTTCAAAAAACTTCACAGCTGATTCGAAAAGGCCATTATTTAACTGACGTTCCGTTCAAACGACGCGATGAACTTGGGGAGCTCAGTCAAGGCTTGTTTTTTATGAGTACATCGATTGAAAAAAATATCGATCAAATGAATGAAGAAAAAAGAAAGCTTGAGCTTGCTATTTCGAAACTGCAGTCTCTTGAACAGCAGCAAAAGCAGTTTATCGGAAACATCAGCCATGAATTTAAGACGCCTTTAACATCTATCAAAGCCTATGTTGACTTACTTGATATGTATCGAGATGATCCTCAGCTTATGGAAGACGGCGTGCAAAACATTCGTAAAGAAACGGATCGCCTTCATGAAATGGTAGATAAAATCTTAAAGCTTTCAGCACTCGAGAAATATGATTTCGAGCAGCACCCAGAGTCAGTTGAATTGAAGCGGCTTCTAGAAGACATATGCGACCGTATGAAAGGAAAAGCAGCTAAGTTTGATTTAACTCTTCATACAAATATAAAAAAATCGGTTGTTTGGGCTGATCGCGAAAGCTTAATACACATTTTTATCAATTTAATTGACAATGCTATTAAATATAACGAACCAGGCGGAAAAGTGGAAGTAACGTCTTACACTTTAAAGAATTCTATCATTGTGGGTGTAGCTAACACCGGAATAGGAATTCCACCCGAAGCGGAAGCGAAATTATTCCAACCATTTTTTACTGTAAATAAAGACCGGTCGCGTTTATCCGGAGGAACAGGCCTTGGCTTAGCATTAGTCAAAGATTTAACTGAAAAACAAAAAGGCGTTATCAAGTTGCATCATTCTGACTCTGCATGGACAATTTTCAAAGTGTCGTTTCCTTTGAAAAACAAAGAAATGAGTTAGCTAAAAGGAGTGAACCGTTATTGAAACGGTATAGACTAATTATAGGTCTGACAAGCGGCCTTCTTATTTTAACCTCGTGCGGCCAAGGAGAAAGCCATAGAGAAACCGTTGAAAAATCTGACAAGAAAATTACTGTATTGGACCAAGTAGAACAAGATGGAAAAATAGAGGTAAAAGACGTTCAGGATATTAAAGGCGTAAGGGCATTTCAATTTTTGAATGAACACAACATTATTGTTAGTAAAGAAAATAAACAATTTCGTTCGCACGATTTCGGTTCCAAAGAGGTATATGCGCAGAATTTAGCTACTTATAATTTTAAAAATAAGTCCACTTTTATTTTGCATCCAAGCAATGAAGTTCAACATGCGGCGAAGCTTTCTCCGAACGGCAAATATCTTTTTTATAAAGTTGCAAAAGGAGAAGATACATTTGGTTATATAATGAACGTTCAAACGAAAAAAACAGTTAAAATAAAGAATGTTCTTCTCTATCCATCAAGCGGAGAGTGGCTTAATAATTCAGAAGTAATGTTTATTACAATGGAAGGAAAGCTTTCTAAAGCAAGTATAAAAGGAGAAGTAGAACCACTGTTGCACAGAGATGAGCGAATCTTAGATGCAGTTAAAGGAATAGGTGGCATTTATTATATCGGTTTAAACAACCAGCTTTTTTTCCTTCATAACGAACAGACGGATCCCGAAAAAATTCGAGACGATGTTGTCTCTATTATCCCGTCTCCAAATGGAAAGCAATTAGCGCTCGTTCAGCAAAAAGATGCCCAAACGCGAACGCTGTCTATCACAGATTTAAAAGGATCAGAGGCCTTTCAGCTTGCTCTATCCACTCAAATTTTTGGCGTAAGCTGGTCTCCCGATGGTTCGAAATTAGCTTATAATTTTATTTCCGAAAAAGGCGGAGATAAAGGGATATTTATAGCAGACGGATTAACAGGAGATGTTACACACTTAAACGTAAATTTAGACTATGCTGCCGATCAGCTTGCTTGGAGTCAATCAGGAAATAAACTAGTTGCATCTAGCTTCACGCAAAATCAAGTTCATACGTATATTATCTTTTTGAAATAGACCGCTTAGGTAGTCTATTTCTATTTTTTTACACACTATAATTCTTTAAGAGTGTTTACGAGTTGGAAACAACTGAATAAAAAACAGAAACATTTATCTTTTATCCTTTCTTTACAGGCTTTTTTGGCTTATAAGAAGCCTTTTGAAAGGAGCAAGACATCATGAAATATTTTTTGTTTATTGGTTTTTTAGCTTTTACCCTGATGATAACAGGATGCGGAACAGTCAACTCTTCGTCAAAACCAGCGAGAGAATCTAATGAAAATGGACAAGCTCAAAAATTAGCAATCTCATCAGCTTCCTCATCTTTAAAGAAACCTAACTTAGAAGAAACAGTGGTAATAGCCAATCCAGAATCAGTTACGGCTTTGGTCAATAAAAAGCATCAGCTTCCTGAATCCTATCAACCTTCCGATTTAGTCTATGCCGACGTTCCGTTTATCTTCAGCGAAAAAATAGAAAAACGAATGCTTAGAAAGCCGGCGGCACAAGCGCTTGAAGAACTTTTTCAAGATGCTGGAAAAGCGGGAATCAGCCTGCTTGGTGTATCTGGTTATCGATCTCACGAGCGGCAAAAGAAACTTTTTGTATTCTATGCAAAGAGAGACGGAGAAGAAAAAGCAAGCACCTACAGCGCCTACCCTGGAACAAGTGAACACGAAACGGGGCTAGCAATCGATGTCACAGGAGGAAATGGAATATGTGCTGCGGCAGACTGCTTCGCTGATACGCCAGAGGCTCGTTGGCTTTCAAAAAATGCCTATCAATACGGGTTCATTATTCGATACCCTGCAGGTGAAGAGCAAGTTACCGGCTATAAATACGAACCATGGCACCTTAGATATGTAGGAAAAAAGGCAGCCGCATCAATTTTTAATCAATATGTAACGTTAGAAAACTATGCAAGCAAGAAAAAAGATCAATCAAAAGTTCTATAATCCCTTTTCTCTGCTATAAGTGAGGAATGAAGAGAAGAAAAATTAAAAGTCAGGTTTATCACTATCACATATGATACAAACTGATACTATAACATGCTTGCTATAGAGGAAGGGTATCAATGTATAAAGATATTGCGATTGAATTAATATGTGGGTTTTTAGCGCTATTTATTATGCTGAAGCTTTTAGGCAAAACGCAGTTTGCTCAAATTACTCCGTTTGACTTTATTACAACACTTGTCCTGGGAAATATTGTGGGGGATGCAGCTCTTGAAAAAGGAGTAGAGTTAACTGAAATTCTGTACAGCGTTTTGATTTGGGGGCTTCTGATCTATACAGTGACAAAGCTGTCTCAAACCTTTACAGGATTTAGGGGAATTCTTGAAGGAAAGCCTTCAATGATTATTTATAAAGGGAAAATCCGTTATAAAGAGCTTAAGAAAAACAATTTGGATTTGAATCAGCTTCAGCATCTAATGAGACAGCAAGGGTATTTTTCACTGTATGAAGCAGAATACGTCATTTTAGAAACGAATGGAGAGGTAAGCGTCGCTCCTAAACATGAATTCGGTCCTCCGACGAAAAATGATTTAAATATTCCTTATTCTCAAACCAATTTACCTATTGCTTTAATTATGGATGGAAAAGTGGTGCCTGGTAATTTGAAAGAAGCTAACGTAGATGAGAAGTGGTTAAAGAAACAGCTGGCAATCAAGAAAATAAAGAAATACAGCGAAGTTTTTTATGCTGAATGGCAGCAAGAGCGAGGATTAGAAATAACAAAATTCTAAAAAACCTTTCCTTTCGAGGAGAGGTTTTTTAGCTTTGTTTTAATAGCTTAGCAAAATCTTCAATCGTTGTAGAATACGTAACATACAGACGCGGAATAAGATAGTTTTCATTCTTTTGTCCGCTTTCAGTAAAAAATTCTGGAATCGTTGAAAGGCCAAATGTATAATTTTTTTTTGCTTCTTCCACAACGTGGCTATTGACCTTTCCATAAGGGTAGGCAAGAGCAATAACGGGCTGGCCTGTGATTGCTTCAATTTTTCTCTTTGAGTCAGCTAGCTCATATGATAAATTTTTCGTCTTAGTTAAATCCGGATGAGTAGCGGTGTGAGACTGAATGGAAAAAAATCCCGAATGAACGAATTTCTTTAAATCCACCGGGGATAAACGGTTAGGACGGCCGATAAAATCTGAGATCACAAAAATTGTAGCAGCTGGATGAAATCGAGGACTTGCTACTCTTTGAAAAATAGGCAAGATATTAAGATTATTTTTATATCCATCGTCAAATGTAATAAATATAGGCTTTTTCACACGCTTCAGTTCCTGCCATTTTTCAAATGTTAGTGGCGTGTATCCCTGCTTTTTAAGATAAAGAAGTTGTTTCTCAAAATTTTCAGGCGTCACATATAATTCTTTTTCACCGTGGCCTGTGTAGGAATCAATAGAATGGTAAATCAGTACAGGCACTTTCATTTGGCTAAAAACGGGAGAGGGGAAAATAACAGCTAGTAATAAGATAACAAAAACCGAAATTTTTCTCATAACAATCCTTTCTAACGCGCAATGATGACGAGACTGTCTTAGTATGTCAAAAGAAAAGGAATGTATAAGCCAAGCTTTCTTTTTTACAAGTATAAGCCTTCTTTTTTAAATATTTTATGCAGAACCAAGTGTTCAGCAGAGTTCACAACTGCAAACTGTTTTTTAGAAAGAGAATGGGGAGAAAAACGCATTAACTTAGTAAAGTCTGATGGCAGCGTAGTAGATGAAACATCAGTAGAGAGTACAGGTGCAGACAAAGGTTTTTTTGAGCCGATGTGAAAACCCCAATCTCCAAAAGAAGGAATAATGGTGTGGTAACTCAACGTATAAAACTGAGAAGCTTTCATCGTCTTGCTAATGCTCCAGAAAACGATAGGTGTGTCTCTAGGAGAATTTGACTGACATACGACCAAGCCGATGTGTGATAGTGAACGTTGGAGAAGTGTGTAAAATTCTTTTGTATAAAGAGCACTTATTTTTCTGTTAGTAGGATCAGGAAAGTCAATAATGATGATATCATAACACGCTGAATTCAAAGAGAGGTAGTCAACAGCATCTTGAATATGAACGGTGACACGAGAATCTTCAAATGAGCATTGATTTAACTTCTTTAATTCTTCTATATTCATCGCAGCTTTTACTACATCAGCATCTATTTCCACAAGGTCTATCTCTTTTACTTCTTTATATTTAAGGACTTCTCGTAAAGCTAAACCATCTCCACCGCCTAGAATAAGAATGCGGCGAGAACTTAAGGAAGCTGCAAAGGCAGGGTGTACAAGAGCTTCATGGTACGCATGTTCATCCAATGAACTAAATTGCAGCTGTTCATCTAAATACATTCGAATATCAGGTGCTTTAATCAGCTGGATATCTTGAATACTGTTTTTCTGATGAAACAAAATATCATGCCTGCCGGCTAAGATCTGTTGTAGACTAACGTGATCTGAGTCATCTCCGCGATTGAGAAGACGAGTGCTCCCAGCATGCTGATGATTTTTTGTTAACATTTCGGCGTTTTGAATTCCGCGAGAAATCGAATACACAACAGCTTTTTTCGAAGCTAATTTCTTCAGTAACGTATAACCGATTTCAACAATTTCTTTGTCTCCGCACGTATAAAAATCTAATGAAGCGTAGTTTTCCTCCGGCCAAGTATGAATAGACAAGTGAGAGGTAGCTAATAGAAGAATGCCTGTAATGCCTTGAGGAGTAAACCGGTGAAAATAACAATGCAGAACTTCCATTTCTGCATCTAGTGCAGCTTCAATAAGAAACCGTTCTAAAAGTGAGGAATCATTTAATATCACTTCATCGCATTCGAATGCATCCATTAGCAAGTGTTCGCCTTTAATATCCACTACTTCAGCCTCCTTTCTGAGCATTATTTTCACTATCTTATGAAATTTTTTAGAAAAGGGAAACGTAAGCACGTTATTTTATATATATATTTTCGGGAAATAACTAGTTATCTTCACATAGAAAAGGGGCTGGGACAAAAGTAGTTTAGTTGAAGGAAGATCCGAACGATGAATCGAGATTCTTGATGGAGAATCCAACTCGTTCGGATTTTTTCATGGTGATGGTGAATGTAGGTTTCATGTATGTAGTTACTTCTAGCTGTTGATTGGAGGGCAAGGCGAAGACTCCTGCGGGAAAAGCGGAATAGGTGAGACCCCGCAGGAGCGTAAGCGACGAGGAGGCTCATCGGCCGCCCGCGGAAAGCGAAGCCTTGCACGGAAATCAACAGCGGTGTACCAAGCAATCCATACTAGCTTATTTATCCAATTTGTTCGTCTTTAGATTGGATTGAATTAGTTATGTCTCAATCTCTCTACTCTTTATCAGCATTAAACCAGCCTTTTCGCTTGAACCATAGGATTAAACAAAGCATTATCAATCCCATGAAGCCAAGCACAAAGAAATAGCCATAGCGCCACTTTAACTCAGGCATATTTTCAAAATTCATTCCGTATACGCCAACGATAAATGTAAGCGGAATAAAGATAGATGAAATAACGGTCAGTGTCATCATAATTGAATTCATCCGGTTTGAATTAAGAGAAAGATAATTATCGCGCATATCAGACGTCATTTCCCGATTCGATTCAATCATATCAGCTAATTTTAATAAGTGGTCATAGACATCTTTAAAATATCTTTTTTGTTCAGGATGAACATCTAGGCGTTCAGAATTTATAACACGGTACAATAAATCGCGCATAGGCAAAATGGTTCTTCTGATTTTTAGTAAATCACTTCGAAGTTTGAATACATCTTCCATTAAAACAGAGATGGATTTCTTAGCGTCTATGTTTTCTATATCATTTAGCTCATCTTCAATTTGATATACACTAGGAAAATATTCATCTACAACTTTATCCATCACAGAATACGCAAGGTAGCTTACCCCTTTTTCTTGACTCAAAGGCGTATGAAGTAATTTTTCCCATACTTTGTCAATTGCAGCCGATGGGTGAAAGTGAAAGGTAACGATATAGTTTTCGCCGATAAAAAGGTCAACTTCTTCAGCTTCTAACGTTTGACGATTTAACGAATGAAGGACAAAAAAACTGTATCCTTCATAATAATCGAGTTTTGGACGCTGCAGAAAATGAAAGCAATCTTCAATCGCTAACGGATGAAAGTGAAAGGATGATTGCAGCAGCAACGCTTCTTCTTCAGAAGGGCAGTTAAAGTCAATCCAATAGTACTGAATAGAGGGATCATGAATCTGATCTAATTGTATATTTTTTATGAGCTTGTGATCGTTCGTAAGAGCTAACGTTCGTATCATTTGAAAACTCCTTTGCATTTTTATAACTACTTTAATGTAGCATAAAATCATAAAATACAAGTATTTAAAAAAATAATTTTCTCTCTTCTCTTTCTATAAAACTAGTAAGGATAAAAAAGGGGAATTATAATGATGGTAGTAGCTCGTATGGAAAGGGGAATCGTTTTGAATAAAAATGAAGCACTTCGAACGTTTTTTTAAAACATGCAGATCAACTGACGGAAGAGTGGTACGAAAGTATTGAAGACAATGACCCAGAATCGGTTTATGCATCGACTCATCCGGAAGTCATTTCAGTATTAAAAGATCAAAATAATGAATTTCATTTATACATAGCGGATGTATTTATAAAAAGTGAAAAAGAATTTTTTGATTCATTTGAAACGTGGATTTTAAAGATTGCCGAAGATGGAGAGCATGTAAGAACGCCTATTCATTATATTATTCGAGAATTTTTCCGAGTGAGAAAACAGTATTTAACGTATTTAAATCAATTTGTAGAAGAGTATGAGCAAATTATTACGCAAGAAGAAATAGACGAATGGAACGAATTGATTGTCCGTGTGTTTGATATTACCGTTTATAAATTTGTAGAAGAACATGATCAGCATTCAAAGCGTTTACTGGAGGCACACAAAGAGCTGATTAACGAGCTGAGCTCGCCAGTTATTCCATTAAGCGATCATATTGCAATTCTTCCACTTGTTGGGGATATCGACACGGCAAGAGCGCGCCGAATTTTGGAAAATACGTTAACTCGCTGCGCTGAGCAGCAAGTGAATCACCTTTATATTGATATTTCAGGAGTAGTCATTGTCGATACGATGGTTGCTCATCAGATTTTCCAGCTGATTGATGCATTAAAATTAATAGGCGTAGAATCAACTATATCTGGGGTACGTCCTGAAATCGCGATTACCGCTTCTCATTTAGGTTTATCGTTTGAAAATATATCAACAAAATCCACCCTTGCCAATGCGATGGCTTCACGTATGAAGAGATAAAGCAAACAAGAATTACTTTTAATTCTTGTTTTTTTGTTTTAATTCACACTTGACTTATAGGTTAAATAGGTATTATGATTTTACTAATTTAATAAATAAAAAGAGTAGTATTACATACGCTAATATAAAAATGTACATCTGTAGTTAGAGGAAAAGAATTAAACAAATAATATGAAAACGTTTTATATAGAATATGAGAATATTTAGGAGGAAATAAAAATGAACATCTTATGGTTTTTCCCTACAGCAGGCGACGGACATTATCTAGGCACAACCGAAGGAAGCAGAACAAGTGACATTCACTACTTAAAACAAATCGCACATGGGCTGGATTATCTAGGATATGACGGTGCTTTGTTGCCTACTGGTTCAAATTGTGAAGATTCATGGGTGATTGCATCGGCACTTGCTTCTGTTACGAATCGACTGAAGTTTTTAATTGCACTTCGCCCGGGTGTAATGTCTCCAACACTTTCAGCACGGATGGCTTCGACATTCGATCAAATGTCAAACGGTCGACTTATGTTAAATATTGTGACGGGAGGAGATCCCGTGGAGCAAGCAACGTACGGTAACTATTTAAGCCACGATAAACGCTACGAGTTAACAGATGAATTTTTAACGATTTGGCGAGATGTAATGGAAGGAAAAAAAGTGGATTTTAAAGGAGAACATGTTGATGTAACAGGCGCGTACATTCCATCGCCTCCTGTCCAAAAACCGTATCCTCCGCTGTACTTTGGTGGATCTTCTCCAGCAGGAAAAGAAGTAGGAGCAAAGCATGCAGATGTATATTTGTTATGGGGAGAGCCGCCTGCAGTGATCAAGACGAAAATTGATGAGATGAAAGAAAAAGCTGCAAACGAAGGTCGGGACATTCGCTTTGGTATTCGTCTGCACGTTATTGTAAGAGAATCAGAAGACGAAGCGTGGGAATCTGCAGATAAATTAATTAAACATGTTAATAATGATACGATCAAAGCGTTTCAAGATAAATTTGCGTCATTTGACTCCACTGCCCAAAAAACACAGTCAAGTTTGCACAGCGGAACAAAAGATCGAGGTTCATTAGAGATCGCTCCGAATCTATGGGCAGGAATTGGCTTAGCACGAGAAGGAGCTGGAACCGCTCTTGTTGGAAGTCCTGAAATTGTAGCCGATCGTTTAAAAGAGTACAAAGAGCTAGAAATTGACACATTTATTTTATCAGGTTACCCGCATCTAGAAGAAGCATATACGTTTGCTGAGCTAGTATTTCCACATATTCAAAAAGAACGAAGCAAGAAATAATTCTTGCTTCGTTCTTTTTGAATGATAAAAAAACAAATAACCTAGTTGACTCATAGGAATTATAGGTGTATTATAAAGATAGTTCATTTAGTCAGAAAATATGCGGTAAAGGGTGAAGAAAATGGAACGTTATGACGTAATTCAAGGCGCAGAATCTTTTTATTATAAAGGCAGCGACATTGGTATACTTGTTTCTCACGGATTTATGGGGACTCCTCAAAGTATGGAATATATCGGAAAAGAATTAGCTAAAAAAGGTTTTACTGTGTACGGTTTGCGACTAACGGGACATGGTACTCACTACTATGATATTGAGCAAACAACGTACGAGGAATGGAAGCAAGACTTTTTAAATGGGTATCAGCGTTTGAAGCAAGAATGCCGTCATGTATTTATATTAGGTCAGTCCATGGGAGGCACTCTTACCTTTCATACAGCAAGCCAAGGATTAGACCTTGACGGAGTTATTGCAATCAATCCGGCTATGACGTCAATTCCATCAATGGAGCCTTATCGCTCTCGTCATACGCCTCGTTATTTAAAAGAAGATCAGCCGGATATTAAAGATCCAAATGTACATGAAATTACGTACGATAAAGTACCAGTGCGCTCCATGCGTGAGCTACTTTTTTTAATGGACGAAACAAAAGAACGCTTATCTCATGTAACATGCCCGGCTTTAATACTAACATCAACCGTTGATAACGTAGTACCACCTGAGAATTCAGCTTATATCTTAAAACATATTCAATCAGCAGAAAAAAGACAGCACATGCTTAGAAACTCTTACCATGTTGCGTCGATGGATTTTGATAAAGACACGATTGTTGCACAAACAGCACAGTTTGTACAAGCAACAGTTGCCAAAAAAAAAGTGCATGAGCGAATTTTTTAATTTTTAAATTCGCTCCATTTCTTTTTTACTTCAAGTAAGATAAAATGAATCTTGAATGAAAACAAAGGAGTGTACATACATGATTCATTTAGAATGGAACGATCGTCCAACAATTAAACAAGTAAAATGCATACATACAGATGCAAAAAAATTCGTGGTTGAAAATGTATTAACAGCAGGAAAAACATATGATGTAAAAAACGAAACAGAAGAGTTTTATTTTGTTGTTGATAACACTGGCCAAGTTGGCGGCTTTTATAAAGAATACTTTGAAGGCTAAACAAAAAATCATCGTCTCGGCGATGATTTTTTTATTGCAATAGAAATGGTTAACTGGACCTTACAACCAATGTCTTCCACTTCTCAGTGAAACGAACGAGCATTCTTTTAAAGAGAAATTCTATATATCCAATCATTTCGGAAAAAGGCTTTATGATAAAAATAGGATTTAAGACCTAAATTCTTCCGTTTCTTGTTCTGATTAAAAGGGTAACTGACTATAAATACCCATGACAACAATTATTTTACAATGTAAAATGAAAGCGACGCTTAACAGAAAAAGGAAAAGAGGAGGTTATACGGTGAAAAAGCGTAATACAGCAGCTTTTACATTTTTAGCATGGACAGCTTTTATTACAGCACTATTAGCTATGTTTATAGGAATTTATACATTAGATGCATCATTACCGGTAAAAGGTTATTATGCCGTTGGAACGTTATACTTAACGATGTCTGCTTTTGTGCTCCAAAAAACCATCCGTGATAACGAAGAAGATACGGCACACGAACGCAAATATGACAAAGCAGAAGAAGAATTATAGAGCTAAAAAAGAGCATTTTTCTAGCTCCTTGAAAAACATCCCCATTTTTGGGAGATGTTTTTTTATATAAAAAAACAGGGAACTTGTCACTCCATGTCGTATTAATAAAGAAGGAGGTGATTGAATTGACACAATTAATGATTAATAACGTAAGTTTTCACGTTGATATGTTTGAAGAAAAAATGATTACTGATGCGAATACAGGTGAAGAGTTGAAAAGGCTAAACTTTTCTTTTTCGGTTGTAGGCAAAGCAGATTATGATAAATATGATGCATTTTTTGAGGATCCGTACTTTGAAGTAACAAATATGGATACAAAAGAAACGCTTATACTAAAAAATATTTCGCATAGCACATTTTATCAGTCACCTGAAATTACAGATCATACAAATATTGTTTTCAGAGTGAAGCTGCAGCAAGAACCTGTTAACACAAAAGAACAAGCAAAAAAGGAACAGCCAACAGAGAGCACGATAAACGAAGTGCTTTTATTTAGAATAAAATTTAAGGCTCTTGTCGAATTACTTGAAGAAAAAGGACTCCTCACAGAAGATGAATTGTATACTAAAATTGAAGAAGTAGCAGAACGAGATTTTGATATTTTAAGAGATGAATTAAGTCATTCTAAAAAAGAGCTAAAAGCGTAAAAATACCCCATTCTGCCGGGGGATTTTTTATTTATATCCATTAATTTATAACCCTTTTGATAAATCGTTCATATATTACATCACGATGAAAATAAAAAGGGTGAGGATAATGCCGATTGTTATTAATCATGTAGTGATTCCAAACGTTACAGGAGGAGTCGTTACGTTTGGAGATACGTACTATGTTTCTCCAAAAAGTAACAGTAAAACCGCACAAGGTTCAGGATCTTCAAATACAGGAATTTGCGTAAATACAAATTCGGGACTTTCTAATACAAATACGCTCGATCCAGATGGTTCGGACCAAAACGGCTTCGGAAACGGATAAGGAAAGGGATAAGGAAAGGGATGTTTTATTCTTCTTTCTACACGCCTTTTCAGTATTCATTTTATCCGTATTTTATGCCTTCATTTGCACGTCCAATTGGATTTGTCGTGTCACCTGATGGAGCTATGGACAACTGGTGGGGGAAAAAACCATATTGGTGGGGTAAAATCACGCCTTCAGCAGGCGTTTTTCCTCCCGTTACCCAGTATTATACGGGCAATTTAGTTCCTTATAGTTTAAGGGGCTATTACTAATATAAAAAAGAAGTTTAGATTAAGTTATCTTGTCAGCGTCTATTTCCTGAAAATAGGCGTTTTTTTCCGTTTTACTTGATTCAAAGTTATTTTTGCTGAATAATAAGGAAAAGAGAATTTTTAGAAGTAAGCTGTAAGTAAGGAGATGTTCAATCATGACAGATAAATGGAGAGTTCATAAAATAAAAAGTGATTGTGAACCTTGGCTGTTTTTAGAAGGCTGGGAAAAAGATATTATTGAAACCATTGAATTTGAAAAAAAAGAAGAAGCACTTCGCTACTATGCGATGATGATTTATGAATTTCATCAAAAATACGCAAGCGTGCGAAGCGATGAACTAGCGCTCTTTAGCTTTTGGAACGAAGGCGAAAAAGAATTTTGTGAGGCCTGTGATGATGATCTTCAAATCTTCCATGGTGTTTTATTCGCTAAAAACGACGAAGTCTATTCATTAGAAGAAGATGAAGAAGGATTAAAAATGCTTCGTACTAAATAAAAACGTCCTGCGGGGCGTTTTTTTCATATAAAAAATGAACGATTTCAATCGCTAAAGCGTCATATAGGTGATGAAACAAAAAGGAGGAGTGACCGCTTTGGAACAAGATGATTTCATCCTTGTCCAAAAAGCATTACAAGGTAATGATGATGCCTTTTCACTGTTATTTCAGCGCTATCATTCATTTTTATATAAATACCTTTTAAAGCTAACATTAGATGAGGATTTATGCAGTGAATTGTGTCAGGAAGCAATGATGAAATGTTACGTGAATCTTTCTTCATACAAAAATGAAGCAAAGTTTTCGACTTGGATGATATCCATTGCTTCAAGACTGTACATGGATTATTTGCGTAAGCAAAAACGGGAAAAAAGCAGTCTCCAGCGAATAAAGCATTCTTTATCGCATCAGCTTCAGTGGAAAACCAAATACAAAGGAGTGGAATGGAGCGAGATGTTTTCCGATTTTAATGAACTCGATTCGCGCTTTCGAATTCCTATCTTGCTTCGACATTATTACGGATATACATATGATGAAATTGCTCATATGCTGAATATGCGAGCAGGAACAGTTAAATCAAGAGTAAATAAAGGAGTAAACATACTGAGAAAGGAGTGGAAAGAATGAGAGAAGAAAATGACAATCAGTCCTTACATTCTTTAAAAAAAGATTGGGAGCAGCTAGAGAGTTTAGCAAGTCATGAACATATTTCTCTACATGTAATTAAAGAGCAACTTCTCATTCAAAAACAAAAGCAAAAAAAAGCTTTCAGGAAAGAGTTATGCTTATTTACATTAACAGCACTTGTTATTTTAACGGTAATGGCAACTGCTATTTTACAAATACCTGCTTTATTTATCGCCATTGAAGTAATTGGGATCATTGTTGCTCCTATTTTTTTTATTGTTTTTCACTATAAACGAAAAAAGGAGATGTCTTTATAATGCATGAAAAATGGATTCTTGTTCTGTTTATTTCACCATTTCTCCTTCTTCAAAGCTTTCTCCTTTTTATCAATGCAAAAAAACGCGGCGCTCATCCATGGTTTTGGGGAATATGGGGACTGATTCAAATTCCAATGCCAACGCTTTTTTATTGTTTTTTTATTATTTGGCTTCCAGCACGAAGAAAAAAGGGGGAATGTAAATGAATGAAATTAACTGGTTATTAATTGCTCCAATTATATTGTTACAATTGTTTTTAATGATTCCAGCATTGATAAGCTGTATGAAGCAAGAAGAGACAAACGGGCCAAAATGGTTATGGGGACTCATTATTTTATTTGTAAGTACAATTGGCCCCATTTTATATTTTGTTTTAGCACGTAAAAAACAGTGAGGTGGAACGAAGATGTTTATGCAAGTAGAAGGACTGACAAAAACGTATCGTAATATAACTGTTGTAAATAACCTTTCGTTTAATCTCGACAAAGGAAAATGTGGAGCATTGTTAGGCCCTAATGGTGCAGGTAAGACGACTACTCTGCATATGATTGCAGGTCTTACTGCACCTGATAAAGGAAAAATTTCTTTTGAAGATAAACAACATCAAGACGTACGATCATTTATTGGCTTTCTTCCACAGCATCCTACGTTTTTTAATTGGATGACGCCTCAGCAGTATTTAACTTTTATAGGTCTTTTATCTAACATTTCAAAGAATGTGCTTTCTCAACGAATAGATGAAGTACTTGAAACTGTAGGTTTAAAAGGAAAAGAAAAGGGGAAAATTGCTGGCTTTTCTGGAGGAATGAAACAACGTTTAGGCTTGGCGCAGGCTTTGTTACATAAACCTGAACTGTTAATTCTAGATGAACCGGTTTCGGCTTTAGATCCTGAAGGCAGAAAAGATGTTCTAATGATTATCGAAACATTAAAAAAAGATACATCTATTCTGTTTTCAACCCATATTTTGCATGATGCAGAACAAATATGCGATAACATTATTATGATTAAAAACGGACGCATGAAATGGAATGGAACAAAGAATTCGCTGCGCCAAGAGTTCACTTCTCCTATTTTTACGATTGAAACAGAAGAAAGGCTCCCCGCGTCTTTCGGTAGTCTACCAAGTGAGCAGCTGCTGTTTCATTCTCCATATAAAGCCACTGTAGGTGTAAAAGATAAATCTCAGCAGCAGCAACTACTTCAACTGCTTGTTGATCAAAAAGCGAACCTTATTTTATTTGAACGAAAACAGCATTCTCTTGAAGATGTGTATCTAGAGGTGATGAACAAATGAATACATTTGGAATCTTATTCAAAAAAGAATTACATGAATTATTTGCGAACGGCAAAGGAATTTGGCTGCCAGTCTCTCTGATTTTACTAGGCATCACACAGCCTTTAACGAATTATTATATGCCACAAATCATTGACATGGCAGGAAATTTACCGAAAGGAGCAATTATTCAACTTCCTACGCCCACCGGTCAAGAAGTATTACAGGGTGTCCTTTCACAATATAGTACAATAGGAACCTTACTGATTGTACTAGCAAGCATGAATATGATTTCAAATGAACGACAAAATCATGCTGCTGTACTTGTTATGATGAGACCGGTGAGTGTCATTCAATACCTCATGAGTAAATGGGCTGCGCAAATCGTACTGGTTATTGGCTCAACGTTTATGAGCTATATAGCAGCGTGGTATTATACAAATCTTTTATTTTCATATGTGGATTGGACTCATATGCTGGTTAGCTTTCTTTTATACAGCCTGTGGCTGATTTTTATCTTGTCCGTTTTAGTGGCAGCTGGAACCTTTCTTTTACAAAGCGGAGGGATTGCTGGAGTAAGCATTTTGATCATTGCGTCACTTTCATTTTTGAGTACTTTGTTTACGAATCAATTAAAGTGGAGTCCTGCAGCGTTGTCACAATACGCCGCTCATATACTTGAACAATTGCACTGGTCACAAAGTGTCACCTATACCGTAGTTGTTACGTTAATGAGCAGCTTTCTTCTTTTAATCGCTGCTGTTCATAGATACAAAAAAGTGGAATATGTATAAAAAGACTTCTTCAACGAAGTCTTTTCTAAGGGATTAATTTGCAAATCCACGCAATATAAAGAGCAGCGGGCACTAAGAGAATCTGGGCACATACTGTCCCGCACAAACGAGAGATGACGAGTGTACCAACCATTTTGTTCATAGATTGCTTAGTTGATTCACCTTTCATTACCTTTTCAGTTAAAATGGCTACTTGCGGATCTACAAACACAGCAAGGGTAATCATCGCTAGTCCGTTAATAAGACCAGAAGACATCAGAATTGATTTAGAAAGAGTAGGCTCGAGTGTAGAAGCATAAAGAGTGGAAAGAACACCTACTGTATAAATGGTCGTAGCCATTAAATTCAAAAGCAGTAACCGTTTGGGTACTCCACCTATTCGCAGCTGAGACAGCATAATCCACCTAGGACGCTTAACGTGTTTTTTTGCTTTTTCCAGCGTATGTATGGAAGCAATGTTTTTCATCATTTGAGGTACAGATCCCGCTACTTCTAAGTGTGAAATCATTCGGGAGAAGATCGATACAAAGCTAGGAAGTAAAAGAGCACCTACGATTGTCCCAATAGAAGCCGCGAGCAAGATGGTTTGAAGCTGATGAAGTAGAACAGGCAGATCTTCTTTAGACTGGACCGCATCTCCTAATTTGCCGGTCAGCGGAGCTTGCACCATATTAGCTGTTCTTGAAACAATGACAATAATATTAAAAAGAGATAAAGCCACGACTAGTTTTCCAGTTTTCAAGCCTGCAAGTCTCACAGAGTAGGCTAGCGTTTCAATCATGTGAATAATTCCTACAAACACACAAATAATAAGTAATTTTTCCATCATAATAAGCAAGTTCCTTTCTTCAATACTGCACTTCCTTATTATGTATAAATTTGGTTCATTTGTAAATAAAAAGCCGCTTGCTACCAAAAGTAGCAAGCGGCTTTTTATTATCGATGCTGATTAATATCACGCAGTATATCTTTGCTAGCCTGATAATCTTTTTCTCGTTCTTTTTCCACCTGTAGACGTTTGTCTAGCTTACGGCTATATTCAGCATACCCCACGCCGTGAGAAAGCTGCATGGCCTTTTCCATTTCTGACGTGTACGTTAGGTGAAGTGCGATAATGAATCAATCCTTTCAGCATTTTTCACTTGTGGCATATGTGTTGCTGCTCAAGTGTTTTGGTGTTTATAACTCTTGAAGTCTTTCTAGAAATCGTTTTCCCTGTCGCTCTGGATCTAAACATAAAATGATTAAAATTTCATAACATTCCAGGTAAAAACCTTTTTTTCTTGCGTAGTATCCCATATAATAGCAAGAACAACGTTTTTAAAGGAGTTATATATGAACAATACAAAACGAGTATGGTTTGATTTACTTTTTTATATCGCTATTCCGTACCTAATATGGAACCAAGGAAAAGACATTATTGGTGACTACTATGCCATTTTGCTTTCAACAGCACCAGCGTTTGTGTATACCATTTATACATTTATTAAAGATCGTCAGTTTAACGTAACAGGATTGTTTATTGTCATTACGCTGCTGGCACGTACCATTATTGATTTAATTTCAGGGAACGCAGCAACGATGTTAAACAATCAAGTATACTTTATGATTGGACTGGCTGTAGTTGTCCTTTTTACCATTGTGATAAAAAAGCCAATCGGTTTGTACTTTTTCGTAGATACGGCTTACTTAATGGGCTATAAGAGAGAAGATTCTCTTAAGCTCTTTCACCAGCCTGATCTATTCAAAATGATGAACTGGCTTACGGTACTGTTCGCAGGTCGCTATGTATTTTTAGCAATTGTAAAATACGTATTGATTCAAAAGTACGGAGTAGAAGGATATGGAAACATGATTGTATTCCGTCAGGCTGTTACATGGGCATTCTCCATTTTAATTGCTGTCTACACGTATTTTATCTATAAAAAAATTCAAGATAAAACAGGGATTGATAATCCAATGAATCCAAATGTAAATGAATAGAAGGAGAAGCGTGCGTTTAACTAACGTACGCTTTTTTGTTACAAAACAGTGAACAGTGCACGAAACGCTAACATCTCATTTAAAATTAATAGTAAAATAACGCTATTAAGAACGGGATGAAAGTAGGTCAAGAAATGAAACTATTATTAGCATGTCAAAAGCAACCTTATCGGATTTTAGAAATGATTATGGTGTTTTTTACCTTAATTTTTGTCGTTCTGTCGTTCTTCGATTACCGTCAGCTGTTTTTTCTTGTGTTTACACTTGGAATTGTATTTGCTATTCGAGCGTTTGAAATGCAAGAAGGAGAGAAAAAGACTCAAGGGAACATCTGGCTGCTTGTTGGTGTTGTAATGATTTTGCTAGATATTGTTTTATTTGTTATATATGCAATTAATCGATCTTAAATGAAGAAAAAAGCTTCCGCGCAGAGGGATACCTCTGCGCGGAAGCTTTTTTAATTAAGGAATCATCCACGATAATACATTAGATTGTAAAAATGTTAATACGCAGACAATCAGTAGTAAAAATAAGCTGTGCTTCACCGTAAAACGAAGCAAATCGGATTCTTTTCCAGCCAACCCAACCGCAGCACAGGCAACGGCGATGGACTGCGGTGAAATCATTTTCCCGGTTACTCCGCCCGAAGAGTTTGCTGCAAGAGCAAGAAGCGGGTCCATTCCAATAGACGTGGCCGTGATTTTTTGTAAGTTGCCGAACAATAAGTTGGCTGATGTATCTGATCCTGTAATAAAAACACCGAGCCAGCCGAGTACAGGAGAGAAAAAGGGAAATAACGCGCCTGTTTTAGCTAACAGTAGCCCTAAGGTTGTACTCATTCCAGAAGCATTTGTCACGTAAGCAAATGCCACAACGGACATAATCGTAAGTAGCGGTAACGCTAATTCTTTGCACGTCTCGTTAAACGTAATAAACCAGTTCTTCCAAGAGATGTTGACGATAAATTTTGTTACAACAGCAGATAACAGGATAGCTGTGCCTGCAGCGCCTAGTAATTCTAACTTATAAACTGCAGCAATCGGTTCTCCATTTCCATTTAAAATTAAATTATTTAACCAAGGTACTTCCGGCATGAACGTTAAATAATGTCCGATGGAATTGATAGCGCCCAAAAAGGCGTTAGCTCCTTCATAATGTTCTGTCAAAGCGGTTTTAATTTGAGGAATTCCCCATACAGAAATAAATATCGTTAAAATTAAAAAAGGTGACCACGCTTTTGCAATTTGAGCCCCTGTGAATGTGGGTTGATCTTGAGTTTCTCTCAGCTCAGCTGAAGCAGAAGCTACTTCATGTGCTGCTTTTTCAGATTGAAAACGGAACGTTGTTTTTGGTTTCCAGAATTTTAAGAAAATAGTGAGCGCAAAAAGTGAAACTAATGCTGATAAAATATCGGGAAGTTCAGGTCCTAAAAAGTTAGAGCTGACAAACTGTGTAAGAGCAAAAGAGACGCCGGATACTAGAATAGCAGGGAGTACTTCTAATGTTTTCTTAAATCCAGCCATTACAAAAACCAAATATAGCGGAATAAATATAGAAATAAAAGGAAGCTGTCGGCCTACCATTTTAGAAATCTCCATTGCCGCTACCCCAGTAGGGCCTTCCATAGCCGTTATAGGAATACCGATTGCACCAAAAGCAACGGGTGCTGTGTTTGCTAACAAACATAAGCCAGCGGCATACAAAGGATTAAAGCCTAGCCCTACAAGCAGCGCTGCTGAAATGGCAACAGGTGCGCCAAAACCAGCAGCACCTTCAAGAAAGGCACCAAACGAAAAAGCGATTAACAAAGCTTGAAGTCTGCGATCTTCTGTAATGGATACGACAGAGGTACGAATAATATCAAACTGACCGGTTTTTACGGTTAGTTTGTAAAGAAAAACGGACGTAATGATAATCCATCCAATCGGCAGTATACCGTATACGGCTCCTTGACTAGCTGACATAAAAGCCATACTAGCCGGCATTTTATAGGCGAGTATTGCAACGGCAAGTGCGACCAGTAAAGTTGTAACTCCAGCCATATAACCTTTCATTCGTTTAATAGCCAGAGCCCAAAAGAAGTAAAGAATAGGAATCAAAGCGATTAATGAAGACCAAATGACGCTGTTTCCTACAGGAGTGAACTGCTGTGTCCATGTCATAACTAACACCTCATTTTCAAATTAGTGAACCACAAATTTAGTAAAATAAAACAATTAAAACTACGATGATAAGGTCATCTGATGACTTATGTAAAAAATGAATTCGCTTACATTATATTCTAATTCTTTTATGATAGGCAAGTACTAAAAGAAACTTTTTTCAAAAGAACGCACATTTTTTTGTTGATATAAAGAAAATATTGGTTGAAAATCCCAGTAATAGGTGATTTAATGATTGTAAGCGCTTGAAATATATCTTTCCACCCGTTCTACTAATTATTCTTCTTATTAATCTACTACTTTTAGTCGAATTATATATGGCACTTCTTTATGTTATTAGTGAAACATTGTTTGCTATTACAAAACGAGAGGAGTCAATTTATTGAGTACGTTAGAGCTTCTAGATCATTTAAAATCTATTTTATCTAATCCTTCCACACTTGAAGAACAGCATATGGATCACTTCCTTGGAAATAACGGATCCCTTCATGTTAAGCCAACTTCAGAACAAGAAATAGCAGCCGTTTTAAAGTATGCAACGGAACACGGCAAAAAGGTCGTCATTGAAGGGAACGGTACAAAAAAAGGGTTTGGCGGACTTATGGAGCCAGCCGACCTTTTGCTTTCGCTGACTGAATACAGCGGAATTGTTGAACATACAGTAGGAGATATGACGGTTACTGTAAAAGCTGGTACGCCGTTTGGAGAGTTACAAACGTATTTAAAAACGTACAATCAGCAAGTTTCACTTGATCCAGCTCTAGGAGATTACGCTACAATCGGCGGGGTTATTGCAGCGAATGAAAGTGGTCCAAAGCGCTTGTCTTATGGATCAGCTCGGGATGCAGTAATCGGTATGAGGATCGTATATTCAGATGGAACCATTGTTCGTTCAGGCGGAAAAGTCGTCAAAAATGTGGCTGGTTATGATATGAATAAGTTGTTTATTGGTTCAATGGGAACGCTCGGCGTTATATCAGAAATAACGTTAAAGCTGCGTCCGCTGCCTAAGTATCAAAGCGTTCTTTTTATTTCTTTTTCAACAGGTAATATGGAAGAAATTCATGCATTTGTTAGAAAGGTCTTAGATTCCATGATAGAGCCCATTGCTTTGGAATTATTAAATCCCTCTCTAGCTGAAGATGTATTAGGGCAGCATCTTTTTACGCTCGTGATTAGCTTTGAAGACGTAGAAAGTTCCGTTCATTATCAAGAGAATTACATCAAAAGTATTCAGCCTGCTGATACGATTTTAAAAGTACTGCAGGAAAAAGAAGCCGAGGTGTTTTGGGGATTTTTTAGTAACATTAGTCCAAATGGCGCACGTTGTTCTTCAGAAGAAGAAACAGAAGCCACTTTAAAAGTCGGCGTACCAAATATGAATGTAATTGATGTGATAAACAAAAGTAATGCTTTAAAAACTTCCCGTCCAATGCTGATAAAAGCACATGGAGGAGTTGGACACGGTCTTTGCTCGGTCTACATAAAAGGCTCAGAAGAAGCCATTCTTTCCGTTATCACTTCATTTACTGAAACTGCTAAAACGTACGGAGGATATGTGGTGGTTAAACATTTGCCTTTTATAATGCGTCAAAAAGTAAATGTGTGGGGGGAAAAACCTTCTCATTTTCCATTATTGGCAGGAATTAAAGCAAAGGTGGACACTAAAAATGTGCTTAACTATAAACGATTTATAGGAGGAATCTAAGTGAATTCAGCGAAAGCGGATATCAAAGATGCTCCATGTCAAAGCGTTAGCAACTATTTGTGGAAAGACGCGCCAGACGAAAAAAAATGGGCGGATTGTGTACACTGCGGAATGTGCTTGGAGTCTTGTCCTACTTATGAAATAACCGGGCAAGAGCAGCATTCACCAAGAGGACGCGTGCACCTTATCAAATCGGTAGCAGAAGGAAAAATAAACGTAAATGAACAGTTTACAGACCCTGTTTTTGCCTGTTTGGACTGTCGTGCCTGTACAACTGCTTGCCCTGCAAATGTAGACGTTGGCGGACTCATTGAAGAAGCCCGTGGCCAAATTCGTCAAGCGATGCCTTTGACCGGTTGGAAAGGGATGATCAGCAAATTTTTTCTTAAGGAACTTTTTCCTCATTCCCATCGCTTGGAAGCTGCAGGAAGCTTATTAAAGTTATACCAAAAAAGCGGGATGCAAAAAATGGTTCGCACAACAGGCATGTTAAATATGATGCCAACACATCTAGCAGAAATGGAACATGTAATGCCTAAAATTACCCGTTCTGTTCGAAAAAAATATAAAAAAGAACGCGTTCTAAAAGCAAAAGCAGAAAGAAAAGCCCAAGTTGCTTTTTTAACCGGCTGCATCATGGACGTAATGTTCAGTGATATTAACGAAGCGACTCTTAATGTATTAAGAAGAAACGGAAACGACGTTGTTATTCCTCAGTCTCAGACGTGCTGTGGTGCTTTGCACGTTCATGCAGGAGACCGAGACATGGGAAGGCAGCTTGCAAAAAAAAATATAGAGGCTTTTCAACATGCCGATACCATTATTGTAAACGCTGCGGGATGCGGCTGCATGTTAAAAGAGTATCCTGAACTATTTAGAGAAGAAGAGCAAGAGTGGCTTGAAAAAGCCGAAGTCTTCGCTGAAAAAGTCCAGGATATTTCAAAATACCTTCACGATACGGGATATCGCCCACCACAGGCGAAGCTGCATACGCGCATTACGTATCACGACGCTTGCCACTTAGCTCATGGTCAAGGAGTTAGAGAAGAACCAAGAGATATTTTGCTCTCTATTCCGGGAGTTGAAATGGTTCATATGGCTAACGCGGACCGATGCTGTGGAAGCGCAGGAATTTATAATTTAACAAACCCTGACATGGCGGGAGCCGTGCTTCAAAGTAAAATGGAAAATGTGCCCTATGACGTAGAAATGATTTCAATGGGAAACCCAGGATGTATGCTGCAGATGGCAGTAGGAGTGAAAAAATATGGACGAAGTCAGCAAATTGTTCACACGGTACAGCTTTTAGAGTGGGCCTATCAAAAAGAAGAGGAGGAAGCGCATCGTGTTGAAGAAAAATAGAATAAAAGATCTTCACGTGAAAAATCTTTCTCAACTAGTAGATGCTCATTCTATTTTGTATCATAAAGAAGATTTGCTTGCATACGACTGCGATGGGTTTACCATTCACAGACACCTGCCTAAAGCGGTGGTATTTCCTCAAAATACGAAAGAAGTTTCTAACATTGTTAAATACTGCAATGAACATGATTTGCCTTTTCTTGCAAGAGGAGCAGGGACAGGACTGAGCGGAGGAGCAATTCCTCTTAATAACGAAGTGGTTATTAGTTTAGTGAAAATGAAGCGACTGCTTAGCGTCGATTATGAAAACAGGCGTGCCGTCGTAGAGCCGGGATTTATTAATCTTAGATTAACCAATTCAATCTCTGAAAAAGGGTACTATTATGCACCGGATCCTTCGAGTCAATATTGCTGCACAATTGGTGGAAATGTAGCGGAAAACGCAGGAGGGGCTCACTGTCTTAAATATGGAGTAACCACCAACCATATTTTAGGGCTAGAGGTGGTGCTTCCAAATGGAGATGTGATTGAACTTGGCAAGCAAGGTATTCCAGATGAACCGGGATATGATTTATTAGGGCTTTTAACAGGATCAGAAGGGACCTTAGGAATCGTTACAAAAATTACTGTACGCATTTTAAAAAACCCGGAAGCAAAACAAACGGTCCTTGCCTATTTCGACCGCGTAGAAGACGGCAGTCAAACGGTATCGGACATTATATCAGCTGGCATTGTGCCTGCTGCGCTTGAAATGATGGATAAAACCGCCATTGAAGGGGTGGAAGCTGCTGCGTTTCCAGTCGGACATCCCAGAGATATTGAAGCTCTTTTATTAATTGAAGTAGACGGAATTTCAGCCGGTATCAAAGAGCAAATCCTTCGTATTTTAGACGTATGCCAAAAACGAAATGTACGGGAAGTGAAAGTAGCTGAAAGTGAAGAAGAGCGCGCCAGATGGTGGGCAAATCGTAAGACAGGATTCGGAGCGATGGGAGCTATATCTCCTGACTATCTCGTACAAGACGGCGTCATTCCAAGAAGTAAACTGCCTCAAGTGCTGAAGCGAATTAACAAAATTAGCGAAGAATCAGGCCTTCGTATTGCCAATATCTTTCACGCTGGAGACGGAAACTTGCATCCGCTTGTATTATTTGATGCTAGAAAGCCAGGGGAAACTGAAAAAGCACTCGAGGCCGGAAGCGCATGTTTGCAAGTATGTGCAGAAGTAGGAGGAACGATTACCGGGGAACACGGCGTGGGCATTGAAAAAAAAGAAGAAATGCGATTTGTTTTTAATGAAGATGAAATTCAAGCACAAACGAATATACGAGAAGTATTTAATCCTAAAAATCTATTAAATGCAGGAAAACTTTTTCCAAGTCCGAGCCGCTGTGCTGAAGTCAAAAAAGAAAAGAAAAAAGCGGAATATTTTTAGAAAATTCTTGAAAATACATCCGCTCGATGATATGATTTTTTTAACAAAAATAAAACGCTGTTTTGTAATAGGAAACAGCAACGCATATGTTCGTCTTAACCATTTTGGCAAAAAGAAATGAAAGCGTGTCCAAATTTAAAAATGTAAAAGAGTAAGAGGAGGAAACAGACGGTGACAAACTACAAACAAGTTGGAAATCTGAAAGTAGCTCCAGTTCTCTATCAATTTATCAATGAGGAAGCTCTTCCGAGCAGCGGCCTAAGTACAGAACAGTTTTGGTCTGATTTTGAAGCGTTAGTAACCGAGTTAACACCCGTAAATAAGCGTTTGTTAGAAAAGCGTGATCAGCTGCAAGCTCAAATTAATGCGTGGCATCAAGAAAATCCTGACGGTGACTTTAACGAATACAAATCATTTTTAACGAGAATTGGCTATTTAGAAGACAAGACAGAGGATTTTCTCATTGGTACAGAAGGAGTAGACAGCGAAATTGCCTATCAGGCGGGACCGCAGCTTGTTGTACCAGTCAATAACGCCCGGTACGCTATCAACGCTGCTAATGCACGTTGGGGAAGTCTCTATGATGCTCTTTACGGCACCGATGCAATCAGTGAAGAAAATGGAGCCTCGCGTACGAGTTCTTATAATCCGATTCGAGGAGAAAAAGTCATTGCATTTGCAAAGAATTTTCTTGATGAAGTTGTCCCCCTCGTTCAGTCTTCTCATGCGGAAGTGGTTCAGTACAGCCTTGAAAATGGAAAGCTTGTAGCTCAATTAAACAATGGTAGTTTAACAGAATTACAGGAAGAAGAGAAATTTGTAGGGTATCAGGGAGAAGAAGGAAGCCCTGATGCTCTTTTATTCAAAAACAACGGTCTGCATTTTGAAGTTCAAATTGATCGTACGGATTCAATTGGCAAAACAGACGATGCGGGCGTAAAAGATATTTTAATGGAAGCAGCTCTTACGACGATCATGGACTGTGAAGATTCAGTAGCGGCCGTAGATGCAGAAGATAAGGTAGATGTTTATCGCAACTGGCTAGGATTAATGAAAGGTGATTTGACGTCGACTTTTAAAAAAGGAAGTCAAAACATGACAAGGCGTTTAAATCCAGACCGTACCTATTTTTCTCCGGAAAAGAAAAAGATTTCACTGTCTGGCCGTTCGCTTATGTTTGTTCGAAACGTTGGACATTTAATGACAAACAGCGCTGTTTTAGATCCGGATGGTAACGAAATCTATGAAGGTATTTTAGACAGCGTTATTACTAGTTTAATTGCCAAACACACCTTGCTTAAAAACGGCGCGTATCAAAATTCTAAAAAGAGCTCTATTTATATCGTTAAACCGAAAATGCACGGCTCCAAAGAAGTGGCGTTTGCCAACACGTTATTTAACCGAATTGAAGATATGCTAGGGCTTGAGCGTCATACGATTAAAATCGGCGTAATGGACGAAGAGCGCCGCACAACCCTTAATTTAAAAGCGTGCATCAAAGAAGTAAAAGACCGAGTTGCTTTTATCAATACAGGATTTCTAGACAGAACA
Organism: Priestia aryabhattai; assembly: GCF_023715685.1. Taxonomy (NCBI): domain Bacteria; kingdom Bacillati; phylum Bacillota; class Bacilli; order Caryophanales; family Bacillaceae; genus Priestia; species Priestia aryabhattai. The sequence goes on from NZ_JAMBOQ010000002.1 coordinate 578,524, forward strand.
GGTGACGAAATTCACACCTCAATGGAAGCAGGTGCTGTTATTCGTAAAAATGATATGAAAGCGTCTAAATGGCTTCAAGGCTACGAGCAGTCCAATGTAAATGTAGGATTAGCAAGCGGGTTCCAAGGCCGTGCTCAAATCGGAAAAGGAATGTGGGCAATGCCGGATATGATGGCAGAAATGCTTAAGCAAAAAGTGGGGCATTTAAAAGCAGGAGCGAATACAGCATGGGTGCCTTCACCAACCGCAGCCACGCTCCATGCTCTTCACTATCATCAAATTGATGTAAGGGATGTTCAAAATGAATTGCTTACTCAGTCTACCGATTTACGTGATGACATTCTGCAAATTCCTGTGGCAGAAGAACCAAATTGGAGCAAAGATGAAATCCAGCAGGAGCTCGACAATAACGCTCAAGGAATACTTGGCTATGTAGTAAGATGGGTTGACCAAGGAGTAGGGTGCTCAAAAGTACCGGATATTAATAACGTAGGGCTGATGGAAGACCGGGCAACGCTTCGTATTTCTAGTCAGCACGTAGCTAACTGGCTTCATCACGGAATTTGTACAAAAGAACAAGTAACGGAAACCCTAAAGCGGATGGCGAAAGTAGTGGATCAACAAAATGAAAATGATCCCCTGTATCAGCCAATGGCATCGAACTACAGCACATCCATTGCCTTTCAGGCAGCCTGCGATTTAGTATTTCAAGGCTATGATCAGCCAAACGGCTATACGGAGCCAATTTTACACCGCCGCCGTATCGAAGCAAAAGCAACAGCAGCTATAAAGCAGTAAGAAAAAACGGCCTGTCAGCATAGGGATGGCAGGCTGTACTTACATCTTAAGAATCTGACTATCTACTATCCTTATTAAAACTAAGCAAATGGGAAAAGGAGCTATGGCATGGAATTTGTAAGGTTCGCTGTACAAGATAGCCGTTATACAGGTGTACTAAAAGAGGATATAATCAGCGCCATTGAAGGAAATATATTTGAGAAATGGGACTATACAGGACAGACTTTTTCAGTAAATGAAGTAAGGCTTTTGGCTCCTTTAGAGCCGAATCAAATTATTGGAATAGGCGCAAATTATGCAGCCGCAAAGTCGGAGCTTCCAAAAGAAATGCCTTCTATTCCTGTCTTCTTTTTTAAGCCCACATCTTCGGTAATCGGTCCAAACGAAGACATTGTTATTCCAACTGCCATTAAGCACGTCAAGTTTGAGTCCGAGCTTGCAGTTGTCATTGGAAAAGAAGCAAAGAACATCGCAAAAGAAGACGTACTGGATTATATATTTGGGTATACAATTGGAAACGATGTAACGGCTCCGGATTATTTTCATGAAGACGGGCACTGGACCATTGGAAAATCCTTTGATTCGTTTACGCCTCTTGGCCCCGTAATCGAAACGGAGCTTGATTTTAAATCCATTCATGTAAAAGCGTTTTTAAATGGCGTTGAAAAACAAAACAGCTCGACAGATTTAATGATTATTTCCGTTGGGCAAATGATCGCTTACCTCTCTACTGTTATGACCCTTAAGCCGGGAGATGTGGTTTTAACAGGAAGTCCGGTCGGCGCGGAACTGGTAAGCGCAAACGATGTTATTGAATGCACTATCCGAGAAATTGGGACCCTCCAAAATCCATTTGTTGCAGAGAAAGAACGTGTAAACGTATAAAAGTGATAAAAAAATGCCCGGCAGTAAAATGATACATAAAGGAGAGAGGAAAAATGGAGCGAGAAAACATGGTTAAGTCTGTAAGCCGGGCATTAGATATTGTCACAATTGTCAGCATGGAAAGAGAAGGTGTAGGCGTCACAGAAATTGCAAAGCAAATGGACATCAATAAAAGCTCTGTATACCGTATTCTAACTACTCTTGCTCAGTACGGATATATTGAACAAGATCAAGAAACCGGGCGGTACAAGCTTGGATATAAGTTTTTAGAAGTAAGTTCAAAACTTTTAGATTCTATTGACTTACGGACGGAAGCAAAACCGTTTTTGCAAGAACTTGAAAGTGAAACAAATGAAGTCATTCACCTTGTTGTCTATGATCAAGGTGAAGTGGTATATATTGAAAAATTAGAAGGAAATCAGACGCTGCGCATGCATTCAAAAGTGGGGAAAAGAGCGCCTATGCACTGTACGTCCGTAGGTAAAGCTATTCTAGCTTTTTTACCGCTTAACACGGTAACAAGCATTCTTGAGAGAAAAGGCTTACCTGCTCATACCGATAAAACCATTACGGATGAAGAAAGCTTTCTTCGAGAACTTTCAGAAGTGAAACAAAATGGATATGCGCTGGATTTAGAAGAAAATGAATATGGAATTACTTGCATTGCAGCGCCTATTTTTGATCACCTTGGTCAAGTCGTTGCCGCAGTCAGCATTTCTGGTGCTACCATGCGTATGACAAACGAGCGATTAACTTATCTTCAAGAACGCATGGTTGATATAGGGAAGAACATTTCGGAACGGCTCGGCTACAAAACTGAATCTGTGAAAGACAAAAGTTTGTTCTGATTCTTATAGAACAAACTTTTGCTATATAATAATCTGTAAAATAACGTAATTATATTATGTAAACTATAAGCTGGAATTTTTAATTGGTGTTTTATTCATGATACAATGAAGTTGTTAGAATATATACGTAAAGGAGATAAATTATGGAACAGTTTGAGCGCAATATTGAAAAGTACGCCGAGCTAGCTGTAAAAGTCGGTGTAAACATTCAAAAAGGGCAAATTTTAAACATTAATGCCGATATTTCTTCCGCTGACTTTGTACGTGAAATTGCGAAAAAAGCGTACGAAGCCGGAGCAAAGTCTGTTGATGTAGACTGGCATGACGATCATTTAGTGCGTTTGAAATATGAAAAAGCGGATGAATCTGCATTTAATGAATTTCCAGCTTGGAAAGCTCAAGCAAGAGAAGAACTTGTTAAAAACGGAGGCGCTGTTTTATCTGTGATTTCAAGCGGCCCTGACTTATTAAAAGGAGTGGACGGCAAACGTATTGCTGCGTTCCAAAAAGTAAGTGGGAAAGCAATGAAAAAATTCCGTGAAGCTATCCAATCTGATAAAATCAGCTGGTCCATCGTAGCTGTTCCTTCAAAAGACTGGGCAGCTAAAGTATTTCCTGACGTTCCAGAAGAACAGCAGCAAGAAAAACTATGGGAAGCTATTTTCAAATCCGTGCGCGTAGACCAAGAAGATCCAGTGGCTGCATGGGAAGAGCATAACGCTTCATTACATAAAAAAGTAGACATTTTAAATGAAAAGAAATTTGCTAAGCTTCACTATAAAGCGCCAGGAACAGATTTAACAATTGAGCTTCCTGACAAACATATTTGGGTTGGCGCAGGTAGTATTAATGAAGACGGCAACTCGTTTATGGCCAATATGCCAACAGAAGAAGTATTCACACTTCCAAAAAAAGACGGCGTAAACGGTCAAGTAACGAGCACAAAACCACTTAGCTACGCAGGGAACTTAATTGAAGACTTCACGCTAACATTTGAAAATGGAAAAATTGTCGATATAAAAGCAGAAGAAGGCGAAGAAACATTAAAGCACCTAATTGAAACAGATGAAGGTGCCAAATACTTAGGAGAAGTGGCTTTAGTACCGCATCAATCGCCAATTTCTCAGTCAAACATCATTTTCTACAACACGCTGTTTGACGAAAATGCATCGAACCACTTAGCGATTGGCAGCTCGTATTCTTTCTGTTTAGAAGGCGGAAAAACGATGTCTAAAGAAGAGCTAGCACAAAACGGAGCAAACGACAGTATCACCCACGTTGACTTCATGATTGGCTCAGCTGAAATGGACATCGACGGCATCAAAGCTGATGGTACAAGCGAGCCTGTGTTTAGAAAAGGGAACTGGGCGTTTTGAATTAAATAAATACAAAGGTAAAGCTTCTGCGGTACATCCGCAGAAGCTTTTATCATATAGTCCACTAAATTTCTGTAAAACTGAGATTTATATATCTTACACGCAATTACGCTTTAAATCAAAACGTGAGCATAGTCATTTTTTTAGTTTGTACATCTGTATCAGAATCAGGCGCAAAGTTAGTAACTTCTAATACTATAGGAGAACCCACCAAAATGGTAGATCCAGCAGGAACAGTAATGGCTAAAGAACCAACACCTGTAGCTCCCGCTGTATAAGCTGAAACGCCAGCCATTTGTAAAACGCCGTTGATATACACATTGTAATAGCTGTTATCCGTAATTAAATCAGGGAGTTCAGTAGCCGGAGCACCTGTATCACCAAAAAAGTCAGCCGTATCTATTGTTAAAGTGGTTACACCCGTAGTTGTAGCAGTTGCTGTATAAAAGAAACGGGATACGGTTGGAGTTGTTGTCACGGTAGTAGTAGCCGCTATAGCGAGTTTCATAATTTGAAGAGGCATAAATGTGTTACCTCCTTTCATATTCTATCCTTCAATATATGGAATAGGTTTAATGGCATAAATTTAATTCTTAAAGACTATAACTAAACTAAGTACATCAATGAAGGAGAATCTTCCTTGAAGAAAAAATCTTACGGCTGCGATCAACATGCAACTTCTTGTTCAATACCTTTTATTAAGCTTCCCGCGTTGCCAACGAAAGAATTTAGATATGTATTTCTGAAAAAGTTCGCATCTTTGAATACTATACAGTAGCCAGAGGCAACAAGCGCATCTTTACAGATCAAGACGCGTTAAAAGAATACGGCACTCAGCATATATTGGATCCTGAGAACTACTTATACAGTAATCTATTTATAAACGGTGTGTTACAGCCTTCCTCAAATTACAGCGTCAAAAAAGGAATTCTTATCACTAACACAGAAGATATTCCTTTAGAAAAATCACCCGTGATTTTACAAATGATTAAAGTGATCTAACTTTCAATTGCCAAATGCTATGTGCACATGCCTGCACATAAAAAAACAAGGTGAACTTCAGTCAGTTCCACCTTGCTGTGATTCTTCTTTTTTAACCGGGGCTTCACGCTTGAACATATGATAGTAGGTAAACCCTAAACATAGAGCACCGGCGATTGAACAAAAATATTGCAAACAACGGACGAAATCCATTGGAATGACCTCCCATTTTCAGTTTCGCTTCTAGTATGTACAGGGAAGTGAAATAATATGTGAAAAAGGGAGGTTTTCTCTTATAGTTCGTATGGTTCTTGAAGAGTAAGGTAAGGCTGCTGATCTTCAAGACCAAGACGCTTATTTAATTGTCTTTTCATTAAATCGTACTGGTAGATGAGGTGAAATTGATTTTTTTTCGGTGTTTCACAGCGAATGTATGTTTCTTGCCCATTCTTGTCTGTGAAATGAATGGTTAATTCACCGAAATAGCGTTGAACAGGAGCTCCGTGAAGACCTTTTTCATTTTTGACAACCTTTGAAAATTCTGCTCGTTGAATACGGTTAAATGGAATAATAGCTACTTGATTGATAACAAGACGCTGATCGTACATGTCAATTTTAGATATGGAAATTTGATTAATTCCTTCTGCGAATTTAACATGTCCGTTTACAGAAACAAGCGGTTTGCGATCCTCAGGATCCACAGCGCCTTGAGGTCGCTTAATGACGTAGAAGCTAGCTACGCCAAGTGCTACGATACCAACCACAACAATAAGTGCAAATATCATTTTGCATTCCACCTCCTGAGTATAGATGTGTAATCTGAATTTAACAGCAAGCTGTATCAGTTGCCATATTACCTCAACAATGAGGGTAGAGAAAAGCAGTTCGGCAGTTCGTTCCAAGTATATACATACGTTCGACAATATGGTGTGATATTCCTTCTTATTATGACTTTTTTACGACAAAATGGGCAAAACTCTTTTCGAAAATGAAGTTAATCAGTTACAATTTAAGAATAAGGTACCAAATTTCTTTTTGATCTTAAAAAAAGCGCAGGAAAGTGTAAAAAATTCTAGGTACTTTCTCATATTTTTACTATTTTTATAGAATTTATTCCAATTTCTAATCCTTTATCGTGTATAATCTCTTGTGTGCAGCATGATATACATAAAGGTGTAAGGAGGCACAGTTCATTGTCTTTATCAGCAAAAAAGATATTATTATTAATTTTAGTAGTTATATGTTTAGTGTTAGTTGTGATGCAATTCATAAATCGATCAGCAGAGCCGACTTCTGAACAGGCCCAAGAAACACTGAGTAAGCTTCCTGAACAAGAAACCGTTAAAGAGAAAACGAAAGGCGACGAGGAAGCGCATAAATATCGAGTGTATTATATTACCATTGAAAAAATCGAAAACGGTACATACAGCGGAACAACAAAGGAAGGAACGGGCATTAAATTTTCCGATAAAAATTTAAATGAACCGATTCCAAGCAATTTGAAAAAAGGGGATATCGTCAAAGCATACTTTGATCTTGAATATAGCACCAAAGGTCTAGTCAAAGTGGAGAAAGTAGACGAGATACCCGATGATGACGAGAGCTCAAGTTAATTGAGCTCTTTTTTTGTATTTTACGAATGTGGTAAAATATTGAATATATAGATACGATATAGGAGGAAGAAGATGCTAGCAGCCATTATAGTAGGAGCGGTAATTCTTTTAGCTGTGATTATTAAAGGGATTACAAAGTCGAGAGGATTTCGCTTGTATAAAGAAGAGCTTCCAGAAGAGCTTGGAATACATAAAGATAAAGAGTTTGAAGATATTGTTCATTCACTAGAAGATTCTTTACCGACAGCCTATGTTCAGCAAGTGAAACAGCGTATGAAAGGGGGAAGTATAAAAGACGATGAAGTGGAGTGGACGTTCTTTGAGATGAAGCGCTACTTTTTGTTAAATGCAGTCATCAAAGACGTACCAATGTTTAGTGCAAAAGTAGATGAAGTGTGGCACGAAATGATTATGTTTACAGTGGACTATGAGCGTTTTACAGACCGCTTTTTCAACCGTTTTTTGCATCACCAGCCAAATGTGGACACAGCTCCATCACCACAGCCGGATAAGCGAGCGTTCTTCGATTGGATGTATGCTCATTTGTTTGACATAACGGGTAACAGCCAACTGCTTTGGGGGAAATTTTTTCAGCATCCGCTTGATAAAAGTATAATTCAAGATTTTCAAAGATTGTCGGAAGATGAATTACTAGATCGCTATTTTTTAAGAATCGGCAAATGGGAAAAACAGCAGAGGCACTTGATTCAAACGTTAAAAGAAGAAATCACTGCTGCTCGAAAAAGAAAAAAAGCAGGCGGATCAACTTATTTTAAAAAAGCGGCTAAAAAAGGAAATGTATCAAACGAACTTCTTCTTCAAGGCTTTGTTTTTTATTCTCTCTACAAAGCCACCAACTTTTCAAGCCATATGAATGAACTGCTGCTATATAAAAAGACAATGTATGCGGGGGATACAGCCTCGTACAGCGGCTATAGCTGTTCAAGCCCATGGGAAGACAACCGCCATCATCACCACCACGATGGAGGTCATCATCATGACAGCGGCAGCAGCTGTTCGAGTTCAAACTGCAGCAGCTCTAGCTGTGGGAGTGGATGCAGCAGTAGCTAATACAGTAAAAAACTCGTATAAAGCGAGTTTTTTTACTGTAACTGTAACGATGACGAAAAGGTTCACTGACAAGCGATGAAAAATTTGGTATAATCGTTACGTTTTTAAAAAGGAGAGACAGCGAAAATGAATATTTTATGGGACTTTGATGGAACTATCTTTGATACCTATCCAACTATTGTAAAAGCATTCAAAGAATTACTAACAGATCCAACTATCTCAGAAGACGATATTTTAAAACAGATGAAGATATCTTCTGAAGTAGCAATTAAGCATTTCGATATTGAAAAGTCTTTGTTTGATAATCATTTCCATGTGCTTGAACAAAAAATCAATCCTAAAGATAAGCCTGCTTTTCCTCAGGTAGAAGGCGTACTGAGCTTTGCGGATACAAATGTAATTGTTACGCATAAATCTAGACAGTCTACTCTTGATATTCTTGCATTTTTTAATATGGAGCACTATTTTACGGAGATTATTACAAAGGATGATGGCTACAAACGAAAGCCTGATAGCGGCGCTTATGCATATCTTCACGATAAGTATAAGCTCGATTTAGTAATTGGAGACCGCGAGCTCGACTTAAAACCTGCCCGTGAACTTGGAATTAAAACATGTGCATTTCAAAATGACGACATTGAAGCAGATTATCACCTTACATCATATGATCAATTCTTTACAACTGTCGTAAATAAAAACTCGTGAAGTTATTCTTCACGAGTTTTTATTTGTTCAGGTTTATGTATCTCGGGAATTTCGCCGAGCGTATAGTTCGCTACTTTTGTAATGTTACTATTGGCAAAAAAATAAAACTCTCCGTCAACTCCGCGAATTTTTGTAGTGCGTAACCCGATTTCTTCGACAATTCCTTCCGTATCGTTTATGGATACGTGATCTCCCACTGAGAATTGATCTTCAAATAGAATAAAAAAGCCGTTTAAAATATCTTTAATTAAATTCTGTGCACCTAAGCCTGTAATAAACCCTGCTACGCTAATACCAGCTAAAAGTGCTTTCATATTAATTCCGATTGCCTCTAAACACGTAATAAGTACAATAAAGTACACAACGTACGTCACAATGCTCAGACAAAGTTTTTTCAGCGTTATTTCTTTTCGTTCGTTGTACCTCAGCAGCTTAGTTTTAAACCTGAAATCAAAGATTTTATTAATTGCACTACGGGCAAACCGGATCACAATTTGAGCAATAATAAAAACCAAGATAATCTTTATGATTACTTCACTAATTTCAATCCACTTACCGGTGTTAAATAAAGTTTGCTGCACCCACTGTATGTCTTTCATGACTAAGTCCCTTTCTTATTTTATAAAATTTTCTCTACTGAATAGTATAATTTATTTTAAAAAATATACTACTAGAATTTATTAAGATATGTTTGAACCCATTGTATTTGTTTATTTTAATTTATTTATATTTGGTATAGGAAATAAAAACTCCTTATTTTAGAAAAAGTGAAAATCCTCAAGCATAGATATTTTTAAAACATTTCTTTATACAAATATTAAATAAAACCTTATAGCAGATATTAATATAGATCTTATTATCAAACATTATATACAGATATTAAAGAAAGAAAAATCCTCTACAAATTCACTAATATCAAGAGTTAGAGGGAAAATAGATTTTCAAAAAATAGCCGTGTGGAAAATAGATCTTTTTTGTGAACAGCATCCTTTAGCTAAAGGATGTTTTTTATTGCAATAGATATGGAATATATTTTATTTACTATGTTTTCTCTTTTATAAAGGATGGATTTTAAAGATAATTGTATGAAACTTGTTGTTAAAAGGATGGATTATTTCCATTGTGGATAAAAAGAGTCGCATCAAAGAGGAAATAACCTGGAAATCATCGTCAGTAAAAAAACAAAGGGGATGTTTTTGTTAATAAATAGGATGATATAACATTAATTGAATATGTTTTTTTTTACTTGTGGATAAGTATGAAGCTGCTTTTTTAGTAATATTCCGTAGTTATACACAAGAAATATCATTTGTTTGAACTCATTACGTTTATATAGATAGGATAATGGAATTGGAGAGCTGGAAGAATGGGTGTTTGTTTGCGCTAGTGGTATCAAAAAGAGAAGAGAATGAAGATAAAATAAAAAAAGGCATGCCAAATAAGCCCCTTATGAAGCTGTAAGTTCGACAGGGACTTGGTCTTGAAGATTTTTTGAAAGCTCTTTTCGAATCAGCGTACGGATTTTCCCACCGTAATTTTCAACGACTTGGGCGTCATAGCTAAAGAAAGCCTGTTCAATGAGAGAATAAAGGGCAGACTTTACTCGTTCAATGCCATATTCAAAAGAAAGCTGAACCAAATCAGCGATGTCTTCGTTTTGGAATGAAGACATCAAAATTCCTGTAGAATCTGTGTTGTATCCAGATAATTTTACAAAAGTCTCTTCAATAGTACTTCGAATCGCCGCATCATATTGATCTTTCTTTTCTTGTTTTGACATCTTGCCATTTTTAGCTCCGTCTTTTAAGACAAAGAAAATAGTAGATCCTTGAACAACGGTTTTAAATGCACTCGTCTGGGTTTCAGCTATTTTTTGCATCATACCTTTGTAGTGAGTATATTTCGGTGTAAAAATTTTATAGTCATTAAAGCTAATTTTTGAAGTGTTTTCTCCAGGGTTAAACTGACGCTTAATCGTATCATTGTCATAAACTAATTCTTTGCGCAGCTCTAAACGAAGGGCGTTTACGTTTTCAATTAGAATAAGCTCTTCAAAGCGAGTATATTCTAGTTCCATAAAACCAAAGCCGTGTTCTTCAAAATATTGAGGGTAGGGAACAATACAAATATTGATTCCTTTGCCGCTGCGAGAATAAGAAATTAATTCTGTTTCTGCTAATACTACATTGTTGTTGCGAACTGTTCGAACCGTACAATTCAAAGCGGCTGCAATCTCTTTTTCAGAAACATCACAAATAATACCTCTTTCATCAACGTGAAGGAAGTGATAAAAAATTAATTGTGAAATTTGAGATTTAGATAAACGATGATGTTCCGCCACCGTTTTGATTGTAGGGTTCCCATGAGCGTCTAGGTCCATGTGATCTTCAATATCTTTATATTTTTCTACGGTGCTAGACAATTGGCGAATAATTTGTTTTCCAATTTTCGCAAATTCTTTTTTTATCATGAGAATCCCTCCAATCTATTTCATATCAACCTTAATTTATTAGGGTAAAATAACAAAGAATACCTTGTGAAAATTATATCAATAAGAAACAGAATCGCAAACGAACGAGTAGTACGCTAAAAACGGCAAAAGGTTCAAAGAATGCTGTCATATCAAGGGATTCAGCTTCTAGGTTTTTTAGTACGACAAAAATGGCAAAAGCAAGCAAGCACCGGTAGAACAGTATTTGTTACGATCAGTAAAAATCAAAAAAAACTTTATGCATTTTAGTACGACAAAAATGGCAAAAGGCTGATTATAGTACGCTAAAAATAGCAAAAGTGAAGATTGGTACGCTAAAAACAGCAAAAGCTATCTCTATTTACCTAAAAAAAGGTAAAAAAATCACTTCTGTGATCGTTGTAAATAACAAAATGAATTTTATTGGTACGTCAAAAACGGCAAAAGCTGTTTTTAGTACGTAAAAAACGTCAAAAATGACATAGTAGTACGACAAAAACAGCAAAAGATTTCGTTTGGTACGTCAAAAATGGCAAAAGCTTTATATGTGTTGCGAAAAAAATAAAAAATGTGGTTTGAAAAGGCAATAACAAAGGGAAAAGCAATGTTTAGTACGCAGAAAACGGCAAAAGAAGTGAATGAGTACGTAAAAAACGGCAAAAGGTAGGATTGTTTTACGGAAAAAAGAGAATAATTAACAATTAATAAGGGATAACTAGTAAATAAAATGCATTTAGTACGTAAAAAACGGCAAAAGAAGCAGAGTGGTACGTCAAAAACAGCAAAAGGTAGTAATTAGTACGCAGAAAATGGCAAAAGAAGTGAATGAGTACGTAAAAAACGGCAAAAGCTTCTGTTTAGTACGTTAAAAATGACAAAACTTCCAAACTATGAAATAAAAATAGAGGGATATTTTGTATCGGCAGGATGGAAGTGGAAAAATATCGAATAAAAAAGGAAGGGAATGATTTACCCTTCCAATGTTTCTCTATGTTCTCCTCCAAAATAGTCTTGAATTTCATAATTTTGAAGAGGAATAAAAGAGATTTCAAATCCTTGAAGTTTTTGCTGATAATTTTGTATCAATACTTGGTTGCTAACAAACTCTGCTAGAGATTCATTAATTAATTTTAGATTTACATCAATTTTCTTTGAACGAAAACGAACTTTTGAAGCAAAATATTGATACGGATAAAAATGGGTGTAAGACTTCTCTTGTAAATAACAATCTAATCGCTCTTTTTGAAATGCATACAGCAGTAAAGAAGAAAGCGAGTTATCTTTAAACTTTTTAATAACGTCACTGTAAATTTGTACAAACTGCTGATTTAAAAAGCCTTGATGCGTATCGTCGCTAAATACAATGGTTGCATATCGTCTGCCCGTTACTTCATCGGTTTCAATAACAGCCTTTTGGAAGAAGTTTATCGCAAATTTTGTATCTCTGGAATTTTTCTTCTTCGCTACACCTTCTACATGATATCTGGCAATTTTCATAATGCGGGCTTCAACCGCTTCATAGTTTTTTACACCTTTTGAATTATAAATTTCTTTAACGATATCCGCTAAATCAAGAGTCACCGTTTTTTCTTTATAAAACATCTCATCGCGCTGTGAAAGAGCAAACTGGATAATTTGAGAATCTTTTGGATCTAAAACCATATTTCGTTTGGAAAGAACCGTTTGATTATCATTCACAGGGATAATGGTGCGAATGAAATATTCTTCATCAACTTTATAGTCATTATATAAAACGACTTCTTGGGAGTTTTTTTTAACTTCCATATTGGTTTTAAGAGAATGACTTTCATTTGAGAAGATAGGGGCCTCTACCCACGAATTCAATCGTTTATCAATCCAGTTACTCAAATTTCCATTGTATTTTTCTAATATGATTTCAGCAATTAAAAAAGTAAAGTCTGTGTGAAATGCTTTCTCTATTTGATAATTCATCTTTGAATCTAAATAAGGAAAATCGGTAATGTTTGTTTTTTTACTTTTAGCCCATGTTTCTACTTCTTTTAACTTTATCTTTAAAATATCTTCAGGTTTTTCCACACCAAACAGCTTTTTTAAGTGTTCGGTATCCACTTTTTTATCCATCACTTTTTTGGCCAATTCAATGTCTTCAAAAATAGGATTAGGCTTTTCTGCTTTAATATCTTTTTTTAACGTTTGCAGCCAGTTTTTCTTATTCGATTGTCTTCTTTTGTAAGCGGGATTTCTTATTTCCTTAGGATTTATTAATTTATTCTCTAAAACAAACGTATCTTGCAATATATTTAAAATGTAGTCTTCTATAAAATCTTTTTCATTCGAAAAGAACGAATGAGAATCATATAAAAAGTCTATGCACTTTGCTTTGATATTGTCATCGATTGCATCGCTGATTTGTTTAATAAGATAAGGAGAAAAATTGGATGGTTCGTTCATGTTGACCTCCTCTGTATGTATTTAATCTGTAACAGTCTTATTATATCTTTTTTGAACGATACTCTAAAGGCTAAAAGGAAAATTCGTTTTTGTGAACGCTGTTTTATACCAAATTAGCCTAGCCGGCTATTAGTATATAAAGGCTTATTGCAAACATAAAATACTTTCTTTATAGTGATTGTACAATATAAGTACGTACTTTAGATGTAAGGAGAGTATTATTATAGTAGTTTCATAAAAGAGAAAAGCAAAGTACATTCATTGAGTTTAAAAATGGAAAAGTTTATACTTGCCAGGTACACTCTTTTTACAAATAGGGGGAATAAGTATGTTGTTAAAACCTAAGGTAATTTTTTTAGATATGGATGGTACGATATTAAATCGCTCCAACAAAGTAAGTATTCACACAAAAGAAATCATTGATGATTTACGAAAACAGGGAATTTTTGTTTTTATCGCTACGGGAAGAGCGTTTGATGAAATAGAAGAGTTGGTTCCTGAAGGCTTTCAAGTAGATGGGTTTATCACATCAAATGGTATGGCAGGGTATGTAGGGAAAGAAGCAGTATTTCAGCATTCGCTTTCGCTTGAATTGGTGGAAACCATTATTGAAAAAGCAAGAGCGAACAAGGTATACTACGAGCTTTTCCCATACGGTACATCTCGCGTGACATTAAAACAAGATCAATCATATGTTGAAAATGAAATTAGAGATCCAAAGCCAGACAGTGTGGAAATTAATGAGTGGCTTTCCCGTAAACAAGCGATTAAAGAAGAAATTGACTGGAAAGATTCTGTAGAGGGAAGTGAATTTTCGAAGTTCTATTTCTTTGCAAGAACGCACGAGCATATCGAGGAATGGAAAGAGGAGCTTGAAAAACTCAAAAAAGAAATAGACTTTACAACTTCTACTTCATCTAAACATAATGTCGAAGTGATGGTTGCGAACGTAAATAAAGCAACAGGAATACAGCAAATGCTAAATTATTTTAATTTGCCCGAGCAAGACATTCTAGCTATTGGCGACAGCAACAATGATTTACCAATGTTCCAGTTTGCTAGCTATGCTGTAGCGATGAAAAATGCGCCGGATCATATTAAAGAAATTGTCGATGACATAACGGAGTTTAACTGTGACGAAAACGGCGTTTACCATTATCTTTCTAAATTTTTATTGCAAAAGTCTACTAATAGTACGCCCGTTTTATAAGAATTAATCCATGGATTGCCGAAGCATAAAGCAACGGTGAGATATAACCAACTATTCAAAACATCGTCTTTTAGGCGGTGTTTTTAGTATATATAAGGTGAAAATTAAACCATTCATTATTATTAGTTATAGCACTCTTAGCTAAAAAGAATAGATGAGATTAAACCTTCCATAATGTTCTTTTTCAAATCATGTTATAAATAATATAACTATCCTCGTGTCCATCTTTATAAAACGCCGCTCAGCGAGGTGAGTTCCATCATCTAAAAGCATAAATCCTTTTAACATCTAAACTTTTTCTTTCTTCAAACTTTTTATAAAATGCTGAGAAAAGGGATTGTATCTAAGTATATTTAATGCTAATATAACATTTAATGAAAATAGTATAACATATTTAGTTTTATTTTATAATTAGTATGACATAAATCATGAGTCCGATCGTTTTTTGAAGTGTTTATAATCACAGTGTCCAGGATATTAGTCCATTCATTACCAATAAAATATGTATCGTGTAAGCTGCTAAATTATAGTTGAACAAAAAATGCTAGCGTTATTAAACTATTAAAATCAAAGAATAGGAAGATTTAATGTGAATAAAAGAAAAATTGTTTATATAGTTTCCGACTCAGTAGGTGAAACAGCTGAGTTGATGGTAAAAGCAGTTTTAACTCAATTTAGTGGAGAAGATATTGAAATTCAAAATACTTCTTACGTAGAAGATGAGGGAAATATTGATAATATCATTGCTGAAGCAAGCTGTAATGAGTCCATTATTGCGTATACCATCGTCATCCCACCTTTAAAACAGTATCTTGACCAAAAGGCACAAGAAGAAGGAGTTGTAGCCATTGATTTAATGACCCCTCTTATGAGTGCCTTTAGCCAAACCTTTAATAAAGAACCTAATCTTCAACCGAGATTAACGAGAAAATTAGACGATAACTATTTTCGAAAAGTAGAAGCAGTTGAATTCGCTGTTAAATATGATGATGGACAAGACTTCAGAGGTATCAAGCGAGCTGATCTAGTGTTGATCGGTGTTTCGAGAACATCTAAGACGCCACTTTCTATGTATTTAGCTCATAAAAGTCTTAAAGTAGCCAATATACCGCTAGTTCCAGAAGTGACGCCTCCTGATGAACTTTTTGCTATTCCGAAAAATAAATGTATTGGTTTAGTTATTACACCGGATAAGCTCAATGAAATCCGAAAAGAACGATTAAAAAATTTAGGTTTAGCGTCTCAAGCCAATTATGCCAATGTAGATCGAATCCTTGAAGAGCTGGACTATGCTGAGAAAATTATGAAGCGCATTGGTTGTCCTATTGTTAATGTCTCAGGTAAAGCAGTTGAAGAAACCGCTGAAGTGATATTGAGCATGTTAAAAAAGAACAAAATGAAAGGGTATGTATAAAAACTCCCATTATGTAAGACAGCTAACTTGTCAGACATACTTAATCTATAGAGAGTCAGGTAGAACAGGCGTGTTGCTAAAAGGCGCTTTTTTAAAATATAAAAGATAAGGAAGATTGTGATGAGCAATGTATATAAAAAAACAGACGTTATCTTAATTGGGGCCGGAGTTATGAGCGCGACGTTGGGATCTTTACTAAAAGAGTTAGCGCCGGAATGGGAAATCAAAGTATTTGAGAAACTCGCAGATGCAGGAGAAGAAAGCTCGAATGAATGGAATAATGCAGGGACTGGCCATGCTGCACTGTGCGAGTTGAACTATACATCTGAACAAGCTGACGGATCTATAGATATTACGAAAGCAGTGCGAATTAATGAACAGTTTCAGCTTTCAAGACAGTTTTGGTCGTATCTAGTAAGTAGTAATTTAATTCATAATCCGCGAGAGTTTATTATGCCAATTCCTCATATGAGTTTCGTACAAGGAGAAAAGAATGTATCCTTTCTGAAAAAACGTTTTGAAGCGCTATCAAATAATCCGTTATTTCAAGGAATGGAGTATTCTGATCATCCTGAAAAGCTAAAAGAATGGATGCCGCTTGTCATGAAAGGCCGTACATCCCCTGAAGCAATTGCGGCAACCAAAATCGACTCAGGGACGGACGTGAACTTTGGGGCTTTAACTCGTATGTTGTTTACACATTTAAAGAGTAAAAGCGTAGAAATTAACTACAACCACAGCGTTGAAAATCTGACACGTACCGCAGACGGCTCGTGGGAAGTAAAAGTACATGATATTCATAGCGGTAAACAGGAATCCCACACGGCGAAATTTGTTTTTATCGGAGGAGGAGGCGGAAGTCTGTCTTTACTCCAAAAAACGAGTATTCCTGAGTCCAAACATATTGGAGGGTTCCCGGTAAGCGGATTATTTATGGTATGCAATAATCCCGAAGTTGTAGCGCAGCATCACGGGAAAGTGTACGGAAAAGCGAAGGTTGGTGCTCCGCCGATGTCGGTTCCGCACCTTGATACACGCTATATCGACCGCAAAAAAACACTGCTGTTTGGACCTTTTGCCGGATTCTCACCAAAGTTCTTAAAGACGGGTTCAAATTTGGATTTAATCAATTCTGTAAAACCGAATAATATCTTGACGATGTTAGCAGCAGGCGTCAAAGAGATGGGCTTAACGAAATACCTGATTCAGCAGGTGCTGTTGTCAAATGAAAAGCGTATGGAAGAACTTCGCGAGTTTATTCCAAACGCAAAAAGCGAAGACTGGGATATCGTCGTAGCGGGTCAACGTGTACAAGTAATCAAAGATACGGAAGAGGGAGGTAAAGGAACTCTTCAATTTGGTACAGAAGTTGTGAGTTCAGCTGATGGTTCCGTCGCTGCCTTGCTCGGGGCTTCTCCAGGTGCTTCGACTGCTGTTTACGTCATGCTTGAAGTGCTAGAAAAATGTTTCCCGCAGCATATGAAAGAATGGGAACCAAAAATAAAAGAAATGATTCCTTCTTACGGCTTGTCTCTGGTAGAAAATCCAGCGCTTTTTAACGAAATTCATGCTTCTACAGCACAAACGCTTGATCTAAGTAAAAAAGAACTTGTGTACCGATGATTTTGGTGGGTATTTGACACGTATGCTTTAGATTAAAAGAATTTTTTAGGTAGCTGTTATAAAGTATTTAAAATATATGTGAAACCTATAAGAAAAAATTAGGGAGCTCCATTATATTGCGGGCTTCTTTTTATTTATTTCCTTTACTAGCAGAATTTACTTCGTATACATGATATAATTCTTATTAGTAAGCGTTTCCATATAATGAAGTGAAGAATTGGAAAATAGCTATTTCGAGGAGTCGATAAAAGATGATTCTAACTAATACATCTTTAATAACGAAAGAACAAACGATTTTTAACCATTCAGGGAATAAAATTAAATTAGAAGACAGAGAGATTGATATTGTTGCTCGATTTGAAGAGCCTCTTGTTCTAGTTTTAGGAAATGTCCTAAGTAGCGAAGAATGTGACGAACTTATACAGCTATCCAAAGATAAAATGCAGCGATCAAAAATTGGCGCTGAACGTGAAGTAAACAGTATTCGAACGAGCAGCGGCATGTTTTTTGAAGAAAGCGAAAACGAGCTTGTACATCAAATTGAAATGAGACTTTCTAAGATAATGGGACCGTCTATTGAATATGCTGAAGGTCTTCAAGTTTTAAAATACTTGCCTGATCAAGAATACAAAGCGCATCACGATTATTTCACTTCTGCAAGTAAAGCATCTAAAAATAACCGTATTAGTACATTGGTTATGTACTTAAACGATGTCGAAGAAGGAGGAGAAACTTATTTTCCTAAGTTGGGTCTTTCCGTATCTCCGACAAAAGGAATGGCCGTATACTTTGAATATTTTTATAGTGACGCTGAACTTAATGACCGTACTCTCCACGGTGGAGCTCCTGTTATAAAAGGAGAAAAATGGGTCGCTACCCAGTGGATGCGCAAACAAAAAATTCGATAGTAAAACAAAGGTTTGAAGAGCCCTATTAGCTATTGTTAGTGAGGGCTCTTATTTACGTTACAAAAAAATAGTAATCATGTTAGCCAGTTATTATATTGAAATATTCACACTTGTTCTATTTGTGCGGCTATTCCCTATTCTTATAAGCCGGTAGACGAAAAATGTATTTGTAGTGTAAAATATCCTCATGATTAAAAATCTGGATACACTAAAACGAAAAATGTGTTCGTGAGATAAAAATAAAATAGGTGCTATTTAAAATAATGACTTTAAAACAGGTAACCAATTTTTATAACAGTTGCACGAAAAAACTCGTGAAAGGTATTTTCACGAGTTTTTGTTTTTAGGTGATTTACACTATTTATAAAATCATTTGACTTTTATATAGTAGATAGTGAATGTGTTAAAGGAGGACCCGGGTTTTGAAAGAAACAAAAGCAATTATTTACATCATGCTCGCGATGTTTATGCTGCTTCTTACTGGATGCAGCGATGAGCAGGCAAGTCATTCAACCACATCTTCTACCGGTACAAAACAAGCAGTTCAAGTAGAAGATTCATCAGATCAAGAAGACGATCATAGTCCTTCTAAAGCAAGTCGTGAAGATGTAGTAGGTGAGGCAGCTACGGTAGAAAGAGTGGTGGATGGTGATACGCTTAAAGTGAAAATGCTGAACGGAAAGACGGATCGCGTGCGACTACTTCTTGTCGATACCCCCGAAACAAAGCATCCCAAACTAGGCGTACAGCCCTTTGGTCCTGAAGCATCTGCTTACACGAAAAAAAGGCTAGAAGGACAGGAAATCACCCTTGAATTTGATGTGCAAGAGCGTGATCAATATGGACGCTTGCTTGCATATGTATGGATAGACAATGAGCTATATAATGAAGAGCTGCTAGCAAAAGGACTAGCCCGCGTAGCAGTATTTCCTCCCAACACAAAGTACGTAGATGAATTTAAGAAAATACAGGAGCAGGCTCGAAAAAGCAAAAAAGGAATCTGGAGTATTGAAAACTATGCCCAGGAAAAAGGATATAATACGGATGCTGTAAAAAATTAGTCCTCTTCTAATCAAAAAGATCCTCAATCTGCAGAAAGCTGTGAAGGTAAAATAAAAGGAAATCAAAATTCTAAAATTTATCACGTGCCAACAGGGGCGCACTACAATCAAACAATGAACAACGTCATTTGGTTCTGTACCGAAAAAGATGCACAAGAAGCAGGATACAAAAAAGCAAAGAACTAACAAAGAAATTCAGTAACTGCTGAGTTTCTTTTTTTTTTGTGAGTTCAGTAAAGGTTTGTATAGGAGTGGCTAAATACCATCCAACAAAGAACGAACAATCCGTATAAGAAGACGCAGGGGCCATATGAGCAGCTGAGGCACTTGAAAAAGAATTTCTGCTAAAACTTCCCATCCACTCATCGTAGTATCTTTCCGTTGACGGCGTTTTTTTATAGTCATCATCCATTCATTTGAAAATATACATTAATTATACAATGAAAGGAAGATTAGGAGTTAATTTTTTCTTTCTTTTCTTTTTCGTGTTAAAGTAGATAGGTAAGAAGTTTTGCTACAAATAACGCAAGCGAAGAGAATAAAGGGAGTTTGAAAATCGTGAAAATAAGGAAAGCAAGAAAAGAAGATGCTTCTGCTGTAACGGAATTACTTTATGATATGCTTGGCAGTATTGCACGCTCTCATACGGCGGCTACAACGAATGAAGAAGCGCTTTTAAGACTTAAAGCGTTTATTCTGTCTGAGAAGAATCGCTATAGCTATCATCATATTACAATCGCAGAAGTCGATGAGAAGGTAGTTGGACTTATGCTTTGTTACGAAGGAAGTATGTTACAAACGCTCTATGAACCAGTTAAGCGTTTTGTACGTGCTAAACTTAATAATCCAGCGTGGGAAATCGATATAGAAACTGAACATGGAGATTATTATATTGATTCTCTATGTATAGATGAAGCTTACCGTGGAAAAGGGATAGGAACGGCTCTTTTAAATGTAGCCAAGCAAGAAGCCAAAAAGCGTAAGATGTTTTTATCGTTAAACGTTGAATATAATAACGTAGAAGCCAAAAAATTGTATCAGCGTATAGGCTTTCAAGAGCATAAAACCATTTTTATTGATAAAAAACCATTTTTTTATATGAAGACTGCCTGAGCATCTTTACGGTAGTATTTTTTGTGATAAAATGGATATATAAGTAAAATAATAAAAACCACCAGCTCAGCACTTTTGCTGAGCTTTCCTGTAAATCGCGTAAACGTATCAAAATGGAAAGAATCCTACATCCAATGGACCATAAGCAAGCGGTCATGAAAGTATGTTTGCTGATGTGCCACATGAAAGGAGCGTGCATGAACATCAGAGGTCTTCCGTTTAATATGAGTTATCGATTTAATGAACAGCTTCGAGAAGTTCCGGTTAACCCACACCAAATGAAGCAGGGAATTATCTATTTAAAGAAACGAGCTCTTGAAGAAGAGGATGAGTGTGCCGCTGCTAAAACATATGGACATATTGGTGTATATGAGCGCATACTTGGGGAATTAACGAGCAGTGAAAGACATCTGCAGCTGGCCATTTATCTATATGACCGACATGCCGATACAATAGGTGAATTTTTGAATACGATCCGACTTGGACATACATATCACTGGCAAGAACAGTGGGATAAAGCGAATGAAACGTTTCAGCTACTCATTGAACAACTAAAAGAAGATGAAGACCTTCACATATATGAAGACTTTGTCTATCAGCACTATGGAAAATGTTTACTTGATCAGCGAGTTGTTTCCAGAGCACATCACTATTTTCAACGTGCATTAGAAATTCGATTAAAAAAAGGCGATAAAGAATTAATTGAGTCGACTAATTCCTGCATCCGTCTTTGTTTAAATAAATTAAAACATTCCTAGTATACATAAAAGATAAATGACTCATAGCCTTGGTTAAACATAATGCATAAACTTTCCGTTTGACAAACGTATGTGAACATATTATAGTCATACATGGTAATTTAAGAATACGTGATATAAAAACTAAACATAAGCGTCTCTTCTCTCTTAGAGAAGGGGCTTTTTTATGTGAATTTTTATGCCGAGGAGGGTTTCAGCGATGAGTAAAACAGTAAAAGATGTCATCTTTTTATTAATAGGTTCGTTTGTCTTTTCACTTGCAGTTAACATGTTCGTCATTCCGATCGGATTGGGTGAAGGCGGCGTTACCGGTATATCAATTATCTTATATTATACAACGCATCTTTCAACGGGCATCACTAACTTTATTCTAAACGGTATCTTGCTTATCGTAGGGTATAAATTTTTAGAGAAAAAAACCATCGTCTATACGATGATTACGATTATCGCTACATCTATTTTTCTTCATGTAACTGAAGGCTGGGGTCTTCATCTTCATGAAGAGCTCATTGGCATGGTTTTTGCCGGTGTACTGCTAGGCGTTGGAATTGGAATGATTTTGCGCGTGGGGGGAACAACAGCAGGTTCAGCCATTATTGCTCGAATTCTAAACAAGTTTTTAAGCTGGAAAGTGAGTCATGCGCTTTTAGTTGTTGATTTACTAGTGGTATTGGCTTCTTATTTTATTATTGGAATCGAAAAGTTACTATTTACGATCGTCATGCTTTACATTACAACAAAAGTAATTGACTTCGTTATTGAAGGATTTGATGCCAAGAAGGCCGTTACCATTATTTCAAGCAACAAAAACGAGGTAGCAGATCAAATCAATGGACAGCTTGATCGTGGTGTAACGATTCTAAACGGTCGAGGGAACTATACAAAAGAGTCAAAAGAAATCTTGTATGTTGTTATTAACAAACAAGAGCTTATTAAGCTTAAAAAGTTAATTAAAAAAATTGATGATGAAGCATTTGTTATTGTGCACGATGTACGAGATGTAATTGGAAAAGGTTTTTTAAGCGCATAAAGCTGCGATTCTTGGCAATTTTTTCTGACGTTGGTGTTTTTCGAAAAAGTATGATATAAGTGTGTCTAAAGACAATTCAATATACGAAAGGAAGAACCCATATGCGTAATAAAAGGCATGTAAAACGTCTTCTTCAACGCCGAATTCGTTCTTTACGATACATTGTCTTTATTTTATTTACAATACTGATTTTAAAGTACGTTAGTGAAATTATGTAGCTCTTTTTATATGAGTCTTATCGCTCGTTTGGAGTGCTTTTCCTTTTAAAGTAGTAAACCAATTTGTATAATTGGTTTTAAGAAGGAGGAATTCCATGAGCATTCCAAAACCATTAGTTCAACTTAATCAATTCTTTATCGTTATAACGGTTTTGATCGCCTTACTTGCGGCAAAGTGGCTTTTACTTTTGCCTTTTCTCGTTGGAGTGGTCCCACTTGCAACAAAGCGTAATCCCGTAATCATGGCAGGAAAAAAGTTTCTCAAAAAGCCTATTTCTTCTTATCAGATGGAAGATCGTGATCAGCAGCTTTTTAACCAATGGATTGCAACGGTATGTATAGGAGTTGCTTTCATTTCATTTGTACTGGGTTATACGCTTGTCGGCTATATATTTAGTATAATGGTGATTCTTGCTGCGGGTGTAGCACTAATGGGATATTGTATAGGCTGCACGATTCGTTATCGATATATGATGTGGAAATATAAAAGAAAAAAACACGCTGCATAAACAAAGCCTCGAGAAGGCTTTGTTTTTTTATGTTCATTTGTATGCGCTATCAATAAGTTTGATCATCATAATGAGTGAAAGCAGGTGTTATAAGAGCCTGTACCCTTTAAAAACCTTTGTTGACAAAGTAAGGTAAACAAATTAAACTTTTTATGATAATAATAATCGTTACGATTTAAAGGAGGGATTTATATGAGAAAAAAGATAAGTCTGCTGTCCCTAACACTTGTTACGATAGGTATGCTGGCTGCATGTTCGGGTAACTCCGCGAGTACCGAAGAAAAGAGTGAAAAGAAATCACTTGCTTTTGTATCGAATTTTCCAAGCGACACGCTCGACCCGCAGTTAAATTATACAACTGTACGAGCCGGCATTGCTGAAACGCTAGTAAAAGTTAATGAGCAATTACAGATTGAACCGTGGCTTTCAAAAAAGTGGAAAACAGAAGATGGTGGAACGACCTGGGTATTTGAGATCAGAGAAGGGATTGGGTTTCAAAATGGCAAGGCTCTGAATGCTGAAGCCGTGAAACATTCGTTAGAAAGAACGATAAAAGAAAGCGAAGCAATGAAGAGTGCACTTAAAATTAAAGAAATGAAAGCCAATGGCCAAATCTTAACCATTACAACAAAAGAGCCGCTTGCCACGCTGCCTTCTGAACTTGTTCACCCAAACACGGCAATTATTGATGTTGATGCTCCAGATATAAAAAATAAACCAGTGGGAACGGGGCCATTTAAAGTAGCTTCGTTTAAACCGGATACTGCAATAAAAGTAAAAAAATACAAAGAATACTGGGGCGGAGAACCAAAATTGGATGAAGTTATGTTAACATTTAATGATGATGAAAATGCACGAACGTCCGCCTTGCAATCAGGTGAAGCCGATATCGTGTACCGCCCGGCTATTGAAAGCTTAAATACATTAAAACAAGATTCTTCAATTGTAGTAGATATACAGCCGAGCCTCAGAAATCAAATGCTTTTCTATAATTCAAGGAAAGAAGCGTTTAAAGATAAAAATGTGAGAAAAGCGTTTGATGTATTACTAAATCCAAAAGATGTTGTCGACACAGCGCTTGCAGGTCAAGGGTCAGCAGCAAAAGGTCCATTTTTAGAGAGTTTGGATTTTTCGAACGATCAAAAAACTAAAACCTATGGAACGAGTGAAGCTCAAAAATATTTAGAAAAAGCCGGTTATACACTCAAGGATGGAAAAACAATAAAAAATGGAAAACAGCTTTCATTTAAGCTTGTTACATACCCTTATCGTCCAGAACTGCCATTAATGTCACAAATGCTTCAGTCAGAAGCAAAAAAGATTGGTGTAAAAATAGATATTCAACAAGTTGAAAATATGGATGAGTATATGACAACAAAAGATGATTGGGGAATGGTTACATATAGTCTAGTAACCGCGCCTCGAGGAGACGCAGGATATTTCTTTAATGCTCTTTATATGGAGGGAGGAGCATTTAATGTAGGGCATTTTCATGAACCAGCATTAACTTCCATTATTGCTGAGCTTAACAAAACGGTTGATCAAAAACAGCGCAATAAATTAGCGAGACAAGCTGGAGAAATAGTAGAAAAGGAAACGCTGCATTCTTCGATTGTTCATCCGAATAATTTTGTAGCCTATAGAGACAATGTGAAAAATTGGGTTACAACTAAAAGTGAATACTATGTTATAACAAAGGATTTAGATGTGAAGTAGATATGGAATTAATTGGTAAAAGAATAATAGAATTACTCATCTTTTTAGTTATACTATCGTTTCTCAGCTTTGTTTTAATGAAGCTAGCTCCAGGAGATCCCGTCAAGCAAATGCTTCGCGTAGACGACGTGGCAGTCTCTGAGGAACAAATGAATAACTTGAGAACAGAGCTAGGGTTTAACGAACCTGTATATATTCAATATGTAAAGTGGCTGAAGCGCTTTTTTCAGTTTGATTTAGGATCTTCGTATATGACAAAAGAGCCTGTCATCGATGAATTGGTGGAGAAGTTTCCGTCTACGCTGCGCTTGACGGTTGCATCTTTGGTTGTGATGCTGTTAATAGCTGTGCCACTGGGGACGCTATCAGCACTATATCCGAATAAGTGGATTGATTATCTCAGCAGAAGTATTTCCTTAATTGGAGCATCTATTCCAAGCTTTTGGCTCGGCCTTTTGTTTATACAGCTGTTCTCCGTGCGTCTTCAATGGCTTCCTTCAATGGGTACAGGCACAGCAGCTCATCTTGTGCTGCCTTCTTTAACGC
Organism: Priestia aryabhattai; assembly: GCF_023715685.1. NCBI lineage: Bacteria > Bacillati > Bacillota > Bacilli > Caryophanales > Bacillaceae > Priestia > Priestia aryabhattai. The sequence goes on from NZ_JAMBOQ010000002.1 coordinate 603,810, forward strand.
TTGGTTTTGCCATGTCCGCTGTGTATATGCGAATGATTAGAGCTAGTCTGTTAGAAGGACTGAAACAAGATTTTGTACGATCTGCTCGAGCAAGAGGAATAAGTGAAAGCCGCATTTTTATTTTCCACGCGTTCCGGTATAGCTTAACACCCATCCTTACCATTTTAGGGACGAGCTTAGGCAGTTTACTTGGAGGAACGGTCATTATTGAAGTGCTTTTTGCTTATCCTGGCATTGGAAAATTAGTTATTGATGCCATTATGAATCGTGATTATCCTGTGATTCAAGGATACATCTTGTGGATGGGCCTGTTTGTTGTTTTAATCAATTCACTTGTGGATTTGAGCTACAAATATGTAAATCCCCAGCTCTATGTAAAGGGAGGGGATAAAACGTGAAAAAGCCTCAGCTTCCTTTTGTAGTGATAAGCGTGTGTGTTATTGCGCTCATTCTATTTTATCTGTTCGGCAGTCAGCTAACACCAACGGATCCCACACAAGTCAACATGCAAGATCGGCTTCAAAAAGCCACCTCTGATCACTGGCTAGGGACTGATCACTTAGGCAGAGATCTTTTTTCACGAATCATAGCTGGAGCTCAGACCACGATTGGGACTAGTTTTCTTGTCTTAGCTCTTTCTCTTTTGGTTGGAGTACCTGTTGGTTTAGTTTCAGGGTATATTGGAGGAAAGATAGATCGCTTTTTAATGAGAATTGTAGATGCTTTTTTAGCTTTTCCTGATTATATTGCAGCAATCGTCTTAAGCGGGCTGTTAGGGCCTGGATTATTCAATTTAATTGCCGCGATGGTTATCGTGAAGTGGGTTAGTTATGCAAGGGTAGTGCGCAGTATTGTACTTCAAGAAAAGTCAAAAGAATATGTGCTGATCGCTAAATTAAACGGAGTGGGAGTGTTTCATTTAATCCTACGCCATTTTCTTCCCCATGTGGGAGGACATATTCTTGTTCTTGCTACGCTGGATATAGGGAAAATTATTTTAATGATGGCTTCATTATCCTATATTGGACTAGGGGCTCAGCCTCCAACTCCGGAATGGGGAACGATGCTAAATGAAGGCAGGGCCTATTTTTACAATGCTCCGCAGCTAATGTTCATACCAGGAGCGGCCATTATTTTATTTGTGCTAACGTTTACAGCTTTAGGTGAATATATTCGAGGGAAATATCAAGTTAATCGGTAAAAGAGGTGATGGTCATCGTTTTAGAAGTAAAACATCTAGCCATTCATAATAAAACAACACACATTGTAAAAGACGTTTCTCTTACAATCGAACAAGGACAGTGGATGGCGCTCGTTGGAGAAAGCGGAAGCGGGAAAAGTATCACTGCTGCTTCGATAGGAGGACTGCTGCCGTCAGGTGTAACGCTTAAAGGAGGCTCTATTACCTTTAATCGGAAAGGAAACGCTTCTCATCATCAGCCTATCCTTGGAAAAGATATTTCGTATATCTTTCAAGATTACCGAAGCGCATTTACTCCTTTTTTAACAATTGGAAAGCAGTTTGATGAAACGATTCGTACACATAGTAAACTGGCTAAAAAAGACAGGAAAGCCGCCATTTTTCAGGCTCTAAAAGCTGTGAATTTACCCAATGAACGTGTATATAAAAGCTATGCTTCTCAGCTGAGCGGGGGACAGCTTCAGCGAGCTGCGATTGCTTTAGCGTTGATGATGAAGCCTGCCTTGATTATCGCAGATGAACCAACTACTGCTTTAGATAGCGTGGCAGCAGCTGAAGTTCTTCAGCTGCTGCACAAGCTGAAAGAAGAAGCAGGTTGTGCCATTTTGTTTATTACCCATGATTTGCGTCATGTGCGGAAATATGCAGACCGGGCAGCTATTATGTTAGCAGGAGAAATCGTGGAAGAAAATGGTATCGAATCTCTGCTTCATGCTCCGCATCACTTTTATACGAAAAAACTGTTTAACGCCATTCCTTCTTTACAAGAAACGCCTGATCGACTGTTAGATACGCAGAAAAAAGTGTTGATATAGGAGTAAGATATGAAAGAAAAAAGTATATTACGTGTCACGCAGCTTGTGAAACAGTATAAAGACATCAAAGCGCTAAATAATGTTTCTCTGCATATCGATAAAGGGGAATGCGTAGGGATTGTCGGAGAAAGTGGAAGCGGAAAAAGTACGCTTGTAAAAAGCGTGCTAAGGTTAACAGAGATTCAGCAGGGGGAAGTATGGTTTGCAGAGAAGCCTCTTCACAGGTTAAAAGGAAAAAAACTGCAGCACGCTCGTCTAGGCATGCAAGTTGTATTTCAAAACCCCGCGGCTTCTTTTAATCCGAAAGTAAAAATCATCGATTCTTTGCTCGAGCCTTTGCGTCAGCAGCGCACCATTCCTTCATTTTTATCTCATGTGAACAGGAATGAAAAAGAAATCGCTTTTTATTTGTTAGAAAAAGTCGGGATCAGCGCAGAATATGCGCTGAGTTATCCTCATGAACTCAGCGGCGGACAGCTTCAGCGTGTAGCGATTGCGCGTGCTATTAGCGTAGGTCCGTCTCTAGTGCTACTAGACGAACCAACAGCGAGCCTTGACGTTACGGTACAAGCAAAGATTTTAAATTTATTAAAAGATTTGCAGGAGACGTTTCAGCTATCTTATCTATTTATTTCGCATGATTTAGCAGCAGTAAAATTTATGAGCAGTCGCATGGTGGTTATGCAGCAAGGCGAGGTTATTGATCAATTTGAACGTGCAAGACTATTTGATGAAAACAGGCATCCCTATACAAAAAAGCTTGTGCGATTATTTGAATAGAGAGTAAAGCTCTTCGCTTATATACTAAACGAAGAGCTTTTTTAGAAATGAGAGGAAGGCAAAATCAGGGACGAGGCGGTGGAGTATGCATATGTATAAAATGGTAGCCTGCTTGACAGAGCATAATGAAACTAATAACAAGCACAACAAGAGGAATTAGCTTGTTTTTTCCTCGTTCTTCATATAGTCCGGCTGCGCTTAAAAGAAAGCCAATAGCAGCTAAAGGAGGAGAGACGCGAAAGAATAAATCTGCAGCGGTAAACCCTTGGTTTGTATATTTATAATAAAAAAATAGACCTGTAATTAATAAAAATAGTCCAATCCAAAACAGCGTAAGTTTTCCAAAAAGGGTTTTAGGCACTGTGATTTCACTCCTTTTGTCAGTCAAGTACCATAAAATACTAGCATAAAAAGTTCGGGTTTGCATTAGAGAAAAAGAACTTGAATTATACAATATGTGTAAAAAACAGGCTTGAAGTAGGAGGGATCAAGTATTCAAAGCGTTCAATGTGAAAAAATACATATCGTTGGATCGGTTGGAAGTGGAAAAACGATAAACTTATAATAGTAGCTAAAACAAAAACAACAATTCCATATAAAGTAGGAGTGATCCAAAAATTAGCTTTTATTCGGTTTTGCTGTAGCTTTATTGATATAACGAAATCTCCCGTATCATGATTTAATAAGTTCGGACTTCTTTTAGCTTGGAGAAAAAAAGTTAGTCATACTTATCCACCTATTATTACCCGCATCTGCATGTGAAAAACTTCTTTAAGAGAAGTTTTATCATTCATTTGTAAAGGGTAGAGATCAAAAAGGAGGGAAGAGCCGTGGCATTTGATTATTCACTTGATTTTGAGCATATTGATTTTAGAAAACATCCTGAAAAGTATAGAGTAGGAAAAGGAGAACAAGGAGTTCTCCTTGTTGAGCCATATAAAAGTGAAATTCTTCCTCATTGGCGTTTTCGAACACCTGAAATTGCTGAAGAATCCGCAGACGCCATCTATCAGCTTTTTTTGACCTACAAAGAAAAAAGCGATTTTGTTGGAATGGACATGGCCCGAAAATTTCTCCAAATGGGATACACGCGATCCAGGCGCTACGCGAACTACAAAGCCGGAAAGAAATACAGCAAAGACGGAGAGCGTAACGAACGGCAAATTGATGAACAAAAAGCAAAATCGGCGGCTATTTTTATGGAAAAATGGAAGGAGGTACGAGAGAATAAAGAGTACTTGAAATTTAAAAAAGAGCATCAAAAAAAGTACGGATAATCAGCTGTTATCCGTACTTTTTTCCTTTGTTATTTCAATTCGTTTGATATGGTGATGTTCAATATCAATGACTTTAAATGAAAAACTTTCGTGTGTGATGCTATCACCTTTAGCAAGATCAAACTTTTCGGTCAGCATCCAGCCTCCAATGGTATCAACATCTTCTTGTTCGATATTTGTTCCGAGTAAATCATTCACTTCTTCAATCAATACCTTGGCATCTAGCACGTAGTGATTTTCATTAATTTTGTGTACATCCGGTATTTCATCATCATCAAATTCATCACGAATTTCACCAACAATTTCTTCTAAAATGTCTTCTACCGTTACAAGCCCTGTTGTTCCTCCGTACTCGTCTATTAAGATGGCCATGTGAATTCTATCTTTTTGAATTTTAAGCAATAGGTCGTAAATGGCGATGGAATCAATGACTTGAATGATGGGTTTCATATACGTTTGCACGGTACGTGGTTTAATATCATCTTCTTTTATGTAATCCGCTAATATTTCTTTAATATTAACTAATCCCACCACTTGATCTTTGTTTCCATCTACCACTACTGGGTAGCGAGTATATTGCTCTACTCTAGCCATTTTTAAGAATTCTTCTATCGTTTCATCTGCTGATACGCTAACAATCTCTGTACGAGGCACCATGATTTCTTTAGCCGTACGATTGTCAAATTCAAAAATATTATTCATGAACTTAAATTCCGATTGATTAATCTCACCGCTCTCATAGCTTTCAGATAAAATAATTCTAAGCTCTTCTTCACTATGAGCTACTTCATTTTCAGAAGCTGGCTTCAGTCCAAATAATCCTACAACGCCTCTTGCTGAGTGGTTTAAAAGCCAAATAAACGGATAAAGTAACTTAGAAAAAAGAATAAGAGGCCGAGAAAATAACAGCGTCACTTGTTCGGCTTTTTGAATCGCCACTGTTTTGGGCGCAAGTTCCCCAGCTACCACATTTAAAAATGTGACAATCGAAAAAGCAAGAACAAAAGATATGACATGCGAAAGTGATGTAGCAAAAGGAAGCATGTCAATAAGCGGCTCTAATAAATGCCCTACCGTAGGTTCACCTATCCAGCCTAGGCCCAGTGCGGTAACCGTAATGCCCAGCTGTGTGGCTGAAAGGTAGCCATCTAAATTTGATACTACTTTTTTTGCTGCTAAAGCGTTCCGGTTTCCTTCTTCAATTAACTGGTCGATTCTAGTCGACCGTACCCTAATAACGGCAAATTCCGTTGCAACAAAAAAGGCTGTTAATATGATTAATACAATGAATAAAATGATATTTACTGTTTCCAAATTTATCTCCTTACTCCGTTGAAACGGATAAGGGAACACCTCCTTATAAAAGTTTGCTGAGCTGATTTATATGGTAAATAAAGAATATCATGTATACTATTCCCTTAATGTCGGTAGAAATAAACTTACGGAAAAGAAAGAGCAGTTTTTATTAACCTGCAACATTTTTTGGCAGAAAAAGCGTAAACTAAACACTATAAAATGAACGAAAAGAGATAACGTGATACCTTTAAAAGGATGTAAATAGAAGTAGGAGTCGATTGTTTTTATGGAATTTTTTCTGACGATATTAGTCTTATTGGCTTTGATTGGTCTATCTAATATCATTAATCATTTTGTACCATTTATTCCTGTTCCGTTAGTTCAAATAGCTTTGGGAGCAGTGCTTGCTATCTTGCCATTTGGCGGAGATGTACATTTAGAGCCTGAGTTATTTTTTATTTTATTTATTGCCCCGCTATTATTCAATGATGGAAAAAATGTGTCAAGAGCGGCTCTTTGGAAGCTTCGCACACCTATTTTATTACTAGCGCTGGGACTGGTGTTTGTAACGGTGGCAGTAGGGGGATATCTAATTAATTGGCTCATCCCCTCCATTCCACTACCGGCGGCATTTGCACTAGCCGCTATTTTATCCCCAACAGATGTAGTAGCCGTTGGAGCTATGGCGAGCCGAGTAAAGCTGCCTAAGCGAATTATGCATTTGCTTGAAGGCGAAGGGCTGATGAATGATGCCTCTGGTCTTGTAGCGTTTCAAGTAGCAGTAGCTGCTACCGTAACGGGCGTCTTTTCGATAGTAGATGCTACATTTCAGTTCCTTTGGGTAGCGCTGGGTGGTTTGTTTGTAGGAGCATTTATCGCTTTTCTGATTATCAGACTGCGTGTACTTGTTCGACGTTTAGGAATGGAAGATATTACAATTCATATGTTAATTCAAATTCTAACTCCGTTTGTTGTCTTTTACATTGCTGAACATTTTCATTTATCAGGAATCTTGGCAGTTGTAGCGGGCGGTATTGTGCATGCGATTGAGCGCGACCGAGAAGAATCGCCTAACCAGCAGCTTAAAGTAGTATCAAAAAGTACTTGGACGGTTATTTTATATTTGTTAAATGGCTTGGTGTTTGTACTGCTTGGTCTGCAAATACCAAAAGTGGCGAAAGCAATTATTCAAGATCCAAACTTTAATAATGGACAAGTGCTTCTTTATATTTTGATTATTACTGTCTTTTTGCTTGTCCTGCGCTTCATATGGGTGATGGTGTCATGGTCAGTAGGGTGGTATTACAAAAATAACAAGCATTTAAAACCTGAGCCTCGGTCCATTGGCATTATTACGGTTTCAGGTGTACGAGGGGCTGTTACGTTAGCCGGAGCGTTTTCGATTCCTTATACGCTTGATAACGGCAGTGATTTTCCTGAACGCTCTCTGATTATTTTTCTAGCAGCAGGCGTTATATTGTTAACCTTAGTTACGGCAAGTATTCTTTTACCCGTCATTGCGAAAACAGAAAAGGCGCCGAAGAAGCCTGAGCGCAATACAAAAGAGGTTAAAGCACGCATTAAAGTACACAAAGCTGCTATTCAGCGGTTAAAAAGAGAAATGACCGAGGAAAATCGAGGAGCAGCCCTTTCATTAATTTCAACGTATAATACAACGATTAATAACATCATCGTTAAAACTCATCCTTTAGAAGCCTCTGAACACAAACAGTATGAAGAAGAAATTCGATTGCTGGCTCTTCAGGCCAAGGGGAAATTGGTGGAAAAGCTATTAAAAGAGGAGAAAATAGACCGTGAGACAGCGTATATTTGTTTGGAACATACGCACAAGCTTGAAATGGCTGTAACCAATCGTGTAAGGTACAAATTATTGGTGAGCTGGATGAGGTTTAAAAAAGTTTTATTATTACTAGTCCGAATTTTTTCACCGAATAAGCAGGCGTTAAGAAAACAAAGCTTGCGAAGAAGAAGCAAAGTGAACAAAGTACGTATTCAAATGATTGAAGAAGCGATAAAGGTCATTAAAGAAAATATGAACGAAGAAAATCGAATGGTTTCACTTGCTATTATTAGTGAATACCATAGATCTATGGCAAGACTTAGAAAAGAGAGTACGGAGTATAATTCGCGCAAACGTAAAAAAGCAACGAGAGATTTATGTTATAAAGCGTTTCATACTGAGCGGGAAACGGTGCAAGAACTTTATGAAAAAGGAGAAATTACGCGTGAAATCGCTCATAATATCCGAAAAGATATCGCTTTGCGTGAAGCATTAATAATTGAAGAAAATGGTTATTAAAAAGTCGCAGAGGCTGGTCTCTGCGACTTTTTTTAGGAATGTCTTTTCTAGTAAGCTTCATTCTATTCCTTCTCAAATAAATAAAGCTTTCCGTTAACAGCAATATCAAAACGAGGCCCTTTAAAGCCGCGTTTTATAAGTTCTTTACGCATAAACTTCATAATGCCTCCGTGGCTGACAATCAACAAATCGTCTTCTGACTCAGAAATAGCGCGATCTAGCACTGCTGCTACTTTTCTCTTAGTCTCAGCCATATCTTTACGGGCTTGTTTATTGATGAGTCCGGACAATTGATGAGTCCGGACATGCGAAACAGTAATGCCCAGAGGATAAAAGGAAGTTTAAATTTAAATGGAATAATAGGCATAGGTATTTCCCTAAGTTCCGGAAGAAGAGTGATCTCTTGTTTATAAATATGCTTTGCCGTTTTGTGTGCACGCGGCATATCGCTTGAAAAACAGCGTTTCCATTCAATATTATTCAAATCAGTCTCTCCATACGTAATATCTGATTCATCATATTCCTGAAACCAAGCCACTAGTTCATCGGTGGATAAGCGGTGGTTTTCTGGAAGCCCTTTGTTTACTTTGTAATGACGTACTAATGCTACTTTCATTGTATGATCTCCTTAAAAGCTAAGCGCCAAAAACACATACTCGGCGCAGCTTGATTTTCTTATTTAACGTTATTTTCATCATGCTGCACCTCCTTTCAAATATTTGTAAAATAAGTATAAAATGCATTGAGAAAATTGTAAATACGGCATAAAAGAAGATTTTGAAGTGGAATAATTGGAAAATGAAACCTTTTTATAAGATAAAACGTATTACTTATAGATAATTCAAACAAATTGAAATACATATAAAAGGGTGGATTACAATGATGGATACAGAGAAAAAAGTGAACATCACAGAAGAGTTTGGAACTTTATTTGCAGAAGGGGATTTTAAGAAGGTTTATGCTGGTGTAAGCGAAGAATTTAAACGTCAAGTTTCGCTTCAGCAATTTTTGGAGCAAAGCAAATTGTTTAATCAAGGAGAACAGTTCTATAGCCTAGAAACAAATCTTCATTTAACTCCTCAAATTGAGCAGTTTATTTGGTTAAATTCTACGCAGACAAAAGCAATCAGCGTTATGTTTGATGAACATAGCATTATTCAAGCACTTGTGCTTGCTCCTATAGAATCATTTTCAGATAGAGATCGATGGAGTACAAACAAATATACGATGCCAATTCAAAGCGAATGGTTTGTCTATTGGGGAGGAAAGCATGAGATGTTGAACTATCACCATCCAGTTGAAAACCAAAGGTATGCGTATGATTTAGTCGTGCGAAAAGGAAAGCAAAGTTATAAAAATGATGGAATGAAAAACGAAGATTACTATGCATATGGAAAAAAGGTTGTAGCTCCGCTAAAAGGAGTCGTCGTTTCAGCAGTTGATGGCCAAGAAGACAATAAAATTGGGCAAACAAATAAAAAATATCCTTTTGGAAATCACGTTATCATTGAGCATGAAGGAAAAGAATATAGTGTGCTTGCACATTTGAAGAAAGGATCGGTTTCTGTGAAAAAAGGAGACGAGGTTCGTAAAGGAACGCTGCTTGGAAGGTGTGGAAATTCCGGGAATTCATCCGAGCCACATATTCATTTTCACGTCATGGATGCCCCTGACATAGAAACTTCAAAAAGTTTGCGGATTCAGTTTCATACAGCTGTTGAACCGATTCGAGGAGATACAGTCATTCCATTTTTCTATTGATTAAAAAGCCACAGCTAAAGCTGTGGCTTTTTATGCATGGCTTTCCTCAAATATAAAGTCAAGCATTCGCTGAAACAAGTAAAGGATAATGGCTACGGTAGTCATGACAAGGAAAAGGCCAAAATGACTGATTTCATACAGATTATAAAGATCAATTTTAACGAGAAAAGGAACAATTACATAACCATGAATCAAATCCAAAATAATGTTAACAAGTATGTACAAGATAAATCCGGGATACGTAAGGTAAAAGACAAAGATAGTAATCACAATATGAAGGCAATAAATCGTTGCTCCCATGCTAGTAAGAAAAAACACGTTTTCTTGAACCGTCCACCAGTGCATTTTTTCCGCTACTTGATAGGCGATTGTCATCATTAATGCAGCAAATAACCCTACAGTAAAAAAGCGTTTAACACGCTGTTTATCAAGCAGCAGCAGTAAAAACCATGGAATAACAAGAATCCCCCATAATATAATTTGATTCATTCATCTTCCCACCTTTTATTTATCAGTAGTTTTTAGTGTAAGAAAGAATTGTAAAAATATACATTTGTGGAAAGAAACCGTTTACAATAAGGTTTCTTATCTATATACTAGTTCTTGAATACTTGTATACAAGTTGGTTAAGGAAGTGATGACACATTAAAAAGGTAACCTACCCGGAAATATGGCTTCGCGGAGCCTCGCTGGGAGAACAGGTTGTAAGCAAATTGAGAATTCAAATTATGAGCGGCGAGTTGAAGAAAGGAACCATACTATCCGAAAATCAGCTGTCGGCAGAGTTTGGAATGAGTCGATCTCCTATAAGAGAAGCGCTGCGGACCCTTTCAAACGAAGGGCTCATTGACTTACAGCGAATGGGAGCAGTTGTTATTGGTTTAACAACTAGAGATTTACACGAGCTGTACGATGTTCGTCTGCTTTTAGAACATTTTGTCTTAGAACGTTTATCTGATGTCAATCATGATTCGCTTATTAAAAAGCTTGAGCAAAGTATTGATCAAATGAACATGGCAGCTAAATACGATGACTATGTAGAATTTGCTTATCAAGATTTGCGGTTTCATGAGCTCGTGATTATCGAAGCAGAACACAAGCGGATATTAAGATTGTGGGAAAGCATCCGTGAAATTATTTTAGCGGCCCTTTTAATTACCACAGAAAAAAGATTTCGAGATGACAAAGAAGCTGTTATGCCACTGATTGAACAGCATCGTGAAATGATTAAGGCATTAAAGTCTCAAAATATAAAACGTATTCAAGATGAAGTGAAACGTCATTTTAAAGATACGCGAAATACCATAACAGCTTCACTTGTAAATGAAGCATAAAAAAAGGGTATAAAAGTTCCAGAATTTTTTTGGATCTTTTTATTTTCAACTTGTCGACAAGTATACAAAGGGGATGGGGAAATGAAAGCAGGTGTCTACGTTTCAGAAACAAAAGCCGTCATGCAGCAGAAAGCGAAGCCGGTCATAAAAGAAGGAGAAGCGCTTGTAAAGGTATCTCATGTTGGAATTTGCGGAACGGATATGATGATTTATTTTGGAAAACACCCTAGAGCGCAAGCGCCACTTATTATGGGACATGAATTCAGCGGAGTTATAGAGGAGATCCAAGGGGAAACGGAATTTTCTCTAGGTGACCGCGTAGCAGTTGAACCTACGCTTAGCTGCGGAACATGCGAAGCCTGTGTAAAAGGACAGTTTCATGTTTGTAAGAAGTTAAAACTAATTGGCATTGATCAAGATGGAGGGTTCGCGCAGTACGTGTCTGTTCCAGTGAACCGTCTTCACCCTTTGCCGGAGAAACTGTCTAGCGCATATGCAGCTCTTGCAGAACCTGTAGCGGTTGCCGTACATACAGTACGACGCTCACGGTTGAAAGTAGGGGACCAAGTTGTCATTTTAGGGGCAGGGCCTATCGGACTTCTGATTGCCATGATTGCGAAACGAGCAGGAGCAAAAAAAGTAATGATCTCAGACATTAGCTCTTATCGCTTAACTAAAGGGAACGAACTTGGCTTTATACCAATTGATGCAACGAAAAAAGACGTAGTAAAAGAAGTACGTTTGCTTACGAACGACGTCGGTGCAGACGTTGTATTTGAAGTAGCCGGAAATCAAATTACAGCAAAACAAATGGTTGAAACAAGCCGTATTCAAGGAGAGATTGTTGTGGTCAGCGTATACAAAAACGCCCCAGAAGTGGATTTGGCAGCGATGCACTTTAAAGAAATTTCATTAACTACAACGAGATGTTATACAAGGGAAGATTTTCAGACGGCTATTGATTTATTGGCAAGCGGTCAAATAGCAGCAGATTCTTTGATTTCTCATAAGCTGCCGCTTGAAGATATTCAAGCAGGGTTTGAGTTTATGCAGCGGCCTGATGAATCCCTTAAAATTTTATTTGCGCCAAACGGAGAGGAGAATAAACAATGACAGTAGATTTGTTTTCTTTAGATGGTAAAGTAGCAGCGATTACGGGAGCAACGAGAGGTATTGGAAGATCAATGGCAATTGCTTTGGCAGAAGCAGGAGCGGATATCGCGCTATTGCAGCGATCAAAGGAATTTCTTGGAGTAAAAGAAGAAATTGAATGTCTCGGAAGAAAATGTTTTATTGTTAACTGTGATTTAGAAAATGCTTCTGAAGTAAGCGAAGCGATCTCATCGGTTGTTGGTCATTTTGGAAAGCTCGATATTTTAGTGAACAATGCAGGCATTCAAAGGCGTTCACCCGCTGTAGACTTTGCAGAAGAAGATTGGGACGCTGTTATAAATGTTAATTTAAAAACGGTATGGTTATTGTGTCAGCAAGCGGGCAGGCAAATGCTTAAACAAGGAAGCGGAAAAATCATTAATATGGCATCTCTGCTTTCTTACCAAGGAGGCATTACCGTTCCAGCTTACGCAGCAGCAAAAGGCGGAGTTGCCCAGCTTACAAAGGCTTTGTCTAATGAATGGGCAGCAAAAGGCGTAAATGTTAATGGAATTGTACCAGGGTATATTGCTACCGATATGAATGAAGCACTTATTAGCGATGAAACGCGCAGCCGACAGATTATTGAGCGTATTCCCGCAGGCAGATGGGGGCAAGGAGATGATTTTAAAGGAGCCGTCGTCTTTTTAGCATCTGATGCGTCTGCTTATATTCATGGGCACTTACTTGCCATAGACGGAGGATGGCTAGGAAGATAATGCATGAATGAACGAATTTTTTCATATCATGAACAAACTTGATTAAAAGGAGCGTTCGTGGTATGAAAGTGTGGGTATTAAATGTTGGCATTGCTGTCACAATGCTTACAACTGCTTGGATGGTGTATACAAAGCCTGAAGAGAAAGAGGTTTCGCTATTTTCTTACGATCAGCCTTCCATATCTGTTCAAAAACAGAGCACAGACTTTGAAAAAGCGTTAAAAGCTTTTTTGACGCAGCATGGTTATCAAGAAGTTACTGTACTGAATGACTATGCGGAAGCTCAAGTTCTGGTTCTACTGCCCCTCGAACACCTTTCTTCCCATAAGAAGAGGGAAATTCAGCAAATGGTAAATCAAATTGCCAAGCAGTATCACGTTAATCCTGATGTAGTTAATGTTCAGTTATACGAAAAAGAGTAAAAGCCTTTTAGAAAGGGGAATACCCCTCTACAAAAGGCTTTTTTTACTCTTTTTTCTTCTCTTGTTCAGCTAGCTCTTCTTGTCTTTTAAAATGTGATTTTCCTAACGCATACACAAAACTAAAAAACAAAGGAAGTAAAATAGTCAGCAGCACAAGGCGGGTAAGCATATCGCCTAGGTCATTTCTCGTCAAGTAAATATTAATAGCTGCAATGACAATATAAATAAAAATACCGAGGTTTCGTAAAAATCTCTTTAGCATAGATGCATTCATTTTTTTCACCTTACTTTTATATACTCACATTTAAGTTAAAGGAAACGATTGATAAAAGCAACCTATTTACTACAAAGCAAGAAGGAATACAGGAATTTATGATGAATGTTTATATGTTATCTGGAAATTACGGAAATAAAAGAGCTAATATAAACCTGTTTTATACAGCAGCCCGCTCTGAATACACCGATTGCACCGAGTCAGCTATAAACAATTAACCGCCTTCTCTTCAATCAGCTTTATTTCTTAAAAAGGTAAGGTGATGAGATGAAAAGAGTACTGGTAATGGGCGTTTCTCCAGGGTAGGAAAGTCTACATTTGCTAAAGAATTAGGAAAAAAGCTTGATCTAGAAGTATATCATTTAGATAGCCTGTATTGGCAGCCGGGCTGGACGGAAAGAGACGATGATAGTTTTAGAGAATTGCAGGAGAACATTGTAAGAAAAGACAGCTGGGTTATCGACGGAAACTACAGCAATTCGTATGACTTGCGAGTGAAGCGTGCAGATACCATTATTTATTTAGAGCTGCCGCTAATCGTTTGTGTGTACCGAGTAATAAAGCGGAGGATTGTATATGCAAGAAAAACGCGTGAAGATATGGCAAAAGGATGCCCTGAAAAAGTAGATTGGTCATTTTTTACGTTTATTCTTACTACTTATCGAGAGAGGCAAAAAAAGATGAGAAAACGGTTTAAAAAGCTTAGAAATGATGAGGGTTGCAAGGTTTTTATGCTGATGAATAGAAAAGAAATTCAGGACTATATACAAAATCTATAAGGGAGTATGAGCTGAATTTTGCACAAAAATAGCCACGTAACAAGTTCGCTTGTTACGTGGCTTTACTGAAAAAACAATCATTCTTGCGTAATCCTCAACATTCCTTTTTCATCCAGCGCAACTACTAGAGAATGATTTACCTTTACCACTAATGGATGGACTTCAGAGTTCCGGTTCGAAAAAAACCACCGTCTTTTAGGCGTCCCTACAAGAAAAAACGCACTGCCGCTTCCTAAAAAGTTAAAGGTCTCGTTTAATAGCCTGTTGTTGCGCACAGTGATACCGGAGTTAATAAGCTGTGTCCCTACAGAGCGGACATGAGGCGTTGTCAAGTTGATTTCTCCTATGCTTAAAAGCGACCTAGAAGAAAAGGGGTCGTTGGATGGCGGGCAGTCCGAATGTCTTGAAATATATTCAACAATATTATGAGCAGGATCTTCAAAGTAAAACGAATGAGCATCAAATGATTCAAAATAAATATCATCTTTTTCCTCTTCTGTATTAAGGAAGACTCGCTGAGTAGCCCATTGTTTTGCTTCCATGAAGTGATTTGCTGGAACATTAAAAGCAAAATGGTAAAAGGGCTTTGTATGTAGAGAACTTTCTTTAAAAGTTAGCTCACTTTCACCAACCTTGATGGAAAAAGAATGAGGTGAAGCGGCGGTTAATGGAAAATCTAGAGAATTTACATAAAAATCCTTCAATGTGTCCAATAAGTGAGTGTACAGGACAGCTTGATTAATAATCATAAACCATTCCTCCTCGTTTAAAAGTTATCTAAAACACGTGGTATTAAACAGATCTTTCGCTCTCTTTTTGAATGCTGCTTTTCCAGTGAAGCTGAAAAGAGCCTTTATGCTCAGAGCCTATAAAGTTAATACGATATCTTCTCGTTTTTTCAGGTGTTAAATAAAGAGAGTTATTGGTCATTTCGAAGAAACGTGTACGTCTTGGATCTTCTACATACAAGGAGAGGTCTCCGCTTTTAGTGCTTTTAGATAGCGTAAAAGCATAGGTTACGCCTTTTTTGAGTTTAATGCTCCGAGAGTAGCGGCCTGTAAAGCTGTCGTATTCCCCCAAGAAAACCTCACTTCGTTCTTTTTTTATTCTGCCTCCCACAATTTGATTTTCCTGACCGTTAAAGTTAATAAGTAAAAAAGCGATAAGAACAATAAGAAAACTATATTTAAACATAAAAACCTCCATCTACTAAATTATAGATAGTTTTGGATTTCGTCAAATAGTGTTATAGTTTAAAAAGGGAAAAATTAACAAAAATATATTATCCTTTTGCATGTTACGTCTAACAGAAAGGAGAAAAGAATTGACTCAACGTTTTTATTTTTTAGCAGCAAGTCAAGTAACCACAAATTTAGGTTTTGTTGTTTATACAATGGCCCTCACTTCCTATATAAAGCAAAATACCGGTTCAACAGCTCTTGCGTCAATGATTACGATGACGAGCTTAATTGCTCGGCTCCTTAGTGGCCTTAGCGTACCTTTACTAGCCGATACATACAAATCTATTTACATTATGCGGTCTGTACAGGTTATGCAGATAGGAATGCTTGCTGGATTGTATGTGCTACTTACACAAGAATTTACAGTTACAGTACTAACGATGTGTTTTATCATCATTGGAATAATTTATTTTTTTAACGGCTTTTTTTCCATTTTCAAAACGTCTGTTGTGGGTAGCTTAGTAGGTAAAAGTCAAAGAATGCAGGCGAATAGCTTGCTTTCAACAATTGACCAAACCTTTCTATTTGCAGGGTGGTCGCTTGGTGGTTTAGTTTTATCCTTAACGGAATTCACTCAGTCTCTATTTATAACGGCAGGCCTTCTATTGATCTCGTTTGTTTGCTTGCTGTTTATAAAAGAAGCTGGTACATATAAACAAACACAAAAGCGAAGCGCAGCAAAACTAATGGAAGGATGGCGTTTTTTATGGATACATAAGCGCATCAGAGCACTTGTTATAATGGATATAATAGAATCACTGGTCGGAACGATTTGGATTGGCGCTATCACTCTTTCTTTTGTGAAAGAAGTGCTGGAAAAAGGAGAAGCGTGGTGGGGGTATATAAACGGTGCGTATTATTTCGGAAGCATAGTCGGGGGAATTATCGTGTATCGAATGTCTTCTATGATAAAAGGGAGGCTTTTGCTTTTTATGTTCGCAGGCTCAATTGGTTATGCTGTTTTAACCGGTTTTTACGGACTAGTAACGAACCCGTATCTAGCTTTAGTACTTTTGATAATGATGGGTCCTGCCTATCAGCTTCGAGACGTAGCTCAGGAAACTATTTATCAAAATACCTGCAGCAATCGGATACTTCCTAAAGTAATAGCGGCAAAATCAACTCTTGTACAGGCTGTGTTTATACTTTCTATCGCATTTGTAGGTACAGTAGCCGATTTGTTTGGGGTGAGGTTTGTGTATCTATTTTCAAGCTCCATGTTGCTGTTAACAGCTTTAACAGGCATGATAGCATTAGTGTATAACAAGTATTCTATCGAAATAGACAAGACGCCTGCTGAACGGAGAGGGGATATATGAAGATCACCAGGATAACGTACCTTATGGAACATGATATGAAAGAGCTGTTAATAGAAAGCCAGCGGGAAGGCTTTTTCTTTCTTACAAAGCTAGTAGCGGAGTATAAAAATGATCAAAATGTATTTATCAAAACAGGCGAAAGATTGTGGGGAGTTTACAGTGAACAAAGCAGATTAATAGGCGTAGCCGGCCTTAATCAAGGTCCTTATAGTCAGTATGCTAACGTTGGAAGAGTAAGAAGGTTTTACATCTCAGCTCAATTTCGGGGAAGAGGGATAGGCAAGCGCCTTCTAAAAGAGGTCATTAATTATGCAGAAAACTATTACGATAGCCTTGTCTTATATACAGATATGGACGAAGCGAAGTTATTTTATGAACAAAACGGCTTTGAACACGTATACAATCAACATAAAATCACTCATGAATACAAACTAAAAAGAGCCTAGGCTCTTTTTAGTTTGCTTTTTTAAGTTTAAGAGCCGCTTTAGGAGCAGGGCTTTTTTTAACAATATACAATCCGCTAAAAATAATAAGTCCTCCAAGCAGCTGCATGGTATTGATGGTCTCTCCGATTGTTACAGCAGCAAAAACAACGGCGAACAAAGGAATGACATACATATACACCATTACTTTTGTAGAGCCGATTTTACCAATTCCTACATACCACATCACCAGCCCGTACACCGTCACGAACAGAATAGAGTATGCCAGAGAGCTCCAGCTGCCTATATCTGTGGGCCATACAAGTGTTTGATAGGTGAAAAGACAATAGACGGTAAGCGGAATAGCTCCGATCAAAGCAGACCAGGCAGTCACGCGCAAAGCAGAATATTTTACGACTAAAGGTTTTGCTAAAATCGGGTACCAGCCCCACGCAATGGCTGCCACAATCCCCATGATATTTCCGAACCATGCAAGCTGCGACAGCGCATGACTAGAGTGACCGAACAGCAGTACAAATGCAGCCCCGCAAAAAGCAAGCACGGAGCCTAGCTGTGTTTTTAACGAAAAAGCTTCATGCTTATATAATATAGCTAAGATTCCTGTAAAAATAGGAGACATCGAAATAAGTAAAGAAGCATTTGTAGCTGTCGTGTACTTAACAGATACCATAAACAGCGTCTGGTAGAGAGTAACGCCTACTATACTAACTGCTATTAAACGTCCCCAGTCTTTCTTTTCAATACGAATGCCTCGTTCTATTATTCCTGTAATAAGTAAAAGAATAGGAGCAACCATTATAAAACGCAGCGCGCTAAATTGGATGGAAGACATATGAGTGACTCCAAATTTTCCGATTGTATAATTGGCTCCCCAAATTAACGCAACGGATAGTAATATCCATTCCAGCCAGCCTTTTTTCATGTAATCACCTCGGGTAAGTATAGAAACTAAATAAGTGCGGATATCCTTAGTTACAAAGTATACAGGAAGAAATTGTGTAAAAGGCCAGCCAATTCAGCTATTTTTATCTCATCCACTTGTTTATAACACAAACAAAAACGCAGCTGCATTAGCTGCGTTCACCACGGTTATCCGCATTCTTCTACCTCATCTAATCGCACAAGCTCCACTTTAAAAGAATGATTAATCGGTCGAATTTCACAGTATCCTGAATCATATACGTGAATCAGTACAAAGCGTTTTCCTTTATACACCACTTCTTTATAAGCTGTCACAAAATACACCCTTTCTTTTTATAGGTTTGCTTGTTTTTTCATTCTATGAACAAAAAACGGCGTAATTGCCTGAAATAAAAAGAATCTTTAGGGTTGATAAAATTGCTTGGCAAAACGAGTTCGCTTATACTGTACTGTGATTCTATTTGCGTATAGGTTCTGATTACTAGAACAGCTTTAGCATATGGATAACGAAACAAAACAGCAGTACATAAGGAGCAGCACATGGATATTAATTATTTATATACATTCAAAGAAGTAGTGAAGTGGGGGAGCTATACACGAACGGGTGAGGAGTTAGGGTATGCTCAGTCAAGCGTTACCACTCATATAAAGAAATTAGAGGATTATTATGGTCAAAAGCTATTTGAACGAACAGGACAAAAAATGAAGCTGACTCAGCCTGGTGAAGAATTGCTTTATTATGTTAACCAAGTAACTGAGTTATTAAATGAAGCAAAAGAGCGCCTTACTACAAACGAAGATGCAAGAGGCACGGTTTCAATAGGAACCGTGGAGTCACTGGCCGCTTATTTTATTACACCGTATATTCGTGAATTAAAAAAGCAGTACCCTTCTCTAAAGATTATGCTAGAAGCGGGTTTATGCCCAAATTTAACCCAAGGAATTATTGACGGAAAGTATGACGTAGCCGTTTTGCTTGATCGGCTTCAAACATCTTCAAGTTTAGAAGTGATTCCTATTCGAAAAGAAAACATGGTTATGATTGCTTCGCCTTCCCATTCTTTTAGTGAAAGAAACAACGTTATAATGGAAGAGTTTGAAGGGGAAACCATCATTTTAACCGAGAGTGGCTGCCCTTATCGCACGCTTTTAGAAGAGATGATGCGCAGCAGTGGTATTCATATGCAATCAGTGATTTCATTTAGCAGCCTTGAAGCGATTAAACAGTGCGTAGCGGATAATTTAGGTATTGCTCTTGTACCGGAAATAGCGGTGAAACAAGAGATTGAAAGCGGAAAACTAAATAAAATCCCGTTTGACCATGAAGAATTTTATCTTTATTCACAGCTCATATTCAAAAAGAAAAAATGGCTGACAGCACCTATTCAACAATTTATTTCACTTGTACAAGAAGGTTATCAAAAATATTGATAATAGGTATAGAGAATCTTCAATAATGATGAAGTTGCTTTCGTGATACACTTTTATGAGAAATGAAAACTAGAGGTGTAGAACATGAATATATTTTTGCAGTACAATCCTACAAAATTATACTTTGGAAAAAATCAAATTACGAAATTATCACAAGAGCTTGCTTCTTATCATAAACAAGTAAACGTTTTGTTAGTATACGGAGGAGGAAGTATCAAACGAAATGGCGTATATGACGAGGTGAAAGCTGAACTTCAGTCTATTAACGCAGTTGTTCACGAGCTGTCTGGTGTAGAACCTAACCCTCGTTTGACTACGGTAGCTAAAGGCGTTGACATATGTAAAAAAGAAAACGTTGATTTTCTCTTAGCTGTTGGGGGAGGAAGTGTAATCGATTGTACAAAAGCTATTGCAGCTGGAGCCGTGTATGAAGGAAATACATGGGACTTAATTACACGTAAAGGAGAGATTACAGGTGCTCTTCCTTTTGGAACGGTATTAACACTTGCAGCAACAGGATCTGAAATGAATTCAACTTCTGTAATCACGAATTGGGAAACAAAAGAAAAGCTAGGATGGACGTCTTCTCACGTATTTCCCGTCTTTTCTATCTTAGATCCGGCGTACACATTTTCAGTACCGCGCGACCAAACCGTCTATGGAATTGTTGACAGTATGTCGCATGCTCTTGAACACTATTTTCATCGTACAGAAAATACGCCGATGATTGACGGATTTATTGAATCATTGCTAAGAACGGCTGTACAAGAAGGTCCTAAGCTTCTTACAAACCTGACTTCTTATAAGTATCGTGAAACGATGATGTATATAAGCACGACAGCGTTTAACGGAAGCTTAGCAAACGGAACGGATGGAGGAGACTGGGCTACTCATCGTATTGAACATGCTCTGTCGGCCGTGTATGACATTCCCCACGGAGGCGGTCTTGCTATCTTGTTCCCTAATTGGCTGGAGCATGTGCTAAAAGAAAATCCTTTTCGTGTAAAACAATTGGCTGTAAACGTATTTGGCATTGACCCAGCGGGAAAAAGCGATGAAGAAACAGCAATGGAAGGAGCAAAAGCGCTTCGTGCTTTCTGGAATGACTTAGGAGCCCCGAACTGTTTGCGTGACTATGATATTGACGATCGTGAATTTGATGCTATTGTTGAAAAGACCTTTGTAAAACCAGGTGTTGGCACTTATAAAGAGCTTGATTATGCAAGCGTTCGAGATATTCTAGAAAGATCCAAATAAAAAGACGAGCTGCCTGCTCGTCTTTTTTATATGTACTTAATAATCCATTAGCAAATAAAGAAAAAGAAAAAAGCACAGCAAGATGCATCCTGCTCCTACCGTTATTTCGGAAAAGCCTTGAATAAACGTATTTTTGGGACTGCCTCCTTCATTTTGCAGTTGAAATACGCGTTTTCTTTTGTGCTCACGGACGATTACCAACGCACCAAAAATCACCGATAATAATGTAAAGAGCGGCACCACGATTAAAAACAGCTTAATAGAATACGCCCAGTACGATATATACAGCATATAATACATTGCCCCGGTACTTAAGACAAAGAGTATTAAAGAAAATAAAAACCACTTAGTAAAACGGTTTTTGCTCATGAATCATTCACTTCCTTATATCAAGTTCTTCGTATGATCTAGACAATAAAAGACGTCTATCATTTTACCAAAACTTTTGGGTGCATTCTATTATACCGCCCTTTAAAATGTTTGAAGCTGCTCAAGTAAGAAATAAAACCCTCGCCCTTGACCGAGTTTGCCGCTTAGAAGCCGTAAAAAATGCCAGCGTTATTGATCATCAGCTGATTTTTATTAATTTCATTCCTACAGCAATATATAATCCCGAGCATTGCTTGACATCTACATTTGCGTTAATTAAAGAATTGAATATAAAACCAGAGCAAATTGTGTTTGAAGTTATTGAAACGGAGGATGTTCAAGATATTGAGCATTTAAAAAACATTTTGAATTATTATCGCTCCCACGGATTTAAATATGCTTTAGATGACGTAGGGTTGGTTATAACACGCTGAAGCGGCTTTTAGAAGTGGAGCCTGACGTGGTGAAATTAGCATTTAAATTCACAAACGGAGTCAGTAAGAATGAGAAACAGAAAAAAGTCGCCCAAGAGATGTTAGCTATCACCCATAAAATGGGGGCGAAGGCTCTTGCGGAAGGGGTAGAGACAGAAGAACAGAAACTTCTGCTTTTTGTATGACTAAAGGTAAGAATATTTTAAAAATAAACAATTCACTTTCATTTTGCTAAATAGTTTACAGGAGAAGGGAAGTGCTATAAAATGATAAATATTAATTCTTAGTATTTCTATCAGAAAAGGAGTGGATGATTTGGCACAAACGTTGCACTCATCATATAAATCAAAGCCAACCACTGTTGTAACAGAATTAAGCCCTATGCAAAAGCCATTATTTGCAGGAGGGGTTATAGCAGCGGTTATTTTACTTCTTGCGATTGTGCTAACGACTGATTGGACGCAAGGTGCTTTATTTATTATCGGTCTAGCGTTAGGAATGACGCTTCTGTACGCACGCTTTGGCTTTACATCAGCATTTCGCCGACTCGTATCTGTCGGAAATGTTCAAGGTTTGCAAGCGCATATGCTTATGCTAGCGATTGCTTCAACGCTGTTTGCAATTATTTTAAGTACAGGCTTTAGCTTTACAGGCGTAACGCCAAAAGGATATGTTTCACCTGTAGGAGTAAGCGTTATAGTTGGTTCGTTTATGTTTGGAATTGGCATGCAGCTAGGAAATGGGTGTGCCTCAGGGACGTTGTATTCGTTAGGTGGCGGCTCCTCTTCCATGATTTTAACACTTTTAGCTTTTATTGTAGGTTCTATGTTCGGGGCGTATCATTTGCCATTTTGGCAAAAACAACCTTCGCTTCCGCCTATTTCATTAGCTGAATCCACGGGTCTTGGTTATTTTGGTGCTTGGATTGTACAGCTCATCGCGTTCGCAGCGATTTACTGGATTACGATTCAAATTGCCAAAAAGAAAAATCCGCCTATGATGAAACAGCTTCCTACTACAAAAGGGTGGAAAAAAATTATTCGCGGCTCTTGGCCTCTATTTACCGCAGCGATTGTGCTGGCTGTATTAAATGCATTGACGCTTGCTGTAAGAGGAAATCCTTGGGGAATTACTTCTGCTTTTGCTTTATGGGGCGGAAAAGCGATGATGGCAGTTGGGATAGATGTATCGAGCTGGGGGTTTTTCCAAGGTGCGAATGGAGAAGCGCTAACGCAAAGTGTGCTAGCGGACTCTACTAGCGTGTTAAACTTTGGGATCATACTAGGCGCCTTCATTTCAGCGACGGCGCAAGGGACGTTCAAACCTGGAAAAATTAAGCCCGGCGTTGCAGGAGCAGCTGTTGTTGGCGGCCTTTTAATGGGATATGGTGCGCGTCTTGCTTTTGGCTGTAACATCGGCGCTTACTTTGGCGGCATTGCTTCATTTAGTCTTCATGGATGGGTATGGATGGTTATGGCGATGCTTGGCACAGGCTTAGCACTATTTATCCGACCGTTATTTGGACTCAAAAACCCTAAATCTAATGATTCGATTTGTTAAGTTTAGATAAAACCTTCTTTGCATGAGCAAAGGAGGTTTTTATTTTAGGTGATGTTTGGAAATCGCTATGCTTTTTTGTAAATTACTTGACATTTATTACAGCTCATCAGTTTTCTCCTTAGCGTTTGTACTACTTTTTCTTAGCAAAAACCTCTTGTCTTAACCCAAGAAGAGTATACATAACTTCCTTTTTTTATAAAAATTTCACTTATTTTGCCGATATAACAGGAGGATTGTATGTATTTGGCGAAATGTAGAGTAAACACCATGTCCAAACACAGTTATTAAAATGTAAAAAGGGGTTTTAACGTTACATGAATAAGTATTTAAAAAAAGCTGTTATTTATGGAAGTTTGTGTTTTTTACTGGGAGCATGCGGAGGAGCAGGAGAACAAACATCTTCTGAACCGCAGAAAAAAGAAGAAGCTGTAAAATCTAAAGAAGAAGCGACAAAAAAAGACAAAAAAGAGGGCATTAATACAACCATTAAAATTAGCGCAGCGGGAGATTTTACATTAGGAAATGATGAAAGCTTCAGCTACGATTCTACTTTTAATGACGTAGCGGCAAGAAATGGCCTGCCGTATTTTACACAACATGTAAAGTCGATCTTTGAACAAGATGATTTAACAACGGTTAATTTAGAAACCACGCTGACAACTGCGACCGAAAAAGCAAGTAAAACATTTCGTTTTAAAGGTGATCCTTCTTTTGTGAATATTTTAAAACAAGGAAGTATTGAAACCGTTAACTTAGCTAATAATCATACACGTGATTATTTACAGCAAGGATATGAAGATACAAGAGAGAACTTAAAGAAAAGCGGAATAGGCTATTTTGGCTATGAAGATACATATATCACAACGGTAAAAGGAGTCAAAGTAGGATTGCTTGGATATCCGGGCTGGGATGACACAAAAGAAATAAGAAGCGAGATTAAAGACGGAATTAAGTCTTTAAAAGAAAAAGGGGCTAAAATTATCATTGTGCATTTTCACTGGGGATCTGAACGACACTATGTTCCTGATACAGCGCAGCAAGCATTGGCGAAGTATACAATTGATAACGGAGCAGATTTGATTTTAGGTCATCATCCTCATGTTGTTCAAGGAATTGAAGAGTACAAAAATAAATTTATTGTCTATAGCTTAGGAAACTTTATGTTTGGCGGAAACAAAAATCCAAGTGATAAAGATACATTTGTATTTCAGCAGACGTTTACGATTAAAGATGGAAAGCTAACGACTAATAAAGACATCAACGTCATTCCATTCCGTATTTCTTCCACAACGGCGCGAAATGACTACCGACCTACGCCTTTAACAGGAGCCGAAAAGGACCGAGTGAAAAATAAACTGATTGATGTTTCCAATCAAATCAAACAGGAAAAGTGGACGGTTTACGATGAAGATAGTAAATGAAGCTCTCAGCACTGAGAGCGTTTTTTATAAAATAAAGCGATATACATCCATAAAAATGATATAATGTAAAAAAATAGATTAAAGGTGGAACTATGGTTAATATAGGTGATGTTATTCTTCAAATCGTTATGCTGCTTATCTTTATAGGAGGAGTAGGGGCAATTATTGCATTTATTATAGGCGTAAAAAGGCTGATTCAAAAGCAAGGGGCAAATGAAAAAAGGCTTCAGCGAATGGAGCAAAAGTTAGATGATATGCTGAAAAATAAAGAGTCTTGACTATACAGAAGCACTGTTAACATATCAGTGCTTCTGCACTTGACAATTTATAAAAAAGCAGTAAGATATGTATACATCATTTATATAGGGAGGAAGTTACATGGCAAAGTCAAAAGCAAAAAAAATGCGTGATAAAATGACGCGTGAAGGAAAACGAAATCCAGAATTAAACCGCAGTCTGTTTGTATTTGCAGACATGGAAACTCGCAAAACCAAAACAAAGCAGGAAAAACTTCAGCATCACGACACAAAACATAAAAAACGATTATCAGACGGAGCGTACAATACCGGAGATGATCGTTTTTTTGTTGCATTTAATATATCTACAAAATGAAACAGCGCTTTTGGACTATCTATCTTCACTTTGCCCCAAACATTCTTACTGTAAACTTCCGCAAAAAACCCTTATGATAGTAAAAAAAGGAGATGAACTAAGAATGCTTACTATTGAAAAAGTACCTAAAAGCCAAGCGGGCGTTTTGCAAAATTTGTATTCTCTTTATCTCCACGATTTATCTGCGTATACACCTTCTTTAGATATTCGCGAAGATGGAGCTTTTCATTTTGAAGAGCTGCCGCTGTTTTGGAAAGTAGAAGGCCTCTCGCCATACTTTATTAAAGTAGATGGTGAGCTGACGGGCTTTTTCTTACTTCTTGAACAGCCCGCGCTTCAGCAAGAAGCAGATTACTGCATCAATGATTTTTTTATCTTAAACAAATATCGAGGGCAGGGCATCGCTTCTAAAACGGTAAAAGACATTTTTTCTAATCGAAAAGGAACGTATATGATTATTGAGCTTGCAGACAACAAGCCAGCTATTTCATTTTGGAAGCATATTTATGAAAGTCTACATATTTCCTTTCAAGAAAAGAAAATTGAAATTGACGGAGAGCCAACTCTTGTTCAAACATTTAATGTATAAAATCCTTCTGAAAAACAGAAGGGTTTTTTTATTGAACTAAATATTAACAATTTTCAACAAATTATGTATAATTAAAGATGCTTATCGACATTTATTCACAGGATTATTCCTGTAAAGGAGGAGTAAAATGAAAGCGTTATCTAATTTCTTTACGACGCTTGTGCAGCGTTTTTTACCTGATCCGTTTGTGTTTGCTTTAATCCTGACGCTGATTTTATTTGTATCAGGTATTGTTTTTACTCCTCACGGGCCGATTGAGATGGTTCAGTTTTGGGGAAGCGGCTTTTGGAACCTCCTAGCATTTGCGATGCAAATGAGCTTAGTGCTTGTCACGGGGCATGCGCTTGCTAGCTCGCCGCTTGTAAAGAAGTGGCTTGTAAACATAGCACTGCTAGCCAAAACTCCGGCACAAGGTGTTATTCTTGTTACGCTCGGCGCAGCCATGGCCTGTATGATCAACTGGGGGTTTGGATTGATTGTAGGTGCGCTGTTTGCGAAAGAAGTAGCTAAACGCGTTCCTGGGTCTGATTACCGTTTTTTAATTGCCTGTGCTTACATAGGGTTTTTAACATGGCACGGAGGTTTGTCAGGTTCGATTCCTCTTGTAGCTGCTACACCTGGAAATCCAATGGAAAAAACGGCTGGACTTATTCCGCTATCAGACACGATTTTTACAGGCTACAATTTATTTATTACCCTTGGATTATTAATTGTCCTTCCTATTATGACAAGACTGATGATGCCGACGGGAAAAGAAGTGGTAGAAATTGATCCAAGGCTTTTGGCAGAAGATGAAATGGCTCCGGCGACAGTTGTTGAGACGACTTCTTCTAAGCCAACATTTGCTGTGCGCATGGAAAACAGCAGGTTTTTGAGCTTGACGATTGCGCTTCTTGGGTATTCATATTTAATTTATTATTTTGCTACAAACGGTTTTAAAATGGATATTAACACAGTGAATTTATTGTTTTTTACGACGGGTATTTTGCTTCACCGTACACCTTTATCCTATATGAATGCAGTTTCTAATGCTGCGAAAGGAACCGCGGGAATTGTGATTCAGTTTCCATTTTACGCAGGTATTCAAGGCATGATGGAGCTATCAGGCTTAGGTGGGAAGCTAACGAACGCATTTATCTCGATTTCAAATGAAACGACATTTCCATTTCTGGCGTTTTTAAGTTCCGGCGTTGTGAACTTTTTTGTTCCATCAGGAGGAGGACACTGGGTTGTACAAGGACCTTTTATTATGCCGGCAGCTGAACAGCTCGGTGTAGATCCGGGAATCGCTGCGATGGCAATTGCCTACGGAGAAGCGTGGATGAATATGGCACAGCCGTTTTGGGCATTGCCTGCACTAGCCATCGCAGGACTCGGAGCACGAGATATAATGGGTTACTGCGTGACGACGTTAATTGTATCAGGCTTTATTTTTGCTATAGGACTAACGTTTTTCCACTAAGAAAAGGTCAGCTGAAAAGCTGACCTTTTTTATTAGGGAAAAAGTGTTCCATTATTCGCTTCTTTCCTGCGCATTCTACTTTATAAGCCAACTTCGCGTGTGCTCCAGTTCCAGAATTCTTCTGCCAGCTGTTCATTTTTTGCTCTTGAAGAAGGGGGCGTCACGCGTTTTTTATAAAAATAAGCACCGCTAATATGCGTCACTTCAGGGCTGTTTGCTAAATAAATCGCTGTTTCGGCACCTTCAAAAGGCGTTAAAAAGAAAGGGCGAAGCACAGCGTGAACGCTTTTTCCAAAACCCGTTTGACGGTTAACGCCGATAGCGGTAGAGACTGCTCCCGGGTGAAGGCAATTTACTGTTACAGAAGTATCTTTTAGCTTTTTACTTAAATGGACCGTAAATAAGTTATTCGCTAATTTAGACTGAGAGTATCCTCGCCATATTCCGAATCCTGTTGTTAAGTGAGGGTTGTTGAAGTCTATTTTTCCAGCTTTATGAGCACCGGAGCCAACATTTATAATGCGTCCTTGCTGAGATTTTTTCAACGGATCGAAAAGTAAATTAGTTAACAAAAAGTGACCCAAATGATTAACACCAAGCATCATTTCAAATCCGTCTTGTGTTGTTTCACGCTTGATTGTCACGACGCCCGCGTTATTAATCAGCACATCAAGCACGCTGTAGCGAGACGTAAAGTCTTCAGTGAAAGCTCGGATACTATCGAGAGAAGCTAAGTCACAGGTCATAAGAGATATGGAGTCCGATTCGCTTTGGCGTTTCGCTTCTTCTAACGCGGCATTTCCTCTTTCTTCATTTCGGCACACCATAATAACCTCGAATCCTTTTTTGGCTAGTTTAATCGTTGTGGCCAGCCCCATTCCCGAATTGGCACCCGTAATTAACGCTCGTTTTGCTGTCATGAGTATGTTCCTCCCAACTACATCTTTTTTCTAGTGTATAAGATAAGAAGATACGTCGTCCACTTCTAGCTTTTTCTTTTATGCTTTAAAAAAGTATGTAAAATGTGCACAGGGGAGAAAATGTTGCACAAAGGTCAATATTTTACACCCTACTTGTCAATTAAAGCGGTTTCATAAATAACGGATTTCGCTAAAATAAGACATAGGGAGGTGCTAGTAAGATGAATAGCCAAAGTAAATTACAGGAGACAGAATATGTTCCTTTAGAGCAAGAACTTAAAAGAGAACCATCAATTAATACGAAAAAACGTAAAAATTTAAAAAATGTAGGTTTATTTGCTCTATTTGTAGGGCCCGCACTATTAGCGTTTTGTGTGATTGTACTTATACCATTTTTTACAGGGATTTATTATTCATTTACAGACTGGAACGGAGTAAACGGTACGATTAACTGGGTGGGGCTTGATAACTTTAAGTACTTGTTCACCGAAGATAAGCAGTTTCAGCAATCATTTTGGATTACAACGAAATACACGGTCGTTGCGATTATCTTAACCAATGTGGTCGGATTCGTGTTAGCGATCCTTGTTACTCAAATGTTAAAAACACGAAACATTTTACGTACGGTTTTCTTTATGCCCAATTTAATTGGCGGACTTTTACTAGGATTTGTATGGCAGTTCATTTTCGTAAAAGGATTTGCATCTATCGGACAAATCACGGGAATTTCGCTTTTTGAACTTCCTTGGTTGGGAGATGCAAAAACAGCATTTTGGGGCATTGTGATTGTAAGTGTATGGCAAGGCGCAGGTTATATCATGCTTATTTACACAGCAGCACTGCAAAACGTACCGCAAGAGCTTATTGAAGCAGCAAAAATTGACGGAGCAAGCAGATGGCAAATTCTTCGTCACATTACAATTCCAATGGTAGCACCGGCAATAACGGTTTGTTTATTCTTAACGATTTCATGGTCATTCAAAGTATTCGATGTCAACTTATCATTAACAAACGGTGGTCCATTTAAATCAACAGAAATGTTAGCGCTTAATATTTATACAGAAGCATTTGTTAATAACAGATACGGTCTAGGTGAAGCAAAAGCCTTAATTTTCTTCATCGTTGTAGCAGCGATTACGATTATTCAAGTAACATACACCAAGAAGAAGGAGGTTGAATCGTGATGGGAAACAAATATACGAGCAAAACCTTTATTGTTGAAATTTTAGCGGTCCTGCTTGGATTGGTGTTCTTGGTTCCATTTTATTACGTGCTGTCAAACTCGTTGAAGTCATTTGCTGAAATTTTATCAAACACATCGGCTCTTCCGACAACGATTCAGTTTCAAAACTTTGTCAATGCATTTAACCAAATGAATTACTTAAAGGTGCTTAGCAACTCGCTAATCATTACAGTCATCAGTAACGCAGTTCTAGTAATCTTCTGTTCAATGGCAGCTTACATGCTGGTTCGAACAAAGAAAAAAATCAGCAGCATTATCTTTATGGCGTTCGTAGCGGCAATGGTTATTCCGTTTCAATCCATCATGATTCCACTTGTAAAAGTAGCAGGAAACTTAAACTTGTTAAACAGCATTTGGGGTATTGTGATCATGTACTTAGGCTTCGGTTCTGGTATGACGATTTTCTTATACCACGGATTTATTAAAGGAATTCCAGTCGAGCTAGAAGAAGCGGCAATCATCGACGGATGCTCACGTCTAGGCGTGTTCTGGAGAATTGTATTCCCATTATTAAAGCCAATTACAGTAACCGTTGTCATCTTAAACAGCCTATGGATTTGGAATGACTTCTTACTTCCGTCTCTTGTTCTGCAAGATCCTGAACTAAGAACGATTCCGCTTGCGACATTCTTCTTCTTTGGTCAGTATACAAAGCAGTGGGATTTAGCACTAGCAGCACTCGTTATCAGTATTATCCCGCTATTAATCTTCTTCTTTGCAATGCAAAAACACATTGTTAAAGGAATTACAAGCGGTTCAATTAAATAATAGAAACGGCAACAGGGCTGGTTTTGAGGCTTAGGTATCAAAACCAGCAGCAAATAGGGAGGAACGGAAAATGGCATTTAAAATGAAAAAATGGCCTTTAGCGGCAGGGATTTTATCGGCTACGCTTTTATTTTCAACCGCATGTTCAAACGAAAGCGCATCGGGGAATAAAAAAAGCGGCGGAGATCAAGTGGTAGTAGATGTATTTCAAGGAAAAGTAGAAATTGCAGATCAGTTAAAAGCTCTAACTGACCAGTATACAAAAGAACATCCAAACGTAAAATTTAATATCCAAACGGTGGGTGGAGGAGCTGATGGCGCAGCTGCTTTAAAAGCGCAGTTTGCTTCAGGTAATGCGCCTGACCTTTTCACAAACGGCGGATATCAAGAGGCAAAAACATGGAAAAATAAATTAGAAGATTTATCAGACCAGCCTTGGGTAAAAGATGCATACGATAACACACTTACGCCCATGACGATGGACGGTAAAGTATATGGACAGCCGATCAGTCTTGAAGGCTACGGATTTACATATAACAAAAAGCTGTTCAAAAAAGCAGGAATTAAAGAACTTCCAAAAACGTATTCAGAATTAGAAGCAGCGGCTAAAAAACTAAAAGCTGCCGGGATTACGCCATTTTCTATCGGCTACGGCGAGTGGTGGGTACTTGGAAATCACGGCTTAAATATTCCATTTGCCAGTCAAAAAGATCCGGATGCTTTCATCAATGGATTAAATGACGGCAGCACTAAAATCGCAGGAAACGAGCAGTTCAAGCAATATGTAAAGCTGCTTGATTTAACGGTGAAATACGGAAACAAAAATTCATTAACGACGGATTACAACACGCAAGTAACGAAGTTTGCGAATGGTGAAGCAGCGATGATTCAGCAAGGAAACTGGATTCAGCCAATGCTTGATAAAATTACGCCGAACATGGATGTAGGTATTCTACCTATGCCGTTAAGCGACGATGCAGCTGTATCTGACAAGCTTGCAATCGATGTTCCAAGCAACTGGGTTATTCACAAACAAGCACCGGCGGCAGATAAAAAAGCAGCAAAAGACTTCTTAAATTGGATGGTCACATCTAAAGAAGGTCAAAAAGCGCTAGTAGAAGACTTCAAGTACATTCCAGCCTTTAAATCAATTGAAGCAAAAGACATTGGACCTTTAGGCGAAGAACTTCTTAAATATTCAAAAGATCAAAAAACGCTCCCTTGGGAATGGACAAAATTCCCTGAAGGCGTAACGCAAAAATTCGGAGCGGATGTACAAGAATACATCGGCGGCCAAACATCTGAAGATGAACTATTAAAATCATTAGATAAAAGATGGGCTGAACTGAAGTAATGGAAAAGACAACATAACTGTATCTATATAAAAAAATAAAAGGCGGCAGAATCTATGTGTTCTGCCGCTTTCTGCCTTATCACTTAACTTCTCGGCCAAAGCATAACCGCTACGCCAATTAGACACACAAGTCCGCCAATCCAATCGTATGTATCGGGCATTTTTTTATCAACCCACCACGCCCAAAACAAGCTTAAAACAATAAAAATACCGCCGTACGCTGCATATACACGCCCAAAGTCCGGGAATGACTGCCACGTGGCTATGATACCGTATAACACCAAAGCAATACCGCCTAGCAGCCCTAACAAGCTTGAAGCTCCTTCGCGCAGCCACTGCCAAATAAGATAGCCTCCGCCAATTTCAGCAAGACCCGCCAGGATAAAAAGAAAAATTGCTTTAATCATAAAATATACTCCTTATGTTATCATTTCGTCTCTTTATTCTATCTTACTTTTTTAGTTTGATGAACCCGTAGTACGCTTCAAATAAGTCGTACTGGAAAGCATTCCTTTATCAATTTGTCTTCAAACCTGCTAAACTATTAATAGTATGAATTCATGTGAAACTTTTGTAAAAGTATTGAGAGCCATCCAATTATTGTTGCTCAGAGCTCTTAAGAGGTAGAGGTTAGTAGTAAATGCACTATATATAAAAGAATGCAGATATAGGGGTTTGGTAAAATGAGTTTAGATAATAAAGTGATACGAATTGAGCTGCCTACACCATTTCCAATTGGACCAGTTAATGTGTTTTTATTAAAAGCAGAAAAGTTAACGTTAATCGATGCAGGTATGAAAACAAAAGAAGCGTGGAACGTTTTTGAAGAGGCATTACGTAAAGAAGGATATGAAGTAAAAGACATTGGACAAGTTATTCTTACTCATCAGCATCCGGATCACACTGGATTTTTAGAATGGCTGCCGGGTGATATACCGGTTTACGGCCATAAGCTTGTGGAGCCTTGGATTTACCAAGATGAAGAGTTTGTTCAGCAGCATAGCGAGCTATATCGTAATTTTCTTAGAGAGTTTGGAGTCAGTCATGATGAAATGGACGAATGGCTTCGTAAAGCAACGGCTGCCATTCAAGTACATTCACCTAAAGGGCAGAAGCTAGCGGGGTATTTAAAAGAAGGAGATACACTTCCGTATGCGAGTGATTGGGAAGTGATTGAAACGCCGGGACATTCCTTGAGTCAGCTGATGTTTTACAATCGGAAAGAAAAAGTTGCGTTTGGCGGAGATCATATTTTGCCAAAAGTACCGTCAAATCCATATTTAGAGCCGACGATTCAAAATCCTAAGCCAACACCGCTATTGGACTACTTAGCGTCTCTTGAAAAAACGTTAAACTGCGACATTGATCTGATTTACAGCGGACATGGTGAACCGCTTAGCGACATTCATTCTTTAATTATGGATCGTATTCAAAAGCAGCATAAATGGGCGCTGCGCGTGTTACAAGCGATGGGTGAAGGGAAGAAAACAACGCTTGAAGTAAGCGCTGCTTTTTTCCCGGATATGTATAAAAAAGCACCGGACTTTATTTTCTCAGAAGTGTACGGTCAGCTTACGTATTTAGAAAAAGAAGGCTACGTTGAATTAACAAAAAATGAAGACGGCGTCTTACTGTGGGAAGCTACACGTGTGCTTGTTTCTCAGTCATAACATAACAAAACCAGCTTCTATAAAGAAGCTGGTTTTGTCTGCTTATAGTGAATGCAAGCGCTCAATGCGTTTTTCAAGCGGCGGGTGAGTAGAGAATAAGCGTGAAAACTTTTCTTTACCGCTAATTTTAAAAGCAGCAATTGATTTTTGACGGTCATCTACTAATGAAGTAGTATGACGAAGCGATTCTAACGCATAAATCATCTTTTCTTTTCCTCCGAGTTTAGCTGCAAGCTCATCGGCCTTGAATTCACGTCTT
Organism: Priestia aryabhattai; assembly: GCF_023715685.1. Classification (NCBI taxonomy): domain Bacteria; kingdom Bacillati; phylum Bacillota; class Bacilli; order Caryophanales; family Bacillaceae; genus Priestia; species Priestia aryabhattai. Next base: position 637,213 of record NZ_JAMBOQ010000002.1, read on the forward strand.
CTTGAATGCCAGAAGATAATCGGGCTGCTTAAAATACTAAAGAGAATCTCAAATACAATGGATGTAAGGAAATAGACAACCATCGCAAACTCTTCTCGAACAAAGTTTGACACCACTTTGGCTACTAAACGAGAGAAGAAAATAACGAATGTATTTAATACTCCTTGCAGCAGCGTAGTTGTTACCATATCACCGCTTTTAATATGCGCTATTTCGTGGGCGATAACGCCGCTGATCGCATCGCGGTCCATGCGTTCAAGCATTCCGCTTGAAACCGCAACAAGTGAACGTCTTTTACTTGGCCCCGTTGCAAAAGCGTTAACTTCCGCCGAGTGATAAATTCCGACCTGAGGCATTTTTCTTAGCCCTGCAACAGATGCAAGTCGGTGCGTTTCTTCTAAAACAAATCGTTCGTATTCACCTTGAGGAGAACGTTCATCAATAACTTGAACACCCATCATCCATTTTGCCATCACTCGTGACATCATGAGAGAAATAATCGCCCCGCTGAAGCCGGCAATTACGCTAAATGCCAGCAAGCCGCCGTAACCGCTGCTTCCTATATAGCCTTGAACACCTAATAAAGATGTAATCGTTGTGATTGTAATTAATACTAAAATATTAACGAAAATAAACAGTGAAATTCGTTTTAGCACAAGTCTTCCTCCTTTAACTAATACGTGCATGGTAGGTATACGGTTGGCAGAGAGAAAAGGTTTCATTTATTTATTCAAAGTTATTAAAAAGGTCATTATGTTAAGTTATTAAATAGTAAATATCAAATTACAAAATGAGATACAAGAAGTAGCGGAATATATTATTTACTCTATAACCAAGAGCATTTTTCAAAAGAAATTTCATAATTTACGTCTAACTTGGGACGAGAAGTACTAAAATAATTAAAAAAGGTGTTCAAACTATGGACACCTTTTTGTTAAAAATATTTAAAGATTAATAGTAAATAACTTTATTACTTTTAAAAAATAACCTTAGGTTCTGTACCTAACTTAATGCGTTTGAAGTTTTTTATATGCTTCCATGTAATGAAAACAAAAATAATGGCTGCAAATACCATTAATGCTACATCGCCTACATAGATTGATGTTAAAAAGGCAACCAATGCGCCAATAGGTGAAGATAGGGATACGTATTTGGAAATTTTTAAAGAAATTAAAAAAGCAAGAATCCCTAGAATGAAAGCTAATGGTGAAAATGCAAGGAATACACCAGCGGCAGTTGCTACAGATTTTCCTCCTTTAAACTTTGCAAAAACCGGATAGCTATGTCCAAGAATAGCAATAAATCCAGGGACAAGCATATGTAAGTGGCTATTCATAATAAGCGGTAAACAGACAGCTAGCGAGCCTTTTGCTATATCACCGATCAATACTATAATACCTGCTTTCTTTCCTAAAGTACGAAAGGTATTAGTGGCTCCTAAGTTGCCGCTTCCGTGCTTACGAACATCGGTTTTGTAAAAGCCCTTTCCAATCACTAAAGCAAAAGGAATTGATCCAATTAAATAAGCTAATAAGATAATTATAGTGTTTGTTAGTACGTTCATTGTTGGCACCTCAAATTGTGTTGTTATTATTTACTTTATAGCAAGATATCAAGAGTAAAATTTATTTTGTTTCTGGCCGCTTCTAGCAGTATGTATTGCTTCCCAGCGAGTAACTTGTGGCTTCTTAAATAGTGAAAGGTAGCTCGTATATCCTTGTAAAATATAAATGCGGTAAAAGTAGTCTTTCATATGGATAGAGGGTTCTGGCTGTTTCGGTGGAGTGTTTGTAAATTCAATTGAATTTTTAATGGGATAACTCCATGACTTTTAGTATGTTAAGATGTTTCTGAACTTTTAAGTCTTGCTACGTATTAGTACAGATTGATATGTCTATTATAAATATGTAAAAAAGAGAAAAGAGGAGAGGCGGAAAGGCAAAAATAAAAAAACTTGCTACAACAACAGCGAAGTTTTTTGCAAATAAGCCGTTCTGATTTCTTTCCACAGAAATCGAAAAACTTGTAATACAATTTTAAAAATATAACATAAATATTTAAAGATGAAAAAATATTTTGGGTATATTATATTAGAAAAAAGTGTGTTGAGCATTTTTTATGAAAAATAAGATAAAAGAATTAACAAATTAAAAGAAATATAATAAAATGTAAAACAGTGTTTCGAAATATTAACTTCTTAAAATTGAAAGGAGTCCTGCACTTGTTGTGGACAGATATTAAAGAACGAGAAGTAGTTATGTACAAAAACTGCCAGGCGAAAATTTTGGAAAAAAAGGTGCCGAATAAAATAGTCGTTCGAAATCTAGAATTCCCGGAAAAAGGTGATTGGATATCAGCCGAGCTTGATTTTGAGGCTGTTGAAAAATTTGAGAAGAGTCGAGAACACTAACACAAAAAACATTTTACAATAATTCTATTTATCATATAAGAAAAAGCCGAGTTTAAGTTTTGAGGTCGGCTTTTTTGTTTATGTCTAATTAGTTATCCTTAAGAAGAGCTCCTCCATAGATAATAATTATTTGTAGTTATCACATTTAAAACGGTGCCTTTCCCTCTTATTAACTTTCCACTATTAAACTAGTCCCACATAAAAACTTGTTTTTATGTGGGACTATTGTTTTATTTTTAGTGCGTGAATTTCTGCCACTTTTTTCATATACAAACGTTCAGAAACAAAACCACTGTGCATACATTGAAGACAAAGGGGGAGGATACAATGGGAAAAGCCAGTCGTATATTGAAATGGGTCAGCGGAGGATTAGAGGCTCTTTGGGGGATTCCGCTCCTAGGTGGCACCTTGGTTATAAGCCTAGCCTACACGCCGCTTATTCTAATGCTCGCATTGCATATCGTAGGTTTAGTATTTGCGATTAAAACAAACAAAGTTCGAACAGGGCATATCATGGGAATTGTCTGTTCAGCTATTGCGTGGATTCCTTTTGTCGGTATGATCATGCACATTTTAACGGCTATTTTCTTACTTATAGAAGCAGCCAAAGATAACAAACCATCCGAAGACGCAGCATAAAAGAAAAGCCGCCTGATTTTTAGGTGGTTTTTTGTATTTATTACTAAATACTTGTAGGATCTCTTGTTTTGGAAAATCCTTTTTATGTTAGAATATTAGAAGTATTTTCTAAAAAAGGGGGTAAACACAATAAAGAAAGTATATGAAATGAAAAAAAGACAGTTTACAGCAGCGGTTGTATTATTTGCGCTTGTAAGCTTTATATTTTTCCTATGGAGTAAAGGATGGGTAATTCCCAATGCCATAAGTGCCAACCGCTATGATATAAAAGGCGTAGACGTATCTTCTTATCAAGGGGAGATTGATTGGAATGTGCTGAGTAAACAAGATATTCAGTTTGCTTTTATCAAAGCAACGGAAGGAAGTTCATTTCAAGACCCTTTATTTAAACAAAACTGGGAACAAGCAAATCGGAAAAACATGCGGATCGGAGCTTATCACTTTTTTAGTTACGATAGTAAAGGTGAAACACAAGCGGCTAATTTTATCAAAACGGTCTCTTTTAAAAATAACGATTTGCCTCCAGTGATCGATGTAGAATTTTACGGAGATAAAAAACAAAACCTTCCGTCTCAGAAACATGTATACAAGGAGCTTTCTAGTATGATTAAACATCTTGAATCTCATTATGACAAGCGCGTCATTCTTTATACGACGCCTAAAGCGTATGACTTGTATATTAAAAACAGATATCCCGAGTGTGATATTTGGATTCGCGACGTTGTGAAAAAGCCAATTCTTGAAGAACAGAAGAACTGGACGTTTTGGCAGTATACGGACAAAGGGCGATTGAGCGGCTATAAAGGTAAAGAAACGTTTATTGATTTAAATGTGTTTAACGGAACTCAAGCAGAATTTGAAAAATACTAGTTTACTAGAAAGATAAGAGATGGAGGAAAAACGATGCCTACTTATAACAAGCTAGTGCGAGATAAAATTCCCACAATTATTGAACAAAGCGGAAAAACCTTCAAATCACGCGTGCTGCAGCGGGAAGAATATCAAAATGAGCTGATGAAAAAAGCAAAAGAAGAGCTTCAAGAATACATAGAAGCCCAAACGCATCAAGAGTCTATTGAAGAGCTCGCGGATTTATTGGAAGTCATGCACGCGCTAGCAGCTGTGCACGGAGCAACACCCGAACAGCTGGAGAAAGTGCGTGAGGAGAAAGCGAAGAAGCGAGGGAAGTTTGATGACCGGGTTTATTTAGTGGAAACAGAAGAAGCGTAGTTTGGTGGTGCAAATAGTGAAGGGAGCGAGCGTTGGCAGGTGAGTTTTAATTTAAAAGTAGGAGAAATAAAAAAAGCTTATTTAACAGAACAAGAAATTTGGAAGATCATTAATCAATTTTTTGCTAATGGTCACTTTACCACAACGTATAAATATGGTTTACTGAAGGCTTTAATTGAAAACCTATATAACGTTGACAATCAGTTAGTCCTCACGTTTGATCAAATTTATTTTTCGTTTGCTAAAATATATTGGAATTTGGTTATTCATCATGATTTAAATCAATTAAATACACCCAATAGACAAGCTGGAATTCAAAAGGAATTAAAGGAATTTCAGTTAATGCATTGTGTCCCCAATGAAGTAGTATTTGATCGTTTACCAAGTAATCTTCAATTGCAATTAGTAGAAAGAACTAAAAAAGTGGGGGCAAAGTATGTAGTAGGGGCGTTATACGGAGATATGGAAGGTTCTATTTATGAGTTTGATAAAAGAACCGGGTACATAAAGTTTAATAGCAGTATGTATATTTTTTTACAAAAATATAGACAAATTGTTACTCATTTAACCAATTATCATTTAGCTAAATTTTTAGAAAAGCATAATGACAAGGATAAGTTAGAAGATGTCTTGTTAAAAGTAGAAAATATTTCAAAACGCGAATCACTGCATGCATTCTATAACATACTTTGGAAATTCGAAACAAAAGAATGTTTTTATTGTGGAAAACGTCTTTCTGATAAACGCATCGCTACTCATGTAGATCATTTTATTCCATGGAGTTATATCCAATCAGATAATATGTGGAATTTGGTGTTAAGCTGTCAAAGCTGCAACACAAAAAAGAGCAATAAACTAGCTAAGAGTGTATACCTTGAGAAGATGTTTGTTCGTAATGATAATCTTAAATTAACAGCAGTTCACAATGATTTTAACTATTATTCGGAGCGTAAGTTAAAAGCTCTTTATGAATATGCTGGAATGAATGGATACGTAGAAAACTGGTCTCCTTAACCGTGAGTATTTCTCTTTTCATCTCAGTTACAAAATCCCCTCTTGAAATTTTGTTCACCAAACAAGTAAACTAAAGACATAAGGTTGGAAAAATTGGGATAAGAAATTCATGAGGTAAGGGAGAACAAGTCGATGGAGATGGATCAAGAGAAATTTAATAAAGTGATTGAAGCGGCAAGGATGTATTATATTCTTGATTATAATCAAAGTGAAATTGCAAAAAAGCTTGGTGTATCAAGGCCTACGGTTTCTCGATTGCTGCAGACAGCAAAAGAAGAAGGCATTGTTCAAATTAAAATTGTGGATTCATCTATCAATAGTGAAAAATTGTCTTCTCAACTTGAACAAAAATTCAATTTAAAAAAAGCAATCGTAACACCGGTGCCTCAATATGAAAATCACATTATTAAAAGTCATCTAGGCGTGGCAGCAGCTGACTATCTCTATGATATCGTAAAAGATGGAGATATTATTGGCGTGACGTGGGGAACAACTCTTTATCAAGTGGCCATCGATTTAAAACAAAAGTATGTGAATGACGTGCAGGTTGTGCAGTTAAAAGGAGGAGTAAGTCATTCAGAAACGAGCACGTATGCTTCTGAAATTATGTACTTATTTGGAAAGGCATACAATACGCCTCCTATGCACCTTCCGTTGCCTGTGATTGTCGATCATGTAGTTGTCAAAAAAGCAATGGAAACGGATCGTCATATTAAGCGCATTTTAGATTTAGGCAAACAAGCCAATATTGCCGTATTTACTACGGGACCCATTAAAACGGATTCGCTGCTTTTTCAGCTTGGCTACTTTTCTGAACAAGATGTAGAGATGATTTCCTCGCGAGCAGTGGGAGACATTTGTTCACGTTTTTTTGATAAAGATGGACAAATTTGCAATGAAAGCCTGGATGAACGGACGCTTGGACTTGATTTAGAAGAACTGAAGAAGAAAGAGTACGCCATTTTAGTAGCCGGTGGGGATCAGAAAATTGACAGCATTTACGGAGCGCTGCAAGGTAAATTTGCAAATGTGCTGGTTACTGATCAGTTTACAGCGCGATTTTTGTTAGATAAGCAAGAGTAAGGGAGATGAAGGCGGTGTTTTTTCAAGAGCAAAAGCTTTACCGGATTGAAGTAATAGAAGATATTATATCTTATTCTGCATCATCTCTGCAGGCACAGCGAAACCGGTAGCCTTTTCAAGCGGACGTTTCAAAAGACCGAGTGATTGCCAAGGGAACCACGGGCTATATCATTAAACGGTGGGGAAGAATGTATTTTTCTCCTGATGCTAATCAAAAAGGAATTGAACGATTTACACCCTCTAATCAGCCACATGTATTAATTCCTTATAAAAAGGTAAAGAATAAGTACCGAATCGTTTTGTCATTTGTGATAAAAGCTGAAAAATAAGGGAAGACTTCCGAGTGCGGAAGTCTTTTTTTATTCACTAAAACAGAGGCTATAAATATTTTTGAACAAATGTAAATATATCTGTTTACAATTGTTCAAAGCTATTATATAGTAAGGGTGTAAGTTGTTGAAAACGTTTTAGTGGATGCACAATATGCAGATACTTTTAGGGGGAAAACGTCATGAGAATGGTTGACTTAATTGAAAAAAAACGTAATGGACATGAATTAAATAAAGCTGAAATTGATTTTATTATTGAAGGTTATACAAAAGGGGATTTACCTGATTATCAGCTATCAGCATTTGCGATGGCGATTTACTTTCAAGGGATGACGCAAGAAGAACGCGTAAATTTAACGCAAGCAATGGTTGAATCAGGCGATCAAATCGACTTATCAAAAATTGAAGGTATTAAAGTGGATAAACACAGCACAGGCGGCGTAGGTGATACAACAACACTTGTACTAGGACCTTTAGTAGCTGCGGTTGATGTACCGGTTGCCAAAATGTCTGGCCGCGGCTTAGGACACACTGGCGGTACGATTGATAAACTTGAAGCAGTGCCTGGATTCCACGTTGAAATTACAAATGAAGAATTCATTCGCTTAGTAAACACAAATAAAATTGCGGTTATTGGTCAAAGCGGAGACTTAACGCCAGCGGATAAAAAACTTTATGCGCTTCGTGATGTAACAGCAACGGTTGATTCGATTCCGTTAATTGCAAGCTCAATTATGAGTAAAAAAATTGCGGCTGGAGCAGACGCAATTTGCTTGGATGTAAAAACTGGGAACGGCGCATTTATGAAGAAGCTTGAAGACGCTGAAGAATTAGCAAAAGCAATGGTTGAAATCGGAAAAGGCGTAGGCCGAAACACAAAAGCAATCATTTCAGATATGAGCCAGCCTCTAGGTTTTGCGGTTGGTAATGCGCTTGAAGTGAAAGAAGCTATCGACACGTTAAAAGGCGAAGGCCCTGAAGATTTAACAGAGCTTTGCTTAACATTAGGAAGTCACATGGTTGTACTTGCTGAAAAAGCAAACAGCTTAGATGAAGCGCGTGCAATGCTTCAAGAAGTAATTAAAAACGGAAAAGCATTAGAATCGTTCAAAACGTTCTTAAGCGCACAAGGCGGAGACGCTTCTGTTGCAGACGATCCGTCTAAATTACCGGATGCAGCGCACAAAATTGAAGTGCCAGCAAAAGAAGATGGATACATTTCAGAAATCGTTGCAGAAAAAATCGGCGTAGCAGCAATGAAGCTAGGTGCAGGACGTGCAACAAAAGAATCTGAAATTGACTTAGCAGTTGGTATCATGCTAAATAAAAAAGTTGGAGATTCAGTGAAAAAAGGCGACTCTCTTGTTACAATCCACAGCAACAGCGAAGATGTACAGGAAGTTATGGATATCGTCTATGATTCTTACAGCACTGTCGCTGAAAAAGTGGAAGCTCCAACGTTAATTTATAAAGAAATTCATTAAGAAATAGAGAGGAAGAACAAAATGAGTCAAAACATTACGGGAATTATTGATCATACATTATTAAAAGCAGATGCAACAGAAGAGCAAATTACGGTTTTAGCACAAGAAGCAAAAGAATATTCATTCGCTTCCGTTTGTGTAAATCCAACGTGGGTAAAAAAAGCAGCTGAGTTATTAAGCGATGCTCCAGAAGTAAAAGTGTGTACGGTAATTGGCTTCCCTCTTGGAGCTACTACTTCAGCAGTGAAAGCATTTGAAACAACAAATGCAATTGAAAACGGTGCAGATGAAGTAGATATGGTTATCAACATCGGCGCGTTAAAAGATAAGAACTATGACCTAGTGCAAAGCGATATTCAAGCAGTGGTAGATGCTGCAAAAGGCAAAGCGCTAGTAAAAGTAATTATTGAAACAGCTCTTTTAACAGACGAAGAAAAAGCAAAAGTTTCTGAGCTTGCTGTAAAAGCTGGAGCTGATTTTGTCAAAACGTCAACGGGCTTCTCAACAGGAGGCGCAACGGTAGAAGACGTAGCGCTTATGAGAAAAACGGTTGGACCAGATGTAGGTGTGAAAGCTTCTGGAGGAGTTCGAGGCTTAGAAGATGCAAAAGCAATGATTGAAGCTGGTGCAACACGTATTGGTGCAAGCTCTGGCGTATCAATTGCAAAAGGTCAATTAAGCAACTCTGATTATTAATAAAGGACAGCAGGTTAGTACTAACTAACCTGCTGTAAACTAAGCAAAGGGTGATGACGGTGGAGCCAAAACAATTAATAGATGAAGCAATCGCAGCAAGCAAACAAGCACATGTACCGTATTCTCATTTCCATGTTGGTGCAGCTCTTTTAACAACCGATGGAAAGGTTTATCGTGGATGCAATATTGAAAACGCTTCCTATGGATTGACGAACTGCGCTGAGCGAACGGCTATTTTTAAGGCTGTTTCAGAAGGGGACAAGCAGTTTTCAGCTATCGCAGTTGTAGGTGATACGGACGGACCAATCTCTCCTTGCGGTGCATGCAGACAAGTATTAGCTGAGTTCTGTGATGATAACACACAAATTATCTTAGCAAACCTAAAAGGAGATTTTGTGATTACAAATATCAATGAAATCTTACCAGGCTATTTTTCATCAAAAGACTTACAAAAATAAGTAAGCAGTGGAGGATACTATGAAATATTTAATTGGCATCTTAGGGTTACTCGTTGTCTTTGGATTAGCGTATCTTGCAAGTAATAACCGTAAAGAAATCAAATATAAACCAATCGTCATTATGGTGGTTATTCAAGTTCTTTTATCAGCTTTACTTCTAAATACAAAGTTTGGCTTGATTATTATTAATGCCATTGCCAGCGTCTTTGGAAAGCTGCTTTCATACGCAAATGAAGGAGTAGAGTTCGTATTTGGAGGCATAGCGAATAAAGGATCAATGCCGTTTTTCTTAAACGTACTGCTTCCAATCGTTTTTATCTCTGTCTTGATTGGGATTTTGCAGCACTTTAAAATTCTTCCTTTCATTATGAAATGGATTGGTTTAGTTCTCAGCAAGATTAACGGAATGGGAAAATTAGAGTCTTATAATGCAGTAGCTTCTGCGATTGTAGGTCAGTCAGAAGTATTTATTACCGTTAAAAAGCAATTAGACAAACTGCCGCCAAACCGTTTATATACGCTTTGTGCATCAGCTATGTCGACTGTTTCAATGTCAATTGTCGGTGCTTATATGACAATGATTGAACCAAAATATGTAGTAACAGCGATTGTGATTAACTTATTTGGTGGATTTATTATTTCTTCTATTATTAACCCTTACACAGTAAAGGATCAAGAAGATATTTTAGAAGTACAAACAGGGCATAAGCAAACGTTCTTCGAAATGCTTGGCGAATATATTATGGATGGATTTAAAGTAGCGATTATCGTCGGTGCGATGCTAATCGGTTTCGTTGCGCTGATGGCAGCGATTGATAACGTATTTGAAATGTTATTTGGTCTGTCATTTCAGCATCTGCTTGGCTATGTGTTTGCACCGTTTGCATTCATCATGGGTGTTCCTGCTTCAGAAGTTGTAGCAGCTGGTGGAATTATGGCGACAAAACTTGTAACAAATGAATTTGTGGCAATGATGAGTCTTTCGGATATGGCCTCAACATTCAGCGCTAAAACACTTGGAATTGTATCTGTATTCTTAGTATCATTTGCTAACTTCTCATCAATTGGAATCGTGTCAGGAGCTGTTAAAGGTCTAAGCGAAAAGCAAGGAAATACAGTAGCGCGCTTTGGTCTTCGTTTACTGTACGGAGCTACGCTTGTAAGCGTACTGTCAGCGATTGTTGTCAGCTTCATTTTATAAGTGTAATAGAAACAGAAAGAAAAGCAGTTTCCTTTTCAAAAGGAATTGCTTTTTCTTTTTTACATCTAAACAGGAACTCCGCACATCCTAAAGAAAAACATAGACACAGAGGAGGACAAGAAAAGCTGGGGGCTTTTCTTACTGAAAAATGGATCAAATTGGACTATTGCTGTCAGGTGCAGCTTTATTTTTAAACGGGCTGATGCTGCTTGGAAAAGCAGATGAAAAAAATGTAGGCGTATTTAACTTATTTGTTGGAGCTTTTCAAGTCATCGCCCCGTTTTATTTAATTATTACGTCAGATCAAAGCAACTGGATTTTGTATGAAAGAACGGCGATTTTTTTATTTGGCCTTACGTATTTATATGTAGGCGTGACGGTATTAAAAGGAATGCAGGGAACAGGGCTTGGCTATTACTCGCTTTGGGTATCCATTATCGCTTTAGTGTACGTTACGGTTTCTCTTGTTCATTATCACGACGTAGTTAACGCCATTACATGGATTCTTTGGTCATTTTTATGGTTTTTATTCTATGTGCTGAATACGAGCAAAAGAGATGTATCTGCATATGTGGGGAAAGTCGCGATTATACAGTCGTGGGTGACGTTAACGATTCCAGCACTGTTTTCACTAACAGGCGTATGGGGAAACAAAGATATGTACAATATGTGGGGAATCGTGCTGGTGGCTTCCATCATTTATTTTGTGTATCTAGGATACCGACTATTATTTTCTCAGCAGCAAAAAATAATTTTAAAATAAAATATTTACAATAAATAGATAATAATGGTAAGGTATTAGAAATAAAATGCCGTGAAGAGAAAAGTAGGTAGCGTGTATTCTTAGCAGAGAGCTCCGGAAGCTGAAAAGGAGCAAGAAGAACGCTAGTGAAGCAAGCCTCTGAGTAGCGCATTGGATCTAACGTGATAGTGCGACGGTTGCTTCCGTTACAGAGCTAGAGTATAAGCGAAAGCCGTACTCGATAAGGTTTATATGGCGACATATGAACAAACTAGGGTGGCACCGCGATTAATAATCTCGCCCCTAAGACACATGTCTTGGGGGTGGGATTTTTTTATTGACTACAATCAATAATGGAGCGGAGGCCTTTCTTTTATGAAAAATAAACTGCTGTCTTGGAAATACCCGTTTTTATTACTGTTTGGAATTGGCACTAGCAATATCGGTGACTGGATTTATTTAATTGCTTTAAATTTACTGATGCTTGATATGACGAATTCACCGCTTGCGGTCTCAGGGCTATACATCATAAAACCGCTTGCTGCGCTATGTACAAATATATGGTCTGGAAGCTTAATTGACCGCATGAACAAACGCAAGCTTATGATGTTTCTAGATTGGATGCGCGCCGGGATTATTGCTTGCCTTCCGTTTTTCTCGTCCATCTTTATCATTTATGCGCTGGTGTTTATCATCAGTATGGCAAGTTCGATCTTTCGTCCGGCATCGATCGTATATATCACAAAGCTTATTCCAAATGAAAAACGAAAGAGATTTAATTCACTGCGCAGTTTGATTGACTCAGGGGGATTTCTTCTTGGGCCAGCCGCAGCAGGTGCGCTATTTATGATTGGAACGCCTGCGTTTGCCATTTATGCTAATGCTGCAGCGCTGGTGTTGTCAGGCGTGGTTACTTTGTTTATGCCAAATTTGGATATAAAAACAGAAGGTAAAGGAAACAAACTGTCTTTAAACACCATTCAAGAAGACTGGAAAGAGGTGTTTCGCTTTAGTAAAACGAACGGATATATTATGACGATTTATGTGTTATTCAGCTTCTTAATGGTCATGGCCACGGCAATTGATTCACTTGAAGTTTCGTTTGCAACAAACGTAATTAAGTTGTCTGAAAGCGAGTACGGATTTTTAGTAAGCGTAGCAGGCGCTGGCATTATGATTGGAGCAGTTATTAATACACTATTCGCTAAGAAGCTGTCGACGAACTTTCTAATAGGCACCGGCAGTGTAGGAGTGTCGCTTGGCTATTTGCTGTATGCTTGTTCGTCTTCTTTTGAAACCATCAGCGCAGGATTTTTTAGCTTATCATTTGCGTTAGCTTTTGCAAGTGCTGGTTTTCAAACCTTTTATCAAAACAGCATTCCCGTTGATATGATGGGTCGAGTAGGAAGTATATATGGACTGCTTGAGTCACTGCTGATCATTATTATGACATTTCTATGTGGAATGGCTGCGCACATTTTTTCGATTCAAGGAGCTGTAATTGGTGGAAGCCTGATGATGCTTTTAAGTACGGTTGTGTTGTTTTTATGTACGTTAAAGCCGGCATTTTATAAAGTGAATTTGGTCAAAAAACAAAGGATTTAACGTATGGATATTAGTGGAAAAATAAACGGAGAAGCCGATAAAAAGAAATGAATACAGGAAGAAGCGGCTGGTGGTATTTAGTTAACTTAGTTCCATTTATTGGAAGCGTTTGGCTTCTCATTTTACTTTGTCAAAGAAGCGAGGTAACAGCCAATATTTACGATACAGACACGCAGGCGTCTTAAACGTAGTATTTTTTTAGTTTAAAAAGTTAGTAAACTAACTATACAAATCGTTTTTAATTAAAAAGAGGCTGGGACAAAAGTATTTTAGGGGAAGGAAAATCCGAACGATGAATGGAGATTCTTGATTGAGAATCAACCTCGTTCGGATTTTTTTATGGTGATGGTGAACGTAGGTTTCATGTATGTAGTTGCTTCTAGCTGTTGATTGGAGGGCAAGGCGAAGACTCCTGCGGGAAAAGTGGAATAGGTGAGACCCCGCAGGAGCGTAAGCGACGAGGAGGCTCATCGGCCGCCCGCGGAAAGCGAAGTCTTGCACGGAAATCAACAGCGGTGTAAAAAGTGATCCATACTAGCTCATTTACCCAATTTGTTCGTCTTTAGATTGGATTGATTTAATTATGTCTCAATCTCTTTTTTCACTTTTCCATACGCTGCTGGGAATTTCTTTTTGAAGAACAGGTGTAATATCACTTGCAAAGCGCTCTAGCTGTTCGCGCTGTTCTGCTTCGCTTAAACCATCTACGCTGATGCTCAGCACTTCGTTTCCATAAGCGCGATGATAGTCTATTATTTTTTCAATGATTTGCTCCGGGCTTCCTACTAAAGCAGGACCATGTTGAACGATATCTTCGAGTGACGTGAACGGTGATTGATTATGTTTGGCTGCTTCTGTATTGCTAAAGGCGTTATAGTACGGGCGATAGCGGCGAATCGCTTCTTCCGTTGTATCAGAAATATATAGGCTGCTCGCCCCCGAACCGACGATGGCCTTGCTTGGGTCATGACCATAATAAGCGAAACGTTCGCGGTAATGCTCAATCAGCGCTTTATATTTAGCCTGAGGGTGAAAGGAATTGGATGAAAATAGCGGTTCTCCGTATTTAGCCGCAAGTTCTGTAGACAGCGGACTTGACGCGCTTCCATGCCAAACGGGAATAGAAGGTTGAAACGGGCGAGGCTGAGTTGTAACGTTTGTTAAAGGCGGACGATAACGGCCGCTCCACGTGACATTTTCTTCTGTCCAAAGCTGTTTCAAAAGAGCATATCTTTCAGCAAGAGACTCCCATTGCTCTTCTTCCGTAATGCCAAAAAGCGGATAATGACGCGGGTCATTGCCTTTTCCAATAATCAGTTCAAGGCGTCCACCCGATAGATGATCAAGCGTTGCATAATCTTCAGCTACTCGTACAGGATCTAAAATACTTAGAACGGTAACGGTAGTAAGGAGACGAATACGAGACGTTTTAGCAGCAATTGCACTTAAAACAACGGGAGGAGAAGAAGACAAAAAAGGAGCTCCATGTCTTTCGCCGACTCCGTAAGTGTCAAAACCTAATTTTTCTGCCAGCACTGCTTGATTTAACACATGCTGAAACTTTTCTTGAGCAGTCAATGCTTCTCCAGTAACCGGGTTCGGGATGTTTTGAATAAGGCTAAATAAAGCAAATTTCATACGTTTTACCTCCAAAAGATAAAATGGTGGACGACAATAAAAAAAGCAAACGTACACTCGTTATCGTGTCCATTTGCCTCCAGTTGACTGGTAGATATGTAGTTCCATTGTTTTATTAGTTGTATCTTAAGCGGTAGACACCGAGCTGTCAAGATAATCTTTTTTAAAACCTACTTGATTTATCGGTTAACTAGTATTATGATGTGAATAATCTTACACGAAGTAAGCCCACTGGTTAACCAGAGGCTCTTGATGAAGCATACGCTTTATCAAGAGCCTCTTTTTATTACAAACATATAGATTCAGGGGAGGAACGTATGAAAGAATATTGGCTGTTTTTACTTTCGATTGTAGTAGCTATGAGCGTGGCAGGCTGCGGAACAAACGCATCTTCAAGTGCAGGAGAAAAGAAAGAAAAAGACGTTCAAACGATTGTCGTTGGGACGGGTACTCAGTTTCCTAACATTTGCTTTATTGATGATAAAGGTAAACTGACTGGCTATGATGTAGAAGTAGTAAGAGCGATTGACAAAGAGTTAAAGAATTATAAATTTGAATTTAAAACGATGGAATTTTCAAACCTGCTTCTCAGCTTAGAAAGTAATAAAATTGATATGATTGCTCATAACATGGCTCAGAACGCTGAACGAAAGAAAAAATTTTTATTTAATGATGAAACATATAATTATTCTCCGCTTTATGTAACGGTTCCTAAAAATCGAAATGATATTCATTTATTAAAAGATTTAGAAGGTAAAAAAATGATTGTAGGAGCTACAAGCAATGCGGCTGTATATCTAGACAAATACAATCAAAAACACGGCAATAAAATCGATGTAGTTTACGCCGGTCAAGGTGCGGATGATGCTACAACTCAATTAAAAACAGGCCGAGCAGATGCTACCCTTGCAACACCATTTTCCATCGACTTTAGCAATCAAGCACTGAAATTTCAGCAAAAAACGGTTGGAGATATTGTGATTAATTCCAAAGTGTATTTTATGTTTAACAAAAAAGACGAAAAGTTAAAGTCGGAAGTCGACCAAGCGATTAAAAAACTAAAAAAAGACGGTACGTTAAAAAAACTCAGCACAAAATGGCTAGGAGAAGACTACACGGTGCAAAATTGACTATGGCTTAAAAAGCAGCTGCTTATACAGCTGCTTTTTTTGAATGATATAAATCCAAGAGATAGAAGAAACGATCTGCAAAGAAAACAAAAATTAGTGTATAGTAGAGCTATAAGTACTATAAAAGCAGGACCGCAGTAGGAGGCAATTCATTGATTACGGATTTACAGCGCGGAGATTTCTTCCAAAAAGGACAACGTTATCGCAGAAAACAAATTCATAAGCTTTATAAAGGACAAGAACAAAGCGAAATATCAACGCCAAAAGCGTCTCCATATATTTTTATTTTTACAAAAGAAAGCGGAAGTGAATACGGAACAGGACACGGATGGAATAGAGATAAAACCTCTTTTTTCTATACTGGAGAAGGTCAAAGAGGATCCATGCAGCTCATTAAAGGCAATAAAGCGCTCCGTGAACATTTTCAGTCGGGAAAAGCCGTTTATTTGTTTCACTACGTGGAGCCTGGAGTAGTCGAGTTTATTGATGAAGTGACGTATATCAATCATCAATTAGAAATTATGTGGGACTCAGATGGAGAGCTGCGTGAAGCGATTATTTTTGAACTTGAACGAAATCCTGTAATCGAGGAAAAAGCAGCAAAGCTGGATGTTTCAGCTTATTCAACTGAACAACTTCGTCATATAGCGTTAGGGAAAGAAAAAAAGACCAATGTTTATGAACAAACGGCAGCTCTTAAACAATATGTTCACAAACGCGCGGGAGGTATCTGTGAAGCCTGCGGAGAAAGCGCGCCATTTATCGCAAAAGATGGAAGCTCCTTTTTGCAAATGTACTATCTCTCAAAGCTTTCAGAGGGAGGACTCGCTAAGCCAAAAGACGCTGCAGCTCTATGTCCAAACTGTCATAGTCGTCTACGTTACGGGAAAGATAGTGAAGTATATGAAGAAGAGCTCATCACTAAAATTAACAAAAAAGAAGCAGGAGAGAAAAATGAGTAGCATCATTTTTTCTTGTGTTATAAAAAGTCGTCTCTAGGCAGTGCAGCTGCCGAGGCGGCTTTTTCGTGTTTAGAATGACTTCAAAAAAAAATAAAGACGATTAAGCGTATAAAAATAATAGAAAAACAGATAATGAAAAACTGAAGCTTTCGTTTAAAAAATAGTAAGAGCTGAGGTGATGTGCTGTGACAGACAAGTATGATTGCGTCATTATAGGTGGAGGAATTGCAGGACTTCAAGCCGCTATTCAGCTTGGAAGATATAAGCGCAATGTATTGGTTATTGATTCAAACGATGGACGTTCCAATCTCTGCAAAAATTATCAAAATATATTGGGGTGGCCTGAGGGAATAAGCGGACAAACTCTAAGAGAAACGGGAAGGCAGCAAGCAAAAAGCTACGGGATTCAATTTGTAGAAGATCGTGTTATTCAGTGTCAAAAAACAGCAGAGGGGTTTCATATTATCACCAACTCTTATACCTGCGAAGCAGCTACTTTACTGCTTGCAACAGGAGTAGTGGACCGGGTTCCGCCTGAACTTCAGCAAGAGCTACATCCCTGCATGGGAAAAACGGTATATGTATGTCCGGACTGCGACGGGTATGAAGTAAATAATAGAAGGGTATTAGTACTAGGATCCGGAAAAGCAGGAGCAAGTTTATCTCTTGTATTAACATATTGGACAAATGACATTACGTATATTAATCACGACAAAAAAGAGATTGGACCTTTAGCAAATAGCTTGATAAAAAAGGGAATTATCTATAGAGAAGAGAGAATTAAAAAAGTCATAGCTGAGGCAGGAATATTAAAAGGAGTAATCCTTCAAAATAATGAAGTCGTCTATGGAGAAAGAGGGTTTTTAGCATTTGGAGGAAATAAAGTTCGAACGAAATTAGCGCATGAGCTCGGAATAGAACTTCTGAAAAATCAGCACATTATCGTAAATCCGCGTACAAAAGAAACGAATGTTTCAAACGTGTGGGCAGCAGGGGACATTGTGGCGCACTCCGAACAAGTTACGGTAGCGATGGGAGAAGGTTTGCAAGCCGCTATTTGGATACACAAACGACTGTTAGAACTGTATGAAAAATAATTATTTTTTTATAAAAAAAGTAAGATTGCATGTTTTGTTTCCTTTTTGTTAGGGAAATGAAAATAAAAGAAAGTAGAAAATTATTAAAAATGAGGAGAAGGAGTGGCAAAAAAGTGGTATATAGTCCAGCAGTAAGAAAGCCTGAGTTTCAACAAGCGGAATCGGAAGAGTTAAATGAAGCCATTCACGAGTACATAACTCGTCGTACACGTCACAATGCACCGGTTGTGGATGCGCTTCGATATATTATGACCATTGAACATAAACATGAACGCATGCAGGTAGCAGCAGAGCTGTTCGGATCAGCTATTCAGCGTGTAAAAGATCAAGATATTATTCAATATCTAAAAAAATGCGGAAGCTACAGAAGAATTCCTGATACGATGGAATAAAAACGTTTTCTTCGAAAAAGCGCCTTTAATGGAAAGGGGCTTTTTTTGTTTCCTTCATTTAAAAGCGAGGGCAAATACATAGAATTCTTCCAGTTTGTGCATAGTAAATGAAGCAGAATTAATTGAGGAAGCGACAGAGTTTTGTATCTGACTATATGAACGAATGTTAAAGTAGAATATAGTCTTCATTTGTACAGATACCCACTCTTGAATAAATAGAGCTCTACGTATGTAGCCCTAGCAGGAGGTTTAGTGTATGAGTCAAGAAATACCGTTAAGTTCAAGCGAAATTGCTACTCTTTGGATGACCTATCAGTAAAAAACAATGACACAAAGGATTTTGGAATATTTTATTGCACAGGCAGAAGATGACGGCGCAAAAGAAATTATGCAAGATACGTACATGCAGTACATGCAAGTGGTGAACTATATTGAAGACATCAAAACAATTTTACAAAGTGAAGGGGCTGCATACGCTGCATTTAACCATGTCCTATAGAAAAGACATGATCCTTTTATATAAAGAGCTTACCGCTTTCACGCAAGGCGTATATGACAAATGTGTAGATTATCTTCAAGAAAAAGAGGTGCTTCCAAGACCTCCTGCTGTCTCAGTACCTAAAACAGCTAAGTTTGCTGAAGGCACAGATTATATGAATGGAATCCATTTATTTTCGAGTAAACGTGCATTAAATACTGTAGAAGTAGCACATATTTATTACGCTATTGAAAGCAATGTTCTTGGTATGCAAATGATTACAGGGTTTGCTCAAGTAGCAAGTGAGCCTGAAGTAAAGAAGTATTTCGTAAAAGGAAAAGAGCTGGCTAAGAAAATTGTAAGTGATTATAGCAAAATTCTTTTGCAAAGCGATATTCAGACGCCTGCGACGTGGGGAGCGAAAGCGACCGAGTCAAAAGTAGCACCTTTTTCAGATAAACTAATGATGTACTGCGTGAGTTTGTTCTGCAGTTTCGGGCTAGGAAGCAATGCTTTAGGCACTGCGTTTAGTTTACGTGGAGATCTTCCTCTTACACTTGTTAGTACGGCCAAAGACATTTTAACATACGGGCAAGACGGGGGAAAAATCATGGCCAAAAACGGATGGCTTGAGGAACCGCCAAGTATGGAAGACCGCAATGATTTAATTAAATAGAAAAAAAGCATAATGTGTGAAGAAAAACTTCTTTTTTTAAAAGGAGTTTTTTTCTTTTATGTAAAAAATGTCGTTATTTGTTCATTTAACGGTTTGTTTTTTAAATAAAAAGGATATATAAACTATAAATTTACAATTATGTGATAAAAAGGATGGTATTATAAGTGAAGTGGTACATAAAGGTATTAAAAAATTACGGGACGTTTTCTGGAAGAGCGAGCCGAACAGAATATTGGATGTTTGTGTTAGTTAACTTTGTTATTTCATTTATTCTTTCGTTCATTCAGTTCGTTATTGATAAGCCTCTTTCTCTGCTGGTTATCTATTCGTTATTGGTTGCAGTCCCTTCGTTAGCGGTAGGAGTAAGAAGACTCCACGATACGGGAAAAAGCGGATGGTGGCAGCTTATTACATTGATTCCACTCATTGGCAGTATTTGGCTAATTATTTTATTCTGCCAGCCTAGTGACCCTAAAGAGAATCGTTTTGGTACAACGGCCAAAGCGGCTTAAACAGAACTCCCCCTTGTGTAAGGGGGAGTTTTTTAGTGCAGAGGTTCTACTATAGCTCCATCATAAGCTGATTGGTAAATGGCTCGTATGTCTTTTTCATGAAGAGGCAAAGGACTGCGAGCGAGAATGCGTTTTTGCTGGACGCCATCTTCGGTCAGCTTTTGCAGTGCACTTTCTGGAATGTCAAATCCGCGAAGGGCCTGAGGAATACCGACGTCTTTGACAAGTGATTGCAGTCGTTTTACACACTGATAAGAAGCTTCTTCTTCTGATAAAGAGTTAGCGTTTCCGCCTAGTGCTTCAAAAATATCTCGCATTTTTGCCACGCAGCTGCTGCGGATATAGCCCATAACATATGGAAGCAATACGGCGTTTGATTCACCGTGAGAAATGTGAAACTGCCCGCCTAATGGATAAGCAAGCGCATGAACACCAGCTACACCTGCGTTAAAAAAAGCAAGCCCTGCTAAATAGCTTCCGTAGCTCATCTGAGTTCGCGCTTCTTTATCTTGGCCATTTTCAACAGTTGTTCTTAAAGAAGAGCTGATCATGCGTACGGCCTGTAGCGCTAAGGCGTCTGTTGCTGGATTTGCATTCACCGATACATAAGATTCAACGGCATGAGTTAATGCATCAACCCCTGTAGCCGCCGTTACTTTAGGAGGTACGCTCAGCGTAAGCTCGGGATCTACAATCGCAGCGTCCGCAAGCAAATAGTCGTGGGTCACAACGTCTTTGGTGCTTTCAAGAGATAATACAGAAATATTCGTTACTTCTGAACCCGTGCCGGAAGTGGTGGGAATTAAAATTTTCGGAAGACCTTTTTTCGTAATTTGTTTCGTGCCAGTTAAGTTCAAGTATTCTTCTACAGCTCCGTCATGAACGGCTAAAACTGCCGTAAGTTTTGCTAAATCTAATGCGCTGCCGCCGCCAACTCCAATGACTAAATCAAATTTTCGGCTTTTTGCGTAGGATACGAGTTTTTCACCAAGTGCTAAAGGCGGCTCTGGTGCTGTATCTGCATATACATCTACTTCGTATCCATTTTTGATAAGGGGGGAACTCACTTTATCTACAAGTCCAATATCTTTTAAAACGGGATCTGTGACGATTAAAATATGAGCAGGGTGATATTTTTTTACTTCCGGAAGCAGTTGCTGAAGTGATCCCCATCCTGTATAGCTAAGAGGGGTAAAAACTAGTTTTGAGATGGTCATTCTTTCATCCTCCTATATGTACTGTTTTGGTGGCGGTTTCAAAGATGTGGTTTTGCTTCTACGTATATTATAATGAAGTATCGCAAATTTTTCATTGAATGCAAATCAGCTCTCACAAAAAAATTGGGATTTTACTTCATAGAGACAAAGGGTGGGGAAATGTTGAGATACGTAACAAAAGAATTAGCTCAAAAAATTGTGTGCAGAACAATGGAGATTATTGATTGCAACATTAACGTGATGAACGAAAAAGGAGTCATCATTGGTTCGGGTGACAAAAAGCGGATCGATCATATTCATGAAGGAGCATTGATGGTATTAAAAGACGGCAGCCCATATGAAATTACTCAGCAGCAGGCTGACTCGCTGCGCGGAGCCAAACCGGGCGTAAACTTGCCTATTTTATTCAACGGAGAAATTGTTGGAGTAGTGGGATTAACAGGACTACCAGAACAGATTCGGAATTACGGAAAGCTCGTGCGTATGGCTGCTGAAATGATTTTTCAAGAAATGATTTTATTAGAGGAAATTCAATGGGATGAACGATTAAAAGAAGAGCTGGTTCATCAGCTTCTTCAACAAGAAGAGCCGCTTGATTCCTTATTTTTTGACCGAGCGAATCGCTTTGATATT
The DNA here is from genome assembly GCF_023715685.1 of Priestia aryabhattai. Lineage (NCBI taxonomy): Bacteria > Bacillati > Bacillota > Bacilli > Caryophanales > Bacillaceae > Priestia > Priestia aryabhattai. Next base: position 658,839 of record NZ_JAMBOQ010000002.1, read on the forward strand.
AACTTATACCTTCCAAGAATGGCACTCATTGTTACAGCTGAAAATCGCCATAAAGTTATGAAGCTCGTAAAGAAATATATAACTAATAATGACTTATATGCTATGCTTCCAGACGGAGTGGTCCTCTTAAAATCTCTAGAAGTCGGTAGCGCTAGCAGCTATGCTGAACAGCTGGAAAAACAGCTTCTTGCGTCCGATTTCCCCTATAAGTTATCTGCAGGATCTGTTCAAGCTGACTTTAAGGGCCTTCATGTATCGTATCAGCAGGCGAAAGATACGCTTGCCGTCGGTTCAAAGCTTCATCCAGAAGCTACTTTCTACTGCTATTCTGATTATCAAATTCCTGTACTGTTACGTCAACGTGCCGGTTTTCAAGAAAATCATGATCTGTTGCATCATTATGAAAAGCTTAAGGAATACGACAAGAAAAAAGAACTTATCGAAACGTTAACGATCTACATAGAAGAAAATGGCGAAGGAAGCACGGTAGCTAAAAAGCTTTTTATACATCGAAATACACTGAGCTATCGCCTAGATAAAATTCAAAGCATTACAGGAAAAGATCCAAGAAAAGTAAAAGAACTTCTCGAACTGTATGTAGCGATGCTTCTATCAACCATTTCATAATTGTGCACGTGCATAAAAGATCTTGCGATAGTAAGGTCTTTTTCTGTTGAAATGACTAATGAAAGAATTAAAGATAGCGCTTACAATGAACGTTAAGGATAGGAGAAACAAGGAAGGGGATGCTTTATGGACGTTCAAGTAAGCGCATTAGGCGCTATTTGTGCATTAGTGATTGCCATTATATTAATCTTAAAAAAAGTGGCTCCAGCATACGGAATGATAGCCGGAGCTTTAATTGGAGGATTGATTGGCGGAGTTAATATTGCTGATACCGTTAATTTAATGATTGAAGGAGCGCAAGGCATCATTCCGGCAGTGCTGCGGATTCTTGCAGCTGGGGTATTGGCTGGGGTATTAATAGAATCAGGTGCTGCAGCGGTTATAGCAGAAACCATTGTAAAAAAACTAGGGGAAACAAAAGCTCTTTTAGCTCTAGCGCTAGCCACACTTATTCTTACGACAGTAGGGGTGTTTGTTGATGTTGCTGTTATCACAGTGGCGCCTATTGCTTTAGCCATTGCTAAACGTACGGGTATGTCAAAGCCCGCTATTTTATTAGCGATGATCGGAGGAGGAAAGGCAGGGAATTTAATGTCTCCTAATCCTAACGCTATTGCTGCTTCAGATGCATTTAATATTCCGCTTACATCTGTAATGGCTGCAGGAATTATTCCCGCTATATTTGGCGTAGCGGCTACTTATATAGTAGCCAAACGATTAGTGAAAAAAGGAACAATGGTTCAAGTTGAAGAAATAGATACAATGAATGCAAGCGACCTTCCACTATTTTTAACGGCCATCATAGCACCAATTGTTACCATCGTGCTGCTGGCGCTACGACCGCTTTTTGATCTTAATATCGATCCGATGGTTGCGCTTCCTGCAGGAGGAATTGCTGGTGCCATTGTGATGAAAAAAGGAAAACAACTTAATACATACGCTATTTCGGGGTTAGGGAAAATGTCAGGCGTAGCCATTATGCTTCTCGGAACAGGGACATTAGCAGGAATCATTGCTAACTCTCAGTTAAAAGATGTTATTATTCAAGGTTTGTCTGCAATTGGATTACCAGCTTATATTCTAGCTCCGGTTTCAGGCATTTTTATGTCGGCCGCAACCGCTTCGACAACTGCAGGAACAGCAGTAGCAAGCCAAGTTTTTGGATCGACGATTTTAGAGCTAGGCGTTTCTGCTCTAGCTGGAGCTGCTATGGTTCATGCCGGATCGACCGTGCTTGATCACCTCCCGCACGGAAGCTTTTTCCACGCAACGGGCGGAAGTGTAAACATGAAAATGAAAGAACGTTTGAAATTAATACCTTACGAATCGCTTATTGGACTCATTATGGCGATTGTATCCACGCTTATATTTGGTGTATTAAAGCTATATGGGTAAAAACAAAAAGGAGTGTTCCTATGAAAATTGTTATTGCACCGGATTCATTTAAAGAGAGCTTAACGGCTCTGAACGTTTGTGAAGCCGTGGAAAAAGGAATAAAAACTCATTTTCCAGACGCGGAGATTAGTAAAGTACCTATGGCAGACGGAGGGGAAGGAACCGTTCAGTCGCTTGTAGACGCGACGGGTGGAGAGGTAATACAAACGAGGGTAACCGGACCGTTAGGGGAAACGGTGGAAGCTTTTTACGGAATTCTTGGAGACGGCAAAACAGCTGTTATTGAAATGGCAGCCGCTTCAGGCCTTCACCATGTCCCTATGGATAAACGCAATCCGCTTATAACAACAACGCGAGGAACCGGCGAGCTGATTATTAAAGCGTTAGATCATAAAGTGGAGCATATTATCATTGGCATTGGAGGAAGTGCTACAAATGATGGAGGAGCCGGTATGGCAAAAGCTTTGGGCGCAAAACTTCTTGACGCTAAAGGAGTAGAAATTAAAGAAGGAGGCGGCAGCTTAAAACAATTAGCTTCTATTAATCTTACAAACTTGGATTCTCGGCTTGCTGGAGTCAAAGTAGAAGTGGCCTGCGATGTAGACAATCCGTTAACGGGTGAAACCGGAGCATCTTCGGTATTTGGTCCTCAAAAAGGCGCAACTCCTGATATGGTTAAACAGCTTGACCGTAATCTAGCTCATTACGCGGCGGTTATTCAAAAAGAAATGCATATTCATATTCAGAACGTTCCTGGTGCTGGAGCGGCAGGAGGACTTGGCGGCGGCTTGCTGGCATTTTTATCCGCTGAATTAAAACCAGGTGTAGACATTGTCATTGAAGCAACTCAGCTAGAAAGCTATATTGAGAATGCCGATCTTGTCATTACCGGTGAAGGAAGAATAGATGGTCAAACCATTTACGGAAAAACACCCATCGGCGTAGCCAAAACAGCGAAAAGGCATAGCGTTCCCGTTATAGCAATAGCGGGAAGCATTGGAGCGGGAAGCGAAGCTGTGTATGAAAACGGTATTCATGCTTTATTCAGCGTCGTGCCCGGAGCGGTGACTCTGTCAGAAGCGTTGGAAAAAGCCGATGAAAATATTGAAAGAACTGCTAAAAACGTAGCGTCAGTTATACGTTTGGCAATAAAATAAGGGAGTTAAAGTTTTTATTTCTAGATTTTAAATATTTTCTTCAGTAAATGTTAAAAGGTCTCTGTCATTAGAAGAGACCTTTTTTCTTGTACAGGGAAGAATTAAAGATAGTTTATTAGTTTTATAGCTGAAAATGTTATAATTAACCAATCGTTAAATCGATTTATATATAAAGGAGGAAAACCATGATTAAAGCCGTCATTTTTGATTTAGATGGGACATTATTAGATCGAGACAGTTCATTGAAACTTTTTATTCAAAACCAGTATGAGCGATATAGTAAAGAACTAGCACACATACCAAAGCAAGAGTACATATCTAGATTTATTGAGTTAGATCACAAAGGTTACGTATGGAAAGATAAAGTATATCAGCAGCTTTTGACTGAATATGATATTCCAAGCTTAACGTGGGAAGGGATGCTAGATGACTACCTTCACTATTTTCCAACTCACTGCGTCCCATTTTTACATATGGAGCATGTACTGAAAGAGCTAAAGAAAAAAGGGCTGTTACTAGGAATGATTACAAATGGTTTTACAGACTTTCAGTGGATGAATATTAAAGCGCTTGGAATTGATCATTATTTCGATACCATACTTGTTTCTGAACAAGAAGGCATCAAAAAACCGCATAAAGATATCTTTTTACGAGCATTAAAATCGCTTGGTGTGTCTGCTGAAGAAAGTGTATACATCGGAGATCATCCAGAAAATGATGTGTTAGGCGCACGAGGTGCGGGCATGCATGCTATATGGAAAAAAGCCGCTTTCTTTGACGGAAGTTTTACAGATTCATATGTAATAGAGGATTTAAAGGAACTGTTGAACGTAATAAATGAGTTTCAAAAGAGCAGATGGGAAAAGGAGAAACATGATGAAAAGTCAAGTTCGTTTACTGACAGATGAAGAATTAGAAGCAGCAGCAAGCATCTATACAAAAGTTTTTAGTGAGACACCGTGGAATGAGCCTTGGAGTATGAACACTGCCTATGCCCGTTTATATGATATAAGTAAAACTCCAGGATACATAGGAATAGGTTGTTTTCATCGTGAAAATAATAAATTAATAGGCTTTATAGTAGGAAATGAAGAACAATGGGCGAACTATAAGACTTTTTATTTAAATGAAATTTGTGTGTTAAGCAACATTCAGCAGGCTGGCATAGGAACGAGTCTTTTAACTTTTCTCACAGAATTACTTGTACAAAGAGAAGTGAAAGAAGCGTATGTGTCTACTGAAAGAGGTCAAGGCAAGCCAGCATGTTTCTTTGAAAGGAAGGGCTTTATCATCCATGAATCCCGTATATTGATGACGTTAAATATAGATTGAATTTAAGTGAAAGAATGTAGGAAATCTGCTTTGTCGTTTTAGCCGAGAAGATCCAAATTCAAGCTTCTGGCTAAGCAGAGAAGGTTCAATAACTAAAAATAAGCAGTGTATTAAATTAGGAGGAAATAATCCATGGCTTTTTCGCTACTAGTTTTAGTCGCTATTTTAATGGTTAGTATTCCGCTGATGATCATTATCGTTAAAAACGTCTGGCACCAAAAGCTTCCTCGTAATTACTACACGCCGTTTGATTATCTTGCTGCACAAACAGAAGAAGAATTTCATGAAGAACAAAATGAACGAGAAAAAGAAGAAAGAGAAGGAGATGTTATAAAAAGAAAGAGCTGAAAGTCGTTTTTAGCTCTTTCTTTTTGCAGCCCACTTCTCCACAATTTCCGTAAATTCGTTTAGATGTTCTTCAAATATCCGTTTTCGATGTCCGTTTGCTCCGGACGGATGAGGAAAGCCAAATAAATAAGTATGCCGAGAAAGCGAAGGTTCACGTGAGAGTTTTCTTAGGACCTGTTCCACCGCTTTTCCTAGGGGAACAATTAAGCACGGATTCTTTATTTCGTTCAATTCATGTAGAAACACTTCAAAGGCATAGTGAGAAAGAAGCGCTGAGCGTTCAATTGGCGGCTGATGGCCGGTATAGTTTTTTCTTTTATAAAACACGGGATATTTTAATACGGACGTTGTATGCAGCAAATGTCGCTGTGAAGCAAATAACTCAGCGGCACTGTTAATTCCTGCAGCTTTTTGAATCCCGCATCGATCTAACATTGCTATTAAATTTGCTCTCATGGTTCCGCTAAAGCTAGCGGCTTTTTTTGTTTCATACAGCACTTCTTCAAGTGAATGATGATGAGACAGACTGGAAGTGCATTGTTTAAAAGCTGTTTTCATTTGAAACCAGCCGGGTGTGATGCCGGCAATGACGATATGAGCGTCTGGATTTATGTAGTCGTTATGAGGCGAGTAGTACATGCTTAGTTCATTTTCTTGCCGGATTAAAAAGTCCTTTTGCAACAGCTGTTCTTTAGTGAAATTTGTATGAGTATATAATTGTTGAATGGCAGGCAGACATTGTTGAAAATAGGAATGTTGGCTAATCATATTTTCTCTCTTTCCTTATCAGTATTTCTTCTTTTATTTTCCCCAACAAACAGTTTTATATCAAAAACGAACAAATTCTTATAAAAATTAATATTTACTAAAAGTTTACTTTTGTTTTAGTGCGATGCGATAAAAATAAAGTAATTATAGTAGCATTTTTGTCATTTTATAGGGATTGTCAACAAAAGAAATGAAGGATTTTAGAGAATGTTTAAATAAATTTACTGAAATTTTAAAAATATTTATTGAAAGCGTTTTATTAGTATGCTATTCTTCCAATATAAGAGATAAATATTTAGTAAAATAGAAGATTGTAATAGAGAGGTAAAAAGATGGCAACTTTAAAAGATATAGCGGCGTACGCTAATGTTTCGAGTTCAACGGTATCAAGAGTACTAAATAATGATCATACGCTTTCTGTATCTGAGGTTACCCGTGAGCGCATTTTGCATGCAGCCAAGGAGCTGCGATATACGCCCGTGAAGATACGAAAAGGAACGGCAAACGGCAAAGACATAGAAGCTCCAAGAATAGGTATTATTTTTGCTCAGTCCCTTGAAGAAGAGTTAGTAGACCCTTTTTTCTCCTCTATTCGCCATGGGATAGAAAGTGAATGCTCAGAAAAAGAAATTTTTACAGTAAAGTCATTTAGGCTAAAAGGCATGAAACAAGAAGAGCTGCTGCAGGATCTTGATGGAGTGATTGTAGTGGGAAGAGTTAGTCCAGAAACGGTTCAAGAAGTGAGCAATCATTTAGATAATATTGTTTTTATCAATCACAAAGCGGATGAGGATTTGTACGATTCGGTGATGATTGATTTTGAGAAAGCTACTAAACATGCGTTAAATCATTTATTTGACCTCGGTTATAAAAGAATTGGCTATATCGGAGGCACAGAAAGAGAACATTATATCAATGGAAGCTCTATTATTGAAGATCAGCGTCAAACGGTTTTTGAACGCGTTATGCATGAAAAAGAACTGCTTGATTCTGAGAAAGTTTATATCGGTGAATATTCAATGACTGAAGGATATGAGCTGATGGGACAAGCGATTAAGCAAGGAAATCTTCCTCAGGCATTTTTTATCGCAAGTGATGCAATGGCAATAGGAGCGATGCGTGCCTTGCAGCAATCAAATATAAAGGTTCCTGAAGACGTAGCGATTGTAAGCTTTGATGATGTGGATATCGCAGCATTTGCTAGCACCCCGCTCACAACGGTTAAGGTATATACCGAAGAAATGGGAAGGCAGGCTGTTAAAATGTTAGTTGATCGGTTAAGCGGCAGATCCGTTCCTTTAAAAGTCATGGTGCCGACTAAATTAATTTATCGTGAAAGCTGCGGGGCTTCATTCAGGCAAAAGTAGCACGAAAGTTTAAAAAACGAGGCTTGAAAGGGGGTGGTAAAAAAGAAGAATTCATACATAAAGAGTGATAAGGGGGAAGAAAAATAGAAAAAAACATAGAAAAAGCAGGTTAAAAAGCCCTGGAAACTACATACTTATTGGCAGATAAGTATGTAAATGAAAAAAACTTTTTCATCTCTAGGACTCTTTGAACCTTTGTAAAAGTATAGGACTAAATTATAAGTGACTTTATTTCTTTGTGCAATGAATTTGTCTACGGATAAAATACTGAATATTCAGTTATTTGTAACTTGATAGAGTATAAGGAGGAAAGAAGATAAATGAAAAAGCTTACGTATCTTTTCGTTCTATTACTAGTCTTTTCTGTTGTGGCAGCGGGCTGCGGAAATAAAGAAGCGTCAACAGGCGGAAATGGGAAAACAACGTTAACGCTTTTTTCTACGATGAGTAATAAAGGTGAGAGAAAAGCGCTTCAAAACGCGATTGCAGAGTTTGAAAAGCAAAATCCAGATATTAAAATTGATGCGAATTTTCCCGGTAACGGCTATGAAGATATGCTTCGTGTGAAAATGGGCGCAAATGATATGCCAGATTTATTTGATACGCACGGGTGGTCTCAACTTCGCTACGGGGAGTACGTAGCGGATTTAAAAGATATGGACTGGGTTCAGCATTTAGATCCGGCGCTGAATCAAATTTTGAAAGATAAAAGCGGCAAAGTGTATGCGTATCCTTTAAATCAAGCGAAAGACGGAATCAGCTATAATGCAACGCTACTGGAAAAATACGGAATAAAACCTCCTAACACAATGGATGAGTTTATAACGGCGTTAGAAACAGTAAAAAAGAAAAGTAAAGGAGAAGTAGCGCCTCTATGGATTCCTGGAGGAGAAAACGGCAATATTGCTCAAGTTTTTGATCAGCTGGCTACACCTCAGCTTATTACAGCAAAAAATAATAACTACGCTAAGCAGTTGGAAAAAGGAACGTTTAATTGGTCAAACTACACGCCGCTAGCGGAAACGATGGCAGAAATGAAGAAAAAAGGGTTGCTGAATAAAGATGTATTAACCGCAAAAGTATCTCAGGCAACGGAATTAATGGCTCAAAATAAAATTGCTTTTACATTTGTTGGAGGATCTCTTGGACCGGATGCAACAGAATTAAATCCTGAAGTAAAAGTAGGAACGCTACCGGTGCCGGCTATTCATAAAGGTGGTACGCAAAGCTGGATTGGCGGAGAGCGCTTTACCCTTGCTGCGTGGAAAGATTCTAAGCACCTTAAAGAAGCGAAGAAATTTATTGAATTTGTGTCACAGCCGGAAGTTGCCAAAAAGATTGCAGAAGGAACGTCTTCAGCATCGGCTCTAACAAACAATAAAACACAAAACTACTACTCTGAATACTACGATAAGTATAACGATATTAAAGTAGAGCCATACTTCGATCGAAAGTATTTACCGAGCGGCATGTGGGCAGTGATGTCTTCTGCAGGTCAAGAATTGCTAGCTGGAAGTTTAACGCCAAAGCAATTATCAAAGGAAATGGAAAAAGAGTACAAGCGTCTGAGTAAACAATAAAATAATGTGCAAAAGTTCCTTGTTCGCCAAGAAGCAGGGAGAGAGGCGTCTGCTTCTTTTCATCACAAGCTGAAATAGGAGTGAACACGATGAATGAATTAGTCAGGAAAGAGCGTTTTTCCGTAGTAAGAGATACGGAAAAACGAAAGAAAAAATTAAAAACAGAATCCTCTTTATGGTGGATGTATCTTCCCGGCTTAGTAATTATCACCGTTTTTATTATCTATCCTTTTATTAACGGAATTAGACTTTCCTTTACTAATTGGAATGGTTTTTCACAAACATACGATTGGGTTGGACTCCAGCAGTATAAACGTTTGCTTGCAGATCCAACGACTTGGCTTGTGATAAAAAATACGCTGCTCTACGGAATAGGCAGCACCATTTTTCAAAATATTATTGGCTTGTTATACGCTTTACTTCTCAATCAAAGCATTAAAATGAAGGCTTTAACGAGAACAATTGTCTACCTCCCGGTTATTATCAGCCCAATCATTATGGGGTATATCTGGTATTTCTTCTTTGCCTACCAAGGAGGCGCTTTGAATGATCTTCTTGTATTTTTAGGATTTGAGAAGATTAATGCTTTGGGAACTCCTGAGCTCAACTCTTGGATTATCGTGTTCGTCAATACGTATCAATTCGTTGGAATAGCAATGATTATTTATTTAGCAGGGCTGCAAAGTATTTCAAAAGATTACTACGAGGCAGCACAGCTTGACGGAGCATCAGCTCTTCAGCAGTTTAAAAACATCACGCTTCCACTGCTTATGCCTTCTATTACAATTAACGTCGTTTTAAATATTATCGGAGGTTTAAAACTGTTTGACGTAATTGTTGCGCTGACAGGAGGAGGACCTGGAGATGCATCGCAGTCGATGTCTACTTTTATGTATGATTTATATTTTAGAAGACAAGACGCCGGCTATGCAGCAACTCAAGGTGTGTGCATGGCGCTTATTATCTTAGTAATTAGCTTATCAGCACTTATGTACTTTAAGCGAAAGGAGACAGAAGCGTGATGGACTATACAAATAAACGGAAAAAACGATTTTTTACCTTTCTAGCTCTTTGTATAACGCTCGTTCATATTGTCCCTTTTTATATTCTAGTTACGACTTCTTTAAAGGCAACCGGGGATTTTAGTTCAAAATGGGTATTTCCAAAAAGCATACATCTTGAAAATTTCACAACGGCTTGGGAGCAAGCAAATTTAGGAAACTCTTTTATGAATACGTTTATCATTACATTCATTTCGGCGATTCTGCTTATTTTTTTAGGATCAATGGCTGCGTATCCTTTAGCGCGCCGGCAAACGAAATTAAATAAGTACGTCTATTTTATCTTTATTGCCGTGATGGTGATACCGCCTCTGACAGCGTTAGTTCCGCTGTACAAAATGGTGGTCAATATGGGAATGATGAATACGTACCAAATTGCTATTTTAAATAATGTTGCAGCATTTTTGCCGCTAACGATCTTTTTGTATGCGGGCTTCATTCGCTCCACTATTTCTAAAGAGCTCGAGGAAGCAGCAAGAATTGATGGTGCCGGTACGTTAACGATTTTCTTTAAAATCGTATTTCCACTGTTAAAGCCCGTCACTGCGTCCATTTTAATTATTGCCAGCGTCTATATTTGGAACGACTATCAGTTTGCAATTTTCTTCCTTCAAGATAAGGAAATGCATACATTAACCGTTACATTAGCAAGCTTTTTTGCCGAAAATCAAAATAACCTTAGCCTAGTAGGAGCAGCTGCGATTATTGCGATGCTTCCAATGACTATTTTATTTTTAGTGCTACAAAAATACTTTATTGCAGGGCTTTCATCAGGATCTGTGAAAGGATAAAACCAATACGAGGAAGGAAGATGACGATGTCTAAAATCACATTTATCGGAGCAGGAAGTACAGTTTTTGCAAAAAATATTTTAGGAGACTGCATGTTTGTACCTGCCTTAGCTGGCTTTGAATTTGCTCTTTACGATATAGATGCTGAGCGTTTAAGAGATTCGGAAAATATGCTAAACAATTTAAAAGAAAACTATAAAGTGAATATTACGGTTAAAGCCTATTTAAACCGCAGAGAAGCCTTAACAGGAGCAAAGTATGTGATCAATGCGATTCAAGTAGGCGGATACAAACCAAGCACCGTCATTGATTTTGAAATTCCTAAAAAATACGGCTTGCGTCAGACGATTGGAGATACAGTAGGAATTGGAGGAATCTTCAGATCACTGCGCACGATTCCGGTGCTCTTTGATTTTGCAAGAGATATTGAAGAAGTATGTCCAGATGCGCTGTTTTTAAATTACACCAATCCAATGGCAACCCTGACAGGTGCAATGTTGCGCTATACCAATGTAAAGACGGTAGGCCTTTGTCACAGTGTTCAAGTATGTACAAAAGATTTATTTGATTCTCTTGGAATGGATCATGAAGGAATACAAGAGAAAATTGCAGGTATTAACCATATGGCATGGCTGCTGGAAGTAAAAAGAGATGGACAAGATTTATATCCAGAAATCAAGCGTCTAGCAAAAGAAAAGCAAAAGACAAAGCATCACGATATGGTGCGTTTTGAGCTAATGGATAAGTTCGGTTATTATATTACCGAATCGTCTGAGCATAACGCAGAGTATCATCCATACTTTATTAAACATAAATATCCAAATCTTGTTGATCAGTTTAACATCCCTCTTGATGAATATCCGCGCCGATGCGAAGAGCAAATTAGCAATTGGGAATCCATGAGAGAAGAAATGGTCAACAACAGTCAGTTAACTCATACACGTTCACATGAGTACGGCTCTAGAATCATTGAAGCAATGGAGACAAACGTGCCGTTTAAATTTGCTGGTAACGTATTAAATATCGGAGGCTTAATTAGTAACCTGCCGACAAAAGCGTGCGTAGAAGTTCCTTGTGTCGTAGACCGAAGCGGTATTATGCCGACTTATGTAGGAGACTTACCTGAGCAGCTTGCCGCGTTAAATCGTACGAATATTAATACTCAATTGCTAACAATTGAAGCAGCGGTCACTAGAAAAAGAGAGCATATCTACCAAGCAGCGATGCTAGATCCTCATACAAATGCGGAATTATCCATGGATGACATCATTCGTATGTGCGATGATTTAATTGAAGCTCACGGTGAGTGGCTGCCTGATTTTACAGGGAAAGTAAATCAATACGTGTAACAAAAAAATCCTCGGCTATTATCAGCTGAGGGTTTTTTGTGCTTAGAAAAAGAAGGGAATATCATCCAAATTGATATTGACATTTAAAAATCTTCATCATACACTGTAAGAAGCAAGTCATTTTATACTAAGAAAGGAAAGGTACCGTAGACAATGGATAAGTAATCCTATTTTTTTAGACATTCTTTTAAAACTTTATTTTAAATGAACATTTGTCTAGATAGGATTAGTCTGTACATTTTTAGGTGCCATTTCTATATGTCTTATATGAATTGATTTCTCCCTTTTTTTTACTCTATAAAAAGGGTGCATATTTGCGTATGCCTAATTATGACCTCTAATCCTCTCTAGAAATGCTAGGGAGGTTTTTTTATGTTATTGCTAGAAGCTATAAATATTGAAAAAAGCTATGGAGACCGCCTGCTGTTTCAAGCAGAGAAGCTTCAAGTATATCGCGGAGAACGAATTGGAATTGTTGGGAAAAATGGAGAAGGCAAATCGACCTTGCTTCATATTTTAATGAAAAAAATGAGTCCGGATCAAGGCATTGTTCAAACGTATGGCCGTTCCGCACTGATTCCGCAGCTTGACGTTCAAACTCCAGGAGCTGTATCTCCTGAGATGAAAAGTCAGTGGAACGTGCCAAATGAAGCGGACTTTCTCAGCGGAGGAGAAGAAACAAGAAAGAAAATTGCTGCTGCTCTTTCATCCGGCGCAGAATTGCTTGCAGCGGATGAGCCGACGAGCCACTTAGATGTAAAAGGCGTAGAGAAATTTGAAGAAGAAATGAAAGCTTTTACAGGCAGTTTGCTGCTGATTTCACATGATCGAGAATTGTTAAACCGCCTCTGTACGTCTATTTGGGAAGTAGAAGACGGCAAAATTCACTGCTATGAAGGCAATTACCAAGAATATGTGACGCAAAAAAAACATGCAGTTGAAAGACAGCAGTTTGAGTATGAGCAGTATGTAAAAGAAAAGCAAAGGCTTGAACTGGCGTCTGAAGAAAAAAGTCAAAAATCAAAGTCTCTTAAAAAAGCGCCGAGCCGCATGGGGAACTCTGAAGCGAGACTTCATAAACGAGCGGTCGGAAAACAAAAAGCGAAGCTAGATAGAAGCGCAAAAGCGATTGAAACAAGAATTGAAAAGCTGGAGAAAAAAGAAAAGCCAAAAGAAATGGAAGAACTTCATTTTGACCTATCGCAGTTTCATCAAGTGCACAGCAAGCAAGTACTAAGCTTTGACAGAGTCTCGGCATCAGCTGGCGACCATACCTTGTTTCAAGGTCTAAAAGGCGGTGTGAAGCCAGGTGCGAAAGTAGCGATTGTCGGTCAAAACGGTGCCGGAAAATCTACGCTGCTGAATATGATTGAGAAGCAAGCAGAAGGCATCACGGTTGCGAAGCCTGTAAAACTTGGCTTTTTCCATCAGCGCCTTGAAAATCTAGATCCCGCTAAAAGCATTTTAGAAAACATCAAAGAACACAGTCCGTACACTGAGCAGTTTATTCGTACGGTACTATCACGTCTACTGTTCAAACGTGAAGACGTGTATAAAAAAGTAGAGATGCTAAGCGGAGGAGAACGAGTAAAAACGGCATTAGCAAAAGTCTTTTTAGGAAACTATAACGTTCTTCTTTTAGATGAACCGACCAACTATCTTGATCTTCATACAAAAGAAGCGCTGCAGGAAGTGTTAAAAGCTTATCCAGGGACGATTTTATTTGTGACTCATGACCGTTACTTTGTTAAAAAGCTTGCTACACATGTGATGACGTTAAAACAGTCCAAAGTGGAGCTAATGGCGATTGAAGATACGGGAAAAAGCAAAAAAGCGTCTCAGCAGCAAAATGAAGCCGAGAAACTTGCGCTTCAACTAGAATTAACAAAAGTTATTAGCCAGCTTTCTATCACGGCAGAAGGAAAAGAAAAGCAGCTGCTTGAAAAAAGATATGAAGAGCTGTTAGAAGATAGAAAACGATTAAATAGAAAGGAAGGATAATACCACATCGCCTAACAACGAATACAATGATGTTACTGAACATCAAAAGCGCTTTGAAGGGAAAATAACGGATATTAATGTAAAAGAAACACCAAAAAGAATGAAATGGATTGGCTACGGAATAATGGTTTTCCTTGTTATCCTCATTCTAACGATGATCATCGGCGTATTTATCAATTAAAATAAAAGACAGCCGCTTCAATGTTGAAGCGGCTGCTTTTTTATTTACCTACTTTTGTAACGATCGCATCTCCGTTTTTTCCAACTCGGACAGTGGCAAAATGAGCTTCGCTTTCCACTTTGCTGCCGGTTCCTTCTGGAATGAAGTAATGCTCAATTCCGTAATGAATTCCCCAGTCATGATAGCTGCCCGTAATGACAACGTTTTTCCCTTTAGAAGTGTACGGCTTATTCCATTCATCATCCGCTTGATAGATTTTTGCATATTCATATACGCCTTGTTTGTTCGGGCGAAGAACAAGTTTCACTTTTTCGCCGTCTTTTACATGAGGTAACTTAACGTGCGCAATGTCGTAATTCAGCTCAACATAATCGCCTTGCAGCAGTGAGCGCGGATCAATCGGCTGTAAAGCGAGCTTAATTTCTTTTCCATTTTGAAGAAGCACTTCGTTTTTAGTAAAAATTCCGCCAAGAATAATGAGCTGAACAAGGATGATGACCCATACAGCGGTTCGGCTGCGGTCAAGAAACGACGGCTGCGGCTGGTCAGGCGTTGACAGGTCCCATTTCTTGCTTAGGAAAAGAAAGATAAGACCTAGAATAATGAGCACAAGTGATTTATTAAATAAATCCCACACAAAGTCGTAATATTTCATAGCTAAAAAAACAAACCAGAAAATCATGCCGACAATAAAATCGTATTTTGGCTCTTTTCGCACCGTCAAAAACAAAAAGAGAGTTGAAATCACAAAAAACACCATGCAGTAAATAATATTTAAGAAAGACGGTTCGCTTAATTCAGTCAGCGACAGTAAAAAGATAAAAGCAAGAAGCAGCGCCGCTTTTTTAAACGCGTGATGTACCTTTACTGTATACACAACGGCATTTAATAGAAACAAAGCGAGCAGCACATAATCTAGTTTGATAGTGTTATAGTAAGTAACCGGAACCTTTATTAACAGCAGCCCTTGCACTAGCACAAAAAACAACAGGCGAACGGGCGTATGCTTGGTGAACACTAAAAGCGCCATAAGTGCGATAACGTAGATGAAAAACAGAATGTCGTGCACAAAAAAAGAAGCAGCACTGCTAATTAATACGCCCATCATTAAAAGCGTATATTTTACCGTTGGAATATCTGCTTTAATCAAATAACATGCCACAATCAACAAAACGCCAATTACAAGCATTCCGTTCGTTGGGTACGTTCCTGTAATAAGAGTAACGAGTCCTCCTAAAGAGCTGCTGCCGATTACCGATGCAATGGCTGTAATACCAATTACTGCTATTCGTTTGATCACGCGCAGCGAGGTTTTTTGTGCTGAAGTGTGGGCGGTGAGCCATTTAACAAACCACACGCTTGCACCAATAAATAAAATCACGAACCCTAAAGCTAAAAACAGCGACCATTCAGCGTAGTGTTTAAAAATAAAAGAGAAAAACTGTTCAATTACAAATAAAGCAAATGCCACGATTGAAATGCCTAAAAACGGCTTTTGCGGCTCCACTTTTGAAAAATAAAAAAAGGAGCTTAGTAAAAACAGCAAATAAAAAAAAATTAGGCCAATCCGTAAGCTAGAGCTGCCTGCAAAATCTGGCAGGGAAAGAGTTAAAAAAATGTAGTGAAACAAACCAAACGCTGCATACATTACCACAGGAGACGAGAGGTGTTTCTTTTTTATAATCCAAAAAATAATCAAGTTCACAAACGCCATTCCTGCGTAAAGTAAAAGCGTCTCATGTTCACCTCGCTGTGAAATTACGCTGCTTGGTGAAATGAAAAAAGCCATGGTGAATTGAAATAAAATAAACGATAACACGTAAAACGGCTGATATTTCGTAAAGAGGCTAAACAGAATAACCGGCACAAGCCAAATTAAAAACAGCCAGTACGATTCAGCGTGCGTGTTGTAAATTTGAGAAAGAAGCGCAATGCTTAATCCAAATGAAAGAGCGCCAGCCAAAAGCGTCCAGTGACTTAAAAACGCCTGCTGAGGAATCAGCCTCCGCACCGCAAATGCACTTCCGTAAAACAGCAGCATCAGCCCCACGCTCAGCGCAATTTTAGTATAGCGGTCAAAGCCTTGCCAGTTCGATGCGAAGAAATACAGAATGCCTGACAAAACAAGAGCCAACCCCAGTAAATAACCGAGTCTTACGAGCTTTTCTCTCATACCCAACCTCCTCTTTATATTATGTATATACTAGCGCATGTTTAAATATTTGGAAATAGAAAGAATGAATGCGTTTTAACAAAAAAATTGTGTAAAAAGGCCTTTTAGTGGCGTGGAAATAACAAGTGAAGTAGTCCAAAAATCTTGATAAATTGTCAATGGTAAGATAGTTTTGGTTATTTTATCCTGAAGAGTGGGTATTGAACTAAAAACCTACATTATTTCCAAAAAATATAAGAAAACATGCCGATGTGCCTTCTTTCTTTATTTGATACGCTATAAAAGGAAATTACTGTTAGAAGAACCAAGAGATAGATATAAAGGAAGTGTCATCATATGAATGAGATGTTTGTTGCTCATCTGTATACCCAAGTGAAGCAGGCACATGAAGATATCCAGGAGCTTATGGCAAGTAAAAATACATTAACGGAAGTCAAAGGAGAGCTTGAACGTGCAAAGGGAAAGGTAAAAGAACCAGAGCTCACTTCCGCCACTTGGTCAGGCAGCCTTGCTGTTGGGTTTGAAGACATCCGTACGGCTATGTTAGACGAATACGATGATTTGCTGACCCGTCAGCTGACGGATGCCATTACGACAATTGAAGCAAAAATCACGGCGCTTCAATCAGATATACAAGGGATGGAACGTGCCATTAAAATGCAAGAAGACGAAGCAAAAGATAAGGTGTGATGCAATATGGCAGATGAAATTAAAGTAATAGATGGTGAAATTAATAGAACGCTTGGTGACCTAAGCGCTGCTGCGCAGCAGTTTCAGGCCCTTTTTCCGTTTCACATAGGAAGCGGACAAGAACTAGCGGTGCTCGATGAATTAAATCAGCTTAATCAGCAGCTTCAAACGTTAATTATGGACTACAAGCAAACGCTCCTCGATGATCTTAACGCTACCAAAAAATCCGTGCAGTCCATGAAAGAAGCAGATGAAAAAGCTGCAAACGCCGCTAAATAATATTCATATTTTATATAAATCTATTAAAAACAACAAAACAACCTTTCAAACAGCATGAATTTAGCTTTTAAACAAAAAGGTTTTATCTAGCGGATGATGCAAGCCTTGTAAAGAGGAGCGTCCGCTTAGGTTTAGAAAAATGACGGGCGATTGTTCTTTAACCGTTTGTTGTTTTTCTACATCGGTACAGCTAGGAGGTTACAGGTTATTGAAAACACTTGATGTCGATGCTTTTCACGAAAATATTCAAGCTATCTTGGACTCTATTAAAAGTCAAAAAGAACAAATTCAGGGCCTGATTTCACAGGTGCAGGCATTTTCAAGCTTAGATGATGCGTTTAAAGGAAAAGGAGGAGAAGCGATTCGGTCTTTTTATGAAACGGGACATGCTTCTTTTTTAACGCTGTATCATTCATTACTCACTTCCTATGAAGCTCGACTAACTCAAATCACACATGCGCTGCGCTCCTTTGAACCGAGCGAAGACGGCTACATCACGCAGCCGTTTCTACAAGATACTATTCCTGCGCATTTAAATCAAACGAGAAATACAATCGTTTCGCTTGTCGATCAAGCGAATGCAGCGATCCAAAAAGTAAGTCACATTGCTTCTGTCTCAGCACTTAACGATCAAGGTTTCCTATCAGAAGTAGAACAAGCTAAAAACAAAGCGGACAAAACGATGAACGATTTAGTTAGTTTTGACGAACAGCAAACGCAGAGCCTTTCAGCCATTCAAGATCAGCTGACGTCTTTAAATTCGCTGCTTTCTAAAGTGAAAGCTGGGTTTCAAAATGGTTCCATTCAGCCAGGTAATGTAAGTGAGCTGAGCGCTTTGGCGAAAAAAGCGCTGAATGATTCAGGAGGCGTCTCGGTTTTTGAAACAGGTATTCAAACAACCTTGACAATAAAAGAAAAGCAAGAGAAAGTGATAAAGGAAGTAGGTCTTGAAAAACTAATTTAACTTCAGGCGATGACCCCTGCTGAACAGTTAAAAGAAATTCACAAGCTTGAAAAAACGTCGCCTTACATAAGAGAAGTGCTAACACAAATTCAGCAGGATACAGCACCTGCTAACATGAAAAAACTAGCGGAACTGTCACCTGCAGAGCAAGCAGTGGAACTTGAAAAAAGTCCATATCTGCAGGCGCTCAACGATTCTTCAACTGTGGGCATGCTAACGTCTCAACAGATTCTTCAAAACGCTACGGGCGTTGAGGGAATGCTTATGCAGTCGGTGGTGCGTCAGGGTCAGGTTAGAGATGTGGCACCTAAAAAAACAGCTGAATCCTTTAATTTTACAGAAATCTGTGAGAACCCTGCGGCTAAAAAAGAAGAAACCGGTATAAAAGCTGTAGTCAAGGACGTAGGAGAAGGTGCTATAACTTTAGCAAAAGGCACAGTTACGGGTACTAAAGGAGTAGCACAAGACGTTTGGGCCGGTATGGGAGAGCGAGCAGATAAACGGTACAACTCCTTGTATGACTTTGGAAACTATATAACGATGGGTGGATTTGATGGAGCTGTTGCCTTCAAAGAGGGGTTGAATGAACGAGGGAAAAAATCGTTGGATTCACCGTATGACTTTGTCAATCACGCAACAATGGGACTTTTAGATGTAGGAAAGCAGGCACTTAATCCTGAGAAACCTCTCTCAAAAGAGCACTGGGAAATCAGCATGTTTCTGTTTGCGAGCGTAATTGGAGGAGCGAAACCCGCAGGCGCCGTAAAATCCGTTCCAAAAGTAACAAACGTTCCGCGTGTACCTGCACATAAAGCAACCAAAACATTAAGTGACATGCGGAATGCCGTCAGTACACAAGCAGCAAGTAATTGGTCGAAAAAGGTATATGAACCGTTTCAAAAGCAGATCAAACCTGTACTAGATGTGGGGATACCGAGTTTACGTCCTCAACTTCAACTGTCAGGAGTAGGAGAGGTGTTACCTCGACAGACCTTTGGTGAAGCGTTAAATGGGTTAACGACGTATAAGATTGGACCTGTTTCAAAAGGCCAGTCGAAAGCGTTGGGGAAAGTAGAAAAACCTGGTGGTAAGGCGAATGTTGAAGGGGTTTATGATCAGGAGGCTGTTGCTAAGAGTACGGGTGAAAATTCAGAAATAGTGAAGTTTACAGAGGAACAATTATCTACTAAACCCCCATATTCTAGAGATCCTGAAAAATGGCAGAAAAAAGGTGGAAAAATCGAAATTGGCGAGGAAGGAATATGGACTTATATTGATTGGGATATTCCTCCAAATCAAGTTTCTTATCCTGGAGGTTTTCCGGACTTTAAATCTGCTGGGTTGGTAAGACAAGAAGTTCCCATAGGTGAATTTAATAGATATGACATTGATTTTGCTAAGGCTGATGAATTAGCTCCAAATGGACCGAAATTAGATGAAAACACGTGGCACCATCATCAAGATTTAACAACAATGCAAGAAGTTAATAAAGAGATGCACAGAAGATTTCGACATATGGGTGGAATGTCATTAGCTAGGAAGTTAAAAGATTAAATGGGAGTGAAATAAATGAATTTAAATGCTTTTGGTAAAGCAACTGAAGAATCGATTGAAGAATTAGAAGAGTTTTTAGGATTTTTACTTCCGGAAGATTATAAAAAATTTTTAAGTGAATATAATGGGGGGACTTCGAAAGTTAGGTATAGTAAATTTTTTGTTGAAGAATTAAATCAGGAAATCCCTTTAGATGTCTTGTATGGTATAGGTGTAAAAAGAACTTTTGACTTAAGTGAATGCTATGAAGAGTTTGAAGAAGATATGTTACCGAATAGTTTAATAATAGGAGATGATCCAGGTTCAGGATTAATTGTACTTATTACAGATACTGAAAACCATGGTGTATATTATTGGGATCACTCTTTTTATTTTCCACAGTCTAATGAAGAAGAAAATACATATAAAATAGCTGATAGCTTTAAGGGTTTTATTAATGGATTAAAGAATCCTTAGTTACCAACTTTTATATGTTGTAATTAATAATTTAAGAGATTAAGCAAATATACGAAATGAATTATAATGACTTTATAGATGCTAAAACTATACTTTACACATGAGAAAGCCAAAAAATGTGGTTTGTAGTTAAAGGTAACAAATATATATGTGAGTGAGTAGAAAATAAAGTGTATTTGCAGTCGAAAGAAAAAGAGTAGACTATTAAAAAGTGCATACTTCATGAATGGAGTATGATGTGCAATGATAGAATAGAAAAAGAAGTACGAGATTAGGCGAGATGACGTTTTACTGGGTGATGAATATAAACAAACACCTAGAATAGACATGAAATTAACGAACTCGTAAGTTTTGGTGTAATACTGTTACTATAACACTTACAAATTTAATGATACTTAAAAACAGATGAACTTAAAGCACTTGATTGTCTTCTAGACAATAGGTGCTTATTTGCTTTTATTTAACAAACTCGTCCGGTTTACAAATGTAGGGTGTGCAAAATCCACAGGTGCCATAAAAGCTGTTTCAAAAGTAACAGAAGTTCGGAGCATATATACACCTAAAACGACCAAAACATGAAATAATAGGCATAATGTCGTCAGCCCAAAAGCAGCAAGCAATTGGTCGAAAAAGGTGTATGAACCGTTTCAAAAGCAGATCATACCTTTACTAGATGCGGAGATACCGACTTTACGTCCTCAACTGTCAGGAATAGGAGAGGCGTTACCTCGACAGACCTTTGGTGAAGTGTTACATAGGTTAACGACGTATAAGATGGGGAGTGTTTCAAAAGGTCAGTCTAAAGCGTTGGAGAAAGTGGAAGGGTCAGGTAGTAAGGCGAATGTTGAGGGGATAAATGATCAGGATGCGGTGGTTAAGAGTGAAGGTAAATATAATACAGGAACGATGAAACATATTTATCATGGTGAAATTAATAGGCGCGGAAAAGCGGTTGGATATCATCATGAAAGTATGATGGGTGGAAAGATTATTCCTGGAACCGAGAAAGAACCTGATAAAAACGGGGTTTATGAAGCCAAAGTCGAAATTGATGGGAAGAGAAAAGTAGCCAAATCAAGTTTCTTTCCAAAGGAATGGAATCGTGTTGATGTGTTAAGGGCTATTGATGATGCCTATCAAAATAAAAAACAGATTGGTTCTAATAAGTATATAGCTGAGACTTCATCAGGAATTAAGATAGAAATGTTCTTGAATAAGGACGGCTCAATAGCTACAGCCTATCCATTATATAATAAATAGCATTGAAAGCATAGAAGGTGATAAAGAGTATGAAATATTCATATGAATTTAAAAAAGATCCATTAGGTATAACTAGATTAAAACTATCTGAAGAATTAAGTGTATTCTCGGATGTTTTCGAGGATATTTCAACAGAAGAAGAAGCGGATGAATATATCGGATACATTAAGAAAGTTTTAGAAGGAGGGTATGAAGACTTTGAAATCACGTTGAATGCCACGAGTGTATGTATAAAGAAAAACGTGACAATAGCTGAGCATCATTATCGAATTGATGAACCTTTCGAGAGTACAATGGAAACTGAGGAATTTTTGGAGTTGATGTCAGTATGGAAAGAGAGAATAGCAGAGGTATTCGAGGATTGATAATACTATAATTTAATACCTTAAGCACTTGATGGCATATTAGGCAACAAGTGCTTATTTTTATGCTAAATATTAATGACTAGCAACAGAATGAAGAATGGTGTTATGCATCCTGCAAAATTCCTAAAGGAGTATCAAGCTAGTATTCATGGAACAGGTTCACCAGCAAACACACTATGCTACAGTTGTTTCTGGTGCAACAGAGAATCATTTGGATGGAAATATTTCACCAGGAGAAAAACAAATCGGGATTTCGACGTTTGATATACCCAAAGAAGGCGATTTTAAGTTTGAATTTAGCGGCTTTAGCAAAAATCGTGGTATTTGGACGTTTACACAAGATGACATCCAACCGGCTCAATAAGAACCAAAACAAGTCACGTGCGAAGCGTGGCTTATTTTGGTTGAACTCAGCAACAACCATGGCACATGAACAAGGCAATTAAACAAATCTAAAATGAAAGAAGCATGTGAAGTACTGTTCTTTATCAACAAGTATGTCTATGTAAAAGTCAACATACATGTTAGGTTTTATAACATAAATTTCTGAATAATCATTTACTTATTCACTTATTTCATGGTATGTTATATGACATAGATATTGTAACTTGCAATATGGACTGAAAATTAGCTGTTGCAATATGTACTTATTTTTCTAAATATGCACCTGGACGAGCTGGTGCTCTATACATATATATACGTCTATGTATAACTAGTCAAAAAGAATACAGGCATTTCTATTTATAGTGCTGTTTGTTCTTTCAAATGAGTATAGTTATAGTAGGTGAAATTTTAAAAAAAGTTATTTTGGTTTTTAAGCTGAATTTTTGGAATAGTTTGTTATTTTACCGATTCTTGTTTTGACACTTAAAAGTAGGTCTAACAGTTTACTAATAAAAGAAAATGCAGACGGAATTTAATAAGTTTTTTAGAATTTGTGGGCGATTTTCTCACTTTTTTATCATTTTTGAATAGTTTATAATCATCAGACAATTATACTGTGATATAGTTATAAGTGAGACAGAAAAAGGTGTGTTCTTAGGTCGCACCTGAATTTTTTTACTACGTAAGCAGGAGCGCCTACATCTTTTTACAAATATAGGGGATGAGGAAGGTTATAATGAGCAACGTACAGAAAAAAACAGACGTTATCTTAATTGGTGCCGGAGTCATGAGCGCAACTTTGGGATCATTACTCAAAGAGTTAGCACCTGAATGGGACATTAAAGTATTTGAAAAACTCGCAGACGCAGGGGAAGAAAGCTCGAACGAATGGAATAATGCAGGGACGGGCCATTCTGCGCTGTGCGAACTAAACTATACATCAGAAAAAGCTGATGGATCTATAGATATAACGAAAGCGATACGAATTAACGAGCAGTTTCAGCTTTCAAGACAGTTTTGGTCTTATCTTGTAAGCAGTAAGTTGATTCGCAATCCGCAAGATTTTATCATGCCAATTCCGCATATGAGTTTGGTACAAGGGGAAAAAAATGTATCGTTTCTGAAAAAGCGTTTTGAAGCGCTATCAAACAATCCGTTGTTTCAAGGAATGGAGTATTCCGATAGTCCTGAAAAACTAAAAGAATGGATTCCGTTAATCATGAAGGGGCGTACGTCAAAAGAACCGATTGCAGCAACTAAAATTGATTCGGGAACAGACGTAAACTTCGGCGCTTTAACACGCATGTTGTTTGACCACCTGAAGAATAAAGGCGTTAATGTGCACTACAAACGAAGTGTAAAAGATATCAAACGCAAGGACGGTATGTGGGAAGTAAAAGTCGCCGATGTAGACAGCGGCAAAGTTGAATACCACACGGCAAAGTTCATCTTTATCGGAGGCGGAGGCGGAAGCTTGCCTTTACTTCAAAAAACAGGTATTCCTGAATCCAAGCATATTGGAGGATTCCCGGTAAGCGGATTATTTATGGTATGCAATAACCCTGAAGTGATTGCGCAGCATCACGGGAAAGTATACGGAAAAGCCAAAGTCGGAGCTCCGCCAATGTCGGTTCCACACCTTGATACACGTTATATTGATAACAAAAAGACGCTGTTGTTTGGTCCGTTTGCCGGTTTTTCGCCTAAGTTCTTAAAAACAGGTTCAAACTTGGATTTAATCAGTTCTGTAAAGCCGAATAATATTTTAACAATGCTAGCAGCAGGCGTCAAAGAAATGGCGTTAACGAAATACTTAATTCAGCAAGTGCTGTTATCAAATGAAAAACGTGTGGAAGAACTGCGTGAGTTTATCCCGAACGCTAAAAGCGAAGACTGGGATATCGTCGTAGCGGGGCAACGTGTGCAAGTAATCAAAGACACGGAAGCCGGCGGAAAAGGAACGCTTCAGTTTGGTACCGAAGTCGTAAGTGCCGCTGATGGTTCTGTTGCTGCACTTCTTGGAGCTTCTCCGGGTGCGTCAACAGCTGTTCACGTTATGCTTGAAGTATTGGAAAAATGCTTCCCGCAAAACATGAACAAATGGGAGCCAAAAATAAAAGAAATGATTCCTTCCTATGGAATGTCACTAGTTGATCACCCAGACTTCTTTAACGAAATCCATGCTTCTACATCACAGACGCTTGGTTTGATTAAAAAAGAGTCCGTTTATAGCTGATAATTTTAAATACATGTTGCCGTAACAAACAGCACATGTGTATGTGAAGAAATCTACAGGTGTGCACAAACACCACCTTTTCTTGAGGTGGTGTTTTAATGGCGTTTATATGTAGATTTGCCTCAAATTCGTTCCTCAGCTAGTAGTTAAGAGCGGTATTGATTACTTCCAGGCTGAAGTTTTAAGTGTTTCCACGCCGCAATCGCATCATCACGGCTTTTTCCTTTATTTTTCGGATCATTAAAAAAGTCGCGGATAAAGCGGTTGTACTCAAACTGAGGCGCAATTTCTTTTTGATAGAAAGGCTGCTTTTTTCGCTCTTCTTCCTCATACCAAGCCTCTACCACGTCTCGATAGGTTTTCCCTGTATTTTCTTTAAAATAGTTTTGAATATATGTTGAGAAATGAAACGTAGGATGAATGGCTTCTTTAAAAAATGCCCGTACTTCTTGACTGCAGCGGTGATTTTCCGTAATGACGGTATCTAATGTTAGCGGAGCTTGCGTTTTAGAGGAAGAGCGTCTTTTAGAAGGTGCTTTTGAGTGTTGAGTGTCACCGGTTGTTAGAAACACTTCAATTCTTTTTGACAGTTCCATTTTAGATCCGGACGGGCTCATGTTGTTTTCTCGGCAAAATTGCTGCAGCTCGGTTTTTAGCCAGTAAAAGTCCGTAAAGTCGTTGATAGGTAAGTCTTTTGTAAGTTCAGGTCTCATTGTTTTCACCTCCATATATTTACAAAAATAATTATAGAACATTTGTTCCTGTTGGTCAATTGTTTTTAAAGTAATATGAATGAATTTCTTTGATATTTCTTCTTTGCATTTCTCACGTGCCAGTTTACACCTCATATGTTTTTTCACCTCTTATTAAATGAAATAAACGCTGGTAAATTCCTTTATAAAAAGAAGAAAAAGCGTCTAGGCAAGAGGTCTCTTGCAAATTCCAAAATCAAACAATTACAATAATAGAAAGGAGTTGATTACATAATGCTACATAACAAAGTACTTTCTACGATTCTAGGAGGAGCTGTGGGAGACGCTTTAGGTGTTCCGGTTGAGTTTAAAAAGCGCGATTCATTTCGGATCACGACTATGACCGGATACGGTACATACAATCAACCTGAAGGAACATGGTCAGATGATACGTCTTTAACAATGTGCTTGATTAATAATCTAATAGAAAAACAAGATGAATATGATTTAATGCAAAAGTTTGCGAACTATTGGTCGGATGGCTACTGGACGCCATACGGAGAAATGTTTGATATTGGCA
Organism: Priestia aryabhattai; assembly: GCF_023715685.1. NCBI lineage: Bacteria > Bacillati > Bacillota > Bacilli > Caryophanales > Bacillaceae > Priestia > Priestia aryabhattai. The sequence goes on from NZ_JAMBOQ010000002.1 coordinate 684,429, forward strand.
TCGCAACAAGCGAAGCGATTCGCCGCTATAAAGGCGGGCTTCCTAAAGAAGAGTGGGGAGGAAGCGCTGAGTACGACAACGGAAACGGAGCGCTTATGCGTATTGCCCCGCTTGCGTTTACACTATGTCAGGAACCTAGCTTTACAAAAAGAAAAGAAGAAATAGAAAGAATTGCTCACGTCACGCACCGCCACGTGCGTTCTACTCTTGGCTGTATTATATATGTGGAACTGCTCATTCGTCTTCTTCACGGAGATCAGCCCTTAGAAGCATATGAAAAAGCGATAAATCTCTGTCAAAAGCAGTTAACAGGGACGGAGTATGAACACGAATTTTCTGCGTATGAACGAGTATTAAACCTAAGCTTGCCACAAGCAGCGAGAAATGAAATTCAATCAACAGGATACGTCGTCAGCTCGCTAGAAGCATCGCTTTGGTCTTTTCTTCAAAGCGACGATTACGAAGAAGCTGTACTTACTGCTGTAAATTTAGGAGAAGACACAGACACAATAGGCTTCATTACAGGTACTCTAGCAGGAATGTATTATCAACTGGATGGTATTCCCGAAGAGTGGATTTGTAAGCTTGCTAAAAAAGAAGAGTTGATAGGAACTTGTAAGAGATTTGCAGATGTGTGTGTATGAAAAAGACAGTGCACACAAGATGTATCTCGTGAAAAGGTTAGGTAAGGAGTGTTTTTTTTTGAAAAAGATTTTTCTCATAGCTAGTATCTTGATTATCGTATTCGCTGGAGTATATACATTTGTTAAAGTGAGTGCGTCATTGGAGGCTAAAGCTGCTGGTTTTGCTAAGAACAAAAAAGTTCAGCTAATTTCTATAGGTAATAAGAGCTCCCTAGGAGATATTTAAATAGAACAAGTCCGCATAAACGGAAACAAAACACTCAAATACGTAAAAATACAAGTAAGCAATGATAAAAAAGGGTTAATTCTTGGAGACTTTGCTAGCGAAGAAACAAAAGGCTATACGTTTAAGAACCTACAAAGTGTGAAGCTGCAGCCGCATACAGGCCATGACGAACAGCTAGAAAGACTGCATAAAGGAAAAGAAAGTAATCAAATATATGCGCTTTCTCTTATAGACAACATAAGTATACAAGAAGTAACCATTTCATACCTCCACCTAGGAGTTTCACATCAGCAGACAATTTCTACGGGTTCACAATAAAAAGAAAAGTGTAAAGTACGATAAGCAGCTTACCTAGATGGGTGAGCTGCTTATCATTTTTTAAGAAGCTACCACAATCCGTTTTGATTTACAATCTCTTTTCTTTTAAATTTAAAGAATATTCAAATAATATTTTTCCTTTGATAACGGAAAAATATTACGTTTAATTGAAAGCGTTTTCAATATATAGTGAAGGTATCAAGAAAATATCTTAGCAAGATACCTATCTCACTTATGGATGTTAATCAATTACTTATCAAGGGGGAATTGTAAATGAATATTTTACTATGCTGCGCAGCAGGGATGTCTACAAGTTTGTTAGTAACTAAAATGGAAAAAAGCGCAAAAGAAAAAGAGACGGCGTGCAAAATTTGGGCAGTACCAGGAGACGCGGTTAGAAATCATATTGATGATGCAGACATTTTGCTTTTAGGTCCACAAGTGCGCTACTTACTTCCTCAAATGAAAAAGCTAGGAGAGGAAAAAGGAATTCCAGTAGAGGTTATTAATCCGGTTCATTACGGAATGTGTAACGGAGAAGAAGTGTTAAAATCTGCTGAGCAGTTAGTTTCGAAATAGGAGGGAATCAATTGAGCAAAATGAATCGTGTACTTGAAACATATATTATGCCGCTTGCTGGCAAAGCTGCTCAGCAGCGCCATCTTCAAGCATTACGAGACGGTATGGTCCTGACGATGCCGCTTATTATTATCGGTTCACTTTTCTTAATTTTAGCCAATTTACCTTTTCAAGCCTACACAGATTTTTTAACAGAACATCCTAAGCTAAAAGCAAGCATTTTATATCCGTACAGAGGAACGTTTGAAATTATGGCTTTAGTAGCTACGTTTGGCATTGCCTACCGCTTAGCGGAATCGTATAAAGTGGATGCACTTGCTTCAGGTGCAGTGTCTCTAGCTGCTTTCTTTGTCGGTACACCTTTTGTTTCGTATACGATTGGAGAAAACGCAGATGGAACGGCCATGGTCGAAACAGCCTACCAAACGGCGATGTTTACAAGTAAAGGTCTTTTTGTGGGGATGGTCATAGCAGTTATCGCCACGGAAATTTACCGGATGATTATTCAAAAAAATATTGTGATTAAGCTTCCAGAAACCGTTCCGCCAGCTGTTGCTCGTTCATTTTCAGCGTTAATACCAGGGTTTGGTGCTGTGATGGTTATATGGATGTTACGTTTGCTTGTAGAGAACGTCGGCGACTTTGGAAATTTGCATAATGTCGTGACGGTTTTGCTGCAGCAGCCTTTAACTCATATTGGTACAAGCTTAGTTGGTACGATTCTTATTTTTATCTTAATTACTCTTATGTGGAGTACGGGGCTACACGGTGCGACGATTGTTGGCTCTGTCATGACGCCTGTATGGCTTACGCTAACAACGGAAAACGCAACGGCTCTTGCTTCTGGTGAACCAGTGAAGTATATTGTAACGAATGAATTTAACGATATTGTGTTTGTGGGAGGATCCGGCACTACGCTTTCTCTTGTGCTGGCCATGGTGCTGTTTGCGAAAAGTCAGCAAATGAAGCAGCTAGGAAGATTAAGCATCGGACCAGGCTTCTTTAACATTAACGAACCAGTTATTTTTGGAATGCCTATCGTATTAAATCCGATTATGATTATTCCGTTTATTTTGGCACCACTTCTATCGGTCATCATTACCTATGTATCCATGGATATCGGTCTCGTGGCAAAGCCAATAGGAATTGTAACGCCGTTTACAATGCCGCCGGTGATTAGCGGCTATTTAATTACAGGAAGTGTGTCAGGAGCTGTTCTGCAGATTGTGTTAATGGCGGTATCGTTTGGTGTCTATTTTCCATTCTTTAAAATGTGGGACAAACAAAAACTTATAGAAGAAACCGGGGCTTCTATAAATCGTTCACCGGTAAAAGAAGAGCAGCAAAGTATTGTATAACGTATTTTTAAAATCATTGATTATAGCGGAGGGGTTGTAATGACAAAAGGAATTAAAATTGTAACCATTGGCGGAGGATCAAGCTATACGCCGGAGCTTGTCGAAGGATTTATTAAGCGTTATGACGAGCTGCCTGTACGAGAACTTTGGTTAGTAGACGTGGAAGAAGGAAAAGAAAAGCTAGAGATTGTCGGAAATCTGGCAAAACGAATGGTTGAAAAAGCAGGCGTGCCAATTGACATTCATCTTACGTTAGATCGAAGAAAAGCGTTAAAGGATGCCGACTTTGTTACAACACAATTTCGCGTAGGATTGTTAGACGCAAGAATGAAAGATGAACGAATTCCGTTAAAATACGGTGTGATTGGGCAAGAAACGAATGGACCTGGCGGCTTATTTAAAGGGCTGCGCACAATTCCTGTTATTTTAAGTATTGTAAAAGATATAGAAAAACTATGTCCAAATGCGTGGCTTGTGAACTTTACGAATCCTGCTGGTATGGTGACAGAAGCCATTTTACGCTATAGCAATCATAAAAAAGTAGTGGGCTTATGCAATGTGCCAATCGGTATTCGTATGGGAATCGCTAAAGCGCTAGAAGTAGACGAAAGCCGTGTACAGGTGAGCTTTGCCGGGTTAAATCATATGGTCTTTGGATTAGATGTCTTTTTAGACGGAGTGAGCGTAAAAGATCAAGTCATTGACGCCATGGCAGATCCAACAAATGCGATGTCTATGCGAAATATCAAAGGGATTTCATGGGATCCTGACTTTATTAAAGGACTAGGCATTATTCCGTGCGGCTATCACCGTTATTACTATAAAACAAATGAGATGCTGCAAGAAGAACAAAATGCAGCTGAGCTCGAAGGCACACGAGCAGAAGTAGTGCGCGCGTTAGAAAAAGACTTATTTGAGCTCTATAAAGATCCTAATCTTGCAATTAAACCTCCTCAGCTTCAAAAGCGCGGAGGCGCGTACTACAGCGACGCAGCCTGCAGCTTAATTTCATCTATTTATAATGATAAAGGCGATATCCAGCCTGTAAATACCATTAACAATGGTGCTATTGCGAGTATTCCAAATGATTCTGCCGTTGAAGTGAGCTGTGTTATTACAAAAGAAGGGCCAAAACCAATTACAGTCGGCGACTTACCTGTAGCTGTTCGAGGACTTGTGCAGCAAATTAAGTCATTTGAACGCGTCGCAGCCGAAGCAGCCGTTACCGGCGATTACAACACAGCGCTTGTTGCGATGACAATCAATCCGTTAGTTCCGTCTGATACCATTGCTAAACAGCTCTTAGATGAAATGCTAGATGCACATAAATCTTATTTACCGCAGTTTTTTAATTCCGTGAATGTCTAATATGTATAAAGTGAAAAAACCTTTGACAACGAGTCAGAGGTTTTTCACTTTTATAGTATACTTTACATACAAAACACACGTTAAAGACAGGTGATCACAATGCCACACGCATGGGATGCAGAACAAATCGTATCAGCACCGCTTGCCAAAACGTTAATCGAGACGCAGTTTCCAGAACTTGCGCCTGCTGAGATTTCACTGCTTGGCTACGGCTTTGACAATACGGTTTATCAAGTAAACGGCCGCTTTGTTTTTCGATTTCCTAGACGAGAACTTGCAGCAGAACTATTAAAAACAGAAAATCAGCTTTTACCAACTCTTGCTTCTCAGCTGCCTCTATCAATTGCAGAGCCGATTTTTTTCGGCAAGCCGAATGGGGTATATCCTTGGCCGTTCACTGGCTATCACTATCTTCAAGGAAATCCGCCTGCGCGATTAACGGAAGAAGAACGCATCCAGTCCGCTTCTGTACTAGCAAGATTTCTTCGCACGTTGCATCACTATCCTTATTCAAAAGCGCAAGAGCTCGGTGTACCGTTTGATGAGTTAAATCGGCTTGATATGATGAAGAGAAAGCCTGCGCTAGAGAAGTATGTCAAGCAAATGAAGGAGCGTAATCTTTATTCTAAACAAGATATTCTTGAAACCTATGTAAATAGCATACATGAAATTCACTATCAAGAAAAAAACGTACTGGTTCACGGAGATCTTCATATTCGAAACATGATTGTCGATCAGAACAATATTGCGTCAGGCATTATTGACTGGGGAGATGTTCATATTGGTCACCCGGCAGTTGACTTAGCGATTGCCTATAGCTTTTTACCCGCTAAAGGAAGAGCGCGTTTTTTTAAAGAATACGGTGAAGTAGACGAAGAAACGCACAGACTTGCAAAATGGAAAGCAGTATTTACAACCGTAGTCTTGGTAGCACACAGCTACGACCAAGGAGACAACCAAACGTTAGAAGCGGCTCTAGAAAGCTTGGACCTCATTTTTCAAGAGTAATAAAACTGTAATAGAATTTCTGTTAAATTCCTGTATAGTTAAAAAAGGATAAAAATAAAAACAACAGGTGAAGCAAACGATGAATACAAGCCACTGGAATGAATCAGCAGCACAACTGCTAGAAACATGGATACAGCTATATAAAGAAAAGAAATCGCTTATTGGAGAAACAGAATCTTTAAAAATGCTAAAAACAGAAGTAGGCAGGATGGATCAAGAAGAATTTCTCTCGATAGTAGAACGTCATCTGCAGAAAGTGTATGAAGAACTAGAAAAAGAACGTATGAAATACAATATGAACAACATTGAATATACAATGGTCACATTTCTTTCAAGCGATTATCCGGAGTACATAAAAAAGCGACAAAATCATATGGAGCAGCTACAACATTTAACAAGCATACATAGAAGTATCATAGATCTTTTCGGAAAAGAACTCGCTTCTGAAGCGGATATGGTGGCATTTAGAAATGACTTTTTTCAACTAACAGAAAAATATGCTAAAACGTTATCGTTTAAAGAAATCAAGGAAAGCTGGAATACGTATTTGCCGGCGTTCGTTGACTTTCAAAAAAAGCATGAAAATGTGAAACAAGCGATAACGACAGTACTTGAAGAAGACAAGAGCTTAAAGCAAGAATGGAATCAGTTAAGTAAAAATAAGTTTGTGACCAAACAAAAAGCTACCGCATTTCGTACAAAGCAGCATGAGCTAAATGAAAGTATTCGAAAAGCAACGACTGCACAAAAACAATTACTCGAACTTCACTGGCCTGATATCCGCAGTCAGTTTGATGCACTGCAAGAAAAAATGAGCGAGAGCCTTTACGCTGTGCTGAAAGAAATGGAACGTAGTATGAAAGTGATTTGCCAACACGATGCAAATGAACACGCCAAGTTAAAACAATCACTTAGCGACCTAAATACAGCCCATAAAGTCAACGTTCATCAAACATGGTTAGCGGCTTTTATTAAAGAGTACCGACCATTTTTTAACAAACTTAGTGAAGAAATAAAGGATACTCCGTGCCTAGAACTATGGAATCGAATTTATGACATGTATAAAGGAATAGCAGTAAACGAATTTATTGTTACATACGAAGAATTTTTAGCACTTCAGCCGCTTGGCAGTGTAAAAAGCATTGAGGTGTCAAAACCATTAGCTCAGTTAAAGATAGATATAAAACCTGTTACACTGCCAGCCTACGCCGATTTTCCCGTGCTTAAAAAGCAGCAAGCATCACGACGTACTTTTCCTATTTTAATCGGAACCGTTATTGGACTTCTCTTATTACTTACGATTGTATACATGAATCGTGACAATCAAACCGAAGAAACAAGCTCAAACATAAAAGCCACGACCAGCACCAAACCGTTAAAAAATGAAGAGCCAAAACCAGCTGACGTAAGCAAAACGGATCTTGAAAACTTTTTTATCTCCTATAAAGCCGCTTACTTTTCAAGCTTAAACAGCGGCGACTTTAGTGCGATGGCGCCCTATATTGACTCGAATCAGCCAGTCTATAAACAGCTGAAAAGCTACATTACATCACTTGCTGGCAAAAACGTATCGTTCGCCAACGATCAGTTTTTAGTGACAAAAACAGAATCACATGACGACGGAACCTACGATATCTACACAAACGAAGTATATACGTTCACTGATTCCTACGATGCAAGCACGCAGTTTAAAAAAGAACGAATTTATCATGTGAAAGCTGCTGGCAAAGACAAACTTCAAATTACTAAAATTGATACATTAACAGATGAACAGACGCCGGTGGAAGAGTGAGTGGTTTCTGAGAAATTATGAACAACCGCTAGTTCCTTTTTGGAGCTAGCGGTTGTTGTGTTTGGGGCGTTGAAAGTGGTTAGGATGACTGCTACGCTGCCAGCGTGGAAAATGAAGTTTCCTGTAGTTTTCTAATGTACTCGTAAATGCCTTTATATCAATGTTTCAATGGGGTTTTTGATATTTAAATAAACTATAGTTTCCCCTGATTTTCTGTAGTATATGACCAAAATATGACCAGAGTGTGACCAGTATTTTGGAGATGAATATAGCTTTTCTTTTTTAGAATGAGATGATTTTGAGATGTGATAGTATGCCGTAAGTTACCTTTCTACTTAGGTGGAATTATAAGAAAACAATTAGGAATAATGTAGTCTGACCATGAAGCATAGTGTTTTTATACGTAATATAAACTAGAAATAAATATTTATACCTATGACTATTCTCTTCTACATTGAAATTATATCCTTTTTAACGCATCCACAAACTTATAAAAGGGCTTATTATCCTATTTAGATAGTGTATTGGTAATTTTATAATGGATAATAGAGGAAAATGTCGAATCAAAGATGTATTAATCATAAGGTAAAAGAGGGTTTATAATGGGAAAAGTATATGAAGCCAGTACACTTATGGCCTATGCAAAAGACAGGGTACAAGCGTACAAAGCATTTGACGAGCAGCTAGATACATTAAAAAAGGCTCTTCATGCCGTGGCCACACTGGATCATGAATTTCAAGGGAAAGGTGCCGACAGCATAAAAGGCTTTTATACATCACAAGTAGATATCGTCACACATTGGAAAAGTCTTGTTTCTTCACATCAAGCCTATTTTAATAGTATTGCAGACTATGCTGAACGAGCTAAATTAGAAGGTAATACGGTTGTAGACGTATCTTTTTTAGAACAAGAGCTGGCTGTCGCCAATGATCGTTCCAAGCAGATGGTCGAACAGCAGCACGCTGAACTTGAATCGATTTTAAGTAATATTGAAGATATTATACATATTACACCGTTTTCCAAAGACGCATTTGAAGAAGATTTAAGCGCAACTGAGAAAAAAAGAACAGATACCATTACCGCAGTAGAAGAACTAGATAATCAACTTTCGAGTGAATATGGAATGTTAGATAATTTCTACGAATCTGTGCAATTTAGCGTAAATGGTTTGGAACAGCTGACTTCTCAAGGCGGCAGCGCTTATCAGCTCACTTTTGATGCCAAAGCTTACAAAAATAGTGAAGCATACAAAACACAGCAGCAAATTGATAAAGTCGCTTCAGGTTATGTAGAAGGAAAAGCTGAACAAAAACAAGAAGTTAAAGAAAGAAAAGCAGCCATTGAAGCTGAGAGACAAAGACAAATTCAAGCCAATAAGCCGTGGTATGAAAAAGGCCTGGATATTGCAGGAGAACTTACTGGATATTATGATTTTAAACGAGCCGCAGACGGAGTCGATCCGGTTACGCATAAGAAACTGTCTGCTACCCAGAGAGTCACGGCTGGAGCAATGGCAGCAGCTGGATTCATCCCGTTCGTAGGCTGGGCAGGACGAGCGGTAAAAGGCGGAAGCGTTGTCTACAAAACGGCAAAAGGCATGAGTGCTGCGCATCATGCAATGGCTCTTTACCAAACACCTAAAGCTTTTAAAGTGCTTGAACAAACAGAAAAAGGATTGTATGGACTTGTCTTAACAAATGGCATGTATGAGTATACAATGGGGAAGGACTTACTAGGAAATAAGCTTACTAAAGAAGAGCAGCAGGCTAGTTTGTTTCAATCCTTGGGGATTGCAGCAGGCGGTTTACTTGCTGCAAAAGCATCCACTCAGTTTGTCGAAAAAAGTGCACAGGCAGTCACGAAAAAGTTCAATGATATGCGCAACGTAGTTCGTACAAGTAAAGTGACTCAATATGGAAAAGACATTCAGCAGGCGATGCGAAAAATGCCAGCAACTGGTATTGATAAAGCCAAAAAAATGTATGATGCTGTATTAGATGCGAAAGTACCCAGGTTCTTACCGCAGGAAGCACCAGTGGGTGTGAGTGTAGACTTTGCGCAGCAAACTGTACGGGATGTGTTGAAGAGTACAGCTAAAGATACGATGCATTTTATGAAGAGTACTAAGTTATCTCATAATAGCAAGCACATGCAGAATTCAGAGTGGGGAGTTAAAAGCGATAAGGTTACTGTCGGAACTGAAAAACTTGTAGGTAATTTAGAAGATGTAGATGAATTACTTATTGATACGTATGCTAACATGAGGAAAAACAAAGAAGTTACAGGACAAGCGCATCACTTGAGTCAAGACGCAGCTTTTAGAGATGTTATTCCTAGAAAAGAAGGATTAGCTATAGAACTGTCTGGAAATATCTTTAAAGATATCGGTAGTCCACATTATTCAGCTCATGAAAGTCTAGAGGCTTTTTGGAACTCTTATAGAAGGAACGGAGAATCGTTTGGTGAAATACCGATGGTTTCAGAATATAATGACGCATTATACGAATCTTTGAAGTCAGCTGGTTTAAGCGATACTCAGTCTCAGCAAGCTGTCCAACGAGCATTTGAACAGCAAGTATCTTATGGATTGAATAAAGATTCGTTTGTCCCAAGAATACCTGGGAGAATTAATTTACCTAAGCTTAAATAGAGGAGAAAACTATATGGAACTAAATAATGCCGTAGTTGAAGCAATAACATCTAATAATTGGCTAGAATACTGTGGAGTTGAAACTAATCTTCCAAAAGGAAGTAATTATTCTTATTTATCAAATAAAAAAGTAGTTAATAAGAATGTAAAAGGAGTGAAATGGGAAAATATTTGTCTTGAAGAGAGAAATAATTTAACGGGTTATTTAGCCAAGAATAAACCGGAGCTGTATAATAAAAATTGGAATGTATTAGTGAGAGAAGTTAAAACAGAGGTATTACCTAAAGTTATTGATAAAATCGAAAGCCAAGTAAGCATATTAGGGTTATCAAGTGATATAGTGAATTCTGTTAAATTTGATATTATCAACATCATTATGGTGCTTACATATGAGAAATATTATAATTCAGATTTTTACACCAATATGTTAGACATCTATTTAAGTGGTCATATTCCTTGTGGATGGGACGGAGATTATCCAAATGGAAAAATATTAGTATATTAGGAGGAAAAAATGGAGCGTAATTTAGCATATTATAGCGAGATGAAAAAGGTGGTTAATCATTTTTTAGAAATATGCCAATTAACCCCGGAAAATTTAGATGAACAAGAAAAACAAGTTGTATCGACATTTTGTTTCGGTATGATAAACAGCTATTCTCTTAAAGAGAAAAAAGATGCTGTACAGATTCAGGGAGCTACCATAAATATACTTATAGAAGTATTTTCTTATTCTCCCTCAGCTAGTGCAGAGTTTTTTGATTTTTTAATTGAGTGTACAGATAAGTCGTTTCATCCTACCATGAATGCTATTATTCATAGGGGAATTCAGGCATATCATCAGTATAAAGAGAATAGGAATCAAGAATTAAAAGAAAACATTCATAATATAATAGATATAATTAAAAGTGGTTCCTAAAGAACTTTTATCCATTAAATATTAGTAAGCTATAATCTGAAAAGAGCCTTAAGTTTTGAAGTGATCCCATAAAGTTAGACAGGTTATTTTGGCAGGCAACTTGCAGGGCATGAGTTCGGTATTGGACTGGACTCATGCCTTTTAATTTTGTTTTGATCCCTCTATGCTTATAGTAAATACACTTCTTCAATTCCTTTTTAAAATGTTCAACATTTTAAAATTGCTTTAAATAAAGAGGTTCAGACTTCATAATTCCAAAGAAGATTTCGACTATACCATTATCGTGACATACTCTGTGTAATCCCTTATTGATTTAGAGAATAGGGGGGGCTTTATTACTATATTATTAAATGCGAAAGTGCTGAGGCTGTTACCGTAAGAAACACTAGTTGGGTTAAGTGTAGATTTTGATCAGCGTTTCATGATACATTGATAAATATGTTTAAGAATATAATACACTTTATTGGATAATCTACTGCACTATATAGAGGTCTCAAAAGTAAGTTATAGCGAACTTATTGTAGAGGATTTTAATGAGGAGAGAAATAATTTGAACCAAAAAGAAATGAGTGAATTTATTCAATTCAATTCTGAGATTAATGATTTTACTGGAGGAGTCTCAGACGAAATTATTAAAGAAGTTGAAAAAGCACTTAAAGTGAAATTTTCGGATAGTTATATCTGGTTTCTTGAAAATTATGGTTCTGGAGGGCTGTTTGGAGTAGATATACTTGGCTGTGGAAAATCCGCGACTCCATCTGTAATAACAAACACTGAAAGATTTCGGAACATTGGATTGCCAACTCAATACGTAGTTGTTGAAAACTGTGAAGAGTTTGTATATTGTTTAGATACTGAAAACCTAATTGACGCTGAATGTGTAGTTGTGTCGTGGGACAGAATTGATGGATATAGTGGAAAAAGAGCAGATAACTTTTATGAGTTTTTAACAAATAGACTTCTTGATGCCAAAGAAAATTGGGACGAAGACTTTTAAAATTAATCTATATGGTTGTTAAGTTATTTAACCTTGATTGGCTCTATAGATTTCAAGGTTTTTTATTATGTTCAAATGTATAGGGATGTCTGAAACTTTAAAACCTATGGTATAAACAAGATGAGCACTTCAAAAAGTTATTCTGTTAATTATTAGAAAACGCCAAGAGAAAAGCTTTAGGAGGAAATTAAAAGGAAAAATCGAGCAAATTTCTTTTCAGATCAGAATGAGCTGTTAGTGGCGACTCAAGCACACGGGACAAATGGATTTGAAGAGTGGCTTATGAAATTTCACGGACAAAAGCTTAGAGACCCTATTCACCCGGCGTATCAGCCGAGTGAAGATCTTCTTGGATGGCATGTTAGAGAGGTATTTAGAGGTCCTGATAGATATCAAGCAAATGATATAAATTAATTTTTGTGAATGATAGATAGCTATGTTTATACTTAGGAAGTAATTTACATATTGTGGTGCCATTTAAAATACGGTAAAGAAGATATAAACGGAGGAAGAAAGATGTTACGAAAAAGCGGTGCGAAACGAATACAGACTTGGTTTTACGATGACGATCCAAATGGGATTAAAGTATCGGAAGTACCGAATACAACGATACAGGCTGTATTCATTCCTAGAAATAGTTTGAAAGATTTAAAGGGTGAAAGTGAAGTAGAAAAGCCCGGCATTTATTTTTTATTTGGAGAAGATAAAAAAGCATATATTGGAGAGGCAGAAGTAGGATATGAGCGTTTAAAGCAGCATGCTAGTCCATCAACAGGTAAAAGCTTTTGGGATGTGGCCGTGTTAATTGTGTCTAATGCTTCTCAAGATCAATTAGATAAAGTTGATGTAAAATACTTAGAGCATATTTCTTATCTAGCAGCCATGAGCTCTGGTACATATGATATTAATCAAACCGTTCCGACAAAACCGTTTGTGCGTGAATTTAGGCGAGACGACCTGACAGATATCTTTAATGTTATTAAGGTTTTACTTGGTGGGGTAGGCTTTTCAATTTTTGGGTATGCTTCAAGTGGAATAGAATATGAAAGTGAAGTTGTACAGTCTGGTGAAGTACCAAAGATTGAAACAGAGCAACCGATAGAAAAAATTGTTCAAGTTGAGACACATCTGTTAAAAGATACAAAATCAGTAGTGGTAGAGGACGTTCTATATTGTAAACGCCGCGATGCGTATGCGAGCGGGAAATATGTTAGCGATGGATTTCTTGTCTATAAAGGAGCTTTGCTTGCAAGCGAACAGCAGCTAGAAGGAGCTAAACTTAAAAGGCAACAAGACTATATTAATACTTTCCTAGCAAATGGTGTACTAGAAATAAAAGATGATAGATACGTACTGGTACAAGATCAAATTTTTTCTTCTATATCAGCTGCGGCAGTGTTTGTGACACAGCGAAGAAGTAGTGGAACTTCTGAATGGAAAGATAAGAACGGGATAACAGTGCGTAATAAAATCGATCAAATGTTAAATGCAGAAACAAAATAACCTGTATCTAAAGCTTTTAATTCCAATAAGTATTTCAAAACATTGACATTCCTTTCCAAAACGCATACAATAGCTACTAATAAAAGCACACAAATTCGTTGAAGAGAACCAGTACGCTGCAAGTTTGTTCCACAGAGAGCCGGTGATGGCTGAAAGCCGGTGTTCAAGCTGCAGGGGAATATCCTCTCTGAGAAGTCAAACTGAACTTATAAGTAAGTTTGAACGGTAGTCTACCGTTAAAAAGAACGCGTATGATTGTACGTTGCTGAGTGCTATTGATGAACGGATCAATAGAAGCCAGGGTGGTACCGCGGTTGAAACCCGTCCCTAGTCATAGGGACGGGTTTCTTTGTGTGCTTTTAACTTTAAAAGGAGTGGTATCACATGAAAGAAGTGAATGTAAGGGAGCCTTCGCAAGAGCGAGAACAGCGTATCCAACAGCAGTGGCAAAAGGGAAATGTGTTTCAGCAGTCGGTTCAAAACCGAGAAGGGCAGCCTTCGTTTGTATTTTATGAAGGGCCTCCAACAGCAAACGGTTTGCCTCACGTCGGGCACGCGTTGGGCCGGACAATTAAAGACGTCGTGGCTCGTTATAAGACGATGACAGGGCATCAAGTGATCCGAAAAGCAGGCTGGGATACGCACGGACTGCCGGTTGAACTCGGTGTCGAGAAGCAGCTCGGAATTTCAGGGAAGCATGACATTGAAAAATACGGCGTAGAAGCTTTTATCAACAAGTGTAAGGAAAGCGTATTTGTGTATGAAAAGCAGTGGCGCGCGTTCACGGAGCAGCTTGGCTATTGGGTTGATATGGAAGACCCTTACATCACCTTGGAGAATTCATACATTGAAAGCGTATGGAACGTGCTTGGCACGATGCATGATAAAGGACTTCTTTATAAGGGCCACCGCGTATCACCGTACTGCCCGAGCTGTCAAACGTCATTGAGTTCGCATGAAGTGGCTCAAGGATATAAAGATGTAAAAGATTTAACCGTAACGGTGAAATTTAAAGTGAAAAACCGCGATAATGAGTATTTTTTAGGCTGGACAACGACGCCTTGGACGCTTCCGTCAAACGTGGCGCTTGCCGTGCACGAAGAAATGAACTATGTCCGCGCCGAGCAAGGCGCCAGCGTGTATATTGTTGCAGAAGCGCTCGCAGACAAAGTGTTAAAAGGAGAGTATACCGTTTTATCTCATCATAAAGGAAATGAGTTAAAAGGGATGTCGTATGAGCCGCCGTTTAATTTTGTGAAAGTGGAAAAAGGGCATGAAGTGGTAACGGCTGATTATGTAACGGACCAAAGCGGGACGGGTGTTGTTCATTTAGCACCTGCTTATGGCGAAGATGATTACAGAGTGGTAAAAGAAAACGGTTTTTCGTTTGTGAACGTAGTGGATGAAAAAGGACAGTACACGGCTGAAGTGCCGCCGTTTCAAGGACGTTTTGTGAAGGACTGCGACGTTGATATCGTGCGTTACTTAGCAAATCAAGACGTGCTGTATCATAAAGAAAAGCATGAGCACAGCTATCCGTTTTGCTGGAGATGCGACTCGCCGCTTCTTTATTACGCAAATGAAAGCTGGTTTATTCAAACGACGGCGTTAAAGGAACAGTTTTTGAAAAACAACGAAAGCGTGACGTGGTACCCCGAGCATATCAAGCACGGCCGCTTTGGCAACTTTTTAGAAAATATGGTGGACTGGAATATCAGCAGAAAGCGCTACTGGGGAACGCCGCTGAACGTATGGGAATGCGGGGAATGTCAGCATCAAGTAGCGCCAAAAAGCATCAATGAGCTTCAGAAACATGCGTCTCATTCAGTTGATGACAGCATTGAACTGCATAAGCCTTATGTAGATGACGTGCAATTAACATGTCCGGCCTGCAGCGGAGAGATGAAGCGCACGCCGGAAGTAATTGACGTTTGGTTTGACAGCGGCTCGATGCCGTTTGCGCAGTATCACTATCCGTTTGAAAACAACGAATTGTTTCAAAAGCAGTTTCCGGCAGACGTAATTGCAGAAGGAATTGATCAAACGCGGGGCTGGTTTTACAGCTTGATGGCGGTTTCGACGCTGTTTACAGGAAAAGCACCTTATAAGCGCGTTCTGTCTCTTGGCCACGTGTTAGATGAAAACGGTCAAAAGATGTCTAAAAGTAAAGGGAATGCGCTGGATCCTG
Source organism: Priestia aryabhattai (assembly GCF_023715685.1). Classification (NCBI taxonomy): domain Bacteria; kingdom Bacillati; phylum Bacillota; class Bacilli; order Caryophanales; family Bacillaceae; genus Priestia; species Priestia aryabhattai. The sequence goes on from NZ_JAMBOQ010000002.1 coordinate 699,980, forward strand.
TTGATCTTATTCATACATTTGGTGCCGATGCGCTTAGATGGGCGCTTTTAGCAGACAGTGCGCCTTGGAACCCGAAGAAATTTTCAGAGCGCGTGGTGCAAGAAGCGAAATCAAAAGTCATTGATACACTAGTGAACGTGTACGGCTTTTACGTATTATACGCCAAGCTTGACGGCTATGATCCGGAGCAAACGTACGAATTGAAAAAAACAAAATTGGATGAATGGATTCTTTCACGTTTGCACAGCACGGTTAAGCGCGTAACGGCACATCTTGAAGATTACGGGTTTACAAGTGCGGCGCGTGAAATCGCGTTCTTCATTGAAGAGCTAAGCAACTGGTATGTACGCCGTTCCCGCGACCGTTTTTGGTCAGAAGGAATGGACGGAGAAAAAGCAGCGGCTTACGATACGCTTCACGAAGTATTAGTCACGCTCAGTCAGCTGTTAGCGCCGTTTACGCCGTTTGTTGCGGATGATGTTCATGAAAATCTGACAGGAAAAAGCGTTCATTTAGCAGACTATCCTGCGTATGATCAAACGAAAGTGAACGAAAAGCTGGAAAAAGAAATGGCAGCGGTGCTTCAAGTAGTTGAACTAGGCCGGAACATTCGAAATACGCATTCGTTAAAAGTAAAGCAGCCTCTGCAAAGTCTTTCACTTGTTGTAACAGAAGGAAACGTGGATTGGAATGCGTATCGTGATGTAATCAAAGATGAGCTTAATGTAAAGAACTTTAACGTGGAGCAAGACGACGACAAACTTGTTTCGTATGTATTAAAACTGGACTTTAAACAGGCTGGACCGAAGTTTGGAAAACAAGTGAATGAGGTAAATCAAGCGTTGAAAAACCTTTCAGAAGATAAAGGAAAAGAGTTTGTTGGGCAAGGCAAGCTGAGTGTTACACTTGCTTCAGGAGAAAACCTAACGCTTGAAACGGCTGACGTGCTCGTTGAAAAAGTACCAAAAGAAGGTTTTGCAGTTGCATCGAACGGTACGTATACCGCCGTGTTAGATACTGCGTTAACCGAAGAACTCGTGCAGGAAGGCGTCGCTCGTGAAGTAATTCGAGCGGTTCAAGATTATCGCAAAAAGTTGGATTTACCCGTGAATTTACGTATTGATTTGGAACTTAGCGGAGACGAAGAAGTTCAGAAAGCCGTCGAGACGTTTGAAACGTTGCTTCAAGAAAATCTTCTGTTGCACAGTCTTCGTGTTACAGAAGATATCGAAAACGGAGAAACGGTGAAAGTTGGAACAAAGCAAGTTACGCTTCGTGTCTTAAATCAGAACTGATAAAAAGCACTTACCTAATGACGGGTAAGTGCTTTTTTAGCCTTTAATCAAACTGCCCGAGAACATTTTTAAGGCTCGGCCAGACAATTTCAAATGGAGCAGCTAATACATACTCTTTGCCGTTTTCGTCTTTAAAGTGCTGAACAAAGCGGTATTTTCCTACCTTGTAGTTAGGAGTTGCGATATCTTGTTTGAATGATTTCCCTGGCTTCAGCGTGATAGTTTTATCAGGAAACTCTAGCCCGTTTAGCACAACTTTGTACCACTTTCCGTCTTTTAAGTGATCCGCTGTATTTTCGTAAGGAATTGTTAAGGTATGCGTCGAGTTATTTTGAATAACAAAAAAGCCAAACTGCGTTTTATCGTATTTCTTACTTACAGCAGATAGTGTAATAGTTCCTCCATCAGTGTTAATGGAAGAAGGAATGTTTTTTTCTTGTTTGGCTCCTAGCTCCATTTTTTGACCGTTATAATCGATATAGCCGAAGATGCAAAATAAGATAATAAAAATGCCTAGTATTAGTATAAGGGTTCGTACTACTTTCAAAAGCTTTACACCACCTTTTTGCCACTCTTCCATTATACGGAAAATCATCTATCGGAGATAGTTTTATCTATTACCTTTTTGAAAGGACGGCGTAGGATGAGACAAATTATAGCCATGGGCGGCGGAGGCTTTTCAATGGAGCCGGATAACCCGCTGCTAGATCAATACATACTTTCACAAGCTCATACAGATATGCCGAAAATCTGCTTTATCCCTACAACAAGCGGAGATGCGGATAATTATATAGAAAGGTTTTATGAAGCGTTTGAGAAGTTAATATGCAAACCGTCTCATTTATCGCTGTTTTCTCAAAACTTTATGGATTTAAAAGCATATGTGCTGCAGCAGGATATTTTATATGTAGGCGGCGGTAATAAAAGGAGTATGCTTCTTTTATGGAAAGAGTGGGGACTTGATACGATTTTAAAAGAGGCTTATGAAAAAGGAATTAGCTTGGCAGGAATAAGCGCAGGTTCAATTTGCTGGTTTGAAGAAGGCATCACTGATTCCATGAACGACACACTGTCTAAGATAGACGGTTTAGGATTTTTAACTGGTAGTAACTGTCCTCACTACGACGGAGAAAGCGATCGAAGACTTTGTTACTATGAATTGATTAAAAGCGGAAAAATGGCAGGAGGCTATGCTGTAGATGACGGAGTCGCGCTGCATTTTAAAGATGAAGAGCTATCAGCATCGGTTAGCTCAAGACCTACAGCAAAAGCGTATGCTGTTAATCGAAAAACGAACAAAGTCATTGAACGTGAACTCCCGGTGACCTATTTAGGTGATCGCAAGCAATAAATGGCCGCTTCCCATGTTCTTCTGTATAAAATGGAGCTTATTAGTACATACATAAGCAGAGACTCTATATAGGAGGTTACTTCAGTGAGTTATGAACGATACTGGGGAAACATACATGAACAAAGCGATAAGCTGCAGAATTTATTATCGTCGTATTGGCATCAGTATTCGGATTTTGAAAACTGGCAGTTTTGGGTAGTGCTTGCTTCGCTCGTTCTTCCTCTTGTGTTGTTGTATTTTACCGTAGACCGAACGCGGCCTTTTGAGGTGTTTTTCTTCGGTTACACAGTACATATGCTTTGGGCATATATTGATATTGCACTTGGACGAAGCGGTCATTTAACGCACACGTTTTTCTTAACGCCTTTGCTTCCAAACGCAACGAATATTACCGCTTCTATTTTGCCGGTAGGGTTTCTTCTGCTTTATCAATATTGCACGAATCATCAAAAAAATTTCTATCTTTATACAATTCTTTTGAGCGCTGTTTTTTCATTTGGACTGGCCCCCTTGAACATTATTTAGGATTTATTGATTCAGGAAAAGGAATGAGCTTGTTTTATATTTTTCTTATTGATATAGGAATAACGTTAGTGGCGTACTGGTTTACGGTGCTGCTTGTAAAAGTGAAAGCCGCAGCATATCGTACAGGAGAAAAAGAACGCTGAAAAAATGTTTTAAAATCATTAGTTAAGGGTATAAATACATTTAAGATAAATTGAGGTGAGAAAATTGTATTACTACCGCATTTCAGAAGGACAAGACGAAATGTACTCTGAGACAATTGTTGTCCATGAAGAACAGTTTGATCAAGGTACATTCGAAGAAATGGTAAAAGAAGCGATGGTCGATAAGCCCGGCAAAATCGACCAGGTGGACATTGTGAAATATTTAATTGGACATTATCATTTCCAAGTTGCATATATTGAAGCAGCCTTTCATAGCACGTATATAGAAGAACAATAACGTTATGTATTCGTTAAAAACCCCTTTGCATCGACAGCGGGGTTTTCTTGTCTTTACCAATATCGATAGTGATAGGGGTTTTGAGGGGAGTAATAAGGATTCTGAGGCGGAGGATACGTATAAGGAGGCGTCTCGTGGTTAACGGAGCCTGCTTGTTTTTTCTTTTTGTAAGGTCCTTTTTCTACGCATTCGTCCGTTGGTCCAATCACGATAGTTTGATTTTTTAACGGAGCCAGCGTTTTCTTTAGTTGCTCCGGATCTAAGCAGTACGTATGAGCAAGTACTTCAATAGGCGTCTTATTTAAAATATCTGATCCAAAAATGTATTCCGGGTACGGAGCGTCAAAAATGGCGAGTAAATGGGTCTTGTCTTCAGAAGCGATTTCCCAGTGCCACCAGCCTTGAAGGATATTGGCTACTTGACCGGGAACAATCGGAATGTTTGTCACTTCATTGTTAAACGGATTGATTAATGAAACGACAGCTGAGCCCGAAATGCAGTAGACAAGCTCAGCGGCATTTTGATGATAGTGCGGTTCGACCACGCGGCTTTCGCTTAAGTAAATATCGAGTAACGATACATTTCCAAGGGTATTTAGCACATCTCTTCCTAGCCGGTTAATATAGTTTTCATCATTGCGCGTATTGAGTCTATTTTTATTCACATCAGAAAAGTATTGTACGTTCGGATTATTGTAATCCATATAGGACGTTTCCAAGGGTCTTCAGCTCCTATCCTTGAATTTTTCATGATGCTGTATCGTATGTAGAGAGTTTTATTTTGTGACAGAAGCCTAGGAAGATGTAGGTAACCGCCTCTTTTGGATGAAGTGTACAATCATTTGCCCGCTGGTTTTCATATACTGTAACAGGTTTTTTTCACAGAACCATGATCAATGTCAGGAACATACGACAGATCATTTTAAGGAAAGTGAGTTGCAGAGCTGTTGCTTGATCAATATGAAAAAATAAATAGTACGTACGAAAAGCTGGATGAACTTCAGCTACCGTTTGACAAGCCGGTCTTAGTGGGAATCGAGTGGAACGGAGTGCTGTTTGAGTTTTTAGTAAGGCTGAAAAAAGAGTCTTCTCATTTGCTTGTGTTTGGTTCAGGAGGAGGAGCGAGTCAGGAAATGCCGGCAGGGCCTCCATATTTTCAACGCCATTCGTGGATGAATGAATTTGAAGATTCGATTATTTACTATAACGATCCTACGCTTTATTTAGGAAAGGTGTCGCTTGCGTGGGGACAAGGGACAAGCAACCGTTTTTATTTAAAAGACATTGCCGTTTTAATTGAAAAATTCATGAAAAAAGTGCAGGTGAATTCGTCTAACGTGTTGTTTTACGGATCTTCAGGCGGCGGTTTTATGTCGATGTTTTTGGCAGGATACGTAAAAGGAGCAAAAGCGCTTGTAAATAATCCGCAGACCTGTTTAACTAAGTGGCTGAAAACGCCGGTTCGGCAAGTGTTTAATTTGTCTTATCCCCATCTGACAGAAGAGGAAGTTATAGCCTCATACGGTGAGCGAATCAACGTAGTAAAGTTTTTTCGTCATATTAACTATGTGCCAAAGGTGTATTACTTGCAAAACGGGGCGTTTGAATATGATATGAGCAATCACTTGATTCCATTTTTAACGGATTTGCAGGATATGCCGAACGATTGTGAAATCAATAATATAAAAGTGGAGCTCTACTATAATCTAAAGCTAAAACACGCGGCTGTTAGTAAGCAAGAAACGATTGATTATGTGAATATGGCGAAAAATATATAAGAAAAAAGGCAAGAGTTTACGCTGTAAGGAGCTCTTGCCTTTTTTTATGTCGAATTTTCTAACTCAATAGATACAAGTAGGAAGTTATGTTGCTTTTTCTTTTGAATATGATAGTGAAGATGAGGTGTAAGGAGGGAAAGTATGGCCGATCAAGATGAGAAAAAAAAATACTTGATGGAAGTTCAGACCTGGCTTGAACAAGTATGTGATCCTGTATTTGAAGAAGCCATTACAGAAGTAGATATAACGTCATATATAACGCGCACGCAAGAAGACGTTCTTGAATATTTAAGTGAAGAAGATGTTAACGAATATACGTTAGAAGAAATCAATAATGCAGTACGGCATATTGATAAAGTCTTAAAAGAGCGACTTGGAGACGACGGAAGGGAGCGGGAATCGATAGCGCCAGGGCAGCACGAGCTGCCACCGCTTGGCTATAGTTACTCAGCTCTTGAGCCGTATATTAACCGGGAAATTATGCGTCTTCATCACAGCAAGCATCATCAAAGCTATGTAGATGGATTAAATAAAGCAGAGCTCATGCTGCAGCAAGCCCGTAACACAAATAATTTTGACCTCATAAAACATTGGGAACGGGAAGCTGCTTTTCATGGATCCGGTCATTACTTGCATACAATCTTTTGGGAAATTATGAGTCCAGAAGGAGGAGGAAGGCCGAGGCGCCAGCTGTTGCAGCAGCTTCAAAAAGACTTTGGCAGCTACGAAAAGTTCATGATGCACTTTTCTCAAGCTGCTAAAAAAGTAGAAGGTGTTGGCTGGGCTATCTTAGTATGGTCGCCGCGTTCGCGCAAGCTTGAAGTCTTGCAAGCTGAGCGCCATCAGCTTCTCACGCAGTGGGATACGATTCCACTGCTCGTATTAGACGTATGGGAACACGCCTATTATTTACAGTACAAAAATGAACGTGATCCGTACGTTGATAATTGGTGGAAAGTAGTTTACTGGCCAAATGTAGAAAAAAGATTCGAGGCAGCTAGAGTGCTTCAGTGGCAGCCATATTAATAAGTAGTGTAACCATCATAATTTAAAGATAAAAGAGGCAGGGACAAAAGTATTTTAGTTGAAGGAAGATCCGAACGAGTTTGATTCTTGATTGAGAATCAAACTCGTTCGGATTTTTTCATTGGATTGATTTAGTTATGTCTCAATCTCTTTTATTTTTAAACACGGGGATTTATTATTTTTAAATAAACTATGTTCTAAATAATTAATAAAAGACAAAATATAAGTCTCTAGAATCAGCGAAATGTTACAAATGAAATAATTACGTATAAATGTGTGTAAAAGCACCGTTATATACCTAAATATGTATGTTTATGGAGTGTGAAAGTGATTAATTTACTAGTTTAAAAGGAAGAATATTTATTTTTACTGTAACTAAACTATCAAACTATTGACATGATACTGAAATATACCTGTAATATTCATGTGTTATTTTTTATGTATTGGTAGATAAAGGGGAAATCAAATACATGAAAAAGACAATGATTACGTTCAGTTTAGTTCTAATGTCACTGTTCGGAGTGGCAAGTGGTGCGTCAGCTGCAACAAATACATATACAGTAAAAAGCGGAGATTCGCTATACAAAATTGCAAAGACATATAAAGTATCGGTTAGCCAGCTGAAACAGTGGAATAACTTAAAGTCAGATAGCATTCATCCAAAACAAGTATTAAAAGTATCTCAAGTAAAATCAAGCACGCCTGCTAAAGCAACGCCTGCGATGTCTTCAAACGTTGTGAAAGAATTTAAAGTAACAGCAACAGCGTACACAGCGAACTGCAAAGGATGCAGCGGAAAAACAGCGATTGGAATCGACTTGAAAAAGAATCCAAATCAAAAAGTTATTTCTGTAGATCCAAAAGTGATTAAGCTTGGTTCAAAAGTATACGTAGAAGGTTATGGCACGGCAATCGCAGCTGATACAGGCGGCGCAATTAAAGGAAATAAAATTGACGTTCTTCTTCCTTCTCAAAAAGAAGCATTAAAATGGGGAAGAAAAACAGTAAAAGTTCAAATCTTAAAATAAGTATTCCTTAAGGAAATGAGAGCCTTCGTTGAAAGGCTCTCATTTTTTTCTTCATTAAAGGGCATGCTACTTTATATATAATGATGGAAAAGTTTTACGAAAATGATCATATTTGTTGACAAATATTTCGGAAACGGATATATTTATTCGGTATATAATTAAGTTCATTAAATATTCGTGACATAAATTAATAGAATGAACACATAAAATATATTCTTAAACTGTTTGTCATCTGAAGATTTACATACAGATAATTTTAAAAGGGAAAGGTCTTGTTAAAATGAATACACAAACACAACAGTCCGATCAAGCCCGAACTCGGTCTATTTTTGGCGTAATGATAATGGGAGCGCTCGTTGCTTTTTTAAATCAAACGCTGATTAACATTGCGCTTCCGCAAATGATGGATCACTTTCATGTGACGGCGGCTACGGGCAACTGGTTAACAACCATCTTTATGTTAGTAAACGGAATTGTTATTCCAATTACAGCATTTTTAATGAATCGATTTACTACAAGGCAGCTGTATATTACAGCAATGGGGCTGTTTACAGTAGGAACGCTGCTTTGCGGTATCGCACCGACATTTTCTGTTATTTTAGTGGGACGCGTCGTGCAAGCAGCAGGAGCAGGAATTTTATTTCCGTTAATTACAAACGTTATTTTTACGTTATTCCCGCCTGACCGCCGCGGTTTTGCGATGGGGATTTTTGGTGTAGCGATGAACTTCGCACCGGCAGTAGGTCCGACGCTTTCTGGTTTAATAGTTGAGCACTACTCATGGCGCGTTTTATTCTTTATGATGTTTCCAATTGCACTTATCAACGTGATTGCGGCGATTATTTTAGTGAAAAACGTCACAGAAACAAGCCGACCGAAGCTAGACGTGCTTGGTGTTATTTTATCAACAATTGGATTTGGCGGCTTACTGTATGCGTTCGCTACGGGCGGTACAAAGGGCTGGACCAGCACCGAAGTGTTAGCTATGTTCATTGTAGGCGGTATTTCAATTCTGTTCTTTATTTTCCGTCAGTTAAAAATCGATCAGCCGCTTCTTGAATTCCGTATTTTCCGTTACCGTATGTTCACGCTGACAACAATCATTAACGTGATTGTGACAATGGCAATGTTTTCAGGTATGATTTTAATGCCGATTTATATGCAAAACGTACGCGGCTTTTCACCGTTTCTTTCAGGCTTGCTGTTACTGCCAGGGGGAATTGTAATGGGGATTATGTCTCCAATTACAGGACGGCTGTTTGATAAGTTCGGAGCAAGATGGCTTGCTGTTATTGGTTTAGCTATTACCGTTGTGACAACATATGAATTAACAAAACTTGAAACCACAACGACATTTATGTACGTAATGATTGTCTATACCGTTCGTATGTTTGGTATGTCACTGCTCATGATGCCAATCTTTACAGCTGGATTAAATGAGCTTGCGCTTAGCTTAAATAAATACGGCACGGCGATGGTTAATACGCTTCGAATGGTTGCCGGAGCTGTAGGAATGGCGTTCTTTGTATCTATTATGATGAATCAAGGTGAAAAACACGTGAAAAACATCGTAACAAATCAACAAATTTTGCCGACAGATAAAGGCAGTATGGCTGAAGCTGTGAATCAAGGTACAGCAATGGGCATTAACGATGCGTTTATGATCGCAACCATTTTAAGTGTAATCGCGTTTGTTTTAGCCTTCTTTATTCGCAAAACCTCACCAAAAGAAGATACCATTACAAACCGTGTGAAAAAAGCAAGCTAATAAAAAATCCGTGCCTTATGGTACGGATTTTTTTACGGCTTAAATTTGTCCTTTTTATAGTCAATATAAAGCGATCCGTTCGACTGAACTTCAGCGTAAAAGACTTCATCAAGTGATTTGACTCCTGCTTTTTCTAGCTGTTTATGCAGCCAGTTATTATCTACGTGCAGGTCCTTCAAAGCATCTTCATTCGCTTTCCCATCGTAAATAACGCCGGTTGAAGTGGGGAATAAAAGCGTTTTTGACCATGAGTTTGGCTTTTTATCTTGTTTTTGCATAACGGAAAGGTTTCCGTTGATTTCTAATATGGCGTATTCTACATCTTTTATGGAAAATACGTTTTGCTGCCTCAGCATGCCCAAAAGAGATTCAATATCTAGCCGTACTTGTTTTAACGCCTTCTCCATCACTTTTCCTTGCTTAATCACAATTTTAGGCTCACTGGTAATAAGATGCCGTGCTTTTTTTGATTTCATTCCAATATAGCCCATAGCAATTGTTAAAAATGTCCATCCTAGCAGTGAATAAACCCCTTTATCAATCTCTACTCGCTTATCGGTGGAGAGTGAAGAAGCAATATTACCAATCGTAATCGCCGTAATAAATGTAAACACATTTAACTGGCTAATTTCTGTTTTTCCCATGAGCCGCGTTAAAAAGAGCAGCACAAAAAATGAACAGGCGATTCGAAACGTCGATTCAGCATAGCCCATACATTTCATCCTTCCTTCATTTCATTGTTTTATGTTGTGAAAAAATAGAAATTTTATGCAGTTGAACGGATAAATTCCATGCTTCTTTCCCAATAGCTTATGCTTTTACGCTACAATAAAGGAGCAACGTGTTTGACTAGACAAAAGAAGGTGAAAACATGAAACCATTTAAAGCATCAGCGTTACTAGACGTTATCAGTGAATTGTTCTCCGATGAAGCGTCGATTGCCGTTTCAGATCTAGAAACGTACGTGTATTACCGGGCAAGTAAACGAATTAATTTAAAAATTAGCCCTGGAGATCAAATTAAAAAAGGAACGATTACATATAAAGCATTAGAAAGAAAGCAAAAAGTATCGGAATTTATTCACCGAGATGTGTTTGGCACGCCTTACTACGGCATGGCGGTGCCTTTCTTAGATGAAGGAGATGTTCAAGGGTGCGTGACGGCGATTTTTCCTGCGTTAACGAGTGGAAAGTCAGTTGTGACGTTAAAGGTGAACGAGGGATGGATACCGGTTCCTTTCTCAAAAATCATCTACGTGGAAGCACGTGATCGAAAAACATATGTATATGCCCAGAAGTATACAGGTACTCATAAATACACGTTAAATGAATTTGATTATGTGCTTCCAAAAGAAGAGTTTGTTCGCTGTCATCGTTCCTTTATCGTCAATGTGACGCAAATTCAAGAAATTTATCCTGATACACATTCAACTTTTTTATTAGTGATGAACAACGGAGAAAAAATTCCGGTCAGTCAGTCGTACGCCAGCTATTTTCGAAAGCTGCTTGGGTTTTAGCCGTCATTTTGCTTAATTATCATCAAATATGCTGTTTTATCGCTATTTTTGTCAATTTCATTCCAAAAACTCTTGTGGACGCTTGCTTTACAGTAAAATGGTAAAAAGAGAAAAAACAAGGAGTGAACAGAATGGAAAACTTTTGCAATCGAATTAAGCATGAAGCATTACAGAATCGTGTTGTCTCTGCTGAAGAAGCAGCGTCTTGGATTCAAGATGGAATGACGCTTGGTCTAAGCGGCTTTACGCGCGCAGGGGATGTCAAAGCTGTACCGTTTGCGCTAGCGAAACGAGCGGAAACGGAACCGATAAAAGTCAGCGTGTATACGGGTGCTTCACTTGGGTCAGATGTGGATAAGTTATTTGCAGAAAAAGGCATGTTAAACAAGCGCCTGCCGTTTCAAGCCGATCCGACGATGCGTAAAAAAATTAATGAAGGTGAATTTCAGTTTATCGACCAGCATTTGTCTCATACCTCTGAATGGGTGCGTTCAGGCGTGTTAGACTCTATTGATTTCGCTATTTTGGAAGCGGTTTCTATCACGGATGATGGAATGATGATTCCAACAACTTCAATCGGTAATTCAATGGTGTTTGCCAAGCACGCCAAATCTATTATTATTGAAATAAACACAGCGCAGCCAGAGCTGTTAGAAGGTATTCACGACCTGTATGACCCGGGCATTCAAGGGCAACGAGATGCTATTCCTTTGAGAAAATCTGATGACCGTATTGGTTCGCTTGGTATACCAATCGATTTGGATAAAGTAAAAGGCATTGTGTTTACGAATCAGCTAGATTCACCATCTACGATTGTAGCACCTGACGAAGAAACGGTTGTGATGGCTCAAAATTTGATTTCATTTTTACGTGAAGAAATTAAAGAAGGGCGATTAACTGAATCGCTTGCGCCTTTACAATCGGGAATTGGGTCTGTGGCGAATGCCGTTTTTCACGGTTTGTTAGATTCAGAGTTTCATGATTTAGAAGTGTATTCAGAGGTATTGCAAGACGCTGTGTTTGATTTATTTGATGCAGGAAAAGTCACGTTTGCTTCTTGCTGCTCGATTACGCTTTCAGCGGATAAAATGGAACAAGTTTTCTCGAATTTTGAAACATATCGAGATAAACTCATTCTTCGTCCGCAGGAAATTTCAAATCATCCCGAGATTATTCGTCGCTTAGGGCTGATTTCAATTAATACCGCGCTAGAACTAGACATTTACGGAAATGTTAATTCAACCCATGTGATGGGAACAAAAATGATGAACGGCATCGGAGGTTCAGGAGATTTTGCTCGAAATGCGCGCCTTGGTATTTTTGTGACAAAATCCATTGCTAAAAACGGTGATATTTCAAGCATAGTGCCGTTTGTTTCACACGTTGATCATACGGAACACGATGTGGATGTGATTGTAACAGAGCAAGGATATGCAGACTTACGCGGACTCGCCCCAAGAGAACGAGCAAAACGCATCATTGAAAATTGTGCACATCCAATGTACCGCGATCAGCTTATGGCTTATTACGAAGAAGCGCTCACGCAAGGCGGCCAAACACCGCACGTTCTTGAAAAAGCCTTTTCTTTTCATACGTCTTATCAACAAAATGGAACGATGCGAGAAATCGTACCGCAAACAAATTAAAAAAACGCTTTGTCTCATGAGGAGACAAGGCGTTTTTTTGCTGAGTAAGAAACTTGTGTTTGTTATCTCATTGAATTACGATGAAAGGGAATACATAAAGAAAACGAGGTCATTTACATATGAAAGCATTAGTATTTGAAAGGTTTGGAGGACCTGACATTCTTCACTATCAAGATATACCGAATCCCTCTATTGGACCAAAGGACGTATTAGTAAGCACAAAAGCAATTGGACTTAATTTTGCTGATGTGTATCGAAGAAAAGGGAATTACCACTTAACAGGGACACCACCGTATATTTTAGGATATGAAGGAGCAGGCGTAGTGGAAGAAGTAGGAGCAGAAGTAAGTCACGTTAACGTAGGAGATCGTATTGCGTTTGCTGACGTTCCTTTTGCAAATGCAGAGCTTGTCGTGGTGCCGCAAGATAAAATGATTGCTGTACCCGACAATATTTCGTTTGATGCAGCTGCTTCTGTACTTTTGCAAGGGTTAACCGCTCACTATTTAACACAAGACAGCTACAGCATTCAACCCGGCGATTATGTACTTGTTCACGCAGCTGCTGGAGGTGTAGGTCAACTTTTAGTTCAAATTGCCAAGCTTTTAGGCGGGCAAGTCATTGGCTTAACGTCATCTTCTGAAAAAGCAAAAGCAGCGGCTCAAGCAGGTGCTGACTATGTCTTTTTATATGAGGATAACTGGGTAGAACAAGTGAAAGAAGTAACGAAGCGAGGTGCAGATGTTGCGTACGAATCTGTAGGTATTACGCTAGAAAAAAGCTTTGAAGCCGTAAAAACGGGCGGAACAGTGGTGTTTTACGGAATGGCAGGAGGCGATCCGGCCCCGGTCGACCCGCGTATGCTGATGGATACCTCTAAAACGCTTACAGGCGGAGACTTGTGGAACGTGCTTGTATCTTACGAAGAACGAAAAGTACGCTCACAGCAGCTATTTGAGTGGATCAGTAAAGGTCAGCTTGTGCTAACTGATCCCGTGGTGTTTGACTTAAAAGACGGAGCAAAAGCACATGAGCTGCTTGAAAGCCGAAAAAGCATAGGGAAAATTTTGTTAAGGCCGTAAAAGAAAGGCCCTTTAGTCAAGGGCTTTTTTACGTCAGTAAAGGAAAAATCAAAGAGCTGTCTAATATATATAGTAGACAAGTAGAGCGAAAGAGGTGAAGGCAGATGAAACATGCATTGATTACAGCAGGTCATAAAGGTATTGGAAAGAAGGTGACAGAACAGTTTCTAAAAAAGCAGTATTCTGTTACCGTCCATTTTCGCAGTGATAAAAATAAAGTGCGAGAACTACAAGAAGAATGGCATCACTATAAAGATAACGTACAGTTTGTAGAAGGAGATATAACAAATAAAGCAGATATTGAACATGTCGTTGCGCGGGCCATGGAGCAGTTTGGACGTATTGATGTTTTAATTAATAATGCAGGTCCTTATGTATTTGAACGAAAGAAATTAATAGAGTACACAGACAGTGAATGGTATGAACTGTTGGAAGGGAATTTAAGTTCTGTTTTTCATTTTATAAAAGCTGTTGTTCCTATTATGAAAAAGCAGCAGTTTGGAAGAATTATTACATACGGTTTTCAAGATGTAGAGCATACCCCTGGATGGATGTACCGCGCGGCTTTTAGTGCCGCTAAGTCAGGACTAGCTTCTCTGACCAAATCGCTTGCTCTAGAAGTAGCTGAATATGGGATTACAGCCAATATGGTCTGTCCCGGAGATATTGTAGGAGACATGAAAGAAAATGATATCATAAAAGCAAGATTACTAGAAGACAAAGCAACTCCTGTCGGGCGATCAGGGACAGGAGAAGACATTGCGCGTATTATTGAGTTTCTTTGCGATGAAAACTCAGATATGATTACAGGAAGTATTATATCCGCTTCGGGTGGAGTAGACGTTGTTCATAAAAGCAAAAAAACAAGCCCCTGACAGTTAATCCAGGGGCTTGTACGTTACAGCAGCGATTCTCCGCCGTCAATAAACATTTCACTTCCCGTAATGTGTTTGGACGCGTCAGAAGCTAAAAAGAAGATTAAATCTGCTACTTCTTCCGGTTTAGCCGAGCGTTTAGCAAGCGGCTGATTGCCGTTTGGATATTCAATTGGAATCGCGACTTCTTTTAATTTGTCTTCTTGGCGGAACGTATTGCTTTCAATATTTGTATCAACTGCTCCTGGACAAATGACGTTTACCCGTATCCCGTATGTAGAAAGTTCGAGGGCTGCCATTTTGCCAAAGGCCATTTGACCAGCTTTTGAGGAACTGTATGCGCTCATGCCGATATTTGAAAATGTACGGTTGCCATTAATCGAGCTAGTAATAATAATGCTTCCTCCTTGAGCTTTCAAATAAGGAATAGAATGTTTCACGGTTAAAAAAGTACTCGTTAAATTTGTATCAATCGTTTGCGTCCAATCTTCTGGTGATAATTCTTCAATAGAAGAGAACGTACCGTTGATGCCTGCATTAATAGAAACAATATGTAATTGACTCCATAAGCTACTAATCGTTTCGATACTTTCTTTTATACTTTCAGAGTCAGATACGTCTGTTTTAATGGCTATACACTCTCCGCCGCTCGCCATAATGGTCTCTTTTACTTCTTGTAATTTTTCTTCCTCTAAGTCTAAAAGAGCAACGCGCGCTCCTTGTTCAGCTAATGTAATGGCTGAAGCGCGTCCAATTCCAGACGCCGCTCCCGTCACAAGCGCAACTTTTCCAGTTAATGCAATCATTTGTAACCCCTCCATATAAAAATGTTGTTTCCTTTCTTTAACCTATAAGAAGGAAATAAAAACCTCTTTTAAAATATTTGTGTTTAAATTTGCTAAAAGATGCCAAAAGGAAAAGAGAAAACAGCGGCGAATTATTAATATGACGTCATGACACGAAAAGGGCCGCTGCCAAATGAGCTTGCTTAGGTAGCGGCCAAAGATGTACTCTGTCTTTTCAGAAGAATGTTTATATAAAATTTTACATCAGAGGGACTTGCAAATCGTTCCTTGAAAGCTTACACTAGTAAAGCACAGAAAAAGGACGGTGTTTTATGAAGAAGAAAGATAATGTGATTCCATTCCCGCAAAGAAGGGAAGCGGCTGCTTATGTTCCCGCTTCTATTAGCTTAGATAAGGATATTGTGGAGTTTTTAGAAATTATGAATTTTGAAGATCGCAATGATTTTTTAAATGAAATGATTGATTCATTTTTTAAATATGTAAAAGGTGAAGAAGACGAAGTAAGATAAAAGGTAACGTAAAGACATCCAAAGAGATGTTTTTTATTTTGTGACCGATTGCTTAAAAGGCATGCTTAAGCCTCGTATAGTTATTTATGGTATAGTATACATTAAATACTATCTAGCAGGTACAAATGCGAGGAGTGATAAGATGAGTGGATTTAAAAAAGACATTCGTGCCGGATCTGAAGAACCACACTCACTAGAACAATTAAAGCATGAAATGGAGCAAAGCCTGTGGAATTTAAGAAAAGATTTGCGAAATGAAAATCGTTCGGAAACGGAAATGGAAATGATCAAAATTTCGCTGCTGTCACTATTTGAGGAGCAGGCAAATAAATTGAGTGAAACTGAGCTCGTAGATTATTTTGCCGACTACCATAAAAGAGTCGAGCAATTATTCGACAGGTATAGCTATAAATAAGACAAGCATCCTTGCGGGGATGCTTGTTTTTATTTGAGCAAAATTCGTTTGTATTCGTGGCGCTTCAGAGGTTTGGATACATATCCGTCGGCTTCTAGCTGATAAATAATGGTGGTAGCTGCATACACGCTAAAGGCATGATCAAGCCCAAAATAGTCTTGCAAAGCGGCCACGCTCACTTCCTCTTGAAAGATTTTACTGCGATTGGATAAAACGATAGGGTAGACGTTTTTAACGATTTGTTTTGAAATTTCGAGTGTTAACATATGGAATCCCTCCCTGTGTGAGTGTACATAACTAAAGGTATTCAGCACGGTGTACATTCATGAAAAAGGGAGCGATTACATTTTTAAAAGATAAAGAAAAGAGGAGTAAATGCCCATAAAATCAGATGTTTTATTCAGTTGTTTTATCTTTGCGGGACTTGTTTGAAAAACTCAGTATTTTAGTGTATGACAAACATTTTCAAAAGTTCTATGGAATTATTAGGAGCAATTTAACTAAATCCACATATCTTAAAGTATAGCAAATGGAGGTGAAACACATGGGATACTACGGAGGTTACGGATACGGTTGTGGTTATGGCGGCGGTGGCTGCGGCGGCGGTTTCGCTTTAATCATTGTACTTTTCATCTTATTAATCATCATCGGCGCTTCTTGCTTCGGCGGCGGCTGGTGCTAATTATTAAAAAATGATGACGATGCAACATCCCTACTTTATTTCTTCAACTATTTCTTCCACAAAAGGTCTCTTCGGGATGAAGAGACTTTTTTAGTTTATTATTTATAATAACGTGTACAAACTAAATGTTAAAAAGATTTTATGCGTAGTTCTACATGAAAAAAAAGACTCTGAAATCAGAGTCTTTTTCTACTTATGCTTTTTGAACGTTAGCAGCTTGAGGTCCGCGTTGACCTTCTTCAACGTCGAATGTTACAGCTTGACCTTCGTCTAAAGATTTGAATCCTTCGCTTTGGATTGCTGAGAAATGTACGAATACATCGTCGCCGTTTTCGCGCTCGATAAATCCGAAACCTTTTTCTGCGTTAAACCATTTTACTGTACCTTTTTCCATGAATGTTGCCTCCTCGTGTGCTATGCACACATTGTATTACTATCCTTGCTCATGATCAAAATCTTTAAGACGAAAGTATTCACCTATCGATTGTTGCCGAACAAAAATAATTCTTCTTATAGAATAGCAAAAGATAATGATAATTGCAAGGAATGAAGAAAATTTAACGAAGATGGTTCATTCATTTAACGAAAGAAAACGAAAATTATACGAGTGAAAATAAGTAAGAAAGAGCGTATCAGGTCACACTATCTCTATATATAAGAAGAAAGGGGTAGTAATATGTTTAAACAGAAAGCTGGAGAAAAACTGATTGAACTGTTAATTGAATGGGGCGTTGATCATATTTACGGCATGCCAGGAGACTCTATTAATTCAATTATTGAACCGCTTCGCAAAGCCCAGGATAAAATTAAATTTATTCAAGTGAGGCATGAAGAAGCAGGAGCTCTCGCAGCGGCTGCATATGCAAAGCTAACGGGTAAAATCGGTGTATGCACGGCTATTGCCGGACCGGGAGCGATTCATTTACTGAATGGTTTGTATGATGCAAAATTAGACAAAGCTCCCGTTTTAGCACTTACGGGGCAAGTGGAGTCCGATCTTATCGGAAGCGATGCGTTTCAAGAAATTAATTTAGAGCGAATGTTCGATGACGTTGCTGTATATAACCAGCGAATCATGTCCGCTGAACAGCTTCCCACTGTTGTCAATCAAGCGATTCGAACGGCTTATGCTAAAAAAGGCGTTGCTGTGTTAACCATTCCCGATGATATCCCTCGCTTTGAAGTCGGATCAGAAGCACGAGAAACATCAAGCATAATCGTTAAACAAGACATTTTTCCGCATAGAGAAGACCTTGAAAAAGCAAAAGATTTGATTGATAAAGCGGAAAGTCCGGTTATTTTAGCAGGTCGAGGCACACATGAAATGAGAGAAGAGCTGCTTACGTTTGCAGAAAAAATCGCGGCACCTATTGTCCTTACGCTTCCTGGGAAAGGCGCAATCCCGGATGAACATCCATATTGTCTCGGAGGACTTGGATTGATCGGAACAAAGCCAGCGTATGAAGCGATGCAAGAAGCCGATACGCTCATTATGATTGGAACGTCCTATCCGTTTACAGGCTTTTTACCAGACCATGCGAAAACCATTCATATCGATATTGATCCTGCACAAATTGGCAAAAGATATCCTGTAGATGCAGGGCTTGCCGGAGAAGCGAAAACAACGATTCAGTGGTTCTTAGAAAACGTTGACCGCTCAGAGCATCGCCAGTTTTTAGAACAAAGTCAAGCACGTATGAAAAAGTGGTGGAATCAGCTTGATGCACAAGAAGCAAAAGAAAGTGTACCTATCAAGCCTCAGCGAGTGATTCGAGCGCTTCAGCACGTAGCGGCTGATAACGCGGTCTTGTCTGTAGATGTAGGAAACGTCACAGTATGGATGGCACGTCATTTTCGTATGACAAATCAGCAGTTTGTGATTTCAAGCTGGCTAGCGACTCTCGGCTGCGGGCTGCCGGGCGCAATTGCTGGAAAAATTGCTTATCCCCAAAAGCAGGTGTTTGCGGTATGTGGAGACGGTGGCTTTGCGATGACAATGGCAGATTTTATTACAGCTGTTAAATATGATCTTCCGCTAGTCGTAGTGCTATTTAACAATCATAAAATCGGCATGATTAAATTTGAACAAGAAGTAATGGGAAATGCTGAATTTGGAACAGATTTAACAAATCCGAATTTTGCTAGGTATGCAGATATTTGCGGAGGTGTTGGCTACCGAGTGGAAAAGGAAGAAGAGCTGCTGCCGGCTTTTGAAAATGCTGTTAGACAGAACAAGCCGTGCATTATTGATGTAATTGTTGATGCAAATGAAGCGCCTATGCCAGCAAAAATTACGCTAGGGCAAGCAACGGGGTATGCCAAGCACATGGTGAAAGAATTGTTTCAAGAAGGAAAGTTGGATTTACCTCCTCTATAAAAAAGAGGCTGTGACAAAAGTATTTTAGTTGAAGAAAGATCCGAACGATGAATCGAGATTCTTGATTGAGAATCAAATTCGTTCGGATTTTTTATTGGTATGGTGAATGTAGGTTTCATGTATGTAGTTACTTCTAGCTGTTGATTGGAGAGCAAGGCGAAGACTCCTGCGGGAAAAGCGGAATAGGTGAGACCCCGCAGGAGCGTAAGCGACGAGGAGGCTCATCGGCCGCCCGCGGAAAGCGAAGTCTTGCACGGAAATCAACAGCGGTGTACCAAAGTGATCCATACTAGCTCATTTATCCCATTTGTTCGTCTCTAGATTGAATTGATTTAGTTATATCTTAATCTCTTTTTAGGGACTATAGTTTATTTAGTTTGATTAACTATAAAATTATTATGTAAACTTAAATTGTCAAAAATGAAAATAGTTGATATCATATTTTTTTGTAAAGTGGATGAGTAAAAAAACACTGGATTGGATGGTCTTTTTTTATGAAACTGCTTTAAGATAAGGGAGATAAAGGATAAACTAATAATAAGAAAGTTTAAATGTAAGGACTGATGCCGCATGAACTGGAGACCAGATCGCGCTAGCAAAAAAGCGATTTATAAACAAATTGCAGAATATATTGAAAGCTGTATTTCATCGGGAGCTTTTCCGCCGGATTCTATGCTGCCATCAGAACGAACGCTTGCCGCTGAGCTAAACGTGAACAGAAGCACGGTAGTAGCTGCTTATGAAGAGCTCCAGGCACTTGGAATCGTAGAACGTAAAAAAGGGAGCGGCACGCGAGTTAGTTCGAGCATCTGGGGAATTTCCCGTAAACGTATTCCAAACTGGGGGAGATATGTAGAAGACGGTTCATTTTTGCCTAATTTGCCGCTCGTACAGCGAATCAGAAGCGAAGCTTTGCGAACAGATTTTGTGAACTTAGCCAGCGGAGAGTTAGCTCCTAGCTTATTTCCAAGCGAAGATTTTCAGCAAATATTAGCAGGCATGCCTTTTAATGAACATTTAGGCTATGATCATCCTCACGGCAATGAACGTTTGCGCGATGCTATTGCTGCTCATGTTCATGAGTACCGGAAAATCTCCACGGATTCTAATTCTATTTTAATTACATCAGGTGCACAGCAAGCACTTCATTTGATTGTGCAGTGTCTGTTAAAACCAGGGGATGCAGTAGCGATTGAAGATCCGTCCTATAGCTATTCACTGCCGCTCTTTCAATCAGCAGGTTTACGAACGTTTTTACTGCCTGTAGATAAAAATGGAGCCAACCCGGACGACTTAGTAGAATTACATAAAAAGCATCGCATTCGAATGGTTTTTTTAAATCCGTATTATCAAAATCCGACCGGTATTGTGTTATCAGAAGCGCGCCGAAAGCGGTTTTTAGAGCTTTCTTCAGAATATGGCATTCCGCTTATTGAAGATGATCCTTATTCACTCACAGCATTTGATGGCAATGTACATCAAACGCTGAAATCGATGGACGAGAACGGAAATGTCCTCTATATCAGCTCGCTTTCTAAAATTGTTGCATCAGGCCTTCGAATTGGCTGGATTGTGGGGCCAGAGCAAGTGATTCAGCGCCTGGCAGATGCTAAGCAGCAAATTGACTTTGGTCACAGCATCTTTCCCCAGTGGATTGCTTATCAATTCTTAAATTCTCCTACGTTTTCTTCTCATATCGAAAAGCTTAGACAAGAGCTCAAAAAGCAAGAGTATGCTCTGTCGTCTAGCCTGCACGAATTGCTCGGATCAAAAGTATCTTTCGATTCGCCTCAAGGCGGGATTCACTTATGGTGCAAAGTGAATCAGCCGGTCGATGATTATCGTCTATTGGAAGAATCACTTAAAAAAGGAGTGGCTTTTGTTCCAGGAAGCGTGCTGAGTTCTCAAAGCGGAGCTATTCGCTTTACGTTTGGCAGAGGGGAAGAAGAGGTCATTCGAGAAGGAATTGAACGTTTTGCCAGCGCGCTAGAGAGTCTGTAATAGCTATAAACATAGATAAACGTGCCGGATGAAAGTTTTATTTTATTATTTCGTATAGATTGTTGGGATCTTGTGCTATACTAAGAGTACCATTAACTTTACTTCTGTATTTGTACCGACTGGCCCTGTTGAAAAACAGGGCTTTTTTGTGTTTGTACACAAAAAAACAGATCCTTTAAAGGATCTGTTTTTGATATGTTGTGTTTCTTATGCTTTTTGAACGTTAGCAGCTTGAGGTCCGCGTTGACCTTGTTCTACGTCAAATGTTACAGCTTGACCTTCGTCTAAAGATTTGAAACCTTCGCTTTGGATTGCTGAGAAGTGTACGAATACATCGTCTCCACCTTCGCGCTCGATGAATCCAAAACCTTTTTCTGCGTTAAACCATTTTACTTTACCTTGTTCCATAATTGTTGCCTCCTCGTGCGGACTCGCACATTGTGGTACTATTCTTGCTCAAATCTAAAGACGAAAAGTGACAATACTCATACATCCCCACCGAACAAAAATAATTCTCTTACATCTTAGCAGAAATTTCCTATGTTTGCAAGCGCTTCATTTAAAAATCATTCGTATTTTTTTGACAATTTTTTTACAAGCCATGTCTAAAAAATGTCACATTTTGAACATTTTAGAAAGGCTATTCTTTGTATTCGCTTTTATTGTAGTTATATAATAATGAAAATATGCTTTTTCTAAAGATAGACGACAAGTATAAGAAACATACATACTGCGTACTGAAATGGAGTGGTAAAGATGAAAGTGGGTTTAATTGGTTTAGGAAATATGGGATTACCGATGGCGGAAAATATGATAAAAGCGGGTCATGAACTTGTGATTTATAACCGGACTGCTTCAAAGGCGGAAAGTCTTGTGAAAAAAGGAGCAAAGGTTGTGGAGACACCTGCTCAAGCAGCACAAGAAGCGAATCTTGTCTTTACGATTCTTTCAAATGATGAGGCTTTAGAAGAAGTAACGCTGTCACAAGATGGTATACTTGCAGGTTTGAAAGAAGGCGGTATTCACGTCTCTGTGAGTACCATTAGCGTAGATCTTTCGGAAAAATTAACAAGCGCACATGCTGCATCAAGACAGCATTTTGTCGCTGCGACTGTTTTAGGTCGCCCCGAAGCAGCAGCAGCTGCTGCTCTCAAAGTAATAGTGGCAGGTAATAAAGAGGCAAGAGAGCATGTTTGGCCAATATTTGAAGCGATTGGTCAAACTATTTTTACTGTAGGAGACGAGCCTTACTTATCAAATGTAGCTAAGCTTGGCAATAACTTTTTATTAGTATCGATGTTAGAAGCAATTTCTGAAGCAGTGGTAATGGTAGAGCAGTATGGCATGCAAGCCGAGCAGTTTCTTGAAGTGGTCAATAGCTTATTTGCATCTCCTGTGTATAAAAATTACGGCAATTTAATTGCCAAAAGAGACTTTGATCCAGCCGGGTTCAAGCTGGAGCTTGGACTAAAAGATGTAAACCTGGCTATCGATGCAGCAAAAAAAGTGTCCGCTCCGCTTCCGTTAGGAGAGCTTGTGAAAGGTCATTATGAACAAGGAATCGAAAATGGCTGGGGTCATTTAGACTGGTCCGCTTTAGTAAAAACAGTTGAAGCTCTAAAAAAAGATAACTAAAAAGACGAAAAGGAGTGCAGCCAGTGAAAGCGAAAGGAAAGTGGGTATGGATTGTATCCTTTATTTCGATTATTTCGTGTCTGCTGTTTGCAGCAGGGCTTGGAATGTCTATTTATAACTATGTTAGCGCCTCAAAAGCCAGCGTAAGGGAAATGCCAAAGCCGAAGCAGGAAACAAGCAGCAGTACCAAAAGCACAAAAGAATATACGATTGTCGCTTTAGGAGATTCACTGACAAGAGGAACGGGAGATGCAGCGGGAAAAGGATACGTTGGGTATTTAAAAGACAATCTTGAAGAAAAAACGAAGAAGAAAATTCTGCTAAGTAACTTTGGAATAAAAGGTCAAACCTCTTCGCAGCTGGCAAGTCAAGTACAGCAGCAGCAAATTCAGCGGCAGATTAAGTCTGCAGATACCGTGTTGATTACCATCGGAGGAAATGACTTATTTCAAGGCGGCCAAACGCTGCAAAACTTAAATAAAAGCAATATTCAAAAATTAGAAAATGACTATTTAAAAAACGTAGACAGCATCTTAAAAAGCATCCGGTCGGCAAATAAAGACGCGACGATTTATTTAATTGGTTTATATAATCCGTTTAGTAACCTGCAAGACGCGAAAGCCACAACAGCTATTGTACGAGAATGGAATTACAATAGCAGTGAATTAAGTGCTAATTATAAGCAAACTGTTTTTGTTCCGACTTTTGATTTGTTTCAGCTAAAGGTAGACGACTACTTATATACCGATAAATTTCATCCGAATGCAAAAGGCTATAAGCTTATTGCAGAACGTGTAGCATCGCTTATTACGTGGTAAGGGAGGGAATGATATGAGTGAAGTAACACTTTCAGTAACAGGACTCAGAAAAGCAATAGGAAAACGTGAAATCATCAAAAATATTGATTTTGAACTAAAAAGAGGCGAAGTATTCGGTTTTTTAGGACCAAATGGAGCCGGCAAAACGACAACCATTCGAATGCTTGTCGGCTTGATTCGTCCGACGTCTGGTTCGATTTCTATTTGTGGATACAGTGTATCCAAGCAGTTTACAAAAGCGATGGAGCATATCGGCTGTATTGTTGAAAATCCTGAGCTGTATCCATACTTAAGCGGCTGGGAAAATCTCCAGCATTTTTCACGCATGATTCCTTCTATGACGGAAGACCGTATTCACGAAGTTGTGGAATTAGTTGGCTTACAAGAGCGTATCCACGACTTAGTTCGCACGTATTCGTTAGGCATGAGGCAGCGTTTAGGAATTGCGCAAGCGCTTCTCGGAAAGCCAAAAGTGCTCATTTTAGATGAGCCAACGAACGGACTCGACCCATCTGGGATTCGAGACATGCGTAAATTCATTCGCTTTTTAGCTGAAAGTGAAGGCCTAAGCGTCTTAGTATCGAGTCATTTGCTGAGTGAGATTCAGCTGATGTGTGACCGAGTAGCGATTATTGCAAAAGGGGAAGTTATTCACACAGAATCGGTGAAGACCCTGTTAACCCAGCAAGAGCGCTTACTGTGGAAGCTAGATCCGCAGCCTGCAGGAATAGACGTCTTAAAACAAGTGACGGACTTTGTGCAAGTGCAGGGAGAATACGTCACGACGTTTTATGAAGAAGCTGAAGTCGGAGAGTGGAACAAACAGCTCATTCAAGCAGGAGTAACGGTAAAAGAAATGAATCGAAAGCTTCCAACTCTTGAAGATTTATTTATCGAAATGACAGGAGGGGAATCGATTGATTAGTTTGGTTCAAAATGAAATGATCAAGCTCGTTCGAAAAAAACGGCTGTTAATCGTTACCCTTATTATGGGCGTTTTAATTTCAATGTTCACCTATGCTCAGCTTCGCGAAACGCAGCGCCTTCAAGAAAAGCTAGGAACGACCGATTGGCGCAATACGCTACAGCAAGAAATTATCGATACGCAAAACCGGTTGAGTGGAAGCCAAATTTCAGATGATTGGCGCAAGCAGCTTGAAATTCGCGTGGCGCAGCAGCAGTATTACTTAGATAATGATATCAACCATTCAGAACCGGGAGCACCGACTTTTGTGCGAGGGTTCATTGAAAACGCCATTCAGCTTTTGCTGCCGCTGATGATTATGATTATTGCAGCGGATTTAGTGTCTTCAGAGTACAGCTTGGGATCCATCAAGGTCCTGTTAACGAGGCCTGTGAAACGGTGGAAAATCCTGCTTAGCAAATATATCACGCTCGTCATGTCCGTCTCATTTTTAATTTTAATGTTTGGCGTTTTGTCGTATCTCATTTCTGGCATTGTATTTGGATTTAAAGGCTGGACAGCTCCCATTCTTACGGGATTTAGCGTGCAGGGAAATGACTTGAATACAGCGGACGTCCATTTAATTTCGCAGTGGAAATATATTTTAATGGAGTTTGGCCTTGCTTGGTTTGTGTCACTTGTTGTTGGAACGCTTGCTTTTATGCTGTCTGTTTTAATTAAAAGTACAGCTGCTGGTATGGGTGTGATGCTTGCTTGTTTGATTGCAGGTACGATTTTAAGCAGCATGGTTTCTTCGTGGCACTCGGCTAAGTACTTGTTTATGGTCAATTTAAATTTAACTTCTTACCTGCAAGGCACAGTTCCTCCAACTGAAGGAATGACGTTAGGGTTTTCCCTGCTTGTTTTAACCATTTGGGGACTTGCCGGGCTGCTCGTGTCGTTTCTTGTGTTCACAAAAAAAGATGTGTACTAATTCCGTATAAGTTGACGATGCTTAGGAACGTACGTTATGATTGTTTTAACAAAAAATGCTGTTTTGCTCAAAGGGGAGTAGCTCTTGCAGTAAAGTCGTCATTTCGAGATTGTTATCTCCGGCTTTATTGACAATGCAAATTGTTAGCGAGACCTTTGCCAATGTTACCATTGGTAAAGGTCTGGATAAAAACACCTTTACCAGATGTGATAAAGGTGTTTTTTGTTATTTCAAAATGAGAGAGGAGCTTAAAAATGTCAAAACTATCGAGACTGTTAAAAAGCCCCGCTGTAAAAAAAGGAATAAAAAAAGCTGTACCAATTATTATGAAAGAGTTAAAGAAACGAAAATCGAAAAGAAGATAGCAGAAAATGAGAAAGGTTGAGTGCTAAGTGAAAAAGTGGATGCTAGTGATATCAACTGTTGTTCTTTTTATGGTCGGCGGCTGTTCTTTTCTTGAAGATACAAGCAGTACCCTGACCTATGCAAACGATGCAAAAGATTACGTTAGTGAAGCACAAAAGTTTGCTGAAGAAATACCGCCCCTAGCGGAAAAAGCTATCAATGACGACGAAGCAATGAAAAAGCTGGAGCAAAAGCTGCAGGAAATGAAAGGGAAAGCTGAAGAATTTAATAAAACAAAAGCTCCTGACATCGCTTCTGATGTGCATGATCAGCTTGTTCAACAAAACGAAAAGATCATTAGTGGAATTGAAACGTATGAAGCAAATATAAAGAATGGCAGCTTAAATCCAGAAGCGCTAAAAAACAGTGAATTATTTCAATCAATTCAAGATGTATCAAGTATTATGAACCAAATTAAAGAATTGACTCAGTAAGAAAACAAGCGTGCCTTTTAGAGAAGGTGCGCTCGTTTTTTGTTATAAATGTAAAATTATATGAATATATCTATTTATTAGAAAACAAAAGCCTGCCTTTACTTTTTTTCTTCTACGAAATTTTGTTAGAAGCTGTGACAAACTTAATGCCTGGTTTTAATATCCTATGTATAGTACCTATATATACACCGCTTGAAATAAATTTTTTTTAGATCAAAAGAGGTCGTGGGAATCTTCATAAATTAGGGTAATAAGACTTATTTAAAAAGGAGGGTTCATCCAATTAATAAAAACTATAGTCCTTTATTTTAAAGGGAGAAACTGAAAAAAATTTTTTGGTTTACAAAAAGTTAATAAAACGCATACAAATGGTGTACTAAAAAATCAAAAAATTTACATCCTTCGCAAATCTTTTCTGCTATACTATTTTTGAACAGTTGCTAGATTCATAGCGATGATAATTTACTTGAAAGGTGAATGGTAGATGAAAAAGAACAAAAGTAGCAAAACGAAAAAAATCCTATCCACATCACTGGCACTTTCTCTATTATCTATGCCTCTTTTAACTACACAGGCAGGAGCGGAAGAACGTCACTCTGGACAAAGCTCGCAGCAAAGCGAGCACCAAGGCCACAATAAAAAAGATGCGCTTGTGAACATACGCCTGATGGAAACAACCGATGTTCATACGAATCTATTAAACTATGATTATTTCAAAGACGCCTCTTATGAAAAAGTGGGTTTAGCTAAAACCGCTACCTTAATCAAAAATGCTCGAAAAGAAGTGAAAAACAGCTTATTAGTAGATAACGGAGACCTCATTCAAGGAACGCCTCTAGGCACGTATAAAGCCAAGATTGATCCACTGAAAAAAGGCGAAGTTCATCCTGTATTCAAAGCGATGAATCAGCTGGATTATGATATTGCAACGCTTGGAAATCATGAGTTCAACTATGGATTAGACTTCTTAAAAGAAGCTTACAACGATGCGAACTTCCCTTACATAAATGCCAATGTCTACGTTGACGATCATGACAACAATTCAAAAAACGACAAAAACAAATTTACGCCTTATAAAATTATGAATAAAAAAGTCGTCGATGAAAATGGTAAGAAACGAACGATTAAAGTTGGTTTCATTGGCTTTGTGCCTCCTCAAATCAATGACTGGGATAAAGCAAACCTTGATGGAAAAGTCATTACAAAAGGTATTGTTGAAACAGCCAATAAATACATTCCAGAAATGAAGAAAAAAGGTGCGGACGTAGTTGTCGCGATGGCTCACTCTGGATTTAGCGGCAACAAACAAAATACAGAAGATGTGATTTACTCATTAAGTGAAGTAAAAGGCATTGATGCTATTACGTTTTCACATACGCATAAAGTTTTTCCTGCTAAAACGGAAGCTGCGCTAGACGGTTTGTTCCTTGGAGCAGATAAAAAACCTCTTCCTGGCGTTGATAATGCAAAAGGAACGATAAACGGCGTTCCGGCTGTCCAAGCAGGTTATGGCGGAGGGTCACTTGGTTTAATTGACTTAACGTTAAAAGAAGAAAAAGGAAAATGGAAAGTAGTAAGCTCTCAATCGTCCACGCGTGAAACGTATAAAGACGTAAAAGACGCGTCAGGAAAAACGGTTACGCAAAGTACGGTAGAACCGGATAAAGGCGTTGTTAAAGCGGTTCAAAAAGATCATGATGCAACGGTAAAATATGTGAATACACCAATTGGTAAAACGACGGATGATATCCACAGCTATTTTTCTCTTGTGCAAGATGATCCATCCATTCAAGTTGTGACAAACGCACAAAAAGACTACGTGGAAAAATATGTTTCTCAAAACAAGCCGGAATACAAAGACCTTCCAATTTTATCAGTCGGAGCACCTTTTAAAGCAGGAAGAAACGGCGTAGATGAATATACGGAAATTAAAAAAGGTGACTTAACGATTCGAAGCGCAGGTGACCTGTATCTATATGACAACACATTAAAAGCGGTCAAAGTAAAAGGTTCTGTTGTAAAAGACTGGATTGATATGTCTGCCGGTAAATTTAATCAAATTACACCGAATAAAACAGAAGAGCAGGAATTATTAAATCCAAGCTTCCCTGTTTACAATTTTGACGTAATAGATGGTGTTCAATACCAAATTGATGTAACAAAACCAGCAAAATACGACGTGAATGGAAACGTGATTCACGGAGGTTCAAGCCGCGTCATCAACTTAACGTATAATGGTAAACCGGTTGATCCCAACCAAGAATTTATTGTTGTGACAAATAATTACCGAGCTGGCGGAGGCGGAAACTTTCCTGGTCTCAAAGGAAGCGAGCTTGTAGTGGATTCAGCGGATGAAAACCGTCAAATTCTAATGGACTACATCACAGAGCAAAAAGAAATCACGCCGACAGCTGATGATAACTGGTCAATTGCACCGATTAACGGAACAGCTAACGTGATGTTCACAAGCTCACCGCGCGGAGAAAGCTATTTAGCTGAAGGAAGCAACATTACGTATACAAATAAAACGGACGACAAAGGATTTGGCATTTACAAAATTAATTTAAACGGGGAATCAAAAGATAATACAAAAATTCAGCTGTTAGGCATGAACGACCTGCACGGTCAGCTGGATACAGATACAAAAATTACATCAAATGGCCAAACGCTGTTAGCTGGAAATATGAAATATACAGCAGCGGCTATTCGTAAACAAGAAGCTGAAAATCCGAATACGCTTTTAGTTCATGCAGGAGATATGATTGGCGGAAGCCCATTAGTTTCAGCGCTGTTTCAAGATGAACCAACGGTTGAAGTTATGGAATCACTTGGATTTGATGTAGGTACGCTTGGAAATCATGAGTTTGATGAAGGCATTGCTGAGCTTCACCGTATGATTGAAGGCGGAGACCATCCAAAAGGAACAAAAGGATACGACGGCATGAATTTCCCGGTCGTAGCGGCAAACGCGTATGATACCTCAACTGGAAAGTTAATTACGGAGCCTTACGCGATAAAAGAAGTAGGCGGCAAGAAAATTGGCTTCATCGGAGTTGTGACACAAGAAACGCCAAGCATGATTGTTCGTAAAGGAAATGAAAACTTAAAAATTACAGACGAAACAGAAGCGATTGATAAATACACGGCCGAGTTGAAAAAGCAAGGTATCAAAGCAATTGTGGTACTAGCTCATAATCCTTCGAATCAAAATGGAACGCCTACTGAATTTGATGCAGCGGACATAGCTAAAAAAGTTGATGATGAAGTTGACGTTATCTTTTCAGCTCACAATCACGTATTAAATAACAAAGTAGTAGATAATAAACTAATTGTTCAAGCTTATTCATACGGTTCAGCGTTTTCTGACGTAGACGTTGAAATTGATAATACGGGTGACATCGTGAAAAAAGATGCAAAAATCGTGACCGTTTACCAAAAAGACTATACGCCAGACCCTGAAGTTTCAAAGATTATGCAAAAGTATGAAGACTTAGCAGCGCCTATTAAAGCAGAAGTTGTTGGGAAGTCATCTACCGCTCTAGCAAAAGGCTATCCGTCTAGCGGAGCAATAGGCGATATCGCGCTTGGAAACTTAATTGCTGACGGTATGAAAGCGGAAATGAACGCCGACTTTGCTTTAATGAATGGCGGAGGCGTTCGTTCACAGCTTGATGCCGGGGAAGTGACATACGGTGATTTGTTTGCGATTCAGCCGTTTGGCAACGTCTTAAATAAAGTAAAGCTAAGCGGAGCGGATTTAGAAACGGTGTTAAACAATCAAATCACATCATCGGGGCTAGATTTCCATATTGCAGGCTTTAACTATAAGTGGGATGGAAGCACCAATAAAGTAGTCGATATCACGCTTCCAGACGGAAGTAAAATTGACAAAGAAAAAGAATACACGGTAGTAGTCAATAACTATATGTACGGAAATGAAAAATACGGTATTGGCGCACTTTCTTCAGATATGGAAGTGGGACCAGAAGATTTACAAGCAACGGTAGACTATATTAAAACACTTAACAGTCCGTTTGAATACAAAGCAGAAGGACGTATTCAAAACGTGGCAGCTGCTAAAACAGCTGAACAGCAAGAACCTACTTTAAAAATAGCTCAATAAGCCAAAAAAGACTGTCTCATAACTCGGGTTTCGAGTTTAGAGACAGTCTTTTTTTAGTAGGTAAACTTAACTTTTAAACTTTAAATCAACTAATTTACGTCATAATAGACAGCTTAATTTTTGAAGCAACCACCAAATTGTGGTATTCTTTCCATGGAAAGAATATTTACGTGAACGTTAAAAATAGTATAAGGGATTTCACTATTTTTTCATTTATCTGGGCTATTATATAGAGCTATATAGAACCTGAAAAAGAATGTGTTAGTTACAGCAAAGGAGTAAATAAAAGTGGCTATTAATCTACAAAAAGGTCAAAAAATTGATTTAACAAAAGGAAGAGAAGGCCTATCTTCTATTACTGTTGGGTTAGGATGGGATCCTGTAAAAAAACGCAGCTTTTTTGGTTTCGGAGGAAACGGAGCGAATATTGACTGTGATGCATCTGTCCTTATGCTGGATTCAAACGATAAACTTGCGAGTAACACAGCCGTTGTGTATTTCGGAAATCGTCAGAGCAGCTGCGGGAGTGTGAGGCATTCAGGCGATAATCTTACTGGAGCAGGTGAAGGGGACGATGAACAAATTTTTGTTGATTTAAAAAAGGTTCCTGGAAATGTACATAAACTTGTGTTTGTGGTTAACATCTATCAGTGTGTTGAGCGAAACCAAGATTTTGGTATGATTAAAAACGCGTTTATTCGCGTTGTAGACAGTACTAAAAACGAAGAGCTTGTCTACTTTAATTTATCTGAAGACCATTCAGGAGCAACAGCTTTATTTGCAGGTGAAATTTACCGGTATG
This sequence comes from Priestia aryabhattai, assembly GCF_023715685.1. NCBI lineage: Bacteria > Bacillati > Bacillota > Bacilli > Caryophanales > Bacillaceae > Priestia > Priestia aryabhattai. Next base: position 731,216 of record NZ_JAMBOQ010000002.1, read on the forward strand.
GAAAAGAATGGAAGTTTTCAGCAACTGGCGATGGCACAAGAGATACCGGATTAGGTGAAATTGCAAATAAATATACAAAATAAACAACTCGAAAAGAGGGAATATAATGGCTATTAATCTTTCAAAAGGACAAAAAGTAGATTTAACAAAAACAAATCCAGGATTAACAAACGTAGTGGTAGGTCTTGGATGGGATGTTAACAAGTATGACGGTGGAAACGATTTTGATTTAGATTCATCTATCTTTTTATTAAACGGAGCAGGAAAATGTTCTTCAGAATCTGATTTTATTTTTTACAATAATACGACCGGTGCAAACGGAGCAGTTGAACATACCGGAGATAACCGTACAGGCGTAGGTGAAGGAGACGATGAGCAGGTTCAAGTAGATTTGAAAAATGTGCCTCAATCTATTGAACGTATTGCGTTTACCATTACGATTCATGAAGCGGAAGCACGCGGTCAAAACTTTGGCCAAGTAAGCAACGCCTACGTTCGTATTTTAAATGCAACAAATGACGAAGAGTTAATTCGTTATGATTTAGGTGAAGATTTCTCTATCGAAACGGCGGTCGTGGTAGGAGAGCTGTACCGACACGGTGGAGAATGGAAGTTCAATGCTATTGGCAGCGGCTATCAAGGCGGTTTAGCGGCACTTGTGAACGACTTTGGTTTAAATGCCTAATCATTAAAGTAAGAAAACGTACGGAGGATGTTTTTATGTCAATTTCTTTATCAAAAGGTCAGCGTATTGACCTAACCAAAACCAATCCAGGATTAAAGAAAGTAATAGTAGGTCTTGGGTGGGATACAAATAAATATGCCGGCTCTCAAGATTTCGATCTAGATGCAGGTGCATTTTTAGCTAATAAATCAAGCCAAGTTGTAAATGACGAGGAGTTTGTTTTTTACAACAATTTAAAAAGTCCAAATGGAGCTGTGGAGCATACCGGTGACAATCGTACAGGTGCGGGAGATGGAGACGACGAGCAAATAGCCGTTGATTTTTCTCTTCTTCCTGACCACGTTGAAAAAATCGAAATTAGCGTCACGATTCACGACGCAGATGCTCGCGGACAAAACTTCGGACAAGTATCCAATGCGTTTGTTCGTCTGATTGACGCTGAAACAAATGAAGAAGTGCTTCGTTATGATTTAGGCGAAGATTTTTCGATTGAAACAGCTATCGTTGTATGTGAGCTATATAAACACGGAAACGATTGGAAATTTAACGCCATTGGCAGCGGATTTTCAGGTGGATTGGCGGACCTTTGCCGCAACTACGGATTATCCGTATAAAAAAGGTGATGGATAAATGGAATGGAAAGGGTGCTTTAACGAGTACCCTTTCTTTTTAGCATGTATATGTCTGAGAAGAAAGGAGCTGTAAGGTGTGAATAAATTAATCAATCCTTATATGATTAATCTCAATGAGCAGGGTGGAACTGCACTTTTTTCTAAAGATATTTCTCTGCGAGGTGACTTTATACAGAATGAGGAACAAATTTCCTATAAACAAGTGGCGGGCAGATATTTAGGCACTCATCTTGATACCGACGATTACGCAGCTTTTCTTTATGAACTTGCACATTCATCATCATCCATCATTGTCCTGCACGATAAGCTTGATAAGTCCATTTCTAATGATAGATTAAAAGAAGTTCAAACGATCCTTAAAATTAATCAAGAAGAACGCGGCCTTTCTGTAAATCGACTGTTTGCTTTTTTAGAAGGAAAAAAGCTGATAGTGAAATCAGAAAATCCCGCTATACATAGACGAGTACGTGAAAAATTTATTGAAACGTTAACGTGTTTTAAAGAACAGCACGCAGAGGGCTTTATGGATGGGCATTTTCAACGAGTATTAATCGATTTAATAAAGTGGCAGTGGAATCATGTAAAACCTTGGCTGCTGGATAAAGCATTTCCAGAACACGCGCCTCGCATCATGTGGTACGGAGATGCGAATAAAAGCGAGCAGTATTTTCTCTATTATTTGATTTTACTAGGTTTTGACGTCCTGACCTTTCATCCAGAAGGAAAAGATAATTTAAAAGAAGTGGATGAAAATCAAAATCTAACAACTGTTCATGCGTTTCCTTCTATTAGCTCGCTTTTGCCTTTTCCAACAGATAAACCGGTTCGAAAAGGAACGGTAGCATTTAGAGCTTCTCAAGAAATTGAGCAAGTGCTTCATTCAGAGCAGTCCATGCTGTATAAACCGTGGCAATTTCGTTCTTATTTTCCCACTTCAGTTACTCTTAAAACGACGTATGATGAGATTTTTTTATTAATGAGAGAACGGGCGTTTATTCGTCCTAACTTTGAAGTGTCAAAGCCATATGTACACGTGCCTGTTTTGTTTTCAAAAGTACTTGGCATTTCTAAAAACCGAAAAGAGTACTGGAGTAAAGTGCACGAGCTCATGCATACAGAAAATGAGTTAGCCTTGACTATTGGTTCTGTTCCTTTTGCCAAAAAAATAGAAGGGAATAACCACTTTCATTATCAAGGAGCTCTCAGAAGTGATGGTACGCTCAGTCCTGATAAAATGATTGCAAGCAACTGGTGGCGCTATAAAGAGCTGCCTATCGGGCTTCAGCAAGGACTAGCTGCAGCCATTTCTAGGTATTGTACACATTCAAAACTCCTTCGGTTGGATCATGAAGATGCGTATCAGCATCAAATGTACTTGTTTAATCAGTCTTTGAAGCTTCCAAACAATGTGCTTCGCATGCTTCAAAAATTTGATTATACGCAGCACGTCCCCCGGTTGATTATTTATCATGGAAATGAACATGAAGCGTTTACGCGTGAAGATGCAGCTTTACTGCTTCTATTAAATGAATTTGGCGTTGATATTGTCCTTTTTAATCCGACCGGTCAAATAGATATAGAAGCGTTCGTCGAAGAAAAATATTTCGATATGCACTGGCTAGAAGATATTAGCTTTAATGAAGAATTCAAAGAGCCGTCGCTCATTCAAAAATGGTTAAAACGAATCTTTTAAAGAAAGAAGGGTTTTTAAATGGCAACAAATGAATTACAGCCTTTAGATTTAAACGAAGCCGAAGAAGTTTTAGAAACAAAACCTAATGAAGTAAAAGCAAAACTGCGAGAAGAGCCGGAAGTACGTCGCTTAGCAGAACAAATTGATTATAAAAATCAGCTAGCTCTACTTGAGTATGGGAAAGAAACAGCAAATGAAATTTCCTCGTTTTCCGGAAAAGTGCTTAGTACAATTAAATCGTCTAGCATGGAAGAATCAAGTCAATTATTAAAGCAGCTTGGAAAGATTATGGATAAATTTGACGCGAAGGATTTTGTCGAAGATAAAGGGTTTTTCTCTAAGCTTTTTAAACGTGGTCAAAAAATAGTGGATAAGCTGTTTCAAAAATATGAGACGATGGGCTCTGAAATTGATAAAGTATATGTTGAAATTACAAAATATGAAACCGAAATGAAGCACTCAACCATAACGCTTGAACAGCTTTACGAGCAAAACTATCAGCATTATATGGAGCTTGAAAAATACATTGTAGCGGGCGAAGTGAAAGTAGAAGAGTTAAAACAAGAGCTAAAGGTACTTGAAGAAAGAGCGTCGAGTGGAAATCAGCTAGCGGCAATGGAGCTTCAGACCTTAAAAAATGCGGTCGAGTTGATGGAGCAGCGATTATATGATTTAGAAATGGCAAAACAAGTATCTTATCAATCCGCTCCTCAAATCCGTATGTTGCAGCGAGGAAATACAAAGCTGATCGGCAAAATTAATTCGGCGTTTATTACAACGATTCCTATTTTTAAAAATGGGCTTATTAATGCAATTGCAGCGAAACGTCAAAATTTAGTAGCCGAGTCAATGAACGAACTAGATAAACGAACGAATGAGCTACTGGTTCGAAATGCAGAAAATATTTCACAGCAAAGCGTTAAAATTGCCAAAATGTCAGGTGCACCTAGCGTAAAAGTAGAAACGATGGAACAAACATGGAATATTATTATGAAAGGAATGCAAGAAACAAAAACGATCGAAGAAGAAAACAAACGTCTGCGTGAAGAAGGACTTGTTCGCTTAGAGCAATTTCAAGAAAACTTCAAGGCGCTTGAACATAAGATGTAACGATAAAGAGGCTGGGACAAAAGTATTTTAGTTGAAGGAAAATCCGAACGAGTTTGATTCTTGATTGAGAATCCAACTCGTTCGGATTTTTTCATTGGTATGGTGAACGTAGGTTTCATGTATGTAGTGGCTTCTAGCTGTTGATGGGAGGGCAAGGCGAAGACTCCTGCGGGAAAAAGCGGAATAGGTGAGACCCCGCAGGAGTGTAAGCGACGAGGAGGCTCATCGGCCGCCCGCGGAAAGCGAAGTCTTGCACGGAAATCAACAGAGGTGTAACAAGCAATCCATACTAGATCATGTATCCCATTTGTTCGTCTTTAGATTGGATTGATTTAGTTATGTCTCAATCTCTTTTTTTGGTTGTACGTTTGTTAGGCTGAAACACCGTTAAAGACAGGGCTATGGCTAAAACAACAATACATACGAAGAAAGGAAATTAGAAACTTCGGCATTCGTTGACTACAAGTCTGAATCCTTTAGAAGCGATTAGTGAAAAGCATGAAAGGGTATCAGATATAGAAGAAGTATTATCCAAAATACGCTGGTTCTTACCAACAAGCGTTTGTACACTTTTTATGCTTTTTTTCCTAATTTATTTAAATGATTTTCTACAATTTAAGTTAAAAACGTAAAAAAAATAATTAATTTAAGTTTTTTTACTGGTTTTTAATGTTTCTTTGCGCTACAATGAACTCATATCAAAGTAAAAAAGGAGGGTATTTCAATGTATCAAGAGCAGCGAATGAGTACGATTGTTGAATACCTTCATACACACCGTACGATTACATTAGAAGAAATTTGCGATATGTTCACCGTTTCAAAAGATACGGCGAGACGTGATTTAGTGAAGCTTGAAGAACACGGTGAGGTTATGAGAGTCAAAGGCGGGGCGACACTATCGTCCAGTCATATCGTTGATTATAGTGAACGAACCCCTACAAAAGCCAAAGAACAAATTGCTAAAGAAGCAGCTTCGTTTATTTCCGAAGGGTATGACGTGCTTTTAGATACGTCTTCGACAATCGCACTGATGGCGAAGTATATGGATGTAAAGCATGTAACCGTTATTACGAATTCCATTGATAATGTTGATTTGCTGGATCAATATACGCCGTGTGACACGTTTTTGCTGCCGGGCAAGTTTAACGGTAAAAATCGTAACGTCACCGGGCCAAGAACGATTTCTACTTTACAAGAATATAAAGTAGATCAGCTGTTTTTAGGTACGTGCGGCATTGGTGCAGATGGTATTACATCTCCAAGTGAAGAAGAAGCGTTTTTAAAAAGACAGATGATTCAATGTGCAAGACAAGTTATTATGCTTGCGGATCATACGAAGTTTGAACGTGAATTTTTACACCGAGTATGTGATATTAGCGACATTGATGTCATGATTACGAATAAAGAACCAGAAGCGGATGTAAAAGAAAAAATAGAACAAAATCAAGTGAGGCTTATCGTAACAGATTTTGATAAAGGAGAGGAAACACGATGAAGAAAATAAAAGTAGGATTAGTAGGATACGGTTTTTCAGCAACGGTCTTTCACACGCCGCTTTTAAGCGTGTTAGACGAATTTCATATTTCAAAGGTAATGAGTTCAAATCCTGAAAAAGTGAAGAGTGACTTAGAGGATGTTGAAGTAGTAAGCACTCTATCTGAACTTCTAGAAGATGACAGCGTTGACTTAGTTATTATTACAACGCCTAGCGGCATGCACTATGAAATGGTGAAAGACGCACTGCGCGCAGGCAAGCATGTGATTGTTGAAAAGCCGATGGTGGTATCGGAAAAAGAAGCAAATGAATTAATTCAATTAGCAAAAGAACAAGATGTTCAACTAAGCGTCTATCATAACCGCAGATGGGATAATGATTATTTGACGGTGAAGCAGCTGATTGAAGAAGGAAAATTAGGCGACGTTAAAATGTATGAAGCCCATTTTGACCGCTATCGTCCAGCTGTTCGAGACCGCTGGAGAGAAAATGAAGGACCTGGGTCAGGAGCGCTTTATGATTTAGGATCTCATTTAATTGACCAAGCCTTACATCTTTTTGGAATGCCTGACTTTGTTCAAGCCGATGTGTTTGGTCAGCGAGACCATGCACGTACGGATGATTACTTCCATGTGGTACTTGGATACGGTTCTCTTCGCGTCATTTTACATTCAAGCGCCATTGTGCCAAGCAACGGACCTCGCTTTCAAGTTCACGGAACAAAAGCAAGCTACATCAAATACGGCATTGACGGCCAAGAAGATATGCTAAGAGCCGGCAAGAAGCCTTTAGATGATACGTGGGGAGCCGACAGCCCTGAATACTACGGAAAGCTGACAACAGGCGAAGGAGAAACCGAAGAAATTAAAACTCTGCACGGTTCTTATGTGACTTATTATAAAAAAATAGCCGACAGCCTGCTTAGAGGAGAAGAACTTCCGGTTTCGGCAGAAGAAGCCCGTGACGTGGTTAAAGTTATCGAAGCAGCGTTTGAAAGCAGTAAAGAAAAACGAGCGGTCTATTTTAACTAAGGAGCGACAAACAGTGAGTAATCATTCGGTAGAGACACTGCTTGAAAAAGTAGTTCAGCAAGAAAAAGAACTGATATTTCATCAGTTTACAAATGACCAAGCCTTGCAGATAGGAACAGCTATTATTAATGAAGCAAAAAGTAAGGGGAAGGCAGTTACCATAAATATTAAACGAAATGGTCAAACCTTATTTCACCATGCAATGGAAGGGGCAATTCCCGATCATGAAGAATGGATTAAACGAAAATCAAACACCGTTCTTCGCCACCATCACAGCTCGTATTATATGAAATTGTACTGCGAGTTAAAAAATCGTTCCTACGCTCAGTTTTATGCAGCTAACCCTCAGGAATTTGAAGCGGTGGGCGGTTCATTTCCGATTTCGGTTAAAAACGTTGGGGTAATTGGAAGCATCACCGTATCAGGCATGTCGCAAGAAGAAGACCACGCACTTGTGACGGAGACGATTCGGAGCTTTTTACAATAAAAACAAGCGGACTTCTTTAGAAGTCCGCTTATTTGATTAAAAGGCGAGTGGCGATAAAGAATGTGTTTCTTCTACATAAATAAAAGCATCATATCGTTTTGACAAGCGAGAAGGAACATAATTTCCGTATTGTTCAATCTCTGGGTCATATACAACACCAATGGCGCGATGGCCTATGGTTGAATTAAAAAATGGTTGATTTGCTTCCGTGAACATGAGGTATTGATCAAAAGCACCTGCTCGGTGAATGGTATCTTCCCAGCTTCCTTTTATAGCTGGAGGAACAGTTAATTCCTGGTGTGGATTACCCCAGCTATCAGAAGCAATGACCGTGCCGTGATGAGTTCCAAATCCGACGGCATAAACATGCTGCTGTCCGTATTCTTCACGGGTAAGCTGACCTACATTCACCATGCCGCTGCTTTTCATGTCCGTTGCTCTTGCATCTCCGATGTGAGTGTTATGCTCCCATACAATTCCTTTAGCACTACCCTTGTAGTAAGATTGAATATATTTTAAAGCCTCTACCATATGACGATCGCGAATATTCCACGATTCATTGTCATTGGTAATCATCGTATGATAATAAGCTTCAGCATTGCTCGCTACCAGCGCATTTACCTGCATACTAAGCGCAGCCTCAGGCTCATGAGTATAGATGTCTTTCTTTTGCTGAATGGTTTGTAAAAGCTCCAGGATTTCTACCATGCAGTTTTTTCCGTAAAGAGCAGAAGAAATTCCGTACATCTGTGCTTCACGGTGAAAAGGTTCAAAGCATTCAAATGCTTTTTTTGCTTTCTGTGCATCAGAAGAGTGGTTGTTTTCTAAGTACTCAATAATAGCTTCCATCGATTCCCACAGGCTGTATACATCTAAGCCGTAAAAACCTACTTTTGGCTGATGTGCCGGCAGGTTGTGGTTATAAACACGAAGCCATTCAATTAATTCTTTTATTTCTTGATTGGCCCACATCCACGAAGGCCAGCGGTTAAAAGATTTTAAGACATCTTCGGTATTTGCGTATTGATTTGTATAGCCTTTAATATAGCGGTTGACTTCAAAACATGAAGGCCAGTCTCCTTCTACTGCTATAAAGGAAAAGCCGTGATGCTGAATTAATTCTTTCGTAATAGCTGCTCGAATGTTATAAAATTCAGATGTGCCGTGCGATGCTTCGCCGAGAAGAACGTATTGAGCGTGGCTTGCTTTGTTAATAAGCGGCAGTAAGTCATCGACATTAGCAAAGGGCATGGAATGTTCTTTAATGGCTTCTATCATTTGATTGGTTTTTAGCATATGATCACCTTGTTTTTAAGAAATGGATAGCAAGAGCTCGATGTAACAAGTCTTGCTACCAGTTAACGGGTTCTTATTTCTATGGATTACCTGCTGAAATGTTTAATGGCAGAATCATTTAAAGAAAAATCTTCTTTAGTGAGCGCCGTTTGATCTTGTGTTTCACATTGTTTAGTAGGGTGTTCTTCTTTTTTAGAAACAGCAGAAACTTCTTCGGTATTGTTATATCGATTGTTTGTTGACATTGCTTTTCACCTCTTATATCTAGTGTTTGTGGTACGGAAAATAAAATAAGAAGAAATATCAGGAATACCTTGAAAAGAAAAGTATATGCTTTGAATTATTTGAACTCATATAAAAAATTGTCTACACTAAAAACTGATACATAAATTAAGCGAGGAGAACGTGGAGAGTTTATGAAGTTGATTTCGTGGAACGTAAATGGCATTCGCGCGTGTGTGCGAAAAGGATTTTTAGATTATTTTCAAGAAGTGAATGCGGATGTATTCTGTATTCAGGAGACGAAGCTGCAGGAAGGACAAATTGATTTGCAGCTAGAAGGTTACTATCAGTACTGGAATTACGCCGTGAAAAAAGGCTATTCCGGAACGGCTGTTTTTACAAAGCAGAAGCCTTTATCCGTTTCATACGGTGTTGATAAAGAATCGGAAGATGAAGGGCGTATTATCACACTCGAGTTTGACCAATGCTATGTAGTAAATGTGTATACGCCAAATTCTAAAAGAGATTTAGCGAGGCTTGAAGAAAGGCTTCAATGGGAAGATGATTTGCTCGTGTACTTAAAAAAATTAAATAGCCGTAAAGCAGTGATTTTATGCGGAGACTTAAACGTAGCACATGCAGAAATTGATTTGCGCAATCCTAAGCCAAACCGAGGAAATTCCGGTTTTACAGTAGAAGAGCGAGGGAAAATGACGACGCTTCTTACTAGCGGATTTCTCGATACATTTCGTTATTTATACCCGCATCAAGAAGGAGCATATACATGGTGGTCGTATATGAACAAAGTGAGAGAACGAAATATCGGATGGCGCATTGATTATTTTATCGTATCAGAGAGGATCAAAGACGTTATTCAAGAAGCTGCTATTCATCCGCATGTAATGGGAAGCGACCACTGTCCTGTGATGCTACAATTAAATGTACCCTATCTATGATTTCTATCTATACAATAGAAGAAAAGCGGAAAAAAGGTTGGTTCACGCGAACGGTTGCGGTATAGTAAATATATCAAAAATTACAGAATGTTCTATGAGATAAAGGGGGAGACAGAGGTGAAGCGAGACTCGCTGCAAACCATTGAGCACGAAATTGCGCTGCTTGTTCGTCTGACAACGACGCACAGTCCCAAGCTTGGAAGCTTGGACCGTTCTGAATATTTACTTTTAAGCGAGCTAGATCAGCGCAGTCCGCTCGGGATTAATGCATTAGCTGAAAATTTAAAACTAAGCTTATCTACAGCTAGCCGGCAAGTATCTGCGCTTGAGGCTAAACAGTTTGTTCGCCGCTTTCCGAGTCCAGAAAATGGTCGGATCAGTTTAATTGAAATGACGGATTCAGGGAAAGATATTTTGCAGCATGTACAAAACAAGCGTAAACAAGCCTATGCTGAAGTATTAGAAGATTGGTCGGAAGAAGAGATTTTAGCACTGGAAAAAAGCTTATCCCGCTTGAATCACAACTTTAAAAAATGGCGCAGTAATGGATGTTAAAGCGAATACATATAAATGAACAAAAAGGCTATTGAAAAATAGTCTTTTTAAGTTGAAACAAAGAAGTTGATTTCTTCTTTAAAAGATGTATAATATGTAGTGCTGCCATAACTTGCATTATACAACTTGTACAATAAAATATGTAAGGAATTGTTAGTCATATGAAAAGAATTTAATAAAAGGAGGAATAAATATGAGTCAGAATAATCCAGCAGTAGCCTCCGACAAACAAGGTTTAAGCGTACCTAAATACTTAATTATGGCGATTTTAACGCTATTTTCGATTGGCCCTCAGTATTTTTTGAATTTATCTTACACGGTCAATCAAGTATTGATTCAAAATCGATTTGATGCGAGTACACAAAGCTTACTATTGCCATCTATTATTTCTAACTTGGCATTTGGACTCGGGGTACCTATTGGTCCGATGCTCACGAAAAAATATGGCGTGCGTAAAGCATACTTAACGTTCGTTTTAGTCTTTTTAGCAGGTTCGATTATCAACGTTTTTTCCGAAAACGTTGCGTTTTTATCCCTTGGTCGTCTGATTCAAGGCTTAAGTTCAGGAATGCTGTTTTTAACCATTATTCCAGCTGCGCTGATCTCGTTTCCGAATAAAATCCGAAACTTCTTTTTAGTGTTAGCGATCGGCGGACTGTTCGGTTCAACGGCGATTGGAGCCTTTTTAGGTGCTGTATCTCTTAGCATGGATAATTGGCGCTGGGTTTTTGTTTTAGGAATAATAGCTTCTCTTGTCTGTCTGTTTATCGGGTATAAGGTATTGCCTGCTCACGATCCGAGTCAGCAAGAAGAGCGTCCAGTTGATAAAAAAAGTATCTTTATTCTTAGTCTTATTATGATTTTATTGGTTTATCCACTTTATGAACTAAGATACGAAGGATTTGCTTCTATTCAAGTGTGGCCGTTCTTATTAGCTGCAGCAGGGTTAGTTGTGATTTTTGTCTTAGTTGATTTAGCAGCTGAAAATCCGTTAGTACCATTAAAATCGCTGCTAGCCGTAAAACCAGTTGCAGGTACAATTATGGCAATTGGGGGTCATATGGCATATATTCTAGCAATCGCAGGCATTAATGGCGTGATGCAAAATGTTCAAAATGCATCGTACACCACACTTTCTTATTTTTATTTGTACTTTTTTATTGGGGTACTGATTTCAGCAGTTGCTACGACATTCTTGTATGACAAATTTGGCCCCGGTTACCTTGGAGCAATTGGATCACTTCTAATTGTTATTGTAGGATTTAGCTGGGTGAACGTATCAGCCGATACATCAATAATGAGCTTGTATGTTCACATTATGCTCTTTGGTATGGGTGTTAGTATGGCACTAGTATCAGGTGCGCTAGGAACGGCACTAGCCGGAGATTTACATCAAGCTTCTATGCGTTCGATTTCCCTGCACTCCATTCGAAATTTATTAGGAGCAATTATAGCACCTGTGATAGGATGGTTTGTTGTTCGACAAAACGCGATTTGTTACGAAGACCTTCGAGGTCAAATTAGCTCAGTAGATCCTCAAGTGAAACTGCAGCTGTCTGAAATGATCAAACGCTATATGGGTATGGGAATGAGCCAAGCGGACGCAAAATCATCAGCTGTGAAGGCTGTTGTAGCAAGCGCTAAAAAAGCGTCGATTTTACATGCGTATCACAACTTATTTTTCATGCTTGGTATTTTAGGAGTGATTATGCTCATTGCTTCACTAAGTAAAGCGTGGAGCGGTAAAAATAGAATTCTTGTTCAAAAAGAAGAGGTTCAAGAAAAAGCTGAGCCGCAAGAAGAAAGAAAAATGCTGCCGGCACCTCAAACAGAAGAAACGTCTGTATAATATACTAACTATAGAAAGAAGGAATTCCGATGAGTAAAAGTCGTTTATTGGTTACTAACATTGTTGGAATCATTGTGATTTTATTACTAGTAGGTTTTGGTGGATATTATTTCTACGAAAAAGCAAATTACGTTAAAACGGATGAAGCGCAGGTAGAAGCACCGCTTTCACAAGTCATTGCTTCAGCTAACGGTCAGTTAACCGAATGGAATGTAAAAGAAGGAGATAGCGTTTCTCAAGGCGATTCTGTTGGAAGCTTAAAAGAAGGCGACAAATCAACAGACGTGATGTCTATGATCGACGGAACAATCATTAAAAACAATGCTTCTCAAAATCAATTAGTAAAAGCTGGCGATGTATTAGCACAAACAGCTGATTTATCTAAAATCTATATTACTGCAAATATTAAAGAGACAGACCTAGGTGACTTAGAAGAAGGAGACAGCGTAGATATTACAGTGGACGGAGATTCAGGCAAAGTCTTTAAAGGTCATGTTGAAGCAATCGGACGCGCAACAAATTCAGTGTCTTCTATGCTTCCAGCTCAAAATACAGGAAATTACACAAAAGTAACGCAAAAAGTACCTGTTAAAATTTCAATTGATGATGCATCAGATAAAGTTCTTCCAGGTATGAATGCAGAAGTGAAAATTTCAATTTAATAACGGAAAAAAGCTGCTTCCTTCGAGGAAGCGGCTTTTTTTATGCCTAAACAAATAAAATAAAAAATGTGCTAAAAAGGGGATGTATACAAAAGAAATGTGTGGTAAGATACTTCTTGTTTGAAATTGGATATCGGTAAAGAAGGTGATGGGATGACCGCGGTCGAAACAAAAAAAGGGCCAAAAGAAAAGCTGAATTTGTTTTTCTTAACGTGGCCGATCTTTTTAGAAGTGTTTCTTTTTATGTTAATGGGAATTGCTGATACCTTTATGCTAAGTGCGCTGTCAGATGATGCCGTATCAGGAGTCGGAGCAGCCAATCAATACCTTCACATTGCGATTTTGGTGTTAGAGGTCATTGGTAACGGGGCGGCAATTGTTGTATCTCAGTATTTAGGATCAAAGCGTTATATGGAAGCGTCAAAGATTTCTGCTTTGGCCGTTACGTTAAATTTAGGAGTCGGGCTAGTCATTAGCGCGGGTTTTCTTTTGTTTTCAAGACATATGATGGAAGCCATGAACCTGCAAGGCGACGTACTGATGTATGCACAGAGCTATTTATCTATCGTCGGAGGAGCTATTTTTCTTCAAGCGATTATTAATTCTCTTGCAGCGATTATTCGCGTGCACGGCTTTACCAAGCAGGCGATGTTTGTATCACTTGGAATGAACATTTTTCATATTGCAGGAAACTACGCTTTAATCTTCGGGAAGTTCGGCTTTCCAGAAATGGGCGTGCAAGGAGCAGCTATTTCATCTGCGTTCAGCCGATTTGTTGCGCTGATTGTATTTTTCTGGCTGCTGTATCAAGTAATGGAATACAGAGTGAAATTTCAGTACTACATTACGCTTTCAAAAGAATATATCGGTAAAATTTTAAAAATCGGTATTCCGTCAGCTTTTGAACAAGTGATGTATCAAGGCTGTCAAATTGTCTTTTTATACTATGCAACGTACCTAGGAGCAGAATCACTGGCTGCTAGACAGTACGCAATGAATATTTCTATGTTCATTTACTTATTTGCAATTGCGATTGGGATGGGAACAGCGATTATTGTCGGCCGCTTAGTAGGCGGAAATGAAAAAGATGAAGCGTACGAGCGCGTATGGAAAAGCGTCAAATGGGCTAGTGGCGTAACGATGATGATGGTTATTCTTGTGATGACATTTAGAACACAGCTTATCAGCGTGTTCACAGACAATCCACATATCATTGAGCTTGGCGCAACGGTTCTGCTGTTGAGCATCGTGCTTGAAACGGGAAGAACGATGAACATTGTGCTGATTAACTCGCTGCGGGCAGCGGGGGATGCCAAATATCCGGTGTTAATTGGTGCAATGTCGATGGTCATGATGAGCTTGCCGCTTGGTTATTTCTTTGTTTTTCATTTAGACATGGGGCTTGCCGGCATTTGGCTTGCAATTGCAGCCGATGAATGGACGCGCGCGGTTATTATGTTTTTCCGCTGGAGAAGCCGAGCGTGGGAAAACTACGGGCTTGTGCAGCATGAACCAGCAGCTGAAGAACCAACGCCGGTTCAAGTATAAAACAAAACCTCTGCAGGATGTGCAGAGGTTTTTTGCTGTGTAAAAAAGCGAAGTGTAGATTGGTCTTTTTACGCGAAAAGCTTTAATTTATGGCAGAAAACGGGTATGGGTACAAAGGAATGGTTTTATTCTACTCATTCTCTCTTTTGGATAACGGAATATGGGTGGATAACGTATTTAGACATGAGTCTTTTTTCTCTTATTTTTCATTTTTATCCTAATTCATGAAACTAGAATCATAAAAAAGAGAGTTTTTTCCTATTTAGCTATAATGAGACAAATTTTATACTTATAATTATTGGATTAAACTCGAAATGTGCGGAACAGGAGGGACGATATGGGTTTAGGAAGCGTATTAGACGGATTGCTGAGCGAAGTATCTGGAAAAGTTTCAGATGTAGAAGGGAAAATTTCTAAGCTAAAAACGGCCAAAAGTAAAATTGAAGCTGAACAGAATGCTTCATTAACTGAAATCGAACAAATCAAAAAGCCTGAGCTAGGAGAAAAGTGGACGGGTACGTTATCGGATGATTTTGAAGAAAAACGTACGGCAGCCTACGACAATATAAAAGGCATTTTAGATGGTGATTACGATGGATATATTCGTCAAATCGATATAAAGATTGGAATGCTAGAAGCTGAAAAAGGATTTTTAAGCGGCTTTAACGCCGCTATTGGAGAAGCTGATTCCCTATTAGCTAAAGGTGAAGAAGCCTACGACGCAGTAGAAAGCAAGATTAGTGAAATTAGAAGGGGGCTGTTCTCATGACGATTAAGCTTGATCACGCTGACGTTATCAAAAAGCTTGAAGCAGTCAGCACAGCGATTGGAAATTTATCCATCAGCAAAATGCCTGACCTCGGAAAAAACAGTCTTGATACCACAAGTAAATGGGAAGCGCGTGAAGAAGAAATTCAAACGCTTGTTTCTACTTATATAAAAGCGCTAAACAAAAACGTAAAAGATACAAAATCAAATGTGGATTTGTTAAAAGAACAAGACGAATCCATTATCCATTCGTAGCAGTAAAGGGGGATGACTGTGGGAAAGGTATACGATGCAAAAGCGCTGTTTGACGTAGCAAAAGACAGGGAAAATGCCTACGATGAGTTACTCAGCCAGCTGGGCGAACTGAAAAAAGCGCTGCAGGGCGTAGCGGACTTAGACGGCAGCCTAGAAGGAAAAGGCGCTGACAATATAAAATCTTTTTACAAGCAGCACGCCGATACGGCCGGACAGTGGGAAAACTTAATTAAAATGCAAAAAAGCTATTTTTCAGCACTTCACGTCAAAGCTGAAAAAGCAAAGCTAGCCGGAAGCACGGTTGTGAATGAATCGTTTTTAGAAACAGAGTTAAAAAATGCCAACAGCAACGCTAAAGAAATGGTTGCTCAGCAGCACGAAGATCTGCAGAGTATTTTAAACGGCATCGACGATATTGTCTCTATTTCAGCGTTTTCAACGAGTGAGTTTAACGATAAAATAGAAGAAGCAGAGAAAAAACGCACCGATACAATTGAAGCGGTGAATCAGCTTGATGCTGAATGGTCAAAAGAATACAGCGAAATGGACGATTTCTATACGGTAGTGAATACGCTAGTAAGCGGCTTAGAGCTTGCTACGAGTCAAGGAGGAAGCGCCTATCAGCTTGCCTTTAACGAAAAAGCGTATCACGACAGCGAGCTGTATAAAGTTCAAACAAAGCTAAACGACTATGCGACTTCGTATGTTGACTACAATAAGCAGCAAGAAGAAGTATACGAACTGGAAAAGAAGCAAGAAGAAGAAGCAAATAAGCCGTGGTATGAAAAAACGTGGGATGCGGTTTCTACCTTTACAGGAGAGGTCAGCGGATATTATGATTATAAACGAGCAGCAGAAGGCGTGGACCCTGTTACGGGTGAAAAGCTTTCCACCTCACAGCGCGTTGCAGCAGGAGCCATGGCAGCAGCCGGATTCATTCCGGTCGTCGGCTGGGTAGGAAGAGCCGCAAAAGGCGGAAAAGCAATCTACAAAACGGCTAAAGGCCTAAGCGCAGCGGATCATGCCCTAGACGCCTACAAATCCGCCAAATCCTTCAAAGTCCTGCAGCAAACCGAAAAAGGCCTCTACGGTCTTGTGGCTGCAAACGGCCTAGGAGAATACATGACCGGACGCGACATGTTCGGGAACAAGATTAGTGAAGAGCAGCGTAAAGCAAGTCTTCTGCAAGCGTTAGGGATTGCTGGGGCAGGGGCATTGTCTACGAAGGTAGCGGGGAAAACAGTGAAAGCAGGGGCTAATGCCGTGGCAAATGGAGCGAAGAAACTTAGTGATATGCGGAATGTACTTAGCAAACAAGCGGCTCAGCGCATTATGCCGCCGCTGCAAAGCGCTCAGAAAGCTTATCGTTCTTCTTCGAATTATGTCAAAAAGAAAATTAGTCAAGCCGGAGATATTAAGCTGGCTCCTAAGAAGGTCCGAGTAGTAGAAGAACCGCTGACTGGAACGCGTATGCCAGTGGTAGATGAGTGGATTACTGGAAAAGATGTTGGGCGGATGTTTTCGGTACGAAGTGGAAACAGTGGAGCGAGTAATGGAATATCTAAAAAAGATTATAAAGCATTAAGAAAGAAGACACCCAATAACCAAATAAGAAAAAAGGTAAATCCAGAAGGTCCTAAAATTGACCCTGTTTATGGGTATGAAGTTCAAAAACTGGAAGCTGATCATATTGTTTCCATGAAAGAAATAACGCAGTTTGAAGGGTTTAACCAACTAACTAAGGAAGCGCAGATAGAAGTTTTAAATTTAGAAGAAAACTTTGTTGGGCTTGGTAAATCTACTAATGCTTCTAAAGGAGCTCATAATTGGAGTGAATGGAGGGGACATTCTAAGTTAGGAGATGTGCCAGAAGAAGTAAGACAACAAATGTTAAAGTTAGAAGCTCAAGCGAGAGAGGCTTTAAAAAAAGCTATAGAAGAGAGGTTAGAATAATTGAAAAAATTCATTAAAAATATAAGTGGTAAAGTATTTGTAATTCAAGCTGAAAATGAATTGGAAATGCAGGTTGAGAACCTTTTTAGTATCTTTGAAACTATAGAAACCGAAAAATGGGTTGAAGGTTTTTCTATACAAATAGGGTGGTCAAGGTTTATTGTTTCTATAAAAGGTGAAGAGTATCATATTCTTTCACCAGATTATTCAAAGAATCCATTTGAGGACGATACAGAAGATCTAACGCTTGCTCTATGGATACAGTTGGAGCAAGTTCACTTTTTACGGAAGCTAAATATTAATAATGGTGAAACAGTCAGGTTTAGTGATAAGGTGGTTGTGGCCAAAAATGTATTAGAAGTAGATAGTATTTACTTACAAAGAAGCAGTGAGTGTGAACAAGGAGATTCAGGTTGGTATATAGGAGCTGTAAACGAAGAAGATGATACAGAAGAACTAGAAGCTTTTTATGCATACCAATTATTAAAGATTCGCCCCTCTCTTATTCAAGTTTTGGCTTTACCTTATGAATATATGGCAGTTTTTGAAAAGGACGAAGTACAGGCAGTATTAAATGAAAATGATGAAGATGTTTTTAATTGAATAAATTTTATAAAAATTCGCAGACGAATAAATTTACTGCGAATTTTTTGTTTGCTAATAATAAAATATTTATTTTTACAAGGATTAGAGCTAGAAAGAGCCGAGAGACCAAGCTGGAGATTGAACCCAAGAGAATTAGTCCGTTAGGTAGAACTCAATTAAAGTTGGTTAAGAGTACAGTTTCATGTAAGATAAGTCATAAATTTAAAGGTGTCGATGGAAAATATAAAAGAGAGGTAAAAGAATGATTAACTAATGAGATTAATTTGGTAATGAAAAATTTGCAAGGGTAAGTGTGAGTACCGATTGCATTTTCTCTGCAAATGGTGCTTTTATTAAACGCATTTGCGCATTTCATCATTTATTTTATAAGAGTTATGACTTATAAAATAGAACAGCGCCAAAACAGCTTATTCCAATCGCTAGTCATTGTAGGCTCACTATCATAACGCTACGCAACCAAGATGGGTCATTCCATGGTGACAAAAGGAACGGAAAGATTTTTTAGGTAAGGTTAACTGGAATTCTTGAGAGTTTATCCAAGGAGTGAAAAAAGCAATATGAAAGAATTTGAAGATAAGTTTAGTAAATTACAAGCCGATATGATATCTATATGTATGGAGTACGTTGAAGATAGAGCAGATAAAGTGTATGTTTATGCTTCACGTGAAGAAGGAATTATTTCAGGCAGTTTCTTTTATTGTATCAATAATAAGTATGTAGAATGTCATAAAGTGAATGATGCATTGGAGAATGAAGACGAAAGATATGATGTGTCTCAAAAAAGAATGCTTATGGTGTTGCGTATAATATGTGAAGATATCGAAAAAATTGAAGACTTATGTAAAGAATATGAAAGAGATATGCCAACGGAGATGAAGTTAATCTATGATGTTAAGAGTGGCAATTTTAAAGCGGAATACAAGTATGATTTCGTATATACGCATGATGATATTAAAACAGCCGATCATATTGCTGATGAGTGGTTTGAAGAAGTGAAAAATAATAAGCTTTAATTCAGTACTAATATTGGTATGTAAGTTTAATAGAATTCAGTTTGGTTTGAACTAATAAATCATCATATTTACCTTACACTTCCTAGTTTATTTATGCTTTGCGAGCAGACATGTAATGTTCTTATTGCTAAAATCAAATATACACTAACGGATAAAAAGATTAATTGGAGATAAAGTATTTGTGAAAATTAAGCCAATTTTCGTAAAGGCTTCATTAAACCCAGATTCATTTAAAGTAGTTTATGCAACTGAAGGTGAAAAGACATTCAAGAAAATCATTGAAAATAGAGCGGGTGGGTAACTATGAAAAAGGAAATAAACACATTATGTAGAGAAATAGCTGAAACAGTTAATGAAATGATATCAGAAGAATGGGAAAAGTTTTATTTTTATGCTCAGCTATCAGAAGCTGGGGGAGGAACTTATTTTTTTATAATACACCTCAGAATACACAAAGCTTTAAGTATAGTTTGAAAATCCCGTTTGAGTATAATGTTGATAAACAAGAATTTAAGAGATGTAAAAGAAAGCTGTTTGAATTGAGCAATCAATTAAGAAATATTTTTGAAAATAATCATCATGAGCTTTGGTATTCATTTACAATGTCTCTAGAAAGTAGCAGGAAATTTGAATTGCATTATGATTATACAAATTGGTTTGATACAGAGTATAGTTTTAGTGACCAAATGATGATTTGGAAACATAAATATCTAGATGAAGTACCAAGTGAAGAAAATGACAAAGCATTAATTGAGAAGTATTATAGTGAATTTTCAAATGATCCTATTTAAGTAGAAGAAGGTTACTGACGTCAAGAGAATTTGATATGGATAATATCGTTGACGTTCTTGAAGAGTTAGGTAGCTTAGCGATTAGAAGATAATGAAGGAGATTGTATGGTGGATCAAAAAAATATTAATAAATCGATAAGAAAAGCCATTAAAGATGGCGATATCAATATAGTGAAAAAACTAATAGGTGATAATTTAGAGGCTTTAAATACCATGACTGTATTTGGTACTTGGTTACATGTAGCGGTTAAAAAGGGGAACCTTCAAATCGTTCAGTATTTAGTTGAAAAAGGAATTGACGTTAATGCTAAAGGTGGGACATTTGATGCTTCTGCGTTAAATTTAGCAGCAGGATCCGGTAATTTAGAAATAGTAAAGTATTTAATCCAATCTGGAGCAAAGCTAGATGTAAGCTTGGCAAAAAGAAATCCATTATTTGCAGCGATTTACGGTGGCCATAAAGAAGTAGTTGAACATCTAGTTGATCAAGGTATAGATATTTCCGTTCAATATACCGGGGAGAATATTAAGGATATGGATGCGTACCAATATGCTAGGGAATTTGGACAAATAGAAATTGCTGAATATTTAAAGTGGAAGTTGAATGGAAAAGTATAAAAGAGAGTATTTAAAGAATTATATTTATGCAAGTGAAATTACATAAACATGTTATTGATAGATATCCAAGAAATTTCTTTAAGCTACAGAATGAGTAAGTTTATTATCCAATTAATCTCATACAAGAGGTCACAAAGCTAATAAAAGCAAGGAGGTCAATCCCATGCTAGAACCTATATACGCTGAAAACGTGATTGTCGGAGTTATACATAAAAAGCAGTTTCAATGGTATGTGACAGATCGAGAGCTATGGTATTTAGATTATGTAAAGTTTGCGCAAGCTTTTGAAAGTGAAGGTGATTTAGCGGTTGATGAATACATTGAACCTGAACGGGAAGGAATTGAGATTCTTAGTAGTGAAAATGCTGAACGTTTTTTAAAACGTATAGAGTCTCAAAAAGCAGATGCGTCAACTCTTTTAAATCTGTTTGAAGATAAAATAGAAAGCGGAGATGAAGAAGGTGCATTAGATTTTAGCCCTTCATTTTTGGTGGATTTTGATCAAAAGACGTTCTATTCCATGTTTCCTGAGCCGGCTTCATTTGAGGAATATGTTCCAAGTGGCTGGAAAGGAACGTACGAAGACTTTACACCTTTGATTCCAAAAACAGAAAAGTATTGGGTGAATAAGGACGGAGAAAGTTTATTTGAGCTGTGAAGGTAGAAAGAAGCGTTGGGGAGGGAAGTTCGAGTAGTCAAGACCGACATGAGAAAGAGGCTGGGACAAACGTATTTTAGATGAAGTGAAAAACGAACCATTAATCAACATGTTTGATTAGTGGTTCGTTTTTTTGTTGTGGTGAACGTAGGTTTTATCTGTTTAATTCCTTCTAGCAGTTGATTGGAGGGCAAGACGAAGACTCCCGCGGAAAGCGAAGTCTGGCACGGAAATCAACTGCGGTGTCACAAGTGGTTCAGCTCATGTATCCCATTTGTTCGTCTTTAGATTGGATTCATTTTGTTATGTTTCAACCTCTTATTTTAAAAAGTTACAATGTTTTTTCAGCAGCTTTTTGATGTACAAGAGAGGAAGATTTCGTTATTTCCTCTTCAGCGAAATCCATTTCTGGAGGAGAAAGCTTAAATCCTTTTGTAAGAAAAGTTAAGTACACAAGTCCAATGGCAGTCCAGATGCTTCCTAGCACTAAGGCGTGTTTATCTAGATTAATAAAGAGATAGAAATCAAGGGCTGCTCCTATAGCTGGTACAAGAAAGTAAAGAAGAAAGCTATTCTTTCTTTCATTTTTTAACGTGAAGTAATAGTGAAAAATGACCGATAGATTTACAAAAATAAATGTTAAAAATGCTCCAAAGTTAATAAAAGAAGTAGATGTACTTACATCAAGCTTAACGGCCAGTAATGAAATGCCTCCTATGAGTAAAATATTCAATAGGGGTGTTTTTGACTTTCGATGAAGATAACCAAATATCTTAGCAGGAAGTACGCCATCTCTTCCCATTGCAAATAACAAACGGGCTCCGCTTGTTTGAGCAGATAAGCCAGATGCGAATTGAGCAATAATTAATCCAGCTAGAAAAATAGAGCTAAATAAATTGCCGCCGATTTGTACGGCAATTTCAAATGCTGCTGAATCAATATTTTTAAAAGATGTATAGTCAGGATGAACAAGCTGTAGAAAATAAGAAGCTCCAATAAAAATGATGCCTCCAATTAGTGTAATAAGAAAGATAGCTTTTGGCATTGTTTTTTCGGGATTAATGGTTTCTTCAGATAGAGTTGTAACAGCATCAAATCCTAAAAAAGAATAACAAGCAATAGAAGCGCCAGCGGCTACAAACGAAAATGTAAGATGCTCGTTCAAGAATGGGTTAAAACTAAAGAGCGCAAAGGGTGATGAACCTTTTATAAGGTATATAATACTTAGTGAAATAAAAATACCGACTACGAGCAATTGGAAAATCATCATTAATGCATTAACGTTCGCTGCCGCTTTTAAGCCAATCATATTGATGACAGTTGTAATAAAAATAAAAGCTAGTACAAATGTCCAAAGAGGGATACTAGGAAAAGCTGTATGTAAATAAACGGCTCCTATAAGCCAAATAACCATAGGAAGAAACAGGTAGTCTAGTAAAACAGCCCATCCAATCATAAATCCGACATACGGATTTATGGATTTTCTTGTATAAGTATAAGCAGACCCTGCAATAGGAAAAGCTTTAGTCATTTTACCGTAGCTATAAGCCGTAAATAGCATAGCAGCTAAAGCCACTATATAAGCAGTGGAAACTAGTCCATGGGTGGTTTCAGCTAACAAGCCATAAATACCAAATACAATCATTGGAGTCATATAAGCAAGTCCAAACAAAACAATATGTGACAACTTCAAAGTTGGAACTGCCTGGTTTCTTTTTGTTTCCATCTTTGCGCCTCCCTTAAAAATTGTTTTTAATCTTCCTATATCTATTTGTACAAATCCGCTCTTCTGTGCATAAGGTAATTAAGCTTCTGATCTTTTAATTCCTCTAAAGAAATAGCTACTGTTGATATTTGTTCCTTGCTACCCATTTTTAAAAGAACTTTTCCTTTACTGTTCACGACTGCACTATGTCCAAAAAAGAATGTATCTTCTTCAGAGCCTATTCGATTGCATAGAGCAATTGGAAGTTCGTTTTCCATAGCACGGCTTTTTAAATAGGTTATTTGATAATGTTCGTAAGGGCTCATGTTAGCAAGCGGGATGATGAGTAAATCCGCTCCTTTTATTTTTAAAGTTCGGGCCACCTCAGGGAATTCAAGGTCATAGCAAATCATTAATCCAATGGTTCCGAATTTTGTTTTGAAAACAGGTAAAGTGTTGCCTGGACGGAAGATTTCAGCTTCCCTGTCAAAAAGATGTGTTTTTTGATACGTACCAATTACAGTTCCGGTATCATCTATAAGAGCAGATGTAATATGATAATGCCCGTTAGCTGTTACTTCAGGAAAAGATATAACGGCGTGGATGCTGTGATCCCTGCAGCTTTGTTGTAAAAGCTGTAAGCTTTCACCACTGACGGATTCAGCTAGTTCCTCAATATCATCCCAAATAAAATAACCTGTTAAACAAAGTTCTGGAAAGACAATAAGGTCAGCCTGTTCGCTTGCAGCTTGCTTGATACATTCATTTATTTTCCGAATGTTTTCTTTTTTATTGCCTAGTAAAGGACAAAACTGAGCAATTGTAATATTCACTGTAAAATACCTCCTCATAATAGTTTTCACTATAAATACAAGCAAGAAGTGTGCCAACGTATTTTTTCAATCAATTCTAATTTTTAATCTTTAAAAAGATGAATTTTTTCATTATACTAATAGGGAGAAAAAGAGAATAAGTCATATTCTGCTTATACAGTTATTTAAAAAGCTAAGATGATGATTTTTATCATCAATGATGCGATTTTTCATTAGGAACAATAGAAAGGAGGAAATGCATAATGAGGAATTCTTCAATAGGTACCTGCGAATCAATAGTAGTCATCACAAATCATGAAGGACGCATTGATACCGTATCTATAAATAATAAACAAACCAGTCGCTTATCGTTGTTTCAAAAAAATATGTTATTTGAAGAAGTTCAGTGGAAAAAGGTCTTTACTGCTGCTCCAGATGACTCTACTCAGTTATTAAACACCTATGAGGGAAGAACCTATCTGTTTACTCTCCACTTTGTCCAAGCGAACTCTTACATAAATCAAATCGTAACATTAGTGAATATATCTCAAAGCATGTTTAACCCTTATTCAAATGAAGGTCAGCATAAAACCGATGAGTTGATTATGGAATCACCTGCTATGAAACGAATTGGTAAAATTATTGAAACAATTGCTCATGTAGGCTCTACTGTTCTTCTACTAGGTGAATCGGGAGTAGGCAAAAGTCAAATTGCTAAATTTATTCATAGAACTAGTACACGTTCAAAGCATTCTTTTATTTCTGTTAATTGCGGTGCTATTCCAGAAAGTTTAATCGAATCAGAGTTATTTGGGTATGAAGAAGGAACTTTTACAGGCGGAAAAAAAGGAGGAAAGGTCGGCTTATTTGAAGCTGCTCATAAAGGAACAATTTTTCTAGATGAAATTGCGGAATTTCCTTTAAACCTACAAGCAAAACTGCTAGGTGTTTTGCAAGAAAGCGCGGTGCGGAAAGTAGGAAGTACAGAAGAAAAGAAAGTAGATGTGCGAGTAATTGCTGCAACAAATAAAAATCTACAGGAGCTTGTTGAGAAAAAATTATTTCGTGAAGATTTGTTCTATAGGCTTAATGTCGTACCGCTCACTATTCCGCCTCTTAGGGAGCGAGAAAAGGACATACATATCTTAATTGATTATTTTCTGTTTAAATACAATACAAAATATCACCTTCAAAAAGAAATTAATGATGAAGTAAAACAAGAACTTATCCAATATAAATGGCCGGGAAACATAAGGGAATTGGAAAACACGATAGAAAGAATTGTCGTAACAAATATGACTGAAAAAGAAGTGTTAGAAGAAAAAAATATACGTGAAAACGTTTGGTCCTTTTCTTCTGAAGCACCAATATCTTTAAAAGAAGCTAAAAGACAAGTAGAAAAAGAATTAATTTTAAAAGCTTACGGTGAATACAAAAGTACTTACAAAGTAGCAGAAGTATTGCAGGTTGATCAGTCTACTATTTCAAAAAAGTTAAAAGTATACAAAAAAGAAGGTTTTTAAAGAGGTGAAGGGATGCGTCAATTAAAAATTGCATTAGCCCAGCTTAGAAGCAATTTGCATGATAAAAATAAAAATTTAAAGAGAGTTTTTGGAACAATGGAAGCGGCTAAAAATCAAGGTGCGGATTTTGTGTTATTCCCTGAATTATTTTTGACTGGTTTTTTGTTAAATGAACAAGTGGAGGAATTAGCTGAATCAGTAGAAGGAGAATTAATCACAAAAGTAAAAAAGTATGCTAAAGAATTACAAATAGGAGTTATTCTTGGTTTTCCAGAAAGGCACCACTTTAAAATATATAATTCCGCTGTATTTATTAATAAGGAAGGTGAGATAGTAGGAACTTATCGTAAAATTCACCTTTTTGATCATGAAAATTTATATTTTACTTCTGGAGATAGTATACCGGTCTTTGATACACCTCAAGGAAAGTTTGGAGTGATGATTACATATGATATGGAATTTCCTGAAGTGGCGCGAATTCTAGCGTTAAAAGGAGCCGAAGTTGTCTTTGTTCTTTGTGCGAACATGATTCCTTACGAGCATCATCAGCACATTTATTTGAGGTCAAGAGCTTTAGAAAATCATATTTTTATTGCAGCTGCTAATAAAGTTGGATTAGAAGACGACTATGTCTATTTTGGTGAAAGTGAAGTTATTAATCCTAATGGGCACTGTGTGTTTAAATCTCTTAATAATGAGGACCTTGCGATTGTTGACATAGACCTATCGTCTTCGGCAAGTTCAAAGGAAATCTTGAACTATTTGGATAATCGAAAGTCAGAGTTATACAGAAGAGAAGGGTTATAAGAGTTCTTTATTAAAGAAAGCTGCTATTACTTTTTCATAGCAACTAAGCGAGCAGTGTGACTCGCGGAGCTTGCGTGAATGGTCTTCCCTATTTTTGTTGATGTTTGCACCCAATTCACTTCATCCGGATAATTCGTAATCACTCCGTCACTTTTTGTTTTCCACAAAAATGAAGCGGGAAGCCGCTTGTTTCCAGACCACGGTGATATTTTCATTCCGGCAGAATGGACTTGGTGGATGAGAGTAGGCGTTAGTATGTCATAAGACGGGTTAAAGTAAGTGGCAAAGGCGGCAAATTGCTGGATTGAGTTTGGGTTTGCATCTTGTTCTGAAGAAGTTAGTATGCCTATAGGAACGTTTGGGAGAAGCTCATGCATTTTTTTCATGGACGAAACGTTAAAAGACTGAATGATAACGTGATCGAGCTGTCGTTTGTTGATTTCAAAAGCTACTTTTCTTTCAATTCCAGAATAAAGTTCCGGGGCTTTTAACTCTATTAATATACCGATTTTTCCTTGAAATTCATCTAACACTTGTGAAAGAGTTGGAATTTTTTCATTTGCAAAAGAATCATTTTTCCAGCTTCCTGCATCCAAGCGCTGAAGCTCAGCGTACGTTAACTCTCGAACGTGTCCGCTTCCGTTTGTCGTTCGGTCTACGGTACGGTCATGCATAATAACGAGTACACCGTCTTTGCTTTGCTGCACGTCAAGTTCAATGTAGTCAGCATTCATTTCTAGCGCTTGGTGAAAAGCAGCCATTGTATTTTCAGGTGCGTAAGCAGAGGCTCCTCGATGCGCAATGTTTGTGAGTTTTTCTTCCGTGCGTGCAAAAGCAGAAGAGGCGATTGAACAGCATAACAAAGCGACTGCGCTTAGACCAGCTAAATATTTTTTCATTACGTTTCTCTCCTATGCGTTGGTATAGAAATAGCGTAACGAAAAAATGTGATACTGATATAGAGAAAGTATGTAGAAAGCGTTGACATTTCGTAAAGAAAAATAGGGACTTTTTCATAGTGATGTTTACAAAAAATGCGTAAAAGAATAGTAAATTTAATCAAATTTTAAGGAAACAGAGCTATAATAAAAGGCGTGAAAAAAAGAATAGGAATTTCTTAGAAAATAGTTGTATAATAGTTTAGTCAGTCAATGAAAGGAATGAAACATGGATATTCAGTACATACATACGTTTACGATGCAAACAAAAGAGGAGTGCCGGACGCTTCAGCAAAAGCTAAAAGCACAAATCGATTTAACATCACGCGTCAAAATGACGCATATACATAACTGTGCTGGTGTTGATGTTGCGTATTGGGAGGAAAACGGCGTATCCTACGGAGCGTGCAGCATTGTAGTGGTTGATTATCAGATGAAAAACGTTGTGGAAAAAGTGCACAGTGTAGGAGAAGTAACCGTTCCTTATCTTCCTGGGTTTCTAGCTTTTCGAGAGCTTCCTTTAATTCTTGAAGCGGCTAAAAAACTTCAAATAGAGCCCGATGTGTTTTTATTTGATGGCAACGGATATTTGCACTATGAGCACATGGGAGTAGCCACACATGCTTCGTTTTTTCTCAATAAACCTACCGTGGGAATTGGGAAAAGCTATTTGAAAATCAATGGACATGATTACGTTATGCCGGACGCTTCAGCAGGCGCTTATGAAGATATTGTGATTGATGACGAAGTTTATGGTAGAGTAGTAAGGACGGCAAAAGGGGTAAAACCTATTTTTCTGTCGTGCGGAAATTATATTGATTTGGACATGTCGTATCAGCTCATGATGCATTTTATCTCAAAAGAAAGTAAGCTTCCGATTCCGGTCCGCCTAGCAGATCTGCATACGCATGAGCTGCCGAAAAAATACCGGCAGTCAGCAGGGAAGTAAGCTGTTCATAATGAGTTCATAGTTTCCTTTTATACTGATGGTTGGAATATAGTAGTAGTGTAAAATTATTAAAGAATGAGTAAGGTGATTAAAGGTGAGTTCATTTATTACGAGTATTTTGGATTTTCTAACGAGCCTTGGCTATTTAGGTATTGCGCTCGGCTTAATGATTGAAATCATTCCAAGTGAAATTGTACTAGCCTACGGGGGGTATATGATTTCTCAAGGCATGATTAGTTTTCCTGGAGCAGTCATTGCTGGAATTATTGGCGGAACGATTGCACAGTGGTTTTTATATTGGATTGGAGCCTACGGAGGACGTCCGTTTCTTCAAAAATACGGGAAGTACTTATTCATTCATGATAAGCATATTGATCTTGCGGAAAACTGGTTTAATAAATACGGTGCGGGTGTTGTTTTCTCTGCTCGTTTTGTACCGGTTGTTCGACATGCGATTTCGATCCCTGCAGGTATTGCTAAAATGCCGTTTTGGAAATTTACGTCTTTAACCGTGTTAGCGATGATTCCTTGGTCGATTTTATTTATTTACTTAGGCGGAAAGCTGGGCGAGAACTGGGCGAACATTGAAGACGTAGCAAGCAAATATACGCTGCCGTTTGTGGTTGCGGCATTTGTTATTATTGTTCTTTATTTCGTGTTCAAACGCACGCGTACAAAGCGCGTATAATATCGTTTTCGGACTAAAAGCATGGCAAGAAGCCATGCTTTTTTTGTATGAGCAAAAAGAAGCTCTTTTATTTGCTCATGACTTCTTCAAGTGCTATTATTTTTCATACGCACTAAAAAAGGAGACGATTTAACGTGGTACAAGAAATTGTATTAAATGATACGCCTATTCAAATTTACAGCTATGAACAAGAGATTGTAAAAGGCAAAACGAAAATTTCAGTTGATTTTAAAGTAACCAGTGAGGAATATCATGATATTACCACACTGTTGTATAAAGGTACTTTTCATGTGAATGTGCCGGAAGAAGACTTAGATTTCCAAGGAACGATTCATCAGTACTCCACGTCTTTTACAAATTTATATGAAAAAGGACAGGTAGGGGATTTTTCATTAAGTTTAATTGAAGTGAACGAATAAGGAGCAGATGCGTGATGAAAGTAAGTATACTCGACCAATCTCCCATTTCATCTCATCAGACGCCAGCTGAAGCGTTAGAAGCATCAATGCAGCTGGCCAAAGCTGGTGACAAGCTTGGCTATGAGCGCTACTGGATTGCAGAGCATCATGATTTGTCTGGACTTGCCTGTTCGGCTCCTGAAGTGATGCTTGGCTATATCGGCGCACAGACAGAAACTATTCGAATTGGGTCGGGAGCGGTGCTGCTGCCTCACTACAAGCCGTATAAAGTAGCGGAAACCTATAACATGCTGGCAACGCTGTTTCCAGGGCGCATTGATCTAGGGATTGGACGCGCGCCGGGAGGGTCAGCTGAAGCAACAAATGCGCTGTCGGATAATTTTTTACAGCAAGTATTTAAAATGCCTGAACTTGTTAAAGAGCTTCTGCAGTTTTTAGACGATAAATTTCCGGCTGAACATGAATACGCAAAGCTTTCAGCTTCGCCGCTGCCGCCTGTCTCTCCGGAACCTTGGCTGCTTGGAACAAGTAAAAAAAGTGCCGAGCTCGCCGCTAGAAACGGAATGGCCTATACGTTTGGTCAGTTTATGAGTGAACAAGACGGTTCAGCTATTATTGATCAGTACAAGCAAGCATTTCAGCCAAGACGAAGCGGTGATCAGCCCTATGCGATTGTCACTGTATCGGTCATTTGCGCTGAAACAACCGAACAAGCACATCGCATCGCAACGAGCTCACTCGTATGGAAAATTCAGCAGGATAAAATGGAAGCAAAAGGTGTACCTTCTATTGAAGAAGCCGCTAGCTACCCGCTTACGGAAGAAGAAGAGAAAAAAATTAAGAAGATGAAAGAAGCCATGGTTATTGGAAATCCAGAAGAAGTGCACGTGCGTCTTCAAGAAGTTCAAGCACACTACGGAGCGGATGAACTAATGCTTGTCACCATTACGCACGATCCGGCTGACCGGTTAAAATCTTATGAGCTTGTAGCAGAGAAATGCAAAAAATAAGAGCCCAAATTAGGCTCTTATTTTTTGTATCCGTACTAGTGCTCATATAAGTGCTGAAATGCTTCTATGGCACTTAAAAAAGAAGTAGCTTCTTGGCGGTCCTCTATTAACCAGTACGTGGCTAGTACAGAATGAGCGTATCCCCACATTAAAACTCGTTTTTTACTTAGGTTCAGTTTCTCCACAAATATATTGATTCGATGGTCAATCGTCTCTGCCACGTTTGTCTTAGGCAAATGATTTAAGAGAAAAGGGATGATTTCGTACTCTTTTTCCCCAATTAAGCCTTTTGGATCGATTATTTTCCACGTATCCTCACCAGACTGTAAGATATTATCATGGTACAAGTCCCCGTGAAGAAGGAAAAGCTGCTGAGAAGAGCGATTTAATTCAGCAAAAATAGTTAGTGCGCTTTGAAGCGTTTCAGAAGAAAGAAAATCAATACCGCTTGGGTACGTTTCTACACACTTTCGAAGCAGTTTCTCTCTTTTAACGGCTGTTTCGATAGTGGAGTCTAAGTGAGGCACACGCCATAAGGATTTCATGAGCCGAGCAGCTATTAACGTAGTTTCGTCTTTAGTTGATAAAGAGGAAAGCGAGCATCCGGGAGATAGCTTTTCAAGCAGTAAAATGCCTTTTTCAGCATCACTGTCCGCTACCTTTACCATGTTCTCTCCAGCTAGTGCTGTCAGTGCTTCTTGCTCATGAAGCAACTCTGAAGGCTCTACAAAAAGTTTGACAACTAGTTCGCTTCCATCTGCTTTACGCGCAGGAGCAACAAAGTGGTAAGAAAGAGGAAAGTGGCTGTGAATGTTGATACACCAGCGCTGTTCACAGCAGTGAATAAGCTGAGGAAAGTCAGCTTATTCACTGCTGTGCTTTATGAGGGTGAAGATGAGTAATCGTATCACAAAATGTTTGAGGCAACGTATACATGCGTTCGTCTCCTTTGTCGTTTCCGATTTTTTCTGATATGCTCATCATATACAGCCTACATAGAATCTGTAAAGAAAGAGGAGGTCGTACATATGAAGAAAGCGAAGATAAAATCCCCCTGATTTCTCATTGGATTTCCGGTTTATATCATTGGATTTGCCATTTTACTTGCGGGAGGCGCACCGGCGTGGCTAGAAACAATGAGTAAAATCATGATTGTTCTTGGGGTAATTTTGCTTATTATTGCAGGAATTGATCTTAAAAAACGAAAAAAATCACTACAAGCCTAAAAAACTGCCGTTTGGCAGTTTTTTTATTTGAAGAAAGGGTAACAAGATAACTAGATAAAAATGTTGAATTATTATTCTTTTTGATGTATAAATATAGATATAGAAAGCAACGGTATTGAGAGGAGAATGAACGTGTCCTACGTAACAAAAAAAGAGATTCCGCCATTTGAGCAGTTTGCAGCTCTGCATGAAGCAAGCGGATTACATAAAAATAAAAAAGGCAATTATACAAAAGAACAGCTGTTTGAAGCGGCAGTCAACAGCTGGTTTAGAGTCGGTATTTATGATAATGAACAATTGATTGCATTCGGTCGTATGATTTCAGACGGAATTTATCAAGCGCTTATTTGCGACGTGATGGTAGACCCATTATATCAAAACAAAGGACTTGGAAAGCAAATTATTGAAGAACTGTTAACGAAATGCCGAGAAAGCGGAATTGAATCAATTCAGCTGTTTGCAGCAAAAGGAAAGCATCATTTTTATAAAAAATTAGGATTTCAAGAAAGAGAAGAAGACGCACCAGGCATGTCGCTTGTTATGTAAAAAGCTCAGTGATCAATCATACTCACTGAGCTTTTTGCATTATGCGGTTTTTAAAACCGTGCGTTTTTGGACCGAATTCCAAGCAACTTTTACTAAATAAACAACAAGCAAAACGTTCAGCATAGACGTAGCGAACATAGAAAATGGATATGACGTGCTGTTTTGCATGTTGCTGTCACCGTATAAAACAAAAAAAGTGTTCATGAAAATACTGATGCTAAATCCAAGGGATAAGTAAAGCAAGCTTTTGTCTTTTAAATAAATGTAAGCGAGCAAAGCAAGCGCTGTTGCTGGAAATAAGTAGCGTTCATGCATGCTTGAAGAAAACGTAAATACTCCTGAAATTTGAATAAGCGCTGCAAGAGCGGCGTATTTGAAGCTGCGTCCTTTTATATAAATAAGCCATGAAAAAACAGTTGTCGCGACGATGAAAATAAGTCCCCACGTATGATAGCTGAAAAACAGCAGCGTTGCAGAGCTGTCTTTATAGTTTGCGCCTATTAAACTAAAGAAGTTATAGGCGTTAACAGAAGCATACGGGTATTCTCCAATGGTTGATGAAAACAAATCAATAATCCACGTTGGACTTTTTCCAACTGAAAAAGGCAATAAAATCGCTGTAGCAGTGAAAGCCGCGGTTAAAGCAATGCCGAAAAAATGTTTCACTTGCTTTAGACGAATGAGTTCGAAAAACAAAATTGGCAGGATAATAATCGCTTGCGGCTTCATTAAGACCGCTGCTGTAAAAATAACGGCTGACGCGTAAATTCTTTTTTCCGTAATCATCACAATCGCTAGGACAATAAGTAAAGTGAAAAATGAATCGACTTGTCCCCAAAACGTTGAATTTATTAAAATGGCCGGATTAAATAAATACCCAATTGCTAACAAATACGCAAAAGAAGATGCCAAGTATTTACGAGCTAAACGATAGAGTAAATAAGATGTGACGATATCTGCTAAAATAGGCGGAATTTTAATCAGCAGCGAAAAATACTGCTGAAAATCCGGTAAACTGCTAACTTTTCCAACTATAAACAAGATATAAATATAAAACGGCGGATAATCGCTTCCGCTTTTAGCGTAGAAATTTGAAAAATGATTGGCCGCAACCGATGCCCAGTTTTTGAAAAGGGACGCATCCATATGAGAACCTACCCACGGAATAAGCGCAATCCGAATAAATAAACCAGTGCCAAGTAATGACCATAAAATAATGCGAGAATGCCGTATAGAATGATGCCATTTCTTTTTCTTTAATAAGCCGTAAACGAAAGCTGCTGCTATAAAAAAGCCCACGGTATAAAGAGCTAGCGGTGTTTTATAGTCTTCATTAGCTCCTTGACTTCCGGCGCCGTTATCCATAGATAAATTATGAAAAGGCGTCACGTGCTCTCCGGACTTGTTGGACGAAGCGGGACCGCTTCCTGAAGGGAGACGATGATCCCTCGAATTATTATCAGGAGCAGCTATACTATTATTAATCTTTTTTAACTGATGACTTTCCTGAATCGAAAATAAATGTTCTTCTCCTTTATAGTGTGATAGTGAAACGATACTGAAAACGAATGCTAAAAGAAAAGCTGCCATTACGATAAAAGCCGTTCTTTTTTGTAGTATGTTCATATAAGATCCTCCGATGACAATGTATCGAATAAGTAGTAGTGTGTATCCATACTATAAGGGGAGTTGGTGAAAATAAAGTGAAACTTCTTTGATAAAGAGCTGAAGAGAGAGCATAAAAAAACAAGGTCTTATAAGACCTTGTTTTTTGTGTTGGTTATAGTACAGCATCAAACTTATTTACTTTCCACTGTGAACCGGATTTATAAAACGTAACGGTGCGTTTTACACTTCCTCCGTCAACCGTTGGAACCGTAAATTGATAAGAGCGAACATCGGCGCGCTGATAAGTTAGTTTTGCTTTTGATTTGTTCCACTCTAGCATACTGAATCCGTCACCGACAGGACGAGCAAGCTTTCCATTATATGTGATATAGCGATAGTTTGTTAATCCTTTTTGAATAGCACTGTTTGTAAAAGTTTCAGATAAATAGCTTACAAGTTTGCTTTTCGTATTAAAATCTTGACAAAGATATGAGTACTGAGTGCCTTTATAATTAAATGTTTTTTGAGTACATAAATTACCTTTAGATCCATGAAGTGCATTCCAGAAATGGTTGCTTGCGTTTGCTGCAATCTTTACCGCATTAGTCGTTGATAGATTTTGTGAGGCTGCTTGAGCTGTAACTCCTGTGCTTAGTGAAAAGAAAAGAGCAAGTGATGCTAAGATTATTCCAAATTTTTTCATTTCCATTTCCCTCCTACTCATTCATTGAAATATATGTAACATTCATGCTGTTAGTATTACAATTGTTACATTTATATTACAATACTTCTTTAAAGAAATAAAGAGTATTTCTTATATATGTTTGAATTATTCCCGTATTTTCTTAAATAAAACGTAGAATTAAAAGAAAACATATAAACAGTATGTCAATTATGTGTCACATATTTCGTCGCTTTACAAGTTCGTATATAATAGGAATAAACTGACCAATACGCTGATGTAGATAAATAGGTCAGGCATAAAAGGAGAACGTAGACTAATGGGTGTTTCAGAAGTAACATCGGGAATTATTATTACCACTGCTGTAATTGCTATTGTGATTATTACAGTTGGTGTTTTGGCTACAATGATTGCGATTGCGAAGAAAGCAAATAGAAAGTAAGTGTGTAGAGGAGAGTTAGTATAATAACTAATTCTCTTTTTTTTGAAAAAAACCTATCGCTATTTTTATAATAAAAATGCATAAATAACGCGTGCATTATTCATAGAAAAAAGCAGGAAATTTACTTTTTGAAGCTAATAGATACATAAGGCAAGCTGCGCACTTTCATTATAAAAATAATGGAAGGAGTTCTAACAGACTTCAAGTGATATCGCCTATTTTATGTCATAATGAATGATATTCATTAACACAGCATCTTAGACGCACTTTATAACCAAATAATGAGGAGAGTGGTTGAGTTGCAACGACAAAAAGTAGCAGTGAATGGAGAAAGGTTAAAAAATACGCTTGAACGATTTGCCGATTATGGACGAACCCCGAATAACGGCGTAACCCGCTTAGCGCTGTCAGAAGAAGATCGGCTAGCACGAGACTATTTTTGTTCATGCTGCCGTGATCTTGGAATGGATATTAAAATCGACGACCTTGGATGTATTTACGCCACGCATGAAGGACTAGAAGATAAGCCGCCTGTTGTGATAGGCTCACACATGGACAGCGTAAAAAAAGGCGGAAGGTTTGACGGAATACTCGGTGTAGTTGCAGGACTAGAATTAGTAAGAACGCTGGTTGAACATAATATTAAGCCGAAGGTACCGATTACGATTGTTAACTTTACGAATGAAGAAGGAGCACGTTTTGAGCCTTCTATGATGGCTTCAGGTATTTTATCGGGCAAATTTCAAAAAGACGTTATGATGAAGAAGACGGATGTTGACGGCGTGACCTTTGAGCAAGCGCTTCAAGCGTGCGGATATGAAGGTGATACGAGTAACCGTCTGACGGAAGCCTCGGCATTTGTGGAATTACATATTGAACAAGGGCCTATTTTAGAAAGAGAAGCCAAATCGATTGGCGTAGTCGAGTGTGTGCTCGGAATGGTATGCTATGAAATTGAAGTTACCGGGGAGTCAGATCACGCTGGCACGACGCCGATGGATATGCGAAAAGACGCGCTTTTTGCCGCCAATAATTTAATTTCTAAAGCCCGTCATGAGCTCGGCAGATTAGATTCAAATTTAGTCTATACAATGGGGCGTATGAACGTACTGCCTAATATTCATACCGTTATTCCAAATAAAGTTATTTTTTCGCTTGAAGCGAGACATACGGATGAAGACATCATTGCATCCGTGGAAAAAGTCATTCAGTCACTACCTGACCAAGCGGAGCTGTTAGAAGGCTGCGAAGTGCGAGTCACCAAGCTTTGGGGGCGCGATACCGTTTGGTTCGATAAAACCATTTGCGATGAAGTGGAAGAATCCGTTCGTTCGCTTGGCTATTCCTATAAGCGAATGGTAAGCGGAGCTGGACATGACGCACAGTTTTTAGCTAGCTATATTCCGACAGCTATGATTTTTATTCCGAGCGTAAACGGAAAAAGTCACTGTGAAGAAGAGTTTACTCCTTGGGAAGAATGCGAAAAAGGTGTAAATGTACTTTTAGAAACGGTAATCAAGTTAGCGCAGAAGTAACGGGAAAAAAGAGTAAATCTGCGAAGGTTTACTCTTTTTTAATGCTTAGAAAAGACTGCAAACTATCGCATTGAACTTTTGGTTTATTATGGCTACAATAAATGAGAAGCATGCTGATGGATGTTAAAGAAGGATGTGAAAAAAGGTGAGGTGTTCTCACTTACAGAAATGAAAATTACTATTATTATTGCAGATGATAATTCGTTTATTCGAGAAGGAATGAAAATTATCCTAAATACATACGAGGAATTCGACGTTGTGGCTACTTTAAAAGATGGTCAGGAAGCCGTTCAATATTGCAAAAATCATTCCGTAGATATTGCATTGTTAGATGTAAGAATGCCTGTTATGGACGGTGTGGAGGCTACAAAGCTTATTTCAGAGTCTACGAAAGCAAAGCCGCTTATTTTAACTACGTTTGATGACGATGAATATATTATTGATGCTGTAAAAAACGGGGCTAAAGGCTACTTGTTAAAAAATACAGAACCAGAGCGTATTCGAGACGCAATCAAAAGTGTCTTCAACGGACATACGGTTCTTCAAGATGTTGTGCTTGATAAGATTAAATCAAGTTTAAACGCTACATCTGAGCGCGAGTCCAAAGCGGATATGACACAGTTTACAGAGCGTGAAACAAGCATTATGACGCTGATTGCCAAGGGGCTTTCAAATAAAGAAATTTCTAAAACACTTTTTATTTCAGAAGGTACCGTAGCAAACTATATTAGTTCGATTTTAAGTAAAACGGGACTCGAACATCGCACTCAAATTGCTATTTATTATTTAACCGGTAAAGGAAAGTAGGGCTATGGAAGTTGGACTAATGATGACTAAGCTCATCCTCATGCTGTTTTTGGCTATTACGTACATTCAGTTTAATTATGTACACTCGATCTCAGCTATTGTTTTAGCACTTCTTCTTTACAGCTGTTTTAATATTGCCGCATCTATTGTGAAAAAAAGCGCGTTCAAGCGCATGTATGCTGTTATCTCTATTGCCCTTATCCTATATTGTGCGTATAAGCTTCACCCTTTGTTTTTTCTTCTTTTGCCGCTAAACCTTTGTGAACTTATTGGAGAATCAGTCGCAAAAAAATGGATGGTGCTGCTGGTTGTTTTGCTTCCAGCGCTGATTGTTCCCTCTGATATTAGCGCGCTGTATGCTTTAGTCGCTGCGTTTACTTTCTTTATTTATACAGGAGTAACCATTTATCAAAAACGGACAATCAATTATGAACAAAAGCTCGATGAAATGAGAGTAAGTATGCAAAAACTGCAAAAGCACGTAAATGAAAATAAGGAGTATGTGAGACAGTCTCAATATGCTTCAAAATTAGAAGAGCGAAATCGACTATCGCAGGAAATTCATGATAAAATTGGTCATTCAATGACAGGGGCGCTTATTCAAATGGAGGCAGCAAAGCACGTAATGAAGCAAGATGAAGAAAAAGCGCTGTCTCTTCTTCAAAATGCGATTACGATTTCCAAAGAAGGCATTGAAGAAATTAGGTTAACGTTAAAAAGTATAAAGCCTCCAGCTGAGCAAATAGGAATCAGCAGGCTCAAATTATTTATTGGTGAATTTGAGGCCAAACATAGTATAGCAATGCCTCTTGTATACAAAGGTAATTTAGATCTTATTACGCCTCTTCAGTGGAAAATTATCCAGGAAAATATGACAGAAGCTATTACAAATGCCTTAAAATATGCAGAAGCAACGATGATTGCCATTGAGCTTCATGTACTCAATAAAATGGTCAAAGTAGAAGTGAAAGACAATGGAAAAGGCGCTCTTTTGTTTCAAAAAGGACTTGGCATAGCAGGGATGGAAGAACGAGCTGCCTCAATTAACGGAACGGTGATTGTTGACGGGGCAAATGGATTTTCTGTTACAACACTGTTGCCGATAGATGAGAAACTTCATACATAAATAATGAGATTTCTCATGGAAAAAAGGTGAACTTATGCACTGACGTAAGTTTGCCTTTTTTTCATAAAATAAGGATATACCAACACACTAGAGGTGAGATGATGAACGTATTATCGATTCAAAAATTAACAAAGAAATTCGGAGATTTTATTGCAGTAGATAATTTATCTTTACAAGTAGAAGAAGGAGATATATTTGGATTTTTAGGAACAAACGGAGCAGGAAAAAGCACAACAATTCATATGGTGGCTAGTCTGCTTCAAAGCAACAGCGGCGATATTGAAGTGCTTGGGAAAAATATAAAGAAACATCGAAATTTTGCAAAGATGAACATTGGGATTGTTCCGCAAGACTTAGCGATTTATGAAGATTTAACAGCATATGAAAATGTGAAGTTTTTTGCAGGGCTTTACGGATTAAGAGGCTCATTGCTTAACGAACGAGTCGAAGAAGCTTTAGCGTTTGTAGGGCTTTTAGATAAACAAAAGGCATATCCGAAAAGTTTTTCAGGAGGTATGAAAAGAAGGTTAAATATCGCATGCGCAATTGCTCATCGCCCCAAGCTTATCATTATGGATGAACCGACGGTTGGCATTGATCCTCAGTCAAGAAATTATATTTTAACATCTGTAAAAAAGCTAAATGAGATGGGAAGCACGATTATTTATACGAGTCACTATATGGAAGAAGTA
Organism: Priestia aryabhattai; assembly: GCF_023715685.1. Taxonomy (NCBI): domain Bacteria; kingdom Bacillati; phylum Bacillota; class Bacilli; order Caryophanales; family Bacillaceae; genus Priestia; species Priestia aryabhattai. Next base: position 769,614 of record NZ_JAMBOQ010000002.1, read on the forward strand.
GAAGAGGTATGTACAAAGATTGCGATTATTGATCACGGCAAAATCATTGCTGAAGGAACAAAAGAGCAGCTGAAAGCTATTATTACCGATACAAAAGATATTTGGATTGAAGTAAAAGCAGCGGATGATATAGATTGCAGCGGTCTAAAAGAAATTCCCGGAGTAACAGCCGTTACGTATGAAGATGGAATCATTAAAATTAATTCAAGTGCAGAAGTGAATAACTTGAACAAAGTCATTCATTATTTAATGACCCACCATATCGAAATTAAAGCAGTTAAGGAACAAGCGCCAAATTTAGAGACGGTCTTTCTCACGTTGACAGGACGCAGTCTAAGAGATTTATAAAAGAAAGGAGGAATAACGAATGAATGTTATTGCAATTGCTTTGAAAGAAATGAAAAGTGATCTGCGAGATAAGCGTGCCTTTATCTTTATGATTCTCTTTCCGTTAGCTCTTGTCCTTATTTTAGGAACAGCTTTGTCTCAAGCTTTTAATAACGACATGACGATAGACGACAGTTACGTTCTATACAAAATGGACACAAGTAATGAAGCATCTGCTGCTTTTGAGCAGTTTGCTGCAAACGCAGAAAAATCTGGCATTCACTTTAAAGCGCTGAAAAAAAATCAGGATGGAAAAAAAGAAGTAAAAGAGCAGCGCTATACAGCCTATGTAGAAGTGAAAGACCAAGGAATTCATCTCTACGGAAATGAAGAAAACAGCATTGAATTTAACATGGTGCAAGGTATGTTAAGTACGTTTGTTGATAAGTACAATGTGGCTATGGAAGTGGCAAAAGTAAACCCTCAGCAAGTGGAGAATCTGCTACGTGCGTCTAAGCATGACTATATTCAAGAAACATCCCTTCATTCTCAAAAACAGCCAAATTCAATAGACTACTACGCCATTTCAATGACAACCATGATTGTTTTGTACGGATCTATCTCAGCGAGTTATTTAATTAGAGGAGAGCGTATGCGAAATACAGCCAATCGATTAGTAGCCGCTCCGATAAAAACCGCTGAAATTTTTGTAGGGAAAATTTTAGGTACTGTTTTGGTTCACTCGATTTGTGTATTAGTCGTGATTGTGTCGACTAAATACTTTTTTGATGCCAACTGGGGAGATCATTTACTTTTAGTACTGTTGATGTTATTATCTCAAATTCTTTTTGCCATTAGTTTTGGGATAGGAGTTAGCTACCTTACTAAGACAGAAGCGGCGGCAAGAGCGATCATCATGGTTGTTATTCAAGTGTCTTGTATTGTGGGAGGAACCTATTTTCAAAATGGATCTGGAGATGGCTTCGTCAATGTATCACCTTTAACTTGGATGAATAATGGACTTATTAAATTGATTTATACAAATGATATTGGCGCTTCTCTTCCAGTTATTGGGTTGAATGTAGGCTTCTCTATTTTATTCTTGGGCATAGCAATTGTGCTTTTGAGAAAGAGAGAGGGGTTATAACATGAAAAATATCATGTGGCTTGTAACAAATATGCTGAGAAATATGCTGATTAGAAACAAAAGAACGCTTGTGCTTGTCATTGGTTTGCCTATTGCAGGTATTTTAATGTCCGTTCTTATTTATGGAAATGCAGGAGGAGCTTCGGTGAATATCGGAGTTGTCAATCACGACTCAACGGATATCACAAAAGATACTGTTCAGTTTTTAAAAGGGCTGCACAAAACAAATGTCAAAATGTTGACCGACAAAGAAGTGGATCATGAAATTACTTCAAAACAAATTGATGCTGTTATTACCTTTGAAAAAGGGTTTTCTGAAAGCGTCAAAGCGAACAAACCAGATCATATTACAATTACTTCAATAAAAGGAGCAGAAGTAACGAGCTTTATTAAGTCTTATTTGTATCAATATATTGATAATATTTCTGCGCTTAATCAAGCAGCTGACGGCAACGATGCTGCGTTTAAACAAATGTATGAGAGCTATCAAAAAGCGCCATTTCACGTGTCTACGCATGCACTTGAAGACAAAGGAACCGATCAAAACATTGTCAAGCAGACAATTGGGTATTTAATTATGTTTATGCTTTTTTCTGCGGTGAATCTATCGGCTCTTATCACAAAAGAAAAAGAGCAGCGAACGTATTTTAGACTGTTAGCTTCGCCAGTTAGCGCAAGGCAATACGTGATATCCAATGTTATTACAAACATGATTTTATTAACTTTACAAGTAATGATTACACTTGTTTGTATTACGTCTCTTTTCCATGTAGATATGAACATTCCCGTGTGGCAGCTATTTTTTATTTTAGTTCTGTTTGGGCTAGTAGCCATCGGCTTGTCGCTTGTGATTATTGCTTTTACAGAAAGTTCAAAAGCAGCGAACGGTCTTCAGACGCTTATTATTACGCCAACTTGTTTACTGTCCGGATGCTTTTTCCCGCCTGAATTTATGCCGGATGTGATGCGGAAAATAGCCGATTTTCTTCCTCAAACGTGGGTGCTAAGTACGTTAAAAAGTGTTCAACAAGGAGCTGCTTTAAGCAGCCTATGGTTAAACATCAGCATTTTACTAGCATTTGCACTCGTTTTTTTCCTGCTGTCTATTTATAAATTAAATCGAAATAATACTGTTCAAAAGTTTATTTAAATGATAAAGTCAGAGAATACCTCTGGCTTTTTTTGTAATTTTTAAAAAATTACAAAAAAAGATTGAAAAATATAAGATGAAATTTTAGAATGAAAGAGGAAAGGGGTATATAAAAAGAGAATAAATAGGGGAGAAAAACGAAGTTCATGTTGGTTTTCTTGCACAAATAAATGAAATCGCTTACATAAGTCAGCATGAAAATACGGAAGGAGAGATTGTCAGCGAGAAAACAAAGGAGGAAAAACAGTGGCAATTTATGAATTACTTGTACCACGCACGGTTTTATACGGAGAAGGATCATTTTCTAAAATTGGCAAGCAGTCTGCACTGCTTGGAACAAAGGCATTGCTTATAAGTGATGACATTATGGTGAAAGCAGGCAATGTAGAAACTTGCCGTCGTTACTTAGCAGAGGCTGGCATGGACTGTGCCGTGTATACAGGCGTAAATTCAGAGCCAACGGATATTCATCTAGATGAAGCGCTTGCCGTATGTAAAACGGAGCAGTGCGACGTGGTTATTGCTTTAGGTGGAGGCAGCTGTATCGATACTGGAAAAGCGGTTGCCGTTATGATGACTAATGAAGGGCATCTACGCACGTATTTTCAAAAGCAACAAGATTTTCAAGATACCCCTCTTCCTTTGGTTGCGGTGCCTACGACTGCCGGAACAGGCTCAGAAGTGACTAAAGCGACGGTTATTACAGACACGGCGTACGATGTGAAAATGATGCTCGCAAGGCCTCAATTATTGCCTGATACAGCTATTGTTGATCCGTTATTAACGCTATCATGTCCGAAACACGTGACAGCAGCTACAGGAATTGATGCACTCAGTCATGCAGTTGAAGCTTATTTATCTAGAAAAGCACATCCTTTTACAGATTCACTTGCGCTTCAAGCAATTGAGTTAATTATGAAAAATATTCGTCTTGTGTACAGAAATGGAGAAAATGTTCAAGCAAGAAACGAAATGGCATATGCTTCTATGTTGGCAGGAATGGCGTTTTCAAATTCATCCGTTGCTCTAGTACACGGTATGTCAAGACCTATTGGCGCGTTATTCCATGTGCCGCACGGTATTTCTAATGCGATGCTCCTACCTGCGGTTTTGGACTATACAAAAGAAGCCTCGATAGATCGTTTAGGTGAAATAGGACAAGCTCTTTTTCCAAATGTATCATATACGAAAAAAGAAGGAGCAGATGTGTTAATTGAAGCCATTAAGCAGCTTTGTATAGATTTAGACATTCCTAATCTTCAATCGTGGGGCATTGATCGACAGCTATTTTACACGGCGGTTGAGAAAATGGCAGCAGATGCGATTCAAAGCGGAAGTCCTGCTAACCATCCGGTTGTACCGACGGCAGAAGAAATTATCCAGCTTTATTACACGTGCTATGAATATGAGTTTGAGTCTGCAATTTATAAAAAATAAGATAAATTCAAGACAAATTGAATGAGGGATGAAAGGGGAAACGTTATGGATTTGCTGATTATTTTGCTGTCTCTGGGGCTTTTGATGCTGGTTGCTTACCGCGGATTTTCAGTTATTTTGTTTGCTCCGCTTTGTGCGCTGCTAGCCGTTATTTTAACGGAACCAAGCTATGCCCTCCCGTTTTTCTCAAACGTTTTTATGGAGAAAATGGTTGGGTTTATTAAGAACTACTTCCCTGTCTTTCTATTAGGAGCTGTCTTTGGGAAGATGGTTGAAATGTCTGGAGTCGCTGAGTCGATTGCAAAAACAATTGTTAAAGTAGTAGGTGCTAAACGTGCGATCTTGGCTATTGTTTTGATGGGGGCAATCTTAACCTACAGCGGAGTAAGTTTATTTGTTGTTGCGTTTGCAGTTTATCCGTTTGCGGCTAACTTATTCCGCGAAGCGAATATTCCAAAACGATTAGTACCGGGAACGATTGCATTAGGAGCCATTTCGTTTACCATGGATGCACTTCCAGGTACACCGCAAATTCAAAACGTTATTCCAACGACTTTTTTTAAAACAGACATCTATGCTGCTCCCACACTAGGGATTATCGGATCGGTTATTGTCTTTAGCTTAGGTCTTTGGTATTTAGAAAGCCGAAGTAAAAAAGCAAGAAAAGCTGGAGAAGGCTACTATGGATTTAATAATGAACTAGCGGCTGCTGCAGAACTAGAAAAAGAGTCTGTACCTTCTACGACACCCGACTATGAACCTAGCGTAGCAAGACAGATTCTTGCATTTGTTCCTCTTGTGCTTGTAGGGGTTGCGAACAAATTTTTTACTGTTTCTATTCCAAAATGGTATCCCGATGGTTTTGATTTTGCCAAAATTGGCCTTGAAGCTTTCGGAAAAGTAGATTTGACTGCAGTTGTCGGTATTTGGTCAGTGGAGTTGGCGCTTGTTATTGGAATTATTACAACGATTGCGTACGACTGGAAGAGAGTGACCACCGGTTTCCAAGCAGGTCTTAATGCAAGTATTGGCGGAGCGCTTCTCGCTGCGATGAACACGGGAGCTGAGTACGGCTTTGGAGGCGTTATTTCATCTCTTCCTGGCTTTGCAACCGTTCGTGATGGTATTTCACATACGTTTACAAATCCGCTTGTCAATGGAGCCGTCACCACAAACATTTTAGCGGGTATTACAGGCTCTGCTTCTGGAGGTATGGGAATTGCGCTTAGTGCAATGGGAGATAAGTATGTAGAAGCTATTAATCAGTACAACATTCCTCCCGAAGTTATGCACAGAGTTGTAGCGATGGCATCAGGCGGTATGGATACGCTTCCTCATAACGGAGCCGTTATTACCCTTCTTGCAATTACGGGGTTAACACACAAACAGTCCTACCGAGATATTTTTGCCATCACTGTTATAAAAACGCTTGCATGTTTCTTAATCATTGGAATCTACAGTTTAACTGGACTAGTATAAAAAATAAAAAGACAAGTTCGTAAGAGCTTGTCTTTTTGCTATAAAACAGATTCTTTGACTTTCTAAACTGTAAGTATTATGATTACACTACTTTCTACAATACTATATGCCGTTACATTAACTTTTAGCATGTTTATGAAGAAAGGAGAATGACTGTGAAGCTATTTGAAGAGAATTTAAAAGTAGGCGACTGGGTCAAAGGAAAGTCTCGTGATGGGGAACTTATATATGGATATATTAAAACGATTAATCCGTCTAAAAAAGCAGCACTAATCAATGTTGTGAAAAGTGATGATAAAAAAATGGTGGGGACAACCATTGGCATGATGGATGAAAAAATAGAGAAGCTGCCCCTTCAAAAAACGGCGCACGAAGAGCAGATTTCTTCATTGATTGATCTCGCGCTGCTAACGAAAGACGAAGCTTGGTTTATCGAATTAACAGCTGAATTAAAAAGATTACAAGATAAAAAGCAAGGCTGACATCCCTGATAAAGGAATGAAGGCCCTGTTTTTTTTTATTATTCATATAAGGAAAAGCAGGAATGGAAAGCAGCTGGAGAGAAGAAGTAAATGACGACATTAAGAAAGAAAAGGTGATGAAAGATGAGTAAACGAATCTTAATTTTAACAGGAGATGCCGTGGAAGCTTTAGAAGTTTTCTATCCGTATTATCGCTGTTTAGAAGAAGATATTCAGTGTACCATTGCTTCCCCCGTGAAAAAGAAGCTCCAAACGGTTGTTCATGATTTCCTTCCAGAAATGGAAACATTCACAGAGAAAACAGGATATAAAATTGATTCTCACGCTTCTGTAGATGAAGTTGATCCCGCTGATTATGATGGACTTATTATTCCTGGAGGACGGGCGCCTGAATACATTCGACTGAACACAAAAGTTCGGGAAATTACCGCTCATTTTTTAAAAGAAAACAAACCTTTAGGCGTTATTTGTCATGGTCAGCTCGTGTTAACGACGGTTAGAGAGTACCTGCAAGATAGAGAAGTAACAGCGTATCCTGCTTGTCGTCCGGAAGTAGAAGCGGCGGGTGCTGTGTTTATTGAACAGACGCTTCACGTAGACAGAAACTTAGTAACAGGACAAGCTTGGCCAGATTTACCTAAATTTATGAAAGAATTTTTTAAAGTACTGAAAAAAGCTGAAAAAGTGAACGCATAATAAAAAAAGGCGGGCTGAGAGAAAACGATTCTTTCAGCTCTTTTAAATGATCGTAGATGAGGTGTAAACAACGTGCAGCTAGTGTCTGAACTATCGAAAAAAATTATAAAAGAAGTGCAGCTTGTGATGAAAGAACATGTGATTGTAACGGATCCACGTGGAATTATTATTGCGTCAACAGAAGAAAAGCGGGTTGGTTTTTTTCATGAAGGCGCGTGGAACGTGATGCAAAGAAAGCAAAAACTATATATCTCCAAAAAAGAGGCAGCGGATTTAAAAGGAGTTAAGCCAGGCATTAACTTGCCTATCAGTTATCAAGGAGACATTATTGGCGTTATTGGCATTACAGGTACTCCAGAAGCTGTTGAGCCTTTTGCAGACATTATTCGAAGATTAACAGAGTTAATTATTCGCGAAGCATACTATATAGAAGCGAAGGAATGGGAAAATAAAGGAGTGGAAGCTTTTTTTCGCGAATGGATTTATAGCCAGCAAGTAGATGCAGAATTTATTGAACGAGGCCATATTTTAGGAGTACAAGTAGACAGTTCTTATTGCTGTACGCTGTTTCAATTTGACTCATCTCTTTCGAAAAATAAGCAGCAGCAAGTCCAAGAAATGATCCGCTACTGGTTTGAAAGTCATAAAGATGAAGGGGGTTATATCGCAAGTTGGGGATACGATCGCTTGCTTTTACTTAAAGAGGCTGTAGGTGAAAAGGAAAGAAAAGGATTTAAAGAAGAATTGAAAAAATGTCAGCAGTACATTCAAGCAAACAACCAAGTTATGATAACCATTGGCGTCGGAAAGCCAGCGGAGCAATTTGATTTGCATGCTTCATATGAAGAAGCGAAAAAAGCGCTTAAAGTGGCTTCGAAACGTCAAACCGTCGTTTTTTACGAGGAACTGCTGATGGACATGATTTTAGAAGACGTTTCTGAACCCGTAAAAAAGGAATTCTTGAGTCGAGTGCTTTCCTCCATTCAAAAAGAAAAAGAGCTTCTCGAAACGCTGAAGTGCTATTTGGCCAATGATCAATCATTAAAAAGAACGGCGCTTGATTTACATATTCATATCAACACGCTTCATTACCGCTTGAAGCAAATGAAAGAACTAACAGACATTGATCCAAAAAGCGTAAAGGGTCTCACGCTTTTTTACCTTGCGCTGTCTCTACTAGAGTAAAGTGCGCCCTTCATTAGATAAACATACAAAAAACGAGTTTTTAAAGCGGCTTTTTTTAGTCTTTTATCCATAGTCCCTCGTTGCTTCTGCAACTATAATAAGATTAAGAGATACATATAAGGAGGAACGTTATGCTTAATGAACGAACAAAAGCAAAGCTCGTTGAAGTTGTAGGGTCAGCCAATTTTCAAGATAGCAGTGAAGCAAGACTCGTGTATTCTTATGACGCAACACCTAACTTTCAATCGCTTCCTGACGCGGTTATTATGCCCGAAGACAAAGATCAAGTGAAAAGGATTTTAACGATATGCAATGAAGATCATGTTCCTATTGTTCCAAGAGGTTCAGGTACAAATTTAAGCGCAGGAACGTGTCCAACACAAGGTGGAATTGTTCTTACATTTAACCGAATGAATAAAATTTTGGAAATTGATGAAGACAATTTAACCGTTACCGTTCAGCCAGGCGTTATCACGTTAGATTTAATTAACGCTGTGGAGGCAAAAGGTTTATTTTATCCTCCTGATCCAAGCTCTATGAAAATATCAACCATTGGAGGAAACATCAATGAATGCTCGGGAGGATTACGAGGCTTAAAATACGGCGTGACAAAAGATTACGTTCTTGGTCTTGAAGTAGTTCTTGCAAACGGAGACTGCATTAAGACGGGAGGCAAGCTGGCTAAAGATGTAGCTGGATACGATTTAACGAACTTGTTTGTCGGTTCTGAAGGAACGCTTGGTGTTGTGACAGAAGCGGTTTTAAAGCTCATTCCAATACCCGAAACAAAACAAACCCTGCTCGCACTGTTTGAAGACATGGATGCAGCTGCTAAGACAGTTTCAGCTATTATTGCGCATAAAATTATTCCAGCTACGCTCGAATTTTTAGATCAGCCGACGTGCGAAGTAGTAGAAGATTTTGCACAAGTTGGGCTCCCAACAGATGTAAACGCTGTCTTATTGATTGAACAAGATGGCCCACCAGAAGTAGTGAATCGCGATATTGAAATGATTTCACGCATCTGCAGAGAAGGAAACGCTGTATCCGTAAAAGTAGCGGCTTCACAAGCAGAAGCAGAAGCTTTAAGTACAGCCAGAAGATCAGCCCTTTCTGCTTTAGCGCGAATGAAGCCAACGACAATTTTAGAAGATGCAACTGTCCCTAGGTCTAAAATTAGTAAAATGGTAAAAGCGATTAACGAAATTGCCGTAAAATATAACGTTAAGATCTGTACGTTTGGTCATGCGGGAGATGGCAACCTGCATCCAACTTGTTTAACGGATGCACGTGACGAAGAAGAGCTTCAGCGCGTCGAACAAGCTTTTGAAGAAATTTTTCACAAAGCCATTGAGCTTGGAGGAACGATTACGGGTGAACACGGAGTCGGAGAAATGAAAGCACCGTATTTGGCGTTAAAAATGGGCGGAGAAGGAGTAGCTGCGATGAAAGCAATCAAGTATGCTTTGGACCCGCAAGGAATTATGAATCCAGGGAAAATTTTCGCTAAAGATACGAGAAAAAGAGTGGTGGTTCGTTCATGACGGCAACAAAAGACATTCAGCAAGCGTTCAAAGAACGGTTAGATTATGACGAGTTAATGAATTGTATGAGATGCGGTTTTTGTTTGCCTAGCTGTCCTACGTATGGACAAACGAATCAATATGAAGCAGCGTCACCGCGCGGGAGAATTGCTTTAATGAAAGGAGTGGTAGACGGGCTCATTGAACCTGATGAATCCGTTGAAAAACAATTGAATCTTTGCCTTGGCTGCCGAGCATGTGAGCCTGTTTGTCCTTCGGGTGTGAAGTACGGACATTTATTAGAAGAAGCGCGTGATATTATCCAGCAGAAAAAAAGACATAAATGGCCGGTAAAAGCGCTCAGACATATGGTGTTTGAGCAGCTTTTTCCACATAAAGAACGATTAAAAAATGTACATTCTCTGCTTGCTTTCTATCAAAGAAGCGGCTTGCAAAAAGCGGTTCAAAAAACAAATATATTAAATGTCCTGCCCGGTAATCTAGCACAAATGGAAAAAACGCTTCCACCTGTGCCAACTAAAAAAGAAATGAAAGAACGGCCTTTTTTATTTGAAGCAGAAGGAACAGCAGAGCGGACGGTTGCTTTTTTTACAGGGTGTTTAATGGATACGATGTTTATGGAAACGAACAACGCAACGATTGCGCTTTTACAAAAAGCAGGGTGTAAGGTCGTAATACCAGAGGTGCAGACGTGCTGTGGGGCACTGCATGCGCACGGAGGAGAAAAGGATCAAGCAAAGAAGTTAGCGAAGCAAAATATTATGGCGTTTGAATCCATTCAAGCGGATGATATTGTTCTTAATGCAGGAGGCTGCGGTGCGCTGTTAGTGGAATACGATCATTTATTAAAAGATGAACCGGAATGGAAAGAAAGAGCAGAGGCTTTTGCTGCAAAAGTTAAAGATTTTTCAGAGATTTTATTGCAGCAGCAGTTTGTGGAAAAACAAAAGTTATCGCTTCCAAGTCAAATTATTACGTATCAAGACTCGTGTCATTTGAGAAACGTGATGAAAACGTCCAGCGCACCGAGAAAACTAATTCAAGTGATTAACGGATCGGTGTTTAACGAAATGGAAAATGCGGATCATTGCTGTGGCTCAGCTGGTATTTATAACTTAACGGAACAAGAGATGTCCATGCAAATTTTGGATTACAAAATGGAAAAAGTGAAAGAAACGCATGCACATACGATTGTAACGGCAAACCCGGGTTGTCTCATTCAAATGAAGCTAGGCGTAGTCAGAGAAGGAGTAGAAGGAAGTGTAAGAGCCGTTCATCTTGCAGATTTACTTCTTGAAGCAGTGGAAAGTAAATAAAAAAGGCCGGACACGTCCGGCCTTTTTTATTATTTGAACAGCTGAGAAACAATTTCGTACGAACGAAGGCGAGCTTTATGATCGTAAATTTGAGCGTTAATCATAAGTTCATCTGCTTCTGTTTCTTCAATAAACTGTTCAAGCTTGACTTTAATCGTCTCAGGGCTTCCGACAATGGAAGAGCCCAGTTGCTGTTGAAGAGAAGCTTTTTCAAAGTCAGTCCATAGTTCATCCATATTATCCACAGGAGCTTTTAGTTTACCCGGTGTGTTTCGAATTAAATTTAGAAACTGCTGCTGCATAGAAGTAGCCAAGCGTTCAGCCTCTCTATCTGTATCAGCAGCAATTACGTTTACACCTAACATCGCATATGGTTTCTCTAACACGTCAGAAGGCTTAAAATAACGACGATACATGTTAAGAGCTGTCATTGTATTATTAGGTGAAAAGTGACTTGCAAATGAAAATGGCAAACCTAGCTGTGCCGAAAGCTGTGCGCTAAAACCGCTTGAGCCAAGCAGCCAAATCGGAATATTTAACCCTTGACCGGGAACAGCTTTAACGCGCAACTGACTTTCTGAAGCAGGTTTAAAGTATTCCTGTAGTTCAGCTAGCTGTTCTGGGAAGTCACTGCCGTCGCTTCTGCGGTCACGTCGCAGCGCCTGTGCTGTCAGTTGATCTGTCCCAGGCGCTCTTCCTAAGCCTAAATCAATACGCCCTGGAAATAGTGATTCAAGCGTTCCGAAGTGCTCAGCAATAACAAGCGGAGAATGGTTAGGAAGCATAATACCACCAGAGCCTACGCGAATGCGTGACGTGCCTGCAGCTACATGACCAATTACAACAGATGTAGCGGAGCTTGCAATGCCTGTCATATTATGATGTTCAGCTAGCCAGTAGCGGTTATACCCCCATTTTTCAGCGTGCTGAGCTAAGTCTAATGTATTTCTAAGTGAGTCAGATACAGTTCCTCCTTCAACTACAGGAGAAAGATCCAATACGGAAATCGGAATATCTTTTAATTCTTTACTCATCAATTTCATCTTCTTTCTTTAAAGACTTCATAGGCCTTGTTATTTCAATGGAATACAAGTATTTTAACAATAATCTTTCGAGTTCCAAAATATTTTGCTTCGGTTGTTTTCCTTTAACTCATTACTTTTTTATTACACAAGCTCCCAAGAAGCAAAAAGCTTGTACGATATAAGGCAGAAGCCGCCTCTTTCTATAAAACGCTGTCATATTTTATAGTAGAAGGGAGGAAGAATATGGTTACTTTAAGTGAACTAAAAAGCAAACGGTACGATATGATATACAGTTTAGGCTATAACTGTTTTCCAGGGATATACATGAAAAAATATTCTTTGCGAAAACAAGCCGGCGTGATTGATTGGTGTATTAGTATTTCTCTTTCTCATGTAAATCTGCTGTTGAAAAACCGCTGTAAAGATTTATTTTTATATGAACACTTAACCTATATAAGTTCTTTCGGAGATGGTTCCACGCTTAGACTGCGTGATAAGGTGTATCAAATTGATTCTGCTCATGATTTTCCGTCGTCTATTAATACAGAAGATAACTGGCTTTCGTATAATGAAGTCAAAAAAAAGTATGAGCGGAGAACGGAGCGGTTTTTAACGTCGATGGAGACCAGTTCTTGTATATTGTTTATTCGTATGGGTGGAACGTATGAAGAAGCGAAAGAATTAGAGCATATCTTAAAGGGAATGGTCAAAAACGATTTCTATATACTTCTGCTTACGAACAGTGAAAAAGAACTTTTGTCCGAAGCTAATTGGGACTTGCCGTATACGTGTGTCTTATATGCACCTATTTTTTCAATGGACGTACTGGGCGATGATAAAGTATGGGAAGAGCTCTTAAGCGGGCTTGTTATAAAATAAAAGGAACTCTTTTTGCGTAATAAGAGAATGAAAGAGCTCGTTTTTTTCATAGACTTTGTTATATCTGTTTATCAAAGGAGATGAAAAGATGGAATCCAATGTGCGGAAGGCAATAAAGGAAATTGTATGGCTGCTACTAGAACAAGACCAGCGCTGGAACGAGTATTTAGTACAGCTGGAGGAAGTGGATTTGAATAGTTCCGCATATGAAGTTCTCAAACGGATGACGGGTAATTACGAAGTGCTGCTTGAACATATGGATCTGATTCAGCAGTTTGAAAGTCATTCTAAAAGTGAAACAGCGCTGAATGACTTAGTTACCATCGTTATGAAGCATTATTCGTTAAAAAATTCCTAAGCCTGCTTTGTGCAGGTTTATGGAGTTTAATCTCTCAATGGAATCCGGTAGAGATAATCGTTTATAATAAGTACATATGGTGATGAAAGGGTGATCGATATGGAAGAGAAACAAGAAATTGTACCCGTTCGTACAGAGGAAACAGCCAAATATTATTCGGAAGAAAAATTTTGGGACAAGCTTAAAAAGTTTGGTAAAAAAGCGGGAGCAAACGTTGTTTATGCCGTATTGCTTTTATACTACACGCTGCAAAAGCCAGATATTCCGCCAAAAGCAAAAGCAATTATTATAGGAGCATTAGGGTACTTTATTCTTCCTTTAGATTTAATTCCGGACTTTGCAGCAGGAATTGGGTTTACAGATGATTTAGGAGCTCTGGGGCTTGCTTTGATTCAAGTTGCCATGTACATTGATGAAAGTGTTAAACTAAAAGCAAAAGAAAAAATTAAAACGTGGTTTTCAGAGGAACACAATTTTTCTATTATTGATGCTAAAATAAAGTAACGTTATGATTTAAACGTAACGAATACTAAATAAAGTGAGCGAAAGAAGATGATAGGTGAATCATCTTCTTTTTAACCGGCAATATATAGGTCTTTATGATTATTTTTATCTATTTTATGTAAAAAAAGCAGGCTTAAAATATTTTTTTCATTAAAATTTTAAACAATGTAATTGAATAATCACCTTACAAATGTTAAGTTAAAACATGTTCATAAATTCGTCACAGAAAGCAATATACAAATACGTAAAATTGTTTGTAAAGACCTTGTGAAATTATGGAACTTTTTAACTGAGAGTTTCAAACTCTTAGAAATCATTCCTCGTCAATCAAAAGTAGCTTTCTTTCATCACAAGATTAAGCATCTTTCATTTGAAGGTGTTTCTTTCAGCTTAAGTAAGCTTGCAACATGATTGTATGACAAGTTTTTACTAGGGTTGTATAGTTACTATATTGTATGACAATTTTTGTGTGAGTTGATGTCAACTCAATGAACAGCCTCGAAGTAAATAAATGATTGCAGAAAAACAAAGTCCATGCGTTTTCATGAACCATTATACGTTACTTCATATTTGTAGAGATGTTTAGTAAAAGGGGAGATGAATGGCCTGACGTAAACAATATCCATAGACAAGCCTTAGAAAATAATTATCTTTCTAAGAAAGCAAAATTATATGATTGATTTTAATCTAAACAATGGAGTGTTCAAAAATGGAAATTAGTCAAATCTTTATTATTTTAACCCCAATCTTTTTTGTCATTTTGCTAGGTTATTTAGCAGGGTATTTTAAAAAGTTTGATGCAACGACATCTAAAGGGTTAAATACACTTGTAACAAAATTTGCGTTACCTGCACATCTATTCGTTGGTATTACGACAACATCAAAACAAACGCTTATTGAAAAGTGGCCGTTTTTACTAGCATTAGTTCTTGGTATTATTGGATTTTATGTTCTTTTCTTACTGGTTGCAAAATATGTATTCAAATACTCATTAACAGGCGCATCTATGTTCTCTTTAAACTCTACGCAGCCAACGTTTGCGTTTATGGGTATTCCAGTATTAGGTAGCTTGTTTGGTGCGGATGTAGTAGCAATTCCAATCGCTATTACGGGTATTGTAGTAAATGCTATGCTTGATCCTTTAGCCACTATTATTGGTACGGTTGGACAACGTGAAAAAAGCGAAGATGATTCAGAAGAAAGCTTATTTAAAGTAACGATCAAATCAATCTTACACGGTCTTTCTGAGCCGTTAGCCTGTGTTCCGTTGATCGCAGTAGTATTAGTATTATTCGGCTTCCAAGCGCCGGATTTATTATCAAGCAGCTTAGACCAAATTGGCTCAATTACATCTGGTGCGGCACTATTCGCAGTTGGGGTAACAATTGGTATTCGTAAAATTCAATTTAGCCCAGCGGCATTTGGTATTGCGATTTTAAAAGTTGCAATTCAGCCGCTTGTAATGTTAGGAATTGCAACAGCAATGGGCCTATCATCAGCTGACATCGTAAAATTAGTATTATTAGTAGCGTTCCCAGGTTCAGCTGTAGCAGCGATGATTTCAGTTCGCTTTGACAGCCTAGCTGGTGAAACAGCTTCAGCATTCGTACTTAGTGCCATCATGTCACTTGTTACATTACCGCTGTTAATTTCTTGGTTAATGTAATCACATATATGGATATAGAACATAAAAAAGGCTTTGCTAAAATAGCAAAGTCTTTTTTTATGCATCTATATTTAAAAAAGCTTTAAAAATTCTTGGGCGATTTTGGGAAGGTAACTGTCAGTACGCCAGGTAACTAAAGGCTCAATCACAAATGGATTATCTTCTATGTTTAAAATTTTAATATGTTCTAGCGAAAAAGAGGATAGCATTGAATAAGGGACAATGGCAGCACCAAGGCCACGACATACTAAATTAAGAAGCATGGCTGAATCATGACATTCACATAAAATATTGGGTGTTATATCCATTTTTTCAAATTCCGTCACAATACGATTATATATACTTATTTCCCGGTTTGAGCGAAGAAGAATAAGAGGGAGAGAAGCAATTTCGGCTACTGAAATCTTTTCTTCTGCATAACCGCTTTCTTTGGGAACGGCTACAACAAAGATATCTGGTGCAAGTGTTTTTGTTTTGACATGCTGATAAGGTAAGTCTGTAGTGGTGACCGCTACATCAATTTTTCCTTCCGTCAATAATTCGTTTAAATGAGCTGGTTCGTTTTCATAGATATTAAATGTACTGTTTGGATACTGTTTTTGGATAAGAGTTAGCTTATCGAGAACCGTTGATGCACAGTAGATTGTACATCCTACTTCAAGCTTTTCGTTTGTTACGTTTTTACATTCCTGCACTTCCAATACTGATTTTTCGACCCTTTGCACAATGTCTTTCGCTCGTTTTAAAAAAAGCTCTCCTTCTACTGTTAACAATAAGCGCTTGTTATTGTTTCGTTCAAAGAGCAAAAGGCCTAGCTCATTTTCGAGCTGCTTTAGCTGTCTGCTTAGAGGAGGCTGAGCCATGTGCAGACGCTTCGCCGCTTTGGTCACATTTAATTCTTCAGCTATGACAATAAAATAATGCAACTGTCTTAATTCCACTGTATTCAACTCCATACTTTAAAGGTATTATTATATACTTTATCAATATTTTAATTGTATGGAAAATAAGTGTAAAGTTAAATGTGTAACCAGAACAGAGAGGAGGAAGGGAAATGAAAATAGCTGTAGGAATAACGGGAGCCACGGGAGCTATTTTAGGTATTCGAATTTTAGAGCTGTTAAAGAAGGCTTCTGTTGAAACGCATTTAGTCATGTCGCCTTGGGCTCATGCCACAATTAAGCTGGAAACGTCCTATAGCGTTCAGCAAGTAGAAGCGCTAGCAGATTATTGCTATTCATATCAAGACCAAGCAGCAAAAATTTCAAGCGGTTCTTTTCGTATAGATGGAATGATTGTTAGTCCTTGCAGCATGAAAACATTAGCATCTATTCGAATGGGACTGGCAGATAACTTAATAGCGAGAACGGCAGATGTGATGTTAAAAGAGAGAAAGCCACTTGTGCTACTTCCTCGCGAAACGCCTTTAAATACAATTCATTTAGAAAACATGCTGGATCTTTCAAAAATGGGAGCTATCCTCGTGCCGCCTATGCCAGCTTTTTATAACAAACCTAAGACGATCGACGATATTGTCACACATATTGCTGTTCGAACGTTAGATCAGTTGGGAATTGAGCTTCCTGAAGCAAAAAGATGGCAAGGAATTAAACATTTATCACAAGGAGGAAAATAAAAATGGCTTATAAAGACTTTAGAGATTTCCTTGATACGCTACATAAAGAAGGGCAGCTGCTGACGATTACAGATGAAGTGCAGCCTGATCCTGATTTGGGTTCAGCAGGTCAAGCCATCAGTAATTTAGGAGATCAAACGCCGGGGTTATTATTCACTAACATTTATGGATACAACAATGCGAAGGTAGCTTTAAACATAATGGGCTCCTGGTCAAATCACGCGTTAATGATGGGACTGCCTAAATCAACTCCTGTAAAAGAACAATTCTTTGAGTTTGCCCGGAGATATGAAAAATTTCCTGTCAAAGTGAAAAGAGAAGAAACAGCGCCATTTCATGAGTGTGAAATAACAGACGATATTAACTTATTCGACCTTTTGCCGTTGTTTCGCTTAAATCAAGGAGACGGAGGCTATTATCTAGATAAAGCGTGTGTTATTTCTCGTGATCAGCATGATAAGGAGAACTTCGGTAAACAAAATGTAGGTATATACCGTATGCAGGTCAAAGGGAAAGACCGTCTAGGCATTCAGCCCGTGCCACAGCATGATATTGCCATTCATTTAAAACAAGCCGAAGAAAAAGGTGAAAACCTCCCTGTAACAATTGCTTTAGGATGTGAACCTGCAATTGTTACAGCAGCTGCTACGCCGCTTCATTACGATCAATCAGAGTATGAAATGGCAGGAGCTATTCAAGGTGAACCCTACAGAATTGTGAAATCTAAACTTTCTGACTTAGATGTACCTTGGGGAGCAGAAGTTATTTTAGAAGGAGAAATCTTAGCCGGTGAACGTGAGTATGAAGGTCCTTTTGGTGAATTTACAGGTCATTACTCCGGTGGCAGAAGCATGCCTGTTATCAAAATCAATCGTGTCTATCATCGAAAAGATCCTATTTTTGAAAGTTTATACATCGGTATGCCTTGGACAGAAACAGATTATTTAATTGGAATCAATACAAGCGTTCCTTTATATCAGCAGCTAAAAGAAGCATACCCTGAAGAAATCGAAGCCGTGAACGCGATGTATACGCATGGGCTTGTTGCTATCATTTCAACGAAAAGCCGATACGGAGGGTTTGCTAAGGCTGTTGGTATGAGGGCATTAACTACGCCGCACGGATTAGGATATTGCAAGCTAGTTATCTTAGTAGATGAAGACGTGGATCCATTTAATTTACCGCAAGTCATGTGGGCGCTATCAACAAAAATGCACCCAAAACATGATGTTATAACAGTGCCTAATCTCTCGGTTCTTCCGCTTGATCCAGGATCTGAGCCAGCTGGTATTACAGATAAAATGATTTTGGATGCTACAACACCAGTTGTCCCAGAAACAAGAGGTCACTACTCACAGCCTTTAGATACACCTCTTGAAACTGAAAAATGGGAAAAAATCTTAACGAATATGATGCAAAAATAACCAAGGAGGAATCAACATGCATACTTGTCCGAGATGTGAAGCCAAACAAGCGAATTTAGTGTCTAAATCACCCGTTGAAGGAGCTTGGGAAATTTACTTGTGCAACATTTGTTTGTTTACCTGGCGTTCTTCTGAACCTGAAACCATCACCAATCCTGAAAAATACCCTCGACCATTTAAAGTTAACCCAAAAGATGTACCGCTAGCGACGCATGTGCCTCCTGTGCCACCCCAATCTTAATAAGCAAAGGTGGTGTAAGTAAAATGAATAAAACAGAGCTGCCAAAAGCCGTGCGTTCATTCTTAAATGGAAAAGGCTTAGAAAGAAAACAGCATGATGCGATGCTGCTATCTACAGTGACATCCGAGGGTTTTCCTCATGTAGCAATGATTAGCGCAGGAGAGCTGGTAGCTATTAGCTCTTCACGCGTCAAGCTGTTAATATGGAAAGATACAACGTCTTCAAAAAACATGATACAGAATCATAAAGCAACCGTTACATTAGTTATGGAAGGAAAAGCTTATTACATTAAACTTTTGCTAAAAAAAGAAGCTTCTGTGTTATCAGGATATGAGTTATTTACGGGAGAAGTAGCCGCTGTTAAAGAAGATTACGCAAAATATGCAGTTTTGACATCAGGAATTCAATTTCAGCTTCATCATCCTAAAGAGGTACTAAGCCGGTGGGAGAAATCTATTGAGGCTGTTCTTTCCACTGAAAAAACCGATTCTTAAAAATAAGAATCGGTTTTTAGCTGTAGTGAAATTTTTTTAAATAGCATGCCAACTGGATTTTTAATAGGTATTCACTATTGGTAAATGTTTACCTGAAGTTAAACAAAAAGAAATGGCTTTTGCCAAAGCTATTTACGAGTCTACATCCGTTGAAGACAAAGAAGCAGCAAAAAAACAAGCGGGTCCACTATTACACAAAGCTTTAGCGGATCACCCAATCTTCAACCAAATTGCTCCTATGTCCAAAGATGTTTCGTTTATGACAGGATCAACCGATGTCGCAGATGTTAGCTGGAATGTTCCAACTGCCCAGTGCGTGACGGCAACATGGGCTTATGCTACGCCGTTTCATACATGGCAAGCTGTTGCTCAAGGGAAAACCGAGTATGCCCATGATGCGATGTTGTTAGCTGGAAAAGCCATTGCGGCTACGGCGATTGAAATGATAGAAAATCAAGAGCTGATTAGTAAAGCCAAACAAGAGCTAGAGGATAGGCTAGAAGGGGAAAGTTATGAATGTTTTGTGCCTTTACATATACAGCCCCCTAATTATTCAGAAAGTGAGCAAGAAGCCTATAGCGTGGTATAAAAAAAGAGGCTGGGACAAAAGTATTTTAGTTGAAGGAAGATCCGAACGATGAATCGTTCGGACTTTTTCATTGTGATGGTGAACGTAGATTTCATGTATGTAGTGGCTTCTAGCTGTTGATTGGAGGGCAAGGCGAAGACTCCTGCGGGAAAAGCGGAATAGGTGAGACCCCCGCAGGAGCGTAAGCGACGAGGAGGCTCATCGGCCGCCCGCGGAAAGCGAAGTCTTGCACGGAAATCAACAGCGGTGTAACAAGTGATCCATACTAGCTCATTTATCCAATTTGTTCGTCTTTAGATTGGATTGATTTAATTATGTCTCAATCTCTTTTTTGTTTTTATTAAAAATAAATGGTTAAAAATATATCTCTTTGCTGAACCTAACCCTATCTAATTGTTCACGAAAAGAGGTAAAAAACATGAGAGCATATAAAGTAGAAAAAGATGGTTCAATTTCAACTTCACTAAAAGGAAAATCGGTTTTATCCACTTCTTATTTAAATAAAGGTTCTGCTTTTACTGAAGAAGAAAGAGAAGACCTTCATCTGCAGGGACTTCTTCCTCCAACGGTCTTAACGTTAGAAGAGCAGGCAAAAAGAGCATATGAGCAGTTCAAAAAAGCACCGAATGATCTTCAAAAAAATAATTCGTTGAATGATCTACATAATCGGAACGTCGTGTTGTTTTATCGCTTATTAACCGATCATTTAAGTGAAATGCTTCCCATTATTTACACGCCTACTGTAGGTCAATCCATTCAAGAATATAGCCATGAATACCACCGGCCTGACGGCTTATATTTATCCGTAAATGAAGCGGATAGGTTAAGTGATGCGATTGAAAACTTAGGTCTCGACAGCGAAGATATTGATTTGCTTGTTGTAACGGATTCAGAAAGTATTCTGGGCATCGGGGACTGGGGAGTGGGAGGGATAAATATTGCAGTTGGGAAGTTAGCGGTATACACAGCTGCAGCAGGAATTGACCCAAGCCGCGTACTGCCTGTAGTTCTTGACATGGGGACCAATAATAAAAAGCTTCTTGAAGATCCGCTGTATTTAGGGAACCGTCATGAACGAGTAAAAGGAGAAGACTATAATCGCTTTATTGATCAATTTGTAAAAGAAATAACGACCAAGTTTCCTAAAGCCCTTCTTCATTGGGAAGACTTAGGGAATATTAACGCGCGTCACATTATGAAAGAATACGGCGATAAAATTTTAACGTTTAATGATGATATTCAAGGAACGGGAGTGATTACTCTTGCAGCAGTTTTAACAGCGGTGCGTATTACAGGAACGCCTTTAAAAGATCAGCGGGTTGTTGTATTTGGACCGGGGTCTGCTGGAATTGGGAATGCTGATCGTATTCATAGTGCGATGATGCTTGAAGGGTTATCTCAAGAAGAAGCATATGATCGTTTTTGGGCATATGATTACAGAGGTCTATTAACGGAAGATATGGAAGATTTAGCTCCTTTTCAACAGCCTTACGTTCGTCAAAATGAAGAGATTACAGAATGGGAAAAAGACGATGAAAATAAAGTTTCACTGCTCGAGCTCGTAAAGCAAGTGAAGCCAACCATTTTAATTGGAACGTCAGGCGTCACGGATGCTTTTAGCGAAGAAATTATTAAAGAAATGGCAAAACATGTAGAGCGTCCGGTAATCATGCCGCTTTCAAACCCAACTAAACTTGCTGAAGCTGTTCCAGAAAATATTATAAAATGGACGGAAGGAAAAGCGCTTATTGCAACGGGAAGTCCATTTGAACCTGTTGAATATAAAGGCTATACCTATGAAATTGGGCAGGCAAATAATGCATTTGTGTTTCCGGGCCTTGGTTTAGGAGCAATTGTTGTTCGTGCTCAAAAGTTTACTGAATCTATGTTTGCTGAAGCTGCCAATGCAGTAGCGCGTATAGCAGAAACAGATACAAAAGGAGATACGCTTCTTCCGAATATTAAAGACCTTCAAAAAGTATCAAAGGCGGTTGCTGTGGCAGTTGCCAATGCTGCTGTAAAAGATAACGTAGCAACTGTTACCGAGCAACATGTAAATGAACTTGTAGAAGCAGCGGTATGGCAGCCTGTTTATAAACCTGTTAAGGCAAGAAATGAATGAGGTGAATGATAAATGAGCATAGGTCAAATTTTTCTCATTCTCGCGCCTATCTTTTTTGTCATTTTGCTTGGTTATTTAGCAGGGCATTTTAAAAAATTTGATAAACAAACGTCTAAGGGGCTCAACACATTAGTAACGAAGTTTGCGCTCCCTGCACACTTATTTGTAGGTGTGACGACAACGCCAAGAAAAACACTCATAGACGAATGGCCGTTTTTAGTTGCGCTGATTTTAGGAATCGTCGGGTTTTATCTCATTATATTGCTCATCGTGAAGTATGCAGGGAAGTATACGTTAACTTCTTCTTCTATGTTTGCACTAAACTCAGCTCAGCCAACGTTTGCTTTTATGGGCATTCCGGTACTTGGAGGTTTGTTCGGTGCAGGTGCAGTAGCGATTCCAATTGCAATAACAGGAATCGTGGTGAACGCGATTTTAGATCCGTTGGCAACGATTTTGGGAACTGTTGGACAACGGGGGCGAAAGGAAGGGGAAGAGAAAACAAGTTTATTCAAAGTAACGGTTCATTCTATTTTGCATGGTTTATCTGAGCCTTTGGCATGTGTACCGTTAATTGGAGTGATTTTAACGCTTTGCGGCTTTCAGTCACCTAAACTTTTACAGGATATGCTTGATCAAATCGGAAGTATTACATCGGGAGCGGCTTTGTTTGCAGTAGGAGTAACGATTGGAATTGGTAAAATTAACTTCAGTAAAGGCGCGCTTGGGATCGCTGTCTTAAAAGTAGCAGTTCAACCCATCGTTATGCTCGGAATTGCAGTATGGATAGGATTGTCTTCAGATGAAGTGACAAAAGCTATTTTATTGGTAGCTTTTCCCGGGTCTGCTGTAGCTGCTATGATTGCTTTGCGGTTTGAAAGCTTGGAAAACGAAACGGCATCTGCTTTTGTCATTAGTGCTATTTTATCGTTGGTTACGCTGCCGCTTCTTATTTCTTGGCTTATGTAAATAAAAAAACGAAAGAGGAGAATTCCTCTTTCGTTTTAAGATGGATTAATAAGCTAAGGCAAATAATCCTTTGATATGAGATAAGTAGCGAACGTTACTTGCTTCTTTCATAAGTGATGCTGGTAAACCTTTTAATTGCGTTTTGTTTCCGCCGATTGTACCAATTGCATCTTTGCGTCCAAGACTTCCTAGTGTACCAGAGAAGACAGGAACGAATGATTCCATTGCTCCGCCGCGAATAGCTACTGCTAAGTTCACGCCTACAACTTCACCCATTTGCCAAGCTAATTGAGCAGTAGGTGGGTAAGGGCGACCTTCTGGACCCATTACAACTGCTGAGTCACCAGCAAGGAATACATCTTTATGAGATGTAGATTGTAAGAATTCATTTACAAGTGCACGACCGCGGTTTACTTCGATACCTGAGTTAGCAACTACAGAGTTACCTTGAACTCCGCCAGTCCATACCATTGTTTTTGTTTCAATTTTGCTGCCGTCTTTAAGTTCAACAGTTGTAGCATCCATTTTTGTTACAGGTGTACCAGTAACGAATGTAACGCCACGTTTTGTTAAGCTTGATTGAGCGCGCTCTACTAATTCAGCAGGGAAGCCTGGAAGAACTGTAGGAGCTGCTTCTACACAGTATAGAGAAATTTCTTTTGGATCAACACCGTGTTTTAGACATAGGCTTGGCATTAAGTCAGCGTATTCACCAACAAGTTCAATACCTGTTAATCCGCCGCCGCCAACTACGATTGTACCGTCAGCTTTATTTTTTGTTTTGCTGTATTCAGCGATACAAGTTTCTACGTGTGCACGTAAACGGTTTGCATCATTTACTGATTTAAGAACGAAGCTGTGCTCTTCTAAACCAGGGATACCAAAGTAAGCAGTTTCACTACCTAAAGCTGTAACAAGGTAGTCGTAGCTTAATTTTGTACCATCTTCAAGAGATACTTCACGTTGATCTGGTGAAATTTCTTTTACCGTTGCAATTTTTAAATCAACGTTGTAGTTTTTAAGTAATTTATCAAGTGGTAAAGCTACCGCTTGTTCAGAAACGCCGCCTACAGCTAGACGGTGTAATTCTGTAATGATTTGGTGAGTAGCAAAACGGTTCACTACTGTAATTTTTGCTTCATCCGCACTTAAGTGTTGGCGAGCTGTCATTGCAGTTAATAAACCACCGTAACCGCCGCCTAAAATTAAAATATGTTTTGACATAGTCGATCCTCCGTCCACACTTTTTAATGAAAATTATTTTTGTTTTTCGTTTGTAATGTCTAAATACGCTTGTGCAAAGCGGAATAGTTTTTGAGCTTGTGGATCTTTAAGCATGCGTAATAAACCGAATAAACCGATTGAATTAGAAGCATTTGCTTCTGCACGATCGTTTGCTTCGATTGCAGTAGCTGCAAGACCTTTTACTGTTCCTTCTACCGGCTCGATAAATTCTTTTACTCCACCAAGTAGATCTTCTTTTAATACGTCGTCAGTTAATAATGATTGCGCAACGTCGTAAGTTTTTGTAAGCACCGTTACCATTTCAGATAATTTTGGTAAATTATCTACAAGAACAGTAAGAGCTTCTTGTACTTCAGGCTTTAACAATTGATCTAACACATCCGCTTGACCTTTGTTAACTGCCGCTTCTGTTTGTACAGCAGCATTTTCCTCTGCAGCTGATTTTTGAATAGTTGATTGAGACATGAAAAGTCCTCCTTTGCTGGATACTGTTGCATATGTAGTTCCTAGTTATCTGCTAGACTTCTAAACTACATTGTGAAGTTGTGAAATCTTGCACATAATTCTATTTTAATTTTAATACGAGATAAAATCAACTCATTTCGTTGAAAAAATAGAGTGAAAAACCTCGTAACCCTTTGTTTAATAAAAGTTTATAAAAAATAACGCGAATAATTGCCTAGGTAAATAAAATTAAAATAGGGAACTAACATAATTCCTCTTCCTACGATAAAACAAATAACGTCATATTTCAACACATACGAACTTAATATTCTATAAGTATTAAAAAGATAGGGCGCATTTACTATTTAAAGAGTTTTCAAAAAATTACATTGACTTACTAGAGTGTTCTACATATAATCTAAATATAACATCTTATGTAAGGAGATATAACATGGTTATAGTGGATGAACTTTATCATAATGTGGTCATTACATTGCCTCAATTAAAATTAATTGAATTTATAATGAAGTTAAAAGAAGCTAAAGCACAAGAGATAGAAGATATAAAGACAAAAATTAGTAAATATGAAGAGAAGAAACGTGCTGAAGAAGCTTGGTATCAATCACTATCACCGTTTCGTAAATTTTTTACCGGGCGGCCTTTAAGTCAGCACCAAGCGGTCGAATATATGGTATACGTAAAGGAACGCTTTAAAAAGATTGATCACCTTAAAGCGCAAATGCGAGAACTTCATGACGTACTCGAACTAATAAAAGCAGAAAATGAAGAAACAAGTGAAATTACGCTTTCACCTGCTATTGTACAAGAAATAAAACGACTAAAAAACGGTGGAGGCGTGGCTATATGAGCGTTAATGAACTAAGTTTAGGTATAAATACGACGTGGGTCGTGTTAACAGCCGCGATGATTTTGTTAATGGAAGGCGGCTTTGCCTTGCTAGAGGCAGGATTTGTCCGCTATAAAAATAGCGTGAATATTATTATGAAAGTATTCGCTGATATTACAATAGGAACGCTTTGTTTCTATTTAATTGGTTTTGGATTAATGTACGGAGACGATTTAGGTGGAATTGTCGGTAAAAGCGGCTTTGCGCTATCAGGAAATTTATCGCATCTTGACATTCCGATTGGGCTTGAAACGTTTTGGCTGTTTCAATGTGCTTTTGTTATTGCTGTCATCTCGATTGTTTCTGGAGCGGTAGCAGAACGAATTAATTTTCGTGCATACCTTTTATATGCAATTTTAATGACTACATTTATTTATCCTATAGCCGGCCACTGGATTTGGGGAGGCGGATGGATTAGTAAGTTAGGAATGCTTGATTTTGCCGGTTCGGCAGTTATCCATGCTCTAGGCGGTTTTTCAGCTTTAGCAGCTGCGATAATGATTGGACCAAGAAAAGGAAAATTTACGAAAAATGGAATTAGCTCCGTTTCTCTTCCAAGCAATCTGCCGCTTGCATCAGTGGGTGCTTTTTTATTATGGTTTGGATGGTTCGGGTTTAATGCAGGAAGTACGTTAAGTGCCACCGACGTTAGAATTGGTCACATTGCTGTTGTCACAATGCTATCAGCAGCATCAGGCGGAGCAGCTACTTTATTTTATACCTTATTTCGCTACAACCGTTCAGATGCACCTTCTGTGATAAATGGCTCGCTTGCCGGACTGGTGGGCATTACGGCGGGGTGTGCTTTTGTTAATACACCATCTGCTATTTTTATTGGAGCTGTATCTGGCTTATTAATGATGGCAGCTACAAACTGGCTCGAAGCGCGTCAAATTGATGATCCTGTAGGAGCTTTTCCTGTACACGCTGCTTCGGGAATATGGGGAACGTTGGCTGTGGGCTTGTTTTCTACAGACGGCGGTGTGTTTACAGGAGGAGGATGGACGTTACTTGGTGTTCAACTTCTTGGATTAATCGCTCTATGCGTTTGGGGATTTGTTACAACGTGGATAGGGTTAAAGGTTATTTCCTTTGTGGTTCCGCTTCGATCTACTGAAGAAGAAGAAGAAGTGGGCTTAGATATCAGCTATCATGGTATCATGGCAGCTCATCAAGCTCCTGAATTTATTGAATATGAAAACTACTATGCGGAAGTGAAAGAAAAAACCGCAGATTCTTAATAAAAGGCCGCGCTTTATGAGAAAAGGGCGGCCTTTTTACGTGGAAAAAAATAGATTTAAAATACTCGGTTTAAATGATTGAAAAGTCAGAATATTTGTGTTATATTATAAAAAAGCCAAGGAGTTGATTTCTTATGAAAAAGAATTTACTTAATTCACCGCAAAAATCCAACGGAAAGGTGCTTGATGCATTATTCGCTGAGATGATTTTAGACAAGGCGATTGCAGAATTTCGTAAAGCACAGCTAAAAGAAGAAATCGACCGCACGCTATTAATGAAAAATAAAGAAGAGTTTTTAAAACTCTCATCAGAACTTAAACAAATTTCCTAATTACTTACTATACTTCACACACCATCTATTTTAGATGGTGTGTTTTATTTTTGAGAACTACTAAAATGGATTAATTGGTAATAATTATGAGTATTTACCTATTCAAAACTTTATTTAAATTAATTGTATTGACTTCTTTTGTGGATTTTTTTAACATAAACAAGAATTAAAGAGGAGGGGTTTGGTTGGGACATCTATTATTAGTAGATAGCTTGATTGCAGGTATTATTTGTATTGTGCTGTGGATTTTATTTAGAGCTCACAAAACAAGCAAATTTTTGTATGGGATAGGAATTGTATTTGGTCTTATCTTTGTAATTGGAACGGTTAATCATTCTTCATCTAATACAGAAAATTCGTCAGTTACAGCTGAAAAAGTAGAAGCAAATCAAAAAGACGGTAAAGACACGTCAGAACTTACAACCCTCGTTACTAAGGGAATGACAGATAAAGAATTTCAAAAAGAAAAAGAGAAAGCCGCTTTTCAACAGTCAGGCTTAATTGCGTTAGGTAACGGAGAAGTCGGATATGTGATAAAAGCTGAAGACGGTTACGTTGTAGCTGATACGAACGGCGAAACCATTTCAAACGTTGAAACATTTAAAACGGCTGATGAAGTAGAGCAGTATGAATTAAATGAAGTTAAAAAAGTACATAAAGATGTAAGAACAGTTGATGCTCATTATACGGCTTTAGATTTGGAAAGCTTAGAAGATTTTGATCAAAAAATTAATGAAGTACTAAAGCGCGTCGATCTTACAAAAAAAGAGTTTAATGAACTAAAATTAAAAGATGTTAAAACATTAACTTCTCATGAAGTAGAAGTAATGAAGGCCATTCGTGATTCTGTTTCTCCCATTACAAAAGATACGCTGCTGCAAAAAATGATCCCTGCTAAAGATATTGAAAAATATTTAGATGGATCTTATACAGCACTAGGAGGATATGTAGCTAAAGTCGAAGATGTTCATGATATTACTTCTTACAAAGACTTTGTTGAAAGCTTACGTCTAGATTATACAGATGGTTCAGGTAAAAGACCGTTTCCTGAAGAAGGATTGACGTACGGTGTAATCAAATTTAAATCACAAGCTGTAAGCCACGTTGATATTCCGTACGGAACTGTGTTTGGAGGGAAAACAACAGATGGACCTCCATGTACGCTTAATGGGTTTACAGGGTCTCGAAACGGGGAAACCGTTCCAGAGTTCAAGTTTGATAACTATTATCCACCAGCAAACGGAGCGGAACTATATCAAGTGGTAAATGGGGAAGAAGTACTTTTAGCTACCTATGTGGCAGAAGAAAAACGATTTGTGCCAGCGGTTGCTAAACCAATGTAAAGGACTGTTTTTTTATGATTCGAAAAGGTTTGTATGCAACATACAAAAAACGAGACTACGAATGTTATGAAACGGAAAACGGCTGTGTAAAGCTGATTAGTTATGATAAAAGCGACGTAGCAAATGGATTCATTTCATACAATGACACGACATTCACAAAAGAAGTTCCTAGGGAGGCTGTTGAAGAAGTATTTTTTGTAGCTCCGTATGCTAGTTATCAAAATGAAACATTTGGGGTGTCAGATGCTTCTGATGGTCAGGTGCTTTTGACCACATCTGAAAAAGAAAAAGCTAATAAATATAATTTTCAACGAACGGATAAATATTTATATGAAAAACATGTGTTAAGAGAAGAAGTGAAGTTAATAGAGAAAAAAACCCCTTATTCATAAAACGCCATAATAAAAAGAGGATGCACTCGCATCCTCTTTTTATTTAATCAATTTTCTTGAAGCGTTTCTGTTCGTATTATCATTTGTACGAAGGAAGGTAATACCAAGACCGATTAATCCTCCTACAATAGCAGGAACTACCCAGCCGAGACCCACTCCGTACATAGGTAGAATCGATGTAAATAAATCGTTTACTGCCGCAATTTTGAATCCAGCAGCATTTAAGCCATCAAATAAACTAACGATAAACGTGAAAAGAAGGCTTACTTGGTAGACTTCTGAACGTCCTTTGAATAAAGGGTGTAAGAATGTTAAAGCAATTAACACAATAGCTAACGGATAAATAGCTGTTAAGACCGGAACCGAAATAGCGATTAATTCTGTTAAGCCAAAGTTCGCTACAACGGCGCTGAATGCTGATAAGATGACAGCAATCAACTTATAAGAAACCTTTGGAAACAGCTTATGGAAAAAGGAAGAACAAGATGTTACAAGGCCTACACTTGTCGTTAAACAAGCAACGGTAATCATCAGACCCAAAAGAATTCCTCCGTAAGAGCCAAAGTAGTAATTCGATACTTCAGCCAAAACCGTACCGCCGTTATCAAGACGTCCAAGCTCTGATACACTTGAAGCGCCCATATAGGACAATGCGCTATAAATAAGAGCTAAAATAACGGCAGCGATAGCCGTAGCTTTTGCACAAATTGTAATAATTTGTCGGTTAGTTTTTGCTCCTTTTTCTTTAATTGCATTAATAATAATAATTCCAAAAACAAATGATGCTAGTGTATCCATTGTTAAGTAACCTTCTTGGAAGCCTTTAAAGAATGCGTGTGTTGTATAAGCTTCGCTTGGTGCTTCAAATTTTCCAATTGGGTTCACAACGGCTACAACTACCAATATTCCAATAAACGTTAATTTAATAGGTGTTAAAACTTTTCCTACTAAATCGACAATTTTCGCAGGATTTAGCGAAAAAAAGCACGTAATAGTAAAGAAAATTACCGTGAAAATGATAAGAGGAAGGTGACCTGAATTTTCTGATAAAAAAGGCTTAACGCCAATTTCAAACGAAACACTTCCCGTTCTTGGCATCGCAAAAAGCGGGCCGATTGCCAAGTATAAAATCGTAGTAAAGATTATACCGAAAGCTGGGTGTACACGACTAGCTAAAGACTGTAGGTCCTCTTTTCCGGAAAAACCAAATGCGAGAACGCCTAGAAGAGGCAGACCTACACCCGTTACTAAAAATCCAGCATTTGCTGACCAAATATTGCTTCCGGCAGACTGACCTAACATTGCAGGGAAAATTAAATTACCTGCGCCGAAGAATAGGGCAAAAAGCATAAAGCCAATAACCACTATAAATGAAAAAGGAACTTTGTTTGACACATTAAAACCTCCAAAATTATAAATGCTTTTTATTATCATGTTGAATAATTAAAATTTTCAGAATTTTATATTCGAATAATAAAAATAAACATGTATCGTATTATACTAACCTAAAATGCATATTTCAATATAAAATTTTATTTTTTTAATTTATTCGCTGAAATAGCAAAAATAGAAAAATACGCAGCAAAAAAATCTCGGTATACAACAATCATTTGATATGATAAAACAGAACTGTGAGTTTTAAAGATTTGCATGTGCGGTCTTACATTTTTTTAGTAAAGAGCTGTTTACATAAGATGCTGTGAGGGTGTATATTTATACACGGTTCGTTGAACCGCATATGCTCGATGGATGAAAGTCAACTGTGCGAAAGGAGCAAGAAAGTGAAAAGGTTAGGTCTAGCAACTCAGATTCTAATTGGACTGATTTTAGGCGTAGCTGTAGGTGCTATCTTTTATGGAAGCAATACAGCCATTTCTATTTTACAGCCAGTTGGAGACATATTTATTCATTTAATTAAGATGATTGTCGTACCGATTGTGATTTCAGCATTAATCGTAGCGGTCGCAGGAGTAGGCGATATCAAAAAATTAGGTAAGCTTGGCGGAAAAACCATTCTTTATTTTGAAATTGTTACAACCATTGCTATTGTAGTGGGGATTATTTCCGCAAACTTATTTCACCCTGGTGCAGGGGTTGATATGGGACATATTGAAAAAAGTGATATTTCTCAATATGAGGCAACGGCAAAAACTTCTGAAAGTACAGGGATTGCTCAAGAGCTTCTTCATATTGTGCCGACAAACGTCTTTCAATCGATAGCAGAAGGCGACCTTTTACCAATCATTTTATTTTCCGTGCTGTTTGGTGTTGGCGTAGCTTCGATTGGAGAGAGAGGAAAGCCTGTTTTAGCCTTTTTTGAAGGCGTCTTAGATGCAATGTTTTGGGTAACCAATTTGGTGATGAAATTTGCTCCAGTAGGTGTATTTGCGCTTATTGGCGTTAATATTATAAAGTTTGGTGTCGGATCACTAATTCCATTAGGAAAATTAGTGTTCGCCGTTTACTTCACCATGATTTTCTTTGTGCTTGTGGTTCTTGGAATTATTGCTAAAATGGCTGGAACAAGCATGTTTACGCTGATAAAAGTATTAAAAGATGAGCTGCTTCTTGCTTTTACAACGGCAAGTTCAGAAGCGGTTCTACCGTCTCTTATCAAAAAGATGGAAGACTTCGGTTGTTCTAAATCGGTTACATCGTTTGTAATTCCAACAGGTTACACGTTTAACTTAGATGGTTCAACCATTTATCAGGCGCTGGCATCATTATTTATTGCTCAAATGTACGGCATCGACCTTTCCATTATGGATCAAATTCAGCTCCTTCTTGTTCTGATGTTAACGTCAAAAGGAATGGCTGGTGTGCCGGGGGCATCGTTTGTAGTTGTACTTGCTACACTTGAATCCATGGGCTTCCCTCTTGAAGGCATGGCATTTATTGCAGGAATTGACCGCATTCTTGATATGATGCGTACCACAGTTAACGTAGTAGGAAATGCATTAGCTGCTATTGTGATGTCGAAGTCTGAAGGTGAATTTGATAAGCAAAAATCATTAAATTACACAAACGAATTAAAGAAATCAAACATAGCTTAATACAAAAAAGCCGGGCAGCTGCCCGGCTTTTTTGTTTGTAGCTGCCTGTTATCTTTTTTGAAACATATGGTAAAATAAAAGAAATGAGAGACAAAGGAAGTGTCATAATGACGGAAACTGTTCAGTTAATTAAAAAGCTTGTTTCGATTCCCAGTCCTTCTGGCAATACAGAAAAGGTTATTTCATTTGTCGAAGACTATGTAAAAGAGCTAAATATTCAAACGTATCGCAATCGAAAAGGAGGCCTAGTCGCTACAATTCCCGGTAAAGATACTGATCATCACCGCATGCTGACGGCTCATGTCGATACATTAGGTGCCATGGTAAAAGAAATCAAACCGAGTGGGCGTCTGAAAATCGACTTAATTGGAGGATTTCGCTACAATTCCATTGAAGGAGAATATTGTGAAATTGAAATTTCATCAGGAGAAGTATTTACAGGAACCATCCTTATGCATCAAACATCTGTCCATGTGTATAAAGATGCAGGAAAAGCTGAGCGAAATCAAGAAAATATAGAAATTCGACTGGATGAAAAAGTACATAGTGCAGAAGATGTTCTCAGCCTTGGAATTGAAGTCGGCGATTTTGTTTCGTTTAATCCTCGTGTAGAAATAACAAAAAGCGGTTTTGTTAAATCCCGTCATCTTGATGATAAAGCAAGCGTAGCTTTATTGCTTCAGCTCATTAAAACGATTCAAGAAGAACAAATAGAACTGCCATACACCACGCACTTTCTCATTTCCAATAATGAAGAAATTGGATACGGAGGAAATTCGAACATTACGCCTCAAACAGTAGAATACTTAGCGGTTGATATGGGTGCTATGGGTGATGGGCAATCTACCGATGAATACACCGTGTCTATTTGTGTAAAAGATTCAAGCGGCCCATATCATTACGGTTTGAGAAAACATTTGGTGGAGTTAGCCAAGCAGCATGATATTCAGTACAAATTAGATATTTATCCGTTTTACGGATCAGATGCTTCTGCTGCTATTCGTGCTGGACATGACATCGTACACGGCTTAATTGGTCCAGGAATTGATTCTTCTCATGCGTTTGAGAGAACGCATCAAGATTCATTAAATCATACGTATAAGCTTCTTTATCACTATATTCAGTCAAATATGGTTCAGCTTTAAGAGGTGAATATTTAGTTAATGTATTTTTATGCAAAACAAAGAGCAGGACGGGGTTATTATGTCTGTTCTTTCCTAAAAAGAAGCCGGATAGCCGGCTTCTTTTTTTATAGATACTATACATATTTTTACTGGTGAAGCACCAGTTGATTAAGAAAGCGCCTTTTTTAAAAAGGTATAATACTGCTTAGATCTTTTGTACATTTTGTTCATTTCCAGGAGTTAAAATGTTTTTAAATTTTTAAAATTTTCTTATGACAAGTTTTGTAGAATGGGTTTTCAAAAGGAAATGGTTTCGTCATAATGTGGATATAGCGATCACTACAATAATCGGAGGCGAATCTTTTCATGTGGGTACTGACGGTGTATGCTGGAAAAGAAATGAAAATGTTTGAATTTGAAACTGAAAAGCAGGCGAGAGAAGCTTTTGCAAAAACAAATGGCTGTAAAGTTCTTTCAGAAGTCGTGTATTATAATGATCCTCATTTAACATTGGTAGCTATATAGTAGAAAAACAAGAGCTGATTTTTTGCTCTTGTTTTTTTATAGCCTCTTGTATCTTACGAAAAGAATAGAGTTGAAATAAAAAAAAATGTACGCTATGATATGGTAGTTACTTCTATTATTCTGATAGTTTAAAAGGTTCATATATATCAAACAGCAACAGTAAAGGTGCCAAGAAGGCTTAATAGGGAAACTGGTGAAAGACCAGTACTGCCCCCGCAACTGTAAGTGTGGACGAACGAGTATAACCACTGTGAAAAAATCACGGGAAGGTTCTCAAGTAGAATGATACACAAGTCAGGAGACCTGTCTTTATTGTGAAGTTTCTATTTCTCCGGGGAGCGGGAAGGGAAACGTTGGCTTAAAGTGGCATTCGTGTACACTTTTATTCTGACGTTTTACCCGCTCGCATATTAGCGAAGCGGGTTTTTCTCGTAGCATAAAACTGCATATCGTGCAAAAAAAAGGTGCGTAATATTTACATTGCGTTAAATGGGAAGTCTGGTGTGAAGCCAGCGCGTACCCGCCACTGTGAAGAGGAGCTGATTGCATTTGCCACTGTATTCGGGAAGGCGCAATCAAGTGATGAATCGAAGTCAGGAAACCAGCCTTTTTCTAATGCTAAGCTTACCCTACGGGATATAGGTGGAAGTGCAAAAACTTAGTTTGAATTTTTCTGCGCCTCTATCATTGATAGAGGCGCTTTTTTTTAGTAAAGGAGCGAATGAGTGTGACGACGTGGAACTTAAATGGAACAAAACATCACGTGTTGATTTGTAATGGAAGTAGCTGTATGAGAAAAGGTGGAGAAGAAGCCACGCAAGCTATTCGTAATAAAGTGGGGGAACTGAACTTAGATGAAGCGGTTCATACAACGCGTACGCGCTGTAACGGACGATGCAAAGATGCTCCTGTAGCTATCGTATATCCTTCGGGAGACTGGTACAAGCAGGTCACTGAAAAAGTGGCTCACCGGATTGTCGAAGAGCATTTAGCAGGTGGCTGCAGCTTAAAGGAATCGCTTATTTATGAATATGATCAAAAGGGTTTCGTTTCTCCAGAAAACAGTGACTCCATAGAAGGAATTGACAAAGTAAAAAGTAACGCATAAAGGAGGAGCTAGCATGAAAGGTAAACTGTTAGTTATTGGATTCGGTCCAGGAAGCTTTGAACATATTACACAGCGAGCAAGAGAAGCCATTCAAGAAAGTGATATGATCATCGGTTATAAAACCTATGTGGAATTAATTCAAGGACTGTTAACGAATCAGCAAATTATCAGTACAGGAATGACCGAAGAAGTAAGCCGTGCACAAGAAGCTGTAAAGCAAGCTGAAGCAGGGAAAACCGTGGCGGTTATTTCAAGCGGAGATGCAGGAGTATACGGAATGGCTGGACTTGTGTATGAAGTGTTGATTGAAAAGGGCTGGAAAAAGGAAACGGGCGTAGAGCTGGAAGTAATTCCTGGCATTTCGGCCATTAATTCATGTGCATCTCTCCTTGGTGCACCCGTAATGCATGATGCCTGTACGATTAGTTTAAGTGATCATCTTACGCCTTGGGAGCTAATCGAAAAACGAATTGAAGCAGCTGCACAAGCAGATTTTGTAGTGGCTTTTTATAATCCGAAAAGCGGAAGACGAACAAGGCAAATTGTTGAAGCGCAAAGGATTCTATTAAAATACCGTTCCCCTGATACGCCTGTTGGTCTTGTGAAAAGCGCTTATCGTGACCGTGAAGAAGTCGTAATGACCAATTTAAAAGATATGTTAAATCATGAAATCGGCATGCTGACTACCGTTGTTGTTGGAAATTCCTCTACATTCTTTTACGACGATTTAATGATTACACCGCGCGGGTATCAGCGGAAATATACCCTCAACCAAACAGAGCAGCCGCTAAGACCTCATCAGCGACTTCGAAAAGAAGCAGAACCATGGGCTCTTGATCAAGAGGAGGCTGTAAAGCAATCAGCTTCAGCTATTGAAGCAGTTCAGAACACAAGAGAAGAAACAGCAGCTTCACGAGCCCTTGCAGAAGAAGCGCTTCAAGCAATTTTAGGTGAATCCACTTCTGCGGTCGTACACCAGCCAATCGAGTCTATTTTTGAAGTAGCAGTTAGTCCAGGACTTGCAAATAAGAAATTCACGCCTGTTCAAATGACCACACTAGCAGAAGTTGTTGGTGAAAAAGGTACGATGGAGTATACACCTGACCATCAAATCAAACTGCAAATTCCAACGGCTCATCCAGATATGATCATTGAAAAGCTCCAAGCAGCTTCCTTTTTATTATCTCCGGTCGGAGACGTGTTCACAATCAAAGCGTGTGATTTTTGCGATGGAGAAAAAAGCGATGCCATTCCACATACGGAAGAATTACAAAAACGCCTGGGGGGAATGGACATGCCAAAAGAGCTGAAGCTTGGTATTAATGGATGCGGTATGGCTTGTTACGGTGCTGTTCAAGAAGATATCGGCATTGTCTATAGAAAAGGTGCGTTTGACTTATTTTTAGGAGCTAAAACGGTTGGACGCAATGCGCATTCAGGTCAAATTGTAGCGGAAGGCATAGCGCCCGATGACATTGTTGAAATAGTGGAGAATATTATCCATGAATATAAAGAAAAAGGTCATCCTAATGAGCGGTTTCATAAATTCTTTAAGCGTGTGAAGAACGTCTATGGTTTCGACTATCAAGATATAACACCAAAAATAAAAGTAGAACCAGCTCCGTGCGGAGATTAAGAAATGGGAGGACATTATATGAAATCAGTTTTATTTGTAGGTCATGGAAGCAGAGATCCTGAAGGGAACGATCAAATTCGCGAGTTTATTTCTACTATGAAGCATGATTGGGACGCATCTATTTTAGTAGAAACGTGTTTTCTGGAGTTTGAACGTCCGAATGTAAGTCAAGGAATTGACACGTGTGTGGCAAAAGGAGCACAAGATGTAGTTGTGATTCCGATTATGCTCTTGCCTGCTGGTCATTCTAAAATACATATTCCGGCGGCTATAGATGAGGCCAAGGAAAAATATCCACATGTAAACTTCGTATACGGGCGTCCCATTGGCGTTCATGAAGAAGCTCTTGAAATTTTAAAAACGAGATTACAAGAATCAGGAGAGAATTTAGAAACTCCAGCTGAAGACACGGCTGTTATTGTCTTAGGACGAGGAGGAAGTGATCCTGATGCAAACAGTGATTTATATAAAATTACGCGCCTTCTTTGGGAAAAAACAAACTATAAAATCGTTGAAACTTCTTTTATGGGCGTGACCGCTCCATTGATTGATGAAGGAGTGGAGCGATGTTTGAAATTAGGCGCTAAAAAAGTGGTGATTCTTCCGTATTTCTTATTTACAGGCGTATTAATTAAGCGTTTAGAAGAAATGGTTAAGCATTATAAATTGCAGCATGAAGACATTGAGTTTAAGCTAGCCGGCTATTTCGGTTTTCATCCAAAACTGCAGACAATTTTAAAAGAACGTGCTGAAGAAGGATTAGAAGGTGAAGTGAAAATGAACTGCGATACGTGTCAATATCGCCTCGGCATTATGGAGCATATTGATCACCATCATCATCACGATCATGACCATGATCACGGACACCATCACCACGATCACCACGATCACCATGAAGATAAGGTCGGCGAGCTAAAATGATTTTATTGTTAGCTGGAACTAGCGATGCACGTGCATTAGCCGTGCAAGTGAAAAAAGCAGGTTATGACGTTACGGCAACGGTTGTAACCGACAATGCAGCAATCGAATTACAGCGAGCAGAAGTGAAAGTGAAAATTGGACGTCTCACAAAAGAAGATATGACGGATTTTATAAACGAACATGGTGTAAAAGCTATTGTTGATGCAAGTCATCCTTTTGCCGAAGAAGCGTCTAAAAATGCTATCGGTGCGGCTGCTGAAACAGCGATTCCTTACATACGCTATGAGCGGGCTTCGCAGGCTTTTACCTATGATAATATGACGATGGTTTCTACGTATGAAGAAGCAGCAGAAGTAGCAGCTGAGAAAAAAGGAGTTATTATGCTGACAACAGGCAGCAAGACGCTGCAGGTTTTTACAGAAAAGCTGCTTCCTCTTTCAGATGTACGGCTTGTTGCTCGTATGCTTCCAAGGCTGGATAATATGGAAAAGTGCCAGCAATTAGGACTGCCGCAAAAAAATATTATTGCTATTCAAGGGCCGTTTACAAAAGAGTTTGACCGAGCGCTGTATAAGCAGTACGGAGTGACGGTCATGGTCACAAAAGAAAGCGGAAAAGTTGGATCTGTGGATGAAAAAGTGGAAGCAGCCAAAGAGTTGGGCTTAGATATCATTATGATTGGGCGACCAAAAATCGAGTATGGGACCGTTTATTCTACGTTTGAAGAAGTGGTTCATGCTTTAGTAAACCAAACTAGGAGTTGATTGAGATGGATTTTCGTACAGAATTTAAACCGTTAACTGTTCAGCCTCAGCAAATTGAAGGAAAAAGTTTTGAAATGATTACAGAAGAGCTTGGGCCTCATCCGTTTACAGATGAACAGTACCCAATTGTTCAGCGCGTGATTCATGCGTCTGCAGACTTTGAGCTTGGACGCAGCATGCTGTTTCATCCGGATGCCATTCAAGCAGGAATTAAAGCAATTCGCAGCGGCAAGCAAGTGGTTGCTGATGTACAAATGGTACAAGTAGGAACAAACAAGCAACGAATTGAAAAACACGGCGGGGAAATCAAAGTTTATATCTCAGATTCGGACGTCATGGAAGAAGCGAAGCGTTTAAATACAACGCGTGCAATTATTTCTATGCGAAAAGCAATTAAAGAAGCAGACGGCGGGATTTTTGCAATTGGGAACGCACCGACAGCTTTACTTGAATTAATTCGTTTGATTAAAGAAGGAGAAGCGAAGCCTGGGCTTGTTATTGGTCTGCCGGTAGGATTTGTTTCAGCAGCTGAATCTAAAGAAGAGCTTGCTAAACTTGACGTGCCGTTTATTACAAACATTGGGCGAAAAGGCGGTAGTACGGTAACCGTTGCTGCATTAAATGCAATTTCAATCCTTGCAGATCAGGTGTAACGTATGAAGGAAGTGCCAAAAGAACCTAAGAAACTCAGAGAAGGCTATACAACGGGCGCTTGTGCAACGGCAGCTACGAGAGCAGCGCTGCTTACGCTAATTTCAGGAGAAGTGCAAGATGAGTCAACGATTTACTTACCTGTCGGTCGCTTTGCTACGTTTCATCTTGAAGAATGCGAGTATCGCGCAAGCAGCGCTGTAGCTAGCATCATTAAAGATGCTGGAGACGATCCCGACGCCACGCACGGAGCGCTGATTATTTCTGAAGTTTCGTGGTGTAATGGTGTAGACATTATCATTGATGGAGGAGTGGGGGTAGGGCGTGTAACAAAGCCCGGTCTCCCTGTTCCTGTAGGTGAAGCAGCCATTAACCCTGTTCCACGAAAGATGCTGAAAGAAACGGCTCAACAGCTTCTGGCTGAATATAATATTCAAAAAGGCGTTAAGATTGTTATCTCTGTTCCTGAGGGAGAAGAAATGGCGAAAAAGACATTAAATGCACGTCTAGGTATTTTAGGAGGCATTTCGATACTGGGGACAAGAGGGATTGTCGTTCCGTTCTCAACGGCTGCTTATAAAGCAAGCATCGTGCAGGCAATCAGCGTTGCTAAAGCGAGCAACTGTGAGCACGTTGTCATTACTACAGGGGGCCGAAGCGAAAAGTATGGAATGAAACAGTTCCCTGAACTTCCAGAAGAAGCATTTATAGAAATGGGAGATTTTGTTGGATTTACTTTAAAACAATGTAAAAAGCAAGGAATGAAAAAAGTATCGCTCGTAGGCATGATGGGAAAGTTTTCTAAAGTTGCCCAAGGCGTTATGATGGTTCATTCCAAAAGTGCACCCATTGATTTTAATTTTTTAGCAAAAGCAGCTTCTGAGTCAGGCGCTTCTGATGAACTGGTAGAGGAAATAAAAGGCGCAAACACAGCTTCTCAAGTGGGAGATTTAATGACGCAAAGCGGTCATCATCAGTTTTTTGAAAAACTGTGCGAGTACTGCTGTTTATCAGCATTAAAGGAAGTAGGGGACGGAATCGATGTCGATACGTCTCTTTACACATTAAAAGGAGATTTTTTAGGACAGGCGGTGCAACATGGCAATTAAAATTATTGGAATTGGTGACGACGGGAAGTTAAGTCTGCTTCCTATGTATGAACAGTGGATTTACGAAAGCGATGTGCTCATTGGAGGGAAGCGTCACCTTGACTTTTTTCAAGATTTCCAAGGAGAAAAAGTAGCCATTGAAGGAGGTCTTTCTTCCCTTGTTGAACGTTTAAAAAACGAAGAAGGAAATGCGGTTGTGTTAGCATCAGGCGACCCGTTATTTTACGGAATTGGAAGCTATCTTTCTACGAAGCTAGACGTTGAAATATACCCTTATTTAAGTTCTATTCAGCTTGCATTCTCACGTTTAAAAGAAAGATGGCAAGACGCTTATTTTACAAGTGTGCACGGGAGAAGCATAAAGGGACTTGCTCAGCGCATTGACGGCTATAAAAAAGTAGCGATTTTAACCGATGAGCAAAATTCTCCTACTGCTCTGGCAAACTACTTATTGTCATTTGGCATGACAGAATACAAGATGTTTGTGGCAGAGAACTTAGGAGGAGAAACGGAGCGCTGTCAGCTGCTTTCGTTGGAAGAGGCGGCGAATCAATTCTTTTCTCCGCTTAATGTCGTGATATTAAAGCAGGTAGAAGAAAGTCCAGTCTGGCCTCTTGGAATAGAGGACGATGAATTTATTCAACGTAAACCGGATAAGGGACTTATCACCAAAAAAGAAATTCGTACACTTAGTATTAGCGCCCTGCAGCTAAAGAGAGACAGCGTCGTATGGGATATCGGAACATGTACGGGTTCAGTTGCGATTGAAGCGGCTAAAATAGCGCGTGAAGGACAAATTTTTGCCGTGGAAAAAAATGAAGCAGACTTAGAAAACTGCAGGGAAAATCTAGCGAAATTTCGAGTAGATGCCCACACTGTGCACGGAAAAGCACCGGAAGGGCTAAATGAGTTTGCTGATCCTGATGCGGTGTTTATTGGAGGTACAGCAGGAGGCATGGAAACAATTTTAGATGTTTGCTGCAGCCGATTAAATTCAGGAGGTCGCATCGTATTAAATGCCGTAACGATTGAAAATTTAGCAGAAGCGATGAAAGCTTTTAAAGAACGAGGGTTTGAGACTGCTGTTACCCTTGCACAAATTTCAAGAAGCAAGCCAATTTTACATTTAACACGATTTGACGCTTTAAACCCCATTTATATTATTACAGCCAAAAGAGGAGAATGAACATGATTGGAACATTGTACGGACTTGGAGTTGGACCAGGAGATCCAGAACTGATTACAGTAAAAGCATTTCGTAAATTAAAAGAATCACCCGTTATTGCGTATCCGAAAAAGCAAAAAGGAAGCAAAAGCTACGCTCAGAAAATTATTGATGTCTATTTCAGTGCAAATGAAAAAGACATGCTCGGACTTGTGTTTCCGATGACAAAAGATCCTGCTATTTTAGAAAAAAAATGGACCGAAACGGTGGAACGAGTATGGGAAAAGCTTGAGGAAGGAAAAGATGTAGCATTTGTGACAGAGGGCGACCCTATGCTTTACAGCACGTTTATTCACATGATGCGTCTGATGCAAGAACGTCACCCACAGGCTCCGATTCAAGTGATTCCTGGCATTTCATCCATTAATGGAGCTGCATCTCGCTTAGGTATTCCGTTAGCAGACGGGGATGAACACGTAGCAATTGTTCCTGCTCGTGAAGATTATGAAACAATGAAAAAAGTATTAGTGGAAAACGACTGCGTCATTTTTATTAAAGTAGCCAAAGTCATCGATTTTATGGTCGGTCTTTTAAAAGAGCTTGACCTGCTTGAAAAAGCGTCGGTGGTAACAAAAGTAACGTCAGATGAAGAAATTATTTGGAAAGCTTCAGAACTAGAAGGAGCGGATTTACAATACTTAACGCTAATGGTGGTGCGAAAATGAAGTTATACATAATCGGAGCTGGACCCGGAGATCCAGATTTAATTACCGTAAAAGGCTTAAAATTACTTCAGCAAGCAGATGTTGTTTTATACGCTGACTCACTAGTAAGTCAAGATCTAATTGCTAAGTCTAAACCAGGTGCTGAAGTGTTAAAAACAGCGGGTATGCATTTAGAAGAAATGGTCGGTACTATGCTTGATCGCATGCGTGAAGGGAAAATGGTCGTGAGAGTACATACGGGAGATCCGGCTATGTACGGAGCCATTATGGAACAAATGGTGCTTTTAAAAAGAGAAGGTGTTGATATTGAAATCGTTCCGGGCGTCAGCTCCGTATTCGCTGCTGCTGCAGCGGCTGAAGCAGAATTAACCATTCCGGATTTGACTCAGACCGTTATTTTAACTCGGGCCGAAGGAAGAACGCCTGTACCTGAGTTTGAAAAATTAACGGATTTAGCAAAACATAAATGTACGATTGCGTTATTTTTAAGCGCGACGCTCACAAAAAAAGTAATGAAAGAATTTATAAATGCCGGTTGGAGTGAGGATACGCCGGTTGTAGTAGTCTATAAAGCAACGTGGCCTGATGAAAAAATTGTTCGCACGACGGTAAAAGACCTAGATGATGCTATGCGAACAAATGGCATTCGTAAGCAGGCTATGATTTTGGCGGGCTGGGCACTTGACCCCCACATTCATGACAAAGATTATCGTTCAAAACTCTACGATAAAACATTTACCCACGGCTTTCGCAAGGGAGTGAAATCGGAATGATTCAACTCGAAGAAGGAAAAAAAGCTCCAATTACACAGCGCGGGGATTATGCAGTCGTGGCCATCACGAAGCACGGCGTAGAAATTGCAAGAAATCTTGGCCGCATCTTTCAGCAGTCTGATGTGTATTACATGAGCAAGTTTGAAAAAGGAGACGAACAAGAGCAGAACATTCAGATGTTTTCAGGAAGTGTGCGGATGCTCTTGCCTTCTCTTTTTGAATCGTATAAAGGACTTATTATTATTATCTCACTAGGAGCAGTTGTGCGTATGATTGCACCTATTTTAAAAGATAAGAAAACAGATCCGGCGGTTGTTGTTATCGATGACAAAGGCGAAAATGTCATCAGTGTGCTTTCGGGTCATATCGGAGGAGCAAATGAGCTTACGCGTGAAGTTGCGGCAGCTCTTAGGGCCCATCCTGTTATTACAACAGCATCCGATGTTCAAAAAACGATTCCAGTTGATTTATTTGGAAAGCGCTTTGGATGGGTATGGGAATCAGCAGAAAAGCTAACGCCCGTCAGTGCTTCTGTGGTGAATGAAGAAGAAATAGCAGTGGTTCAAGAATCAGGTGAAAAGAGCTGGTGGCATTATGAGCACCCCGTTCCAGCTAACATTAAAACGTATTCATCGATTCAGACAGCTCTTGAAGCATCGCCACATGCAGCTTTGGTCGTAACGCATCGCGATTTAAAAAAAGAGGAAGAAGCGATCTTAGAAAACGGTGTTCTTTACCGGCCAAAAGTGTTGGCGATTGGGATGGGGTGCAATCGAGGGACAAGTGCAGCTGAAATTGAAACCGTTATTGAAAAAACGCTTGCTGAACTTCAGTTTTCAATGAAAAGTGTAAAAGCATTATGTACAATAGAGTTAAAGAAAGATGAAGAAGGGCTGCTAGAAGTGGCGTCTAAGTATGGCTGGGAGTTTGTCTATTATTCGCCGCAAGAGCTAAACAGCATAAGTATCCAACAGCCTTCAGATACTGTCTTTAAATATACAGGTGCATATGGCGTTAGTGAACCTGCTGCTATGTTATACAGCGGTGCTGATACGCTTGAACTTGTTAAGAAAAAGTCAGGGAATGTAACTATTTCAGTGGCACTTATTCCATATGACTAAAGGAGAGAACAACATGTCAAACAGAAGACTCGTCATTGCCGGTACCGGAAGTGGCGTAGGAAAAACAACCCTTACAATCGGGCTGATGGCAGCATTAAAACAAGCTGGTTATAAAGTTCAAGGGTTTAAGTGCGGACCCGATTATATTGATCCAACGTATCATACGGCTGTTACAGAACGAACGTCTCGAAATATCGACAGCTGGATGCTTGAACACGACATGGTTAGAGAAATTGTCGCTCGGGCTAGTCAAGATGCTGATATTTCCATCATGGAAGGAGTTATGGGATTTTTTGATGGAAAAAACCCGTTAACGAACGAAGGATCAACAGCAGAAATTAGCTTAATCACAAATAGCCCTGTCCTTTTAGTTGTCAATTGTGCTAGTATGGCTAGAAGCGCAGCGGCGATTGTAAAAGGGTTTCAGCAATTTTTACCCGAAGCCAACATTGTCGGTGTGATTGCTAACCGAGTTGGAAGTGAAGGGCACTATAAACTTGTTAAGGCAGCGATTGAACAGGAATGTCACATCCCTGTAGTAGGCTACTTGAAAAGAAACGATGAGCTTACGATTCCTGAGCGTCACCTCGGGCTCATTCCGTCGATTGAACGAGGAGAATTAACACCGTTTTTTGAACAGTTAGGGCAGCTTGTTCATGATACAATTGATATCGAAAAAGTATACGAGCTGGCTTTAGCTCCTAAAATAGAAATTAATGATCCTATATTTACAAAGCCGTCCGTGCCTCAAGTGAAAATTGCTGTGGCGAGAGATGCTGCTTTTAACTTTTATTATGAAGAAAATTTCGAATTGTTAAAAGCTTGCGGAGCAGAGCTTGTAGAGTTTTCACCTTTAAAAGGAGAA
Source organism: Priestia aryabhattai (assembly GCF_023715685.1). Taxonomy (NCBI): domain Bacteria; kingdom Bacillati; phylum Bacillota; class Bacilli; order Caryophanales; family Bacillaceae; genus Priestia; species Priestia aryabhattai. Next base: position 813,728 of record NZ_JAMBOQ010000002.1, read on the forward strand.
ATGGTTCCACAAGATGCTGACGGCCTTTATATAGGAGGCGGATTTCCAGAAGAATTTGCTGAAACACTGGCTCAGCAAATCGACGTTAAAAACTCTGTCCGAGCAGCCATTCAAAAAGGGCTGCCTACGCTCGCTGAGTGTGGAGGCTTTATGTTTTTAACAGATGGTATTGTCACAACAGATGATACATGCTATGAAATGGTGGGGCTTATTCCCGGACAAGTAAGGATGCAGACAAAATTAGCTGCTTTAGGATACCGAGAAGTCACGGGAAAGCCGGGGAATTTTTTATTTAAAGGCGATATACAAGCTAAAGGCCATGAATTTCATTATTCAACTTTTTATTCAGAGAAAGAGTTTTCGCCTGCCTATGATACAAAAGGGATGCGAGGAATGAAAGAAGAAGGCTATATGAACAATAATTTAATTGCCGGCTATACGCACTTTCATTTCGGCTCTTCTACGAAAATGGTAGAAAACTGGGTGGAACAGTGTAAAGCGGCAAAAAAAGAAAGAAGAGATGCAGTGTGACAGTTGGAAAAGTATATTTAGTAGGAGCCGGACCAGGAGATCCGAAGCTAATAACCGTGTATGGAATGGAGTGTATTCAAGAAGCAGACGTCATTTTATATGACCGCTTAGCCAACGAACAGTTGTTAAACTATGCAAAAAAAGACGCGGAGCTTATTTTTTGCGGAAAATTACCAGGCAAGCACGGAGTCATCCAAGATCGTATTCACGAACTGCTTGTTGAAAAAGCACTTCAAGGAAAAGTAGTCACGCGTTTAAAAGGAGGAGATCCTTTTGTATTTGGCCGCGGAGCAGAGGAAGCTGAAGTGCTTGCTAATCAAGGAATTCCTTACGAAGTAGTGCCAGGTATCACGTCAGGAATTGCAGCTCCGGCCTATGCAGGAATTCCTGTTACCCACAGAGACTATGCAACTTCTTTTGCGATTGTAACTGGGCATGGAAGAGAAGAAAAAGGAAAAGATTATTTAAACTGGTCAGCGCTCGCTCAAGGAATAGATACGATTGCTTTTTATATGGGCGTTGGAAATCTCCCTCACATATGCAAACAATTGATGGATCACGGAAGAGATAAACATACGCCAGTGGCGCTTGTTCAATGGGGAACGACAAAGTATCAGCGCACCGTAACTGGAACTCTTGCCACAATTGAAGAAATAGCAAAAAAAGCAGAAATTGCTCATCCTGCTATCGTACTTGTAGGAGATGTTGTGACAATCAGAGAAAAAATAAAATGGTTCGAAGAAAAAGCGGAAAATATTCTGCTTTAACGTTAAAAGGAGGAGACAACATGACGATTATCTCACAGCTAAAAGAACGAAGAGCGGTACGAGATCATGAGGCACGTGAAGTGGAGCAAGAGAAGATTGAACAGCTGCTTGAAGCAGCGACGTGGGCTCCAAATGACCGAATGAGAGAGCCTTGGAGCTTCTATGTGATTCAAGGAGAAGCAAAAAAGAAGTATGAAGAACTGGCTGAAGCTTATTTAAAGGAGCGCTTTCCTACAAAGCCTCATTTGGTAGAAAGTTCGTTAAAAGCAGTGAAAAATACGCCTGTACATATCGTCGTAACAGCTGATACAGTTGAAGGAGACGAAGAAGCCACTGAAGACAACAAATATGCGGTTTCATGCGCGATTCATTCCATGTGGCTAGCAGCTAAAGAGCTAGGTCTTGGATTCGTTTGGAGAACAAGAGGCGTTGGTCTTGTTCGAGACGAGCGCCTGTATGAGTTTATCGGTAAGCCTTCAGGTAAAGTCGTAGTAGGAAACGTATTTCTAGGCTATCCAAATGAAGAGTCTCTTACAAAAATGAAAGAGCCTGCTAGAACACCGTTTACAGAAAAAACAACGTGGCTGTAAATGTCATAAAGTGAAATTAGAAGAAAAAGAGGTTTTTAGATTGAAAGACAAACGTGGTCTTACGTTAATTTATACCGGAGACGGAAAAGGGAAAACAACCGCTGCTTTAGGTCTTGCTTTGCGCGCTACGGGACGCGGACAAAAAGTATTAATGATTCAATTTATTAAATCTCCTCAACGTACATATGGCGAAAAGCTGATGTTTGACAGAATGGGAATTGAAATGATTCAAACAGGAGTCGGCTTTACGTGGACAAAAACACCGCCTGAACATCGTGATGCTTTGCAAAAAGCATGGGCGCTAACGAAGGAAAAAGTCTTCTCGAACGAATATGATGTGGTTATTTTAGATGAGTTAAATAACGCCCTGGCTATCGATAAATTTCCTATTGATGATGTGCTACCGCTACATGAAGTGATTGATCTTATTCAAAAGCGCCCTGTGCATATGCATTTGGTCATTACGGGACGTTCTGCAAAAAAAGAAGTGATGGAAGCAGCAGATCTTGTGACGGAAATGAAGCCTCACAAACATTATTACGATGAAGGAATTCCTGCTGTAAAAGGAATTGAATTTTAAAAAGCCCTCAATGAAGAGGGCTTTTTTTATTGAGCAGGGGCATCTACTTTTTCAGCTTGCCAGTAAAATTGGCTAATGACATCAGACAGTGCTTTTGTTGTGTTGGTTAGTTCATCAAAGTTATTGTCAACTCCGCCCACTTCGATTAAAATAGCATTTTTAGAAACATCTTGATTATATACACCGTTACCGCTGGATTTGTTTTTGCCAATAACTCCGCGGCTTAAGCCAGGATACTTCTTTTCAAGTCCTTCATGAAGCGCTTTTGCCATTTTTAAGTTTTGTTCAAAGTTTTGATTTGCTTTCCCTAAAACAAACACAACTTTTGCGTACGATTTATTGTTAATCTTAATAGTTGTATTATCTTTTCGAAGCGAATCTCGGTGCAAATCGATAAAGTAAGTTAAATCTCTATTCTCAGTCATCGCCGTTTCAATTACTGTGCGAGACATGGCGTACGATTGATTGGTGTTCCAACCTTTTTCTTTTAATTTCTGTCCAATATTGGTTTGATCTACTTCTGCCCCAATTCCCTGTGCCTCTAAATCTTTTCCTAGCATATTTGCGACAATATTAATATTTGTTTTGCTATCCACTGCTTTATTAGCATCTGGATCACCTTCAAGTCCTAACAGAGGCAAGTAAGATTCCCAGCTGTGCGTATGATAAATATAAAATACCTTTTTTCCACCAGTTGTATTATTTGGAGCGTTCTTATCATTGTTTTCTTTAGGCTGCTGAACTTTTGTAGTAGAATTTCTTTCTTTTAGTGTTTCATCTAACGGTGGTGCAGATTCGCGCGGGAAGTTTGTGAAATTTGTGCCTTCACCGGCAATAATGATATTGGAGTCGTAAATACTGAATCCAGGAAGTTCTGAACCAAACAAGCTTCTGGCGTCTTCTGCTCGAATACTTGTTGATAACTCGAGCAGTGTAGAAGAAAGACCTGGAGGCGAGTAATTTTTATCAAAAGCCGTTGAAAAATGATGGTTTTCTTGGCTCATCAAATAATAAAGGCTCTCTGCTTTATGCTTCGATAACGTTTGATAGACAATAGAAGAATTGAACTGTTCTTTAATTGCTGAGTAACTTACTAGAACAATGATAGATGAGGTCATTAAAACAATGGATAAAATAACAAGAACCATCTTATATGTTAACACTACAAAATTGGCGCGATTACTAGATTTCAATGGCGAAATCTCCTCTCTATGTCAGCATCAAGCTATTGCATATGATAGGTATGAAGGACTTTGCTAATCTAGTAATGATTATATGAATGGAGATTTCTAATTATGATAAGCATTTAATAGAGAAAGTAGTCTTCAAAAATCAAAAAAGAAGAATCACGCGAGATATATTCTCATATTCTCCGTGATTCTTCTTCAAATAGATGCCGGATGGCTTCGCCTTTTGGAGTGAGGCTGAATCCTTTTTTCTCTTTTTTTAGCAGCTGATAGTTTTGTAATTCTTGTAAATAGGTTACGATGCGCTTGCGCTTTACGGAATTCAATAATCCAAATGCAGATACTTTATCGAGCTTTTTTTGACGAATACTGTTAGTCGAAACGCCTTCTAAAATTTGTACGTAACTTTGCTGAGTTTCCGTGTCTTTTAAGGTATCTATAAGCGTTAATAACCGTAACATTTGGTTTGAATCAAAAGTTATTTGACCGATTTTTAGCGGAGTCGAAAGCAGGTTCTGACGCTGTTGATGAAGTTCATTTTCTATCTTAGCGCTTATTTCTGTCAGTTTCTTTTCTATTTTGCTTGGACCCATATAACATGTAAATTTGTCTGTTTCCTGCAGCAGGGTGACGTCTGGAAAATCCCATTGCGAAAACCATTGAATGGAACCAACTTCAAGATTTGCATTCGGTGTTTTTACTTGTAATACGTTTTGAATGAACGAAAGAAAGGGGTATTTTTCCTGTAAAAATTGTCTTTGATTAAGTTGATAAGTGGTTAGGTTGCACAATTTATCTTGGATTTCTTTGATGTGCACTTCATGATGATCTAAAAGACTTTTCCATTTTAAAAAGACAAGCAGTTTTTGAATCACTTCTTCATTTTCATCTATAATCTCTTCGAACTGTCGCTGAGTTGTAGCTAAGCGCTTGGCTGCTAGCACTACATTATACTCATCATCGAGTGAAAAGGCATATCCTGTAACGTTATATGTTACGGCGAGTCCTCTGTTTTCTGAAGTTAAGCGAATGATCTCGTTTTCTCCGTAAACAGTTAATACCGCATCTTCCGTATCTGAAAATCCTCTCTCGAAGGCGGTGGAAGAAAGAGAGCGAAAAGGTCTCATAATGATTTCAATCCGATTGCGCCAAAAAGCAATTTGCTCAGGGTTTTTCATAATAAAAAGCAAAGGTGATTTTTTTGCTTGTTCAATTGCTTCAATCACATCTGCATTTCGATGATAAAGGGAAATGAGCGGATGTTTGAAGAAACACTTATTAATATGTTGAATCCATTCTTCTTTTGGAGAATCATGTATTCTAGCGCAAAACATGTAAACTTTCATAATGCTTCCGAGATAATTTCCCAACTCATTTTTAGTCAAAACCGTAAAATCTTGAGAATAAAACTCATCATGATGAATAGGAATGCCGCGATTCTTATTATATTCTTTCCATAGAAATGAAGTTGGTTTCCAAAAGTAAGGATAAACGTCTTCATTTTTATCAATTGCGACGGGAAAACCGCCCCTATGACTTCCATATAAGAACGTTTGAAAAAGAGTTATATCTTCTTGAGATAACTCATTCATTGCTCGCTCAAAGTAGTCATTTAAACGTCCAAGTAACCCTTTAGTATGTTTACTTCCCACGGAACGAATCGATTTATTCTTACGCCCGAGCGGAAGGAATGTTAAATGGTTGTAAGCTGTAAAATCAACAGGCAAATTCTCTGGTAAAGTCATTCATCTAACTCCTTTCATTTATTGAGTATTTTACCTATTAAAGAAGAGAAGAAAAAATTTTAATGTGTCTTGAACATAAGAGTTATTTTTAAAATTTTCTGTTAATTAATCTGTAGAAATAAAGAAAAGGGGTTCAAAGTAATTTTGAATGGGTATAGTAATAAAAATTTTGACACATATTATCGAATATATATGAATGTTGTCAAAAAAAAACAACAAAAGTGATGATTCATCCAAAGGAGGAAGCTTATGGAGAATAAAGGGCCGTTTAAAAAGACGATATCCCTATTAGATTTAACATTGATTGGATTAGGGGCTATTTTTGGCTCCGCTTGGCTGTTTGCCGTTAGTAACGTCGCTACACAAGCAGGTCCTGCAGGAAGTTTTTCTTGGGTTATTGGTGGAGTTATTATTTTATTAATAGGCCTTGTATACGCTGAGTTAGGGGCTGCCTTGCCTCGTACAGGAGGAATTATTCGATATCCTGTTTATTCACACGGTCATCTTGTAGGCTATATGATTTCGTTTATTACTATTGTAGCTTACACTAGTTTAATCGCTATCGAAGTAACAGCAGTGAGACAGTATGTGGCCTACTGGTTTCCAGGTTTAACAAAATCCGGATCTGATTCACCGACAATATCTGGATGGATTTTACAATTTGTTTTGCTTTGCTTATTCTTTTTACTCAATTACTGGAGTGTAAAAGCATTTGCGAAATCGAATATTATCATTTCTATTTTTAAATATTTTGTACCGCTTACGGTAATTGTAACGCTGGCATTTTATTTTAAGTCAGGAAACTTTACGATGGGAGAGTTTGCTCCCGGGGGATTTGATGGTATCCAGACCGCCATTGCCACAGGTGGGGTTATGTTTGCTTACTTAGGCCTTCATCCGATTGTATCGGTAGCTGGAGAGGTGAAAAATCCTCAGCGTAATATTCCAATTGCTCTTGTGATTTGTATCATTCTAGCAGCACTTATTTATACCGCTCTACAAGTCTTATTTATCGGGGCCATTCCATCTGATATGATTACGGGCGGTTGGTCCGGCATTCAAGATAAATTTTCACTGCCATTTAAAGACATCGCTGTTGTTCTGGGTCTTGGCTGGCTAGCAACGCTTGTTATTTTAGACGCGATTTTATCACCAGGTGGTAACGGTAATATTTTTATGAATACAACATCTAGACTTATCTATGCTTGGTCGCGTAACGGTACGTTATTTAAAACGTTTGCTCATGTGGATAAAAAAACAGGGATTCCACGATCATCTCTATGGCTTTCGTTAGGACTTTCAATTTTTTGGACACTGCCATTTCCTTCGTGGAATGCACTCGTAAACGTATGCTCTGTTGCGCTTATTCTTTCTTACGCGATTGCACCAATTTCATCAGCGGCATTTATGGTGAACGCAAAAGATTTGGAAAAGCCTTTTAAATTAAGAGGAATGAGTATAATTGGTCCATTATCCTTTATTTTTGCTTCCTTTATTGTATACTGGTCAGGCTGGAAGACTATTTCATGGCTGTTAACTTCTCAATTAGTCATGTTTGTTATTTATTTGATTTTTGCTAAATATGTGCCTACAAAAGAAGTAAGTCTTCGTCAGCAGATTAAGTCAACTTGGTGGTTAGTTGCTTATTATATCATCATGCTCTTTATTTCTTATATCGGTTCGTTCGGCGGAGGGAAGGGTTTGATCGATACGCCTGTAGACTTAATTATCATAGCGGTCGTATCCATTGGGATTTATTATTGGGCTAAATATACCGGTCTTCCAAAAGCGCTTATTGATTACGATCATCATTCTGAACAGGAAGAAAAAGCACCTGTATAACCTGTAAAGCAGCGATATTCGCTGCTTTTTTCTATGTTATTTAAACATGAATTTCTAAAGTTTATCGTATAATTTGGTAGGAAAGAAGGAATTAGCACATTATTGTTTAATTAATGTAATGTAACCGTTTTAAATCCAACGCTTGGAGGAAGAGTATGATTGAAAAAATAATAAATTCACTTCGAAAGCGGCTGTGGGAAAACAATAATGTTATAGAAGTGTGTAAAAATGAAGGAGAAGTATACAGAACCACTTGTACTTTTTTTGATGGAGTAAGTAAAAAACAACTGAATGTTTTCGAAGAAGAAATGCATGTAGCACTTCCGAAAGACTACAAGCAGTTTTTGCAGCTAACAAATGGGTGTAATTTGTTCATTGATGCTGACAAAAAAACAACAGGGAATCTTTATAGCTTAGAAGATGTAAGAGAAACAACTTATAAAAGTCAGAGTCTCTATATGACAATTGGGTCTGTCGGAGAGGAAGAGATTATCATTGACTCCAAAAAATCAGCGCATCCTGCATATATAATAGTAAAAAAGCGGAATGCATCGTTTCAAGATGCACATGTATTACATATGAATTTTCAGAAATGGCTGGATTGTTTTATAGTGAGTCAAGGAAATTGTTTTTGGCACTGGAATGAGCTTTGTAGCAAAGCTCATTCAACGGATAAAAAGACAACAGCTCAATAACATTATCTTCTCGAACTTAAAAGCAGAGCGTGTTAATCGTTCTGCTTTTTGTGTAACCATCATAAGCTAGAACAGTGTAGCCATTCTAAAAGGTTATGAGTATGATTGTATAGCAATTGTCTAATGTCTGAGTTGTTGATAAGTAGAGGTGATGTAAGCATCTATATAAATAAAATGAAAAGGGAGAATGGGGATGAGTCGTACGGAAACAAAACGAGGTCCTATCATTTCATCGCTAGTGATAGGTGCATTTGTAGCTATTTTAAATGAAACGCTTTTGACCATTGCTTTTAACGATTTAATGAAAGAGTTTAGCCTTGAACCATCTAGCGTACAATGGCTGTCAACAGCGTATATGCTTGTGATTGGTATATTGGTGCCTGTCACAGCGCTTCTTTGTCAATGGTTTACCACTAGGCAAATGTTCTTAAGTGCGATGATTTTATTTTTAGCTGGAACGTTGATTTGTGGCTTTGCGCCTACTTTTTCGATACTGCTGGTTGGACGAATTATCCAAGCTTTGGGTACGGGGCTATTGCTTCCAGTTTTAATGAATACCATCCTTGCGATTTATCCTCCCGAAAAGCGAGGAGGAGCCATGGGGCTAATTGGCTTAGTCATTATGTTCGCTCCCGCACTGGGACCTACACTTTCAGGTATTATTATTGATACATTTACGTGGAGATGGCTTTTCTTTTTAGTGGTCCCTCTAGTCGTCTTTTCCCTTATATTTGCCTCTGTTTACTTGAAAAATGTATCGGAGCTCACGAAGCCAAAAGTAGATTTTTTATCTATAATCTTGTCTACCTTAGGCTTTGGAGGAGTCGTTTATGGCTTCAGTACAGCAGGTGAAGGAGAGGGGTGGGGGAATCCTGTTGTTATTTATTCCCTTATTGTTGGACTTGTGGGCCTACTCTTTTTTATTTTGCGCCAGCTGCGTTTGAAAGAACCTATGCTTGATATTCGAGCTTTTCGCTACCGAATGTTTTCAGTAGCTGCTGCTATGCTGACCATTATGATGATGACGCTATTTTCTACGTTAATTTTGCTTCCTATGTATCTCCAGGGAGCGCTGCTTTTAACATCAGTAGCAGCTGGTCTTGTGCTGTTGCCAGGTGGCTTAATTAATGGTTTGTTATCTCCTGTGGCAGGAGTGCTATTTGATAAGTTTGGTCCTAAAACATTAGTCACTCCAGGTCTTGTGCTCGTTATCCTATCTCTTGGACTTTTTAGTCAACTTTCCGCTTCTACGAGTGTAGCTTATGTTGTTACTCTGCACGTGATGATGTTGATTGGTATTTCGATGGTGATGATGCCTGCACAGACCACCGGGTTAAATCAGCTTCCCAAGCAGCTGTACCCACATGGCACAGCAATAATGAATACATTACAACAAGTGTCCGGGGCTATTGGAACTGCGCTATTTGTCAGTATTATGTCTTCAGGAAAAGAGAGTTACTTAAAAGGAGTAAATGAACCAAATGCAGCTTTAGCACAAGTGAATGGACTGATTTCCGGATTGCAGCAAGCATTTTTTATTGCTGCTCTCGTTGGAGCGATTGCCCTCGTCTTATCTTTTTTTCTAAAACGAACTCAAGCTCCAGAAAATTCTTCAACAGGAGTTCCTATCAAGTAAACGAGCACCTTTTGGTGCTCGTTTACTTATATAGAAGGAAGACGTTCCCAACCGTATGCTTCGTCTTCAACTTTAGTTTCTCCAAACTGACTTGTACGATTCAAGATTTTTTTACCGCCTAATTTCTTATAAAACTGAGTGGCTTTCTCATTTTTCTTCATAGCCCAAATAATCATAGACGTATATTGCTGATCAGCAAATTCCTTTACTGAATGAGAAAACAGAAGATGACCAATTCCTTGGTTTTGCGCTTCTTTGCAAACGTACAGCGCGTATATTTCAGCACTGGACAAATGAGGTTTGCCTGCTGAAAAGCCGGCAATTTCTCCTTGTTCATCGATAGCGAGCAAAATAAAATGAGAAGGCTCGTTAAGAAAAAGGGACCATTTTTCTGCACTTTGTTTATAAGACAAGTTTTTTAAATAAGCAGCAGGTACTAACCCTTTGTATGTAATGCGCCAGCTGTCTACGTATAAACGGGCAATAGAAGGGATGTGAGAGGAAGTAGCTTTAATAACTTTCATTAAAAAGTCTCCTTTTTTGGAATATTAAGTATAGTATAACTTTCAGCCTAAGAATATTATGAAAAATAGATCGTAATTTCCTAGTAATTCATAAAATGGTAAAAAAGGTGGTGTTCATTCTCACTCTATCACGGTAAAGTGAGAATATACATTTGTTTTTATTGTTTTAATTTTTGCTATATGTATAATGTCTAACGATCTATTTGTTATTCACCTTTACTAGTCTATCAAATAGTTCTGTTAAAGCCAAAGGGGCATGGGGTAAGTAATGTCAATTAAGCTGCGTTTTATTTTAACGTATATCAGCATTGTGTTTGTCTTTATTATTTTGCTTTTTTTATCGGGCTTTCTCATTTTCTTCTCCATTACTGGAGACGCCGATTTTGTAAGAAAGCTGTACAGTCACTCCTATGAGTATAAATTGTTAACGCCAGAAGAAGAAAATGCATTCTTAGATTTAAAGTTACTGAGTGAAAAAAAACCAGAACAGCTGCTGCGGCCGGAGACGGTTAAAAAATATGAATTTGAAAATATTGATATTGTGATTCAAAAAAACACAGAGGTTGTATATGCTTCAGAATCCATTAAAGGAGAAAACCTTCGTAAATACTTGCCAAAGCATCAAAAAAGTAAAGGAAATCATTCGTACCAGCAGGACATGCTGCGCATAGGCAAGCAGTATTTTACATATATCAACCTTGATTTTCCTTTCTCGAATCAAGAAAAAGGAAGCATTTACGTTTTGCGAAAAATCAGCCCTTATGTAGGCATTATTAATCGAATTTTTCCTTTTTTAATCTTTCTACTATTAATCTTAGTGATTGTTATTATCGGATTTTTAAACTACCTTGTTTCAAGAAGCATTATTAAACCTATTCGTGAATTAAAAGAAGCGGCTGAAAAAATAAAACAAGGTGATCTTCACTTTGAGATTTCTGCTAATTCAAAGGATGAAATAGGCGAATTAACACAAGCTTTTGAAGAAATGAGGCAAAAACTAAAGTCTTCTGTTGAACTGCAGATTCAATATGAAGATAATCGAAAGCAGCTGCTTTCAAGTATTTCACACGATTTACGGACTCCTATTACATCCATTGTAGGATATGTAGAAGGAATTCAAGATGGAGTAGCTAATACGCCGGATAAGCTTTCTAAATATTTGTTAACGATTTCAACAAAAGCAAAAGACATGAACGCGTTAATCGATGAGCTATTTTTATTTTCTAAGTTGGATTTACACGAAATTCCATTTGTATTTAAAAAACTTAATATTTCTGCTTTTATGGAAAGTTATGTGCAAGAGCTTCAGTTTGAAATGAGCGAACACGATATTGATGTTTTGTTCTCCAATGATTCTCTAACCACACTGTATGCAAAGGCAGATGCTGAGCAGCTGCGAAGAGTTTTAATAAATTTAACAACCAACAGTATTAAATTTATGGATAAAGAAAGAAAAAGAATCGATATCGTTCTTTCCGCTACCGAAAGCGAACTCATTATTGAAGTGAAAGATAACGGTGCAGGGATTTCACCGGAAGCATTAGCGTATATTTTTGATCGGTTTTATCGAGCAGAACAGTCCCGGAATAGCAATACTGGAGGAAGTGGACTTGGACTAGCCATTGCAAAACAAATTGTTGAACGCCACGGGGGAGACATCTGGGCACTAAGTAAACTTGGCGAAGGAACAAGTATTTTCTTTTCTTTGCAAAAAATGAATGAAAATGGTGATACACATGAAGAAGATATTATTAATTGAAGATGAAGTAAGTATTGCTGAATTGCAAAGAGATTACCTGGAAATTAATGATTTTGAAATAGACGTTCAATATAGTGGTGATAAAGGGTTAGAAAAAGCGTTAAATGAACATTTTGATCTGATTATTTTGGATATTATGCTCCCTAAAGTGAGTGGGTTTGAAGTGTGTAAGCAAATTCGAGCTGCAAAAGATATTCCAATTATTTTAGTATCAGCTAAAAAAGAAGAAATTGATAAAATTAGAGGGCTTGGGCTAGGTGCAGATGATTATATTACCAAGCCATTCAGTCCAGGGGAGCTAGTCGCAAGAGTCAAAGCGCATTTAGCGAGATATGAAAGACTCTCTGATAAGCAAGAAAAGCGCATGATTCGCATTCATGGCTTAGCGATTGATACCCTTGCTAGAAGAGTATTTGTGAATGACAAAGAAGTGTTTTTTACAGCGAAGGAATTCGATTTGCTGAAGTTTATCGTTTCTCATCCAAATCAAGTATTAAGTAAAGAACATCTATTTGAAAAAATTTGGGGATTTGATTCTTCAGGAGACATTTCAACCGTAACGGTTCATATTCGAAAACTCAGAGAAAAGTTAGAAGAAAACCCAGCAGATCCTCAATACCTAGAAACGGTATGGGGAGCAGGGTATCGGTTCAATATTTAAAAAAAGAGATTGAGACATAACTAAATCAGTCCAATCTAAAGACGAATAAATGGAATAAATGAACTAATAGGAATCACTGGTTACACCGCTGTTGATTTCCTTGCAAGACTTCGCTTTCCACGGGCGGCCGATGAGCCTCCTCGTTCCTTACGCTCCTGCGGGGTCTCATCTATTCTGCTTTTCCCTCAGGAGTCTTCGCCTTGCCCTCCCATCAACAGCTAGAAGTAACTAAACACATGAAATCTACGTTCACCGTAACAATGAAAAAGATCCGAACGATTCATCGTTCGGATCTTCCTTCAACTAAAATACTTTTTTATTACGTAGTAGCGATTCTATGACGAGCCTTAATCTTACTCACGGGTGGTTCGGAAGAAAATATGTTTTTTTCACCAATCTTATCATATAGACCAGTTGACTTTAACATTTCTTTCGGCTGGTGCTGTAAACCAGAAATAACGACTTGGCTATGTGAATCTTTCAAACGTTCTACAACCTTTGATAGTAAAGCTTCTCCAGATGTATCAATAAACGATACTTGGCTCATTCGAAGCAGCAGAACTTTCGGTTTCGCTTCAACAATGTTATCAAACGAATCTTCTATCACTTCGGCAGATCCAAAGAAAAGAGATCCTTGCATGGTATATTCCATGATCTCAGGTTTGTGTGCTTTTTCAGATGTATCAGCCAGAACCTTTGAAATCTTCAGCGATCCGCTCATTCGTTTCACAAACATCACGATAGCTAAAAGTAAACCTACTCCAACGCCTGTCGTTAAATCCATTAAAACAGTCAATAAAAACGTAGCTACAAGTACAAATGAATCAGCTGACTTGGTTTTTAAAATATGAGCAAATTCTTTACGCTCACTCATATTCCAAGCCACAAACATTAAAATAGGTGCCATACTTGCCAGCGGAATGTTTGATGCATAAGGAGCAAGCATCACAAGGACCAGTAAAACAACTAAGCCGTGTATGACCCCTGATAACGGAGAAGCTGCGCCGTTTTTGATATTGGTAGCTGTTCTGGCAATGGCACCAGTTGCTGGGATTCCGCCAAATAGCGAGGTAGCGATATTAGCAATTCCTTGGCCCACAAGCTCTTTATTGCTATTATGTTTGGTTTTGGCCATATTATCAGCAACAACAGCTGATAGGAGAGATTCAATACCTCCAAGCATCGCAATTACGCAGGCAGCCGGAAATAGCATAACAATGTTATCCCATGTTAAATCTGGGAAGCTAAAAGATGGCAGTTTACTCGGAATAGCACCGTAAGTAGAGCCAATCGTTGCAACTTTGCCTGGGAACAGTGTAATGGCTACAAGTGTGGAGACAAGAAGACCTAGAAGAGCACCTGGAATTTTAGGTAAAAACTTTGGCGTCGTAATCACGATAGCCAAACAAATAGCGGCTATGATGACGCTGTAAATGTTAATCGTTGCAATTTTTCGTAGTATTTCAATCATATTTAAATGAAATTCCTCATGTTTTGCAATTCCTTTTAATCCTAAAAAGTTAGCGATCTGACCTGAGAAAATAATAATCGCAATTCCTGCTGTAAATCCAATTGTCACAGGGCGCGGAATAAACTTTATAAATTTTCCTAGCTTAAATATTCCGAGAAGCGTAATCATAATTCCAGCCATAAAGCCGGCAATAATGAGGTTCTCATAACCATATTGCATGACAACTCCAAGCAGCACCGGAACAAATGCACCTGTTGGACCTGCAATTTGAAATTTCGATCCACCTAATATTGAAACCATAATCCCTGCGATAATGGTTGTATAAATCCCGTATTCAGGTCTTACACCAGAAGCGATGGCAAAGGCCATTGCTAAAGGAATAGCGACGACCCCAACAACCAAACCGGCGATAATGTCTTTTTGAAGATGCCGTGCTGAATAGCCTTGAAAGCGATTATCTTTTAGCATTCAATAAAATCCTCCTTCATGAGCTTACGGTTTCAGTTGGGTCTTGAGAATAGCCGTTTACAACAACCTCAAGCTTTCCTGTTGAGGGATGAATAACCATTCCAGAAACAAGTACGTCTTTCGGTAGTAAAGGGTGGTTTCGAATCATATCCACACTGTTTTCGACACTATCTTCTACACACTCAAACCCAGTCAGCCATGCTTCTAAATCAATACCAGCATATTTTAGATTACTAATCTGTTCTGTGCTAATCCCTCTTTGCTCAGCAGAGGCTAAAATAGCTTCAGCTTTCATGCCCGTCATTCCACATTCATGATGACCGATGACACATACTTCATCAGCTTGTAGCGCGTAGACGGCAACTAAGATACTTCTCATGACGCTGCCAAAGGGATGTGAGATAACAGCTCCGGCATTTTTAACTATTTTTGCATCTCCATTTTTTAGCCCCATGGCTTTAGGAAGTAATTCTAACAAACGTGTATCCATACAAGTTAAGATTACTATTTTTTTGTTAGGAAATTTGGATGTTTGAAAAGCCTCAAATTGATTGTTTGTTACAAATTTTTCATTAAACTTTAAAACTTCAGATAGACAAGTCATTGTTTTCCTCCTGCGTCATTTATTTTTAACTTATTTTTTAGTCTAAAGATAAAGTTTAAAAACGAACTAAATAAAATATTAAAACTTTCTTAAAATATTCAGAAAAAACTTGTAAATAAATCAAAATTATATGCGTGAAATTATGTAAGCGTATTCTTTCTTTGTTTTCATGCGAAATAGGAATTATATGTTAAAATGATACAAAGTTGGAATTGTTTGAAAGAATGGTAGAGAGGAGGAAGGAAAAAGTGAAGGCTCTTATAGCAATAGGCATTATTTTCTGTTGTTTGGTAGGGTGTAGTTCTAATGCTCAAGTCACCAACGAACAAGAAATGGCGGAGAATATTCAAGAATTATTTGCAAAAAAAGGTGTAAGCTCAGTGGATGTATCGAAGTTAAGTGATTTTAAATGGGAAAAAGGATATTTATTGACAAACAAAAGCAAGAAAGTCGACGTGGAAAAACTTGTAAACGAACCGGTCAGTGAAGAAGTGATGAAAAAACTATCTGCTACTGATCAAATGCTTGTGTTTGTACACGAAGGAGAAGTTGTCCGGTATGTAGAACTACCGCAAAATCTCATAAAATATGATAAAAACCAATTTGAATTTTCGTTTTCTCATTCTGAACTAAAATTTAATAAGAAAAGGGAGGGCAAGCCTATAAAAGCAGGAGATAAAACATTAAGTTCAGAAGATGCTTTAACTGTTGAATCAATTATGAAACAAATCCAATGGAAAAAAGCTGATTATAGCATCGCTCTTGACCCTGATATACAGCTTACTTATGGAGGCGTGGTATACAATGTAAGGTTCACCTCCGAGAGTGCTGAACTTACTTCTAAAAAAAGAGGGGTATACGGTAAAATAACAGGAGAAACAGCACAGCAGCTATATGAAATATTGATGTAACCTATTGATTTTTCAATAGGTTTTTTTGTGCACATATTCTTTTAATTTACATAAAATGTCTTGATTGTATTGACATTAACGTTAACGTTAATCTATAATAGTAATACATAGTTAACGTTAACGTTAATGTTAGAGGGAGGTGAAGGGGAAAACATGTATCTAATCGATGACGTGACGAAAATGACCGGTTTGACCAAGCGTGCTCTTCGGTATTATGAAGAGATTGGACTCATTTTGCCCCCGCAGCGTACAAAAGGAAATGCACGAATTTATTCGGAAGAAGAGGTAAAGGAACTAAGAAAAGTAGCAGAAGCAAAAGAAGTTCTCGGTTTTTCTTTACAGGAACTGCAGCAGTTTATGTCGTTGAAAAGAATGATTGAAGAAAGAAGTGAGCAGCAAGGATTATCAGCGAAAGAGATAACTCAAATAGAAAATTTGCTGGAAAATCAAATCAAGATGATTGAATTTAAAGTTGTTAAAATGCAGGCATTTAAAACAGAATTAAAGGAAATGCGAGAATCTGCTATGGCAATACATGAAAAAACAAAAACAAAAGGAGAGATGAAAGAGTGGAAGGACAGCATTCAAATAACCGATTAGGTCAAATTATTACGGTAGTAGCTACTTTTTTAGCATTTATGGGAATTGGGGTAGTAGATCCGATTTTACCGGAGATTGCTAAGCAAATTGGAGCTTCTCATTGGCAAGTAGAAATGTTATTTACTTCTTATTTATTAATGATGGCTATCATGATGATTCCAGCAGGGATCTTAGCATCACGTGTAGGAGACAAGCGTTTGATGGTAACAGGACTTATCATTGTGACGATTTTTGCAGCGCTATGCGGGTTTTCTAACAATATTCCTCAGCTTTCTATTTTCCGAGCAGGTTGGGGACTTGGTAATTCTTTTTTCTTTGCAACAGCTATGACGTTGCTTATTGCATTATCAGGTGAAGTGAAAAAAGCAGTAGGATTATATGAAGCTGCGATTGGTTTGGGAATGGCCGGGGGACCGCTTGTAGGAGGCGTGTTAGGAAATGCTTCTTGGAGATGGCCATTTTTCGGTACAAGTGCTTTAATTTTTATCGCCTTTATTTTAGTGTTAACAATTGTTAAACAGCCTACAAGCACTAAGCCTCGTAAAGCAGCAGGTTTTAAAGACATGGTTAAGCTCTATAAATTAAAACCATTTACTCAAGGCGCTGTATCAGGCATGCTTTATTACTATGGATTCTTTACAGTGTTAGCTTATACGCCGCTTATTCTATCTATCGGAGCTCTTCAAATTGGCTTTGTTTTCTTTGGATGGGGATTATGTTTGGCTTATGGCTCAGCGGTTTTAGCACATCAGTTAGAAAAAAGACATCAGCCAAAACAAGTGTTACATGTTAGCTTAATTGTTTTTTCACTTATTTTAATTTGTTTATTTGCATTTGATGCAACATGGTTGCGCATTGTTTTAATTATGGCAGCAGGTCTTGTATCAGGACTTAATAATGCGTTATTTACCAGTTATGTAATGGAAGTATCTCCTTATGAACGAGGAATTACATCTGGAGGATATAATTTCTTAAGATGGTTAGGTGCAGCGTTTGCTCCTTTATTATCAGGGGTTATCGGCAATGCCGTAGCGCCTCAAGCGCCTTTTCTCGTAGCAGCGATTCTTGGATTGCTAGCTTTTGTTATTATGGTTATAAAAGTAAAAACAACTTCTCAAACGAATGAAGCTGTATCTAAATAAACGTTGAAATAAAAGGCTTTTTCCTGCAAAAAGCCTTTTATTTTATTTTGTGTTATAATAGTAAAAACGTTTTTAATAATAAAAATGAAACTCTTTACCAACTTGTACGTATACTTTATATGTACATAAATCTTTTTAGGAGCGTGATGCCCATGGCCACCTGTCAAAATTGTAATCATAAATGGAACTGGAGGACAACCTTTAAACAACTGTTAACATTTAGAAACGTTTTAGAATGCCCACACTGTGACAAACAACAGTATATCTCTGCAAAATCCCAAAAGCGATTATCAATCTACTCATTTGCACCTCTTATTATTTGGCTTATTCTCTCACTATTTGACTTTTCCTTTCCATCCATTGTTGTCGCGGAGCTTATTTTCTTCATAGCAGCGGTTATTATGATGCCACTTTCTTATGAAGTAAGCAGCGAAGAAGAACCCTTGTGGTAATAAAAAAACCTTCCGTTAAAACGGAAGGTTTTTTATGCGGTTTTACCGTCTAGCTGTGGTCCGTGATGGCGCTGATAATACACCCACCCAGCGTTCAATAGTAGAAGAACACTAGTTGTTAAGAATACGTAAGGAATACCTTTAGCTCCGGCAATTTGTCCTCCAATGACTGGCCCAGCTAAATTCCCGAAGTATTGCGCTGTTTGATTATAGCCAAACATTTTACCTGTAATAGAGTCCGGCACAATTTTCTTTAAATAAGAATTAATAGAAGGTAATAATCCTCCCATTGCAAAACCGAGTAAAAAACGCAGTAAGAATAGCTGCCAAGTACTATGCACAAAGGCCTGCAAGCCGCAAATAACCGCTACGATAAGCAAGCATATTTGAAGTACATTTTGAGGACCCACGCGATCGCTGACTTTGCCAAGTCTTGATGCAGCTAAAATGTTTGAAATTCCTGTTGCCGCCACGACAAAGCCTGAAATAAGGGCAAGGTGATCGGTATGGGTAGACAGTTGTTTTACATACAGTGTAACGATTGGCTGAATAGCCATAACCGCAAGCTGCAGTAAAAAAGTTGTAACAAATACACCAATGACGGCCTTTGAATTCTTAAGAGACAGTAACCCAATGTTAGATTCTTTAGTCGTTTTCACCGTCTCTTTTTTGTCTTCTTGAATTAAATTTACAATTAAAAAAGACAAAAACATAAATGCACCCGTCACGAAAAAGACGTGGCGTAACCCAATTGTATCTCCTAAGTAGCCGCCTACTAGCGGTCCTAATAAAGATCCTGATACAGCCCCTGTAGACAACGTACCTAATGCTTTACCGCTGTGCTCCTTAGGTGTTTGAGTAGCTACTAACGTAATGGCTGCAGAGATGAAGCCGGAAACGGCCCCCATTAAAAAGCGCAGTCCGACAAGCTGATAGACATTTTGCACAAAACCGATAGAAGTCATAACAATTGCCATGCCTAAGCTTGCGCGAAGGAGCATAAGCTTTCGCCCATATTTATCGGCCAAACTCCCCCATAAAGGAGAAACAATAGCGGCCATTAAAAAAGTAGCTCCAAACGCAATACCAGCCCACCTGCTGATGGAGCTTGTATCGTGAACTCCCAGCTTTTCAATATAAAGCGGTAAAAACGGAATAACTAAACTCATCCCGGCTGTGGTGCAAAAAGAACCGAACCAGCAAATGTACAAGTTTCGTTTCCATAATTCCATTCTATTTCCTTCTTTCGTTGTGCCGCATGGTGTGAAAACAACAAAAGAGCGAAACCATACGGCCTGCTCTTTTAGCATACATGCAGCATCTTTTTATCAGTTTAAATTATACCATATATCAGAAATGTTTAAAATTAAAATGATTCACTTAGTGAACTATTAGCAAAAAGTGAAAATAGAAAGATGTACTGTTTTTACGTTCGGCTTAGAACATAAGGTGACCCTTGGTTCACTCATTACCTTATGCTGTAACAGTAGGAATTATGTAAAGAACTCACGCTGCATCAAAAAACGTGTCAGATAAGGTGTCCAAATATACGTTGTGTCCGCAAATGTTGTCTATTTATTAAATAATGTGTAAAACAATCTGAAAAAAAGAGTGGATTTTCTGTTTTTTAACTTCATATTAAAACTATGTTCTCATTATTCATAATGTGCAGAGTGTTTTAAGGAGGAATTCATATTGGAGCAGATGATTAGTACAATAAGTGAAATGATTTTAACACTTGCTTTATCAGGAGGCGTAGGAGTTGGAAATATTGCGGGAGTTGCAACAGCAATTGCATTCGGTGGTCCAGGAGCAGTTTTTTGGATGTGGTTTATTGCTTTTATAGGTTCAGCTAGTGCGTTTATTGAATCAACACTTGCTCAAATTTATAAAGTAAAAGATAAAGGAGAATATCGTGGTGGGCCTGCTTATTATATTGAAAAAGGCATGGGGAAGAAGTGGTACGCCCTGATTTTCGCTTTTGCAGCATTACTAGCTATGAGTGTACTTGGACCAGGAGGGCAAGCAAATTCAATTACAGCAGGGCTAAATAATGCATTTTCAATTCCGCCTTTAACGTCTGGAGTTGTACTTGTTGTTATTTTAGGATTAATTATTTTTGGAGGAGTTAAGCGTATTGCTGCTGTGGCACAATATGTCGTTCCGTTTATGGCCATTGGATATGTTCTTGTTTCGTTAGTGATTATCGAATTGAACATTCAAGCTTTACCAGAAGTCCTTGCTTTAATCTTTAAAAGTGCTTTTGCACTTGATTCCACGTTCGGCGGAATTATTGGCATGGCCATAGCTTGGGAGTCAAGCGAGGTGTTTATTCAAATGAAGCGGGTCAAGGTACAGGAGCTCACCCCGCGGGAGCAGCGGAAGTATCACATCCTGCCAAGCAAGGTTTGGTACAAGCTTTTTCGGTTTATATTGATACGCTGCTTGTATGTTCTGCTACTGCCTTTAGGATTTTAATTACAGGTTCTTACAGTATCCAAGGGCCAGATGGTTCGTTCATTGTGGATCATTTAAAAGGAGTGGAAGCCGGTCCTGAATATATGCAGCAAGCAGTTGAGACGGTGCTTCCTGGGTTCGGGTCAGGATTTTCAGCTGTTTCTCTCGTGTTTTTCGCCTTTACTACGATTATGTCACAGTATTATATTGCGGAAACGAACTTAGCTTACGTGATGAAAGGCAAACAAAATAAAATAGTATCCATGTTCCTTAAGGTAGCTCTTTTAGCCACTACTTTATACGGATCTATCCGAACAGCTGAAACTGCATGGGCATTAGCAGACATTGGAGTTGGAATAATGGTTTGGCTCAATCTAATTGCAATTTTAATTTTAGCTAAGCCTGCTTTAATAACCTTAAAAGATTATCGCGAGCAGAGAAAACAAGGGATAGACCTTATCTTTTCTCCTGGGAAATTAGGAATTCAAAACGCTGATTATTGGGACAAGGAATATCAGCATGAGCAAGATAAAGAAAATGTTTCATAAATCCAAAAAGCCAACTGGAGTTATCCGGTTGGCTTTTTTGGTTTATGAAGAAGCTATTTTGACCGCTTGAAGATGGTAATGATTCGTTCTTTTCGGATATAATGTGGCGTGAAGCGTCCTCAATTTATTTTCGTTTGAGCATTTATTCATAATATAAGACATATAAAGGGACGGTGGTATGTACATGACTAAAAAAGAAAATGAATCCATTTATATTCAACAGCATTTAGCAAATGAACGAACGTATTTAGCATGGATTCGAACATCTATTGCTACACTTGGTATTGGGTTTGTTGCAGGCGGTCTGCATTTCAATTCCGGAAAAAAATTAAGTGAAGCAGCCGATACTCTTATTATTGCTGTCATCATCTTTTCTTTAGCTGCAAGTGCAGGTTTGCTTCTTTTTTCAACCTATCATTATTTTTCAACCCGCAAAAAAATTAACAGCCAAACGTATCAATCTTCTCACGCTTTGGTTATTTTTGTTTCCATGATCATGCTGATGCTGATCGGCGCTCTTATTTTTTACTTTTTTAACATAGCGTAAAAAAGTTTAACATGTAAGAAAAAAGGGAAAGCAGTCCCAAAGAATTTACGGTTTTATGAAAGAAAAAGAAGATCCATTGATATGGTGGTAATGGCAGATGTAACTATAATGATATCTTCTTTTATGAACCGGCTGTATGATTTTACAGGTTAAATTCTTTGTTAACCGCAGATAATGGAAAAGGAAAGCTTTATAAGCCGAAACTTATCCAATACATGTTGAACATAAAAATTGAATATGAATTTCACTACAGGATGAAGCGAAAGTAAAGGAGAACGCTGTTATGATTCAAACATCTAAGACCGTTGCCGCTCGTTTTTTTACGGAGCGTTTCTTTGATCAGGCTGCTCAAACAGCCTACTATTTTTTGTTATCTTTTGTACCGTTTATTATCTTTCTTTTTTCTCTGCTGAGTTTCTTTCCAATCGATACAAACAATTTGCTGGTATTTATTGAACCATTTACGCCTAAAAGCGCCTACGACGTAATTGAACGGTCAATTGAAACAGTTAATAATAGCGGGAAAAAAGTTTTATCTTTTAGTTTATTAGCGACTTTTTGGCTCGCATCTATGGCTATACAATCTTTGGTTCGCTCGTTAAATGATGCGTATCATATTCAAAGAAAACAAACGTTTTTACGCGGTTTAATTAATGATTTAATTTTGACTTTTGGTTTTATGGTTGTGGTAGCTATTTCATTGTTTGTACCAATTATTGAAGAAGTCATTCGACATTTGGTGCTAACAAAAGTGCAGGTCCCTGATATATGGTTTCAAAGCTGGACGACGATTAGATGGGGAATTGGAACATTATTTTTATTGGGCTTTTTTATTCTTTTTTACAAACTGATGCCAAGTGCAAGAGTAACGTGGAAAGATATACTTCCAGGAGCTGTTTTCTCCACATTGGGGTGGCAAGTTGTATCTACCGGATTTGGATACTATGTCCAGTTTGGAAGCTACTCGCAAATCTATGGTCAGCTTGGAAGTATTATTATTCTAATGGTATGGTTTTATTTAACGGCCGCTATTTTATTAATTGGTGGTTTGATAAACGGTAATAAGTTCATCAAAACCTACCGAAATACAAATTCAAACGTAAGGAATGACGGAGATAAATAGCGAGAGTCAAAGCGCGATTTCGAATAGAGAACAAAAGGTAAACACTTCCATTCATCCTACATTCTTTGTATGATGAATGAGAAGTGTTTTTTTATGGAAGGGAGAATTCTATGATTTTGGTTAGTTCTTGTTTAGCAGGCCAAGCGTGCAGATACAACGGAAGCAGTGCCTTGGTTGAGGAGATTGAAACGCTCATTCAAAATAAAGAAGCGATGATGATGTGTCCGGAACTGTTAGGTGGATTTTACACGCCTCGAGAACCGGCAGAAATCATAAAAGGAACAGGAATAGACGTAATAAATGGAAGCGCGCGGGTTGTTGAACTATCAGGAAAAGACGTCACGGATGTATACATAGACGGGGCCTACAAGGCACTGAGCATCGCAAAAGAGGTAAAAGCTACTATTATTGTGTTAAAAGAAAACAGTCCTTCATGCGGAAGTGAACAAATATATAACGGAACATTTTCAGGTGCTAGAATAATCGGTGAAGGGGTAACGACTGCTCTGTTAAGAAAGCATGGTTTTATCGTCATGTCCGAATCTCAATTTGCAGCTAAAATGTATTCAGAACAATCATAATCACAAAAAGAGCGTACACCGTGTGTGTACGCTCTTTTTCTAAAAGCTTATTTACTGTGAAGCGTATCTGCTGTGCTTTCTGTTCGTGTTACGGCATAAAGAGAGCAGAAAAGACCGAGCAAGACAAAAATAGAACCGACCCAGCCGTTATAAATAACAGAGTATTGATTAACGACAATTCCTCCAACATAGGAGCCGATCGCAATTCCTACGTGTGAAATCGCTGCATTAGTGCTGATTAAAATATCCGACGTTTCGCGTGCACTATGAATAATTAAATTGCTTTGAGCCGGTGAGACCGCCCAGCTGAGCGCACTCCAAATAATCATAAGAAGCAAGAACACAACAAATGGAAAATGAACGCCAAAAGGCATAGCAATCATGCTAACAAAAAAGAGAGCAATCATGGTGATAACAGACGAAGAAGGGTTCCATCTATCAGAAACAGCTCCTCCAAGTCCTCCTCCTGCCACTGCAGCAAGACCGAAAATCCCATAAATAATGGTCACCATCGTTGTATTTAGTCCTAGCGTTTCTTGTAAAAATGGTGTGAAGTACGCATAAAGCGTTAAATGGCCCGCCAGTACAAATAATGTTGCTAGGTGAATAGCGAGCATTTTTTTATTGCGTAAAGCTTTTATCTGAGTTTTTAAGGGTACAATTGGAGCGGGAGCTAGACGTTCCATTGTAAACCAAACGGTAACCATAATAACGGCAGTCAAAATCGCAATCATAACAAATACTTGACGCCAGCCAAGCGCATTTCCAATCAAAATACCAAGAGGAATGCCTAAAACAAGTGAGCCGCTAATTCCCATAAATACAACGCCAATTGCTCTGCCTTGATATTCAGGCTTTACCATTCTAGAAGCCATTGTGGTAGATAGCACAATGATAAAAGAGCCGCTCGCAGCAGCGAGAATACGCCCGATCAATAGCATATAATAACCCGAACTGTAGGCTGAAAATACATTGCTCAATAAGAAAATAAATAATGTCCACATATATACTTTTTTACGCTCTATCTTGGCCGTCACATTTAGTAAAATCGGCGCAGACAAGGCATAAACAAATGAATAAATAGAGATTAAATAACCTGCTTTTGCTAATGATACATGAAATGCATCAGCAATTAAGTCTAAGATGCCTCCTAGAATTAATTCGACCGTTCCAACAACAAAGGAAGCAATCGCAAGTATGTAAACTTTTTTATTCATCAAAAAACCCCCTCTTCAAAAAGTTACAACTAGAATAGTAACCTTTTTCGAATGGAATTTCAATAGATAATTAAAAAAAGGTTACTAATGAATTAGTAACCTTTTTAATAACGCAGTCGAGTAAGCAGCTCCATGATCTCAGAATCTTGAAGAAGCTGCTCTTGATATTTCTTTGTGATATGGGTAAGTGCGACGTCATGATAAAAGAAATCAGCGAAAACTTTTACAAGCGGCTGCGACATGGTTTTAATTGCTTTCCATGTGTCATGTTCAATGCCGGCAAATAAAAGGTAAGCATCGTCAACAATAATCAACTGCGACGGCTCAAGTTTTTTATGGTCATCTATTGGATTTAATGTATGTAAATGTTTGAGGGCAGTCTGCAAGTTTCCTATGGTTAAGACCTCGACGTTCACGCCTTTTTTCTCTTTTTCTTCTAGCAATAAGCGGTAATGTTCCAACTCATCATTCCAAGCCGATAAAATAATAGAAGATTCCGCTTCATGAATCAATTGTTCAATGTGAGCAGAAATAGAAGATTTATCTTTTAAACTCCAAATATGATCATCTGTAAACGTTTTTTTAATTTTATATGTTTTTAATTCATTGATGTCACTTTCAAAATCAGCAGTAAGTTTTTGAATGACGGTTTGAAGAGCTACCGCTGAATAAAGTTTCTTTTTCCCGGACAATGTATTCACTACAATGCCTTTATCGATTAAACGATTAAGCACTTCATAAATTTTTGCTTTTGGAACATGTGAATACGTGACAATCGAACTAGCATCCAGCGGGCCATCATTTGCAAGCAGCGCTTCATATACTTGACTTTCATACTGAGAAAAACCAAATTTTTGCAGCATAATTCTCTATTCATCATCCTTTCTTTTTTAAGTATATCACGGTTTGTAAAAGTGTTACTAATTGTATCAGATATAAAAAATCTTATTAAACTATGTTCTAAATAATCATTAAAGATAAAATAAGCTATTAAAGGATCTTTACTACAGTAAAAATATTTTTAACCATATATTTTCTATACTAAAACACTCATCATTGGGTAAAGAAAAGAAAGAGGTGAAAAAAATGAAGAAAAATGAAAAACTACTGTTGAAAAAAATGAACATGAAACAGCAAAGAGAAGTTGCTGCTCAGCTTGAAGATGTATTGGATTCCTTACTGTCCCTTGAAGAAAAATTATGCTCAGCACCTGATAATAGCGAGTGGCTTTCTTTACAAGCTCAGCTTGAAAAAAGAGAACATGAGCTGAAATTCAAGCATAAAATGCTGTGGGAAGAATGGATAGCACTATAAAAGACAGGCATTTTGTCTGTCTTTTATTGCATCTAAATTTTCATTACCCGAATAGGACTAACCATCAAAATAGCTAAAATAATCATAAGGTAAGGGTTCACGTAATAAAACATGCCCAGCAGTGCGATAATTAGAGCTGGAAAAGGAATAGGCAGCCCTATAAAATAACCTATGGTTGGATTTGCACTAAATTTAGCTAACCTTAATGCGCCCATGCTTGGATAAATCATGAAGGCTAATACGGTTAGCCAAGAGTGGGGAGAAAGAGTATGAAATAAGATTGCAGGCGCTACGCCAAAGCTTATAATATCAGCTAAAGAATCTAGCTCTACACCAAATTCACTATTAACTTTTAGCTTTCTCGCAATTTTGCCGTCAAATAAATCGAAAAAAGCGGCTAGAAAAATAAAAAGAGCAGCTAAGCGTTCGTAGCTGTTCATATTAAAGGCTATGGAAAATACGCCGCTTAGCAAATTTCCAATTGTAAAGAGATTCGGAACCCATTTTAACAGTCGAAGAATCAATGTAATACAACCGCCTTTCACAGTGTGTACAGTTAGTGTAACTGTTAAATCGTATTATTATGTGAGATGCGCGGATTATTTAATTATTTCACATAATACGGCATCTGAACATGTAAAGAGAAGTATCGAGAAAGGATATGTGTATAAAAATAGAGACATACAGGATGAAAGAAAAGTAATTCTGCATTTAACAGAAGCAGGAAAAGACATATTAAAACGGAATTCAAGCTTGGACGAAGAAAAAGTATCAGCTATTTTACGTGAAATGACAGCATCTGAAAAACAGCTGATTCAACAGGCTTTTCAGTTATTAAGCGAGCGTGCAAAACATGTATAGTATCATCAAAATTTTAATGTCGGCTCTTAGTATTGCAGGGATAACAGAAATGGCCAAAAGATTTCCGACATACGGTGGAATTGTGGCTGCTCTTCCTATTGTGAGCTTACTAAGTATTGTTTGGTTATCAGTGCAAGGAGAAAAAAAGGAAGTGGTCAGTCAGTTTACACTCGGCGTTCTTTATGGACTGCCAGGCACTATTTTACTACTTGCTGTCGTCTATATTTGTTTAAAGAACTCACTTCATTTGTTTATGAGTTTATCCATAGGAGTTGTGTGCTGGGGCATGTTTTTAGTGCTTCAAAAGATAATGATTAAACTAATTACTACATAAACTATTGGAATTTAATCCAATTTTCTGTAAAATAAAGGTCTAAGTAAAAGATAGGAGCTGAGTAGAGTTGAGTTTAGCAGAGAAAAAGTTAGAAATTGACCGAGTTGTTTTTATCGGAAGAACGTTTGAAGAGTATAAGGCTATGTTTAATTTGAATGAAAAGCACTTAAAAGGAAAAAAAGTGTTAGATTGTGCTAGCGGAGCTTGTTCTTTTACTGCTCATGCCTTGCAGCAAGGTACGGCGGCTATTAGCTGTGATATTGCCTATAAATTTACGGCAGAAGAGCTTAAAAAAAAGGGAAGCCTGGATTTAATTCATACTATGGATCAAATGCAACACGTACAGGAGCAGTATGTGTGGAAGTATTTTTCGTCTATTGATCACTTAACTGAACATCGAAAAAGAGCATTAAGAGATTGTATCGCTCATATGAAAAAGAACCCCGAAGCCTATCAGTACGGAGCGCTTCCTAATCTGCCTTTTCAAAAGAATGAATTTGATTTAACGCTTTGTGCAAACTTTTTATTTATGTACAGCGATCGGTTAGATTATGCGTTTCATTTAGAGGCTTTAAAAGAACTGATACGCGTTACAAAAGAGGAAGTGCGCTTGTTTCCTTTAACGGATCTAAGCGGCAAGCTTTCTAACTATTTGCCGCAGCTATTAGAAGAGATTGCACCCCTAGTAAAAGGAACAGAAATAGCAGACACCCCGTATGAATTTCAAAAAGGCGCTAATCAAATGCTGAAGATATGTGTATAACAAATGTAATGAAAGCCGCTTTTATTTAAAGCGGCTTTTTAATGGCCAAACGTTTTTTAGCAGTTTGAGTATGTTTTGTTATTATTTCAGATCCAAGCGCTTTGGCCAAGCCGAACGAAGGCATATTCACATACACTGATTCATAATTCCATAAACAGGATAATAATCAATAAAAAAACGCGAGAGTTATGCACTCTCGCGTCTAAAAAAAGGTTTGTATTGCTGAACCATCATTTGCGAAGCAGCAATAAATAAAAAGATAAAGCCTCCACACATTAGCAACATGACAGCACCTATTCTCCATAAAAGCTTTGGCATCAGCATATCTCCTTTTTTGAAGTTATTACCTATAGTGTAAAGAATAGTTTAAGAAAATTCTAGTCATAACTAGACATAATTTTATGACTTCTTTAGATTGGCTCTTCCTTTGGATCATTTTCGTCAAAAATAGGAATTTCTGTATACGTTTCTTCTTTTTCGAAGGCGGAAGAAGGATGCTCTTTATCCTCTTGTGCAGACTTCGTTTTACCAGAAGAAATATCGGATTTAGCGTTTTTTAACTCTTCCATATCTTTTTGGATTTGGTCCGTAAAATCTTTTGGTATAGCTCCACTTCCGTATGTAGCTCCGATATTTAAAGCGCCGCCGAGCTCCTTAATACCAACTTGGCCAATATTATTGTTTTGTTCATATTTATCAAGAAAAAATTTATCAATATGAATAGTAGGAGGAGCATCTTCTAAG
This sequence comes from Priestia aryabhattai, assembly GCF_023715685.1. NCBI lineage: Bacteria > Bacillati > Bacillota > Bacilli > Caryophanales > Bacillaceae > Priestia > Priestia aryabhattai. Next base: position 842,382 of record NZ_JAMBOQ010000002.1, read on the forward strand.
AGTGCGGATCTTTGATGAATCGCTTTTACTTCTTCTTGAAGAGCGGACGTTCGTTTTAGCATGTCCACCTGTACTTCAGTTAAAAGCGACATACTTTGCTCTAATGCTGAAACTCTTTCATCTAGTGCGGTCATTTTCTCGAGATAAGGAGCCATTTGTTTCTCTACAGATTGTTCTACTAAGCTAGTTATATCCGTATAAGGCACAGCTTCTTTCTTTTTATCGCGAGGGTTTTGCGTAGAGATAATTTGTTCCAATTGCGCTACTTTTTCTTTTAAAAAATGAAGCTGCTTAGCAGTCTCTCGCATGTCTTTTGTATATGATTGTTCTGTCTCTTTGTGAGCACTTCTTTGTGAAGATGAAGAATCGTTGGAAAGCGTGGGCTGAGCCTCTAGCTTTTTTTTGAGCATTATGAGAGAACCAACTTGCGGTTCGAGTTTTAAAAAACGGTTCATGTGAACTTCAAGCGTGTTAATGCGCTTGATTTGATGTTTGAAGTCCGCTAGCTCAGTGTGAAGATGTTGGTTAGTCTGCTTGGGTGTGAAAAATCCTTTCATAGACATTTCGCTTCTCCTCATCTTGGGCTTATTTCCGTTGTAGTCATAGTTAGATAAATACATATTGTGCCAGTTTGAAAATTAACATTAAATTTTTCACGTTTATAAATGCTTATGTGTAGCATTGAATTTCATTCGTAAAACTACTAATCCTTATTCAATATGAATACGTTCTTCTTGGAAAAACTGCCTGTGATAAGAAAGAATAAGCAGTCCATTTTCAAATTTCGCACGCAGATGATGCGCATCCGTAGGCTCTGGCAATTCAACAATTCGGTTAAAGTCTCCAGAGGGTCGTTCTTGTACAACCGGCTGCCCTGTGATGAGAGGGTGCGGTGAGCCTTTTAATAGAAGCCGGCTGCCTGAAACAGAAACGTGCAAATTTTCTTTTAGATAGCCAGGCAAGTCAGCGATAATAATGATTTCATGAGGGGTAACGTAAATGTCGACAGGTGGAAAATTACTTTTAGAAGCCTGAGGTGCCTGATATGAATCAGGAGCATTCATATCCATATTTTCTTTCATAAAGTCGTTAAAAGCAGTTTGATCAAAGACACCGTTCCAAAAGTCATTTGTTTGATATTTTTTAGCAAATTCCATCCACTGCATAAGTTTATCAAAGTCCATATGGTTTCCTCCTTACCACACATCATAAAAAGATGGAATTTGAATATAGTTTGAAAAGGGGGTGGTTTAAATGGCAGGTGCATCTATAAATATTAATATTTTAATGCTAAAGATAAATTCCTTTGAAAATGCGTCTGCAGTAAATATCGGACAGAATTTACTAGCAGACTGGAATAATTCAGATAAAAAAACACAGGGGTTTGGGCAAAATTTTGGTGATGATAGCGGCTTTATAGGAACGAGAAGCTGCGTTGATGATCGAGATCAAATTGATAGCCCATCATCTTTTCAAAAAGTGCCCATTTCATAGAAAGAGCCTAATAAATATAGCCAGTTCAGATGCAGGTTATATTTATTAGGCTTCCGATTGAATGCTGTTAGTCGTGGTGGTAGAGGTAGAGGAGATGAAGAAATTTATATTACGCTATTTTTAACTGAGTTTGAATCGTTTACATCTGAGTCTATAATCCATGAGAACGGAGTTACGTTCGGAGAAAAATCTCCGTTTGATTCTCCTAGTCCTTGATTACGTTTATAAGATACGAACACATCAAGCTGCTGATTAGGTCCTATGCTTAAAACGGATGAATTATCCAAAACGTTCACTTTGAAGGCTTGTAAGTTAATGACCATAGGCGAAAAAATCATATGGTTTCCTCCTTATTTATCATTTTTTGTTGCAAATGCATCCACATAATCATTATCTACAGTTTTTTGAGCAGATCCTGCTGAAAAACATTGATCAGCGAGCTGCTGTCCGAAGGCCTGATTTTTTTTTGCTGTGACATATCTTGTAACTTTTAACGTATTTCCAATAGAAATACTGCTTGCTTGATCAGCACTGCGAACGTTCAATTTTCCTAGGTTGATTTTTGTTGAGTCAAATAGCATACTATTCTCCTTTCTAAAAAGCGACAGTTCTTCTAAGTCTTTAAAAGCTTATTGTAGCTTCTTTGAAAATATGAATAATACATGGATTCATTCAGAGAGTAGAAGCGGTCTACTGTAGCGTATTGTAGTTCTGTATAAAACGTGAAAAGATTTTAAAAGCTCGGCAGGAAAAGGAGGAAATAATAAAAATGCACGATATTTTACATGCTGTAGAAACATCAACAGTAAAAAGTGTGTTGGCAACGATTGTTCATGTAGAAGGATCCTCTTATTTAAAAGAAGGAACGTCCATGCTGTTTCAAGAAAACGGGGAGAACATTGGGATGTTAAGCGCTGGTTGTGTAGAAGCAGATCTTGCTGAGCGCGTAAAAGAGTTGTTCCACACAGAGCACGTATTAACCGTTACGTATAATTTAAAAGAAGAAGGTGATGCAGGGTGGGGACAAGGAGCAGGCTGCAATGGAATACTTTATATTCTCCTAGAGCCTGTAAATGCGAGGATGAAGCAAAATCTTTTGCGGGTAAAACGTCATTTAGATAACCGAAATCCTGTTTTACATATTAAAAAATTAGATAAAAACTTTATTCAAACAACCTCTTTTTATGTAGAAAAGACGGGCGAAACATTTGGTGCAAATAGCGATGAATCATCTTTTGTAAAAGATGATTGGAATAGGGGAAAGAGCGGTATTCAATTTTTAAATTGCTCTCTACTCTCATATGTTCATCTATATAAACCGAAGCCTCGTTTAGTTATTTGGGGAGCAGGTACGGATGCAAAATACTTAGTATCACTTGCTGCCAATACGGGGTTTTTTGTTACCTTATGCGATTGGAGACCGGATTTATGTAATAAGGAGCATTTTCCACTAGCAGAGGAAATACATATTGGATTTCCAGAGGAAATAGACAAACAATTGTCCGTTCATAGCGATGATTTTGTTGTAATTATGACGCATAATTTTTATCGCGATCAAGAAATTCTGTCGCTATTAAAATCAAAATCTGTGAAGTATATAGGAGTTTTAGGACCCAAAAAGCGAACATTTCGACTATTGAATACCGATATCCCTCCCCAGATTCATTCCCCCGTAGGGCTTTCTATAGGAGCAGTAGGACCGCAGGAAATTGCCGTTAGTATTCTTGCTGAATTAATTCAAACCCTTCGAATGTATGATGGGAAAAAGGGATAAAAATGCCCAGTTTAAATATCGTTGCTGTTTATCTTGCCGCGGGAGCTAGTAAAAGGATGGGCAGCAATAAGCTGCTGCTGCCTTTAGGGAATGGATGTTTAGGTAGTAAAGCTTTACAAACCGCCGTTTGTTCAAAAGTGAATCATACGATAGTAGTAACAAAGAAAGGAGATCATCTTGAGTGGATTGACCCTATTCTTTTTTCAGAAGCATATCAGCAGAAGTGGAGTCATACTTCTTGTAGTAGCGCCTTAAAAGGTCAGTCTGCGTCTTTAAAATGCGGATTAAAAAAAGCAAAAAAATTAAGCGCTGATGCTATTATTGTGCTGCTAGCAGATCAGCCTCTTGTAAGTGACGTACTGATTGATACATTTGTTTCTCTGTTTGAAAAACATTCTTCCGTTCCGTTTATTTCATCTTTTTATCAAGGAATTGCCAGAGCGCCGGTTTTATTTTCAAAGCAAATGTTTTCAAGCTTGGATAAGCTGCAAGGAGATCAAGGGGCAAGAAAAATTATAAGACAAAACGGAACTGAAAATGGAATGTTTTACGAATGTACCGACGCTTCCCTTTTTATTGATGTTGATACAAAACAAGCGTATGAACGCGTTAAAAAGATATACAAAGAGAAACGAGGTGAAAAGAGTGGAGATCATTGGGAAAAGCGTTATTCGAAAAGATGCGTTGGAAAAAGTGACGGGTACAGCTCGATATACAAATGATTACAGTTTTAAAGGTTCCTTGCATGCCAAAATAGTAGTCAGTCCTTATGCTCATGCAAGGATTCAAGCAATAGACGTTCAAGCGGCGATTGCTACTCCCGGTGTTCACGCAGTTGTGACGGGTGAGCATTTGCCGTTAACTGGGGAAGGAGTTCGTGACCGGCGACCGCTTGCATTTGAAAAAGTGCGGTATCACGGAGAAGCCGTAGCGCTTGTAGTAGCAGAAACTCCTGCACTCGCTGAGCGTGCGGCGAGTTCTGTTCATATTCAATATAAGCCGTTACCTGTCGTTCATTCTCCTAGCGCGGCAGTTGAGCCTGATTCTCCTTTAGTGCATGAAAATATGCACATCTACAAGCATGATGAAACGGTGTATCCAGAGCCAGGGACCAACGTAGCTAACAGAGTTAAAATACGAAAAGGCAATATGGAAGAAGGATGGCGGAAAAGTGAGCTAGTAGTGGAAGAAACGTTTTCTCTATCTCCTTCTGATCACGCGGCAATGGAAACAAGAAGTGCTGCTGCTGAAATCCTTCCGAATGGATTAGTTAAAATTATCACTTCTTCTCAAGCTCCTTTTATGGTGAAAAAATTAATCAGTGAGTACTTTGAAATTGAAGCCGGAAAAGTGATTGTTGAAACACCGCTAGTAGGAGGAGGATATGGAGGAAAAGCGGCTGTCCAGCTAGAGCTGCTTGCTTATCTAGCTTCAAAGGCTGTTGGTGGAAGACTGGTTAAAATATTGAACACAAGAGAAGAAGATATGCTCACTTCGCCTGTTCACATCGGTCTAGACGCTAAAATTAAATTAGGTTGTTCTAAAGAGGGATTCTTGCAGGCTGCTGAAATTCTTTATTTGTTTGACAGCGGTGCTTATGCGGATAAAGGAACGGACTTAAGTAAAGCAGCAGCAGCTGACTGTACGGGACCTTATCGTCTTGAACATATTTTCTGTGATTCATTATGTGTATATACAAATCACCCTTACGCTTCCCCTTTTCGAGGATTCAGCCACTCTGAACTATTATTTGCATTTGAGCGCACGATGGACATCCTTGCTAAAAAAGCAGGTATAGATCCTTTGGAGTTTAGAGAAAAAAACGCTATTTTGCCGGGCGATACTACGCCTACACAAGTGCGTTTAACTTCTAGCAGCGTTGGTAACTTACCAGAATGTATTCGTCGCTTGAAGCAGCTAATGAAATGGGAAGAAGGACAGAGAATGGTTCATAAAAACGGCCTTATTTCTGCCAAAGGCATTAGCTGTGTCTGGAAAACTTCGACTATTGAAACGGACGCTGGTTCAGGTGTTATTCTAACATTCAATCCGGATGGAAGCGTGAATTTAATGTCTGGCGTTATTGAATTAGGCACGGGGACGAAAACAGTGCTCGCGCAAATCTTGGCTGAAAAATTGCAAATGCGCGTGGAACGTATTCATGTACGAATGGAAGTAGATACTCAAACGACTCCTGAACATTGGAAAACGGTGGCTAGCAGAGGAACATTTATGGCAGGAAGAGCGGTTTTAGCAGCCGCTGAAGATGTGATTAACCAATTAAAAAAGATAGCTTCTCGTATATTTCGAGCTTCTGAGGAAGATATCGAAATAAAAAATGAAAAAGTTTTTTTACGGGATGAGCCTGAGACCTCCTTGGACTTTAAAGAAATTGTGTATGGCTATAAATATCCGAACGGAAATGCAATTGGAGGGCAAATCATAGGGAGGGGCCACTATATTTTAAGAGGGATGACCTCCTTGGATAAAGAAACAGGAGCTGGGCGTCCCGGTCCTGAATGGACAGTAGCAGCTGAAGGAGTTGAAGTTGAATATAACCCTAGAACGTATAGATATCGTATTGTAAAAGCTATCTCTGTTATTGACATAGGAACCGTGTTAAACGAGAAAATGGCAAAAGGGCAAGTTATGGGTGCTATGAGTATGGGACTATCGTTTGCAGGTAGAGAAACATTTTGGTTTGATTCAAATGGCCGCATTTTAAACCCTCAGCTTCGGAAATATCGTCCTCTTCGCTACGGAGAGCATCCGGAGTACCTAGTAGATTTTGTCCATACGCCTCAATTAGATGCGGCGTACGGAGCTAGAGGAGTCGGAGAACACGGGCTGCTTGGTATGCCGGCTTCTTTAGGAAACAGCTTAACGGTGGCAGCAGAAACAGAATTAAATCAACTTCCGCTTATTCCAGAATTGATTTGGAGAATGAAAGAAGGGAATGCTGATGATTTCATTTGACTTTGAATATCACAAACCTGCCACCGTTTCGGAAGCAGTGGCCTTATTTCAAGAGTTAGAGAATCAAGGCAAACAGCCGCGTTATTATGCTGGAGGCACTGAAATTCTGACGTTAGGCAGATTGAATTTATTTGTTACCCATGCTGTCATTGATATAAAAAATATACCCGAATTTCACAAAGCAGAAGCTAATGAACATTGGATGATTTTTGGTGCAGGGGTAACGTTGACTGAACTGGAAGAGAAAAATTTGTTTCCTTTATTAAGTAAGTCTGCTAGCGAAGTGGCTGATCACACGGCTCGAAATAAAATAACGCTAGGAGGAAATATTTGTGGGCATATCTTTTATCGAGAGGCCGTATTGCCGCTGCTTTTAGCAGATAGTCAACTCGCAGTGGCAGGTCCTGGTGGAATAAACCTCTATTCGATTCACGATCTTTTCCACCGGCGTTTGCAGTTGAAAAAAGGAGAGCTGCTTGTTCAGATGTTTGCTGAAACAAAGTATGCTGACCTGCCATATATGAGTATAAAAGAGCGCCAGCAGTGGGATACAGGATATCCATTAGTTACAATAGCAGCTTTAAAAATAGAAGGAAACATTCGAGTAGCTTTCAGCGGAGTATGTTCGTTTCCTTTTCGCTCAGCTGAAATAGAAGAAGTGCTAAATCATAAAGAAACGCCATTGGAAGCTCGAATTCAAACTGCTCTTGAATATATACCCGCTCCGATTTTAAGCGATGGAGAAGGATCGGATCGATATCGCAAATTTGTGATTAAAAATTTATTGTTTGATATTTTTGCAGAGCTGGGAGGAACGTAATGTGCTAAGAGATGAACGGTATAGAATAACAATTAAGCTAAAGGTTAATGGTGAAGAAAAAATGATTGATATCCGAACAGCAGATACATTGCTTTACGTATTAAGAGAAAAGCTGGGCCTTACCGGAGCAAAACCAGGCTGTTTAAACGGAGACTGCGGAGCTTGTACAGTAGGGATAAATCAACGGCCAATGAAATCATGCCTCATGTTAGCGGCAGAAGCAGAAGAGAAAGAAATAATGACTATAGAAGGACTGAAGAGTTCACCTATGCAAAAAGCTTTTATTGAACACTTTGCTTTTCAGTGCGGTTATTGCACATCGGGTTTTATTATGAATGCTCATTTGCTTTCCAAACACCATCCTTCAGGCAGTGACGATATTATAAAGGAGTGGTTAGCTTCCAATATATGCAGATGTACAGGGTATAAAGAAATTGAAGACGCAGTAAAATCTGTTTTACACTTTTCGGAGCGCGAGTGAGGAAGGAAAAAGCAGAAATAGAATAACATTTACACGTGTTTAGAATAGTATGTGCTAAGGGTGTGGAGAATGTGGAATGGAAAAGCGGCTTTGACAAAGAAAGGGAACTTATCTTTGCCATTCAACGAAATCTGGATGTAGTAACAGCCATATTATTATTAACTGGCCAAATAACAATTATAGGAGTATTTGTGACACCCGGAGCTTTTCGTATTTCAGTAGGCGGACCTATTACAGGAACCAGCCGCATCGAAGGAAAAGACGGAGATGTGGGAATTAATATTATTATTGATATGATTGATGTGTTTCTTGCGGCTTTGCTGCTTAATAACCAGATTAATGTGTCGGGCGCCTTTATTTCTTCTGGAAGGTTTACCATTAACGTAAGTGGGCCTATTTTTGGCGTTCCCAAAACAGAACCCGCATTAAGTGAACTGAATCAATCCTCTCAGTTTTTTCATCGCACCGTATCAAAACATTTTTATGTAAATCCTGACTTAGTTGAAAAATTTACAAAGGACTGATTAAAATGTCATTAACGGATATACCTACAGCAAGACCTTCAGAGACGAGTATTTTTCTTATCGCCCTGCCGCTTATTATTTTTATTTTTTTCTTTACTCAGCCCAAAGCATCAGACGTCAAATAATCATGTAGCATAATGGGTGTTTTATCCCTGGGCACAGAAGCTGCCTATTTTTCTGTTCGTATCATTGCCTCTTCATTCATTAAGCCCCTAACGCTTTTCTTTTCTGTCATGTTTCATTAAAATGAACATAAACATTATATGTAGAGAAAAGAATAATCGAGTGTTTTCTAACGTTATAAAATAGCTTACTATACGAAGAAAGCGTCTATAATAAAAGAAATGAAACTTTTGCGTGGTCAACTGACGATGCTTTTTATTTTTACAAACTGCAGTGAAGGCAGAAAGGAGAGAATTCGATGAGTTTGCGCGAGCGGCTGCTGTATGTAGCGGAACATTATAAACAAATGGGTGGAGACGTACTTGTAAAACACGAAATAGAAAATATGCTTACACGCAGGCTTCCGATTTCTCTTTATCGATTGGAGCATATAAATCGAGAAGAAATGCGTATATCGGGACACCACGCTGAAACATTTCCTTACGTGACCCTTGCCAATAAGAATATAGAGAGTGATGTGATGGTAGCGTATTTATTCAGTGAAGACGGTCAGCGCATTTACTTAGTCATGATGAAAAGAGACCCAGAAGAAGGAACTGATCTGAAAGACATTCGCTTTTTTACTCCTGAACATGCCCGCGTATTGAAAGATAATCATATTGTCATTGGTACAAGCATGGAAGCAAAAAGCTTTGAGGATAGAGTAGCTCTTTACCTTCCTTACAATATAGCAGACTTACCTAGCAATGATCAGCTTCAAAATGACTTGCATTTACTGCTGAGTATGCATGAACAGTATATAAAAACATACGGAATGAGCAAAGAGATGATTGGGGACAAAGACGCCATCGCCCATATTCATGAGTATATTAGGAAATCTGGATTTACATATGAACCACAAGATATAGCCAACGCCTACTTTGCTTTAAAGACCAAACCTTTTATTGTTTTATCAGGAATGAGCGGGACAGGAAAAACAAAGCTTGCTCAGCTCTTAGCAGATAGTATCGGTGCTACGATTGAAAATGGAAGACAAGTGCTCATTCCGGTTCGGCCCGATTGGCACGATAGTTCAGATTTATTAGGATATATTGATTTAAGAGGAGATTTTCGCAGAGGATCGTTTCTGTCAATTATGCAGCAAGCCATTCAGCATCCAGCTTACACATATGTTGCCATATTGGATGAAATGAACTTAGCTCGAGTTGAACATTATTTTAGCGATATCTTAAGCGTGATGGAAAGCAGGAGCTGGTCAAAAGGGAAAATCAAAACGGCTCCGTTATTTCCTGGACATAAGATGTTCCGAGATATTTATTTGCCATCTAACCTTCTCATTATCGGTACCATTAATATGGATGAAACAACCCATGGGTTTAGTCAAAAGTTATTAGATCGTACCAACACCATTGAGTTAAATAAGATTCAACTAGATTCTTTTGATTTTTCAGATGATAGAGATCCATCGCAGCACAGCATTCAAAATGTACAAATTCAAAGTCAATATGTTCACTTAAAAGATGCGTATGTTGAGCATGCTGAGCTTATTCACGAAGTAACAAATGAACTACTAACCGTCAACGAGATGCTTACAGAAGTAGATTTGCAAATAGGTTATCGCGTACGCGATGAAATATGCTTTTATTTAATTTACGCAGTGAAAAGCGGGATGTTTACATTTGATCAGGCGTTTGATTTTCAGATTTTGCAAAAAGTTTTGCCTCGTATTTCAGGAAGCGATGCTTACACATTTGACTTATTAAAAAACCTTTATTATTACTGTACAAATACACTGCTAGATGATGAATTTGAGACAGCTGTCGTCAATGCAGATGGGATGAGATTTCCTAAAAGCGCACGCAAAATAATGGAGATGATGAGACGTTTTGAAGTATACGGATACACGTCATTTTGGATTAATACCGTACGTTGAAATTGAAACCAACACGTGTACGGTGGTTATAAAAGGGAAAAATAAGAAAAGAATAAAACCTGCAGAAGAAGTGATGTTTTTTTCTTGTACGGGAAAAGGAATTACACATGTAAAAGTATTAAATCAAACAAAAGGTATGATGACTTCAAAACCGCCGCTTGAGCCTTTATTTTTTGAAAATGAAACCTATCAAATTACAGTTGTTTCTAAAAATGACACAAGGCTGTTTGTTAACCACGATTCAAAAGCAGTTGAACAAAGTTTTCAAACCGTAGGATTTCCCTACATTTTGACGGGAAATATAAGCTTTCAAAATGAAGTAGGGTATTCGACGTTTCACGTCTACAGTGAAAGAGAAAAAGAGCTGTCCTTTACTCTTGAAATTTTCCCATCAAAAATGAGCTACAAGACAGATTATGTACACATGGTTGATGAAGTGAACGGATACATTCATGATTTGGCATACGATATGCTTCGTAAAACGTATATTGAAGCAAAAACGGTTTGGTCTAAACAAGCAACATGGACGGAATTTTATCATGTGCTCTCTCACTATATGAAACCCTTTCTTCATTCTGTGCGTCAGATTGAGAATCAGCCGTTTCAATCGGTAAAAGTTGAACATGAGCTCATGAGAGGAGATCAAATAAAAAAACAAGATAGCCGTGCTATATCATTTGTCCGAACACACCCTACCTATCTCGCATCTTCAAGCAGGGGGATTAAAATTAATCGAAATATAAAAGTAGTACCCACAAAAGCGATTGGCACAAGGCATGTATCTACCTATGATAATGTGGAAAATCAAAGTGTTAAATGGATGATGACGAAGTTGTACCATAAGCTAACTACACTAATTGACAAATTAATAGAAGATAGATATGTAAAAAAAGAAGCGGTGTCGGCTCTAGAAACCAATCATACCGAATTAAAAAGGCTGTTAAATAATGTGTTTTGGCAACGGGTGAAGACCCTACAAGTTTCAACTCTTCCTTCTACACTACGGACGGCACCTCGCTACCGAGAAGCAAGCAGATACTTTATGTTCTTAACGCGAGGATTGGCTCTTAACGGAGAGTTTTACCACCTTTCATTAAAAGACATCGCAACTCTCTACGAATACTGGACCTATGTTAGTCTTTTAAAGAAGTTGCAAACTTACGGCAAACGGATAGAACAAAACATCATGACAACCACTGAACAAGGGTTGAACGTCAGGATGCAGGCGTCTTATCATCGTTTTCAGGTGGGGAAAGCAGAAGTGACGCTATGGTATCAGAAAGCATACCATCATACTCATACCGTTATTCAAAAGCCGGACTTGCTGCTTAAAGTAAAGCAAGGGGAGAAAAAAAGTGTATATCTTTTTGACGCTAAGTATCGTATCAAACCAAATCACGATACGCCCTCTCCGAGAGAAGAAGATATTAATACAATGCATCGTTACCGAGACGCTATTGTAGAGGAAAATGGAACAAAACCAGTACAAACAGCGATTGTGCTGTTTCCAGGGAAAGTAGAAGGCTATAAGCAGCATCATTTTTATAAAAGTATTGAACGTGTTGGAGTTGGTGCGCTGCCTTTTTTGCCGGGAGAAGAAGGGCTAGTAGAAGAATTTATTGAAACTATTTGCACGGAAGAACCAAATTTTTTTAGCGCTGAGTAGGTAAATAGGTAGAAAGTGAACAAGTCTTTTTTTATGCGTTGACACAGTGTTAAGTTTTTTATGTTTTGATGACATTTCGAGATTTTAGTTGTATTTTCCTGTTGAATTTTCTAGAATAGTAGAGAATAAAACCGTATCGAAAAGAAGTCGTATCATGTGCAGAGAACGTATCAGGAGGACAACGAAGTGAAAAAGATTCTACTATTCACGTTAGTAGCGCTATTGGCAACTTTTTTTATTGACAGGGTATACAGCGAACGCAACCAAGCGCAACTTCAGCAAACCGTAATTAATGAAATTAAAAAAACAAATCAAAGTAAAGAAGAAGCTTCCATCCTTGATTTTAATGAATTATGTGATTTTAGATGGGATAAAGTATATGTTTTTGGCCCGGAAACGACTCGCAGTGAGGTAAATGAAAAGCTGGGCTTCACGTGGTCTGAAGCAAAAGCAAAAGGTATTGGAAAAGATAAAAAAGATAACTTTATTGTTTTTGTAGAAAATGATCAAGTAACGCAATATTTAAAAATACCGGCGTCATATGGAGCTATTGTTCCTAAGACTTCTGCTGCAAATGAAAGCTAACGAATTTCTTCGTTAGCTTTTTTATGCTTTCTTTTTTAAGGATGAAGTTTTTTTCTCTGCTGTTGATTTTGTCGGTTGTAAAGTAGAAGGGTCTATGCTCACTTTTAACATTTCCATTAAATGTCGAATATCTCGCTCTTTGCTTCCGCTGCCTTTTGTAACTTCGCCTTGATTTATTTTTTGTTGAATGACGTTTTGTAAGGCGTCGCGGTAGTTATTTTTGTAAATAGATGGATTAAAAGAAGTAGATAGCTTATCAATTAATTCCACCGTCACTTGTGTATCACTTTCATTAATGGAAGAAGTACTAGATAAGTTAGGCACATCTGTGACTGAACGAAGCTCTTCTTCAAAATGCATCGTGTGAAGAACAAGAGAGCCGCGAAAGGAGCGAATAATCGCTATCTGCTGTTTGGAATATAAAAATACATTGGCAATACCGACTTTATTCGTTATTTCAAGCGCATTTAATAAAGTATAATAAGCTTTTAGGCTCGTTTCTCCAGGAGAGATATAATAAGGCTTATCAAAAAACAGGGGATCAATGTCAACTAACGAAACAAAGTGTAACAATTCAACAGCTTTGTTTGCTGCAAAGGGCTCTTTGACTGTGTCAATTTCCTGTTGCGAAAGTACAACAAACTGACCAGTCGCTGTTTCGTATCCTTTAACCAGTTCATTGGATTCTACTTCTCGTCCACACGTTTGGCAATGTTTTTCTTGATGAATAGGTGTATGGCAAACGGAGTGTAGCGTGCGCAGCTTTACATCTTTTTCTTCGATTGCTCCGTGAAGTTTAATAGGGATATCAATTAATCCAAAGCTGATTTTACCTTTCCAAGCAGTATGAAGCATAAACGTTCTCCTTTTACTCTTTTTTAGTAGTGTGCCGTAAAACAAATTAGATATCCCGTTGTTTTGAAAAGAATAACGTTCTTAAAAAACTATGTGCTAAGTAAACAATTAAATATCTCCAATAAAGCTGCAGAGACAACATCTGCAGCTTTATTGGAAATCAATAGGGACTATTTGCTGGTTAGATTCATTTGTCTCATATTTAGAAATCGTAATTTCAAGGATTTCGTTACTAAATGTAGCGGTAATCTTTTTATTTATCAATGGAAATGGAAAGTCGATTGTACGTTCAACGCTTTCTTCCATTTGTTCTCTGGCAAGCGTTCCTTGCTTTTCATCATGAAATTCTCTAATGCAGTATTTTTTGGCTGTTAGCTGTAAGTGGTCAGCATGTATCTGAACGATAATATCCTTAGGGTGATACCCTAACAATTCAGCTTCGACAATAAATGATTGTTCCGTTTCAAATAAATCGATACGAACGGAATCATAATCTAAATAACTCATAAAGGGATTTGAAAGCATGACTTCTAACAACTCTTGAAAGCCTTTTACAAACATTTGGTCTGCTGGCAGACGCTTGTTTTTCATTTCTACGTTCCTCCATTATTTAAACTGTTTCACTTTACTATCATATGCGCGTTTATGTACTTAGTGAACTCCTGCGCAAAGAATAAGCTTGAAGTACTAGCTGTCTTTTCTATACATAAAAAAGCAAGCTCTGAAGAGAGCTTGCTTTTTTACATATCATGTCCGCTATTGTGTTTTTGGCGAGAATGCTTACGGTTTTTTACTTTATGAGATCCGCTTAGCGGTTCGGGCTGTCCAGAATTGCTTTTTGGTGCATTTCTTCGGATGTCTTTGCTACTGTTTTTGTTCATAGTTAAAGCCTCCCTTTCATTTATTAGGGTAGGATAGTGACAGGGAATTTATCCGATGAAAAATTCCCCTTTTAAAAAGTAGGTTTAACAAAAACAGGAAATGGGAACAGAAAAAAAGCGCCATATATAATGACGCCTTCTCGTTAGATTTCATGGAGTTAAACGATTTTGCTTTTCTAACTAGTGATTAGTATATCCAATAAGGGATTGTTTTATTGATTTTTTTTGCGTTTTTTATTATTTTGTTTCTGTTGTTCCGTTAATGGTTCATTTGAAAATTCTTCGTTATAACCCGCTCCTTTTCCTTGAGCGCTAGCCGTGTTAGCTCCAGGAATGACGTGGTTTGACTTGCGTTTAGCCATGTTGAATCACCTCCGTTTCTAGCATGCGTAAAAATCAATGAAATATGAATTATTAGAAAAATAAAAGGAAGATGGAAAAAGGTTATAAGTGAAACTTATGTTAATTAATAACATTCTTTTTATTTACTTATGTATAATATTATATTAAGATAGATGGTGAAGGGAATAGAGGATGGGGTAAGTAAATCCTTTATACATAGAATTTTAAGGGGGTAAAAGCAATGACTAAAAAAGACGTTTTTAACGCTCGTTCGTCATTCGATCTTAATGGCAGCACATATAATTATTACCGCTTACAAGCTTTAGAGGAAGCAGGTTTAGGTAACGTATCTAAGCTGCCGTATTCAATTAAAGTATTATTAGAATCTGTTCTTCGTCAGGTAGATGGCCGTGTCATTACAAAAGAACACGTCGAAAACCTTGTAAAATGGGGAACAAAAGACATCAAAGATATCGATGTTCCTTTCAAACCATCTCGTGTTATTCTTCAAGATTTCACTGGAGTTCCAGCGGTTGTAGACTTAGCGTCACTTCGTAAAGCAATGGCTGATTTAGGAGGAGATCCTGACAAAATCAATCCAGAAATTCCAGTAGACCTCGTTGTCGACCACTCCGTACAAGTTGATAAAGCAGGTACAGCTGACTCATTACGAATTAATATGGACCTTGAGTTTCAACGTAATACAGAGCGCTATAATTTCTTAAGCTGGGCTCAAAAATCATTTAATAACTATCGTGCAGTTCCACCAGCTACTGGTATCGTGCACCAAGTAAATTTAGAATATTTAGCAAACGTTGTTCACGCTGTTGAAGAAGATGGTGAATTCGTAGCTTTCCCTGATTCTCTAGTAGGTACTGACTCTCATACAACAATGATTAATGGTATCGGTGTTTTAGGATGGGGTGTTGGCGGTATTGAAGCGGAAGCAGGTATGCTTGGTCAACCTTCTTATTTCCCAGTTCCTGAAGTAATCGGTGTTAAACTTGTTGGTGAATTACCAAACGGCACTACAGCTACAGACTTAGCGTTAAAAGTTACGCAAGTGCTTCGTCAAAAAGGAGTAGTCGGAAAATTCGTTGAATTCTTCGGTCCTGGCGTAGCAGAACTTCCATTAGCTGACCGTGCAACAATTGCTAATATGGCTCCTGAATACGGTGCAACATGTGGGTTCTTCCCAGTTGACGCAGAAGCATTAGCATACATGCGTTTAACAGGAAGAGATGAAAAAGACATCCAGGTTGTCGAACAATATACAAAAGCAAACGGTTTATTCTTTACACCAGAAAATGAAGATCCAATTTTCACTGACGTTGTTGAGATTAATCTTGCTGAGATTGAAGCAAATCTTTCAGGTCCAAAGCGTCCGCAAGATTTAATTCCACTTTCTCAAATGCAAACAGAATTCAAGAAAGCTTTAACAGCTCCTGTTAGCAACCAAAGCTTCGGACTTGATGCTAAAGACGTGGATAAGGAAGTTACATTTAAGCTTGCAGACGGTTCAGAAACAACAATGAAAACAGGTGCCATTGCCATTGCGGCTATCACAAGCTGTACGAACACATCAAATCCTTACGTATTAGTAGCAGCTGGTTTAGTTGCGAAAAAAGCGGTAGAAAAAGGATTGGATGTTCCAGCTTACGTGAAAACTTCTTTAGCACCAGGTTCAAAAGTAGTAACGGCTTACCTGCAAAATTCAGGGCTGCTTCCATACTTAGATAAAATCGGCTTTAACATCGTAGGTTATGGCTGTACGACTTGTATCGGTAACTCTGGTCCATTAGAAGCTGAAATTGAAGCAGCGATTGCAGACAGCGACTTGCTTGTAACGTCTGTTCTTTCAGGAAACCGTAACTTTGAAGGACGTATTCATCCATTAGTAAAAGGTAACTATCTTGCTTCTCCGCCGCTTGTTGTAGCATATGCATTGGCTGGAACGGTAGATGTAGATTTACAAAAAGATCCAATCGGCATTGATACAGACGGCAATGAAGTATTCTTTAGCGACATCTGGCCTTCTCAAGATGAAATTAAAGAAGTTGTTAGCCGTACCGTAACGCCTGAATTATTCCGTAACGAGTATGAGCGTGTATTCGATGATAACGAGCGCTGGAATGAAATTAAAACAAGCGAAGATGCTCTTTATACGTGGGAGAATGATTCAACATACATTCAAAACCCACCGTTCTTTGAAGGCTTATCAGAAGAACCAGGTGAAGTAGAACCGTTAAATGATCTTCGCGTAGTAGCGAAATTTGGTGACTCAGTGACAACGGATCACATTTCACCAGCGGGTTCAATTGCAAAAACATCACCTGCAGGTCTTTACCTTCAAGAAAACGGTGTAGAACCAAAAGACTTTAACTCATATGGTTCTCGTCGTGGTAACCATGAAGTGATGATGCGCGGTACGTTTGCAAACATCCGCATTAAAAACCAAGTAGCTCCTGGTACAGAAGGCGGCTGGACAACATATTGGCCAACAAATGACGTAATGAGCATTTATGATGCTTGTATGAAATACAAAGAGCAAGATACAGGTCTTGTTGTACTTGCAGGTAAAGATTACGGCATGGGAAGTTCTCGTGACTGGGCAGCAAAAGGCACCAATCTTTTAGGTATTAAAACAGTAATCGCTGAAAGCTTTGAGCGTATTCACCGTTCAAACCTAGTATTAATGGGTGTTTTACCTCTTCAATTTAAAGATGGTGAAAGTGCGGATACATTAGGTTTAACTGGAAAAGAAACAATTGCAGTAGCAGTTGATGAAACAGTAAAACCACGTGATCTTGTAAAAGTAACAGCAACTGATGAAGCTGGAAACAAAAAAGAATTTGAAGTACTCGTTCGTTTCGATAGTGAAGTTGAAATTGATTACTATCGCCACGGTGGTATCCTTCAAATGGTGCTTCGTGATAAATTACAGTCTAAAACACATGCGTAAGGTATAAAGTAAAAGAGCGGTTCTCGTGAGCCGCTCTTTTTTTATGTAAACGCACCGTTTTCGACAAAAAGTGAGAGGAAAATATGCTATATTATAAAAGAAAATGCCCTATAAAAGGATTATTTTAGTAGATATTGCACATATCTATTAGTACATAAATTATCACTTTTTAGAAGAAATAAAGGAGCCGATCATATGGTTAAAAAAATAATTGCGGTCTTGCTTCTAGTAGGCTTTCTTAGCTATGCACTTTGGCAAGGGCTTTCTCCAAATGAAGCATCCGATAATTCTAACTTAAGCGAATACAAGGATTTAAATATCAAAAAAGGCGATAGTGCTCGTCAGGCTTCGGGTCAAGCTTATGGGTTGGGACCAAAAGATACAGCGCCTCCGTTTACACTTTCAGATACGAACGGGAAATCTGTTCAATTATCGGACTTTAAAGGAAAAAAAGTCATTTTAAACTTTTGGGCAACATGGTGTCCGCCGTGTCAAAAAGAAATGCCCGATATGCAAGCGTTTTATGAGAAATATGGAAACGATGTACAGCTGCTTGCGGTTAATTTAACTTCGTCAGAAGGTAGTAAACAGGCAGTATCTAAGTTTCTTAAAGAAAAACAATTTACGTTTCGTGTATTATTGGACGACCAAGATAGTGTAGGAAGTAAAAAATATCGGGTCTCCACCATTCCGACATCTTATTTTATAGATGAACAAGGGAGAATTGTTCAACGAGTTAATGGTCCAATGACGCTTAAACAGATGGAAACCTTTGCTCAACAAGCAGCGAATTAACTTCGCTGCTTGTTTTATTAAAAATGAAACTTATTTACTTTACCATCGTATACATAGATAAGTCAGTAAATATGTCAAACTTTCTTACAACTTTTTAAAAAGTATGTTTACTTATCTGACAAATTGGTTACAATATAGATAGTTGTATGATATCAGTTTCTTTAGATTTTTCAGATTTTTCATAAAAATTACATAAAGTAGGTGTTGTGACCATGAGAAAATTACGCAAACGTTCATTTGAAGAGTTAGTGCAAGAAAATAAAACACAGCTGTTAAAAGATCAGTCAGAAATTGAACGCATTGAAATGGAAATTGAAAAGCGGTTAGAAGACCGTATGCTTGAAAGAGCTGAATAAGTTTAAAGTAAGTTGGTTAGAGTAACGGTGAGGAGGGGATAAGCATGGGAAATCCTAAAAAACAAAGCAAACCTTTTGTTCCGAATCATATCGGCACTCAACCGAGAGAAGCTGGTGGAAATAACGGAAAACAAATGCAAGATAAATCCGGCAAGCATCCTCAAGTTATTCAAACCAAAGGTGAATGAATAAAAAGTCGCTGAATTCAGCGACTTTTTATTATTTGAATTCTACCGTGAATAAATAAACGTAAGGATTGCTCGAAATAAGCTCTTTGACAACTTCTCCATCATCGGTTGAAAGCGGAGCAACTCGTATGCCACTGCCATCGTCACCAAATAAAGCAGCAACTGGATATGTTTTATTCATTTTTACTGTTTGTTTTTTCTCTAATCCAGTAAAGGAATAGCCGTTCATTTTTTTTGGCTTTTCCGCTTCTATCCCTAGGTTTGTATCGTTGCTTCCCACATTAAACATAACTTTGTGATGATCATCATCGATTCTATATGTAATAGCAAACATGTCAAATTCTTTTGAAACAGTCAACCCTCCTAAGAATAAAGGTTTTTTGGCTTTTCCCTTTTCATAATAAGTAGCTTTTACATGAGCTTCTTTTGCCCCATTAGGAGCTTTAACATCGTATGTAATTATATTGCTTTTGTAGTCTAAGTTTGTCACGGCTAACATTTTTTCTTCATGTTTTGAGTAATGGTGAGACTTGATAGAGGCACTTGTTACCAATTTTGATGCCAATGAGGTTTGAGATATAAAAAATAAGGCAAGCACTGCAATAAAGACTACGCTTAGTAATGCTATCATTCGTTTGGTCATAGCTATTCCCCCTTTGTATGTATATATCACCATATTATGTATGTTTTATATATACATTTTAAATTAACCATAATTATATTATGTAAACTAAAATCATTTTTTTCCACTTATAGAGATGAACAAATCCGGCATACTACAATTGTAACAAAGTTATTTTGAGGAGGAAGATACAATGGCATGGAATAAACCGAATCCAGACGATCGCAGTGATAACGTTGAAAAATTACAAACAATGGTTCAAAATACAATGAAAAACATTGAAGAAGCAGAAGAAGCTGCTGCGTGCAGCACTGAAGAAGAACGTCAGCGCATTCAGCAAAAAAATCACAATCGTGAAGTAAGCATCGAAGCAATGCGCAGCGAAATAAAAGATGAGTCAGAAGCTCGTCAAAATGGTTACGAAGGTACGATTTAATAAGTAAAACAGCGACAATAAGCAGCTAAAAATAAACAGTTTTAGCTGCTTTCTTTATATATTTTTTTAGTAAGGTGAATAATAATACAAACTAGCGAAGAGGTTTATGTAGGTGAAAAAGCACATGAAAAAGAAAGTAGTAAGGATTTTGGTCAGTGTACTTATCGTCTTGATTATTGTGGGCTCTTATCACACTCATAAGCCCCTACCTAAAGGAGTTTCATACGAAAGTAATCCTCACAAAGTAGAAGATGTATTTCTTTTATCAGACCTAACGTATCAAGACCGACAGACGTCTATTTCCGAACAACATATTTTTCAAGCAGTTACTAATGCGATTGATGAAGCAAAAGCTTTTATTATTATGGATATGTTTCTATTTAATGGCTACTATAATCAAGGTGAAACGTTTCCTCACATTAGTGATACGATTGCAAGTAAGCTGATTGAAAAGAAACGAAAACATCCTAATATCGAAATAATTTTTATTACAGATGAAATAAATACAACCTACGGCTCACATGATTCAAAGTGGTTAGATCCACTGCGGTTAAACGGAATCAAAGTGGTGCAAACCAATTTATCTAAGCTCAGAGACTCCATTCCACTATATTCTGCAGTATGGAGAACTTTTGTTCAGTGGTTTGGTGAAAAAGGAACCGGATGGATAACAAATCCTTCCGGAACCAATGCGCCTAACGTGACGGCCCGTGCTTATTTTAAGTTGTTAAATGTAAAAGCTAATCACAGAAAAGTAGTAGCAACAGATCAAAGCGTTATTATCTCCTCTGCCAATCCTCATGATGCAAGTTTTTATAATTCCAACATGGCCTTTGAAGTAAAGGGGAATATCATTGGAGATGTTGTAAAAAGCGAACAAGCCGTGTCAGATTTTTCTTACGGAGGAAGGTTACCTCTATATAAAAAGAAAGAAAAAGAAAAGGGAGACCTCTATGTTCAGCTGTTAACAGAAGGCAAAATCTATAAGCACGTATTAAATGATTTACGTCATGCTAAAAAAGGCGATGATGTATGGCTTGGCATGTTTTATCTTGGAGATCGAGGCGTAATAAAGGCACTTTTGAAAGCTTCTGAACAAGGAGCAAACGTACGGTTAATTTTAGATCCTAATGAAAATGCGTTTGGAAGAAAAAAGTTCGGACTGCCTAACCGTCCAGTAGCAGCAGAACTTGTAAAGAAATCTAATGGAGATATTAAAATTCGCTGGTATCATACAGGAAAAGAGCAGTATCATTCTAAAACTTTATTTATTCGAAACCAAAGAAATGCAACTATTATTGCAGGAGCAGCAAATTTTACAAAACGAAATTTAGCTGATTTGAACTTAGAAACGGATATTAAAGTATCAGGACCTTCTAACGAAAAGGTTATGACCGAACTAAACGCTTATTTTTACCGCCTATGGACAAATAAAGACTACACATATACACTTCCTTATAAAAGGTATGAAAACAAGATGACGCGGCTGGAAACACTGATATATCGCATTCAAGATGCGCTTAGTCTTACAACATATTGAGTAATAACCAAACTAGTAGGAGTATATTCTCCATATATGGTAAGATAAAACAGGAACAGTGCAAGAGGAGGTAGAATCATGCTAGTATCGAAGAAAGAAATCGAAGTGCGCTATGCAGAAACCGATCAGATGGGCGTTGTGTATCATGCTAACTATTTAGTATGGATGGAAATAGGCCGAACGCAGTTTATCAGTGATTTAGGTTTTAGCTATGCACAAATGGAAAGAGACGGTGTGCTGTCCCCAGTTATTGATATACAGGCGTCCTATAAAAAGCCGCTTCATTATGGCGAGACAGCTGTGGTACATACTTGGGTTGAGAACTATGACGGTCTACGCGTTGTGTACGGCTATGAAATTTTTAACTCAAATGAAGAACTTGCGTTAACAGGAACATCGTCACACGTATGTGTAAAAAAGGAAAGCTTTAAGCCTATTTCTATTCGCCGTAATTATCCGGAATGGCATAAAGCCTATGAAGATGCCAAAAAGCAGGGTTAAGCGTAAGAATAAAAAGCATCGATAAATCGATGCTTTTTATTCTTACGCTTCGTAATGAAAGTCAGGTTCTTTTGTTTCTTCATTATAATTTACGGTCAAATCATGACCATCAAAATACCAAAGGTCTTCATCTTCTACGAAGAATGTTAAACCGTCAACTTTTGTTTCAACGCCAACGTTTTTAGGAGAATCTGTGTTTACACCTAAAGAAAAACCTTTTTGAACGTTGCTGCATCCGCCGTAGCGAACAAAAAAGCGAATTGTTTCGTTTCCTTCTAGCATCATTTCGTCTTTGTACCACGTTGCTGCTGCTTCTGTTACTGTTAATTTCATTAATTATGCTCCTTCCAATACTGCGGATACATTTATTATAGTAGAAAGGTAGATAAATTACCAATATATACGAATCCAGCTAGGAAGGAATGAGATAAAATAAAACGATTTAATATAGAGGCGAATGCTTCATTTCTATATTAAATCGTTTCATTCTTTCATTTGAAATCATATTGTTTTCCAATGGTTTCCCAACAATGAACGCAGTAGCGGCTTCCTTCTAGCTGTGAATCCATTTTCTTATTTCGTTTGCAAATAGGGCATTTTTTCTTCATATTATTCACCTCCTTATTTTAGTATCAGTATAACTAATAAATAAGAAATGTATTCGCTTACACAGTGGTTATAAAAAAAGAAATAAGAGGAAGATCCTCTTATTTCTTTTTACCTGATAAAAATGTGACTTTCGGTTCTGTTTTGTTAAGAATTCGCGTGATGTTTGCTCGGTGTCTGTAAATGACAAACGCTACAATTAAACCAATAATCATAATGAGCATGTAGTCTTGTTTAAATAGCGTGTAGATAAATGTTAATACTCCAGTAACCATTGATGACAGTGATACATACTTCGTTATGTATAAGCAGATAAAAAAACATAATAGCACGAAAACAAATAAAAGAGGTTCATAACATAAAATCACTCCGGCGGATGTGGCCACAGCTTTCCCGCCTTTAAATTTCGCAAAAATAGGAAAAATATGACCAATGACAGCAAATAAACCAATGAAGAGAATGTTTTGATTTGTATCAAATAAAAGCGGTAAAGAAGCTGCTAGGGTGCCTTTTAGAATGTCTCCAAGCGTAACGATAATTCCGGCTTTTACACCCAATGTACGAAATGAGTTGGTGCCGCCTAAATTGCCGCTTCCATGCTCTCGTATATCGATGCCGTATCCTAGTTTTCCAACAACTAGTCCAAAAGGAATAGAGCCTAAGATATAGGCAAGAATAGGTAATAAATAATTCATGTTTGAAAGCTCCTTTATTTCTATATCGTTTCTATTTTACCATGAGATACTTAAAAAAACATAGCTAGTTTTGGGTGAGAGACAATTATTTTTAAAAAAGAAGACGTTTACAAAAATAGAGAAAACGGGTACTATATGCAGGAAATCAACTGTAAATCGCGAATGTTGTTCAGTACATATTATATAGCTAAGAGAGGTAATAGACATGTCCATTAAAATTCCTTCCCGCCAGGAGCTT
The DNA here is from genome assembly GCF_023715685.1 of Priestia aryabhattai. Lineage (NCBI taxonomy): Bacteria > Bacillati > Bacillota > Bacilli > Caryophanales > Bacillaceae > Priestia > Priestia aryabhattai. The sequence continues at coordinate 865,775 of NZ_JAMBOQ010000002.1, forward strand.
GGTAAAATATTAAAAAAAAGCAAGCGCATTGCTGTAGTAGGTTTATCAGATAACCCTCATCGAACGTCTTATATGGTTTCTGAAGCCATGCAGCAGCAAGGTTACGAGATTATTCCGGTGAACCCAATAATCGACTCAGCGCTCGGCGTAAAAGCCGTATCTTCATTAAAAGAAATTGAAGGGCATATTGATATCGTTAATGTATTCCGTCGCTCTGAGCATTTGCTTGAAGTTGCAGAAGAGTTTTTAGAAGTAGATGCAGACGTATTTTGGGCACAATCTGGTTTAATTAATGAAGAAGCATATGACCTGCTCGCTAAAAAAGGGTATACTGTAGTTATGGATCGTTGTATAAAAGTCGAGCATGCTTTAACAAAGTAAGATCTATAAGCGGAACAACCAACCCATGCACACTGCTTGCATGGGTTTCACCATGCGTTGAAATAGTAAGTGAGTTTCCGCTACAATAGACGTTGGGCAGCTCACTTTATAATGCTTATAATCCATCAATACACAAGATATTGCTTTTATAATACGGAAATTTGTGCTAAAATCTTGTAAGTACGCAAAAATAGAAACATACGTTCTGTTGATGCGAACACTATAAAATTAAAAGATAGGATACATGATCATTTATTCTTAGACACGAAGCGCAAACGTTTGTGTTTCATACATAATGTAGTAATGTTCGTTGTGATGAAAGGGGTAGTATGAATGGCTCGGAAACAACAATTTAATTATAATGAAGATGCAATTCAAGTACTAGAAGGATTAGATGCCGTTCGTAAACGTCCTGGTATGTATATTGGAAGTACGGATACACGAGGCCTGCATCATTTAGTATATGAAATCGTCGACAACTCTGTCGATGAAGCTCTAGCAGGCTACGGAGAAGAAATTATTGTAACCATTCACAAAGATAATTCAATTTCTGTACAAGATAAAGGTCGAGGTATGCCAACGGGCATGCATAAACTAGGAAAACCAACGCCTGAAGTTATTTTAACCATCTTGCATGCAGGAGGTAAATTCGGACAGGGTGGATATAAAACAAGTGGTGGCTTACACGGAGTAGGTGCATCTGTTGTAAATGCGCTGTCTGAATGGTTGACTGTTACCATTCACAGAGATGGATTTATTTATGAACAGCGTTTTGAAAATGGAGGAAAGCCGGTTACAACGCTAGAAAAAATAGGGAAAACGAAAAAAACGGGAACAACGATTCATTTCAAACCGGATGCCACGATTTTTTCAACAACTGTGTATAATTACGATACGCTTTGTGAACGACTCCGTGAATCGGCCTTTCTGTTAAAAGGATTCAAAATAGAGTTAATTGATAAAAGACATGATCGTCAAGATATCTTTCATTATGAAACAGGTATTCAAGCCTTTGTTTCATATTTAAATGAAGAAAAAGATTCACTTCACCCAGTCGTCTTTTTTGAAGGGATTCATCATAATATTGAAGTTGAATTTGCCTTTCAATTTAATGATGGTTATTCTGAAACCATTTTATCATTTGTTAATAATGTTCGTACCAAAGATGGTGGAACGCATGAATCCGGTGCAAAAAGCGCTATGACGCGTGCATTTAATGAATACGCCCGTAAAGTAAACCTACTAAAAGAAAAAGACAAAAACTTAGAAGGAACTGATATTCGAGAAGGCTTAGGAGCCATCGTTTCCGTTAGAATACCTGAAGAGTTGCTTCAGTTTGAAGGACAAACAAAAGGAAAGTTAGGTACAAGTGAAGCTCGTTCGTCCGTAGATGCAGTCATTTCTGAAAAACTTGCCTATTTCTTAGAAGAAAATCCGGACGTAAGCTCTCTTCTTGTAAAAAAAGCAATCAAAGCTGCTCAAGCGCGTGAAGCAGCACGAAAGGCGAGAGAAGACGCAAGGAACGGGAAGAAACGCAAGCGTCAAGAAACCGTTCTAAGCGGGAAGTTAACACCTGCGCAATCAAGAAATCCTCAGCGAAACGAACTGTACTTAGTTGAAGGGGATTCCGCCGGAGGTTCAGCAAAACAAGGAAGGGATCGCCGCTTTCAAGCTGTGCTGCCACTGCGAGGGAAGGTTATCAATACCGAAAAAGCCAAGCTTCAAGATATTTTTAAAAACGAAGAAATTAGTACAATCATCCACGCAATAGGCGGAGGAGTAGGAGCAGACTTTACAATTGATGATATTAACTACGATAAAATAGTCATCATGACCGATGCAGATACGGATGGTGCTCATATTCAAGTGCTTCTGCTAACGTTTTTCTACCGCTATATGAAACCGCTTGTGGAAGCAGGGAAAGTATTTATTGCTCTTCCACCGCTCTACAAAGTAAGTAAAGGGTCAGGCAAAAAAGAAGTGGTTGAATATTCATGGAGTGATGAAGAACTGCAAGGTGCTATTGATAAGGTAGGACGAGGATATATGATTCAACGCTATAAAGGTCTCGGTGAAATGAACGCAGATCAGCTTTGGGAAACAACAATGAACCCAGAGACGCGTACACTGATTCGTGTTCGTATTGATGATGCTGCTCGCGCTGATCGTCGTGTGACCACTTTGATGGGCGATAAAGTAGAGCCTCGCAGAAAATGGATTGAAAGCAACGTAGCGTTTGGATTAGAAGAAGATCCAAATATTTTAGATAATGAAAATGTATTAACGGTCGCAGAGGAGGATGTACAATGACACAAACAGAACGCTTTTTAGATTTACCTCTTGAGGATGTACTAGGCGACCGTTTTGGTCGATATAGTAAATATATTATTCAAGAGCGTGCACTGCCAGATGCAAGAGACGGTTTAAAACCCGTTCAGCGCCGTATTTTATATGCAATGCACGTAGATGGAAATACAGCAGAAAAAGGTTTTCGCAAGTCAGCCAAAACTGTAGGGAACGTAATTGGTAACTATCACCCTCATGGTGATTCATCTGTATATGATGCCATGGTTCGAATGAGTCAAGAATGGAAAGTTAGAAATGTATTAATCGAAATGCACGGAAATAACGGAAGTATTGATGGAGATCCCCCAGCAGCAATGCGTTATACAGAAGCTCGTCTTTCATCGATTGCTGCAGAACTTCTACGAGATATTGACAAACAAACGGTTGAGTTTGTGTCCAACTTCGATGATACAAGCAGCGAACCAACTGTGTTACCGGCTATGTTTCCTAACCTGCTAGTGAATGGATCAACGGGTATTTCAGCTGGTTATGCTACAGAACTTCCTCCTCATCATTTAGGTGAAGTAATTGACGCAACGATCATGCGAATTGATAAACCAATGTGTACAATTGAAGAGCTAATGACGGCTATTCAAGGTCCTGATTTTCCTACGGGAGGAATCATTCAAGGTGTAGACGGAATTAAGAAAGCCTACGAGACAGGTAAAGGGAAAATTATTATTCGCGGAAAAACAGAAGTGGAGTCCATTCGCGGCGGAAAACAGCAAATTGTCATTACGGAAATTCCATTTGAAGTAAACAAAGCCAACCTTGTTAAGAAAATGGATGAACTTCGTTTAGATAAAAAAGTGGAAGGCATTGCTGAAGTTCGCGATGAAACAGATCGTACCGGCCTGCGCATCGTAGTAGAACTAAAAAAAGATGCAAATGCTCAAGGAGTACTTCACTATCTTTACAAAAATACGGACCTGCAAGTACCGTATAATTTTAACATGGTTGCTATCGCTAAAAAGCGACCAAAGCTTATGAGTTTGGCTAACATTCTTGATGCTTATATTGATCATCAAAGAGAAGTGGTAACAAATCGTTCTAAATACGAACTGCAAAAAGCACGTGAACGTGAACATATTGTAGCAGGGTTGATTAAAGCACTGTCGATTTTAGATGAAATTATTGCTACTATTAGAGCTTCTAAAGATAAGCGCGACGCTAAAAATAATTTAATTGCCAAATATGAATTTACAGAACCTCAAGCAGAAGCGATTGTGTCGCTTCAATTATACCGTTTGACAAACACAGATATTACAGCTCTACAAGCAGAAGCTGAAGAACTAGGTGCTAAAATTAACGAGTTAGAAGACATCTTACATAGCGAGAAAAAACTTTTTAATGTAATCAAAAAAGAATTACGCCGTGTGAAAAAGCAATATAGTACAGAACGCCGCTCAAAAATTGAAGCGGAAATCGAAGAAATTAAGATTAATTTAGAAGTGATGGTTCCATCAGAAGAAGTGATGGTGACAGTCACAAAAGACGGATACGTAAAACGAACAAGCCTTCGTTCTTACGCCGCGTCTAACGGGCAAGACTTCGGTATGAAAGATACGGACCGAATTTTAGCTAAGTATGAAATTAATACAACCGAAACGCTGCTCATCTTCACAAACAAAGGGAACTATTTATATATGCCAGTGCACGAACTTCCTGATATCAGGTGGAAAGACATGGGTCAGCATATCATGAACATTGTTCCAATTGATAAAGAAGAGCAAATCGTACGGGCGATACCGGTGAAAGAATTTAAAGAAAATCAGTATCTGCTTTTCTTTACGAAAAATGGTATGGTCAAAAAATCAGAATTACTTCAATATAAAGCACAGCGCTACTCCAAAGCTCTTGTCGCTGTTAATTTAAAAGGCGATGATGAAGTAGTCGATGTGTATCAAACGGATGGTAAAAAACAAGTGTTCATTGCCACACGCTTTGGCTATGGGCTGCGCTTCCCTGAAGAAGAAATTAATATTGTAGGAACCCGCGCTTCTGGTGTGAAAGGAATTAACTTAAAAGACGATGACTATGTTGTAAGCGGCGTTATCTTCGATGAAGATGAAGCTCTATCAACTGAATTATTTATCGCCACGCAGCGAGGAGCTGTGAAAAAGACAAAAATTACAGAGTTTGAAGAATCAGCACGAGCAAAACGAGGGCTAGTGATGGTTCGAGAACTAAAATCTAATCCGCATCAAATCGCAAAAGTAAAAGTAATTTCTAAAGAACATTACATGGTAGTGGAATCGTCTAAAGGGCAAGTTGAGCAAGTTGATCCATCTACAATGCGAGCTAGCGATCGATACAGCAACGGTTCATTCATATTGGACCAAAGCGAAGCTGGCAATTTAGTTGATATATGGTTGGAAGAAAAATAACAAAAAAGTAGTAAAGTTTTTAAAGCTTTACTACTTTTTTTGTCTAATATTTTTAAAATAAACTATGTTCTAAATAAACAATATGAAAAGAATTCCCTACTCTTTATCCCAAATAAACCTCCTATATTTCCTACACAAGCCTCCAAGAAACTTTTGAATGTTCAAATTGTCCTAAACATATATATAAAGGAATATCTAGGAGGTGTTATATATGAGCTATTTTATTCACGTAACTCCTAAAACTAAACTTTTTGTTCAGGATATTGGAAAAGGGGAACCAGTTCTTTTCCTTCACGGGTGGCCTGTTAATGCTAAAATGTACGAATATCAATTTACAACGTTGCCGGCCTACGGTATTCGATGTATCGCTCCTGATCTTCGCGGATTCGGAAAATCGGATGCGCCTTTCACCGGCTATTCTTACAATCAATTAGCGGATGATATTCGCATGTTAGTAGAAAGGGTGGGACTTAAAAATTATACGCTAGTAGGCTTTTCTATGGGGGGAGCCATTGCCATTCGATATATGAGCAGACATTTAGGATATGGCGTGAAGAAGTTAATTTTATTAGGGGCAGCGGCTCCAAGCTTCATCCAAAAAACTGATTTTCCATATGGACTTCCTGCTGCGGAAGTAAATACAATTATTCAAAATACGTATAGAGATCGCCCTAACATGCTTGAAGATTTTGGGGAAAAGTTTTTTAGTCAGCCCATCAGCTCAGCTTTTAGAGGATGGTTTCAAGATTTAGGTTTAGAGGCATCTGGTCATGGAACGATTAAAACTGCGGTGTCTTTACGAGACGAAGACTTACGGGAAGATTTGAGTCAAATTTTCGCTGAGACATATATATTACACGGAAAAAAAGATCAAATTTGTCCATTTGATCTTGCAAAAGTAATGAATCGTCATATTTCATTTTCTACCCTTATTCCATTTGAAAATAGTGGACACGGCCTTTTTTATGATGAACGTGAGAAAGTAAATGATACTCTTATTGAACTCATCGCTAAAAGCTCAGCCTATAAGTAAGGATACACATTTAAAACCGAATTGGCAGCCAAATAGAAAAAGCAAAAGACCGGCAACTAACGTAATGAAGCGAAGAAGCTTAGGCGTGATAAACTTCTTGTAAAATGAATGCTGCTGGCAATATTTAAATTCCAAAGAATGATGCCAAAAATAATAAAGAAGCTGTGAAAAAAGACAGATAGCCACGTTTGACTTTGAAGGCTTTCGCTTAAGCTTGACCCAAATACACCAAACCAAAACACAATATTTAAAGGGTTCGTAAGAGCAATTAAGAAACCTGTAAAAAACGACTTATCTCTTTTAGTAGAGGGTTTATTTACATCAACTGAAAAGGAACGAGAGACAGCTTGTTTCATACTTTGAAAGCCAATAAATGTGAACATGACAAAGCCAGTTGCATACAGGGCAACAGTAACAGCCTGAATCTGAACAAAAGGCGTTAACCCTATTAAAATGAGGAGCATAAATAAAATATCGGCCGTCATGCCTCCTAAACCAACTAGCCAAGAAGCCCAAAATCCTTTTGTCAAACCTCTTTTAATCATCTCTATATTAATTGGACCTACCGGTGCTGTGAGACTAATACCCAAAATTATTTGTTTTATAGCGATCAAAAACCACTCCACAAACATAGCCTCCTTTCTAACTTGTCCAATAGTAACTTATATATAGAGAGATTAGAGTTTTATAATTTAGAAGCGGCATTTAGTTAAAAATGCTCATAAACTTTCTTTTCTTTAATACACATGTAACGTTGAGTTCCATAAGGAGGGTTTTAATGGCATCAAAAATGCTTTTTCGAGCCAATGAGATTTTAGAGTCAACGCATGTCCCGTTTTGGGGAAAAGATGCTTTTCAATATTTCCAAAGCGATATATTATCAGTAGAAACTCCATTTCCCTGTATATTAGGGGTAGAAGGCTTTAAAAAAGATTTACTGCGTTTTTCATTTGTGACTACTCCTTATAACTATCAAGATATTAGGCATGCAGCATCGGCACTTAGAGAATACATAGATACGTTTAAGGCCATAGGTCGCTATACATCCTTTGTGTTATTCTTTAAGCCTGAACATAAAGAACGCTCAATGGAAGAATATGAAACGATGTTTTGGGATACGCTGACGTTTCTTCATCAAATTGATCAAAAGAAATGGCCGCAAGACATTCCAAAAGACCCAAAAGATGCATTATGGGAATTTTGCTTTCACGGAGAACCTATTTTTGTTGTCTGTAATACGCCTGCTCATTCTTTACGTAAAAGCCGTAAGAGCAGAGGATTTATGATTACATTTCAGCCTCGGTGGGTGTTTGAAGGTATGACAGGAGATTCAAAAATAGGGCAGCACGTACAAAAGGTCGTCCGCGATCGGTTAAAAACATATGATGACGTATCAGCTCACCCTGAATTAGGATGGTATGGGCAGCAGGGAAATCGAGAGTGGAAGCAATATTTTTTACACGATGATAATAACTATACTACCGGACAGTGTCCGTTTAAATTAAAAAGGAGTGAGCAGCATGGACGTAAAAAAAGCCTCTATTAAAAAAGGAGTTGGCGGAAAGTTTGAAGAAGTAATTAAAGAGCTGCTCCCGGCGTATACTGGATACGTTGAAGTACAGCACGATATTGCTTTTCAAACCCATCCGTCTCATACGCATCCAACTGATGAAATTCTTCATATACTTGAAGGGTCTATTTACTTTACAGTTGAACGTGATACGGTTCTATGTCACGCAGGAGATCGGATACATTTACCGAAACAAACCGTTCATTCTTCAAAAGCCGGTCCTGATGGATGCACATACGTTATTTCCATTTTAAAATAAAGATGAAAGAAGATGATGCTTATGCTACGTTCCCGACCAGTGTTACTACTTATCGATGTACAAGAAGGGTTTTATTCACCCCAGTGGGGGAAAAGAAACAATTTAGATGCAGAAAAACATATGATGACGCTACTGCAAGCATGGAGGCGCCAAGATTACCCTGTCATTCACGTGCAGCATGCATCAGAAAATCCTGATTCTCCTTTACATCCAAGTTCAAAGGGATTTCAGTTCAAAGAAGGATTTGGCCCACAAGAAGACGAATACTTAATTCGCAAACACGTGAACAGCTGCTTCATTGGAACAGAGCTAGATAGTTATTTAAAAGCAAATGGCTATGATACGCTCATCTTAATAGGACTAACTACTAATCACTGCGTCTCTACGACTGCCCGCATGGCTGGAAATCTAGGGTATAGGACGTATGTTGTGAACGATGCAACAGCTTGCTTTGATTGTATATCCTACGATGGAAAAACAAGGCTGCATGCAGAAGATGTACATACATTCGCATTGTCTTCTTTGCACAAAGAGTTTGCAACAGTCGTTTCTACAAAAGAGACCCTTCAAGTCCTTCAAACTTTTCAATATGCTCAAAACAATAGCTGATGTGCATGCGCACATCGGTTTTTTATGTAGATTATGTTTCTTAAAAGAAGTAAAATAAAGATAATTCTATACTATAAGGAGTTTGTACATATGATTATTCGTTATGCTAAAGAAGAAGATTTACCTATGCTTGTTGAAATTTATAATCAGTCCGTTCAAACAAGTGCTGCTACTTTTGACTTAACGCCTGTAACAGTAGAACAAAGAAGAGGTTGGTTTAATAACCATATTAGCGATGAACTATTTCCACTTATTGTTGCGGAAATAGATGGGGTAGTAGCAGGCTATGCTTCGCTTTCATCGTATCGAGATAAAGAAGCGTACATTCAAACGGTAGAGTTATCGATTTATATTGATAAAAATCAACAAGGGCATGGCATTGGAAAACAGCTTATGAAACGCATTTTGGAATTGGCTAAAGAACTTAACCATCATGTTGTCATTTCAGGGATTACAAAAGGGAATGATATCAGTATCAAAATGCATGAACAATTTAATTTTACGTTTTGCGGAGAATTTAAAGAAGTAGGCTGGAAATTTAATCAGTGGCAAGATGTTCTTTTTTATCAGCTTATTTTATAAGATGTATGACACCTTTACACATTGCAACGTTTCAGTTTCATGTGTAAAGGTTATTAAAATAATAAGTCATTTTATTATTTTAATACGAAAGGTGTTAGCTATCATGAATACACATTTTCAATATCAACATCTAAAAGTTGTCCCGAAAAGGTGGTCTGAAAAAGAACTGCACATTCAACTGAATAGAATCAAACACAATTCTGAACTATCTACTATAGCAGCAGATCCGCTTTTTCATCTGTTAGAATGTACCCATTCAGGCCTTCAAACCAAACAAGAAATTATAGATTACATCCAAACCATTCCTAATCATCAACTTCCATCTTTTGTAACCCATTTAAGCAGGTTAATTCAGCGTATTTACTATATAGAAGCTGCCGATTACTCTAATCGTCCCCTCAAAGGTTATATGCTAGTTATGAAAAACCAACCCGCCTATATATCTCTTCATTTTGCTGATCAACTCAAATAAAAAAAGCTCTCTATTCAAAAGAATAGAGAGCTTTTTTTATTCGTACTTTTTCACTGTTACTTGGCATTCTTTTAAAGGGATAAGTTTCGACTTTTTCGTCCATTTATATCCTAACCAAACAATTAAGAATAAAGGAAGTCCGATATAAGAAACAAGTACACCGTACCAGTCAATCGAGTCACCCATAAACGCCGAATAGTTTTGGCCTAAAATAACAACGGCACATAAAATAAATGCAAAGATAGGGCCAAATGGGAAAAGTTTCGCATGATATGGAAGTTCACTTAAATCATGACCTTGAGCAACAAATGCTCTTCTAAAACGATAGTGGCTAATCGCAATTCCTAACCAAGCAATAAAACCAGACATACCAGAAGCGTTAAGTAACCATGTGTATACCGCTCCGTCTCCAAAAAATGAAGCACCAAATGCAAGTGTACCGACAAGTGCCGTTGCGATTAAAGCATTAACCGGAACGCCTCGTTTATTAACTTTTGCTAAGAACCTTGGTGCTTTTCCATCTTTCGCTAAGTTCCACAGCATACGCGTAGAAGCATACATACCTGAGTTACCAGCAGATAAAACGGCTGTTAAAATAACGGCATTGATAGCTGATGCTGCAAACGCCAGACCTGCTCGTTCGAATATTAGAGTAAACGGACTTACTCGCACGTCATCACTTGCTAATGAATCAGCTGTGTATGGAATAAGCATTCCGATAACAAAAATAGCTAAAATATAAAATAACAAGATGCGCCAGAAGACTTGTTTAACTGCGCGAGGAACCGTTTTTTCCGGATCTTCACTTTCTCCCGCTGCGACTCCAAGCAGCTCTGTTCCTTGGAATGAAAAACCAGCAGCCATAAAAATACCTAGTACAGTAAAGAATCCACCGTGAATGGGTCCATCACCAAGTGTGAAGTTTTTAAAACCTGGTGCTTCATTGTTAAAGATACCAAAAATCATCATAATACCAATAACTAAAAAGATGATAACCGTTACTACTTTAATTAAAGAAAACCAAAATTCAGATTCACCAAATCCCTTTACAGAAAGGTAGTTAAGCCCAAACATAATTAATAAAAAGAGGGCGCTCCATAAAATAGAAGAAGAGTTCGGGAACCAAAATTTCATAATAAGGGCTCCAGCGGATAATTCAGCTGCAATCGTAATAGCCCAGTTATACCAGTAGTTCCAGCCGAGAGCGAAACCAAAGGATGGATCTACAAACCGAGACGCATACGTACTAAACGAACCAGCTTCAGGCATATAAGCTGCGAGCTCCGCCAGGCTGGTCATCAAAAAGTAAACCATTACGCCAATGATAGCGTAAGCTAAAAGTGCTCCCCCAGGTCCTGCTGTGTGAATTGCTCCACCACTTGCTAGGAATAAGCCGGTTCCAATGGCTCCTCCTAATGAAATCATCGTTAAGTGGCGAGATTTCAACCCACGTTTTAATTCTTGCTGCTCTTGCATAGATAAATACTCCTTTCGAATGTACGGAAAGAGACGGAATAACATAAAAAAAGCCCGCAGTATATGTGCGCGCTTTTTAATCTGAAAACCGCGTCAACCTTCCGTGAAGATAGCTCTTCACATCACTCGCATGATGTGACAGTTCTGTTCCTGTTCGGAGACAGTCCCAGCTTAAATCAACCGAGAAGTGATCTAAACTTCGGCAATTTTTCCTTTCAAGCAACATCATCAATGTTCTCTGCATTTCCGTTACTTTACTATTAAAAACTGCGACCTCTACCTCATCGATTAGGATGAGGGTTTTTTATATTCAATTGACATAAAAGAAGTATATCAAATACTAAAACGATTGTCATTATAAAAAATAGATTCAGAAAATAGAAACATCTTTGAAATCTATCGAATCTATTTTGTAACGTATGGTATAATAAATATTGTTCTTATACTACATAAATATCCGAACGTACCACAGGGGGAGCCGCCGTGCTGAGAGTGAACAAATTGTTCAGACCCTTAGAACCTGTTAGTTAACGCTAGCGTAGGAATGTGGGAATAGTAGCATATATTTGCTTACTCCTGTGTAAACCGTTTGATATGAATGATTCAAAAACAGGGGTGAGAAACGTGAATAAAGCATTACCTTTACAAGCTAAAATTGAAATAGCTATTTTTGCAGCATTGGCACTTCTACTTGATCTTTTGCCTTCCCTTAAAATTGCAACGGCTGTGAGTATTTCGTTCTCCATGGTGCCCATTTTTATTATGTGCTTTCGCTGGGGAGTAAAAGGCGGGGCTCTATCTGGTCTATTATGGGGGCTTTTGCAGTTGGCAACAGGAACGGCTTACATTTTAACGGCGCTGCAAACATTTATTGAATATATTGTTGCTTTTGCTTTTATAGGTTTTGGAGGTATTTTTTCACAATCTATTAAAACAAATTTAGCTAACAATAACAGATCAAAAGCTTTTGTTTTAATTGTTTTATCCCTTATTATCGGCAGCTTCGCACGTTATTTCTGGCACTTTATTGCTGGTATTATTTTCTGGGGATCATATGCACCAAAGGGCATGTCCGCTCTGTGGTATTCTTTTTCAATGAACGGTATTTCAATGGTAGGATCACTAATAGCCTGCTTAATCATTCTTTCACTGTTGATTCCATCCGCATCAAGAATGATTGTAACTAAATCGCACTCATAATAAAAAAGACTAAATCTACCAAGATTTAGTCTTTTTTGTCATTTGTCACCTTTGTTTACACAAAAGTGTGTCAGGTTTGATAACATAGTTAGTGAAATATTCAAAAAACTGTTTTATGATAATCACCATATTCAAACGAGATAAGGGATTGATAGTATGCTACAGAAATGGATAACGAGCATAGGTTTAGATATTGGAACAAGCACAACCAAACTGATTGTAAGCAAGCTGTTAATAGCAAATGAACAAAATCAGTTTACGCTGCCAGGCTGTCAAATTATTGATCGTCGCGTAACGTATGCAAGTTCCATCTATACCACACCTATGGTAGACGACGTTGAAATCGATGTTCAAAGATTAACAGTACTACTAGAAAAAGAGTACAAAAAAGCAGGAATCTCCTTAGATCAAGTGGAGGCGGGTGCTGTCATCATCACAGGAGAAACTGCTCGGAAGCAAAATGCAGAAAGTATTGTTCACTATCTAGCCGAACATGCTGGGAATTTTGTTGTTGCAACAGCTGGTGCCGACTTGGAAGGGATATTAGCAGCAAAAGGATCAGGAGCAATCGAACGTTCTGCTGAAACAAATCAAGTAATTGCCAATATTGATGTAGGAGGAGGCACTGCTAACATCGCTTTATGTCAAAACGGAAAAGTGATAGAAACGTTTACACTGCATGTAGGTGGAAGGTTAATTCGTCTGAATTCAGAAGGTTTTGTAACCTACGTCTCGCCTTATTTAACTGAATTTTTAAAAAATAATTCCTTGATGCTACGAGAAGGCGAAAAAGCCACATTTGAACAGCTTTCATCTATCTGTCAATTACTAGCTGAAGAAACCTTGAATTATGTAAGAGCACTTAAAGAAACCTCTTCGCTGCTCGTTTCCCCTCATACAAGATTTTCTATCCAGCCAGAAACAATCATGGTTTCAGGAGGAGTAGGAGCAATGATGAAGAAACAAAAGCCAAAAACAGTGAAGGAAGTGGCCGTACACGGAGATATCGGTCCGTTGCTAGCGTATCATATTCAATCAATATACGTATCTCAAGCCGCTGAAACAACGCGCGCTACTGTAATTGGGGCCGGCATGCAAAATACAGAAGTTAGCGGATCAACCATATACATTGGGTCTAAACGGCTGCCGCTGAAAAATATTCCGATTATGGAGATACCCGTTCAGCAAGAAAAGGAGTGGAATCCGCAGCTGTTTCAAAAAAGAGCTCGAACGGCATGTATGCATGCTTCAACTATTTTCAGCGCAGAAGACCCTCCCGCTGCTATTGCTTTGTCTCATTTTCCATACTGCAGCTATAAGATGCTTCAAGAATTAGCAAAAATAATAAGTGCTGAATTTATTACTTGTTTTAAAGGAGCTAAATGCCTCGTTGTTCTATGCGAGCAAGATATTGCAAAAGCTTTAGGACAAGCACTGGCTAAACAGAAGAAAGAGTTAGAAATTATCTGTTTAGATCAAATTGATTTTACACATGGAGATTATATCGACCTAGGGTTACCAGTAGCGGGAGAAGCGATCTCTGTTTCTGTTAAAACACTCGCTTTTTCGTCATAATCAACTACATATACAAGGAGGAAACGATGTTTAAAACTACACGATTATTAGGAGAAACATTTTCATTTTATAGCTTAAAAGAAATCATGGCCAAAGCAAATGAAGAACGTTCTGGAGATCAGCTAGCAGGAGTTAGTGCTGAGTCAATGAAAGAACGAATGGCAGCCAAACAAGTCCTAGCGAATATCACGCTCGCTGATATTCGAAATTACCCGCTACTCAGCGCAGATGAAGACAACGTCTCGGCGTTAATCGAAAGTCAGATTGATTCATCGGTTTACGATATTATTAAAAATTGGACAGTAGGGGATTTGAGAGAATACATTTTATCCGATCAACATAGCGGAGAAGATATTCTTGCACTTAGCAAAGGATTAAGCAGCGAAATGATTGCGGCGGCTACTAAAATTATGTCCAATTTAGATTTAATTCAAGGAGCTGCCAAAATAGAAGTCCAAACCACTTGTCAAACGACTATCGGCCAAAAAGGAGTATTGGCTTCAAGAGCTCAGCCTAATCACCCTTCAGATAACTTAAAAGGAATGAGAGCATCCTTATATGAAGCATTAAGCTATGGAATTGGCGATGCGGTTATCGGAATTAACCCAGTTATTGACACAACGGATAATATCTACGCACTTTTAAATGAAACAAAAAATATAATCAATGAATGGTCAATCCCTACTCAAAACTGTGTATTATCACATGTAACGAGTCAGATGAGAGCAATTGAAAAAGGAGCATCCGCTGACTTGATTTTTCAAAGTTTGGCAGGCACAGAAGCCGGTAATGACTCATTTGGAATTTCATTGTCTATGCTCGATGAAGCTACAGCGTTAATTCATGAAAAAGGTACAGCAAAAGGTCCAAATCGCTGGTATTTTGAAACAGGACAAGGTTCTGAATTGTCAGCAGAAGCTCACTATAATATTGATCAAGTAACACTTGAAGCTAGATGCTACGGCTTATCTCGTCACTACAAGCCTTTCTTAGTTAACACAGTTGTCGGATTTATCGGACCTGAATATTTATATAACAGCAAACAAGTCCTACGAGCTGGGTTAGAAGATCATTTTATGGGCAAAATGCACGGCCTGCCTATGGGAGTAGACGTATGTTACACCAACCATATGGATGCTGATCAAAATGATATGGATAATTTAAGTATGCTTCTAGGAACAGCTGGAGTGAACTTTGTAATAGGAGTGCCCATGGCTGATGACTGCATGTTAAACTACCAGTCCCTTAGTTATCATGATATCGCAACGGTACGTCATGTGTTAGAACGTACCCCAACTCCTTTATTTCAAAGGTGGCTTGAAGATCAGGGTATTATGGAAAACGGACGCTTTACATCTAGAGCTGGAGACCCAACTATTTTTATGAATTTGATTTAAGGAAGGTGCTTACTATGATACCAAAGTCAAATCGCAATCCGCTTGAAACACTTAAACAATTTACCCCTGCCCGCATTGGTGTCGGCCGTACAGGAACAAGGCCGCTAACCAAAGATGTTTTATCTTTTCGTACGGATCATGCCGCAGCCGTAGACTCTGTATACGGAGCAGTTTCACAAGATATTTTATCTGAGTTTAACCTTTTCTCCGTGAATACACGCGTGGAGTCGAAAGAACATTACTTAAAACGACCGGATCAAGGAAGATTATTAGCAGATAACGCTAAGAAAGAGATTTTTAAAAACTGCGTTCAGCAGCCTGATGTACAAGTAGTGGTATCAGATGGACTGAGCGCCAAGGCAATCGAAGAAAACATAAGCGACGTGTATCCTGCTTTAATTGATTCACTGCAGTCATATGGGCTTCGTGTCGGGACTTCTTTTTTTGTAAAAGGAGGACGAGTTGCATGTATGGATGAAATTGGCGAGATCATAAAGCCAAAAGCACTTGTGTTATTGATTGGAGAGCGACCTGGACTTGTCAGTGCCGAATCAATGAGTGCTTACATGTGCTATGAACCTAGCAAAGGCAAAAAAGAGTCTGATCGTATGGTTATTTCTAATATTCATAGAAGAGGAACGCCTCCGATTGAGGCAGCCGCACATATCGGTACCATGATTGACAAAATGATCAAGCAGCAAACAAGCGGTGTACATCTTATTGTCTAAACATCAAAAGGAGGAGAAGATATGGCGTTACAAAAACAATTAAAACCTATTCATTTATGGGCTATTTCAGTCGGGATGGTTATTTCAGGACAATATTTTGGGTGGAATTACGGGTTTGAACAAGGCGGGATTATTGGACTTGCAATCGCAACCTTGATTGTAACCGTGTTTTATACGACGTTTATGTTCAGCTATGCAGAGCTTTCAACATCTATCCCACAAGCCGGCGGACCTTCAGCTTATGCAAGAAGGGCACTTGGACCTTTCGGCGGATATATCGCAGGAATCGCATGCTTGCTTGAATTTATTTTTGCTCCTCCTGCTATTGCGGTATCAACAGGAGCATATCTACACTTTCTTATTCCAGCTGTTAATCCTGTATATGCAACGGTAGGCGCCTTTATTTTCTTTGTTTTACTAAATTTAATCGGGGTAAAAGAAGTAGCAGTGATTGAGCTTACAGCTACCATTGTTGCACTAATTGGTTTATCTATTTTTTATGTAGCTGGTTTACCTCATGTACAAACATCGAATATTTTTAATGATCACTCATTTATTAACGGTCCAACAGGGGTACTAGCAGCTATTCCATTCGCTGTTTGGTTTTATCTAGCAATAGAAGGCGGAGCTATGGCGGCGGAAGAAGTGGAAAACCCTAAGAAAAATATCCCTAAAGGGTTTATTGGAGCGATTATTACTCTGGCAACCGCAACGTTATTTACGCTATTTGTAACAGCAGGACTTGGCGGAGGAAGCGGAAAGCTAGCCGATTATCCACTTCCACAGGCGCTGTCTTCTGTATACGGAAATGGTATTTCAACGGTTGTTGCTATTATTGGATTATTCGGATTGATTGCTAGTTTAAATGGAATCATCATGGGGTTTTCAAGACAAACCTATGCGCTCGCACGAGATGGTTACTTCCCTAAATTTCTTGCTAAAACTAATAAAAAAGGAGTTCCTGTCGGCGGCCTGTTGATTCCGGGAGCAATCGGTGTGATTTGCGCAGGATCTGCAACGTTTGCGAATGCACTTATTATCTTATCGGTATTCGGAGCGATGATGATGTACTGTATCAGTTTAGTTTCTCTCTTTATTTTACGCAAAAAAGAACCTAACCTATCTCGACCTTTTAAAGTGAATTACCCGGTAGTGCCAAGCATTGCCTTAGTATTAGGGATTCTGTGCTTATACAGCATCATAAAATACAGTGTTCTTACGACAAATTTAATGTTGTTTGGTGTTTCTCTACCTTTAATTTATGTGATTCTTGGAATTTTCCTTCTTTCAATTATTTACTATGTCTTTTATGGTTCTAGACAGCTTAAAAAAGAAGCAGCCAATTCATATCAAGAAGCATCTATTAAATAAGAAGAAAAACGGCTCGCTGTAAAGGCAAGCCGTTTTTCTTGTGAAATTAAAGGGTTGAGCGTTTTTTTGTAGAATGATATACTAGGTCTGTTTGTTGGAAGAATATACATACATTTATATTAGATAAAGAAGGGGCAATTATGATGAACAAACGTAATACAATCATTATCACGGTTGTTTCATCTATTCTGTTATCAGCCTGTCAGCAAGAAGAAACAATAAAAGACGGAAATACAATGATAGTAGAAAAAGATGCAAAAAAAGTACTAAATGAACCAAAAACACAGGTAGAAAGCATTCAATCAATTGATTTGAATAAAGAAGCAATGAACGGGAAATTTATTACAGCCTGGATGACTGATTACTTTTCAGCGTTCGGAAAAGCAATTGATGACAACTCTTTTAATGATATAAAAGCTTTTTTGAAAGCGGACAGTTCTTTTTATAAAGAGCAGAACCTTCTTGTTGAAAATTTCACACGACAAGGCATTGAGCAGAAGAAGCAAACGTTTCATATTGTCAATTGGTATGAAGAGCCTAACCATGTGTTCAAAATACAAACCCACGAGGAAAGCTTATTAAAGCAGCCAGGTAAAGATCCTTATAGCAAAGTTTGCGACCGCCTTTATACAGCCGTTTACCAAAACGATACGTTAAAGTTATCGAGTGTAGAGCCGTTCGACTTTTCATCTAACCCAAATCCAAGCACTGAAACTCCCACTACACAAACAACAGATTTACACGACTACGATGGAAAATGGACTACTGGCAATGATAACGGATCTCCTATCATTCAATTTCTTGCTACATCCAACTCGGAAGCGACGATTAAAATAAATTCGTACCAGCCACCTAGCAAAATCCGCGTGTCAATCGTTGAACAAAAAAATATTCGCTTTAAAAATAACCAAGCAGCCATTAAATATGAAAATGATGGACAAGGAAATAAAGGAACAATTGTCATTACGCTAAAAGAAAATTCCATTTCGTTACTTGCTAAAACAGACCAAAATAAAAAGGCGAAGTGGGGAATTCCAAGCGGTGATTACGTGCTTGATACGTTTGAGAATTAAAGATCATTTTAAAAACATACTAAATTCGGCATTGAGGAGGACACCTTATGCATAAAAAATGGACGATTGCATTCGTTCTACTGCTACTAATGGTTTTGACGGCCTGTGAAGAAAAAGAAACAGTTAAGTTATCCAAACCAACCGAACCTTCCTCAGATGAAGTGATCCCAAAAGATCAAGCTAAGTCATCTCTTCAGCCTGACCTTGTATCAGAAAAAAAAGCAGAAAAAACTGCGGTTGAGACGATGAACAAAATTTCAAGTACCTACAAAGAGTTAGGCGAAGAGTATGAATGGGAAAATGAATCTAACCCAGCTGATTATGAAACGCTAAAAAAAGCGCTAACGCCATACGCGACATCGTCTTTGATTGCAACAAAGTTAAAGAGTATCTCTACTAACTATTACTGCAAAGAATGTAATATGAGCTTTTTTCCTGATGTAACTCACCTTATTCGCTTTGAACTTATTAACAACCATGGTGGGCAATTTTCCGTGTCGGCCATTGAGCCAATTAGTAAAGAAGGAAGCGGTGGACTGACCATCTACATGAATTTCAAATACGTAAATAAGCAATGGAAGTTAAATGAATGGGATGAAGTCACCTATCATCAAAAATACCTCAACATTACGGCCGATGAATATATCGAATACGTGAAGTCAATTAATCCTTCTAGTGATATTTCATACCAAGGCGAAACCACCCGTACAAATGAAAAAGGGGAAAAGGAAGAAATCTTGGTTTTTAAAGAGAACAATGAAAAATATGCCATTAGCAAAAACAGTTCTCAGCGAATCGACGATTTTAAAGAAGATGAAAAAGAAAAAGAAGAGAAGGAAGAAAAAGATTTTAATTTAAAAAATATCCAAAAAGTTGATCAAGAAACAGCAGATATTTTTATCGAACATTATTTGCGAGATTTAACAAAGTCCATTAACACGAATAAATTTGAACACGTACAGCCTTATATCCAGCGGGATAGTGTTTTATGGAATGATCAAAAGCAGCTTGTGAAAATGCTGTATGAAAGAGACATTCGAGAAGAACTCGTTGATTATTCGGTATTAGACGTTGAATCCGTGAATGAAGAAGAAAGTGAAGCGGTCTATACAATCCGAACAAAAGAAGTCATTTCAATTACAACGAACGGTCAAAGTCAAGAAAAAGAGTATTATCGAACCTATACCGTTTCCTACAACAATAAACAGCTGCACCTGACTAAAATTGAATCAATTTAAAAAACATCACGCTCTGCGTGATGTTTTTTATTTACAGATAGTATAAAAGAGGTTCGCAGGCTATTAAGATAATTCTTTCCGATCATCTGCTCTTGGCAGTTTTTCTATCCATCCTTTTTTGATCATTATTCGTCCAAAAGAAGAGATGGTTTTTAAATCCCTAAAATAAAAATAGAAGCATTACAATGTGCGGCTACATCTATTCTCATACTAGTTATTATAGCCGCAGCATAATACGTAGTAGCTAAATGAAACAAAAATCCTGCATGAAACACCATTAGTTTATCAGAAAAAGGTGCTACGTCAGAATTTGTAATTTCAGCATCCAACAAGCGTGGAGACTGCAGATTTTCTTCTTGAAGTAATGAAGAAAAAATGTTTATATTCTTACTGGATGTATGCAAACACTCATCCATAAAGCTATGGATATCTTTATCTTTAGTTACCTGTTTAAAGCCATTTACAAGCGCTTTAGCTGCAATACTCTTTTTTAAGTTAAAATAAATATTTCCAGCTTCCATTGAGTTCAGCTGTCTTTTGTCTCCGAATAGATCCATAACGTATCCCCATTCTATAATCGATTGACCTCTTTCTGTTGTAGAAAAGTAGGGAGATCGTTGATAAATACCTTTCGATATAAGAATTTCAATAGATTTATTATAAAGATCCATCGCATCAATATTGCATTGATAATAATGGTCATGTATATCTTTGCGTGCTGAAACACTAAAAGATATACTATATCCGGCTAATCCGTGCATAGTCATTTCGTGTATATATACTAACCAAAAGGTGTCCGTAAACAAAGGGGGAGCATCTAGATTTACATCTTTATCAGTAAAGCCAATCGGCAAATCTAACTTTTCAGCTTTAAAAATATTTGTAAGCACATTTAAATGCTTTTCAGCTAGTCCTAAAGTAAATTCGAAAAGAGAGTAAACCTCTGGATCCTTTAACCTTTGCCAACACATATTTGCTAATACAAACGGACATGGTGTCTTGAATGTATTGTGCCCATAAACTTGTAATTTCTGAGGACGTCAATCTAATTTTCTGATTATCCAAAGTCGGTACCTCCAATTATTACCTAAATTTCTAATAGTGTTCTCAAAACATTACTGTTTAACACAGAGTAAAACGCTTTAGTCAACTAACGCAAGATAACTCTTCCTTATCAAGCGTTTATATGATAAAGTAAAGTAACAAGCAGAAAATAGGGATATTTTTACATATAATGGATATTTATATTGGGAATATTGAAAAAAGGCGTTTCAAATTGAGTTTTAAAAGGTTTTTCGAAACTTTTAATGGTATTTATCGGGAATTAAGAAAAGTTCATTATATTTAATTTTGGTTCGTTTAAAAGGTATATCTTTGTTTTCGATAATAAGGAGGGAAAAAATGGAAGAATTTGAATTGTCGCCTGCGAAAAATTCATTTCGACAGCTAAAAGAGCAATGGGAAGAGGCAGAGTTGCTAGATGAAGATAATAACTTGAATTTAAAGCACGTTTCAGATGAAGAATTTATTCAGCTCTTTTTTTTGATGCGTATTGTAAAAAAATCACTTTCTCCTCATACGATACGATCTTACAATCAAGACATGAAAACGATCTTGTCTTTTTTCTATGAACGAGAGATTACATTAAAATCGATTGGATTTATGGAAGTCAAATTATTTAATGAAGAAATGATGAATCAATATGCAAATCGTACTGCCGCAAGAAAACTAGAATTTTTTAGAAGAATGCTAGAGTTTGGACACGCTACTCATTTTTATCCTTCGCTGTATACCACGTGGATTGAAAAACCATCTATTGCAAAAGGACATTATAGCGACAAGGAAAAACAAAATCGTACCGAGTACCGAGAGCTAACCGACCGCGAAGCACAGGTGATTGTAAATGCGTTAGAATCTGTCGTGCGCATTCGCCAGCATGAAAAGGAATTCAAAGCACGAAATCGATTAATGGGAATGCTTTTGTATATGAGTGGAATGCGTTCAAGTGAACTGCTTGGTTTAAATTGGGGAAGTTTTCGCGAAGACCGACGCGGAAATCTTGTTGTAGATGTGATTGGTAAAGGAAAAAAAGAACGAACTATTCCCATGTTTGACGATGTGAAAG
This sequence comes from Priestia aryabhattai, assembly GCF_023715685.1. Lineage (NCBI taxonomy): Bacteria > Bacillati > Bacillota > Bacilli > Caryophanales > Bacillaceae > Priestia > Priestia aryabhattai. The sequence goes on from NZ_JAMBOQ010000002.1 coordinate 887,597, forward strand.
AAACGCTTTTCGCTTACCGGCAAGCGTTAAATGAAACCCCCGAACTAAGTCCTTTTGATACCGAACCGCTTTTTTACTCCATTAAAGAGTACTATCGTACGGGCGAAAAGAAGCGATTGTCCTATACAACTTTGTATCGAACGATTAAATCAGCTGTTTATAAAGTAAAAGGAAACGCATCTATTTCTCCTCATTGGTTTCGTCATACTTTTATTACAAACAGTCTAGCTAATGACGTTCCGCTTGCGGTTGTGAAGCAAGTAGTAGGGCATTCTTCCATTGCTACAACGAACGTTTATCTTGAAAAACTTCAAGAGGATACGGTATACGACGCGTTTCGGAAATCCGGCTATCGCTAATTACTTATAATATTTTTATGTAAACTAAAAACACATATATTTTCATTTATACTGCTTATGCATATGAAATAAGTTGTATAAATGAATAAGTTACTTTTCCTACAATATAATGGTAGAAAGTCGGTAAAGGAGGGAGCTACTTATGACGGCTAAACATCCGCTTCACTACCATTTCGGAGAAGTAACGGAGCTTTTTCATTACATATACGAAGTTTGCGAAACAGCAGGTATTTATATTGACTGGAGCGGAACAGCCCAAACCGTTCAACTATACCGAAGCAAAGAGTCTTTTTTATCGGGAGAACGCTACATCGGAGCGATTCAGTATGAGGGAAGCAATCAGTTTCAAAAAAGATGGCCTTCTACTGTCAGTTTAAGATTTCGACGTGCGAACTTATCGTTTATTTTAAAATATTGTTTAGAACAAATTGAAGACTACCGCAAAGACACGAACAAAGAACCCTTCATTAATCCAAATGCAGAATCCATCGCTTTTAAATTCACCTCTTTAACAGATGAAACCAAACAAGTGATTTCAAAAATTAAAGAAGTACTGTGCATTGCCAACTACGTGTAAAACCCCGCAGAATGTTAGCTGTGGGGTTTTGGGTATTTAACGTATGTCTTCTGAGTCTTGAAGTAGTTGTTCAGCGCGGTATTCAAGTTTTTGTAAAGTGTCGGTATAAATCTTTACCTGCTGCTCGTTTAATTCGGACGTTAATTCGAAAAATAATTGTTCTACAGCAGGCACCACTTCTGTTTTTAAGTCCAAGCCATCTTCAGTTATTTGAATAAAAAACGAGCGGCGATCTTCTGGATTTCTGATACGCTGAATCCAATTTTGTTTTTCTAGTAAATCTAAAATTTTAGTCAGCGTCGCTTGATCTTTATCTGCTCGCTCAGCTAATTGTTTCTGCGTACTATATTCAGCTTCTGATACGCGTTTTAAAACGGTCCACTGTTCTGGCGTAATCCCAAAAGGGCGCAAGCGTGCGGCAACTGCTCTGCTTAAGCGCTTACTTGTACGAACTGTGGGAATGCCGAATATTTCTTCTAACGATTCCATATAAAACCTCCTGCATACATACATGCTGTGATTATATCAGCTGTTTTTATTTCTGTAAATTTGTTTGTAAAGGTGACACTTTATAAAAATAAATTTACAGAATAAATTGCAAATACACTAGACTTATTGTGTGTATCCTTGTAATCTAGTGTAAGAATAGTTAAACTTTTTCAAAAACAGTAGGGGGTACACACATCCATGATTAAAGCAGTATTTTTCGACTTAGATGACACGCTACTTTGGGATCAAAAAAGCGTAAAAGAAGCATTCGTTGCAACATGTACATATGCAAGTGAGAAATATAACCTAAAACCTGAAGAACTAGAAGAAGCAGTGCGTAAAGAAGCAAGAGAATTATATACTTCGTATGAAACCTATGAATTTACGCAAATGATTGGCATTAATCCATTTGAAGGGTTATGGGGAAATTTTTTAGACGATCACGATGAATTCCGCAAAATGAAAGATATTGTTCCTACTTATCGCAAAGAAGCATGGACTCGGGGCCTTCGTGCACTAGGAATTCATGATGATGCCTTTGGAGCGGAACTAGCCGAGCGTTTTCCGTTAGAGCGCCGAAAAACACCTTTTGTATACGAAGAAACGTTTGAGGTGCTTGATCAATTAAAAGGAAAGTACAAGCTGTTACTGTTAACAAACGGTTCACCTGACTTACAAAATACCAAATTAGACATTACATCAGAACTAGTTCCATATTTTGATGAGATTGTGATTTCAGGTGCATTTGGTCGCGGTAAGCCTGATCCATCTATTTTCGACCATGCTTTATCACTTATGGATCTAAAGAAAGATGAAGCAATTATGGTTGGAGATAATTTAATGACAGATATATTGGGTTCTTCTCGCATTGGGATGAAATCTGTATGGATTAATCGTCATGATAAAGAGCGAAATGAAGTCATTCCTACTTATGAAATTACCCATTTAAGTGAATTGCATTCGATTTTAGATGAACTAAATTCATAATACTAACAAACAAAAAAGAGACGGAAATCGTCTCTTTTTTGTTATAAAAATAAGCACAGCAGTCTCTGAGGGCCCTACATCCGTTCTCAACCCGGCTGACTTCAGTCATATTTTCTTCTTTCTTCACAGTGTACCAATCTTATCCTTGATTCCTATATAAATACCATGTAGCATAGAATGTAGACTAGTCATTGGAGGAACAACATGAAGAAAATAGTTACTAGCAGCCTTATAAACATGCATTTAAATAGAAAACTATCAGCGGCTATTATAGCTGCCTTTCTTTTCGCTTTGCTTTTTTGTTTTATACCAGGTATAAAAGAGGCAATTCCCAATTTTTCTGTTGAACAAAACAGTCCGCATTTCATCGATTTATTTCCTTTATACCTCTTATTCTTTACACCCTTCTTTTTAATAATGGGGACGTTAGGTACGGTTATTGTTGATTTATTAGTCAGTGCTTTTGTAAAAGAACGTAGTAAAAAAATTGATTTTATCATGTCATTCATATTCCACGCCATTTTTGGGTTTTTAATGTTTGAATTCGGAATGATGGGAGTCATTCTTATTTTTATTGTTGACCGTATTCTTTCAATCCGTAAAGAAAGCTACTCTTATTTATATCCATTGGGGTACTTAGTGCTATCGGCTATTATTGGAACTCTCGTCTATTTCATTTTTGCTATCATTTAATAAAAGAATAATAAAAAAGAGACCTCAAAAAGTTAGATACATCCTAACAATTGAGGTCTCTTTTTTTGCTTTTTTCTTCTTAAAAAAACACTATTTGGGTAAGTTGTTTAGTTTGCTATGCTATCGTTTGATAAATCAAAAAGATATTTAAACAAATGACTAGTGCAGCTATTACCCAAGCTACAGTAGTTGTTGCTTTATGATTAACCAACCCGCCCATGATTTTTTTATTACTTGTGAACATGATAAGAGGTACAAGCGCAAATGCAATTCCGAACGATAAAATAACTTGACTGACAATTAGTGCGCTTGTTGGATTTACGCCAAGTCCGATAATCAAAAGCGGCGGAATAATTGTAATGAAACGGCGAAGGTATAAAGGAATTCTGCGTTTAATAAACCCTTGCATGATGACGTCTCCAGACATCGTTCCGACCGAAGAGCTTGAAAGTCCTGAAGATAATAATCCAACCCCGAACGCAATAGCTGCAAAAGGACCAATTAAATGTTCAAATTGTGTAAAAGCCACGTCCAAATCTTGAACGTTTAGTCCGTTTTTAAAGAATAGAGCGGCTGCTACAATCAGCATGCTTGCATTGATTGCACCAGCAATAATCATGGCAATAACAATATCAATAAATTCAAAGCGAAAAATCGCTTTTTTCTCCGCTTCTGTAGAGCCTACCACACGGCGCTGCGTAAGAGCCGAGTGCAAATAAATCGCGTGTGGCATAACTGTAGCCCCTAAAATTCCAGAAGCTAATAACACGCTGTCTGTTCCATGAAACTGAGGGACAAATAAGCCGTGGACAACACTTGCGCCGTCTGGATGCGCAAGAAACATCTGAGTCCCAAAAGCTAACACCACAATAAAAACCATCGCCGCAATAGCCGCTTCTAGCAGTCGAACACCTCGTCTTTGTAATTCTAAAATAGCAAAGGAACCTACCGCTGCGATAAGTGCAGCTGGGAACAAAGGAATATGAAATAATAAATAAATTCCAAGAGCAGCTCCAATAAATTCCGCTAAATCCGTCGCCATAATGACCAATTCCCCTTGTATCCAAAGCCCAATAGAAACGAACGACGGGAAGTGTTCTTGTGCTATCTCAGGTAAATTCAAGCCAGTTGCAATACCTAATTTAGCCGATAACGATTGAATTAAGACAGCCATTAAGTTAGAAATTAACACAACCCAAAGCAGCATGTATCCATATTGAGATCCCGCTGCAATGTTAGTAGCAAAATTCCCTGGGTCAATATAGGCAACCGCTGCGATAAAAGCAGGCCCTAAAAAGGGCAATAATCGCTTGAGTCCTTTTGTTTTACCCGACAATACATCTTGAGCACTTAGCTGCATAGCTGATAATGCTTTACTGCCGTTTTGATCTTTCATGTCTAGTGCTCCTTTCTTTGATGAACAATAAATAGCCCAAGCTAATTTTTTTATATAAAGTATAAAATGTTTCCTTAATGCAAATTATATGCTAGCAAAGGTTCTTTTGACAATAAAAAAGTTTGATAAAGAATAGAGACGATTTCCACGTGGTTTTTATCCGGTTTGGCATAATTCTTTAAATGCACAGCCGTGACAGGAAGCGGGCGTATCTGCTTGAGGGAAATGCTCAAGCGGAAGAGGCTGATTTACCTCTGAGTGTTCCAAAAAAGTTTTCATATAATCAATGCTTGTATCAATTTTCCAAAGAATCGCTTCAATTTCGTGAAGGGTAAGCTGATACGTACGCGAGCTGCCTGAAAGCAAGTATTCGTTTCGGACTTTTATCCGATCCACAGAAATATTATATTCAGCTAGCACGTAGAGGGCGTATATCGCCAGTTGAAACAAATCATCTTTTGTTTGTTTACTTGTTTTCCAATCAACAATCGTAAATTCTTCTGTGGTTGGATTTTTAAAAAGAGAATGAAAAGGCGCATATACTTTATGATCATACACATTTATGGAACGAAACGACTGATGAGACTCTACTTCCAAAAAAGGTGAAGATAACATGTCGCAAAACGATTTACTTTGTAAAAAGTGATGTACACAAATGTGTACCCGTTTTTGCATGTCTTTAAGATCTTTTTTAGAAATATAGCCATTTTCGTAGAATTCTAAAAGCATCTTATACTGAGCAGGCTTATGATACCAAAGCTCTCCATAGTCAGTAGAATCACGCAGTGCGTTATTTAGTAGTTGCTGCACTTTCTCGACTAAGTTCTGTTCATTCGGGACAAGCTGTGTAGATGTATAGTCAGAAATGGCCTCTGTAATAACTTGACGCACGGCTTGTCCCGCATACATAGACAGAGTAGAAACCTTTTTTAAACGATAAGCTCTCTGAGACTGTGCAGAAGCGCTGTCAAGCCATCCATTGTGTGAGACATAATAATGATATGCATACTTTCGTTTACACTGTGTGATCATTTTGTGCCTAGAGTATGACCATGAAAATTCAGGGAAATCAGTGATTTGAAACAAGCTATTCACATCCTTTTTTCAAAAACTGCGCATAGGTTGGTCTATTAGTGTATTCGTACAGCGGTTAAAATAGACTAAAAATGTGGAGAGTGAATAGCTACGCATGCATATTATTTTGTGGATTCTCTGGAAATATGTATAGATAGAAAAAACTATTTAAAAACTGATTGCTTTTTTCTGCTGCTAGTGTTATATTAATAAAGCGATGAGCTAATTTGTGTAAGTCGAAGGACATGCTTTCGAGCTAAACGTGTGAATGTGGTCACACGGTCCCCGCCACAAACGCATCAAAGACGTCCTGCGTGGACGTCTTTTTCATTTTATAAAAAAAGAGAGCATATTGCTCTCTTTTTTTTGTGGGATTACTTTCTGAAAAAGTTAGGGACTTTTAGCCTTTTGCTACCCTTGCTGGTCAAAGAAGCATTTTTTTGAATACTTCACTACATTTTCAATACTTCTTTTTCATCGTTTTTTATTCCATACATCGTTTCCTGCCTGCAACGGGAGCTTTCTTATCCAATTTTCCCAACCAAACTTAAACATATAAAAACTTACTGTATTTGTACATTTGCCGCATATTGCATTGTTCCTCTTGTAGAGTTAATCACAATATCTACAACGTATAAACCTTGATTTTTAGGAACTTTAAATTCATTATTTTTGACAAACAGCTTGGTTTTTCCACCGTTACTTTTCCATATATGCACACTCATATCACGAATATAAGCGCCGTCTAAGTTGGAAAAATGGAGCTTAACCAATTGTTGCTGCTTCAATGGGATGCTTTTTTGCTGCGATATGTATGTATATAAATCATATACATTTATTTCTTTTTTTGTTGTTGAACAGCCGTTTGACCAGTTAATAGAACCTTTGTGAAGGTGATAGTTATGTTGATTGACCGTCAGCTCAGCTTCAGGTTTATTTTGATCGTATTCTTCTTCTAGAAAGAGAGCGCTGTTCTTAAGTAAAAATAAGAAGAAAACGATAACAACTCCTAGACCGCTTAAGACATCGCTTAAGACATATACACCACATTTTGTGGATTGTACTTTCATAATAAATTCCTTTCACAGACCAATAATTAAGGAGAATATGCACATAAAATTTCCACTTTTTCTATTCTAAACGATTACAAGTAAAATTACATTTATTGCTTTCTTTCTTCATAAAAAACAGGATAATAGTCATGTGTTTTCTATAAAATGTCTCCTTAGATCCAATTTAAACCCATGGAAAAGGAAGACAAATGGAAATTAAAAGAGGGAATCTAAAAAATTTACAGAAGTTGATAAGTGATTTAAAATTATACAGAGGAAAAAAGCATTTCAAAAAAGGGAGATTAGTAGGTTTTTTGTTCTACTTCCGTTTCTTAAAAAGTCGTATTTTTCGTAAGAAACTGTAAAGCCATATTTTATAAAGGTGAACCAATACATATATAAACAAAAGGGACACAGAAAAAGGGGGATCAGCATGCAAATTAGAGAACTAGAATTACATGATGCTGCAAACTTTGTAGATTTACTTAAACAGATTGAAGAAGAAAGTAAGTTTATGCTGTTTGAAAGCGGAGAGCGAAAACTGAGCACAGATCAGCAGGAGAAAAACATCGAAATCTTTAAGCAACAGCCAAACTCTACTATTATTGTAGCGGAAGAAAACGAGATGCTTGTGGGATATATAGCTGCAACAGGAGGTGAAGCTAACCGAAACGCTCACATCGCTGCTCTGATATTAGGTATTCGAAAAACGTTTCAAAATCAAGGGATTGGTACGTCTCTATTCGCTGCTCTTGAAGAATGGGCAAGAGAACACCATATTCACCGTCTTGAGCTCACAGTTGCTGTACAGCATGAGAAGGCTCTTTCTTTATATGATAAAGTAGGTTTTGAAATTGAAGGAACGAAAAAACATTCACTTCGAATTGGCGGTTTGTTCATTGATGAGTACTATATGTCTAAATTGCTGAACTAAAAAAGAAACGACGTTTAAAGACGCCGTTTCTTTTTTAACTTCCTCTGTAAATTTGGTATCCCCACGGTGACACAAGCAAAGGGACGTGATAATGTTCTTGTTCAGAAGACAATCCGACTCGAACAGAAACTTGATTTAAAAAGGGCGGATTTGTTGTTTGAACTTCTTGTTTTTTATAATACTCCCCAATATGAAACAGAAGTTCATACTCTCCCGACTCAAACGCTTCAGAAGAGAAGAGAGGGTTTGCTAACCTCCCGTCTTCATTTGTAGTACCATGCGAAATCTTTATTCGTTTACTTTCTGACTGGATATGATAGAAATCAACTGTGACAAAAGCAGCCGGACATCCGTGAGTAAGGTCTAAAATATGCGTTGTAATTTTAGTCATGCTTGTTTCTCTGTCTCCTTATCTTCAATAATTTTATCGGTTAAACGAAAGAAAGCAATTTTATATACTTCTTCTAACGCTGTATCAAACTCCGTTTGTTCGGTATTTAGTAACCGGCTTTGCATTGCCTCGTAGATATCTTCTTTTTGTTTACCTCGTACTGCCAAAATAAAAGGGAAAGGAAACTTTTCCATATACGTTTGATTAAGAGAAGAAACCTGTTCATACTCATCTCGTGTTAAATTTTGTAATCCTGCTTTGGTTTGTTCTTCAGTAGAAGCAGATGTCATAGCGATATTTGCACCTAGATTTGGATGAGCCTGCAACAACTTAAGCTGTTTTTCTACAGATGCTTGCGCTACAATTTCTTTCATCATTCCATGAAGTTGTTCAACGGAGGAGAAAGGGCGCTTAGAATAAGCCTCTTCTGCAACCCAAGGTGAATGTTCAAATATACCACCAACTAATGAGACAAAATGCTGCTTGCTAAGCTGATTTACATACTGTATAGATACATTGTTCATACTAAACCACCTTTATTTTATTTCTGAATAGTCTGTCTTATCAAGAGAGACAGAAGGTACTTTTCGTTCAACCGATGCGTTAAAAAAGAGATTTAATAAAATTGCAGCTAAACTTCCGGTAATAACTCCATCGCTTACAATCACGCGCAAAGTATTTGGGAGCTGAGAGAATAAATCAGGTACCACCGTTACGCCAAGGCCGAGTGAAAGAGAGCACGCAATAATCAGCAAATTTTCTTGTTTGGCCAAATCAACAGCGCTTAGCATTTTGATGCCTGATGAAATAACTAAACCAAACAACACGACCATCGCTCCTCCTAAAACAGGAGTGGGAATAATGGTTGTAAAAGCAGCAATTTTAGGAACAAGCCCCAGTAATACGAGAATGAAGCCGGCTACTACCACTACATTTCTTGTTTTTACTTTCGATAATTGAACCAGTCCTACATTCTGAGCGAATGTATTGTAAGGGAAAGCATTAAATAGCCCTCCAAGAACAATGGCGATTCCTTCGGCACGGTAGCCTTTTGTAAAATCTTTTTCAGTTAATTCTCGATCACACAGCTTTCCTAACGCTAAAAATACGCCTGTAGACTCAATAATAATGACCAAGCATACGAGAATCATCGTTAAAATGGGCCCGATTTCAAAAGTGGGCATCCCAAAATAAAAAGGAATGGGAATGTGAAACCAAGAAGCTTCATTAAAATTAGTGAAATCAACTTTCCCCATTAACACAGCGGCTATTGTTCCAGCTACAATTCCAATCAACACAGAAAGAGAACGAAGAAAACCGCTGGAAAATCGATTTAAAATTAAAATAAGCGCTAGAACACCAAAAGAAAGAAGAAGATTAGAAAGAGAACCAAAATCTTTACTTCCCACTCCTCCTGCCATATTTCGGACAGCGGATGGTACAAGCGATAAACCAATCATCGTAACAACCGTTCCTGTGACAACTGGAGGAAAAAATTTAATAATCTTGCCTAAAAAACTTGCTGCCAGTACGATGAAAATACCACCAGCAATAATCGCTCCGTAAACAGCGCTAACTCCATATTGAGTCCCAATTGCAATCATAGGAGTCACCGCTACAAATGAGCTTCCAAGTACAACAGGAAGCCCAATCCCAAGCCACCTGTTTGTCCATGCCTGCAACAGCGTAGCTAGCCCGCATGTCAATAAATCAATGGCCACGAGATAGGCTAAGTCATGCGCATTCAAATTCAATGCGCGTCCCACCATCAACGGAACGAGAATGGCGCCCGCATACATAGCAAGTACGTGCTGTAATCCCAATGAAGCTAGTCGAAACGGTCGATTTTGGTTATTCACCTAAAAACCTCCTTTAATTATATTACATGTAATGTTAATAAATATTACATTTAAAATGATACATTAATAGTAAAATGTTTTTTAAGGGATGTCATTAGTTAAGTTGACTAAAAACAGAAGGGGAAATATCTGATTTTATACAATGTAGAGAGAAGCAGTGAAGCTATTGTGGAAAAAGATGTTACATTCTTTTTTAGTACCAACTCTTAATAGTAAGTGATATAATTTTTGTATATATTTTCAAATAATAGAGAGAAGAGGAAACATTTATGTATAATGTTGCGGCTCACACATGTAAATTTTTATTAAAAAGGAGGGGAAAGCTTCATGTAAGGAACAGAGAGTATCTGCCAACGGATACAGGCTTTGTTATCGCTTGTTCGCATAAGGGATGGGTAGACGTCGTAGCGCTTGGTACAGCAGTTTTGCCTCATCAAATTCATTTTATGGCAAAAAAGGAGCTTTTTAATCATATACTCACTAGTAATGTATTAAAAAAACTTAACGCATTCCCAGTAGATCGTAACAATCCAGGACCCAGCAGCATTAAAACACCTATTAAATTGGCAAAACAAGGACATATAGTCGGAATTTTTCCCAGCGGCACGCGGACTGAGGAAGACGTGCCGCTGAAAAGAGGAGCAGTCACTATAGCAAGTATGGCAAAGGTTCCTATCGTACCCGCGGTTTACGAAGGACCCACAAATCTAAAAGAGCTATTTTCAAAGGATTCCATTGTCATTTCCTTTGGAAAACCTATCTACCTTGCTGAAGGCAAACTGACAAAAGATCGCCTTTCCGACGCATCAAATCACTTAACAGCTTCGATTCGTGCGTTAGAGGAAACAGCAAAATAACTTCATAGCGGAGGTGCATCATGAAAGATTGGGTACAGAGAAAGTTAAACGATGTGATTAGCGATGATGTGCAGGCAAAAATGAAAGAAAAGATGGCTGAAAGCGGTATAACCGTTCCTATATCCGCTTCTATGCTCATGCGGATTTTTCAAAAGCAAATGACAAAGCAAGATCAAATTCAGCAATTTTCTATTTCGTTTCAAGACTCCTATATTCACGTGAATGGAATTATTAAAAAATTTCTCGTGAGAATTCCGTTTTCCATTGTGCTAGAACCTCTTGAAGCAAAAGAACGTACGCTTTTATTCAAAATTCATGAAATGAAACCTCTTAATCAAAATTGGATTAACTATCGAATTTTTCACAAACCGCCTGTTACTACTTATGAAGAAAAACAAATTCATATCAATCTCAATGAAATTGATAAAGTGAAGGTCATTCCACTAGGAAAAATCAAACAATTTTCAATACAAGATGAAAAGCTCCGAGTAAAAATCGGTCTATAAAACGTTTTAAATAAAATGTAAAAATAGTTTTTTTAGAAAGAAAACCTTTTCAATTCAGCACTTAATTTGATTAGGTGCTATTTCTTTATAATTTTTATAAAATTTTTAGAATTTTTCGTCTCTAACTATTGTGACACGCTTCCTTAAAGTTGTACAATGTAACTTATATAGAGGTTTAAGCGAAAAACCCGTAAATATAAAGAGCAAGGAGAAACAACTATGACAACTTATTCAATCGATGTAACACTAAGTCAAACAAAAAAAGAAAAGCCGCAATCTGATCAATTGCAATTCGGGAAAATCTTCACGGACCACATGTTCATTATGGATTATACAGAAGGCCAAGGATGGCACGATGCTCGTATTGTGCCTTATCAACCTATCACATTAGATCCGGCATCTATGATCTTTCATTACGGGCAGTCTGTTTTTGAAGGGCTAAAAGCATATGTAACAAAAAAAGAGCAAGTATTATTATTTAGACCAGATGAGAACTTCAAACGTTTAAATAAATCAAACGATCGTCTTTGTATTCCTCATGTTGATGAAGACTTAGCGCTAGAAGCGTTAAAACAGCTGATTAAAATTGACCGCGAATGGATTCCTACTGCTGAAGGTACATCACTATACATTCGCCCATTTGTCATCGCAACAGAGCCATACTTAGGAGTAGCGCCATCTGACCGCTATCAATTTATCATTATTCTATCTCCAGTTGGTTCCTATTATAAAGAAGGTATCGCTCCTGTAAAAATTGCGGTTGAAAGCGAATTTGTTCGTGCCGTAGCAGGAGGGACAGGGACAGCTAAAACAGGTGGAAACTATGCTTCAAGCTTAAAAGCTCAGCAGCTTTCTGACTCAAAAGGCTATTCACAAGTGCTGTGGTTAGACGGGGTTGAACGTAAGTACATTGAAGAAGTAGGAAGCATGAATATTTTCTTCAAAATCAATGGAGAAGTGGTAACGCCATCTGTGAACGGAAGTATTTTGGAAGGAATTACGCGTAAATCCATCATTGAGTTGCTAAAACACTGGAATATGCCTGTAACTGAGCGTCGTATTTCTATGGAAGAAATTAAGCAAGCCTATTCCGAAGGCAAACTAGAAGAGGCATTTGGAACAGGGACAGCTGCAGTTATTTCTCCAATTGGCGAACTATTTTGGAATAACGAGAAAATGGTAATCAACGGTGGAAATACAGGAGAAGTATCACAAAAACTGTATGACACTCTAACAGGTATTCAAAATGGTACAGTAGAAGACCCTTTCGGCTGGGCAGTGGAAGTAGAATAAATTTCGATAATCAAATATTTTTTTACGTAAAAGAAGCGGGGCAACCACCGCTTCTTTTTTGTTCGTTACCAAATAGTCCAAAAGAAACAAACTATATTTTGAATATTTCGGCCTATTTATATACTTTTATTGTAAAATAAATATAATTATCCTTATAAAAGCAACACTTTGTCTTTATTGAAATTCACAGCTTTATTTATTCGTTATAAGGGGGAGAACAAAATGCTTTTTTTATCACATGATGAAAAAATCAAACAGCTGGCTTCACGCTTAGCTGAACGACTAGAAAGAGAATTAAACAAAGAAACCTCAGATGAACAAATACACATGCTCATTGGCTATTTGTTTGCTTCTCATTTAATTGAGCACCGTCCTACGGGCTATTATGTAAGATCTCAATACCCTGAGCAATTACAAGATTTATACGAAACTTTACACGTCCATTAACAAGGGGGCTTTTTTGGTTATTTTATATAAATAAGGACAAAATAATACATATTCTCTTTAATAATGGTTATTGCTTCCTTACTTTTTCTTTATCAAAATTGGCAAGATACGGCGTTTAAGTTATCTATCAAGTGATGGATAGACGGGTTGTGTTTTATCGATGACTTTTATATAATGAACGTAGAAAACCCTCTATTTATATCGGAAATATAGGTGTTTTTCATATGAAAAAGATACAAAATGGCAAAATATCTGCGGATGAACATCATTTTTCGCAAAAAAAATTAAAATAATGTAAAAGTTTATGTTAAAATGGCAATGTTGCGTGAACGAATTAACTAAATTTACGCAAGAATGCTATTTACATACGTAAGAAGGAGAGAGATTTAAGATGGCAAAAACGTTAATTTTTGGACATAAAAATCCTGACACAGATACAATCTGTTCTGCAATTGCATACGCTGATTTAAAAAATAAATTAGGTGTAGACGCTGAACCCGTTCGCTTAGGTGATATTAACGGTGAAACGCAATTTGCTCTTGAAAAGTTCAACGCTGAATTACCACGTTTTGTTGATGAAGTATCTAAAGAAACGAATGAAGTTATTTTAGTAGATCACAACGAACGCCAACAAAGTGCAAACGATATTGATCAAGTGCGTGTGCTTGAAGTAATCGATCATCACCGTATTGCAAACTTTGAAACGGCAGATCCTTTATACTATCGTGCAGAGCCAGTTGGATGTACGGCAACAATCTTAAACAAGATGTATAAAGAAAACGGCGTAGAAATCCAACCTAACATCGCAGGTCTTATGCTATCAGCTATCATTTCTGATTCTTTATTATTCAAATCACCAACTTGCACAGATCAAGACGTTACAGCTGCTAAAGAATTAGCGGAAATTGCAGGCGTAGATGCAGAAGAGTACGGATTAGCAATGCTGAAAGCTGGAGCTGACTTAGGCGATAAAACAGCTTTACAATTAATTTCATTAGATGCTAAAGAATTCAGCATGGGCACAAGCAAAGTTGAAATTGCGCAAGTGAATGCAATCGACGTAAATGACGTTTTAGTACGCAAAGTTGAATTAGAAGAAGCAATTACTAAAACAATCGAAGAAAAAGGATTACAACTATTCCTTTTAGTTGTTACAGACATTTTAAACAGCAACTCTACTGCATTAGCATTAGGTTCTGCTGCTTCAAAAGTAGAAGAAGCATACAACGTAACGCTTGAAAACAATACAGCTGTCTTAGAAGGCGTTGTATCACGTAAAAAACAAGTAGTACCTGTATTAACATCTGTATTTGCTTAATAAAAAACGGTTCGTGTCTAAACACGAACTGTTTTTTTGTCTATTTGCACGTTAAGCCAATTTAGTATATCTTCTATCACTTCATCTTTATTTAATTCATTAAGCAATTCATGACGGCACTGTGTAAAAAAACGGTAGCTTACATCCTGCAATCCTGCTTTTTTAAAGTCGTTATATACTTTTAGTACGCCTTTTGTATAGTTGCCTACTGGATCATGTTCTCCAGACACTAAGTAAATAGGCAGATTTGATGGTACTAACTTTATATGAGCTAAATTAGAGATTTGTTTGATTCCTGTTAATAAGTCATAGAAAAATCCTGCTGTGAAAACCCCTCCGCAATAAGGGTCATTTACATATAAATCTACAGCTTTATTATCCTGACTTAACCAATCAAAAGGGGTTCGAGCAGGATGAAATGATTTGTTGTACTGTCCAAAAGAAAGTTTATCAAGCAATGGACTAGCAGATCGTAAGCCTTTTCTTTTTTTCTCTATTTTTGCAGCTATTATGCCACCCTGCAGTGAAAGGGAAGGAATGCTGCCAGTACCTGAGAGCACCACACCATGAATATGCTCTGTATTTAATTGAATATATCTTCTCGTTAGAAAAGACCCCATGCTGTGACCAAATAGAAAAACTGGGAGGTTAGGATTTTCCGTTACAATGCGTTTAGTTAAAGTAATCATATCGAAAACCACGGTGTCAAAACCATTTTCTTCAGAAAAAAAACGTTTTTCTTCATCTTTTAAAGCTGTTTGACCGTGACCGCGGTGATCATTCCCATAGACAATATATCCATTTTGAGTTAATACATCAGCAAAGTATTCATAGCGTCCAATATGTTCGGCCATCCCATGCGCTATTTGGACAACGCCTTTTGCAGATTTATTTTCAATTTTCCATTTTTGTGCAAATATTTCTTTTTCCTGATGACCTCTGTAGTAAAAGGATTGTTTCATTCTCCACATCCACCTTTGGATTTCCTGTAAAATAAGGGATATATGTATATATTATACTAATTTATGTAGGGAATTTTACTATTTTGAAATAAAAAATGATTATTTTGTCATAAACCTTTACAAACCTTTATGTGATTTGTTAAATTAGTATTTATATTAAAAATTATTAAACAATTTAAAAAGATTTAGTTTTTAATAGGTTAGATGAATACGGAGGGAATTATTGTGGCAGAATTAAGAAGTAACATGATCAAAAAAGGATTCGACAGAGCACCGCACCGCAGCCTACTGCGTGCAGCTGGTGTAAAAGAAGAGGATTTCGGCAAACCGTTTATTGCGGTTGTCAATTCATATATTGATATTGTACCAGGTCATGTTCACTT
This sequence comes from Priestia aryabhattai, assembly GCF_023715685.1. Classification (NCBI taxonomy): domain Bacteria; kingdom Bacillati; phylum Bacillota; class Bacilli; order Caryophanales; family Bacillaceae; genus Priestia; species Priestia aryabhattai. Next base: position 903,174 of record NZ_JAMBOQ010000002.1, read on the forward strand.
ACAAGAGTTTGGTAAAATCGTAAAAGATGCGATTCGCGAAGCTGGTGGCGTACCTTTTGAAATGAACACTATCGGTGTAGATGATGGTATTGCGATGGGACATATCGGTATGCGTTATTCATTACCAAGTCGTGAAATCATTGCTGACTCAGTTGAAACGGTAGTATCTGCTCACTGGTTTGATGGAATGGTATGTATTCCAAATTGTGATAAAATTACGCCTGGGATGTTAATGGCTTCATTACGTCTGAATATTCCGACAGTTTTTGTTAGCGGCGGACCAATGAAGGCTGGCGTAACGAGTGACGGTCGTAAGATTTCTCTTTCTTCAGTATTTGAAGGCGTAGGAGCTCATCAAGCAGGTAAACTTGATGATAAAGGATTGCTTGAATTAGAACAATTCGGCTGTCCGACATGCGGATCTTGTTCAGGAATGTTTACAGCAAACTCGATGAACTGCTTAGCTGAAGCGTTAGGACTTGCTTTACCTGGAAATGGTACAATCTTAGCAGTGGCTCCTGAACGTAAGGAATTTGTTAAAAAATCAGCTAAACAGCTTATGGAATTAATTAAATTAGATTTAAAACCACGTGATATTGTAACAGAAAAAGCAATCGACAACGCATTTGCTTTAGACATGGCGTTAGGTGGTTCTACAAATACAGTCCTTCACACGCTGGCTCTTGCGAATGAAGCTGAAATTGATTACCCGTTAGAGCGTATCAATGAAGTCGCAGAACGCGTTCCTCACTTGGCAAAACTCGCTCCGGCTTCGGATGTATTTATTGAAGACTTACATGAAGCAGGAGGCGTATCGGCTGCTTTAAACGAGCTATCTAAAAAAGAAGGTGCACTTCATTTAGATACGATGACGGTCACTGGAAAAACGCTAGGCGAAAACATTGCAGGATGCGATGTAAAGGATTATAACGTTATTCATCCAATCGATAAGCCGTTCACAGAAAAAGGTGGACTTGCTGTATTATTTGGTAACTTAGCTCCAGATGGCGCGATTATTAAAACGGGCGGTGTTCAAGACGGTATTACTCGTCACGAAGGACCAGCAATTGTATTTGAGTCTCAAGACGAGGCGCTGCACGGTATTGCTAACGGCAAAGTAAAAGAAGGACATGTCGTAGTCATTCGTTATGAAGGACCAAAAGGCGGCCCGGGAATGCCTGAAATGTTAGCTCCAACTTCTCAAATCATGGGAATGGGACTAGGTGCAAAAGTAGCTCTATTAACGGACGGACGCTTCTCTGGCGCTTCTCGTGGATTATCAATTGGTCACGCATCTCCAGAAGCTGCTGAAGGCGGCCCGCTAGCATTTGTAGAAGATGGCGACCACATCGTGATTGACATTGAAGATCGTTCGATGAATGTTCAAGTTTCTCCAGATGTTTGGGAAGAACGAAAAGCAAACTGGAAAGGCTTTGAGCCAAAAGTGAAAAAAGGCTATCTTGCAAGATATTCTAAACTTGTAACTTCTGCAAGCACAGGCGGAATTATGAAAATCTGATAGTACAAAAAAGGCTCTCTACTGAGAGCCTTTTTCTTTACTGAAGTAACTGTGTACAAGAAGATTTTTAAAACGTAAATTCTTTTTTCATTATAATGTGTGGAATACCGTCTTCCATAAATACATCAGAAACAGTCTTATACCCTAATTTATGATAAAATGATTCAGCTTGAACTTGACCGTGAAGCATTGCTTGAGTTAAGCCTTCCTTTTTCGCTGCTTCTTCTAAGCTGGTCACCACTTCTTTTCCAAGTCCATATTTTCTAAATTCTTTTAATACACATATCCGCTCTATTTTGGCGAAACCGTCTACTATGCGGAATCTTCCAGAAGCAGCTGGTTCGTTGTTATAATAAATCAACATATGTTTTGCCGTTTCTTCATGTTCATCAAATTCATCTTCTAACGGCACTCCTTGTTCTTCAACAAACACTGTTTTACGTATATGAAATACGTCTTCAAGCTGCTCTTTTGTTGTAACATGCTTAATTTTCATCGAAAATCCTTCCTTTGCTGCGAATTTATGATTCTTTTTTGTATAATAAAGATATCTAATATAAAAAGAGTATAAAGGAAAAATAAAATGTTGTAAATGCAACAAAAATAAGAGGCTGAAATATTGCGTAAATCATGTTTGATTTCTCGCTATTTGAACTGTATCAGTAGCATTAAATTTAAATGAGGAGCGGAGCATGATCAAAAAATAGCACTTCAGCTTTTAACAAACTTTAGAAAGAATTAAAATCAACTGGAACATGTTAAAAAAGGAAAGAAAAGGGATTATGAAGCGCCATGGCTCTACATAACTTGTAAAAAGAGAAATATTCATAATAGTAGTGGGATGAAAAAGGGGAATGTATCATGCAAATAACCTTAGTGTATAAAGATGAGCAATCGAATAAATTTTGGAAAGTTGAAAGAAGAGACCGCAAGTTAGTGATTCACTTTGGAAAAGTTGATACAGCTGGCCGCATGCAAGTAAAAGAGTTTGCTTCCGCAGAAGCTTGTGAAGCGGAAGCTGAAAAGCTGATTCGTGCAAAATTGAAGAAAGGATATAAGCCTTTAACTTGTTCGATGCACGTAATGAAAGACAGCACGATGTCAGAGGCTCTCTTTTGGGAACTGATAAAAAAGGCGAAGACAAAATTAGATGTCGACGAGCAAATGGAATGGCTCCGCTCCACGCTAGCAAAGCGTTCTGAAAAGGACATTTTCCGCTTTGATCAGCTATTAAATCAGCATTTTGATCACTCCTATACTTCTTCATTGTGGGCAGCAGCTTATATTGTAATGGGCGGTTGTTCAGATGATTGTTTTGATTATTTTAGAGCGTGGCTTTTATATCAAGGGAAAGACATATATTATAAAGCAATTGAATCTCCTGAGACGATGATTTCTGTATTTAAACCACTAGAAGCAGAAGGCTATGCTCCTCAATTAGAAGAATTACTTTCTGTAGCGTGTGAAGCTTATGAAGAAAAAACAGGTTTAGATAACGACTACTATTATGATAAATATGACCAGTTTGATCCAATGTGGTACGATGAGCAAGATTTGGATCTTGATTGGGATGAAGATGATGAGGATGGTTTACAGATGCGATTCCCTGTGCTTTGGAGTCGCTATTGGAACAATCATCTCGAATATTAAAAAGAGGAGATGAAAACCTTTAAACAGATTTTCATCTCCTCTTTTCTTATTTTGATAGAGTACGTGAAGGACCGGCCGAAGACAGTTTTGTTTTTTTGTTTAGCATACTGTTCATAATCATTCCGATTACGATTACCATCATGCCAGCTAAAGCTATCCCTGTTGGCATACGCCCATTTAATAAAAACACTTCTCCAAACACTGTAAAAATCATGCTGCCCGATTGAGTTGCTTCGACAGCTCCCAGCAAAGCTAAATTTTCTTTTGCCAAGTCTGTCGCGTGAAAGAACGTCATCGTCGCAATTACACCTGAACTCATCGCTAATATAAAAGCTTGCGAAAATTGAGGAGCTGTTGGCATACCAGTTGTATAAAATCCATATATCGCATAGATGATACTTAGCGGTATACTGCCGATAGCCATACCTAAAACACGTTGAAATGTATCTAATTTTCCTTTGCAAACTTCCATCATTTTTCGATTTCCAAGCGGATATAAAAAAGCAGCCATGACGACAGGGAGAAAACCCAACACAAACTGTGAAAGCGTGATGTTTTCAGCTTCTTTAACTTGCATGAGAATCACACCCGCTAAAATAAACGTTGAAATACCAAGCGTTTTGAGTGGAATGTTTCCTCTTACTTTTTTGTTTCCGTCTGCAGTTTGAATCGTTACATAGAAAAGTGGAGAAATGAGCGCACCTGCCAAGATCGTTACTTGCCACGTTCCAGCTATAAGCCATGACGGTCCAAAAAGTGAAGAAAAACTTAATAATGAATAAAATCCAATTCCTGCAAGAGTTCCCCAGCCTAACCAAGCGAAAGGATGCTTTTTCATTTCCATCCATAATGGTGTAAACTTCTTTTGTACAAGTACTAAAATGAGTAAAATAGGTAGTGCTAATAAAAAACGAAGAGAAGCTGTCCAAGTCCAGCTTGTTCCAGATACATTCATGGCACGATTCACAATAAATGTAGCAGAAAAGAACATAGACGAGAGAAGCCCCCATAAAATTGCTTTCATACTTTTTCCTCCTAATTAATAAAAATACCTAAATGTACATTATAGTATACTTAGATACGAAAAAAGTGTATCATAATATACAAAAGAAAGGAAGAAAAAAATGCATTCAGAAGAAATGATGAAAAAGGTAGGCAACGAGCTTAGAAAAATAAGAACACAGCGAGAATTCACACTCGATGAATTAGCAGATAGGACAGGAGTCAGCAAACTCACGTTAGGGAAAATTGAAAGAGGGGAGACTAATCCAACCCTAGGAGTAATGTGGAAAATAACAACAGGTTTAAATATCCCTTTAACTAAATTAGTGTCAGTAGAACCTTCAGTGGCTGTATCTAAGTGCGGAGAAGGTTTTTCTCTCAAAGGACCGGACGAAGCGTGGAAAGTAGAATTTATTTTTCAAAATCAAATAGATTCAACTATTGAAATGTACCGAGCCTTTCTTTCTCCTCTCGCTACATACTGTCCCGAACCTCATCATAAAGGATTAATTGAAGTAGCAACGGTAATGGAAGGAAGAATTGAAATGAAAATAGAAGAAGAGCTATACGAGCTAAAACAATTTGACTCTATAAAATTTGAAGGAAGTCATGTACACTCATACAAAAATCTTGAAGAACGTCCCGCTGTTCTGCATTTACTGCTAAAATATGAGGAGTAAAGAGGAGTAAAACGGCAGAGCCGCAGTAAAACGAACCATAAAAAATGATTCGTTTTACTGCGGCTCTAATAGCTGTTTATTCATCAGCTTGTTTTGATAGCTAATATATTTTTTCACTCTAATGATAATTAATGAATATTCTTCAATCAAACGGTGGATAGATTGAATCATACACTCTGGGTAATGATGTTTTTTCTGTAAATATACTTTATATTTTCGAATTTGCCTTTCGAAATATAAAATCACTTGTTCGGGCGTTTTCACCAGTAAAGATTGCATGTATTCATTTACTTGCGTTTCAAGAAACGAATAGCGATTCGTGATAAAAAATGTCTTCATCTTATTTTCCTCCCTATATGTTATTGGTACAAAAAAGAAACCCTTGTGCTAGGATTTCTTTTTTGCTTTTTATTTGAATCAGCTGTGCACAACTTTTAGGCACTGATACTTGAAATCGAAGACTGTCTATATTTTTTTATTTTGCATTTTATATATGTAGGCGTTTCGCCGAAAAGATTTGCTACATGTGCAATAGCTCCATAATACGTTTTAGCATCCGTCATTTCTTTATTCACAATATAGTCATAAAGGGATGATTCAATATCATCAACAAAAGCTAAAATGTGACGCTTTTCGAATAGGAGTTGATAAAGTTCATTAATTAAGTATGGGCTTTGATCAAATTTGTCTTGCAGCTGCTCTACTCGGTACTTTGTCATAGGCACTTCACACAAGATAATGTATCGTAACTCTTCTAAAAATAATTTATTCATCTTCCTCACATCCCTATTCTGTTAATAATTATATAATAGCACTATGCCTTCATATTTGGAAGCGTTTTCAACAGATTAATTTTAATATTTTTTCTCCTCATTTCCTTTCATTTTTTCTTTTCTTACGTGAATTATCTGTAGTATAGTTCGTTTTACTTAAAGACTCTAGCTAATTGTTAAACTACCTGACATACTTTTTTGAAATTTTATTATTGATGTTAAAAACTCTTACATATCTAAGTGGAAATACCTTAAAGATAACGTCCTATGAGTCAGAATAGTCTTTAATTGTGATAAAATAAAAAATGGAAAATACATCATATAGGAGAGAGGCTATGGAAAAAGATCATATTTCAGAGCTCAAGATTTTAAAAGACATTGCCGAAATTTTAAATGAAGGCACTAATTTACATACAATGCTTCACGATGCTCTTTTAAAACTGCTGCAAATTACAGATTTACAAACAGGATGGATCTTTTTTATTGATGAAAATGGAAAACATGAGATGGTTGCTGCTCAGCATTTGCCGCCAGCTTTATTAAATAAAACCGCTCAGCCTATGTGTAACGGAAGCTGCTGGTGTGTTGATCGGTATATGGATGGCCGGCTTCAAAAAGCTTCTAATATTATGGAGTGTAAGAGACTTGAAGATTCTGTCATTCATCAATGGGGAGATACACACGACATTACCCATCACGCAACGGTTCCTTTACAAGCAGGGGATGAACGCTTTGGATTATTAAATGTAGCTGCTCCTCATAAAATTCATTTTGAACAGCGAGAACTTGATCTATTAGGATCCGTCGCTCTTCAAATTGGAACGGCTATCAAACGGATTAAGCTGACTCAATCTCAGCAGGAAGTAAAACTTATTGAAGAAAGAAACAGACTAGCAAAAGATCTTCACGATTCTGTTAATCAGCTGTTGTTTTCAATTAATGTGACAGCCAAAGCAGGAAGCAGCTTAGCAAAAGAGGTGCAGTTAAAAGAGACTTTTTCCTTAATCCAAGAAACAGCTCAACATGCTCAAGTGGAAATGAAAGCATTAATTTGGCAGCTTCGCCCTCAAGGGTTAGAAAACGGCATCGTCAGTGCGTTAAAAAGCTATGGTCAAATGCTAGGGCTTAACGTAAAAGAACAAATTAAAGGTGTGTCCGTTTTGCCTGCTGTGATTGAAGAGGCACTGTGGAGAGTCGGGCAAGAAGCTTTTAATAATTGCCGGAAGCATGCAGGTACAGCAGAGGTACATTTAAACGTAAATATAAGTAAAGAACAAGTGATCATGAAAATTCAAGATAGCGGCAATGGGTTTATGTATAGTGCTTCAGCAGAATTGCCAACGCTTGGGTTAAAAACAATGCATGAGCGAATAAAAAGATTAAATGGAAAACTATCTGTTACAAGCAGCATAGGAAACGGAACGGTTGTGGAAGTATCCATTCCTCTTTCATAACGGAAAGGAGCGCACATGAAAATAAAGATTCTAATCGCAGATGATCACCACGTCGTCCGAAAAGGACTTGTCTTTTTCTTACAGACGCAGCCCGACTTAGAAATTGTAGGAGAAGCTTCTAACGGGGAGAAAGCTTTAAAGTTAGCGACATCCCTAGATCCCCATATTGTTTTAATGGATTTATCCATGCCGGTTCTCGACGGAATCGAAGCAACAAAAGAATTAAAAAAACAAGCACCCCATATAAAAATCATGATTTTGACAAGCTTTTCAGATCAAGATCACGTGATACCAGCACTAGAAGCAGGAGCTTCAGGCTATCAGCTAAAAGAAAGTGATCCAGATGAACTTGTAGCAGCTATTCGAAAGCTAATGAACGGAGAAAATCAGCTTCATCCAAAAGTCACCAAACACTTGCTAACACGGTTAACCAAAAGCAGCGAAAAGAAAGTCAATTTTATTGACCACTTAACAAAACGAGAAAAAGACGTATTAAAAGAAATTGCAAAAGGTAAAAGTAACAAAGAAATTGGTGCTTCCTTACATATTACAGAGAAAACAGTAAAAACACATGTATCTAATATTTTATCGAAGCTTGGTGTTCAAGACCGTACACAAGCTGCTCTATATGCTGTTCAGCACGGAATTTCCTAACCTACGACTTTAGTTGTAGGTTTTTCTCCGTTCATCTCCGTCTATATTGGTAGCTTCCTTTCTATCAATAGCAGGACGAAAAAAAGTTCGATCATCCCTATACTATAAATATAGCCAAACGACAGAGGGGTAGATAAAAATGAACATACTTATTATTAATGGAAGTCCTAGAGAAACAGGCCGAACAACACAAGTGACGAGAGAGCTTCACAAAAGCTATCAAAGTTCTTTTCTAGATTTAAGTAAATTATCGCTTCCTATATTCACAGGTGATAATCATCAGTATGAAACAGAAGAAGTACAAATGCTGATTGAAAAAATAGAAAAAGCAGATGCTATTTTACTTGCGACTCCCGAGTACCACGGAGCTATGAGCGGAGCATTAAAAAACGCGTTTGACTTTTTAAACAGTGCGTATTTTGCGCATAAGCCCGTGGCACTTTTAGCAGTATCAGGAGGAGGAAAAGGAGGCATTAATGCTTTAAACAACCTTAGAACCGTCACTCGCGCTTTGTATGCAAATGTCCTATCTAAGCAGCTGGTATTAGACCCTGCAGACATCATGGAACAAGGGACTTTGCGAAAAAACGCAGCTGACGGAATTCATGAATTAGTTAACGAACTGATTCTTTATACACAAGTATCCAAGCAAATTTTAGAAGCTAAGCAAAATGTGTGATGAAGGCGCTTTATAAAGACCGTCGCTTTCAAGCCGTAGTAGCTGCTAATGTTTTATCCTCTATCGGTTCCGGTGTTACGATGCTTGCAATTCCTTTACTGTTAGTTGCATCTCCAAATGGAAATAAACTATTTGGCATGATTATGCTGATTATGACGGTGATTAGCTTTGTATTTACCCCGTATATCGGCATTCTTATTGATCAAATGTCACGAAAAAGACTGCTGTTAACAGTAGAATTGATAGGTTTTACCACGGTAACGCTATTTGTCATCGTTGGTTTTATGACAGACTATTCAACGATTCACTATGTGATTTTATACGGAACCGGAAACCTTTACTACACGTTTTTTTATCCAACGATTTTTGCTTTAAATCAAGAAGTTTTTTCAAAGGATGCGTTTCAATCATTAAACAGTATTATGGAAATACAAGGTCAGCTATCGAGTATGCTTGCAGGGTCTGTGGCGAGCCTAGTCATTACTCGTTGGTCGCTTCAATGGATTTTAACAGTAGATGCAGCTACGTATATAGCTGCATTCCTTTGTCTATTGACTATCCCATATGAACGAAGCAGCGAACGAAGCGACAAGAAACACACTGCCATGAAAGAAGGGTTAGCATTCATAAAAGAAAATCGCTCAGTATCTATTTTTTCACTGCTTTCTTTTATGCCTTTCATCGCTGTGATGATGACGAACTATTTGTTTCCTATTTATCTAACTCAAGAATTAAAAGCAAGTCCAGCAGCATATGGGATTGGGAGTGCCGTATATGGTTTCGGGGCCTTAACGGCAGGGGTATTCATTGTATCTATTATGAAAAGAACAGGGACAGAGCTAGCGATTATGCTTAATATGAGCCTTTTTGCGATCGGAATATCTATCATCTTCTTTATGAAGTTTCTACCGATTTATTTTTCTATTGTGTTTCTTCTTGCTTTTGCAAATGCAGGTACAAGAGTAGCTCGAAATACGTTTATGATGCAGAAAATACCGAATATCATCGTGGGAAGAGTGGACAGCTGTTTTCGCTGTATCACTTTAGGGATTCGTATTTTACTGATTTCCTTCTTTACGTACGCTACGGCTAACGATCGTATAGGACTGGCTTTTTTAGGGCTTAGTCTGCTTTTATTATCATCCGCTGGAGCAGGCTGGATACTCTACAAAAGAAAACAGCGAAAACAGTCTGCATTGCTTAAGAGTGTTTTATAATGTCTGTTGCATGTTATAATAGAGGAATTGACAAATAATGTTCAACGTTTATGACGTTGAACATTATTTGTTCTGAATAGAAATTAAACAGAAACAGCATTGACTGTTATGCGATTGGAAGATTGTGAAGCGATGATAAATAAAACATTAAACAAAGAACAATTAAAAGATTCGTACTCAAGCAGAACGTACTATAGAGGACACACGTATTACAAGCAGGGACGTGTGCTTGATTTGGAATACAATGAACAGACCACTACGTGGACAGCATCCGTTCGAGGTGCAGAAATGTATACGGTAATGGTTGAACAAAAAGGAAATTCTTTTTATTCATTCTGCGATTGTCCTGCTTATCACGAGTTTTCAGAATGCAAACACGAAGTAGCTGTTTTATTAACCATTTGCGATGAGCGAGCAAAGCCGCAGCCAATTAAAACGAAGCCTTTTCGCCAAAGCAAAGAATACGAAAATGTAAATCATTTTATCGATTTATTTTCGAGCTATCAACAAACAATAAGCGACCACAGGAAATATGCAGATAAAGATCCGTTGAAAGTAGAATTTATTTGCAAGTCTTACTCAGAAGAATTTTTACGTTCAGAAGGAATGTACGTAGCCCTTGAAATGAAAGTGGGCGTCGACCGGACGTATGTAGTAAAAAACATTCAAGAATTTTTAACAGACGCTAAAGAATTCCAAACTCATGAATTTACTAAGCGCTTCGAATATGACCCTGCGGAACATTTTTTTATAGAAGAAGATAAGAAAATCATTGAGTTGCTGATGGATATTATGACGAATGAGTCATTTTATAAGAATTCCTATTCCATGTATCGTTCGTCTGCAAATAACAGAGAACTAATCATTCCATCCATCGTAGCCAAAGAGTTATTTCAATTGCTCAAAGATCGGAACTTTACATTTATTCATGAAGGGTATTCATATGAAAATATTATCTTTGCTGAAAGCTCAGCTCCGTTTTCGTTTCAATTAAACAAACACCCGGCAGCTGGATTTGAGCTAGACTTTACGGAACTTCATCAAGCTTCGTTTTTTGATCGATACGGTTGGTTATTTTTAAATGGGACGTTTTATGAGCTATCTCAAGATCAGCGTATGCTTCTTGAAGGGCTTCGGAAAACGGCACCTTTGAAGCCAGTCGTACCTATTGCAGAAGAGCAGATGGGCAATTTTTTATCTCACGTCGTCCCAGGACTAAAAAAAGTGGGGAAAGTGGATATCGCAAAAGAAGTATCCCATCAGATTATTGCACCTGAACTAAAAGCAAAAGTATTTATTGACCGTGAGGATGAACAGCTGTTTGTGACGCTTCGGTATCACTACGGAGAGATTTCGATTAATCCATTTTCACCCAGGTCTGAAAAATACGATAAAATCTTAATACGAGATTTAGAAAAAGAAGATCGCGTTATGGACTTAATTGAAACGGCCCCTTTAAACATTTATAAAAACCAGCTGTATTTAAATCAAGACGAATCATCTCTATATGAATTTTTGTTTCATATTGTTCCAAAGCTTGATGAAATAGCGGATGTGTATATTACGGATGAGATGAAAGATTATGCATATACGGATTTTTCGGCGCCGGTAACAACGGTTGACATCAAAAACAGCAATCAGTTATTAGAAATTAATTTTGACTTAGGAGACATTGATCATCAGACCGTTCAAGATGTTTTAAAATCCGTCTTAGAAAAGAAAAGCTATCATCGTCTAGATAACGGCGCGTTTATCCCTCTTGAAAACGAAGGCTTTGAACATATCCAAAACCTGTTTCGTGAGCTGAACGTAACGGAAAAAGACTTAAAGGATAACTCATTGCAAGTACCTTTATACAGAGGGATGCAAGTGGAAGAAATTATGAGTGCGGGTGATAAATCAGCTGCTAAGTTTGGCTCAGCATTTAAAAGATTACTCACACAGCTTAAATCCCCAGAAGAAATGGACTGGGAAGTGCCAGAATCCTTACAGGCATCCCTGCGTGATTATCAGTACAATGGGTTTAAGTGGTTTAAATCTCTGTCTCACTACTCTTTAGGAGGCATATTAGCTGATGATATGGGGCTTGGAAAAACGCTTCAAAGCATTGCCTATATTTTATCTGAAAAAGATCATGGTGAAGATAGTAGTGCCTTTTTAATTGTTGTGCCAGCTTCCTTGATTTATAACTGGCGCAACGAATTGGAGAAATTTGCACCGAATCTAACGGTTCAAACCATTACAGGAACGCCAAGCGAGCGGGAGGAAAAGTTAAAACGAACAGCTGACGTATGGATTACATCTTATCCAACGCTGCGTCAAGATATTGATTTGTATCAGCCTCTTCATTTTCATGCTTTAATTCTAGATGAGGCTCAGAGTATTAAAAACCATACAACGAAGACAGCAGTAGCTGTGCGGACTATTTCAGCTAAAAAACGTTTTGCGCTAAGTGGTACGCCTATTGAAAACTCACTTGATGAGCTTTGGTCAATTTTCCAGACCATTCTTCCGGGTTTATTTCCAGGGCTTCGCCAGTTTAAAAACATGTCATCTCAGCAGGTCAGTCGAATTGTAAGACCGTTTTTACTACGACGAGTAAAAAAAGATGTGTTAAAAGAACTGCCTGATAAAATTGAAACAACGCATTTATCTGAGCTGACTAAAGAACAAAAAGAGTTATACGTAGGCTATTTAGAGCAATTAAAATCATCTTTAGCCGGTGAGGATTTTAATAAAAATCGAATGAAGATCTTGGCCGGATTAACAAGGCTTCGCCAGATTTGCTGTCATCCTTCTTTATTCGTTGAAAATTACGAAGGGTATTCAAGCAAATTAGAGCAGCTGCTTGAGATTACAAGAAATGCAGTTGCGAACGGAAAACGCTTGTTAATTTTTTCTCAATTTACAAGCATGCTTCATATTATTCGAGAAGAGCTTCAAAAGGAAAACCTCTCATACTTTTACTTAGACGGTCAAACGCCATCAAAAGAACGAGTGGAAATGGCGGATCGGTTTAATAATGGAGAACAAGACATTTTCTTAATCTCATTAAAAGCCGGAGGCACAGGCTTAAATTTAACAGGAGCCGATACAGTTATTTTATATGACTTATGGTGGAACCCCGCTATTGAAGAACAAGCGGCAGGCCGAGCACACCGCATTGGTCAAAAAAATGTTGTGCAGGTCATCAAGCTTATTTCTCAAGGGACTATCGAAGAAAAAATTTACGACTTGCAGCAAAAGAAAAAAGAACTTATCGAACAGGTTATTCAGCCCGGAGAAACGATGCTTTCTAGTTTGACAGAAGAAGAGCTTCGAGAACTGCTTAGTATGTAGCAAAGGATGTGTGAGGAATGAAAAAATGGGCGTTTGTATCAGATTTTGATGGAACGATTTCAAGAAAAGATTTTTACTGGATTGTGATTGAAAAGTATTTTCCAGAAGGTGAAGAACTTTTCCACCGATGGAAAGCAGGAGAAATGAAAGATATTGATTTTTTATCTACTGTTTTTCAATCCATTCACCAGGAAGAACCGCAAATTTTAGAAGAAGTAGCGAATATTCCAATTGATGAATACGTGCCCGCTTTTATTAAAGCTGTTCAGAAAAACGGCGGGGATTTTTATATTTTAAGCGCTGGAACGACGTACTATATTAAACCGATTTTAGATAAATACGGTGTTGAAGAAGTTGAAGTTTATTCGAATGAAGGATATTTTCATCAAAATAATGTTCATTTGCGTCTAGACCCTACTCACAGGTGGCATTCAGAACGCTACGGCATTGATAAATCTACTGTTATTCAAGAACTAAAGGAAGCATACGAAACGATTTATTTTGCTGGAGACAGCGAGCCGGATTCGCATCCGGCAAAATATGCAGATGTCACATTTGCAAAAGATTCTTTGCAAGATTTACTGCGTGAACAAAACGTTCCCTTTGTTCCTGTTGACACATTTAAAGATATTGAGCAATATTTGATACAACATAATGTAATAAAAAAGGCATAAAAACAGCGGTATTATTTGATCACTTCAAATAATACCGCTGTTCCTATTCCGCCTCCGCTCCCTAAAGCAGCTATTACATATCGCATGTCCCGGCGCTTGCTTTCATAAAAAAGACGCGTAGCTAAAATAGCTCCTGATGCTCCGTACGGGTGTCCTAGCGTCAATGCCCCTCCACGAATATTCACTTTCTTTTCTGATATCCCCAGTTCTTGCATGCAAGCGACAACTTTAACAGCAAAGGCTTCATTGATTTCAAATAAGTCAATATCATCTACCGTAAGAGAATTTCGCTTCAGGATGTTTTTAATAGCTGAAACCGGTGCAATAGCTGGATAAAGAGGTGACACTCCTGAAATGTCAGCGTCGATAAAGCGTAAAACTGGCTGAAATCCTAAGGCTCGTGCTTTTTTCTCTTCCATCACAAGTGTGATGCAGGCTCCGTCATTGATTCCGCAGCTGGTGACTGCGGTGACGGTGCCTTCTTTTTTTAAAAAGACGGGGCTGACTTTTTCAAGCAGCTTTGTTATGTTTCGTTTTTTCATAAATGCTTCATCTTGCATCACGTTCGGAAGATGAAGGGTTTCTTCTTCAAACAATCTCTTTTCAAAAGACTCCCAGCTTCTTTCATGACTTAAAAGAGCGTACCTGTCTTGCTGCTCTTTAGATATGTTATATTGCTGAGCTACGTTTTCTGCTGCGATTCCCATGTCAGGATCACCAATTTTATCAGGAGAAAAACGTGCTCTTTTTTCAAAAGGAGAGGTGCTTGTACTTTCAACACCTCCAGCTAAATAACACGTTCCAGCGCCCGCTTTTATCAAATAGCTGGCCATTCGAATCGCATCTAAGCCAGCTCCGCACTGACGATCGATAGTCATTCCCGGGATAGAAAAAGGGAGGTCTGCTTCTAAAGCTGAGAGCCTAGCTACGTTTCCTCCTGGACCTACAACATTCCCTAAAATAATGTCATCAATTTCATGTTCGATTCCAGCGCTAAGCTGTTTTAATAAAGGAGCCGCTAGCTCTTGAACATGAAAATCTTTAAGTACACCGTTTTCTTTTCCAATGACTGTACGCTTCGCTTTTACAACTGCTGCTTGATACATAGTCATCACTTCCTTACATAGAAGCTGTGTTAGAACGGCCAGGTACCGTTACTACTTTTCGAACTTTTGTAATTAAATAAGCCGCAACCACTGCTTTTATACAGTCACCTGGAAGGTAAACGAAACTTAGCTGAAGAGACTTCAGAAACGGAATGTGAAGCTGCATTGCCTGCACAGGAATGCCACATGCATATACTAACACAATGCCAAATAACACATTGACGGCAAACGCCTTTGCAACCGTTACATTTTTTAACTTAGATAGCGTCCAGCCAATAAAGAAAGCTGCAAACACATAGCCTATGATATATCCAGCACTCGGACTCAAGAATACGCCAATTCCTCCGCGCCCTCCAGCAAGTAAAGGAACGCCAGCTGCTAGTAAACATAAAAAAATAAATTGGCTTAATGCGCCTAACCTAGCCCCAAGAATACCTCCTGCCAGCATAACTCCCATCGTTTGAAGAGTAATAGGAACGGGAGTAAATGATAGAAAAATAGGAGGAACAAGCCCCAGTGCTCCCATTACAGCCGTAAATAATGCGACATACGTCATATCTTTTGTTTTCATTGTAAACCTCCGCTATGTATGATAAAACATGACTATCGTATCTTATTAAACTTAAATTAGTCAACTTTATTTTTATATAAGTTTACATTTTTTCTTTTCTCAAACGTACATTTACGGTACACTAAAAGAAAAAGGGAGTTTAAGCAGTAATGAAACGAATTGAAGAACTAATTTTTTATCAGTGTCAACAAACGCCTGACGGACTGGCACTATCGGATTCTATTAATAAGCTAAGCTACAGTCAAATGTGGGATTGTGTATGCAAAGCCGAAAAACAGCTGCACGAAAAAGGGATAAAAGAAGGGGAGCTCGTTGCTTTAAGCATGCCAAACAATGTAGAAGCTATTGTGTCATTTTTAGCGATTTTAAAAGCCGGTGGAGTGGTAATGCTTTTACACAATGAATTAACAGACGCTGAAATCGATACTTATTTTTCGATTCAATCTCCGAACTGGCTATGGAAAACATCTTCTTTAATTAAAATAATGAAAGAAAAACCTATGCTGCCCGTACGGCAAGTGAATGCACTGTCCGACCTATTTTTATTTGGATTTACCTCCGGGTCAACAGGAAGGCCTAAAGGGTTTGTAAAATCGCATCATTCTTGGTCTTCATCATTTCAAGAATGGTCAGACATATTTTCTTTAAAGCCACACGACAAAGTGCTTGTTCCTTTACATATCTCGTATTCCGCGCAGCTTTACCCAGTTTTACATGCGCTTTGCAGCGGCATGTATGCTGTTATTTTAGAAGCGTTTACACCTTCTGCTGTTTTTAAGAAGGAAGCTAGCTGTATGTCTATTACACCCGCATTAATTTCTCCATTGCTTCGTTACGTACAAAGCAGACCGAAAGAGAAACGACTTCTGCCAAAGACCGTGATTTCAGTAGGCAATAAATTATCACCTTCCGTTCGAAAGAAATTTTCACAAGCGTTTCCTGTTGCCTCTCTTTATGAATATTACGGATCTTCCGAAATGGGATTTGTTACGGTGCTTTCACCAGATACAGCTGAAACGATGCCTCATACAGTAGGTTATCCTGTTGACAGTGTAGACGTTTTAATCCTTAATGAACGTGGAAAAGAAGTAGAAAAAGGTGACAAAGGAACGTTATTTGTAAAAACAAATCAAGCATTTGAAGGGTTTGTTAATGACAGCAAAGAAACAAACCGCTCGTTTTTGAACGGATATGTTACGTCGCATGATATTGCAGTTCAACTTCCAGATGGAAGCATTACGATTGTAGGGAGAGATAAAAACGTGATTAAAAGCAGCGGAAGCTCAGTTTATGCTGAAGAAATTGAAGAGCTGCTTTTACAAATACCGGGGGTTAGCGAAGCAGCCGTTTTTAGTGTAGTAGATGCTGAACGTTCAGAAGTCGTAGGTGCAGCAATTGTCTTAGAGAACATTTCTCTTTCTGATGTGAGACAAGCGCTGACAAAACGAGTATCTGCTTATAAAATCCCGCGTGTATGGAGAATTTTAAAGTCCTTTCCGCGAATGAAAAATGGTAAAATTGACAAAGCAATGATATACAGCTACTTTACAGAGAAAGAAGGGAAGACATATGATTTCATTTGAACCCATTACAGCTGACACGATGTATATTGTTTCAGAGATTATCAATTCGAACGAAGCTTATAATGTGTTGGAAAACGGCAAGAAAGAGCGGAGCGAACAAGAGCTTTTTAAAGAATACATGAATGAAAAAACAGACAGTTATTTTATTAAAGCTGACGATACATACGTAGGAGTTATTGATTACATGAAACAAAACCCAAACGATGACCATCCATGGATAGGGGCTTTTATGATTCATAGCGCGTATCATAATTTCAGTTTTGGAACGCAGGCTTATGTAGCGTTTGAAGACAAGCTAAAAGAAGAAGGAGTTTCAGTCCTGCGCCTTGGCGTCCTGTCTCAAAATTCTAGAGCCAAGTTGTTTTGGGAACGTCTTGGTTTTACACAGTACGCCACTAAGCCGCTGCACCATAATCAAGTTAACTGCTTGGAAAAAGAGCTATAAAAGAAATCCGTGGATATAATCCACGGATTTCTTTTATATTATTTTATTAAAACCGTTGTATTAGCCGGAATCACAAGCTGATTTTTGACTTTCTTAGCACCTTTTTCACTAGCAAAAATCAATTTACCTTTCGCCGTCACAGATACTTTTACCGGTTGATTTGAAATATTATGATACACGCTAATCGATTTGCCTTTATACGTACGGCTATAGGCAACGACTTCTTTCTTGTCTACTGAAACAGATTGAAGCGTTCCTTTTACTAACTCTTCGTGCTGCTGACGCACACGAATCATTTCACGGTAATGATTTAACAAAGAACCCTTTTGTTTTGTTTGTGCTTCTACTGACACACCATTGCCGCCTTTGTTGTATACAGGTGTTTCCCAGCTGGTTTGTCCAAGTCCGTTTCCTTCGTACCAGCGGAACGGTTCACGGATTAATTCATCAGGCTTTTCACCGGTCATTCCAACTTCTTCACCGTAATAAATATACGGGTTGCCAGGAAGCGTAAGTAAGATAGAAGCAGCTGATTTTGCTTTATTCACATCGCCGCTTAGCTCACTCATGACGCGATTTTGGTCATGGTTGGTTAAGAAAATGCCATCAATTTTGTTTGGATTGTATGATTTGAACAGCTCATCCGTTGCCGCTGCTGCAGTGGCAATTCCTTGATCATTTCCTGCTTTTACAGAGTTTACAATCTTTCCTGCTAAATCAAAGTTAAACAGAGAATCAAGCGATTGATAGTAAGGAGCCACGACTTCAGGCTGATCCCATACTTCACCCGTTAGATATACGTTCGGGTTTTCTTTTTTCATCGCATCTCTGAACTCATTCCACCATACGATATTTTTCTTAGCGCCTTCAGGTGTTTGACCTTTAAAAATATGAAGCGCAGCATCTAGGCGGAACCCGTCAACTCCTTGCTTCAGCCAAAACTTTCCTACGTTAATCATTTCTTTTCTTACTTCAGGATTAGCGTAATTTAAGTCAGGCATTCCTTCCCAAAACGTTCCGTAAAAATACTCTCCGTTTGGAGCTTTATGCCATACTTGCTGTCCCCAAGATCCTTTTTCATTCAAATCGGTATTTTTATCAGCCCAAATATAGTAATCTCTGTACTTGCTATTTTTATCTTTTAACGCAGCTTGAAACCAAGGGTGTTCACTGCTCGTATGATTCACAACGAGGTCCATAATAACTTTTACGTCTCGTTTATCTGCTTCTTTCATCAGCTTGCGAAAATCTTGCAGATTTCCATACTGCGGATCAATATTATAATAGTCCGTTACATCATATTTATGATAGCTAGGAGAAGGGTTGACAGGCATCATCCAAATCCCGTTTACTTGAAGATCATTTTTTGTATGAGAATTGCCGTCATTTAAATAATCCAACTTTTGTGTAAGACCTTTTAAATCACCATGTCCATCCTTATTTGCATCGTAAAAAGAGTTTACATACACTTCATAAAAAACACCGTTTTTATCTGCTGTTGGAGACTTACCTTTATGTACGGTTTCTGCGTGAACGCCTGTTGATAAGCTAGCAGCCAGCGGCAGTGTTAGTGCTAAAGCTGTCCATTTTTTCCCTTTCATCGTTTCATCCCCTTTTTGCAATCGTTTGCATAAATTGACTACAATTGAAATATAGCACCTTGTTGAAAACGATTACAATAAAAATTTCATTTTGATTATTTTGAACTATTAATTATTCTGACAACCTGTTTATTTACTGTGTCTAATGACATTAAGGGGTTGCGTTATATTAAGTCTATAGATAGAAGAGATCGATAAAATAAGAGAGTATTATCCAAGCGAAAATAATGACTATGTTAAATATTCTGACAATGTTATTGTTCTATTCATCATCTCGTGCTACAATCCAAATATAACTGAAAAACGGTACTTAAATTCCGAAAAACGGAACAAAAAGTATTGATGCAGATAATATAGCTTGAATTTTCCTTACTATCTGTAAATGATTACGCTTACATAAAAAGGTTAAGGGGGAAGAACGCATTGAGTAAAGTAGATTTAAACTGTGATTTAGGGGAAAGCTTTGGTGCTTATCACATTGGCAATGATGAAGCGATCTTAGATTATGTGACGTCTGTGAACGTAGCCTGTGGATTTCACGCAGGGGATCCGAGCGTCATGAGAAAAACGGTAAGATTGGCTGCTGAAAAAAAGGTGCAAATTGGTGCTCATCCTGGTCTACAGGACCTTATCGGTTTTGGACGTAGAAACATGAATATTTCACCTCAAGAAGCCTACGATATTGTGGTATATCAAATCGGTGCATTAAACGGTTTTTTGCAAGCAGAAGGGGTATCAATGCAGCATGTAAAGCCCCACGGTGCACTATATAACATGGCTGCTAAAAACAAAGCATTGTCTGAAGCGATAGCAAAAGCTGTTTACAACGTAAATCCTGAACTGATTTTATTTGGGCTATCTGGAAGTGAGCTCATTCAAGCAGGTAACAAAATTGGGCTAAAAACGGCCAATGAGGTATTTGCAGACCGTACCTATCAATTAGACGGTTCTCTCACTGCTCGCACTGAACCAAATGCTTTAATCGAAAATGATGACGAAGCTGTTTTTCAAGTTATTACAATGGTGAAAGAAGGGAAAGTAAAATCTCAGCAAGGCAAGGATATAGAGTTACAAGCAGATACAATTTGTATTCACGGAGACGGGGCTCACGCACTTGAATTTGCTCGTCACGTGAACCGTTCTTTAAAAGCATCAGAAGTAGTAGTTAAAGCTATTTCACAATAAAAACTACATACAATCAGGAGGAAGATGATATTGGAGCCAATTAAAAAATCAACACCTCAGCAAAAGCTTTCGGCTGCGCCTAAAGTAAACTGGACGTTAATGCTTGGAGCCGCTTTTTTAATGGCCACATCGGCTATTGGACCAGGCTTTTTAACTCAAACTACCGTATTCACACAAAATTTAGCAGCAAGTTTTGGATTTGTTATTTTAATTTCAATTATCCTTGATATCTTTGCTCAAACCAACGTATGGAGGATTATTGCTGTCTCTGAAAAACGCGGACAAGAGATCGCCAACATGGTATTTCCAGGATTAGGGTACGTGCTCGCTATTTTAATTGTAATCGGCGGACTTGCATTTAATATTGGAAATATTGCTGGTGCCGGGCTTGGTTTAAATGCGATTACAGGTATTTCTCCAACAGCCGGGGCTGCAATTAGTGCAGTAATTGCTGTATTAATCTTCGTTGTAAAAGAAGCTGGAAAAGCAATGGATCGCTTCACGCAAATTGCAGGTTTTGTCATGATTGGACTGATGGTATATGTAGCAGCTACGACTTCACCTCCCGTTGGAGAAGCTGTGGTGAAAACTTTTGCTCCTGATAAAATCGACATCATTGCTATCGTTACGCTTGTTGGAGGAACTGTCGGTGGTTACATTACTTTTGCTGGCGGACATCGTCTTTTAGATGCTGGTGTAAAAGGCATCGATTCTTTACCTCAGGTAACAAAAAGCTCTGTAACAGGAATTCTGATTACTTCCGTTATGCGAATCGCTTTGTTTTTAGCTGTACTTGGCGTTGTGTCTAAAGGGCTGCAAATCGACCCGGCCAACCCTCCAGCATCCGTGTTTCAGCTCGCAGCAGGAAACGTCGGCTATAAAATTTTTGGGATTGTCATGTGGTCTGCTGCTATTACGTCTGTGGTAGGAGCTGCTTATACATCCGTTTCATTTATTCAAACCTTTAGTGAAAAACTTAATAAGAACTCAAACTGGATTATTATTGGTTTTATTATTATTTCAACTCTGTCGTTTGTCTTAATTGGAAAACCTGTAAAAGTTCTTCTTTTAGTTGGAGCACTCAATGGATTAATTTTGCCCGTTGCTCTTGGGACATTACTGATTGCTGCCTACAAAAAAAGCATCGTTGGCGATTATAAACACCCTTTATGGCTCACCATTTCTGGTGTACTTGTGGTTATTGTGATGGCTTTAATGGGCGGCTATACGTTAATGGATCAAATTCCTCAATTATTTAAATAAAACAAGGTGCCCGCACGTAAGTTGCGTGCGGGCAATGATGGGAGATAGAAATATGACAAACCTTTCACAACTAACTCCAGCTGAACTCCGTCAGCAAATCCGTAACAATCTGCTTATTCAGCCAACAGCAGGCATGGCAAACGGCTATACTCAAGCTAATTTAGCTATTTTACCAAAGAAGCAAGCTTTTGACTTTCTACTGTTCTGTCAGCGTAATCCTAAATCTTGTCCTCTTTTAGATGTAACAGACGTTGGGTCTTCGGTGCCAAAGTTTGCAGCTCCGTCGGGAGATATTCGTACAGACATCCCAAAGTATCGAATCTATGAAAATGGGGAACTAGTAAAAGAAGTAACCGATATCACAGACTACTGGACAGAAGATATGGTTGCTTTTCTTATCGGCTGCAGTTTTACATTTGAACACGCACTTTTAAACAATGACATACCCGTTCGTCACATTGAAGAAAATTGTAATGTGCCTATGTATAAAACAAATATTTCGTGCACTGAAGCAGGGATATTCCGCGGCTCGACGGTAGTTAGTATGCGTCCAATTCCTCAGCGAGACGTAGTGCGGGCAGTCCAAGTAACTTCACGTTTTCCAGCTGTACATGGGGGACCTGTTCACATTGGAGATCCCGCTGCGATAGGGATTAAAGACGTTCAATCTCCGGATTTTGGTGATGCCGTTTCCATTAAGGAAGGCGAAGTTCCTGTATTTTGGGCTTGTGGTGTAACCCCTCAAGCTGTAGCAATGGAAACAAAACCTTCTATTATGATTACACATGCTCCGGGGCATATGTTTATTACCGATATTCGAGATGAAAAACTAGGTGTTTTATAAAAGAAAGAGGTGTAGATATGAATCAAACCGTAACAAAAGCATCGGCTGTAATTTCTCCGCTTGGCGACTCAGCGCTTGTTATAACGTTTGGAGACAGTATTCAGTACGATATTCATAAACAAATCAAAACGTGTAAAGATTCCATAGAATTAAATCCTTTCCCTGGGTTTATTGAATGCGTGCCGGCATTTACGAATCTTACAATCTTCTATAACCCTCTTGAAGTTGTAGCAGCTGTGAGAAAAAAGCAGAAGAAGGAATTTGTTTCTCCTTTTGAAGTAGTGTCTTCTATCGTTCAAAGTAAACTAGAGAACGAACAGACAGAAAAAGAGTTAGCTCATCGTACGGTTTCCATTCCAGTTTGCTACGGAAGAGAGTATGGACCTGACCTTGAATATGTCGCTCGTCACCATAACTTAACAACTGAAGAGGTAATTAGTATTCATTCTGAAGGCGAATACTTAGCGTACATGATTGGGTTTGCTCCTGGATTCCCATTTCTCGGAGGATTGTCTGAAAAGATTGCTACACCTCGCCGGTCGTCTCCTCGCACCTCTATTCCTGCCGGCTCGGTTGGTATTGCGGGAATGCAAACAGGAGTGTATCCTATTTCCACTCCAGGAGGATGGCAATTAATTGGCCAAACGCCTATTAAACTGTTTTTACCACAACAAAATCCGCCCAGTTTGCTGCAAGCTGGGGATATTGTGAAATTCGAGCCTATCTCTAAAGAAGAGTATCAAGAAATACAGGCAAAGGAGGGGGGAAAATGAGTATACGAGTCAGTAAAGCCGGGTTATTAACGAGCATTCAAGATTTAGGAAGAAGAGGATTTCAACAGCACGGTGTGATTGTAAGCGGTGCAATGGATTCTTATTCTCTCCGAATTGCTAATTTACTAGTTGGTAACGATGAAAAAGAAGCGGGACTTGAAGTTACTCTAGTGGGGCCTACCCTTGAAATAGAAAGTGATTGTTTAGTGGCGATTACCGGAGGAGATTTAACTCCTTCGATCAACGGAAAGCCAGTCCCAATGTGGAAACCTTTATTTATTCCAAAAGGAAGCATTTTATCATTTGGTCCTTGTAAAACCGGGTGTCGTTCCTATCTATCTGTAGCCGGGGGATTTGCCATTGATGAAGTATTGAATAGTAAAAGCACGTATTTGAGAGGCGAAATTGGTGGCTACAAAGGAAGAGCCTTACAAACAGATGATGTTTTACCCCTATCTGTTCCAGCTGCTTCGAAGCCTGCTTTTCTTTCCAATGAACTAATAAACGGGGTATATACTTCTTCATGGTCCGTAAATTATAAGGAATTTGTTCATTTCACAAAGAAACCAGCGGTCCGTGTTATTAATGGCAGTCAATTTGATCTATTTACAGCTGAAAGCAAAAGTCATTTTACTCAAGAGCCTTTTAAAGTATCGAATCAATCAGATCGAATGGGCTATCGAATGGACGGACCTTCTCTTCAGCTTCAAGAAAAAAAAGAGTTATTGTCTGAAGCTGTTTCACAAGGTTCTGTTCAAGTTCCACCAGATGGAAATCCCATTATCCTGTTAGCAGACCGTCAAACTACGGGAGGATATCCTAAAATCGCTCAAGTAATTACAGCGGATTTACCACTTTTAGCTCAAGTGAAGCCTGGAGAGTCCATTTACTTTTCTCACATTTCGCTTCATGAAGCAGAAAAAATCTATTTAGAAAAAGAACAGCTGCTTCAAGAATTGAAGATTGCTATTAACCTTGCCTCAATTAAATAACAAAAACGGGAGTGACAATAGATGATAAACGTACGTGAATTGCAAGAAGTTGTTTCATTAATGAATGAATCTGGTATTCAAAAGCTCCATATTGAACATGAAGGGACAAAAGTTGTCATTGATAAAGCAGGAATTCCTTTAGAGGACACAGCTGTTACAGAAGTAAAAACCGAGGAAGTAAAAGCCGTTGCCACTGAGCAAGTGCCTCAAGATTCTATGTCTGTAAACTCAGCAGAAAACAATGAAAAGCAAATTTTATCACCAATGGTCGGAACGTTTTACTCCAAGCCAGAAGCAGACGCCGATCCCTTTATTCAAGTAGGACAAACAATTGAACGTGAAGATGTTGTATGTGTGATTGAAGCGATGAAGCTTTTTAACGAAGTAGATGCAGGAATTGAAGGAGAAGTGCTTGAAATTCTTGTGAAAGACGGAGATGTTGTTGAGTTTGGACAGCCTCTATTTACCGTAAAATCATACTAAAGTATACATACTGTCAGGAGGAGTCATTATGTTCAAAAAGGTCTTAATCGCAAACCGCGGCGAGATTGCAGTTCGTATTATTCGGGCTTGTAAAGAAATAGGAATTGCAACCGTGGCAGTTTATTCAGAAGCAGACAAAGATGCACTTCACGTGAAGCTAGCAGATGAGTCATTTTGTATTGGTAAAACACCTTCTAAAGAAAGCTACTTAAATATTCGTAATCTGCTTACCGTAGCGCAAGTAACCAAGGCAGACGCTGTTCATCCCGGCTACGGATTTTTAGCTGAAAATGCTGATTTTGCTGAGATGTGTGAATCCTATAACATCACCTTTATTGGTCCAAAAGCGGAAGCCATCCGTAAAATGGGAGCAAAAGCTGTAGCAAGAGATACAATGAAGCAAGCCGGCGTGCCTATTGTACCTGGAACGGAAGGACTGATTGAAGATAGCAGCACCGCTATCCCAGTAGCACGAGAAATAGGCTATCCAATCATCGTAAAAGCCACAGCGGGCGGCGGTGGAAAAGGAATGCGGCTAGCTCATAGCGAAGAAGAGTTAGAAAAAGCGATTCGTCAAGCTCAGCATGAAGCAGAAACAGCCTTTGGAAACGGCGGAGTATACCTTGAAAAGTATTTAGAAGAACCGAAACACATCGAAATTCAAATTATTGCTGATGAAGAAGGGAATGTGGTTCATTTAGGTGAACGAGATTGTTCGATTCAACGACGTCATCAAAAATTAGTAGAAGAAGCTCCGTCTCCTGTGGTAGATGAAAACCTTCGTGCTAAAATGGGCAAAGCGGCAGTCTCGGCAGCTAAAGCAGTCGATTATACAGGTGTCGGAACGGTTGAGTTTCTGTTAGATAAGCACGGACATTTTTACTTTATGGAAATGAACACACGGATTCAAGTTGAACACCCCGTTACAGAACTTGTAACAAACATTGATTTAATTAAAGAACAAATTTCGGTGGCAGCAGGTTACCCGCTATCATTTGCTCAGCGAGATGTTCAGTTAAAAGGATGGGCAATTGAGTGCCGAATCAATGCAGAAAATCCGGCTAAAAACTTTATGCCTTCTCCTGGAAAAGTCGAGATGTATTTACCTCCTGGCGGCTACGGGGTTCGTGTAGACAGCGCCGTTTACCCAGGCTATGAAATTTCTCCATTTTATGATTCAATGGTAGCGAAATTGATTGTAACAGGGAAAGATCGACATGAAGCGATTCAACGAATGAAACGTGCGCTTAAAGAATTTATCATTATAGGTATTCATACAACCATTCCTTTTCATTTAGAATTACTGGATCATCCTTCGTTTAAGGAAGGGGATTTTACAACCAAATTTCTAGAAAGTAATCCTATTTCAATTAAAGAACTAGAAATGGTATAAGAAAGGAAAGTGCTCTTGTAAGGGAGTGCTTTCCTTTTTTTCTTCATGTATAATAAAAGAATATATCATTAGCTAGTAAGCTATACGTCTATCAAATACATGTATTCGCATAAATAAGGGAGAAGGTTTCATGCAAGCTAACAATAAAACAGTCGTTAAATCCATGCAGATTCTCACGCTTTTTATCAAGTACCCTAAACTGACTTTCACAGAAATGATGGAATATTCAGGCGTTCCCAAAACCTCTTTGCATCGAATGATTGGCTCGCTTGAAGAGATGGGCTTTTTAACAAAAGATGCGCAAGGTTACTACTCGCTTGGACTTTTATTCTTACAATTTGGCCAGCTAGTGGCTAATCGTTTAGATATTAGAAGTATTGCGAGGCCTGTAATGGAAACGCTCCGAGACGACGTAGAAGAAGCGGTTAATTTAATTGTACGAGACGGGAATGAAGCTATGTATATTGAAAAAGTAGATACGCTTCATCCAGTGCGTCTCTATACATCAATTGGAAGGCGTTCACCTCTTTATGCAGGAGCCTGTTCACGCATTATCTTGGCCCATTTACCTGAAAAAGAACAAGAGGAATATATTAATCAAACGGAGCTAACTCCAATAGGTATTGGAACCATTACAGATAAAAAGAAGCTAAGAAATGCATTAAAAGAAGCAAAAGAAAAAGGGTATACAATTAGCACCTCTGAATTAGAAAACTTTACAACATCCGTGAGTGCGCCAATTTTAAATCATCAAAATGAAGTTGTTGCAGGCATTAGCGTAGCGGGAATTGAAGCGAGATTTCAAGGGGACAGACTGCCGTTCATTATTCAAAAAGTAACAGAAGCGGCGATCGTGATTTCTGAAAAGCTCGGTTATGGAGGATCATTTAAGTAGCAGACATAGAAAAATGGAGGTAGACCATTGAAACGATTAGAAGGTAAAACAGTCGCATTGGTAGGTCAGCGTAAAGTAGAAGAAATCAGCAAAATTGTTGAAAATCTTGGCGGGACTCCGCTTGTACGACCTGCACAAGGAACCATCTTTTTAGATGACACACATTTAGAAGCAGACATTAAAGAACTTGTAAAAGGAAATTATGATTGGTTTATTTTTACGACAGGCGTCGGCACAGAAATTCTTTATAAAACGGCAGATAAGCTAGGGCTAGCTGACGAATTCCTTTCTTCTTTACAAGCAGCCAATATTGCTGCACGCGGGTATAAAACTGTAAATATGTTAAAAAAGCTTGGAATTACTCCAACCGTTCGAGATGATGATGGAAGTACAGCAGGACTAGTCAGGGCCCTTCATTCGTTTTCTTTTGAAGGAAAACATGTAGCGCTTCAGCTTCACGGAGACCCTGCACCAAAGTTGATTGACTTTCTTTCAAATCAAAAAGCCCAGTTTAAAGAGGTTTTACCGTATCAGCATATTCCTCCACAAGCAGAAGTGATGGAACAGCTTATAAACGAATTAATAAGCGGAAAAATCGACGCAGTCAATTTCACAAGCGCTCCGCAGGCCCGCTTTTTATTTTCGTTTGCAAGAGAATATGGGCAAGCTGATCATATTCGAGAACTCTTTGAAAGCTCTGTAGTAGCTGTGGCCGTTGGAAAAGTAACCGCTGCTGCTTTAAGAGAAGAAGGAGTAGGCCGTATTGTTATTCCTGATCAAGAAAGAATGGGAAGCGCAATTGTAGCTTTAGAACATTATTATCAGCAGCGTGATTAAAAAAACCTTCTCGCCTCACAGCGAGAAGGTTTTTTGTATGACTTCATCCACATCTTGTCGAATATTGTTTATTAACTGCCTATCAACCTCTTTTTAAACACCTTCGAACGGGAAATAAAAATAGATTTGTTACTATTTTAGAAAATCATTTTCAAATATTGTAAAAACAGTAGAAAAAGGTGAATGTACATGCAAGCGTTAAATGTTACATTACTGAAATACAATTGTAATATTGTTATTCTTTTTATCAACGTTTATCGTGGTATAATTTTCGTAGATTTTCATTAGCAGATTTAGCTATTTATCGACAAATACAGTTAACTTTACATAAATTGTCAGACTTTTATACATATTGATACATAATTAGAAATTACTAGTTTAACAGAGCGAGAAAGTGGAGGAATTCATATTGAAAAAGAAAATGCTTTTACTTAACACAACGGTTTTATTAGGTCTGGGAGGAGTTTTATCAACTCCAGCCTATGCCTCTACCATTCAGGATATGGAATCACAGAAATCTCAAATTCAAAATCAGCGCCAAGATGTGCAATCTAACATCAAAGCAGCTTCTGATGAATTGACACGCCTTCAAGCAGAACAAGATCAAATGAAAGCACAGCTTGAGCGATTAACATTAGCAGAAGAAGAAAATAATAAAAAAGCCCAAAAAACAGAAGTAGATATTAAAGAAACGTCT
Source organism: Priestia aryabhattai (assembly GCF_023715685.1). Lineage (NCBI taxonomy): Bacteria > Bacillati > Bacillota > Bacilli > Caryophanales > Bacillaceae > Priestia > Priestia aryabhattai. The sequence continues at coordinate 931,483 of NZ_JAMBOQ010000002.1, forward strand.
AAACAAGTGGACCAGCTTGAAAAAGAAATTAAGCTGCTTCAAGAAAAACTTGAAAAGCGAAATGATATTTTAAAAGATCGTGCACGTTCCCTGCAAGAAAGCGGCGGTAATGTAGAGTACTTACAAGTTTTACTTGGTTCTTCAAGCTTCAGTGATTTTGTAGACCGCGCGCTAGCTGTTTCCACTATTGTAGATGCAGACCGTGATATTTTAAAAGAAACAAAAAATATGCAAGATGAATTAAAAACAAAACAAGCAGATGTTAAATCTAAGCTAGCTAGCTTAGAAGACATGAAAGCAGAACTGGATGAAATGACTGTTCAGCTAGCAGCTCAAAAGAAACAAAAAGATACATTGGCAAAAGAACTAAAAGATAAAGAAGCAAAAAATGAAGAATTAAAAGCTTCTCTACAAGCAAAAGACAGCTCTCTTGCAAATGAACAGTCTACGCTTGAACAAAATATTAAAGACCAAAAAGCTGCGGAAGAAGCAGCAAGAAAAGCAGCTGAACAAGCGGCTAAAGAGGCAGCTAAGAAAGCAGCCGAACAAGCTCAAAAAGCAGCGGCTGTACCAGCTGAAAAAGCGGATTCGTCTTCTGCTAAGGAAGCAGCGCCAAAAGCAAGCAGCAATGATGTTGCACCGACAAGCGCTCCGGCTCCAAAAGCTAGCAACGTCGTAACGGTAGGAAACCGCTGGATTGGAAACTCTGCTTATGTATTTGGCGGAGGACGCAGCCACTCTGATATTAACCACGGTTTATTTGACTGCTCGTCATTTGTACACTGGGCATATGCTCAAGTAGGCATTAACCTTGGGCCTCTTGGATCTGTAAGTACAGAAACGTTAAAACATGCTGGAACACAAGTGTCTTCTAGTCAAATGCAGCCTGGAGATCTTGTTTTCTTCGATACATATAAAAAAGATGGCCACGTTGGTATTTATGTAGGAGGCGGCAAGTTCATCGGTGCTCAAAGCTCAACGGGTGTTGCAATCGCAAACATGAGCAGCGGCTACTGGAAAGCTCATTTCAACGGACGCGTAGTTCGTATTTAATAGGGTATAGTAAAAAGAAAACATCCAATTTGGATGTTTTCTTTTTACATTGTGAGGAGCGTATCATTATGAATTCTATTTTTGATCATATACAACCTAACTTAGATATTTTATTTGTAGGTTTTAATCCAAGCATCCGTTCCGGTGAAACGGGGCATCATTTTGCTAATCCAACCAATCGTTTCTGGACAATTCTTCATAAAGCAGGTTTGACAGATCGTAAATACCATCCGGAGGAAGATCACTCGCTGCTGCAGCTAGGATACGGTTTAACAAATATTGTAGAGCGTCCTACAAAGGCAGCTGATGAGATTACAAAAGAAGAATATGCAGAAGGCAGAGAAATCTTAAAGAAAAAAATAGCTACATATACGCCTAAAATCGTTTGTTTTGTTGGAAAAGGTGTCTATCAACAGTACAGCAGACGTAAGCAAGTAAAGTGGGGCAAACAAGAAGAATCGATGGTATCAGGAATAATGGACTTTGTTGCCCCGTCTTCAAGCGGGCTCGTTCGAATGAAAGTAGATGAAGTAGTCGCTATTTATGCAGAGCTTCCAAAGTTACTGCGTACATTAAAATAGAGAAAGCTTTAAGGCTTTCTCTATTTTGTAAATGAAATATCAATTTGAATAATTTCTGATCTGCTTCCAATTCGAAGCGGAGGGCCCCAAAAGCCAAACCCTGAAGAGACAATGGTGTGTAGTTGATTATTTTGCTTGTAGCCCCAATCAATTTCAAATAACCGCTTTGTAATCAAATGATTAGGTGCCATTTGCCCTCTGTGAGTATGGCCGCACAAAAGCAAATCTACTCCCGCTTGTTCAGCTTCTTTTAAAGCAAGCGGCTGATGATCCATTGCAATGACCGGAAGAGAACGATCCGTTTCACTCGCTAAATCGAAAAAGCTGTCTCGGTTTTTATCCGTCTTGTCTTTTCTTCCTATTAAATACAAGCTATCACCTATGTTTAACACTTCATCCATTAAAATAGGAATGTTCATTTCTTTCATTCTTTCCACAAACTGAGGGATCTTCCCGCCGTAATACTCATGGTTTCCCAAAATTCCATATGTGCCTAAAGGCGCTTTAAGCTGTTTCATCATATAATCCATTTCTTTTTTAAAGAATACTTGGGGATCATCGTCAATAATATCTCCAGGGAGTAAAATAAGATCCGGCTGTATCTTTTGTACATGAGTGATTAACCGCTGCAAATGTTTTTTGCCGGACAATGTGCCAAAGTGCATATCAGATGCTACGGCAATGCGAAGGTTTTTCCGATTCGTCTTTTTAGCAAGCGAAATCGTGTATTTCCTTACCACAGGACTGTAAGCATTATACGTACCGTAAGCAAAAATGAGTAAAAAAGCCGCAATTATGAAAAATCCGATTGAGTCGATAGCTGTAGAAAGCGAAGCGCCTAGAAGAGTGAGAATATATACGGCTAGATTACTTATAGGAAGCAAAAGAACCGAATATTGAATAAATCCTAACCAGTACGATCCCATAATTTTAAATATGCTGACTTGTTGAAACGCACGGCTGATGATAAAGGAATAAGCAAAAAACACAACGATCACTGTAAGAATCCATTTATTCTCCACTTCAAACATTGTGTGAAGCCACACCCAAGCGTTCCATCCGATGTACAGAACGAATAAATTATATAAAATAACAACTAAAATAGACCTTACTAACACACTTACTTTCATACGCTAACCTCTTTTCTTTCATCCGTAATTCCACTATAGCTCATTTTTATTGCTTCAACAAAATTTTATCTCTTCTTCTCATCAATAAAATTTTTGCTTGTCGCACAAACGAAAAAACACACCTATAAAACAGGTGTGTTTTTTTGTATTAATGATGGTGATGCGCGTGATGAAGGCTGCTAATCACAAATTCAGGCTCTGGAACATGGAAATATTGAATCCATACGCCTTCTAAAAATTTCTCGCGTTTATCTAAAATAATATCGATATCTTTATCCGTTTTTACGATTTCATCATGTTCAGTCGGTGTATCGAATTTCCAATCGTAATGTGCGTGATCACCGTGATCTATGGTCACATATACACGAATCATTTTTCCTTGACCTTCTGGGCTAGCCAATGCATTTTTTAACACTTTCGCTGCATTTCGGTTAATTTTTACTTCCATTTCGAAAACTCCATTCTGTAACTTAGTATGTAAAGTATTTTCGCAAACTTAAACGAAAAAGAGAAATTTTTTGCCTGAAGTTTTTTGTAGGGTTGCTTCATTCCAACGTAATACGCTACACTACACCATAAATGAACGAAAAAGGAGCGTATGATGAATGAAGATTGTTATTTTAGGTGACACTCATATTCCAAAGAGAGCGAAACATTTTCCAAAAAGACTCCTAGCCGAACTGAAAACAGCTGATGCTATTATTCATACTGGGGATTTTCAAACGATAGATGTATACAATGAACTGCGCGTTTTTGCTCCTGTACACGGCGTGATTGGAAATGTAGACAGTGAAGAGCTTCAGCAAGTACTTCCATATTCATTACTTCTTCCGTTTGATGATGTTACTATTGGTATAACCCACGGTCATGGCAAAGGAAAAACGACTGAAAAACGTGCGCTCGGGGCATTTGAACATCAAGAAGTGGACGCAGTAATTTTGGTCATTCTCACATTCCTGTTCATAAACAAATTGGTGATATTACGTTGTTTAATCCAGGTTCCGCTACTGACAAGCGGCGTGAAAAGCAATTTTCGTTTGGACTACTGTACATACAAAAAAACACGCTGCATTTTGAACATGTTTTTTATGATTCTAAAGACTAAAACAAGAGCGGACTCTTGTTTTAGCATTTTTACGTTGTATGGTCTAAATGAGCAATATATTCGTGAAGCTTATTTTCTTCGTAATCATTTAAGTCATGCATAGGAATAACCTGCTGAGTTTGAGGATCCGTTCCTCTTACTTCTGCAATTTTGACTCCTTCTTTATAGATATTAAAAATATCTTTTTCTTCTCCGCGCTGAACCTTTTCTTTTTCAAACATTGAAAAAGACTTGCTGTTTTTACTTTCTTCCATTAAAATCACCTACTTTTTTTATCATACTCTTATCTTTTCACACCCATTGTTAATTATGTATACACTCGATGACTAAAGGAATATGAAGTCTTGCCGATAGAAAGGAAGTGCACGATCACTTTTAACTACAGAGAGAGAGAGAGGCTACATAGCATGGAGAGAGTAAGAAAAAAAAGGTCCCTTAATAACTTTAAGACAAAACTGGTGCTAGCATTTGCAGCGATCTTATTAGTGCCATCTGTTATGATAGGTGTATCAGCTTACATAACAGCGAAACATGAAATTGAAAATGAAATTATCAACACAGCACAGCAAAATGTACAGTCCATTAATTCAGTAATTGACGATACCATTGAACCAAAAATTCATGATGTAGAGTTTTTTGCGTCCGTGGTGAATAACGAGCGCTACAATGAAAAAGATATGGCTACTTTAAGAAAAGACTTTAACTTATATGCTTCTCTTCATCCAGAAGCCATCAGCATTTTTACAGGAAATCAGCAGGGGAAGTTTATTCAATCGCCTAAAAAAGTGACACAAGCAGGCTATGATCCCAGAAAACGAGATTGGTACAAGCTAGCCATGCAAAACAAAGGAAAAACAGTTGTCACTGAACCTTATCCATCAGCCTCTACAGGGCAGACAGTTATTACTGTAGCAAAAACAACTGCGGATGGTACCGGAGTTATTGCTTTAAATTTAGATATAAGCCGCATCAATAAAGCTGTCAATAAAGTGAAAATTGGAGAAAAAGGATATCCATTTCTTTTAGATGGAGAAAGAAAATATATTGTTCATCCTACAGAAAAAGCAGGTACAAAAGCTACACAATCTCTTTTTGACCAACTTTATGCAAAGAGTTCCGGATCTTTTGAATATACCTTTAACGGTGATGAAAAAAAGATGGTTTTTACCACAAATAAAACAACGAACTGGAAAGTTGCAGGTACTATGTATTCATCAGAAGTGAGTGAAGCAGCACAGCCTATATTCTCCAAAACGCTATTCATTATCATAGTTTGTCTGATAATCGGGAGTCTTACCATTTTTGTGGTGTTGCAATCAATCATTAAACCGCTCAAACAGCTTAAGAATCAGGCTCTGCGCGTCAGTGAAGGAGATCTGACAACAGCGATTACCGTCAATTCAAAGGATGAAATCGGTGAATTAGGGTATGCTTTTAGTCAGATGCAAAACAATCTTCGCACATTAATTCAAAATGTTGAAATGAGTACAGAACAAGTCGCTGCTTCTTCAGAAGAACTCACGGCCAGCTCACAACAAACGAGCGCTGCGACTGAACAAGTATCAGTTGTGATTCAAGAAGTGGCTTCTAGTGCTGAAAAGCAAACGGCTGTTATTGACCAAAATGCAGCTTCTTTAGATGAGATTGTACAAGGAGTTTATACGATTGCTCAGCGTACAGAAACCGTTTCTCAGCTATCAAGTCACAAGACATCTGAAGCTGTAGAAGGCGGAAAAGCTGTGAGAGAAACGGTGGAACAAATGGAATCCATTTCTCAATCCGTCGAGCTATCTAATACAACTATTCGTACTTTGTTTCAACGTTCAAAAGAAGTTGGAACAATTTTAGAAGTAATCAGCGGTATCGCTGCTCAAACAAATTTACTAGCCTTAAATGCTGCAATCGAAGCGGCACGAGCTGGGGAACATGGAAAAGGGTTTTCTGTTGTGGCAGCGGAAGTAAGAAAGCTAGCAGAACAATCACAAGCGTCCGCGTCTCAAATTTCTGAGCTTATTCAAGCTATTCAACAAGATACCCAGGAATCTGTACATACAATGGAGCAAGTAACAAACAAAGTTGAAGAAGGACTAACAATTTCACAAACAGCTATTCAAAAGTTCGAACAAATTCTAAGCAGTATGAATGAAACGACTCCGCAAGTAGAAGAAGTCGCTGCGGTTGCTCAGCAAATTTCAGCAGCCGTTGAAGAAGTGGCTCGTACAGCGGGTGAAATAGCGATCCTTGCTAAAGGAAATGCAGCTACATCTGAAGAAGTGGCTGCATCTACTGAAGAACAGCTGGCTTCAATGAAAGAAATTGCTGTTTCCGCACAATCTCTGTCTCAAATGGCAGAACAATTAACAGTGCTCATCAGCAAATTTAATTTGTAAACTTTCGTCAAATCGTCATAGACCTCTTTTATATTGGAAAAAGTAGAACATACACATATGAAAGAGGTGACAGTATCTGATGGAGCAAACAAAAATGACCTTTGAGCCAGCTTCAATTAACGATGATATGCATGCGAAGCTAAAACAGCTAGAAGAGCAGTTCCAACAAACGTTAGGAAAAAGAGTAGCTTTAGTTGCATACGAAGCTGAAAAATAAAGAAACAAAAAAAGAAAAGACACTAGGTCTTTTCTTTTTTTGTTTCAATAAGGTTGAAATACATTAAATTATAAATATTTTTTACATGCTTTCTCAAAAAAAGTAGTGAAATAGTGTAAAATTACACTTTATTAGTGTTATTTCACTTTTTATATGGTATAATTTCACAGAAATAAAGAAAGGAGCTTACGGTTTATAATGAAGAAAAATGTGTTGTTAGGAGTTTTTTTATCTTTTTATCTAGTGGTTTCGTATGCCTCATATCATATTTATAAACAACAGCAGATCCGTCCTGTAACGGGGGATGTTGCTCGGCTTCTTCCTACAAAAGTCAAAGAAATAAAGCATGGAACCAGTGAAAAACAGCTGCAGCATTGGGTGAAAACCGCTTCACAGCATCATGAAAAAATAGCGATTTCAGGCATGCAGCACAGCCAAGGAGGGCAGACGTATTATCCAAATGCTATTTTACTTGATATGAAGCAGTACAATAAAATTGTAGATTACAAGCCCGGTCAAAAAGAAATTACGGTTCAAAGCGGGACGACGTGGAATGATATTCAGCAATATATACATAAAGATGGTCTTGCTCTTCAGGTTATGCAATCACAAAATATTTTTACCATTGGGGGTTCTATTAGTGTAAATGTACACGGAAGAGATATTCGATACGGTTCTTTAATGGATACGGTAAAATCTATGCGTCTCCTGCAGGCGGACGGATCCATTATCGAGATTAGCCGGACGAAACACCCTGAGTTGTTTTCTTTAGTAAACGGAGGCTACGGGTTATTTGGGGTCATTTTAGATGTGACACTTCGTTTAACGGATGATGAATGGTATGAAGATGAAATTATTCGCTTAGATTATAGACAGTATACAGCGTATTTTAAAAACTACGTACAGCATAATCCTGATGTTCGTATGCATATGGCACGTATTTCTGTTTCTCCTAACCAATTACTAACAGATATGTACGTCACAAACTACCGTTTATCTTCTCAGAATACTTCTACTGCAAAAGAACCGCTCAAGACAGAAAAAATAGTGGCACTTCCTAAATTTATGCTGGGGCTGTCTCGATATAGCGACTGGGGCAAAGATATGCTGTGGGAAACACAAAAGGCTTATTTCTTAAGGCAAAATGGACGCCTTGAAACAAGAAATAATGTTATGCGTTCTGAAAGTGATTTTATGGAGTACGAAAGCGCTAACCGGACGGAAGTTTTACAGGAATACTTCGTTCCAGTTGATGAATTTGCTTCTTACATCGATGATTTACGTGAAGTGTTATCAACAGAAAAATTAAATTTACTAAATATTACCGTTCGCTATGTAGAAAAAGACAATAAAGCAGTCATGTCTTATGCAAAAGACGATATGTTTGCTCTTGTTTTACTTATTAATCAAAAAAAAGATCACCAAGGCATCTCTGATACACAAAGAGTTATCAGAAGAATGGTGGATGTGACGTTACAGCATCAGGGAAGCTATTACTTGCCTTATTACGGCTACCCAAGCAAGAAGCAATTAGAAGACGCTTATCCTCATACTACCACCTTTTTTAATTTAAAAAGAAAATATGATCCAAACGAAACGTTCGTTAATTTATTTTATAAGGAGTATGGAAAATGACGTATAAACAACTCTTACATTCACAAAGCCTTATGATTACCGCAAGCAGTATTGTTTTTCCTTTTTACCTTTTACTGATTCGAAATCTTGGCGATAGTTATTCACAATTTGGCTTAGCTTACGGAATTTTCGCTTTAACCGCAGCTTTGAGTCATCCTTTGATCGGTTCATGGAGTGACAGGGGAGGAGAAAAGCGCTTGCTCATTTTATATACGTTTGGGATGGCGGTTGTTATGCTCGTTATTCCCGTTCTAACAACTATCACGCAGGTGTATATCATTCAAATTATAATGGGGCTACTTGGAGCTCTTCAAAAAACAGCAGAAAAAATAGCGTTATCTAGGCAGACAGATCGTGCTCATACGGGAAAACAAGTAGGACACTATCATTTATGGACCTCTATATGGGCAGCTTTAGCCGTGATTGCAACGGGATATATCATTGACTTTCTTACAATTGGCAGCCTTTTTTACATCACTTCGTTTATGTATGTAGCAGCAGGGGTATTAATATGGCAAAAACCAAAAACAATCGAGCTTGAACGCCACCATTCGCTGTAAAAGCATATATGGACAGGTCACTTGGATTTTTTAGTTCGTATTATAAGATACTATAAAAATTTTATGTTCTCCCGATATAAGTATTGAAAGGAGAAACGTTTATGCAAGGTATAAGTATATCAGGGCAAGGTGCATTGTCTTCTATTATAGTATCGTTCGCTATTTTCATCATTATATGGGGTCTAATTCCGGGTTTAACTATAAAGTATGTATTTAAAAGTCAAACACTAGGTATAGCAAGTTTTTTTATCGGTATTGCCTATGGGGTTAAAGCAGGTCATTTCCTTACTTAAATACGGCCTGCTGTAAGTAAGATTACGGAAACATGGACTGCTAGTAGCTAAGCGGGAATCCCTTTTGTTTCCTGTTATTTTTTTAGAGAATTTCTACATAATAACGGTTAAAGAGGTGAATCCGATGACAGATAATAATGTTGGTTTTGGAGTTAGCGGAGGCGCAGAGACTAGAAAAAAATCTACTGTTTCTAGTGAAGCCCCTATATCTAATGATGTACAACAAAACCTAAAACAAGATAACTACGAAAAGCTTAGCCATCAACTAAATTCATTATCTGATGATGAGTTTAGAGCAGATCGGGATGAAGATTAAGGATGACCTATCAAAAAAGAATATTTAAATTAAATAAAGTATTATGAAAGTAAACTAATTGGATTCCATGACTTTGACGTGATAGCATTAACTACTGGTACAAACATACCATTTGACTATTTTGACATACTATTTTGTCAAAGTTCTTAGTTATTTCTTTGATAACTAAGAATCCATTTGTGACCTTTAGGTAGAGATATAAAGGTAATCCTTCACTTTAATGAGTGAAGGATTTTTTTTATCATTTTGTAATGGTTTTGCGATTATTTGGATTAACGAGGATAAAATAGATACATTGTATACAATGTAAACGTCGTCATGTATAATGTAACTTGTATTATCAAAGTTTTACACTTTTGTCTCTTATTCTTAGATAAAAACTTGAATGAACAGGATAGACATACTCCAGATAAGCGGAGGCATATACCGGTGTCTAAAAAAATACATGATTTTAATGATATTATTCGAAAGCTGCGCAAAAAAAATTTTGGGAAAGGTCCAGAACGAATTCATACTGTATTCGTTCAAAACATGGCTATTTCAACTTTGTATGGCAACTTAACGCCAGCTGAACAATTTATCGCGAGAACAACCGAAGGTAAAGAGACGGTACATAGGGCAAGAACAAAGCTTATTCAAAACCTTTATGCTTCATCTCTTCCAGAAGGACTTGAAGACTTGTTAGGAGTTAAGCTGAACTATTTATTTTCCGATATCAAAGTGGAAGAAGATATCGCTGTTTCCGTGTTTTTATTTGAAGCCAATATCCAGTAGAACAACGTAAAAATACATAATTTAATTAAATGAAAGATGAGTAGGATCTGCTTGTTTTTTATTTGGTTTTATTATAGATAATGATGACTGATATACTGTAAAGAAAGTGCAGGATTATTAGGCAGCATTCAAAAACCTTGTGTAAAAGGTATTTTTGAGTGCTGCCTTTTTTAGTTAAGGAGGAGTTTTATGGCATTTCACAAGCCGGATAAAATGTTAAACATTGCTTTAGAAGCAGGGGTTTCAAAAACGAAGTTATCACTTTCTTCCATTCTCATGCTCGGGTTTTTAGGAGGCGCGTTTATTGCGCTTGATTTTTTACTAGATGTACGCGTCATTGGTAATTTACCAGCTGAATGGGGAAGTTTATCGAATCTTTTAGGAGGGGTCGTCTTTCCTGTAGGTCTTATGCTGGTCGTACTTGGAGGAGCAGAGCTCATTACGGGTAATATGATGTCTGTTTCCATTGCCCTGTATGCAAGAAAAATTTCACTTCGTCACTTGCTTCATAACTGGTTTTGGGTCACACTTGCTAACTTTTTAGGTGCCGTCTTTATTGCGTATTTCTTTGGACACATTGTAGGTTTAACAGAAACAGGGCCTTTTTTAGATAAAACGGTAGCAATCGCTCAAGCTAAAATTGATGAGTCATTTTTTAAAATGCTTATTTCTGCTGTGGGCTGTAACTGGCTTGTATGTTTAGCTATTTGGCTTTCATACGGTGCTGACGACGTTACGGGGAAAATTCTTGGTATTTGGTTTCCGATTATGGCTTTTGTTGCGACTAGCTTTCAGCACGTTGTAGCCAATATGTTCATTATTCCCGCTGCCATTTTTGCAGGTCACTTTACATGGATTGATTTTATTACAAACATTGTCCCTACCTTTATTGGAAATATGATAGGAGGAGCTGTATTTGTAGGCCTTATTTATTTTTCTTCTTATCAACAGAAACAAAAAGAACAATTAAAAAAAGCTTCTTAAGCGGTTTTTATCAGTTGTCATAAAAAAAGCAGTCTCTTAGTAAAGAGGTTGTTTTTTGATAGTAAAAGGTGAAAAAATGTATTTTTAACAAATTATGTATGGTAACATATAAATCAATTAGGATATGATGGCATGAATGGTTGAATTCGCACTTTTATTTCCATAATAATATTATGGTTAACTAAATGTTAATCAACACATGTACAAGGGAGAGAATTAAATATTGAATATTGGTATAGGCTTGATTCTACTATCTGTCGCACTACTATTTCTCGCATCAGGAATGTTTTTACGTAAAAAAAGAAAGAAGATGGGTAGCAACAGTTTGTTAATAGTGGGAACATTGATTTTATCAGCAAGCCTAGCATTACTTACTGGTTTATATGATCCTATGCAAATCATATCTAAAAACGTACTAACGGAGAGTGAAGAAATTGAGTTTGCTGTTTGCTGTTTTACTTATCATATTTGGTAGCATTTTAACTGGTTTGACCAGTAACGGTCTAGGCGCAATAGGTAATAACATAATGCATTTAGCTGGAATTGGATGTCTTATAGCAGCTATTTTTATAGCAAAAGGCAAAAAAGATACCAAACGCCGTACAAAAAAGAATGCGATGTTTAATCACGCATTCTTTTTTGATGTGAGCAGCTATCATTCTTTGTCGTCCACTTTTTCTTACGATTATTATAAAATAGAGAGTAACAGCTATACATACAGTAGTAAGGTGGTATTTAATAATGAAACAATCTAACAAAACGATTGGGATTGTAGCGCATGTTGATGCAGGAAAGACTACGTTTTCCGAACAGCTTCTTTATTATACAAAAAGTATTAAACTTTTTCGATTATTAGATGCCGAAGATCCTTCTTTACATGTGAAGTGGGAAGAAAGAGTTCAAGAGCTTCATATTCATGTAATGGGGGCAATTCAGCTTGAGGTCCTCGAAAAACTGATAAAAGAACGTTTTAATATAAATGTACAGTTTGAAGAACCAGAAATTTTGTACAAAGAATCCATCGAAAATACGGTAATGGGCTACGGACATTTTGAACCGTTAAAACACTATGCAGAAGTTCATTTGAAAATAGAAGCAGCGGAACAAAACAGCGGAATTACCTTTAAAAATGCGTGTCACGCCGACGATTTATCCGTTGGGTATCAACATTTAGTACGACAGCATATATTTGAAAAGCCGCATCACGGTTTGCTAACGGGGTCGCCTATTACTGATATAAAAGTGACGTTACTTACTGGACGAGCTCACAACAAGCATACAAGCGGAGGAGATTTTAGAGAAGCAACGTACCGGGCATTACGACAAGGGTTAGAAAAAGCAAAAAATATTGTGCTAGAACCTTATTATGACTTTAAAATTAAAGTGGATATTGATCAAATGGGCAGGGTGTTAGCTGATGTTCAAAGCGCACACGGTCGTTTTGATTCTCCTCAAACAACCGAAAATAAAGCGATTATTACGGGAAAAGTTCCTGTTGCTACTTTTATGAACTACGGCTCGACGCTAGCATCTTTTACGCATGGAAAAGGAGCGATGTCTCTTTTATTCGGAGGATATGAACGCTGTCATAATGAAGAGGAAGTTATTGAACGAATCCGCTACAATAAAGATGCCGATCCCGAATACAGCTCATCGTCCGTCTTTTGCACAAAAGGACAAGGCTATACGGTTCCTTGGAAAGAAGCAGAAGAAAAAATGCATTGTTTATAAAAGTACTGTAGCTATTGCTACAGTACTTTTTTCATCATGTGCTTTCACCAGCTGTTTTCTCCATACCTTTACAATAAAAACCACATTATAGTATAATTTACTTATATTTCTAAAAAAGAGGTGATAGAAACATGGATGCTACTGTTAAAATAACTAAAAGCGGGATAATAGGTGGGATTCTTGGAGGAATTTCACTTTTATATGTCATTATTAATGCTTTATTGATCCTTAATTTTTTCACAGGACTTATTGCCGCTGAAAAGCTTCAAGGGCTGCCTATTATCGCGCCCATTTTTTTAGTTCCGCTTATGATTGTTCCTGCAATTATTGGTTTTTTTATAAAAAAAGACAAGCTCTGTCTATGGGCGATTATTTTAAATATTATCTTGTTTCTTGTACCAATTTGCTATCATGTCATCGGTACGCTAGTATTTGGCCCTTAATTTAAAAAACGAACAAACTTCAATATAGAGAAGTTTGTTCGTTTTTTCATATCATATAACCTTCTATAAAGACTATTGAGCCGGCGCGGTAGTTGCACTGCTGTTTTCGTCTTTCACCATCATCCTTATGCCTTGTACAACCGCAATTCCTTCCCACTTATTAAGATCAGGTTCAAGAAATTCTAAAGCAAACGTGTGTGGACGTAATGACAAAAAAGAAGAGAGAGCCCGGACTTGAATGACGGGAACGCCGGAACGCAAAACGTCAAATTTACGATCTGTTATATTCCCTGTAATTTCATATGTATCGCCATCGTTTCGAATATAAAGATACTTCTTTTTGAAAAAAGTGAATTTCCGTTGAATCATTCCCACTTCATTTCCGTGGTGATCTGAAATGATTAGCTTTGGCATAAGGGCAAACATTTTAGATTTACCTGTGAATACGATCTCTTCGTTCTTTAAAACCTCAAATTTATTAGCAATGGACAACTTATATGCAACATTTCCAACAACATTTTGTGATTCATTATAAATAGGAGATTCACCTAATTCGAAAAACTTATCTTGCAAGATAATCCCTTTTCTCTCCATCTAAAAACCTCCTTTTAGAATATATTACCATATTTTGCGCCTTTTGAGTTGTGCCAATCAAATTTTCATGAGTATTACTAAATAAAGTTCATCCTTACGTGCTACGGGTAATGAAAAGAATGAAAATGGGTTTCAAAGCTCATAATGTGTAAAGGAGACCATGCTGGTTATAACGCCAGGTGAACGTAAAGCAGTTTGTCATACATTCAAAGTGCACTATACATAAGGAGATGATCGTTTATGCCTCAATGGCACCCGCATCGTGAACAAGAAAATTTACCTGATGAAGTTCCTGTTAATCCGCTTTTTTCTCGACAAGGAGAAGTCACCATTCCAAGGCTGCGTATTGGTGATCAAGGTATGCTTCCAGAAACAGCTTATCAAATCATTCATGACGAAATTGCTTTAGACGGGAATGCTCGCTTGAATTTAGCTACGTTTGTTACTACTTGGATGGAGCCCGATGCAAAGCGTTTGTACGGCGAATCTTTTGATAAAAATATGATTGATAAAGATGAGTATCCACAAACAGCGGCTATTGAAGAGAGATGTGTACATATTTTAGCGGATTTGTGGAATTCACCTAATCCTGATACAACGATGGGCGTTTCTACTACAGGTTCATCTGAAGCATGTATGCTCGGTGGACTTGCATTAAAGAGACGCTGGCAGAAACTACGTAAAAGTAAAGGGCTATCAACGGACCGGCCAAACATTGTATTTAGTTCATCCGTTCAAGTGGTATGGGAGAAGTTCGCAAACTATTGGGATGTAGAGCCTCGTTATGTAAACATTAATCCAGATCATCCTTATTTAGATGCAGAAGGTGTGATTAATGCGGTTGACGAAAATACAATTGGCGTCGTACCAATTCTTGGAGTGACGTACACAGGAGTTTACGAACCAATCGCTGCCATCGCAAAAGCATTAGATGAGGTACAAGAAAAGACAGGATTAGATATTCCTATTCATGTAGATGCTGCTTCTGGAGGTTTTATCGCTCCGTTTCTTCAACCAGATTTGATCTGGGATTTTCGCTTGCCGCGAGTAAAGTCCATTAATGTGTCGGGACATAAGTACGGTTTAGTCTACCCTGGTTTAGGATGGGTGATTTGGAGAGAAAAAGAGGACTTGCCTGAAGATCTTATTTTCCGCGTTTCTTATTTAGGAGGCAACATGCCAACTTTTGCACTCAATTTTTCTAGACCAGGAGCACAAGTTCTTTTACAGTACTACAATTTCTTACGTTTAGGTAAAGACGGCTATTATGCCGTACAAAAAACCTCACAAGATACCGCGCTGTTTCTTAGCAAAGAAATTCAAGAAATGGAAGCATTCGAAATTCTTTCTGATGGTTCAGATATCCCGGTGCTTGCTTGGAAACTGAAAGAAGGATACACGCCAAATTGGACTCTTTATGACTTGTCTAGACAATTGCGTACGTACGGATGGCAAGTGCCTGCTTATCCGCTACCTCCAGACATGGAAGAAATAACAATCATGCGCATTGTCGTTAGAAATGGATTTTCAAGAGACCTCGCTCATTTATTTATGGTTAATTTCAAACAAGCTATTGAGTTTCTTAATTCGTTGGATAGACCTGTTCTTAAAGACACGAAATACGACAATGGATTTCATCATTAACATCTATTATGAAAACACAAATCCGCGCACCTTTTTTAGAACGCGGCTTTGTGTTTTTTATTTTATACATAAAAAGATAATTTTTTTCAAAAAAATACCATAATAATCAAGAAAATATTCTTATGTTTTCTTGATTTTGGTATAATAACTTCTAAGGTTTTGTAGTTCTTTAGAATTATATAAACCCTAAAAAAGATAAAAAAAGGGGATAATAGTCTATGAAAATGTTGAAAGTTGCTTTTGGTATTCCACTGTTAGCTATATTACTGACGGCGTGTAGTGATGAGTCCAGTGAAACTGTATCGCAAAAAGAAGAGCCTACAGAGAAATCAACAGCGGTTCATACTAAAGAGAATGGTAATAAAACTGCTGTAAAAGAATCATCGCCTAATACATTACAAACAAAAGCATCAACGATTAAAAAAGCCATTAATTCTAATGAAGCTGATCGCAATTACTTATTAAATGTAATGAATGGTTATCAGTATATCCAAGTAGGTGACAATCAGTATATTTACTATGGCATTAATCAAGAGCAAAATGTTTTTTGTATGATGGAAGTTAATTTCAACGCTAGTGGTGATTATGTAGAAAACATTAATTTTGTTGATAATGCTTCAGAAGAACAAATTGCTTTGCTTCAAAACCAAATCAAAGAACAACAAAAGCAATTATCAGACCTTGAACAGCAGCAAATGGAAAAAGAATTAGATGATTACTATGCGCAGCTAGAAGAAGACCGACAAAAAGAAGAAGAGGCACAGGCCAAGGCAGAAGCAGAGCGTAAAGCGGAAGAAGAACGTTTAGCAGAAGAGGAGAAGAAACAACAGGAGGAAGGCGAAGCTCAGGTAAAAGCGGATGAGGAAGAAGAATCTGATGCAGAAGATGAGGCGCAAGCAGAATCAGAGCAAGAAGATACAGAAGCAACTGCAGAAGAGGAACCAGCCGAACCAACAGTATCCCAAGAACAAGCTGTTCAGCTAGTTCGTGAGCAACAAGGCATATCTGAAGATTCACCTCTTCTTGTAGAATACGATCATGTTGACGACTCAGGAAACTATATTATCCATGTTTATGAAAGTGTTGTTGATAATGAAGAAACAGGAGAGGGACATACAGCTACACAAGGTTGGTATCAAGTAAGTCCTAGTGATGGATCAATTACTGATGTTACGATAGAAGGCTACTAATAATAGAAATAAAAAGTGTTTACTAAACACAAAGAGGGCGACATGGACAAATTTTAGAGCGACCAACAAAAGAAAGTGAATGATAAATATGATTATCATCCCGTATGCAGTGAATAGAATGATTTTATGCAAGAGACAATTACAATAAATAATAAATGGAGCGGAAATTCCGCTTCATTTATTATTTAATCAAAAATAGGAGTATAGTTAAGGAGGCATTATGAAAACAATAATGTGAAATAAAAACGAATGGGTGGAAATACCAATCTTTGTTTTCCAAATTTTTATGAAATGCTACAATAAATATTTTTTGTAGTTCATTATTAGCTATTGGTATCTCTACTATGATTGGTGCCCAAACTTTTTTTAACCTTGGAGATGTATCAGGAATCTTACCAATAACAGGTGTAAATTAAAGGGTAGTGTACGTTAAGTTTTAATGTTAATTTTTAAATGAAATATTGGAACCTGCCGAACAGCAATTAAATGAATTGAGAAATGCTGCTTGGGATGCTACTTTAATTGTTACGTCAGGTAAGGAAAAAATAGCGGAATTTGATATAAGTAAATTGGGAAACTAAAATGAAAACTTTCAACTCTTGAGAGTTTATGGAATGAATGGGAACGAGGGGATAAGGAAAGAGCTGAATTATGTACGAAAGAGAACGGATTTTCATCCTCTCTTCAAAGAAAGCTGGTTTAAAGGGTGTAGGGTGCTCTCATCTAAAATGATAATTTTTGATGAATATTCGAGATGTTCATTATAACAAAGCAGCAAATTATGATAAAAATCCAGTAAAAGACCGGCATAAAAACCATTTTCCTCCGAAAACAAACCAGAGCGATTGATAAGAATATTTTCGTATTTTTTAACGATTCTTTGAGTTCTCTTTATAATTTTTACTGCATCTTTCATTTTATACATTTCATTTAACTCTTCCGCAAATATGCGGAGGTCTTTTTGTATTGTCTTTCTAAGCGTTGCATTCATTTCTTTAATGTTCTGCGGTACTTCTTCCAGAATAAATTGCTTTATCATAATGAAATCAGACTGTACTGGCTCGTTCAAAAAGCTTAGGTAAATGCGAAGAGTGTTATACGCATCATACATCGGATTGTGCTTTTTACCCTCAAACTGCAAATTATATAAAGCTAACCCATTTTCTACTGATACGTTATTTTTAGAAACACGCTTTGTAAAAATTGCTTGAAAATCAACATAACGCTGTTCTATTTTCTTTATAGTAGCAAGAGAGATTTCGTGCTTTTCCGCATCTATTTTTAAGCGAGATAAATCGCTGGTAGACCAAGAGAAAAAACGGGATTTTTTAATTCCGCCAATCCAGGTTAAAAAGTCTTCAAAAACATTTTTAAAATTACTTGCACCGACTAAATCAGTATCTTTAATACCGGTTAACTCTTTGCAGAAGCGGCTTAAGGACACCCGTTTTGTAGGTTGAATATAACGGTCAAAAAACTCAATGTCTTCTGTCACGATATTGTACTTCACCGCGCCGAGCCGAATTGCTTCCATATCTTCAAACGGCATTCCTTTGTTTGAACACAGCATTTCAAAATCAAAAAAGATAAATTGTTTTACATCTGCCATATTCTATGCTCCTCTCTCTAACAGGTTATTATAAGGGAATAGTGGTGAAAGAGAAAGGACCAATAAATCCCAAATTTTAAGAATAACAATGAATTAAATGAAAGTTTTCTAACGGAATCGAGTGTTCAAGAAAGCAATATTCCTTTAAAAATCAATCGGAATCTTCCATTTTCTGATGAACTCTTACTACAGCTATCTAGAAGTAATCCAGCTCTCTTGGAAAAACTCATTTTAGACCACTACTGATTTTATCTAAGAATACAGGTTCACTGTAATGTAATTGATGCTTCATTAAACGTTGTCGGTATTGATGAAATAAAGGTATCACAATAGCATGAAGAGGGAGAAGACGCTCTTTTTTTCCTTTTCCTAGTACTCTTATTGTTTGATTATCAAGATTTATCTGCTCCCATGTTAAATCAACCAGTTCTTGCCGGCGCATACCGCTCGTTGCAAGTAATTTAAACAATGAATTATTTCAAAAGGCTAGGGGACGCTTATCAGTTTCTAGGTAGCGGAAAAGTTTTTGAAGCTCTTCTAGGGACATATAAACAGGAAGCTTTTTGTCTGATTTTGGAGCTTGAATTCCTGCCATGAAGTCTGACTTCATATAATTTTCCCTCAAAATTTACTTAGTGATTACAAATACGAAATTCGTCTTTGTAATGTTCGAGACTTAATGTCATGTTTAACACTTGTTCTTGTGCAAATCGTTGACTAGTAGAAGATGTCAAGTCTTCTAAGTTAATTGAGCGGTTATGAGTTTTCAGAAACTCCTCATAACATTTCAAATCAAAGGCGTAGCCTATAAAGGTAATCATCAACAGCTTGTGTGAAATTCATTCGTAACGATCTCCTGGAAATTAAATTATCAGAACGTAACCGCAAATTATGGGACGTACCTGGATGTTATTACGACGATCACGAAAGTTATGGAACAAACCTATTTATTATAATCAACTTTAAAGTGAAAAGGTCCTTATAATGAATCTTATGAGAACATAAGGGAGCAACTTATTGTTCTGTTTGAAGTTTTTCTAGTTTACATAATATATATTCTAGGAACCAATAGATAAAACAAAAATTCTGTCTCAATTCAAAAGTATACTTATAATAATGAGACAGAATTTAAAAATGAGATAGGGTTTGTGTTTATATGAACTAACTCACTAAACTAATTGTCAGCAAGATTTGTTCTAATTGAACAATACTGGATATAATTTTATCGAAATACATATTGATTTCACCAGATTATTTTTAGATTTGATTAGTTCGATTTATATTTATAGAGTTTGAAAAATAAATGAGTTTGCTTATAGAGATTAAATTTTATACTCATTCATTTTTCTCATCGTATTCTCAATAAACTCTTTGCAAATCGATGAAATCTGTTTACGTTTAATATTTTAAGGATTTATTTGCTACTAAACATATATTTTTCATTCAGTACATATGTTTGTATTAAATGGATTTTTATTCATTGATAAAAGTTAAAACCTCGTATTTACTGTAATAAAATACATCAATAAGTATTTTTATTCTATCTGATTCTTTGCTAAAATGTTTGAAAGCCCCTTTCCTATCAGCTTTTTAGTGATTTTAGTTGTAGTTTCCTTTTTCATCGGGTATAATATTAAACAAATAGATGACGGTATAAATTGGATGTCATTATCCAGTTTTAAAGGAGCGATACTCATGAACATTACAATTTATTATGGAAATCATGAAGATAAAACAATTCATACAATGGATTGTCACGTAGATATCGATTTAGACGATGAAGATATGGTAGCTTTAACAGAAGCTCGTTAATGAATATATAAAAGGCTGTGGATGCTTTTCATCTGCAGCCTTTTATTTTTTGCTTCCCCCTCTCCTTTCTAGCTTCTAATGACCGCTACGCTTTACAATCATTAGCTACTTTTATTATAAAATTTTAAATTCTCCGTGAACTCCTCTTTACTTTTCGACACATTTTTTGTATCATTAGATAAGAACGTGTGTTCGATTTATTTTTTATCGTATTGATGATCACAAGGAGTGTTTTTGAATGACGGTACGAAAAAGAAAAAGAAAGAAGCTCCCTCCTACCCTATCCAATACAGGCTTTATTGGAGCAACGTTTGCTGATACAGATGAATTAGCACGCAACGAATATCACTTCCCTCGTAAACAAATGAAAATTACCCATCATGTCTTAGATGCTTTGCTTCAAGGGGCAACGCATTTATTTCAACAGCATAAAGTTGAAGCCGCTATCTCATGCGTGTATTTACCTAAGTACAAAAAGATTGGGTTGGTCCTTTCTAAACAGCCTTTTGGCCACGATGAAGGCATTGGGTATTTTATTAATTACTTAAAGGAAATCGGACATATTGAGTGGGATGAAAAAACGAAAGACTACGAAATACATAATACGAGTTTTATTGGCGTGGTATTTGCAGACCTAGAAAAAATTGCTAAGTTTACCTTCGATTTTGAGTTAGAATTGCTGTCAAAGTTCGTCAAAGACTTAATTATTCCCGCTAAAGAGCTGTTCTTGCAGCATAATGTAAAAGCGTATCTCTCAGGCGTTGAAAATGAAGATCAGCATAAAGTAGGATTTGTTTTATCAATCAAGCCTTATGATGAACGTAAGGAAGCAGACTTATATTTTGTGGAATATTTAAAAGAACGTGGTTTATACGAAGAGGACGAGTCTGAAGAAGAGTTAGTACCTATTCATACAAAATGGAGCTTATTTAAATAACATACGTTATACCCGCTGTCTTAATGAGACAAGTGGGTCTTTTTTTGCTTTTTTACGAAAACCGAAAACAAATTAGTAGCAAGTACTAATAGTTAGTAATATAATAATAGTAATGATAAAAAATCATTGATATCTATAATATAAGGAGTCGTTTTTATGATTCAACTAAAAGATTTAGTTCCAAGTGAACATTACAACTTAACAGAGGAAATCGAAAAACATGCATCCGATCAGCTTGCGCTAAAGTGGCAGGACGCTGACGGTGCACGTAAGGAAATTACATATAACCAGCTGTTAGCAAAAGCAAACAAAGTGGCAAACGGGTTAACAGAGCTAGGCTTAACAAAAGGCGATCACGTTTTGGTTATTGCGCCTCGCCTTATTGAATCGTATGCTATTTACTTAGCATGTTTAAAAGCAGGTATTATTGTAATTCCTTCTTCAGAACTATTACGCGCAAAAGATATCCAATATCGTTTACATCACGCTGAAGCAAAAGCGATTATTTCTTACCATCCTTTCTGCAATGAGATCGATAAGATTGAAAACTTCCCTACTTCTCTACAACATAAAATTACGTTTGGCGCTGATGTTACGTCATGGACACGCTTAGAGTCACTGACTGCGAATGCATCAGAACAGTTCCAAACAGCTAAAACAACCAAAGATGATACGGCATTCCTCCCTTATACATCAGGCACAACAGGCCAGCCAAAAGGCGTTGTTCATACTCATGGATGGGCTTATGCTCACCTTCGTATTGCGGCTGCTGAATGGTTAGATATTAAAAAAGGCGATACGGTCTGGGCAACAGCAGGTCCAGGTTGGCAGAAGTGGATTTGGAGTCCGTTTTTATCTGTACTTGGACAAGGTGCAACAGGCATTATCTATAACGGACGTTTTGAGCCTAAAAAGTTTTTAGGAATTTTACAGGATGAAAAAGTAAATGTACTGTGCTGCACGCCAACAGAATACCGCTTTATGGCTAAAATTGATGAGCTTGAACGTTTTGACCTGTCTCACCTTCATAGCGCTGTATCTGCCGGAGAGCCGTTAAATGAAGAAGTTATTAATGTGTTTAAAAAATATTTTAATATCCAAGTGCGTGATGGATATGGTCAAACGGAGAATACCCTTTTAATCGGTACATTAAAAGGTGTAAAAACGAAGATTGGTTCAATGGGTAAACCAATGCTTGAAGGGTTTGTGGAAATCATTAATGAAGACGGCGAACCTTGTAAGCCTGGAGAAGTTGGAGACATTGCCGTTCGTAAAGACCTCCCTTCTCTTTTCAAACATTATTATAAAGATATGGAGCGTACAGAGAAAACGTATAAAGGAAACTATTATTTAACAGGTGACCGCGCTTCTAAAGACGAAGAGAACTATTACTGGTTCCAAGGACGCGGAGATGATATTATTATCAGTTCCGGCTATACAATTGGGCCGTTTGAAGTTGAAGATGCGTTAATTAAGCATCCAGCGGTTAAAGAATGTGCCGTTGTAGCTAGCCCAGACGCTGATCGCGGCCATGTTGTAAAAGCGTATGTTGTTCTTGTCGATCATGTAAAAACAACAGATGCAGGGTTTATTAAAGAGCTGCAAAATCACGTAAAGAGCCTAACTGCACCTTATAAGTATCCTCGCGTGATTGAATTTATTGATGAATTGCCAAAAACCAATTCAGGTAAAATTCGACGTGTAGAACTTCGTGAACGTGAGCAACAACAAGCATAATAATAAATGAAAAAAACGACGTATCATAACAGATACGTCGTTTTTTATTAGATGGAACGCTGTGAAGTACGAATATCCACCGTTAAAACACCGGTATTTACATTTGCGTATGCTTTAATGATGACAGGATAATCTTTGTTGTTTGTGAACTTAAAATCAGGTCCTCCCCACGATACGGTCGCATCTCTTCCTACAGGTACATAACCTACATGTTTTGAATGGTGAGACCTAGCTGTCACTTGAAGACCAGCGCCGTCAATAGCATTAAATAATGTAGAAGATGTTTGGCAAATACCTCCGCCAATTCCCATCACCAGTTGTTTGTTGATAATTTCAGGAGCGGGCTGATAACCTCTCTCTGCTGTGCGCTCCCCAACTGTTTGATTATAAGAAAATGAATCTCCTGGTCCTAATACAACGTTATTAATCGCTTCTGCTGATAGCTGAACATTCCTGTTTCTGCCTGTATCACTTGGACGAAAACGTGTAGAATACGAAGCTAATGATACATCAGCGATTCCTTGAGCAGATGCTGCCGTTACATTTGGAGCGGTTTCGTAAATCGGAACCTTCACATCCAATTGTTTCGTATTTAAGTTCTGCAGATTTTTAACAAGCTCTGCTTCTTTTAAAATGATTTGTTTGGACCCCCCGGTTAACGATCCATTTGCATCCATTTTTATATTTTGCATAGGCGTATCGATCCCTTTTGCCAGCTTAGACGCTAATTGTTTAATTTCTTGATCATATACGTTTTTATCCTTGTAATGAACCGGCTTGAATTCTTTCATTACTTGTCCTGTACGGGAATCTTTCAACTGATACGTCAGGTCTTCGACTTTAAGGACTGGTTTTTTCTTTTTCTCAGTCGTTGTTTCTGCTTTTTTAGCCGCTTGTTTTTGTTCTATCGCAGCCGTTTGCTTTGCAGAATGATTTGTGTACATGCTGTACGCAATGAACGCACTAACAATTGTCACGCCAAGCAAAAGCGCCCCTACTACTTTCTTCATGTAATTGAATCCCCCCATATCTCGGCTTTACCTCAATATGTTTTTTCTATAAAAATATGTACACATTCATTTTATACAAACATCGTCTAAAAGACGATATGTCAAAGTGAATAATCACCATTTTTTATATTTTTTTCTTTGTTCAACACATGAGATAAAGCGGATTGATGTTCATAGACCCCATTTTTCAGAAAACATATGTTGTATACGTTTCCTAATATTACTATTCTTATATATAATAGCACGAAAACAAGGATTTTTTAACGAATTATGGTAATTATTTTTAAATTTTTCTGACAATTTTCGCAGTGTTGTTCATTTTTCTATGGGCATTATACATGGTATAATGGTAAAAATGGAATTTGTTTTATGAGGAGGATTTACGCTTGACTGAACGTTATAGCAAAGAAGAGATTAGTCATCAGCTAGAAAGTATAGATCATGTAAAAGAAGCTCTTTTAAAATATAAAAACACCGTAATCGGTGAGAAATATGATTTGCTTCCCTATCATTTAACTTCAACAAAAGAGGCAATCCTAAAGACAATTCACGATAAAAAAAGCTGTATTGTTAGCGATATCACAAAAGTACTCGGTCTCTCACCCGGTGCTATCACCATTGTATTAAATCAATTAGAAGATGATGAGCTTGTGAATCGTATTTATAAAAAGCAAAACCGCCGAAGCGTATGGGTAGAGCTGACGGAAAAAGGCGAAAAAGTTGTCGAAATATTGCAAGCTACACGTGTCGATTTTTGGTCAGATCTACTTTCACACTTATCAGAAGAAGAAAGAGATCAATACTTTCACATTATGAAAAAAATATCTCAAAAATTACAGCAATAAATATAAAAAAAGCGGCTATAAAAGCCGCTTTTTTTATTATGCATGTGCTAATGCTTGTTTTTTTACTTCGTTTTTCAACACTTTTCCTACGCTGTTTTTAGGAAGTGAAGAAACAAATACAACAGTTGGTACTTTATATGATGCTAATCGTTCTTTACAGAAATTCACTACATCTTCTTCAGTTAAAGTGGATGCTTCTTGTTTAACAACAAATGCATATGGAACTTCACCGTACACATCGTCAGGCATACCGACAACTGTGGCTTCTAATACACCGTCTGCTGCTAAGACAACTTCTTCTACTTGATCTGGGTAGATATTGTCTCCTCCATATACAATTACATCTTTGTAGCGTCCTTCGATATAAAGAAATCCATCTTCATCCAATCGACCTGCATCACCCATCGCTAACCAGCCATCCTGCAAGACAGCGTTTGTTGCCTCTTCATTTTGCCAGTAGCCTTTAAAAAGATAAGGACTTCGTACAAGCACTTCACCTTTTTCTCCAGTTGACACTTCTTGGCGTGTATCTGGATCTACAATTTTAACTTCTACATATGGAGCTGGTTTTCCAGCTGAGCTTACTTTCTTCCATCCCATTTGAGGATGCCATGAACTGATAATCCACGCTTCTGTGCTTCCGTATCCTTGAGCTAAAATCATTCCATTACGGTCATATTGTTCGATTAGAGACTCTGATACTTTTGTTCCGCCTGACACAGCAAGTTTTAGAGGGAAATTATAGTGAGCTCCTTTTTCAAGCTCTTCTACGATGTATTTTAATGCTGGTGGTAGTGCAAACAGCATTTTAATGTTTTCTTTTTCAATTACCTCAATTACTTTAGCTGGATCTGTTTCTTCAGAACATACCATTGTGTTCCCTGTATTAATGCACATAAATAAAATGCTCATAGAACTCATGTGGAAGAATGGATGAACAAACAAATAGCGCATGCTTTTATCGATATTTGCACGTTCTTCCTGTCCGCCAGAGTTTAAAAAGGCACTTACGGATCCGTGTGCAATCATACACCCTTTTGATTTGCCTGTTGTACCTGATGTGAACATCATTAATGCTAGATCTTCAGGGAGTACTTCAGGAAGCGCTTCTGGTGTGTTTGTATTATAAGCTGAGAATTGAGTGGTAAATTCTTTTGCATCCTCAATTTTTAACGTAAAGCTCAGTTGAGCCGTTTGTTCTGCTTTTTCTAACACAGATGTAAATTCATTGTGGTGGATAACCGCTTTTAATTGTCCGCTCGTAATAATGCTATCCAGTTCATAAGGAGTCATACTTTTACTTAGGGGAACAACCACGGCTCCTACTTGTAGAATACCCATCGTTACAACTGGGTAAGCGATGCTTGTATGAGCTAAAATACCGATGCGATCTCCTTTTTCAATTCCTTTCTCTAAGAAATAATGAGACAACTGATTTACTTTTTCATGAAATTCATTAAATGTATAACGTTCATTATGTTCAACTAGTGCTTCATGTTGAGGAGAAATCTCTGCACGTTCTGCGACTAAGTATTGTAATGTGTTCATTTTATCCTCTCCTTTTGTCCGCTCGGACTAAATATTACATTCGTAAATATTTTAATGACTAAAACATAATAACAAAAAATTTTTCCGAAGTAAAAGTTTAAAATTATCAAAATGTGTTTATATAGGTTGTATCGGGAAATGTTAAAAGAGGTACTGTTTTTAAGAAACATTGTATTACCAAGGGTTTGAGAAAAATTTACAAAATTTAAATAGTTCAGACACTGGGTTTAACGAACTATTTTTTTCCTTTTATTGTTTTTAAATTAGTTTTTATTTCTTGTTTTTCATTTTTTTAATATATTTTCTTACTTTCCCCTTATTCACCGGATTTTGAGCTCATTTGTTGAATGGAAACGGTGAATATGAAACAATAATATATAAGTATTTGGATTTGAAAGGAGCAAATTTAGACATGAAAGTTCTTGTAATTGGTGCGAATGGTCAAGTAGGCAAACATATTGTAAATATCTTGAGTGAAAGTGATGTACACACTGTACGTGCGATGGTTCGTAAAGAAGAACAAGCAAAAGAACTTGAAGCAAGAGGTGTTGAAACGGCTGTTGCAAGCTTAGAAGGCACTGTACATGAAATTAAGGAAGTGATGAAAGGCTGTGACGCCGTTATCTTTAGCGCAGGATCAGGCGGAAGCACAGGTCATGATAAGACACTTTTAATTGATTTAGATGGTGCGGTAAAAGCGATGGAAGCTGCAGAAGATTTAGGTATTAAACGATTTGTGATGGTAAGTGCACTTCAAGCACATCACCGTGAAAACTGGAATACATCATTAATTCCTTACTATGTAGCTAAACATTATGCAGATAAAATCTTAGAAGCAAGCGGATTAACATATACAATTGTTCGCCCAGGAGGATTGTTAAACGAACCAGGAACAGGACGTGTAGATGCCGGTGAGAACAAAGAGCGCGGATCAATTCCTCGTGAAGATGTAGCGCGTGTTGTAGTAGAAACGTTAAGTGAAGATCATACATTTGGACGTTCTTTTGATTTAGTTTCAGGTGATACGCCTATCACAGAGGCTATTCAATCTATTTAATATAAAAAAGCAGCGAATGCGTATTCGCTGCTTTTTACTTATCATTTAATACATGTACTAAATGATAAATCACTTTTGCTGTCAGTCCCCATATAACGCGATCTTCGTAGTAGTAAAAATGTTCTTCCATCTCTCTTGTTTGCCAATTGTAATTTTCACCACCAATAATGGCGTCATAAGGAAAATTATGTTCGGGTTCTACTCTGAAATGAATATTGTGTATATCAGGTTCGGTACGCTGAAAAAAAGAAAGAGGCACGGTAAATACTTCTGCTACTTCCGAAGGATTCGGTCGAAGTTCAAGCGACTCATCAACAAAACCTACATAAGGATAAATAATCGTTCCAAATTGAGAAACAATATAATCTAAAGCTTGTACTTGCTGAATAGATTCAGACGTAATGCCTAACTCTTCAGATGTTTCACGGATAGCCGTTTCTTTTTCGTCTGCATCCGTTTTTTCAACACGCCCTCCTGGAAAACAAATTTCTCCGGGCTGTCTTCGTAAATCGAGCGCTCTTACCTCAAATAAAACATGTAGTTCCCCTTGTTTTTCAATAAGCGGAACAAGAATACCGAAGCGAGAAAACTGCTCCATCCCAAGGATTGTCGGCATCCGATTTTCTAACTTAGCTATAATACGGGATGCATCCATACGTCCACTTCCTTTCACAAAATGAATTATCAAAAGAATAGCGAGTTATAAGCTACGATGTCAACTAACCTGCAAAAGAAAGCTGTTATCTTTATTATATGAAGAGATCCATCGAATTGACACTACAATTGATAAAAATATATAACATGAATATAAATAAAAACAGATAGCATCGGCTACCTGTCTTTTTGTTTTGTTTTTAACAAACCATAAATAAGCAAAAAGAATGCAACTACACTGATGAGCAACCCTCCTACTTGCTCATCAGTGAGTCCAACACGAAGCTGAAGCCAAAAGATAACCAAGCAAATCAAAATGACGCTGGTAGCTAAATAAAAGTAAATGCTGTAGAAAAATGGATTCGTTCTTTTCCGTTTGTAGACAAGTAGTGAGATGCCTATATACGTACCCAAAAGTGCAAGTAATACAACAACTTCCGTCAATGTTCTCCCCTCTCCCTTTTTTCTTCTATACCCCGTTTCTTCTTTCATCAAAAGGAAGTTTAACTAAGGTATTTATAAAAAAACCGCCCTTATGTCATAAGGCGGTTTTCTCGATACGCTTTATCCTGAATTATTTTCTTTTTTAAATTGATAGTTTTCATCTTGCTAACATCAGCTGCTTTTTCTACAAAGGCGTTTGTATTATACATCAAGAGCAAAGGTAATGACCGCTTCACAAGCTAATTCGCTGTCCACAAATGCTTTTCCTTTTCCTTTCACAATCTTTCCGCGCTGCTTGAGAATCTCAAATTCTAAGCGAAGTGTATCTCCTGGTCTGACTTGACGCTTAAAACGACATTCATCTATTCCTGCTAAAAAAGCAAGTCTTCCTTTTTGTTGGTCATTAGGGGCCATGGCAAATCCACCTAGCTGAGCAAGAGCTTCGACAATAAGTACCCCTGGCGTTACCACATAGTCCGGGAAGTGACCTTGAAAAAAAGGTTCATTTGCTGTTACTTGTTTTATCCCTATCGCAAGCTTTCCTTCTTCTTGTTCCAAGATGCTATCAACAAGTAAAAAAGGATAGCGGTGTTGAATGGTATGTTTTATTTGTTCAATATCTTTCATATGTATCGCTCCTTTTTCTTATAATAAGGGGTCCTTACCGTCAAATGCAGGAAACGTATCTGGATGAAGAAGCGGCGCGAGTTTTTTTAATCCCAACAGCAACCGAGGTGAAGGACGGCAATACAGCCATTCTTCTAGTACATATACGCGATGTTCTTTTATTGCAGACATGTCAGACCAGTTCGGCCTTTTGTGTAAAATGGTCGGATTCACTTTGTTTTTCT
The DNA here is from genome assembly GCF_023715685.1 of Priestia aryabhattai. NCBI lineage: Bacteria > Bacillati > Bacillota > Bacilli > Caryophanales > Bacillaceae > Priestia > Priestia aryabhattai. Next base: position 960,627 of record NZ_JAMBOQ010000002.1, read on the forward strand.
GTACCCCTACCCAAGCCAGACACACATGATCCGGATTTCTTTTGAGCACTTCTTCCCAATCACTCTGTACATTTGCTTCTTTGTGATCAGCAAATATATTTGCTCCTCCCGCTAATTCACTAATTTCAGTCAGCCAGTTTGCTTTGCCAGGAGTAAAGACAGGTTTTGGCCACCATTCCCAGTATACAGTGGCTTTTTTGTCAATTTGACGTGCAATCCCTTTATATGTAGAAAGAAACTGATCATAACGCTTTAACAGTTCAGCTGCTTTTGTCTCGATGTTTAATCGCTGACCTAAATCCTGTAGGTTTTGACGAATATCTTCTAGTGAATTAGGGTTATACAAGACGTAAGGAAGCTTTCGTTTTTTTAATTCTTCAATATTTCGCTCCATTCCAGGAACGCTTAGTGACGCTAGGACTAAATCTGGTTTAGCTTCTTCCACAGCATCTATATTAATCGATAAATCGGGACCTAAACGCGGCAGATTTTGAATAGACTGCGGCCAATCGGAATAATCATCAATTGCTACGAGCAAGTGCTCACATTTTAAATACGCCATTAGTTCTGTATTGCTTGGACAAAGCGAAACAATTCGCATATTTCCCCTCCTGCATCCATTTCTTTTTTTCATTATACAATAGATCTACCATATAAAAAGCAGAGGCTTTAGCGAAAGCCTCTGCTTTTGGTACTCTTTCTTATCCGCCCATCGCGTGATAAAAGAAATAAAAAAAAACCAAACAGCCAAGTGAACTAATGCTTGTAGTTAAAATGCCGATTGAAAGCAAGATCTGTCCTTCTCTTTTTGTTTTGGATCGCAGTATATAATAAAAAGCTAAAAAGATGCCAAGAAGTAAATAAATTGCCCATATGTAAGGTAGATTCTTTAGCTGAAAGATGTATCCTTGATTAAATAATAAACAGTAAATAAAAAAAAGATTTACGATAAAAAATATAGGAAGTACACTTTTCTTCATCTATCTGACCCTCTTCTACTCCTTATTTTCTGCTACATTCGTCTTGTTTTGATTTCTCAGCTCATCTCGTATTTCACGTAGATATTGATTTCTCTCTTTCATTCGTTTTAACACTATAACCACAACAGCTATAATGCCAGCAATAATTCCTATATAAAGAAGTCCAAACACTAAGATAGGTACTACACCCCAAAGCTCCATCCTATTCCTCCTACTTTTTAGTCATTACCTTATTTTACCTTGTTTTGTAAAGATGTCACGTCTTTTGTCCATAAAAAAGGGAGTTTGAATATACATTCAAACTCCCTAAAGAGATAATAAAAAATAATATTTATTATAGCGCTTTGCTTTTGACACTCGCTCCTGTTCCGAAAAACTTATCAAAAATTTGATAAAGAGCAGACAGGCCGACTAACCAATAAATCGTTGTTACTAACCAATCCCAAGAGCCAAATAGCTCTTCTACTACATTCACACCTAATGCTACAGCTAACCAATTTAAACCGCCTAAAATCACAAGAAGAGTCGTTAAACCTGAAAGAAATTTCACGTTGTCACCTCCTTGCGAACTGCATTAGGAAAAGCAGCTCATGTTACATCTTATGCGCTGTATGGATTAGTATATGCATAGACGCTATGTAAAATAGTTATAAAGAATATGTGATTTATTCTTTTTTACTTCCTTATTGTGCAGCTTTCCTAATTTGCTTAATTGTTTCTACATGCATCGCTTCGTGATAAAAGCTGAATAAAAACGTTTCGTCAACTGTTGTAAAGTTGATGCCGGCTTTATTTGTAAAAGGTGTGATCAGCTGCTTGTTAAACTGCTGGGGCATAAACTCTTTAATACGACTCGCTTGGTCTCTTAATACATTCGCAATTTCTTCAAGAGAAGGAGGAGTCTCCGTCCAATCAGCAGGTTTTGTTCCTGCCCCGAAAAAGCTTTCGTAACTCTCTGGCGTTTGCATTGGTTCACCCGCTAAGCCAAAAACAAGTTTTTCTTGAATAAAGGCAATGTGTCCGAGATTCCAGCGAATATTATTGTTGAATCCTTTTGGTGTGATGTCCGCTGCCTCTTCTGTTGTTTTTTCTAGGACACTAGTCGTAATCCCTCTTACAACATCCATATGTTTTAGAATCGTGTCTTCCATTGTCTAATCTCTCCTTACGTTGTCGTATTAGATAAACTACTCAATGTCTATTGTGTAAAAATCAATCTTTAAATTCCACTCATAACACTTAAACATTAAAATAAAAGAAAATTCAAAAGAAAAATCCCCCTATATAAAAACTAGGGGGATTTTTTAAGCAGAAGACTTTAAATTTGAGACAGGTCCTTTGTTTGGCTTCGGTTTTAGCTGACCAAGCTTATTTTTCAAGTAATCCTTTAAGGCACCGCGTTTTCTCTTGCGTCTTTTATCACGATTTTTAATGATAATCTCCTCCTCTCCTTTTAGTTTTAAGACCTGTGTATTAAATGGATTCTTCTTTTACACATAAAATCCTTTTGAATTCTTAAATTTACCTTCATGTAATTCTTTTCTTTTTATAAAAAAAGACCAAAGTATTAAACTTTGAACATTCAAGCTACATAGGTAATCGATCCAATAGTGGAAATAATAGCGCTGTTTCTGTCGTACCAAACAACAGGTTCGTATCTAACTGCAAAATAACTGAGGTGAGCGGTGTGAAGCCTGACAATTTCATCTGACAGATAAGCTGAGCGCTTCGCATCTTCTTTTCGCTTCAAATTTAACACTTCAATAATTCTTTCACGCGTCGTAATTCCTATTCCATGGCCAAAATATAAGGTTTCATCTAATACAATAGTGTTTTCACCTTTCCACTGGGGAGTATCAGGGTTATAATCAGGATTTTTAAAATACGCACAGTCTCCGGGCAAGTAATCAGATCCTTTGTGGCCATGAAGCTCAAGGTCTTCATTGTATTGCCAATCGTGTAAGTAAAGATCAGCAAAAAGCCGGTTAAAGTTTTCTTTTCCGATATTGTTTAATACGGCTTTATAAAAGATGATTATAACAGCCATTGCGCATTCAAACGCATATTCGTGTCCGTTGTAAAAAATATCATCAATGGCCTTATTAGGAGAAACTGTAGGCAATAGCTGAAATCCTCCATTATCGGTTCGTTTCCAATACTTTTCGTTACACCTAGAACGTGCAAACGTAGCAAATCTTGCACCGCTTTTACGCAGCAGCACAGCTGATTCAATAATTTGCAATTTAACAGATATATCAAAATCAAGCTGGTCAAATGTAGCATACTCATACACTTCTCTATAGGCATCCATTTGTTTTAAAATATCAGCTTTTTCTTTTGTTAACGAACTATTATTTAAATCACTTATTTTCACAATTTGTTGGTTAACTTTAATCATAGACGTTCTCTCCTTTACAGAAAATGATATCAATCACTTTCTCTAACAGGATATTGATAAAAATGTATTTGGTGTATCTTCATTTATTTAAAATCATGAAGATTAGAAAAAACGATGAAAATATGAAGATTGATCCTGTATTTTAACCGCTAATCTTTTTATTTGTTCCTTTTTGTCCTTTTGTAACTTTTTTAAATATAAAGCGAGCAACCAACAAATATAGTGGTAACACAATAATGACGGCGATAACATTTAAAATCCAAGGTATTGTTCCCATAAAAACGTTTGAAGATGCTTTATTGTACCAACTTACAATAACTATTAAAAAGAAAACACTGGATATAAAGGTACTTATATATCCCTTCTTATAGTTTGTACTTTTCATAGAAACAACAAAGCCAATTACCAATGAAATGCCTGCTGCAATTATGACAAAAATTAAAAATAAGTTTGCTACCTTTTGAACGTCCATCACTTCCCTCTTTCTTATAAAATTTTCAATTAAAACAATGGTTTCTTATTTTATTAGAGACATATTAAAAGTGGTTATAAAAGTGGCATTTAACTATGTTGCTAAGTTTAAAAAGCACTCAAAACATTTAATTCAAGTCGATTTATACATTTATACAATGTACCGTTAGCCGTCTACCACCTTAACTATGTAATTATTACATTATGTATATATGCTCATTTCACCAAATGATTCAGGACTCTTTCTTTAAAGAAATAACATCTCCGCATACAAACGGATAATGTATAAGCGGTGTCTCAGGATGAATTTCTTCAGTATAAGTAATTAGATTCACTATAAATCTAGAACTTTTTTCCCTTAAAAACTTCTTTATCATCTAAGACTTCAAAGACACAGCAATTGTCTTTACTGCGTCTTTGAACTATTGTAGTTATTGTAGTTTTTTGCGGCAAATAATGTAGAACACCCAAGGAATACCGTTCCTATCCCCACTGCAATTAACATAGCATATTTAAATGTATTGTTTAATGCCAATCCTCCCGCAATAGATACGACAAAAATCATAATAAATAGTACTGTATAGTTCTTTTTACCATTATTATACTATTCAATATATCTTTTAACATCCTACTTTGAAGAAACGTTTCATCTTACCTATATATGGATTATTTTAACTATTTATATTAAGATTAAAATTAAAGAAATTAATAAAATGGGGGTTTGTATGAAAAAGTTATATTCTGTATTACTCGTAGCTCTACTGTCAGCAAGTATACTAACGGCTTGTTCAGAAACGAAAGTAAACGGTAAAAAAGACGGAGAATTCTATTCAAGTGAAGATGAAGCCTTTGAAAATGCAAAGAAAGAGTCTACAGGAATACAAGATATTATCGGTGAAAGTAAATACGTAGATAATGAAAAGATTGTTATCTATACAATTAAAGAAAAATCGAATATAGGTGTAGGAACAGCTACATTAACTCAAAAGGATTAAAAAATCCGTTGGTATTTTAATGGGAATCCAGCTATCATAAAACAATCAAAGGGTGATACAGATATCACTAGTGAAATAACGACCCCAAAAGGTGTAAAATATGATTTTTATGCCGGTACACCAACAAAATCTGATATGACAATTGAAACTCGTACCGATACTGAAGTAGTCCCCCATATTGATAAAGAATATGATATTTATTACTACCTCTCCCCTGTTCCAAGAAATTAAGCAGCAATTTTTTATTTTTTACTAGTCGCAACTAAGGGGGACATTATATATGAAAGTGTTTATAAAATTAAATCTGTTTACGTTTATTATCGTCGGATTATCGGGGTGGTGACTTAATAATTACTACCAATACGGATAAAACAATAATAAAAGTATGTAAGGATTGTAGATTATTTTGCACACTTGCATCTTGTTCAGCTATATCAATGCGTAAGTCCTTGTTATACGATTTTATACGATGGGCCACCTTTAAGGCGCTCTCGTTCTTGTGTGCCTTTATTAATAAATAAGTTGCTTCTGCTTAATTTAATAGTTCCACTAGTTGGTTCATCCAGTGCCTCTAAAATGGTTAGCAGTGTACTTTTCCCTGAACCACTCGTTCCCATAACAGCAACCATTTCTCCTACGCCTAACTTAAGGGATATGTCATTTAGTGCAGTGACTTCGTAACCCTCTCCTTTATAAACTTTCGTTAGGTTTTTCACCTTTAAAACATGTTGATTGTTCACGTCTTCACCTCGAAGTATGTTTCTTTATTTTTGGTAACAAAGATAGTTAACTCTCTTATTGCATTCATCTTCGTAAATTTCTCCTATATCTAGTACGTTTCAAAACAGGAATAGTTTTACATTTTGTGAAAAATGGTCAAAAAAGTTGTAATTCTTTATAAAAAACACAAAAAAAGGGTAGAAGCTTATTAGATAAGCCGCTACCTTTTTGTATTATTAAATTTTGTATAAGCATTGAGTGATCACTAAATGCTTCAAAGTTTAGCCGCACTTTCTTTCTCGTGCCTTGTTCTTTTTCTATACAGATCTTCTACAATACTTTCTATTAGAACGATAAAAGTGGCAACGACAAGGGCTCCTAGAAAAGTTATTTGAATACTTGAAAACAGATGTAAGGACAGTATATATAGTAGTTCTGTATATACAAAAGTTTTAAACGCAAGTACAAAAGCTTTTGGTAATTTAAAGTGTCTTACTATCCCTAAAAATATTCCGTTAAAAAAGATCTCTACGACAAATACTAAGCCTATTGCTAAAAAAGACAGCGAAAACAAGTCTTGAAAGTGATTAACACTTATAAGGTTAGGTAAAGCATAGGTTATTCCCCATAAGGCACTAAAAAGAACTGCTGCAGGTAAACCAATAAAAGCACAAATTGCTGCTGCTGCTACAACAATAGCAACTAACATTGACAATGATGTACCTTCCTCTCCTTCTTTCATCTTTTGAACTAGAACATATAAGATACCCATAATCACGATAAAAACAAATCCAATAATAAGATAAATTGTAATATAATAACTCTTTTTACTGTTATTATAAAACACACATTCGTTACAAGGGAATACCGAATGTTTGCGCTAAGTTTCTTTGTGCGACTTTTAAAAACAATAAAAAAGACAGCCCTCAACGTATGAGTGACTGCCTTTTTTATTTTAGTATTTATAGAAACATAGGAAGAACTTTTTAACGATACCAAATCGTTTTATCTTGATACGGAATACGTTTTGATGAACCTTCTTTGTTAGGGTGACCGACGTAAATTAATCCTAAGAGCTTATCGCCGTCTTCTAGAGATAAAAAGTCATTCAGTTCTGACTGGTAGACAATTTCACCCGTTCTCCAAATTGTCGCCAAACCTTGTTCTTCCGCTACCAATAGCATATTTTGTATACTTGCTGCTACGGCGGAGATTTCTTCAATTTCTGGGACTTTTCCAGAAGGACTTACTGCTACAGCAATAATGACAGGAGCACGAAGCGGGCCTTTTTTAGCTTTTGTTGTTTTTTTAAACGCTTCTTCTTCACTTAGGTGGGCAGTTTTTTGCTTCATAATACGTTCCATTTCGTCTCCTAAACGAATACGTGAATCCCCTGTAATCACTCGGAACTTCCAAGGCTCTGTCTTTTTATGGTTAGGAGCCCACGTGCCGGCTTCTAACATAAGGTTGATAGCATCTTCTGATACGTCTTTGTCTTGCATAGCTCCAATCGTTCTTCTGCTTTTAATAATATCTAATACGCTCATACTTTCCGTCTCCTTTTCTACATTCAATTTATTAGTATAGGTATGTATATGTCTTGTATATAGAATAATTGAAAATCATTCTCACTGTCAATTGTTTTGCTTATCACTGGGGTGGTGATAAATATGCCAATTTTTTAAGCATGTTTGTTTTTTTAGCAGTTTTTCTTTTAATTATTTGGCAGTTTTGTCAAATAAAAAACGATTTGGAACATGTAGTCCAAATCGTTTTTTTATCTTATACCCAGCCGCGGAAACGGGAAGCTTCAGCTGATTTTTTGATTCCAGCCATGTAAGCGGCTAGTCTCATATCTACATCATTTTCTTGAGCGATTTGATAAATAGTTTCAAATGAATCTACCATTACTTTACGTAATTTGTAAGCTACTTCTTCTTCAGACCAGTAGTAGCCTTGATTATTTTGCACCCATTCGAAGTATGAAACCGTTACGCCTCCAGCACTTGCTAAAATATCTGGCACTAAAAGCACACCTTTTTCATCTAAAATGCGCGTGGCCTCAAGCGTAGTCGGCCCGTTCGCTGCTTCTACTACAATAGAGGCTTTGATGCGATCCGCGTTACGGACAGTAATTTGATTAGAAATTGCTGCGGGTACTAAAATATCACATTCTTGTTCTAATAGCTCTTCGTTTGTAATCACATTCGTAAATAAATTAGTTACGGTACCAAAACTGTCTCGTCGATCAAGCAGGTAATCAATATCAAGACCAAGCGGATCATAAAGAGCACCGTATGCGTCTGAAATGCCAATTACTTTTGCTCCTGCATCATGCATGAACTTAGCGAGAAAACTGCCGGCATTTCCGAACCCTTGAATAATAATCCGCGCTTCTTGCAAGTTAAGGCTTTTCTTTTTGACAGCTTCTTCAATACAAATGGTTACTCCTTTAGCCGTTGCGGTTTCACGTCCTTGAGACCCTCCTAGTACGATGGGTTTTCCAGTAATAAAACCAGGAGAATCAAACTCACGGAGTCGGCTATATTCATCCATCATCCACGCCATAATTTGAGAGTTTGTATAGACGTCTGGTGCAGGGATATCTTTAGTAGGTCCAACTATTTGACTGATAGCTCTTACATAGCCGCGGCTGAGTCGTTCTAGTTCACCAAAAGACATGTTTCTTGGGTCGCATACAATTCCGCCTTTACCGCCGCCATACGGAAGGTCGACAATCCCGCATTTTAAACTCATCCAAATGGATAATGCTTTTACTTCTTCTTCATTTACTTCAGGATGAAAGCGCACGCCTCCTTTAGTAGGTCCGACAGCATCATTATGCTGAGAGCGGTAGCCGGTAAATACTTTTACCGATTCGTTATCCATTTTAACGGGAATACGAACCGTCATCATGCGCAGCGGTTCTTTCAATAAATGGTACACTTCTTCACCATAACCTAGTTTTTGAAGCGCTTCTTGAATAACGGTTTGAGTAGATAAAAATAAATTAAGTGATTCCTGTTCTTGCTCCTGTTCTTTTTTTAATTCACTAGCTGTTTTTGTAATGGACATTCTGTTCACCCCATATTAATCATTGAAATTTCTCAATAATTTAACATGCAATTCCTGTGCCAATTTCGACTGTTTTAAAACGCTTTTATTTTATAAATAATCTGCATTAGCAAGCCTTATATTCCCTGCATAGGCTGATATTAGTATATACTTAAAGAAATAAGACAAACTATTTATACTACAAAGGAGGAAAGTGCTATGTTAAATGAAAGAAAAGAACAAGAGCGAAGCAATTACTATATAGAATGCTGTTCCATCTGCGGAGAAAGGCTAACATCTTTTCAGGAAAAAGAAATCTTCACATGCGACAGCTGTTTTGAACAAAAAGTAAACGATGTACTTTCTGAGTTGTAGGCAGGTACTCTATTTTTTAGAAACAGGTGTCACAATATTAAAGTTTGTATCGATAGAATCCTGACAAGACAAAAAGAAATCCCATTTTGATTTATCTCCTTGAACAACTATGACTGAACTATAAGAGTGATCATTTGTAGTTGTGAGTCGATATAAGGTATCTTGCCACATCGTTACCGTCACCTCAGCTTTCTTTCGCGTATCTCCAAGATACCTAAAGATTCCATGCTTAAGTTCTGTGAGAGCTACCTCATTACGATCTGGTATGGCAAACAATATACGGTAGTTACATGCTCCTGCCTTTAATCCATCTACGCGAATGCTAAATAGTTCTAAAATATTTTTCAAAGGAAGTGTATCCCATACTTCTTTTGTGATAATGTTGTCCGCTCCGCCCATATACTCTACATATTTTTAGCTGATTCTTCGGGAAACAGTTTATTTAAATCAACTGGGTTACTGTTATACCAGCCCATATAGCGCAGATAAGCTGCTTTTGCATTGTGGTTAACCGTTCCATAAAAGCCGTTTGTATACCATTCTTGAGATAGGGTTTCTGGTAGCCTCATCATTCGGCCGACGTGATCAATGGTATATCCTTGATTCATCAGTCTTAAAGTTTGGTCATGAATATACTGATAAACATCTCGTTGATTTTCTATATATGCGATGCACGATTGGTTCCCGAACCTTGGCCAATTATGTACGCCGAATAGCGTTGTTAATTCTTGGCCGAATAAATCAATTGCTTGCTGCAAGTATCTTGCCCATGCTGCTGCGTCTCTTACTTTTGCTCCTCTGAGTGTATAAAGGTTGTGCTGAGTCGCCGTACAGTTTTCTGCAATACACAGAGACTTTTCACTAGGAATATAGATGTTCATTTCAGCAGGTGCTTCCGTCCCTGGCGTAAGCTGAAATTGAAATGAGACGCCATCAATTCTCTTACTCACATAAGAATTATGTTCCGAAGGACGAATTTCTTCTATTCCTTTGATGAGTGTAATTGTTCCAAACGAAATTTCTTTTCCGATACCGTTGTCAATTAAGCCTTTTTCATCTCGTCGCAGTCGAATACCATACATGTATTGACTTCTTCGTGTCATTGCTACTGCCGCCGTGACGTTTTCATCGATAATAGCGTCCATAAACCCAGCAGGAGCATAAACTTTACTAGGTTTATTTTGTGATGAGTCAGGTAATATCCCTAGAACTCCGCCGTAATGATCCATATGGGAATGAGAGAAGATAACTGCTTTGATAAGGTGTTTTCCAAAGTGATGGTTTACTAGTTTAAGCGCTTCTTCTGCTGTTTCTTTGGATGTTAAACAGTCAATAACAATCCATCCCGTTTTCCCTTTAACAAACGTAATATTGGCCATATCAAAGCCTCTTACTTGAAAGATGTTTTCAGTTACTTGATATAAGCCAGCTTGTACATTTAATTTCCCTTGTTCCCACAGTTTAGGATGGACAGTAGCAGGTATGGATTATTCAAATAAAAAAGCGTACTTTCTTAAATCCCATACAGGATACAGCTGATTTTTTTAGAAATCACAGGAAAAGGTACGCGTACAAGAGATTGGTAATCCGCAAGATTTTGTTCTGATTTCACTTGTTTCCAGTCTATTTTTTCGTAAGCTTCAGCATTGGTCGCTGCAGTCTTTTGAGTAGCATCTTTTCGGTGAATCGTTAACCCCTGTTCATAATCAAACAGCAGAACCCCCTCCTTTTTATTACTTTATGCGTAAAAATAAGACGAAGTACAAAAAGGCAGTGAAAATAGAGTGAACAAAAAAAGAAGATGTGCTTAAGGCGCATCTTCTTTTTTATACTGGATTTTACGTTTGAATAGTCGAGTATTCTGTCTTGATTAGACAGCCTAGCACTTAGTATAACGATTGTTTACCAATGTGCCTTTTGTAATCAAAGCAAATCTTCCTTCTAAGGTGCTCAATACGTTTCTTGAAGTCGCTGTAAAACAATGCATGTATACAGTCTCTCCTTTCTTGTATTGACCTTACATAGAATGTGTACCCGCAGTAAATGACTTAAAACTTACTTTAGGCTCTTTTATCGCTATTTTTTTACCCATTTGTCATTATCATCTTTTTTGTACTTCGTTTTCACCGCATTCCAAGCAACTTTGTGAGCGGTAGCTTCTTTTTTGTATTCATCACTAGCTGAGTTGAATGCTTCTTTATAAATTTCCTGAGCGTGATGAGGAAGATTATCTCTTACTCCATCAGGCAATTCTTTTAATGAATTGTAAGGCATAATAGTATTCCTCCTTGAAAACATCTTTTACTACTGATTTACCTATTTTCAAAGAGTGTAAACATTTAATAAATATAGTCCTTATATAAGTCAGACTGAATAACCTTTTTATAAGCGAGTCCGTGTTTCTTAGTAAGGGCTTTTACTTTATCTACACAGCTTTGAGCGCTTCTTGGTGATACGTAAATTTCATTGATAAGCTGATGTAAATTACATGTAAGGAGATTACCATACTCATGAGAAAACTCATACGATCTTTTTTCAAGGATGTCCATTCGTTTTTGCCATTGATTTGCGGAGATACCTTGAATTTCGAATAGCTTTTGCAGCTTCCAGGCATGTATACGACTTGCTATAATAACCAGCCTCAATTCATTTTCATGCTGATAGGACTTTCGCTTGTAAAATAACGTATCATATACAGAGTGACTGACCATTTCTTTTTGGAAGTCTATGTACTGTACTTTACCGGAGAAGATTTTATAACGTAAATCTTTAATACTGCATAATAAATTTTCATAGGTGGTTTTAATAGCTATACCATCATTCCCTTTTAAATATAGGTCCCACATTCCAGCAGCTTCGTACTCATTGATATGCCAGGATGAAACAGCAGAAAATTCATGAATTTTTCTTATATAGGTTCTAGAGGTGCGGTTATGACGTTCGCCTTTTTCTCTCAACTCTTCTATGTTCCACATCGAAGAGCATCCTTCAAGAGGATCCAAAAATGCACCAGGTTTTGCGAAAAAAAGCGCATTGTTTTCCAATAAACCTTGAAAATCAGACAGCGACATAAATCGCCACACCGTCGGATTATTGTGCACCTTATAGCGTTCATCATAATCGTCATAGCTGGATTCGAATCTTTTGGCATATTCGTACGCTTTCTCTCTATAAGCTAAATCCATTGGTTTTCCTCCTCTGAATGCATATTCATACTTAAATTATAGCACTTAATTGTTGTAATTTTCAAAATCATCCACCTGTATTAAAAGAGTTTTATTATCATAAAAGAAGATAGGCCGCAACATCTGCGGCCTGTCTTCTTATTTAATGAAATGAATGTTTTGCTTAACACTTTCACTTTCTGGCTGGCTTAATTCCAATAAATAAATTTCCTCCGCTCGAAAATCAGTATTCTGCATCTCTTGTTTTAAGGTACGAATAAAGGCGGCTGAACTTTTCCCGTAGGCTTCAAAATAATGAAACGTGTGTACAACAAATAGAATGGATGCTCCACTGTAATCTTTTTTGCTCTTTTTTTGGATGTTTTCTAGTACTTTTTCTATATACTCTTCTACAGAACCTTCCGTCTGGATACGGGGTAGAGCAAGATTTCCTGAATTGACCCTCTGTGCATCTTCAAATTCCAGTTTCCCATCTTTGTAAGAAGTAATTTCAATTCGTTTTTCAGTACCATCCGGCTGAAGAATCAATCCGTCGTATCCTTGACTTCCAATAATAAGCTTCAATTTTGAATTCCTTGGACAATAAGAAGATTGGCTGAAACAATAAAGCGGATAAAACTCTTCAAAAAACTTTTTGAAACGCCCTTTTTTAAGTCTGGCTAATTTTATATACTCTCTGTTTTGATGAATCATTTGCTGCGTATGTTCAAAATACTGCTTCATTTCTTCTTGCGTTCTGTACACATCAAGGTCTTTAAATAATTCATCCATCTTTTCACCTTCAATCCTGCCAACTAAAAAAGTCTTTTTACTTAGTAGATACATATTCATGAATGTGTGTGACAATTTTCTTTTTTTAGAGATATAGCCTTTTTTAAAACAAAACAAGCACACTTTTCTTTTTTTTGCATATTCTGTTATTCGTGCGTTCAATCATGAGCGTACGTTTCAGCCTTTAGTTGTAAAAGATAAACCGTAAAGTTACAGCTGATGGCGGATGATATGCGTCTGATTATTTCATAAACTATAACAAACAGGAAACTTAACAATAATTGAGGTGTTGAAAATGTTTGATAATGATTACGTAGTTAAAACAATTCATGATTTACATGTAAAGCGTACAGAAAGTAAATTAAAAATCTTCTTAACTTATTATTTTTGCCATAAAAGATAAGACGTGTTTATAGACGGTAATATATAGTCAGTTATTACTTGAAATTTTTCATACGAAGAAAACAGGTTGAGACAATTCACAAAGAGTTTGATAGAAGTAAAAAGGAACAGTGGTTAATCCGCTGTTCCCTTTTACTATACTTGCAATTCCCAAATAAGTTCAGCAAGAATTTCAATGCTTCTATCGATATCTGGTAAAGAGGCATAGGCGTAAGAAAGCCGAAGATAACTGCCGGTTTCTTGCGCATAGATACTTCCAGAATTAAGCAATATTCCTTTTTTTAAAGCACGAGAGTATAAAGATTTCATTGAAATAGAAGGTTGGATATGCACCCATATAAAAAAGCCTCCTTCAGGGTTCGTCCATGTTGCTAAATCTCCTACGTATGTTTTTAAAGCATTCAGCATAACTTTTCTTCTTGTTCGCAATTCGGTTCGTACAGTTTCCATATGCTGTTGATATAAGCCATTTTCAAACCATTCTGCTGCCACTCTTTGAGATAATGAGCTAGATCCATAATCTGTTTGCATTTTAATATCTGCCAAACGCTCAATGACTGGTTCTGGGCCGACTATCCATCCGATACGTAACCCCGGGCTTAATGTTTTAGAAAGACTACTAACATATAACACGTGTCCATTTTTATCTAAAGCCTTTAATGGCAAAGGAGGTCGTTCATTTAGCCATAATTCGCGGTATAAATCATCTTCAATAATAGGAAGCTGATGTTCCTCACACTCTTTCAACAAATCGTGACGCCTTTTTTGAGACATTAATGTTCCCGTCGGGTTATGGAAACATGGATTTGTATATAAAATAGCTTGCCCTTCTTGAGGGTCGGCACGTTTTAAAGCTGTTACTTTTATTCCTTCCTCATCCATAGAAAGACCTTTGAGTTTCATTCCGGCTGATTGAAATACATGTAAGGAGTATAGATAAGAAGGTTTTTCTAACAAAACCGAAGAGTTCTTTTGCAACAGTCCAATCGAAATAAGCTGAAGAGCTTGAAGAGCGCCGGAAACAATTAAAATAGAATCTGGAGAAGCTTCAATTCCCATCGTTTTCATGTATATACTTAACTCTTTCCGCAAAGGAAAATACCCCTTTGGTTCTTCGTATCCGAGAACCTCCATATTTTCTGCTACTTTTTTCACGGCATATTTCATTTTGTTTTTAGGAAATATGTCAGGTGAAAGCTCTCCTTTGCTTAATTGAATAAGGTTGGAATTAAATTCGGATTCATTAATATCTTGTACCATTGCTTGACTCGGACGATGCATACCTGATTTCACATGAACATTCCAATCGGGCGGATTCGTAGCCAAAAGTGTCCACGTATTATTTATAACAATTGTTCCCCTTCCCATCTTACCTTCAATTAAACCGTCCGCTGTTAATTCCTCTAATGCCGTGATGACCGTACTTCGATTAACGTCGAACATAGCTGCAAGCTTTCGCTGACTAGGAATTTTACTTCCAATCGGCCATTCTCCACGGGCGATTTTCCCCTTCATAAAATCAATAATTTGCTTGTATTTTGGATAACTTGAACTGTTCTCTTGATTCATACGTTTACTCCTATTTTTAAAGTGGTTGGGTTAATTGCTTTTAAACTGGTTGAAGACATTTTATCAAATGTTTATTAACATGGGAACAACGATAGAAACTGGTTGGGTTCAAAATAAAAAATGGAGATGAATAGGCATGAAATTAACGTTTAGTCTTGTGTTCTTACATATACTGATGATTAGCTTATGGGCTTCTGCATTTCCAGTTATTCAAATAGGACTGGAATCGTTTTCTCCTCAGCACCTCGCTTTTGTTCGGTTAAGTATTGCTTCTGTAGTGCTATTAGTTATTGCAATAGCCACACGCATGCGCTTGCCTGATATAAAAGATATTCCACTTCTTTTAGTGCTCGGTTTTTTAGGTTTCACAGTATATCACACGGCATTAAACATTGGAGAAAAAACAGTGAGTGCGGGTATTGCGAGTTTACTTGTCTCGACTACTCCTATTTTTTCCTCTTTTTTAGCTATTTTCTTTTTTCATGAGGAGTTCGGAAAAAGAAAATGGGTTGGATCGGCAGTAAGCTTTGCAGGTGTAGCGCTTTTAACCTTCAGCAAAGAGAATTTTGTACACTCAGTTAATGGAATCTTACTGATTCTACTAGCTGCTCTTGCAGAAAGCATCTATATAGTATGTCAAAAAAATTTATTAAAAAAGTATGGTTTCCTTTCTTTTGTGACGTACAGTATTTGGGGAGCTACAATTTCTATGCTTGTTTTCTTACCAGGGTTAGAAACAGAACTTGCACATATCTCTGTCAGATCAGCGATAAGCGTGATATATTTAGGATTATTTCCAACCGTTATTCCCTATATGGTACTCGCCTATCTGACATCGCGTATAGGTTCTGCTGAAGCTGCCATTTCTCTTTACTTAACTCCCGCGCTGTCATTTTTCTTAGCGTGGCTACTTTTAAAAGATATTCCGAGTGTAGTGTCCATTGTTGGAAGCATCATTACATTATGCGGCGTGTTGCTTACACATAGTAAAATACGAGTACCGGTAAAAAAGACAAGGTGTACAATACAAAAATAATTTACGTTTTTAAGAAATTCTCTTAGTTGCTATGGTTTTTATTTATATATTTTATTTAGAACATACTTTAATTTCTTCTTTTTGCAGTTTAATTAATGTAAAAAAGCTCCTTTCTTTAAATCTCAAACCAAGATTTAAAGAAAGGAGCTTTTTTATGTAGTTTCTAATTCTGCTTTTATTTTTCCAGCCACTGCTTGAGTCAGTCGCTGAAGATCATAAATATCTTCTCCTGAAAGTACTACATGTCCGTTTAAAACATGATTATGTTTATATAATCGATATGTCACTTCAATACTTTTTATCGCGCGTTCTACTTCATCATTCACCATAATGCTTTCGTAGTGATAGGATAGTGTTTCAATTCGAATCTGCGTATTTTTCATATTTATTCACCCTCCATGAGCTGTTCACTAAAAATATGACTGCTACAGGCGAACTATACATAGAACCTTTCTTGTTAACACCTATTTTGTTATTTGTAGTACCAACCTTTTTTATCTAAAAACTGCTTAACTTTTACAAAATCAAGTCCAGCTGCTGTGAGTTCAGCTGATGGATTACCTATTGCATGTACATTTAATTCACTGTTAATTCCTTCATTTTTTAAGAAAGCACGGAACTCCGCTTCCATGTCTTTACTTAACCCACCTGTTTTAATTGTAACTGAGATAGGTTCCACGTCCTTCATTTGCACAAATCCACCTGGAACAGCCCATGCTGCATACGTATAGCCGTATACGCTAAATACCGTATCTTTTTTTATTGTTCTAAAATTCTCTGTTAGATTCGCATACTTGTAGACCCCAATATCCTTTTTTGCTTTTACTTGGAAATAATATTTATCGCCCAGTGAAGTAACTTTTGGCAATGATTCTTCTTTAAGATTACTTACACCCTTAAGCAATTCCATAATTTTAGCTAATGTTTTTTCATCAGCTTTTCCAGTTGACGTTAATCCATACTTTTCTTGAAAGGCTTTAACAGCTCCAACTGTTTCATCCCCATATTGACCATAGGTTCCTTGTTGAGAAAGTTCAAATCCTAATTTAGTTAAATTTTGCTGCAGTTCTTTTACGACTAGGCCGATATCACCTTGCTGTAATTGTGCTGATGGCTTATTATTTTCCACCACCGTAACACCTGTATTAATACTATTAAAGAAATCCGGATCCATTTCATTGATATCAACATTGCCTTTAATCCCGTTTATTTTTCCTTGATCTGTATATTGGAACATAGCCCATCTATTCCAGATTGCTGTATCACCTGGGTTAGCAAATCCTTTAGAACGGTTACTTCCACTGTAACGGGCTACCCATAACGGATATTTTGCTACAGCGCTTGTAAAATTGGATTTAATAAAACTATATCCCGTGTAAAGAATAGGTGTGATGCTTGTTTTCTTTTCAATATACCCCATCCACCTAACTGCAAAGGCTGTGACCTGCGCTTTTGTTTTCCCTTTATTTTCTTCCAAATCTAAGCAATGAGGCAAATCAACCTTCCTGCTGCCCAATTTATTTAAAAAGAAATTAACTTCTGCAATAGGATCATTATCAGCATGAGCAAAGTGATAAAAGCCTACACGTAAACCTACATTTTTTGCTCCTATATAATTATTGTATGATTTTTTATCTAAGAAGGTTGTGCCTTCTGTTAATTTAATATACGCGCCTTTTACACCATCCGACGCCACTTTTGCCCAATCAATTGTTCCATTGTGATGAGAAACATCAATGACCTTAATATTTTGATTATTACGGTTTTGCATTGCTATCACTCCTTCATACAAACTATGAATAAAAAAAGAAAGGGCAACTGATACAGGCCTAGTAAATAGATTTTAGGCTTTATAAAAACCTTACAATAAGAAGGGGTTTTGGCAGCATTCCCTTATTAAAAGAAATGAATTTGTGGAATTTTATAAAGTTAGGAGAGCTATATTCGTTTATACTAATAAGATAAATCTTATATTTCACATGCTTATGATGTGTATTAAATCATAAGTGTTTGATGTTTAATGACCTTAAAAAGACTAGTTATTTTATACTGGTATGCAATGATTAATTACTAATTTGTGGTCATTTATGTGGTCAGTGGTCAATTTTTATTGGCCACTTTCTTTTATACAACTAGCACCTGTATTATAGATTTTGTTAGCATGTGCAGCAATTAAATAAATACATAAGCTATAATTATTTTTGTCAATCAACTAATACTTTTCTTACGTATATTTTAAATATTTCCTTTCTCATAAAAAGAAAAGCCCCTTATAAATATAAGAAGCTTCTCTTTTATTGTTTTTTCTTATTCATTATGCATGGCTACGATTGCCAGGACGTATTCTTCTCATAATAAAACTTACAATTAACACTAAAATAATGGAACCGATAATAGCAGGTATAATAGCAAATCCACCAATGTCCGGTCCCCAGTCTCCAAGGGTTATTCCGCCTAACCACGCTCCAATAAAACCCGCAATAATATTTCCAATAATACCTCCTGGAATATTACGCCTTGTAATTAAACCTGCTAACCAACCAATAATGCCTCCAACAACTAGCATCCATATGAATGACATAAATTATAACCTCCTTTTTAAAATTACATCCCTTATTTTCCCCAAAAAAAGAGCTAAGTTATTCGCGAAGATTCTGTCTCTCATAGTTTCTACCTACGTTAACTTCTCGTGGATTGAATCAAGAAGAGTTTGTTGCATTTTTATAATTAAATGTCAAAAACCTAAGAATTTCATAAAATATTATAAATTTTGAATTCCTTTATTTGGAGATGGTGTTATGGCACGATCAATTGACATATCAATCCACAAACATCAATTAAGACTTTTTGATGGTAATAGGTTGATGAAAGTTTACTCTATTGGTGTTGGCAAAATGTTAACTCCAACACCTTCAGGAACATATATAATTATTAATAAAGCATACAATCTGGGAGGCTTTATCGGAGCTTTTTGGATGGGTTTATCGAAGCCTCATTACGGAATACATGGAACAAGCAATCCAGCTTCTATTGGTAAGAACGTGTCACATGGCTGCACTAGAATGCATAATCATGATGTTATAAAATTATCACCGATGGTTCCTATTGGAACACATGTCTCTATCCATAAATGAGGTTCTAAATCAGAAGTGTAACGATAATATAGATAAATGTTTATGTAACAAATATTTTGTAAAAGAATTAGACGTAGAAACAAAGAAAGCCCCCACTCAAATGAGTGGAGGGCTCGCCTTTTCTGATGTCAAACAGAAAAGGATTTGCTAAGGGGATTGTTTGTTATCTGGGAGGATAACAAATGTAAATCTACTTGACAATACGGTCAAGAGAGTAAGAATAAGGTAGTAAGTTAACGGCAACTATAAGCTACCATTAATTAAAAGTTTACTCCTCTAAAATACACATGTCCACAATGTTGCTTCAGATGTTCTTCTCCATACCACAATTCGTACATCCCTAATAATAATTTAATACATATTAAATGTATAATTTGGTAATAACTAGAACAAATGCTATAAGGAGAATTTCATGTTGATTTTTGTATATATTTTTTTCATAACCCTTAACTTTGTTTCCTATTTTGTTCCCAAAAGATTATACAAAATCGAACTTTACTCTACCACCCTTTTTGGTATTATTGCAGATCTTATACTTGATTTACATTACAAGCTGTATGTTTATTTTGATGGAGGATTCCAATGGATGGGTTTGTTAGGAGAATTCTTGTGCTTTATACCAATAAGCATATTATTTTTGAATTATTATCCGTTATATAAACCACATAAGAATCAAATATTTTACAAACTTAGTTGGTCAGTAATCTCAACCTTGTTAGAATGGTTAATATTAAAAACTGATTTTTTTATGAAGACGGATGGAAACTTTGGTATTCAGCGGTAGCCTATCCAATTATATTTTTAATTCTTGTTATTAACCTGAAATTTGTTAAGGAACTCCTTAAGCAAGCCTCCTGTTGAGCTCTACCAAGAAATCATTAACAAACAAGAATTTTATAAAAATAGAAATGGAGAAATGTCATGCGTCTAATTGGATTGTTTTTATGGATCTTTGCGGCTTGGCGTTGGAGTGATTGGAAAAACTGGAGGAAGTATCATTCCACAATTCTATATATGATCATGTTTGCTTTATTGTATGAAGTTCTTACATACAATTATTCATTATGGATATTTAAAGCTACTCTTATACCGACCCATACTTTAAATAGCCTTTTGGTAACCTTCATAACTTTTCCTTGTTTGGTACTCTTATTTCTTTCGAATTTTCCCGAAGATGTTACTACTAAAAAAATTCTACATATCATTTTTTGGATTATTTTATATTCAATAGTTGAGTATTTTTATCATGCTGTTGGTCTATTCAAATATAGCCACGGCTGGAATTTTGGATGTTCCATTTTATTTAATTGTATTATGTTTCCTATGTTGCTACTGCATCATAAAAAACCTTTGTTAGCCTATTTCTTGTCCATTCCAATAGCTATTTTTTATTTAATCATCTTTAACGTACCTATTAGTAGTATGAAATAATAACAAATAAAAAAGCCTCTCTCATATGAGCGAGGTTTTATCTTTTTAGATATTCTTTTTCATCCCACAATTCGTACATTCGCGTAGAAACTTGCCACCACCTACGCTGCTTTTGAATTTAACACTGCCACAGTAATCACATCGGCCAGCGATTTTATCCGGTAAATCTTTGTATTCATAAATTTTGTTCAAATCAATATTCTCGTACTTATCTTCTAATTTTTCCATTATGGATCCCTCACATTCTTATTGCCTTATTTATATTGCCAAAAATACAGTTATGTAGACATTGGTATTAAAAAACAGATAAAAGAAGGTATTTCGTAAAAGAGCAGGAAATAGTAATTTTATATATTAAAGGCTGGAGGGATGGATATGCCATACGTCCGTGTAGATTACGCAAAAATAGTCAATGGAGTTAGCTCTCAAGGAAGTGTTATGCTATTAGCACACGAAGAAGAACTTGTGAAGGAAGCCAAAATGGAAGCGGCTAAAAAAGAGGGCACAGTAAGTGACAATGTTAAAATATTAGGTTTTAAAGAAATTTAATAAAAAAGCCCCTACTCCTAAGAGCAGGGGCTTTAATCAATAACCTTTAGATTTCAATACAGCTTGTAGTTTACTTATTTCTTAGTAAACCTCACATATTTCGGTGCAGCTGTGAGGTATGTGCCACTAATTAACTGGTACATATAAGCGGTATTTACTTTGGTTTTATTAACGACTGTGAATACATTGCCTTTTTTAGTTTTTCTTACTTTTGCATGCCAGTCAGGCTTGTTGTAGTACCACAAATCACCCACTAGTACCTTTACTGTGCCAATAGCTTCTGATTTTGCTGGTGACTGAACAGTTGTTGGTGTTTTTTGGGGGACTGATTTACTTAGTAAATTAAGAAATTTAGCGACACCAATTGCATGTGCCTGCCCTACCGCTTTTAAAAATTGTTCATTTTTTAAATATTGAGAGTCTCAGATGAATCGATATATAAATTTTCTGTTAATACAGCAGGTGCATTTGTATTACGTAAAACCGAGTAATTAGCCCCTCTGGTCATATTCCCATTCAAAAATAAAGAAGAAACCTACTGAAAAGCCAAAGAATATAAATATTCTTTGGCTTTTTAATGGGACTAACTTAATATTATTAGTCTACATTTTATAAAGAATATTCCTGACTTTTAACTAGTTAAAAGTATTTTACCCTTAATTTCATTATTAAGAGCTTTTTTTACATCTGAAAGATGGTACTGAACTTGGGTTTTTGTTAATGTTAACTGTTTCTCATGAACAAATTGTATAAGCTGATAAAATGTTTCGTGCCATTTACGTATAGAGACTTTTCGATTCCAATGACGTAAATGAAATATATTTGTATTTATTTTATTGTTATTCATAATTTCTGCCCAATTGACAGGTATTCCTGACAAAAGACCTATAGTCAAAAATATTCCATTTGGACTGACACAGTAGGCTAAGTTTGTACCAGATGATCCACCAATAGAGTCAATTGCTGCTTTAGCTCCACGACCATTCGTCAACTCCATAACCGTACAGTAGAGTGGAGTCATCTCTGTATTAATTACACATGAAGCACCAAGTTGAGTTAATTCCTTTGTGTAGGTATTATTTCGCGTTACTGCAATCAAACGAAACCCTAAAATACGGGATAATTGAGCAAAAATACGACCAATAGAAGAACCGCAGGCATTTACAATTAGGTCATCTCCTGGTTTTAACGCTAATTACTTCCGTACAAATCACCCATGCTGTGATAGGGTTGATATAAAGCTGTGCTGCTATGTAATCTTCTAGATAATCTGGAACTATAATGGCTAGTTCAGCTGACGTTTTGACAAACTCCTGCCATGTACCTTCACCTCGTAATGGTAATACTCGTTTGCCAAGAAACCATTTAGAAACAGATGGACCTACCTCCTCTACGGTACCAACTCCTTCATATCCTGGAATGGCAGGTAAAGAAATTCGATTTGAATAGGCCCCTCTAATAGGAATTAAATCAGATGGATTGATTGGTCGAGTTTTCATTCGCACTAGCACTTCACCAACCCCAGGATCTTTCACTTGTGTATTTTCTATTTATAGAACTTGTTGAGGTTCTCCGAATTCATAAAACTTAATGCTTGTTGCTTTCAAGATACATAGCCTCCTTTAGTTTGTTCACTTATATAGTTATATTGTACATCCTCTTCATTTCCAGTTCGCATAACAACTATTACGGATAGCTTGAAAAGAATTTCGGTTGGGGTTTTAATTCGTATGATTCGGGTGTATATCTCGTATTTTATTAAACTATAAACAAAAATATATAATTCATTTCGAGTACAAATTATATTTAATTAACAAGCTAACTTATTTTGCACCAAAACCAATATTCATATCTAAAACAAAAAAACAATGACTGTATTTAATAAAGGGGTTTAGATCTCTGAGGAAGCTTATATATCTTTACTTCTATTTATCTTTCAACCAGACCCATGACAAATGGAGTAAGATCACTCAACTTTTCTTTATCGCTAAGAATTTTCAAAAAAACATTGGAGACATGTTCAGGTATAGGTGTTTGACTATCTACAGTTGCCGTCAAAAAATAATATAAAAAATCAAAATGATTTTCTCTTCTCATTGCATCAACTAAATAATAAGCATAAAGATTATTATTTAATAGCTTTCTCCTTAAAACTATTCCAAAATCATACAACTCGTTAACAGTTGTATCCACAAGCTCTTCCTCCTTCTAAGCTTTATACGGATAAAAATTGAATTTCACATAAGATTACTTGTATAAGATCATAAACATAATTGATGCATCTACTATATATATTGAAAAAGGTTTATAACAGCAATAGACGACCTATTCATTCGGATTAGAATCGTGAGGTCGCCTACATTATTTTCATATTCATTTTTTTATCCTTTCAGTTTGCTTTATCAATAGATTTATTCTTCTATATTTTAATTTTCTAACTGCCTTGGACTCTCATCATGACATTGATTAAATAAATAAGTAAGGTACGAATGCAGTTCAAATCGGTCCTTCTGAATAAAATCAGACCATATTTGTTTGTTTTCTTCCATCATTCCTCCTTCTTTTTTATTTCATTTCTTTATCTTTACGGTTTCCTAGCCAGTAACCTTTTACACGTACAAAGTGACCATTTGTAAAAAAAATAGAGAAAACACTTTACTAAATTGAAATCAAACAAAGGAAATCAATAAATATCTTCAATACCGGATAAGCGAATAAAAAAATATTTTGTTTTTCATTTTTTAAAGACAGTGTCTGTTCATGAAGATTAAAATTATAAACACGACCTTTAAACGTTTGTAGTGACCCATTTTCATAATAATTAACCGTAACTGAACCATTTTTGATTAGTTTTTTCAAAAACATAGATTAATCCTCCTTTTAACAAATGAATTGCAATTAGCAAAAATCTAAAAACATAGATCTTGGATTGCTG
Organism: Priestia aryabhattai; assembly: GCF_023715685.1. Classification (NCBI taxonomy): domain Bacteria; kingdom Bacillati; phylum Bacillota; class Bacilli; order Caryophanales; family Bacillaceae; genus Priestia; species Priestia aryabhattai. The sequence goes on from NZ_JAMBOQ010000002.1 coordinate 984,632, forward strand.
GATTAACTATTTGATACTCTGTTTCTAACTCATGTAAGGTTAATTTATAAAGCTGTTTGTCTCCTTTTTTATAGATTCCTAAATGGATTAAAGAATCTATAATCGAGTTTTTTTACGTTGTATATCAGAGTAGATTTGTTCACTCATTATTCCACCGTCTAATTTCAGAATGGTCTTTCGTATGATTGTCGAACTATTCTAATTCATTATAAAGCCCGCCAGTTACAAGAAAATGAAAATGAAGTAAAACTGATGTAATAAATAAGTAAATTTGATTAGATAAGTGTCTGTATGTGTCCTATCTATTTACTTTAAAGTCAACGCTTACCGCCTCGCCTCATAATAAAAAATATTCCTATAAATTTCACTTTTAAGCAGTTCTTTTTCACAATTCTTGCATTCTTCTCTCAAGCGATTTGATTCTAAAACACAAAAGACTGTATTCATTATCCACTGTAATAACTCTCTATAAAAACTAAGATTAGGTATATTATGGTATCATTTTTTGATTAATGAAATACTTTCTACAAAACTTCCTTTAAACTTACATAAAATCGCAAAGTAAGACTAAATAATCTCGCAGTAGGTTATGAGTACATTATCATGGAGTATGTACTCTTTTTTTTTATATGTTGGGTATTAACCTAGTCGCTTATATTTTCCATGAAATGGCCGAGAGATCTAAAGATGTCCAAACATCTGAAGTAAAACGTAATGAGAAGCAATGGCAGCGTGAAAGATTGTATAGCTCAGACTCTAAAAAGAAGTAAACAAAGATAAGTTTTGCATTAAAAGACTCGCCGATTGGCTCGTTTTCAATAAATGCTGTAATAAAAAATCTTCTTTGTATTAAAAATATTCTTTAGGGGAAATTAAGAAAAAAAGAAGGTGAAGTATATGCCTGATATTTTGCAAGCCTTGAAAAATGTCGTTCAGTCTTTTATTAAAGATGAGAATAAAACGCCTCTTCATATTGGGGAGGCTATGGGGTGCTGGATATTTTTAGCGTTAGCTGGTGAGACACAAGTACAGACTGAAGCAGGAATTAACAGTACAACGGATCCTGAGTTGAGAAAAGTCCTTCAAGAAGCCGTCAACATGTTCAAATCACAGAAAGAGCGAATTATTACCTTTATGCGGTCAGAAGGAATTCCATCACCACCTCTTAGTGAATCCAAACCAATCTCTGACCCGAATAGTGTTCCATTAGGGGTTAAGCTCACAGATAACGAGCTTGCAAACAGCCTTAAGAAAAAAGTCTCCATGGCGATTACAAACTGTTCGGAAGCAGCATCGCAATCCCTTCGCAGCGATGTTAGCCTGATGTGGGCTGAATTTTTGCAAGAACACATAACCTTTTTAATAACCTTTAAATCATTGATGCGAAAACGGGGATGGCTGAAGGTGCCACCGCCGTATCATCCTGCAGGTCTACCCCAAGCAGAAAAGTGAGGTGAGAAATGTGCCAAATGTCGGAAAAGCTCTTACAAATATTATTCAATCATTTATTGACGAGGAACCCAAATCACCCTTACATGTGGGAGAAGTCATGTCCTGTTGGTCCTATCTTTCCGAATTAGCTGACGAACAAGTTCATTCCGAAGCAGGGATTAACAGTACAACGGACCCTGAATTACGAAAAGCTTTCCATGAAGCAGTTGAGATGTTCAAATCACAGAAAGAGCGAATTATTGCTTTTATGCAGTCAGAAGGAGTTCCTACTCCCCCTTTAAGTGAGTCCAAGCCACAGTCTAATCCAAATGATATTCCATTAGGTGTGAAGTTAACGGATGATGAACTTGCAAACAGCCTTAATATTAAAATGGTTATCTTAATTACCTACTGTGCAAATGCAATCATTCAATCCACACGCAATGACGTTACTTTGATATGGATTGAATATTTGCAGGAATATATGACGTTTGGAGCAACCCTAAAAGAACTCGTGAAAAGACGGGGATGGCTTAAAGTTCCTCCATACTACTATGCGCCAGGAACGCCGATAAAATGATTGTTGAAAAATAAATGGAGGAGGATTTATATACAAAAAAGTAAACCTACTGGAGTAGGGGATGATCAGATGGACATGGAATATGTCCTCTTTTTTTATGCTTTGAATTATCCCAATCACTTATCTATTTTATAAATTGGACGAGAGATAAAAAGATGCCTCATTGACAAAATAGAAAGTATAAGAGTCAGGGGCAATTTATCTGCTGTAAAAATTGGAATAACAAGTTAGATGGGAGAAGTTATTATGAAAATTAAAACATTTTACACATGGGACGACGAACTTTGGCAGAACGTGAGCCCCTTTTATTTGAAGGCATTTGGTGAGAAAGGGGCTAAAACAGTTAGGATCATCAAAAATATGTTTGCACAAGGAATTGCCGAGCTCCATGTGGGATACAAAGATTCAGTAGCAGTTGTTATGTCTATCACAGGAAAGCTTGTATCTGATCAGATGTTAATCATTGATTATTTGGCCGTATCGGAAAAAGAGCGAGGACATGGACTTGGCAAACACTTTGTTGATTACTTGCGACAGAAAGCAGTTGCTGAGGGATATCAGAAATTAATTATTGAGGCTGAGTCAGAGGAAACACTAGATAATAGAAGGCGTATTAGCTTCTGGCAATCCTGTGGCTTCCTTCTTACAGAATATGTTCATCACTACATATGGGTGCCGGAAACCTACTGTGCCATGTACCTTCCCCTCATTGCTGATTCAAGAAAGACAACTGGGGAAGAGCTGTTTGTGTATATCAATACCTTTCACCGGCTGTCGTTTCGTGGAGGTGGGAAGGAAGAAGGTTAGGGATTTATTCTACTTGCTTTTAAAGTTTTAAAGCCTTCTTCAGCACCTAGAATAATTAAATAAATAGATATTCATTAATGAGTGAAGTTGTGATTTCTTAAATACTATGTAGGTAACGCAGCAAGGTCACCTGTCTACGCAAAGTAATACAGTCCAATGTTCAAGGTTGTGTACAAGGTTACTGATGTAATAATTTTTAGACTTCTAGGGGTGGACTATTGGCCTTTATTCTTTATGAGATGGACAATATCCAAAGGTATCTCAACAGCTAAAGTAGAACGTAATGAGGATCAGTGGAAGTATGACAAATTATATGATCCAGATCCTACAGAGAAGTAAATAAAGACAAATAAAAAAGAGAAGTTTTTTTCTTCTCTTTTTACTATATAATTCTCTATACTTAGATACTCTTTTTTATACCACATTCTCTAAATTCAAGTAGGAAAGCGTCACCTTTCATAGAAATTTTGAAGTAAGCTAGAAATTAGACTTTCTCTCCAAAATTCCAGTGAGTGGTCGGTGTATTCTATAATAAATCATAGCCTAACCTTAACTTCAGTACCGTCCTCAGCTTTGATATCTACTAAAACGATTTCCTTATAATTTTTCAGTTCCTTGACGATAGGCTTTAGCATTTTTTTGTCTATTAGTGGAAAGGTAAAGTCCAGTTTTTTTCTTTCGAAGTATTCTTTTGTCCATTTGTTTGTATGTTGCTGAAAAAATTTTGAAGACAAAATGGAAATCGCAATGCTTAAAACAGCATATGGAATTGGGATGGTAAACCGAACGTCTTTTGCTTTCACTTTTACATGCATCATAAGCCAATCACTAATCAATGATGACTGAAACGGTATCCCCGTTTGCTGATTTAATATCAACAATTTGGCCATCTAATTCGTTTTCGATTGCTTCAATAATAAGGTTTATGTCTATATCTTTAACGTATTTTTCCGATTGAGGAATACTCGCTGCGATGCTGTGTCCAGCCATTAATACTAACTTAACAAGTTTTATTGGCAAATTAACCGTTACATTATCATTTTCAGTTGATACCACACGAATTTTTAAAGTTTTATCTAAATATGTAGTCGGTTTCTCAAAAAGCTTATTACTTGTTTCTTCTTTTTCTTTTAATAATTGAATCAGTTCTGCTCCCTTAACTGCATCAATTTTCCCTTCTTGAACCATTGTTAACACTCTTGTAATTTCCTCTTTCATGGTAACTTCCTCCCTATTTCTCTTTTAAGAGCTTAATGGCTTCTTCTGGTGTAATTTCACCATCTTCTAACATAGTGACAACTTTCTTTTCGTCTACTTCATTTTTCTTCCTCTGCACATATCCAAGGGATGAGATAATGTCTGTTAGCTTGCCTCGAACTGTTGGATACGAAATCCCCAGTTCCTTTTCAACTTCTTTGATATTCCCTCTGCATGTTAAAAATACTTCTACAAAATGAAGCTGATCCTTTAATAAAGATGCCAGCTTAGATAATTCAAACTCATTTTCAATCGTCGTGTGACAATGGGTGCACTGCAATTTTGTAATTTTCAATGTTCCACTGCAGACAGGACAATTTGTGATTACTTTATAAGCCATAATGAAATCCCCTTCTTTTAGTTAACTCAATTACATAACGAAAAATCAATAATTTAAATAATAAATTTAAATTTTATATATAAAAAAATAAATAATATTAATTTAATGTTTGATATTATTAATCATCTACTCAAAATAGAGGTTTAAAAAATTAGATGTTATAAATCAAATGACAAAAATTTCTGATAATAAAAACCATCTATAATAATAGATGGTTTGTTTGCTTATTTAGTGTTATATCCTTTAACTTTATAGCCGTAGATTTTGGCTAATTCTTGGAAGCTCTTAGGTGAGTTTGTAATTGCAACAGGAGTTCCCACCTCGACTTTATCATAAAGTTTTTCGATTGAAGCATTATGCATTCTTACGCACCCTTGACTCACATATTTACCGATGCTTGACTCATTTGCGTTACCATGAATCGCGTATGTATCACCTTTTGTTCCATTCGCATTCAATCCTAGCCATCTTTTACCTAGTGGATTACGAGGATCTCCACCTGGAATATGTCCAGTATAGTATGGTCTGTTCTTAATTTTATTTACAATTTTAAAATGCCCTACAGGCGTTTTCTCCCAACTTTTCCCCGTGGCGACTGGTTCAATCATCTCAACGTACCCGTTATGGTAGTAGATAAGTTTGTTGTAGTGCTTGTTAATAATAATGAAATCATCATTTTTAGTTGCGGTTGCTTCAACTGTAGCTCCTAAGCTCCCGAACAAGGTTACAAAAGCAATTGCAAATACCATTAAAGAATTTACTAAGAACTTTTTCATTGACCTATATTCCCCTTTTTTCCTGTTTATTATATACATAGCACTAATCATATTGGTTATATAACCGATATGATTAATATAAGTAATATATACCATTATAACCAACATAAGGCTTATGTTCAATATTTATTATAATGGGTATACTATTCAAAAGGAGGGATTTATTTTGGTAGTTGATAAAAGTAAAAATAAACAAGTCCTTGTTACATTTCCACTTGAACAGCTAGAAGAAATAGAAGATTATTGGCATGAAAAAAGATACAGTAACCGGAATGAAGCGATAAGAGCATTAATTAAAGAAGGGTTAAAACACAGAAATAAAACAGAAGAATCAAGATGATTATTCAATCGATTAGAATATACTTGTAAAAAATTAGTCAAATTAAAAATAGGAAGCCAGCACGTGGACTAGAAAAACACCTAGTAGTTAGGTGCTTTTTCTAATTTATTCAATCTCTGAGGTAGAGGACAAAATATTTTATAAAATAAAGAGAGGATTGCGCATACATACTCTCACACAATTATAGGGCACATCTAAATTATAAATTGCATGCCTCCAAGACGAAAATGTATTAGAAATATGGATAAGTTGTGCTATAGTAGCGCTGGAAGTAATACGTGAATTATCTGATGTATTCAACGTAGCAAAGAGCCACTTGTTTTATACAAGTGGCTTCTTATATGGGCTATGCTTTAAATAATATGCACTAATCATTTAACCCTTTTCCATTGAGAATGTTTTCCATGCATTTTTCAATCCTTGATACTCGAGTCTTAGATTGTTTAGCTGTAGAAAAATAAAGGATATATGCTCTTTGCCTTCCTGGAGTCAATGCTTCAAAAGCTGTTTTCAGAGCAGGGATTTCATCAAACTTATGTTGAAGTTCTTCAGGGATAATTAATTCTTCAGGCCTTTTAACTTTCACTTTCAAACCGGCTTTTTCCACTTCAATGGCCTCATAAATATAAGCTTTCAAGATGGCTTCCTTTTCAATTATTTCTTGCACATTGGTAAACCGAATCTGACGCGCCCCTTGTACATTCTCCGTTTGTTGGATTAAAACGCCATGAGAATCCTGTAACAAAGCACCTTTAGGAAATAAAAGCGCACAATATTCTTTAAATCCATGTATTAAAACAATGTTCTTTTTCTCGAACGTATAACAAGGATTCATCCACTTAAATTCTTCGGTCAACTCACAGTCAAGAACGACGTTTCTCAACGTCTCATATTCTTCTTTCCACTTTTTAGCTTTACTTAAAAATTCATCAACCTTAGGATTCATTCTGCTATTTGCCATCAAAGAACACTCCTGTTCAATTTTTCAATCAGTTGCTCTAACATCTGTGCAGTCAATCATCAAACCATTTGACTGTGATAATATTCTCCAAATTTATGAAATGCCCTTCTTCAATCGACTTGATAGTTATCAAAATTATAAACATTTCAATTTTGTTTGAGTATTACACAAAGCGAACATCAATTAGTTTACTTACTCTCATTTTGTTTTTTAATTCAAATACTTCATCAATAAAGAAGAATAACCCTCCCAGGGAATCAACAAACTGGATGAACCACGTTTCTGTTATACATTAACTTTGTTTGTAGTATGTAAGGCTTCAATCAGTGTAAGGTAAGCTCCTTTTTTAGATTTTATAAATTCACTAGTAGGTAAAAAGTTATTTTACATTGTACACATCTACAAATTTTCACTGAAAAGTTAAAAAATAAGTTCTATAAAGAAAACTGTATAAGATATCTATATATTAACGTTGACGTTAACGTTAAATATGGATATAATTTATTCGTGCAATAAATGGAATCATATATATTGTTTTGTATGAAAATAAGAAGTAAATAAAATGATCGAGGCTTTTCGCTCCTTCTATACTTATTTTTATACTTCTCTTTTAAGGTGAGAGAAGCTTGTAATCCACAAATTACATAAGGAGTTTTTAAGTATGAATGAAGAAAAATTGAAGGCACAAAGTCAGTCAAGTAAACAGCCTCTTGTCGTTTGGGTCATATTTTTTGCAACAATAATTTCCTTCATGGGATTAGGTCTTGTTGACCCAATTTTACCCGCTATTGCAAGTCAGCTTCATGCTACTCCTAGCCAAGTTTCGTTATTATTTTCAAGTTACAATCTAATAACAGGTGTAGCTATGCTAATAACAGGTGTAGTTTCTAGTCGAATAGGAATTAAATGGACGTTATTAACAGGTATCTTATTCACTATTGTTTTCTCTGCACTTGCTGGATCGTCTAATGGAATATGGCAAATTGTAAGTTTCCGGGGTGGTTGGGGGCTTGGTAATTCATTATTTATTGCTACAGCGTTATCTGCTATCGTTGGCCTATCTCTAGGAGGTACAGCCAAGGCTATTATTTTATATGAAGCTGCAATTGGATTAGGTATTTCAGTAGGCCCATTACTTGGCGGCGAATTAGGTTCTATTTCATGGCGTGGACCTTTTTATGGTGTTAGTGTCTTGATGATTGTAGCATTTTTAGCACTTCTACTGAAAATGCCACAAGTAGCAAAGCCAAAAGTTAAAAGCTCTGTATTAGATCCTATTAGAGCATTGAAGTTTCCTGGTTTATTTAGGCTGGGACTTACAGCTTTCCTTTATAACATTGGTTTCTTTACATTAATGGCGTATTCTCCATTTGTTATGAATTTGGACGAACACGGACTAGGTTATGTTTTCCTTGGATGGGGACTTTGTTTGGCCATCACTTCTGTGTTTGTCGCTCCAAAACTACAAGTAAGATTTGGAACGATTAAATCTATGTGTACAATGCTCATTTTATTTGCATTAACTTTACTAGCTATGGGGATCTGGACAGATTCTCCAACAGTCGTCATTATTGCGGTTATTGTTGCTGGTCTTTTCTTAGGTACAAATAATACTTTAATTACAACAGCTGTTATGGAGGTTGCCCCCGTAGAACGAGCAACAGCTTCCGCTGCATATAGTTTTGTTCGTTTTATTGGAGGAGCAATCGGTCCATGGCTAGCTAATAAGCTAGCTGAGACCTATTCTCCACATGTTCCATTTATAACAGGAGCTATTTTCGTTCTTTTAGCTATGCTTGTTGTTGCATTTGGGCGCAAACATCTGTTGCACGTTGATAAAATTACTCATTAAGAAAACTTAACAGGACCAATGAATATAATTCTTCAAATTTAAATGACATCTAAAAATAAATGCTCTTTCTACTAACATTTAAAGGGAAAAGTCCACCTTGAAAGGAGAACTTTATATGTACAAAAAAATTCTAGTAGCATTTGATGGTTCAAAGCCTTCTGTTCATGCTCTAAAACATGGAGCTGATTTAGCTAAAATAGTGGATTCAGAACTGGTAACAGTATTGCATATTAATCAAGATCTTCCTTTACAAGAACCGGTTCTTAATATTGATTTAGAAAAATTAATCGATGAGGAAGACCAGAAACTGCTATCTCCAGCAGTTCAATTTCTTTCTAAATCAAACGTTGGGTATGAAGTTCATACTTTTCATGGAGATCCTTCAAATATAATTACTTCCTATGCAGAAAGAGAATATTACGATGTAATTATAAGAGGTAATACGGGAAAAGGAGTGATAAAGGAGGCTTTATTGGGAAGTGTAAGTCACAAGGTTGCACATTCTGCTGACTGTCCAGTTATCATTGTAAAATAATCTTTCATAAGAACGTAAACGATTTTCTTCGGATTGTACTTTAATAAATAGAAGATAGAATGATTGATTTAACCTTTCCTAATAGAAATAAGCTGAACTATCATGCATTGGCGTTTCTTTCTATCAGAAAAGGGTGACTCAACTAATTTACATGGGGAATGAGAGTGAATGGATAAAGATCTCGTTAAACTAATAAGAAAAAGTTTTAACATGAATCAACGTGATTTTGCTAAAGCAGTTAATTGCAGTTTTTCACTAATTGCTTTAGTTGAAGTCGGAAAAAGAAGAGTAACGAAGGATCTTGAGAATAAAATTAAAGTTGCCTTTAATCTTGATGATCCAATACTAACTACCTCTGCAGATGATTTTTTTGAAAAAACCAGTTAATTTCTACAATTAATATGAGAAATTTGTTTTTTATTAAAAATCCTTTTAATTGAAAAGCCTTTGCCTATAATGGCAAAGGCTTCTTTTTTACGAGTTTCTTCTATTACATTTGTTGACGACAAATAGTATTATATATAAATTTATCAAGACAAGAAGATTTTTGACCTAAAAAAGCCCCTCCCCTGGTTTTATTATTTACTTGTACAGGTGGCAAATATGATGTAATCATTTACTCAAAAGAATAGATAAAAACTATAAAATTGAAGATTTTTTGATGTTAATAAAAAAACGCCCAAATATTAGGCATTTTTTTCTAACGTTACAATATGTGTTTCGTTATCTATTAGCTTAAAATACTGGTTTGGATATGTCCCAACATAAGTAGGTAAATTCCCTTTTTCCTTCTTCCCTTCCCTATCTGCATAAACATTGTAACCAGCTCCATCAACAGTCCCAAATCCGTAATACTCTTGCCCTTTTCTAATATTCAAGCCTTCAACCAAACCATCTATGATACAAACAATTTTTATAAATTCAATTTCTGTTTTTTTTACACTCATACTTCCACTCTCCCACTTCTTTTAAAGGTATTTCATTTCTAAACCCTTAAAAAGTTTTATACAAATAAAAAAGGACATGTCTTTTATGTCCTGGTGCTTAGTACTGTCCCCGCCTACGCCAAATACGATGACAGCCACTCATGCTATCCAACCTATTATCATTATAAACGAAAGCGTTTTCTAAGTAAATGATTTAATTGAATATTCAGATTATATTACTTATTTAACCTTATTATACGAATCCTTTCGTTGAAAAAAGATACCCTTATCGAGTATCTTCTATGATCCTGCATATTTAGATTGATATTCCTTTACGATTTTATCCGTTACATCTTCAAAAGGTTCCTTAATCCGCCCTTTTTCCATCCATTCGGTTCTTTGTACTCGAAATGGTGTCTCTCTTTCGAATAGATAATCAATCGCGGTCGTAAACCGTTCATCTGTTTTTCTTAGCATCAAATATCCCCTCCCATCTGATAAATGAAAGTCAATTAAACCTATTTCATCCTCTATATTTATTCCTGCTACATTTATGTTTCCAATTTCTAAAATATAAAACATGTCTACCCCTCCTATTTACTTTTTTATCAGTGTAGACATTTTATTAACAAGAGAACCTTTCTTTTGACAATCTAACAAGACCTTTTTTATCTCTTTATTCTTCCAGATAGTAGTATCACTAACATTTCGGAAATTTTATATACTAAGCGCATTTCGATATAAATATAGCCAAATATCTGTACGTCAAGGAATTTGGCCTATATTATAGATTAACTTTTATTTAATGGTTTTAGATATATGGAATGTGACTTTAGGAAACATATGATTATTTCAACTTTATAACTTTTTTAAGTTAGTTTTACAAACCTAAAATTCAAAACATATTGTTGCTTTATGTTTATAGCGAATTATTTTTGTACTTGAATCACTTAGTTTCTAAAAATTATTGCTAGATCGACTGCATAATTCGTGCGAGTTCTCTTTCTAAAGCAACGGGCTCGTTTGAGTAATTATAAATTCCTAAAAACTTTTCTATAGCCTGTGGATGGGTACTGATTAGCTTGTTGACAGCATTCTGTTGTTCAGATATGCGTTCATTCTTCGAAATTTGGCATCCCATGTGAAACCGAACCATAAACTCGTCTTCTATTGCTTTTTGATATTCTTCAGATATTTGATTTGATTGATCGGATTGTCCCTTATATTTTGAGAGAATGTTGGATAATATACGTGCTCCACATATAGCATCATGGATACCTTGTGCCATGCCAGGATCTTTAAAACAAACTGCATCTCCAACCAACGCCCATCCTTTTCCCATTCCTTTATACCAGTAATTATCATATCCGATAATGCCTTTAACGGATTCTACTAATTCTGCATTTTTCAAACGCGCCCCTATTGTTGTACTCGGAAAGTTATCTGTTAAGAAATTGCGCAGACAGCTTTCCGGATTTAATTTCAACTGTTCTATCAACTCCTTATTTTCTAATGGGAAAATGCCGACAATAACATATAAATTATCATTCGTCGGAAAGAGAATGGCTGTGTTATCTTTTATCTTGTATACTTCAAATTTAGGGACATTATCATGGCGAAATTTAGAGAAGTACCCGAAATAGATGCCGACTTTTGCCGGAATGCTTATTTTGAGTTCACTTTTTACCAGCTTGCGAATAATTGAGGATCGGCCGTCTGCCCCGACTACGAGACGAGCTAAAAATTCTTGTTTCTCGTTGTTACCATCTAAACCTTTCACGCCTATTACTGTTTCGTCATCATGGATGACATCCGTCACACGAAACCCTTCTAAAACGGTTACATTCATTTGAGATTTGGCTTGTTCAAGTAGGATATGATCGAGATAAGTTCTTCTAATACAGTAACAACTGTCCTCTCCGTCAACCTCAGGGATGAGTCCTTCTATCACGGTATCCTCAAATTGAAATTTAATATCTCGTACCGGTGGTGCTTTTGTTTCCAATAACTTGTCCATGACACCGATTTCTCGAAGAAGAGCGACAGTATTATTGAAAAAGGTATGGGTTGATAATGTGTCCCTTGGAAAGGTCGATTGGTCCACTAACAACACGTGGAAACCTGACTTAGCAAGACAAATAGCCAAGGTAGAGCCGGCACATCCAGCACCGGTAATGAGGACATCATACGTCTTATTCATCGTGTCACTCCATTTCTAAGTACAATTATTAACTTGCGTATCTATTAGAAGAGTTCTAAAGCTAATGCTCCTACGAGTTAAAGCACTGAGGTAATTTGGTAAGGGTACGCTACATACATAAAGTATGGAAGTTAAAACAAATTAAGTACAGAAAATTCCCACCTGCTAAACAATTAAAAAGAATTTGTGGTAAAAATCGAATGATATTTTAGATATTAAATGGTGTCCATAAATCTATACTAACTCCAGTACAGAAGTAAATTATTCTATATAAAAAAGTAAATGAATAAACTCTGTTATAAAAATTATAGTTTTATCTTTTACTCTTACTGACGACAAATACGAACTTTTTCTATTTACTTAACGTTATAGAGTTTCCATATATTTTTCTCTTTATGATCTATATACGTGCTCCATTGTTCTCTTTGACTAATATAATCCTCAAACGTAGCGTTTCTAACTACAATATAACCACCACATTCATCTGCGGTCTGTTTGGCAATGGACTGTTTGTCAAAGGGAAATGCGACCAATTCATCATTTATAAATTCGTAACTGGATATCTCTTTCCTTTTTACGTTTCTACATGATTCATTTACATAATATAGCTTACCTAACTTTATAAAATAGTATGGATATTCTTTGTTAGGCAATTTACTTCCCTCCATTTCTACACCCTTCAATTGCTTTATAAGTAAATATTAGCCTATTATTCTGACTTAAAAACCTAAAATCCTTCTAAAAAAGCCACTCTTTTAGAGTAGCTTCAATTACGCAAATGTTAATGTGTTACGCTACCGAAATAGATACCAATTAGGTAATGGAGTCGGAATTCTTTAGATATTATGTAGCTACTAGAGTAAGGTTGCCTGTCCACTCAAAAAATGACACATAAACCTTACTGCAGTAGGTAAGGTTTATGTGGTGATGCAGGATGCGCTCGTTTTTTATATGTTAGAGGTTGGCCTAGTCGCTTATATTTTTTATGAAACGGACGAGAAATTAGAAGGTGTCCTTATATATAAGTGAAAAACTCTAATTAGGAAAAAAATAACAAGGTTAATGAGTTTTAGTGAGGAGTAAAGTCAACTAAACAATTTAAAAGGAGGGAATTATTAATGGAAATTCTATGGATGCTAATTGTAGGTGGAATTATTGGGTGGCTCGCCGGTTTAATTACAGGATGCGACGTTCCTGAAGGTATTAATGGTAATATTATCGCTGGCTTTATTGGTTCTTGGTTAGGCGGCCTTATCTTGGGAAGTTTGGGGCCAGTCATTGGTGGTTTTGCAATCATCCCAGCAATTATTGGATCAATCATTTTAGTATTAATTGTAAGCTTTCTTTTAAGAAAAATGGGTCAAAAAAAGAATCATGGTCATCATGTATAAAAATTGAAAAAACTTAAATTGGAGTGACTAAAAATGAGAGAAGAAAATAATTCTATGCTACATGATTTTATTGAGGATAACCAATTTGAACTAGATTCTTACCTTACTTATTTGTTCGATCAAATTAATAATGATAGCGAAATTTTGTCAGAAGCTTAATGAGATTACAGATATTTTATTATAAAGAAAAAGACAAAAAAATAATAAATCAGAATATAGTATAAGCGACCTTAGTAACTTTGTTTACAGTATATAGGGTCGCTTATTATTATGGACAATATTTAAAAATAAAGTGCAGATATGCTTCTTTACTGCGGTAGGTAAGGAGTAAATGGTCCTGGAATATGCGCTTTTTTTTATAGGTTGGGGATTGGCCTAGTCGCTTTTGTACTCCAAAATATCACCTGGCTGACAATCTAAAGTCTTACATATCGCTTCTAATGTTGAAAAACGAACTGCTTTTGCTTTCCCATTTTTCAGAATAGAAAGATTCGCCATAGTAATTCCAACCCTCTCCGAAAGCTCCGTTACGCTCATTTTTCGTTTTGCTAACATCACATCAATATTAATAATAATTGTCATATCCTGGACCTCAGACCGTCAAATCATTTTCTAATTTTATGTTAATCGCTTCTTGTAGAAGCCGTTGGAGGATAGCAGCAAAAACGGCGATAACCAACGAAGTAAAAATGATGATGAGTCCCATTAATCCAATAGGAGGGTCAACTTTCTTCGCTATAAAATGAAAGAGTGGCAAACCTAATACATACAAACCACTGATTGTAATCGCACAGTACTTTATGTTCTTTAATGACTTTACAGATAATTCCGAGAACGCTGTGTTCTCGTCAATGTACCGTAAAAGATTGAAAGCCTGATAGAGAGCAAAGTAAAAAGGCACAGCCGCCCCATACATCACGATGAAAACGAGATATTTCATTGGGGCAATATTTGGATACAATTTTGCTGCGAAATTCGCCATATGGGGTACTAAAAATATACATAAAGCAAGAACTGGTAGTCCTATAATAAAAACAGCTATTTTTAAAAACAATGTTGTGACTTCTCTCAAAATAAACACCTCACATTTTTATTTCATTTTTCTCTAGGAAATTTTTAATTGGTTTTTGAAGAACACTTACAAAAGTTGCAACAGTACTTGTCATTAAAATACCCATTAGACTTAGTGATATTGGACCTGCTGCATCGTCACCTGTAACTTTAGCAAGCACCATTAAGCTTACTATCCCTAACATAATGAAGAAAATGACTGCAAAAATACATTTCTTTATAACCTTCAAAGATTTAAGGGATAACTCAGAGAAAGCATTGTTCCTTTCAATATAGGTTAATAGTTTAAATACTTGATACAACACAACAGAAAACGTAATACAGATTCCGTATGCACATACTAAAAAGGGGATTAGGAAGTAAGCCATATCTGTATGTACTCTTGCATCTCTAACGGCTATCTCAGGCAACCAATAGATACACAAAGCAAGCACTGCAATTCCAATTAGAAAAATAATTACCTTTAAGAAAGTGGTTGAACCTAGTTTAACGTTCATTTAAAACACCTCACTTATTTAATAACAACATGATTTTAGCACGTTATTTATCGTTTTACAATAAATTTATGTTGCTATTTATTATATTGTTATTGTTATTAGAATATCCTTTTAATTTCGACAAAAATAAAAAGCATTTCTCATTACAAAGAAATGCTCTTACTTTAAAATGTTAAATTTACAACTTGTTCAACACAACTTCCAAATAGTTTAATAAAGTAAATCAACAACGAAAGATAACAGAACCTACTTAAAATAAATAATATCCTTCATCGTAAATTGTTTATCGGCAACCCAAAATCTTTGAGCTGGTATAGCCTTCACTTTATCCCATGAATTGTAGGCAAACAAAAGTTATAGAAAGTACGAAGGATAGTTAAAGCGTATTGAGCATACATAAATTCATTGTATATGAATGAGGATGATCATAATGATTAACTTACGAAGAACTCATAGAATACTGCGTCC
Source organism: Priestia aryabhattai (assembly GCF_023715685.1). NCBI lineage: Bacteria > Bacillati > Bacillota > Bacilli > Caryophanales > Bacillaceae > Priestia > Priestia aryabhattai. Next base: position 1,000,064 of record NZ_JAMBOQ010000002.1, read on the forward strand.
AGAACTATGGTCAAGAACAGATTAATGATCTTCAAACTTCTGTTTTAAAGAATAGAAATGGTAAAGACGATCGTGACTTGACTATTGAGTTTGTTGACCAATTATCTATTTTGTGCAAAGAGTTAGCGCCAATGATTGTTATCTTTTTTGCTCCTCCCTATTATCCAGCTGTTAGCTCGTGTCACAATCTTTTTATTCAAGACGTAGTTTATAATATGGAGAAATATGCTTATGACAACCATAATGTTACTTTTAAGAAACAGAACTATTTTGGGGGAATTTCTGATCTTAGCTACGTAGGCTTACAATATCCAGCAGAATCCATGAAACCACTTACTACTAATATGCCATTATGGAACAACGGTTACTCCGTACCACTTGATGAATTAGAAAGATTTAACGTGCCAGTTCTAAATGTGGGTCCTGTAGGAAGGGATGCTCATCAATGGACAGAACGTTTGGATATAGATTATGCGTTTGAAACGCTATTAGATATGCTTCCTGTATGTATTCATAAATTATTAAATCCGGTATTAGAGCGAAAATAATTTATGTGAAGCTACACGCCCTATTTATTCAATAAAATGTTAGTCGATATGAGATATAGGAATGTTTATAAAGAGTGGTTCCCCTATAAATGGAGAATTGTTCTTTAATAGATTACCTACTGAATTCTTACTTAACATAATAGATCTCATCATCAGAAGTAAAAAAAGAAAGCTACCCCATCGTTGCAGGACGAATAGCTTTTAGGGAATTTGTATGCTTCAATTCATAAAAAAGTCTGAATAATTGTACAACAAATTTATAAATAAGGCAATATAAAACAACCTTGAGCATATATATAAAAGGTGCGCTTTTTATACACCTTTTCATTAATCACCCATCTGAAGAACATTGCTACATCAGGGATGTATAAAAAGCTGCATACTCCGGAAAAGAGTCCTTGGTGGAATCCTACTGCCCCAAGGGTTCTTTTTTGAGTTGTGTTCCGGAAAGAGTGATTATGTTAACTAACTTTGCATACTATATACAATTTAAAAATAGAAAAACCACTGTGCCTAATCAGTTTTTTCTATCTTGAGTACAATACTCAAAGTACTAGATACTATTCAACTCTTTCCTTATGAAATACAAACAGACAAACCATTTAATGATTTGCCTGTTTGAAGAATAACAGTCCCAGTTACTACTTTTTCCTCTAAATTAAGAGATAACCGAAAAACTACAACTGTTTTACTGCATATAAAATCTTATATTAGCTTTTAGCTTTGACTCTTACGAGACCAAACAACTACAGGAATAAGCACTAGTGAAAGAATGGCTCCAGAAAGTGATAATACTGCATAACTAGAATGAGCGACTACCATTCCTGATACCCCCCCACCAGCTGCTCCTGACAGTGCAAATAAGACATCGACTGATCCTTGTGTTTTTGCACGTACAGATGGATGTGTTGAATCTATAATGAGAGCCGTTCCACTTATTAAACCAAAGTTCCAGCCCAAACCTAGTAGTACTAACGCCAGGATAAGTAGTGGCATTGAGCCTACCGGTGCAAAGGCTGCTACCAATCCAGAAGCTAAGAGCGTAGCACCAGAAGCAACGGCCATAGTAGTACGGCCAAGCTTATCTACCAGTATACCTGTCAATGGTGAAGGAAGGTACATAGCTGCTATATGGAAACCTATAACTACCCCTACCTCTTGCAAGCCATGACCATGATGTCCCATATGAATGGGTGTCATGGTCATAATGGCTGCCATGACAAATTGAGTCAAAATCATAATTACAGCTCCTACCACAACACCTTTTTTGTTGATATTAGCACTCTTTAAATTTGTCTCTGTCTCTGTAGTATTCACATTTTTCTGAGCACTCGCAATAGCTGTAGACACAACCAAAGGATCTGGACGAAGAAAAAATAAGATCAATAATCCGGCAATTATGAAAGCAGCTCCTGACAAGATGAAAGGGCCAGCCAAAGTTGGAACACCGATTGAATCCGCAAATTCTCCCATTGTATTGACCAAGTTAGGAGCAACTACAGCACCCAAGGTAGTGGAAACCATGGCCATACTTGCGGCAGTTGCCCTTTGTTTATCTGTTGCAAGATCCGTCCCTGCATATCGCGCTTGTAGATTAGACGCCGTACCAGCTCCATAAATAAGAAGGGAAAGGAATAAAAGTGCAATGTTGTTGGTTAAAGCTGCAATGATAACACCGATAGCGCCTATCCCTCCTGCAAGGAACCCTCCTGCAAGTCCTGCTCTACGTCCAAAACGTTGTGAAGATCGGCCTATAAGTAGGGCAGCTCCTGCAGAACCTAAAGTAAATAGAGCCGTTGGAATCCCTGCTGCATTTTCCGTCCCTAGCATGTCTTGTGCAAGAAGTGCCCCTACTGTTACACCGGCTCCAAGTCCTGCTCCCCCAAAGATTTGTGAAAACATCAAAATTCTTAATGTTTTATTATAAAGTTTTGCTTGTCTTTCTGGTGAATCAATATATTCTTGCAACCATATAGGCTGCTGTGTTGATACATTTGTATCTTTTGCTGTCATTGTCATGAACTCTACCTCCTAATAAAATATTTTGTAGCTTTTCATATTTGTTTTGTCATCCTTAGAATATTTAATTTTTCATTCCACATATTTAGGATTTTCGGTATATTTACAATTCACTATATTCGTCATTGGAAGAAGCTCATAATTAAATTTCTGATAATTATGAGCTCCTTCTATTTCTTATTTTTAAATATGAACACAACAATATTGGTCGGTGTTCATATTAAAATGTGTAGGATTCTCCATCTTCAGGTATTAAAATACTATTTGAGAATCCTTTTCCTTTACTAAAGTTTTTTAGTTCTTCTCTGGATAGTGTCCAATGGTTAACAGCTTCCATATGAACAGAAATAATCTTAGCATTAGGAGCCGCCTTGTGTACTTCATAGATGTCTTCTTTTCCCATAATGAGAGAACCATATTCTATAAATTGATTATCTCCGCCATTGACGACAATAATATCTGGTTCATGAGTATCTAATTCTTCCTGTACACCTTCATACCAGACTGTATCACCAGCTACGTACAATGTTTTTTCACTTGGATGTTTAAAGACGACACCACATACTTCCCCCATAAGCTTTAATAGTTCTTCTCCTCTTCCATGCTCGCCTCTTGTTTTAACTAATTGTATGCCTTCAAAGACAGTGTCCTTTGATAGTACCTCTACATTTTGGAAACCGACATTTTGGACTTCCTTTGCCTCTTCTTCATTTTGAACGAACATTTTAGTATCTTTTGGCAATAGTCTTTGTGCTGCCTCGTCAAAATGGTCTAAATGAAGATGAGTGAGAATAACTGCATCAATTCTACTAATAATATCATCAACTGGGATTGGTAAACTCACTACAGGATTGTTTTGATCTTGCTTAACCGAATCAGTGAAAGGGGGGTACGTACCTTTCTCTGCTAACATAGGATCTATTAAAAACTTTTTGCCAGCATATTCGACTACGATTGTGGCATTTCGGATTTGTTTAATATTCATCTTGATTGCTCCTTTTCTTTAATCTACATATAGCTTATACTATGTCCAGTGCATGATTACATAGATAAAATCAAGTCTTTTACCCGTTTAACTTGATTTTTGAAAGGATTTGAAGAAATGTTAGATCATACGGACATGAGCATCTTGCGTGAGCTGTCTAAAAATAGTCGAATCACAATGAAAGAATTGGGTGAGAAAGTCCATTTAACTGGACAAGCAGCTGCAGCTAGAGTAGCTAAACTTGAGGATAATGGAATAATTGAACGTTATACAATTGAGGTTGATCAACCTCAATTAGGGTGTTTAATACATGCCTGGATTAATATCTATACAAAAAGCACCCATCATCAGCCTTATCTCTCCTTTATCGAAACTCAGGAGAATTATGTATTAAATAACTATAAAATTAGTGGAGATGGTTGTTATCTTCTTGAATGTAGATTTCCATCTAATGAAGTATTAGATCAATTTTTGACGGACTTAAACAAGCACGTTAACTATAAATTATCGATTGTGATTAATAAACTGTAATAAATAGTATTAGAAAACGTCTTATATCTCTATATAAAGTCTTTTTAGTACCGAGAAAGTACACTATGTTAACTTTGTATATTATATTCATCTTAAAAAGAGAAAAAACTACTGGGACTAGCCAGTAGTTGAAGAAGACATCTTATAAAGCCTATCTAATACAAGGTAATAACGTGAACCCCACCCTCTCTTTTTAACATAAAGAAAAGGAGAAAATGGCTATACGTGTCGATAACTTTGTTATATCATTTTGTCAAATTCAATTTTTTACACCCACATGTTCAATTATTCGCTTCATTGCCTGAATCTGTCCCATATGAGTTGCTTCATGCATCAGTGTAACACCCGCAAGCTCTCCAAAGGTTTTACATCCCAGAAATGGCTTTTCTAAGGTATTGTTTAACTGTTCAGCAGGAATTTGCTGAATACGAGCCCATTGGTCTTTTAGCTGTATCATATTGCGTCATACCCATGCTACTTTATTATTAGAAGCTAGTGTAAGTCTAAAAGAAGTTCAAGAACGTCTAGGACACTCTAGTATTAAAATGACTGGAGATATTTATGCGCACGTAACAAATAAAATGAAAAATAATGCTTCTAAGAAATTCAGTGAATACATGCAAGGAAATAGCTAAGCGGCAATTGGTTGCTTCCCAGCTGTTTATCAACTTTCTAACAAATGTGGTCAAAATGTGGTTAATATTTTAAAAATCATCTAAAAAACGTTGTTATTTCAAGATTCTTATTAGTATGTACTCCATACTAATAATATGAAGGTACACTGTATAAAAAGTGGAGGAATATGATGTCTTTAATAAAAGAAGCACGTAGATATGCAGAACACGCTCATAGCGGCCAAATGCGTAAGTTGTCCGATAAACCTTATATTGTTCACCCTGTTAACGTAGGTAATATTTTAGAAAAAGCGGGTTTTAGTGAAGAAGTAATTGCAGCAGCTTATCTGCATGATGCTGTAGAAGATACAAGTGTAACACTTGAAGAAATTGTACAGAAGTTTGGTTTAGAGGTAGCGGGGATTGTTGAAGCTCATACGGAAGACAAATCAAAAAGCTGGGAAGAACGTAAACAGCATACAATTCAAATCGTTAAAACTGGTTCTCTTGAAGTGAAATCCTTAATTGTAGCGGATAAATTAGACAATTTACGGTCTTTAAAAGAAAGCTACGATCAGCAAGGAGATACGATTTGGAATAGCTTTAAAAGAGGATTCGAAAAGCAGAAATGGTACTACCAATCCATCAGTACATACGCTAAAAAAGGGTTAGAATCAAGCCAAATTCCAAGCTTTTTTTATACGTACGAACAAGAAGTAAATGATTTTTTTAGAAGTTAATATTTCTCTAAAGAAATTAGAAAACACTGAAAATAACTATTGCGAACGCACGGCATACGTATTAAAATATAGTAGAGTCGATACACAATAAGGGCTCTACATAACCGGGACTGTAGTTCAGTGGGAGAATACTTGTCTGGCAGACAAGGGGTCGTGGGTTCGAATCCCATCAGTTCCATAAAACTAGTCGTATCGAGAGTTTAAGACATTTTTAATACTCTATAGTGCGAAATGGTCGCGCTACTATTTACCCTAACCTCTTCATGATGTTCATGAGGAGGTTTTTTATTTTCTTTTAAAATTTGCTGTACTAGACTTTATCGATGACCAGACATTCAAGAAGATTTTACAGAGTGCAATTACTCGTTACATAGATATACTCAATCAATTCCTTAAATTTTGCAGCGTTTCATAGGGTTTTTATTAGCTTGGGTTTTAGATTGTAAAGTAGATGACCTATATGAATACGAAGAAGAAATAAATTGAGGTGAATTAAATGGACTTCATGTGTAAATTGGAATTTATTTTAGCGGAGAAAGAAATTAAATATGAAGATTTCGCTAAAATAGTAGGTGTCAGTCCTGCTGGATTGAGTTCTCTTATTAATAACAAAAGCTTACCCTCGTTTGAAAGTGCTTATCAAATTAGCGAAGCATTGGAAATGGATATTAAAGAAATTCGGATTAAGCCTGAGCAGTAGATAATTTATATGCAAAACAAATAAGCCCCCACTCAAATGAGCAGGGGTCTTACCTTTTCTGTCATCAAACAGAAAAGGATTTGCTAAGGGGATCGTTTGCTATCAGGGGAGATAACAAAGGGTCTCGACAACATTACATTGTCAAACAGTAAAGTCATGATAGCTCTACACAACTACCATTAACTAAGATTTTACTCCACCAAAATACATATGTCCAAAATGTTGCTTCAGATGTTCTTCTTCATACCACAATTCGTACATTCACGTAAAAATGGAGATTTGTATATCATATACATCTTCATTTATTACAATATATGAATTAAAATAAACATTCCAATAAACAATAAAGAAAGCTCATTGCTAACGTTACATCTAAAATAGGATATATAATAAAGTAAAGAGTCTATTGGAGGGTGAATAGTGATGATACAACAAGATAAAAGACCAAACTTTAAGATTTCAGGCATTCTTCGGTTTATCTTAAATACAGCATTGATTTTACTAGCTGTTACTTTATCCGTTTTGCTTGCTAAAGAAATCTTTCATTTTATTCATTTTTCTATTTTCAACCGAGGGGTTGAGACTCACTACAAAGTTCTTGAAAGTATCTTAGTTTTCTTTTTGTACTTTGAATTTATTGCAATGATCGTAAAATATTTTCAGGAGAATTATCACTTCCCTCTACGCTACTTTCTTTATATTGGCATTACAGCATTGATCCGTCTGGTTATTGTGGAGCACGATAACCCGGTTACTACACTTTTGCATACTTGCGCTATTCTTGTATTAACTATCAGTTACGCTATTATAAAGTTTTCGTCGAAACAAAAGGAGAAACTATAAGCGCCCCTCTTAACTCAAGCTATTAGGAATTTAAATTCCCCGTCAGTTTCAAAGGAAACGTTTGCTAAGTTAATGTATTTTAGGGAAGATGACAAAGCCTTTATTAATATAACGAACGAATATGACGCAAACGGAAAAAATATACGTACAAAGAAACCTGATACTCCTAAGTGAGTACAGGTTTTTCTAATTAGATATTCTTCTTCACCCCACAATTCGCATATTCGCGTAGAAAATTCCCTCCACCTCCCCGGCGACAGTTGCGATTTTCTCAGGTAGATCGTTGTATTCATAAACTTTTGTTAAACAGATATTTGTGTATTTGTCTTCTTGATTTTCCATTGGTGATACTTCATATACTTATCTATAATACCATTACAGATAAGTAAAAAAGCCTCCACTCCGAAGAGCAGGGACTTTAATTAATAACCTTTAGAGTTCAATACAGCTTATGGTTTACTTATTTCTTAGTAAACCTCACATATTTCGGTGCAGCTGTGATGTATGTGCCACTAATTAACTGGTACATATAAGCGGTATTTACTTTGGTTTTATTAACGACTGTGAATACATCGCCTTTTTTAGTTTTCCCTACTTTTGCATGCCAGTCAGGCTTGTTGTAGTACCACAAATCATCCACTAGTACCTTTACTGTGCCAATAGCTTCTGATTTTGCTGGTGTCTGAACAGTTGTTGGCGTTTTTGAAGGAGCTGATTTACTTGGTAACCCCAGAAACTTTGCAACTCCAATTGCATGTGCCTGCCCCACTGCTTTTAAAAATTGTTCATTTTTTAAATATTGAGAGTCAGATGAATCGATATATAAATTTTCTGTTAATACGGCAGGGGCATTTGTATTACGTAACACCGAATAATTAGCCTCTCTTGCCATATCTCCACCATGCGCTTTGATACTCCCAAAACTACGCATCGCACTTAAGATTGCATTATTTAAGTAGTTTTGAAGAGAAATAGATGCTTTACTAGCTTTAGTTGTATGAACATAACTTTCATATCCACTTCCTCCACCAGCATTAATATGCACACTAACAAAAACATCTGCATTCCAAGCATTTGCCATTCTGGCACGCTCAGTTAACGATGGGTATGTGTCACCCGTACGGCTTGTCTTTTGTATAAATCCTGTGTAGTTAGAAGAGAGGAAATCCATGGCATATTCAACAATTTTGTGTGTGAGTTGTTTTTCTTGCAGTCCATTCCCTACTGCTCCTGCATCTTGTCCTCCATGCCCTTTATCCCAAAAAATACGTTTTATCATTGTTTTTCTGCCTCCTTATATTAACTAAACTATGAAATCCTATTAAATATGCAACTGATAATTGCCCATTTAATAGGATTTTGGATTTTACATAAAAAGGAACTTCTAAAAACTAGTTACAATTCATTGCAAAAGTTTTATACTGTAAATTATTCCCATAGGTAAAATTAACCAATACAGAGGAGTTGCAGTGAAGAAAAAAATGTTAATTGGCACATTAACTTTCGGCATATTATTAGCTGGATGCGGAAAGAAGGAAGTTGATAGAAAAGTAGATAAAGCTAATGACAAGTTTGTGTCTAGTATTCAAAAAACACAAGAACAATCAGAAGCACAGACGCAAGCTCAGGCTGAAGAAGCAGCTAAACAAAATGCTAACCAGGACAGTCAATACCATTTACTACAGATTCTTCAAACTTAAACTTTGAGTATATTACTGTAATAACACATTATGAAATATTTGCTTATAAGTATCAAGAAATTTAAAGAGAGGAACGAGTAATCTATGTCACCAGAAGTAGCAGCCGCAATATGGTCTGGTGGGTTTACTGTTTTAGGAATTATAGTAACTCTTATAACAACGAGTATCATTAACAGTAAAGCACAGAAAAATCAATATGAATTCCAAGAGAGAACATTTAACGAAGAACGTAAACATCAGAAAGAACTAGCAATTATTCAACATGCTATGGATAAAAGAACAGAGATTGTTTTAGAGTTTAGGAGGACATCTACATTTACATTGGTTAAATCCATCTATTACACACTCCATCCATTTGCCTTAGCAGCAAGTAATAATTTATATAAGTAGCGATCAATGGATACTCGCTAATGATTTTACATCTGATAACTGTTCGTTCATTTGATCAACGGTGGAACGAATACTTGTGTTGTAGGAAGCTTTTACGTTTACAGGGTTTGTTGTAAACTTTTCTTTTTCTAAAACTAAGTATGTTACATAGTAGTTTGCATTTGAATTAAATTTATCGGCTGAAATTCGAACCCACAACGCACCATTAGTATTTCCGCCGTCACTATTATTTCGGAACTCCCAGTTCTTTGTATCGTCTACATTATTTTGTATAATACTAAGAATTTTTGAGACTTTATTCGTTAAAGTACTATCTTCCAAATACTTGCTATTGATACGATACTTGCCTAAACCGTCAGCTTTGGGAATAATTTTCTCTCTTACTACAACACCACTATCTAAAGAGGCTTGTGTTTGTCCATTTACATTCAATGCACCCTCAACCTTATCAGTAATATCAATGACTTGAGGCGAAGAAAGTTGATAAAAAAGGCGATAACATGTATAATCAGCCGTCTTATTTGTTTTTACATAATCAAGTGTTTTGAGTTGGCGTATCTTTTCCATCGATGACAGAAACCCATGCCGTAGGCTTATTAGACCCATCAACTGTTTTTACTTTCCAACCATTAAAATAAGCTTTAATCTCATCAGATGTTGGTGTGTATGAGTCAGCCCAACCTGTTAAAGTGTCTGGTACTGTTAATATTATATCTGCTTTTCCTGCAGTCCCTGTGATATTTCCAAACCAAGCGGCTGCATTATTTAAGTCTAAATCACCACTGGTAGTTAATTTCTTTAACAAGGCCCTAAATGATTTGTTACTTGATAAATAGAAGTATTAGTTGATGTGGTAATAGGGCCAAAAGCATCTGCTACTTTTATAACTTTGTATCCCACAAAATCAACATGCCATGCCCAAGGGTTAGTTCCATCCAGTAAAACTTCTTCCCACTTCTTTAATACCTTCCAGTTCCCATCATTTTGATATAACACATCATTTAAATTATTTAACCCTCGAAGAATTGTTTCAGCATATAAGTATGATGGGTTACGTGGTTTAAATGGTTTTGCTACTGACTCTAGAGCTAACATTGGTTGAGCAAAGGAAAACATTCCACTTGCACTATTTCTGTTAGTGGCTCTAACCGAAAGATATACCGTGCTAGCGGTAGTTGTAATTTCCGGCTACTGTTTTAAGGTGAAGATTGTCTCATTGTGCTACGATTTTATCTTGCTTCAACTGATTTTCAGATAAATCCATAACGGTTACATCGGCTCCCGCGGCTGCTAAAATAGGTCCTTGCTGGCCGCCTCCAGATGCTAAACACAGAATTTTTAATCCTTTTATTGACTTTGGAAGCCAGTTTTTCGGCACGTGTTTGTGAGTGGTAACGGTAATTTCCCATTTGCCGTTTTTACTTTCCTTAATGGTTTTTTCGTCTACCGGTCGTGTATAAATGGATTGTTCCATCACTTTATAATCCCATGCTTTTTTATTATGTTTTAAAACATCCATACTAGTACTCCTTCTTCTATAATCATTTATTTCTTTCTTCTTTCAAAGTCATAAAATGAAAAACTCTTATCTTTTTTTCACAATAATCAATAATTTCATAACAGGTTGTGAGAATATCACGACTAGACAGTTCTATTTCATCAAATACAAACTTTGAAAGCTGCTTTTGCAGAACCTCTAACTTTTTACTGTCTTCTTCATCGAGCCATAGTCCTTCCGTGATACATACATCTGCTAATTTGTTAATCGACTGAGCCGTCCAGTTTAAGCCGGCTGAAGAAACGGTTTTTGTAAGTAAATCATTTTTTATCGCTAGAATAACTTGACACACGTGAGTATAGGCATCGACTTTCTTTTGGATAAATGTTTTGCGAAGTTCTTGTTTGTATTGCTCTTTCGACATCACTACAGCTACGACAGAGGTAATAAATGTTCCTGCCAGAGCGATAAGTGACCCAATTAAAATTCCTATCAGTTCTCCTGACAAAACGCTCACCTCTTTAGAAACGGTATTTCTATATGCTATGGGAATGAGGTAAGAGATATGAGGATAAACAATATGCAAAAACAGCCCTAACTTAGAAAAGTTAGGGCTGAAACACTTATAAAATGATGGTAACCAAATTAGATAATACGAATTGTAACAATTCCTTCAATCTGACCAATTTTTTCTTCTAGCTCAGGCACAATCTCGTCACTTACTTGATTGTCAATATCGATCATTGTATACGCGTATTCACCGCGGCTTCTGTTCACCATATCTGCAATGTTTAAATTGTAGTTTGAGAACACTTGCGTAATTTGTCCTACCATATTTGGCACATTGTGATGGAAAGCAGCTACGCGTTTTTTCCCAGTGTAAGGAAGAGACGTATTCGGGAAGTTCACTGAGTTTTTAACATTTCCTGTTTCTAAGAAATTCTTTACTTGACGTGCTGCCATTACCGCACAGTTCTCTTCTGATTCTTGAGTTGATGCCCCTAAATGAGGAATTGGCACAACATTTTTCATGTTCAAGACATTTTGATTTGGGAAATCTGTAATGTATCGACCAACTTTTCCACTTTCAAGAGCAGCTTTCATATCTTCTTCATTTACAAGCTCACCGCGTGAGAAGTTTAAAATATGAACATCTGGTTTCATGATGCTGAACGTTTCTTTATTGAAAACACCTTTTGTATCATCCGTTAATGGAACGTGAACAGTAATATAGTCAGATGCTGCAAATAGTTCTTCTAGAGACATTGCACGCTGTACATTGCGAGACAAATTCCAAGCTGTATTAACAGAAATGAATGGATCAAAACCAATTACATCCATATCTAAATCAAGCGCGTCGTTTGCTACAAGAGCACCAATTGCACCTAAACCAATAACGCCTAATGTTTTACCTTTGATTTCTTTTCCAACAAACTGTTTTTTACCTGCTTCAACTAACTTAGGAATTTGATCACCTTGGCCATCTAAGCCTTTTGTCCATTCAACTCCAGCAAATAAGTTACGAGAAGAAGCCATAATCGTAGTTAAAACCATTTCTTTTACTGCGTTTGCATTAGCTCCTGGCGTATTAAATACAACGATACCTTGCTCCGTGCAAGCGTCCACCGGAATATTATTAACCCCTGCTCCAGCTCGTGCAATAGCCTTTAAATTTTGGTCAAATGCCATGCTATGCATGTTAAAGCTACGCACGACAATAGCATCTGGATTTGCGCTGTCGTTGTCAATTTGATAACCTTCTTGATTAAAAACATTTAGACCTTTTTGTGCAATGTTGTTTAACGTTTTGATTGTTTGTACTTTCTCTAATGTTAATGTGCTCATTTTGTACTCTCCTCTGATTATCATCGTAGTTTTACATGTTTTTACCCTTGGATAAAGGAACTTCATTTTTAAATTTTTTTAAAAGTCTGGTTTTTTAACCTACATGTTTGGTAACTTCTATATCCTCTCCCCCTAAACAGAAAGAGGTAAGAGATATGTATTAATCCCTTACCTCTGCCCAGGCGAACGGCTACGTCACTATATGCTTCCTCACGGTTATCCGCGTTTCGCCAGTCACATATAGTCTTTGAAATTAAGTATATTCTAGCAAACTCTTTCGGAACGTTCAACCTTTTTTTAAAAGTTTGCTTTTTTCAGTCTAATTTTAAATCCCTGTAAGAGACCTCCTAATATATTGACAAATACCCCAATACATGTTAAACAAGAAGAGTGATTAGCACTCTCTTAACTCAAGTGCTAATTATCTTATAAGCCCTATATGGAAAGGAGAACTTCTTATGTCAAAAAAAGAATTTAAAGCCGAATCAAAGCGATTATTGGAGATGATGATTAACTCCATCTATTCTCAAAAAGAAGTATTTTTGAGAGAACTTCTATCAAATTCGAGCGATGCAATCGATAAAATTTATTACAAAGCCTTAACAGACGACTCCTTGCGTTTTAACAAAGAAAGCTACTACATAAAAGTAACACCAGATAAAACTAACCGTACCTTAACGATTGCGGATACTGGAATTGGTATGACTCAAGAAGAGCTTGAAAGCAGCTTAGGAACAATTGCCAGAAGCGGTTCTCTTGCTTTTAAAAATGAAAATGAAACAAAGGACGGGCACACGATTATTGGCCAATTCGGCGTTGGATTTTACGCAGCGTTTATGGTAGCAGATGTCGTAACCGTAATTAGTAAAGCATTAGGCAGCGATGAAGCCTATAAATGGGAATCTACTGGGGCTGATGGTTATACGATTGAACTCTGTGAAAAAGAAACGGTTGGAACTCAAATCATTTTAAAAATCAAAGAAAATACAGAAGATGAAACATATGATGAGTATCTAGAAGAATATCGTTTAAAAGCAATCATTAAAAAGTATTCAGACTTTATCCGCTACCCCATTAAAATGGACATAACGGAAAAACGCCCTAAAGAAGACGATGATAACGAGCTAGAAGATTATACAGAAGAACAAGTTATCAACAGCATGGTACCGATCTGGAAGAAAAATAAAAATGAATTGACTCCAGAAGACTATGAGCAGTTTTATTCAGAAAAGCGCTACGGGTTTGATAAACCGCTCACTCACCTTCACATTAATGTAGATGGGACAATTCGCTACAATGCCATTTTATTTATTCCAGAAAATATTCCGTTTGATTACTACTCAAAAGAATTTGAAAAAGGACTTGAGCTTTATTCAAACGGCGTATTAATTATGAATAAATGTGCAGATCTTCTTCCGGACTACTTTAGCTTCGTGAAAGGTATGGTAGATTCTGAAGATTTATCTCTTAATATTTCGCGTGAAATTTTGCAGCAAGATCGCCAGCTTCAGCTAATTGCCAAAAACATCGGCAAGAAAATTAAAAATGAATTAAAAAGCTTGCTTAAAAACGAACGTGAAAAGTACGAGAAGTTTTATGAATCATTTGGTCGCCAGCTGAAGTATGGTGTTTACAGTGACTTCGGAAGCAACAAAGATGTATTAAAAGACCTGCTTTTATTCTATTCTTCTACAGAGAAAAAGCTGGTGACATTAGACGAGTATGTATCGCGCATGCCTGAGGATCAAAAGTATATCTATTATGCATCAGGCGAATCATACGACCGAATTGAAAAGCTTCCTCAAGCAGAATTGGTTGCAGATAGAGGATACGAAATTCTATATTTTACAGAAGATATCGATGAATTTGCGATTAAAATGTTAATGACGTACGAAGAAAAAGAATTTAAATCTGTTTCAAGCAGTGACTTAGGGATTGAAGCAGAAGAAGAACAGCTCAATGAGTCTGAGGAAAAAGAGAATAAAGAGCTATTTGACTATATGAAAAAAGCTTTGGCAGGAAAAGTAGGAGATGTGCGCGCGTCTAAACGTTTAAAAACACATCCCGTTTGCTTATCAGCTGATGGTGAAGTAACGATTGAAATGGAGAAAATTTTAAGTGCTATGCCTGACAATCAGCATGTGAAAGCAGAAAAAGTGTTAGAAATTAACGTACATCATGATGTATTCGCTTCTTTAAAAGATGCACTTGAAAATGATAAAGCGAAATTAGACCTTTATACAAATCTATTATATAACCAAGCTCTTTTAATTGAAGGCTTATCCATTAACGATCCCGTTGAATTCACAAATGACATTTGTAAAATTATGATATAATAATCAGGCGCAGAAACATTCTGCGCCTGATTATATATACATATATTGCATAATAAAATTAGTTATATAGTAAGAAGCGATAAAAATGGGTGCCGGCAGTTCTTCTAGTACTCTTATTGAGTGCTTGCCTTCTTTGAAATGAAAAAGGTCTGATTTAAACTCTGCGACTTTTTCTCTTTTTTGATTAAAAATACACACTTCCTCTACAGTTTCATGGCTGTTTAACATGTAGACGTTATTTCCCCATCTGATTTCTTGTTCTCCTTCTTTTTTAATTATTCCTTTAACTAATAGATGACCCACTGTTTTTCCATTTTCTTTTATCACCCACTGGTGTTTTTTTACATGAAGAAGAAGCACCATTCTTCCTTCCCATTGAACTTGTAAATGTACCTTTAAGCCTTGAGGGGAAATGGGAAACCAAGAAAAATAATCCAAGGATGGAAGTCCATCACGAGTTAAAAAATCAATACTTTTAGTCCACATGTTTTTATGCATTCTCTTAAGTTGTCCAACGTTTTCTCCATTTTCATCTGTAACTGGCACATTCTTCCCTGCTGATTTAAAATAGGGAAGATAAAAAATATATTCTTGCATATAAGCCTCCAAAGATTCTGCACCTCATATTAACAGCGTGTACATGGTTTTGTGTCTATCTTTCATATATTTCGTTTGTTTCTTTTGATTTCTTCCTTTGTTTAAATTGACTTTGATTTTCTTTTAAATGCTTCAGTAAAGCAACAATCAAGAAACTAACAATCACAAGAAGAAGCCAAGAGCTAATTTTACTTATATGAACCATTGTCCACTGCTTCTGTTGATCTGGATACTGCCATGCTCCGAAAAATGTTGCGATATTTTCAGCGATCCAAATAAAAAAGCCAATCAGTACAAAAGACAGTGCTAAAGGCATGCGATATGTACGTTTGTTAACCGTGAAATACACAAAAGTTCGATAAAAAATAAGTAAAGTGAAAAGTTTTAAAAACCAGCGGAAGTCGTAAATGAAATGATGCGTGAAAAAGTTAAGGTAAATAGCCAGACTTAGTATACTGACAATCCACGTAGAAGGCCAGTTCGTAAGCTTTAATTCAAGCCTTCTCCACACTTGACACATGTAGCTGGCTACACTAGCATACATAAAGCCGCTGTACAGCGGAACTCCCCACACTTTAGTGAAAGCTTTTTCCGGGTAGCTCCATGAGCCCATATGAACTTTGTAGAGTTCTAATGCTAGTCCAATCACATGAAATACTGCGATGACTTTTACTTCATCAAGCGTTTCTCGTTTAAACATCACCATTAAAACTTGAGTTCCTAGACAGACTAATAAAATAAGGTCATATCTAAAAACAAACGGGACTTCAATTATTTTTGTCATTGCCAATGTAAGAAAAATGATAATAGGAAAAAAACAAGATTTTGCTTGTTCTAAACCAAAATAGATTAATTGCTTCATTGTAACATCCTATCTTTATAATATTCCTTTAGTATTTTTCACGGAAATGATCACCTGAAAATTATTGCAGATTTTTCAAATTTATTCAATAAGCATTCTCCGCTGTTTTTTGTAACTAAACTATCATACCCAGCGGAGATTAGTTTTCTCCGTTAACTTTTCAAAAAATCGGTGACTCTCTGTACATAGTGCTCTTTATCGTAAGATAAGTACAGATAACTGGTTAATTGTACAGGCTCCCCAAAGAAAAAACGTTCATACAGTGTTTCTCTTGTACCGAACGGACTCATAGTTAAATCCCACGCTAGTCGAAAAAGCTTAATTCGATCCTCTGCACCTCTCGATTTAGCTTGCAAATAGCGCGTAATATCTTCTTTAACAAATGAGCGGCACGTATTTTCTGTTGGTATTGCTATTAGTCCGCTTGCACCTAAAAGCTGGATAATCTCTGTAAAGGTAGGATATGTTTTTGAAAATAAATTTGCGGCAATACGAAGTGTAGTTTCATTCGGACGCATGTATCCCCATGGATCAATCTCCGCTTCTTCTTCTGCTTTCATCACGAGAGCTTTCATCGTTTCTAACGCAATAATAATCTCCGTTGCTTTTTCTCGCACATGCGGATAGTCCGTAATGTTAATGGTCTCAATCAGAGATTGTACAATCCCTAATACAAACTCTGTTTTGACAATTCGCCTTGAAGTTACTTGATGCAGAGCAAAGGCAGAGAAGGAACTAGAAGAAAGAAATGTATTTGATACATCTACATTTTCATAGAAAAACACGCGGTTCCACGGTATTAATACATGTTCAAAGACAACAATTGTATCCATTTCTTCAAATCTAGAACTTAATGGATAATCAAACGTCGAATCTTTTCCTGCAAATGATTCTCTACCAATAAATTTAATTCCTTTTGTATTACTTGGAATTGAAAAAGCAAATCCTTTTTCTTTTCCTTGAATGCCCGCTGAAGACAGTACGAGTAGCTCATCCGTCATTCCGCCCTGTGTAGCAAGCAGTTTCGCGCCTTGGATAACGATTCCCTCATTGTTTTTATCCAATATTTTTGCTGCTATCGGTTCTTCGTTTTGCTCGTAATAAAATTGAATTCGATTGACTTGAGGATCAATGAATGTATGGGTGAGCGATAAATCGTGCTCTCTCACATATTCATAATAAGAAATTATATTTTCAGGAAAGCAATTTTCTGTTCCTCTCAGGAGTTCTGCAGAGGATGCAAAAGCCATCAATACGGTATTCATATAATCTGGACTTCTCCCCATCATACCGTGGGTTAATTGTGCCCATTGCTGAGTCATCTCTCGTCTCTTTTTTAACTCTTCTTTTGTTTTAGGCTGTAAATAAGATGTACCGACAAATTCCTTAGAAGCCGGAGATCGATATGTCATGATATCTTTGATTTTTTTATCATGCTGAAGATCATAAAGCTTAGCTTGACTGTTAATGGCTCCTTCAAAAGCCGGATGTTCTGATATATTGCCTGTTACGAGCTTGCCATCAACCCATACATTTGCTTTTAATTGATTGATTCTCTCTACGTATTGCTTCCCGTTGATTGCTGACATACTCCCACTCCTAGACTTTCGATAAATATTTTTATCTATTGCATTTTCATCATATTACGATGTCTTTTCCATGTTTCCTTCATACAACACCGCTTTTAGCATAAAAAAAGAAAAGGTTACAGTAACCTTTTCTTTTTTTATATGGTTTATTTATATTGAATATCATTTCTCAGAGATTCAACTTTACTTAATGCTTGGTCAATATCATGCTCTTCAACATTAAAGTGAGCAAGTGCATCGTGAAGATGCTTAGCAATTGCATTAAAATGTTCGGGTTGAATATTCATATTTGTATGTGCTTTGGCCATCGACTTTCCTGAATATTGATTCGGTCCACCTAAGGCAAAGCTTATAAATTTGGCTTGATGTCGACGCTGTTTATCCATATCCGTATGCTCGAAAAAGTGACTGACCGTTTCATCTTTTAACACGAGCTCAGAATAAAAATAATCAACTACTTTTTCAATAGCTTCTTGTCCGCCCACTTTTTCATACAATGTTTGTTCCAAAACAATTCCTCCTTTTGTACCTTTCCCCATTATTACCCAATAAAAGTGTTCATATTCTTTAAAAGGCTTCTTTATGAAAATTCGTTATCGTCATATTTTATTCCTCTTCCTCATAAAGAATAAAAACATATAATTTAATGGGAGTGAATACAGTGCAAAGGAATTATAGACAGTGGACTCAATATCCATATCCCGGTGAAAAAAATCCGCCTAAAGGCTCTGCAACTCCTGGTTCTTGGCCAATGTTTTTTATGTCTAAAGAACAGAATGGTATATTTTTAGATCCTTTTCACCAATCAATTCATTGGCAAATAAAAAGTCCAGATGCTATCGACTGGCAAAAAGAATTAACCTTTGTAGAACAAACGTTAAAAGCACTTACACCTGAACAAATCCGAATTGCGCAATATTGGGGAACTGGGGAACTAAGCGCAAAGATTACAACCGCTATTTTCAGCTTATGTGAGAAGTACAAGATTGGATCTCCTCATACAGCTAGAATTTTAGGCTATTTCCATGCGGCTATAAATGATACGTTTATCATTACTTGGTATTTAAAATACCTTTGGGATGTTGCAAGGCCTAACCAGTATGAACAGAATTTATCTCCTATCTTATTAACGCCACGCTTTCCTTCTTACCCTTCCGCCCATGCCACCATCGCTGGGTGCTCAGAAAATTTATTGCGTCATTTTTTCCCAAAAGAAACAAAACCCTTAAGAAAATGGATGGAAGAGAGTGCGCAGTCTCGCTTATATGCAGGTGTGCACTTTAAAGTTGATAATGACGAGGGACTAAGATTAGGACGACAAATAGGAGACGTAATTGTAAAATTAGTGGAAGCTCAAAACGTACGCAGTGATTACGCCTAAAGATACCTTTTGGCGTAATCACCTTTTTACCACCACTCTATAACCTAATACACGTAAGTACAAGCAGGTACACCTTTTACTCCTACTCGGCATGAAAAAAGAGAGCCGGCAGCTTCTTCGTATTTTTCTTCTTCCTTGGCTGTTGTGATAAATAGTGTTTGTAAATCGTCTCCTCCAAATGTACAGCTGGTTACATTGGAAACAGGAAGGTGAATAGATTCTATAATTTCTCCTTTATTTGGATCTACGCAAATAACTTTCGAACCTCCCCAAAGCGCTACCCATAATCGGTCGTGCTCATCAATTGTCATTCCATCGGGAAACCCTTCCATATTTGAAAGGTCAATCACCACTTTTTCATCTTCGAGCCTTGTTGTTTCTTTAGAAAATGAATAAGACATAATTTTATTTTTCGGTGAATCAATCAGAAAGAATTTATCCCCTGTTCGATTCCAAGCTAGTCCATTTGACACGCTTAATCCTTCTTTAGCGCTCTTGATTACACCTTTTTCATCTACTACGTACAGCTGGGCTTTTCCTTCTTCATCTTCTTCACTCATCGTGCCAATCCAAAAGCGATTATATGGATCACATTTCCCGTCATTAAAACGCATGGTTTTTTCAAGAGTATCTAAATGGATATATTCTTCATGATCTTTCTTGTTTTTATCAACTAAAAGCAGCTGATTACGGCTGGAGACAATCAATTTTGAATGATTGGTTTTAGAAACGCTTGTAACGACTGAAGGAAGAGAAATATCTTCTAATGTTGTCGTTTTTGGATCGTACGTAAGAAGCTTTTTATCTAAGATGTCTACTAGCACTAATTTTTGATTTTCTTCATCCCATAGGGGTCCTTCAAGCAAACGGCCATTGTACTTTTTTTCAATTTTCGCTTCCATTTTTAAGCTCCTTTTTCGTTTTTATGTACAATCATTTTTTATAATGTCTTTCTCAAAAAAATATTTCTTTAAGCAAATAATAAATCAGGGATTTCTTTCCTTTTTTATAAATACCCGTTGTATCACCTTCTCTAAACACTAGGTTCCAAGAGAATCTTTTCATAAAAAAAAGCAGCACGCTGTGTAAAGCGTGCTGCTTTTTTTATTATAAAGTTACGTGTTCTTTTTCTAGCTCTTTAACACGTGCTGCAAATTCTTCTTCTGTTAAACCGTGTTCTTTTACATAACGGTTACGAGGGCTCACTCGGCATTCATGTGAACAAGCGCGTAAATATTTGTGTTCATTTTCTTCAGAAGCTAAGATTTTCTTATTGCATTCTGGGTTTGCACAGTTAACATAGCGTTCACAAGGCTCGCCGGTAAAGTGGTCTTTTCCGACAATCACATGCTCTTTTTGGTTAACTGGTACGCTGATGCGCTCATCAAATACATAGCACTGACCGTCCCATAGTTCACCTTGTACTTCCGGATCTTTTCCGTATGTTACAATACCTCCGTGAAGCTGGCTTACATCTTCGAAACCTTCTTCAAGAAGCCATCCGGAGAATTTTTCACAGCGAATACCGCCTGTGCAGTACGTTAAGATTTTTTTATCTTCAAACTGATCTTTGTTGTCGCGAATCCATTCAGGAAGCTCACGGAAGTTTCGAATATCCGGGCGAACAGCTCCTCGGAAATGACCTAAATCGTATTCATAATCGTTTCGTGCATCAATTACAACCGTATTCTCATCTTGCATTGCTTGATAAAATTCTTTTGGGCTTAAGTAGTTACCCGTTACGCGAAGAGGATTCACGTCTTCTTCTAATCGAAGAGTTACTAATTCTTTGCGGTGACGCACGTGCATTTTTTTGAACGCATGTCCATCTGCTTCGTCTATTTTAAATACAATACCATCAAAACGAGGATCATTTTTCATCGTTTCCATGTATTGATTTGTTTGCTCAATTGTTCCTGATACTGTTCCATTGATTCCTTCAGCCGCAATTAAAATGCGTCCTTTTAATTCAAGCTCTTTACAAAATGCCAAGTGCTGAGCTGTGAACTCTTCGGGATTTTCAATCGGAGTGTACAAATAATATAGTAGTACTTGATATGGTTTTCTTTCAGTCATGTTACTTCTTCCACCTATCTGTTTATATTTGCAAGATATAATGCATGTAGGTCGGTTATTGTGAACCGAATTGATGGTAACAATTCATTACTTAAAGGTACATTACGACAAAAACAACATCCTTTTTACTAGGATGCTTCTATCTAAAAAGTAGTATAGTGAATGATTGTTTCAAAAACATACAATATTTAAGCCTGTAATAGTATAACATACCAAAGCATTCACTTCTAGGATTTGTTCTTCAATAAAAATTTTATTGTAGCGATACGTTCTACACGAGCTTTCCCGTGCATACATGATGAGATATGAATCTTTCAGATTGGGGGCGAAAATGATGCCTTTTTATACAGTAAAAGACGATGCATCTTTATACTATGAACAACAAGGAGAAGGAACACCTATTATTTTCATTCATGGAGTTTGGATGAGCAGTCGTTTTTTTCACAACCAGCTTTCTTATTTTTCGAAGCAGTATCACGCTATTCTTTTGGATTTAAGAGGACATGGAAATTCAAGTCATACTTCATACGGCCACACGATTTCTACTTATGCTCGTGATGTGCATGAGTTTATAAGCACTCATCGATTAAAAGACGTCATATTAGTAGGCTGGTCGATGGGTGCTTTTGTTGTATGGGAATATTTGAAACAATTTGGTGAAGAAAATGTAAAAGGTATTGTCATCATAGATGAAATGGCTTCAGACTTTAGGTGGCCAGACTTTCCAATCGGTGCATTTGATTTACCTGCGCTTATTTCGCTTATGCAAGGTATTCAACTTGATCGAACAAGTACATTAGAAAATTTTATTCCACTTATGTTTAAAAGTGAATTAACTGAAGAAGATAAACATTGGATCATGAAAGAAGTGACAAAAATGCCTGAGTCGATAGCCAGTGCTATTTTGTTTGATCAATCCATTGTGGACTATCGGAATTTTCTCCCTTCTATTACAACTCCCACTTTACTGTGCTTTGGAAAAGAAGAAAAGCTCATTCCTGTAGCAGCTGGAAGACATATTCAAAAGCTGGTTTCAGGTTCTGTACTTGAAGTTTTTAAAAACAGCTGCCACTGTCCTTTTCTAGAAGAAAGCGATCGATTTAACAAAGTTGTGAGCGACTTTATCGAGCATATCTGATTTACAAACTTAAAGAAGGAGAGCCTTCCTTCTAAAGGATTAGGTTGACGGGGAGAAGCATATGTTAGAACTAAAAATCAGCAATATAAATAATAAGTAAAAACGCTCGAATTTTTTCGAGTGCTTTTTTACTTAATGTTCTCCGCACTAACTCCACTTAAGTCTCTTATAGTTTAAGGCAATAACTTATAAGAATATCTTTTGCTTCAAAACCAACTTTCATATATACTCGATTTGCTTGACTATTCGGCCTATCAACAGTTAGTTCAATTTCATTAATTTGCGGGAATAAAAACATCTCTGTTAAAACTTCTTTTAACAACATCGTACCTAGACCTTGATTCTGAGCGTCTCTTGAAATACCAATATACTCTGATGAAGCCTCTGCCATTTCAGTATCGACTTCAAAGTACGCATAGCCCTGCAATTCATTAGAAATATTTTTAAGTATCTTTAACCTATTTCCATCGTTAAGTCTTTTAATCATTGTTTTTGCATCGTAATAAGTATTTGGAAAGACTGTGTTATGCAATGTTTCCAATGCTTGAAAATCACTATGTTTAAATGGTTCACTTTTCATCTCATTAACTTTATCAAAATTTCGTTCTTTAATTTCTAAGATAAGGTGTTCACCATTCTTTTTTGCCTTTATTTCATTCATAAATGTTTATTGCTGCATATTTTCTTCATTGATAAAAAAATGAAATTCTTGAATCAAAGGATCTTCATTAACTAACTGTTTCCATAATTGAGATTGCAGATAAATAGAAGATGTTTTATTAAAAGGTCCCCACACTTCTGCTACCGTTTTTTCGATATCAAATCCAATGGCTGCTAATATTTCCCCTGTCCTATCTCTGGCGATTAGAAATTTGATATCCCCATTGTCACTAATAAAATCGGCTTTTAATGTCTGGTAAATTTTTTCTTCTTTTTTACCACAATAACCAATATGTGATGTTTTCTTTCTGTTTATTTATGATAGAAATCGAGATAATTCACCAAGGTTAGTTGCTTTTTCTATAATGGCCTCCATAACACTATCACCTCTTTAAATCCAATTTAGTGTCGTGTTCGTTCCTACTGCAAGATATTCCTGCATACTAACCTCTTCTGCCTCGCTAGTTTGAAATTATCATTCTACAATATATACATTTATCTCAACACAAAAAATCTTTTCTGTGTATGACTATATTTAAGGTAATAAAATCTCGCGTCCGTCATAGGCAAAGCTTACGTTTTCATCTAAAAGCATGTTAGCGTGCTGTGGGATATCAATATCATGTGATAAATGAGTGAACACCATGTTTTTTGCCTGTAGTTTCGCTTTGATTTCCATCGCTTCTGTAACATCATATACAGATCTTTTTTCTTGTTGAAGATATTCCTTCCAGAAAGATGTACCAAATATCAGTAAATCTAAATGATAAAAAGGCTGCCACTGTTCTTTTGTCACATTAAAAGAATCCGATACATACGCCCAGCGTTCGCCTTTTTTTTGATGAACCACAATGCCATAGGAATAACCATTAAATCCGTGATTTACTTTATGAAACGTAATGGTCGTTTCTCCGCTACCCCATTTTAACGCTCCTTTAAAGGTAAGCCCTTTTCTTTTTGCGAGATAAGGAAATCTTTCGGTTAACTCGCTGATGACTTCAGGCGCTCCTACGACTTCTGTATTTACATTGTTCCAGTAGCATAAGTCAGCTAAATCTCCTAAACCAGCAACATGATCATTGTGAGGGTGAGTAATAAAAACAGTAGAAGGGATTTTTTTGTTATTGTATAAATGAAATTGATGTTTAAAATCGGGTGATACATCAATCAAAAATATGTTACCGTCCATTGTAAATTGTGCACTAGGTCTTGTGCGCTGATTTAATGGATCTTTTTCCGTGCATACTTTACAGTTACATAATAATCGAGGTACCCCTTGGGCATCGCTCGTCCCGTAAAATAAAAGCTTGTTCATTACTCTGCTTCCTCCTTTTTGCTTCTAAAGGTCTATCTCTGTAATTGAAGACATGCCCTATGTTTTTCTGCATCTTTCTATTTTATCAACTATTTTTATTTGTCTTTTTAGCATAAACTGAGCTTTATGTAAAATAGCCAGTCTTTTTAACGACTGGCTTTACGGTAATCACTATAATAAACGTTTTTGTGCTTTTTCTATTGCTTTCTTTCTTCGTCTCTTTCAACTATATGTTTAAGAATAGATAATTTGTTTGTCCAAAATTGTTCGTAGTAAGAAAGCCAATCTTTTACTTCTTTTAAAGGCTCCGGCTGCAAATAATAAACTTTTTCTCTTCCTTTTTTTTGTCCATGAACTAAGTCTGCTTCTGAAAGTATATGAAGATGCTTGACAATAGCGGTACGACTTATTGAAAAATGAGACGTTATTTCCGAAATAGGCAATTCTTTTTCAGAAAGCAGCTCAAGTACTTTTCTTCGAGTAGGATCAGCAATCGCTTGAAAGATATCATGCTTAGCAGCTGATGAAGTCATTTAGCTTTCAACAGCCTTTCGAAGTTTTTCATTCACGAGACTAATCCATCCGTAGCTCATTCTATCTCGTACCACTGAACTCTTTTCGTTTGCTTTTTCAAGAAGTGTTTCCGCTTCTTTCCACCCGCCGTGAATAAGCGTAAATTCAGTTTGATTGCCCATTTCTTTTAAGATAAACGAAATGACCCATCCATCCGTATCCCAAGAGAAAGAAAGGTAGTTTGGTGCCTCTACCTCTAACACTTTACACGGGGAGGGTCCAAAAGGGGATTGCAAATGAAATTCATGTCCTACCTGAGGCTTAAAATCATTAGGCATGAACCATTGTTGAAGCCCTTCTACCGTTGCTACTTTATCCCAAACTTTTTGAATTGGCGCGTTAAACACGAGCGTCTGTTTTACATCTTCTAATACACTTTTATCATCCATCGTTATCTTCATTCTCCTTTTTCAAAAAATAACACTAAAAGGTTTCATATTAAAATCATATAACACCTTTTGGTTTCATGTCAATTCTTCTTTTAAAAAATGAAATGGGTCAATACATCTCCGTTCTTTGACAAAGAAATTTATTATGACTTTGGATAAAGGTTGTAAAGTATAGAATCTATAGTTCTTATTTCACAAAAGCGCATTTTGTTATATTTCAAATATATGTTTTAAACGATGCTTCGCCCGCTTTGTGCCAATGCATAATGAATGCCATGCTGCAATGTTTGAAAACAATCATATTTTGATAAATCAATATGGGTTTCCGATATAACTAAGCCTAAGTCAGCAGAAATTCCTACTAAAATTGTTTTCGTACCAATTAAAGACGCTGCTGCACCTAGTTTTTCAATAAGACTTGCCGTATATTCAGTAAGTTCTTTATCCAATCCGGTTAAATCCAGCACAAGATAATTAGCTTGATGTTTTGGGAGGTTATTTAATGTATTAACAATCAAATCTTCCGTTCTATCCTCATCGTATTTACCAATCAAAGGAACGACCACTATGCCTTCCAAAACCGGAATGATGGGGGAAGAAAGCTTTTTAATAAGATCTTTTAATTCTGCTGTTTTTTCTGCCACAATGTTTTGTAAATGTTCTATTTGCTGTGCTTCTTTCCTTCTCGCTAATTGATGAATGTTTTGAGTGATATCAATGTTTGAAGGGAAATATTCTACTATGGTGCATTCATGTCCTTCTATTTGATGTTGAATCAGCTTGTACCAAATATTCGTTCCAAAAAGTCCTGTAAAAATCCCTGCATAATGGGCAGGAAGGAAATTCCCTCCTTTTGTTTTCTTTTGCGCAACGTTAATTTTATGTTCCCAGCTATCTTTTAATTCAGCAGATAGGGTTTTATTTTCAGAATTCAAATGTTTGATAGTGGTTTTTCCCCATCCAGCTGAAGCGTATGTATTTGTAATTAATTGAGCCGCTTCAAAAACGGTTACGCCTTTCATATTTTGAAAGTACTCACCTACTACTAATCCTTGACGAAATCCAGTAGTTTCTAATACTACAGAAGCTGCATCTTCTCCAGATATTTCTTCAATTGTGTCAAACAACGTTTTCATCGCAGAAGAAATCCAAAACAGAATCGCATCTTCTCCTTCAAAGCTAAATTTTCCTTTTTCTAAATCCCAAGCAAAACTAAGACCACCTATATCAATATTCTTTCTCTCATCCATGATGGAATCTCCTTTTTATAAAGTTCTTATCTTCTTTATATTTTATCTTATGTTGAAGAAGCTGATAATAAAAATTGTTGTATATTTTCTATGGCTTGTCTAATTATTGCCCATGTTTTCAATTAATAAAAAATCAAGCTTAATGCCTATGGAATCTTGAATTCGCCAATCTTTCTTTTCTTTCAAGCAAACATGTATAATAAAAGAGGATAAAAGCAATTTGTAATATAACATCACATTACGTTATAATATAATTATATTCAAAAAAAACATTGAAGAAAGAGGGGAAAAGATGAAGTTAAATACTCATAGCTCTACACCTTTATATATGCAGTTAAAACAGGCCATTACGGAAGATATTAATAAAGGCATTTATACTCTGGGTGAAAAACTTCCAATTGAAACGGATTTGTGCAATATATACGGAGTTAGTAGGATTACGGTAAGAAAAGCGGTATTGGATTTGGTTGAAGAAGGGCTTCTGACACGTCAACAAGGAAAAGGAACCTTTGTTCAATATCCAAAAGCAAAAAGAGAGCTATTTGCCGTTAATGGGCACACAGAGTATATGTCGGAATTGGGAAAAGTGCCTCAGACTAAAATTTTGTCTTTTGGTATAAAACCTGCAAAAGCTCATGTGGCAAAAATGTTATCAATTCCTCCAGAAAGCGAAGTCCTTGAACTGCAGCGTATCTTGTATTATGACGACCAGCCTCTCACCTTAGAAATTTCTCACTACTCCTTAGATTTGTTACCACACTTAGATCAGCACGTCCATAATTCGATTTCAATGTACGATACTATAAAAAATAAGTACAATATTACTCCGGTTCATAATAAAAAATTATTGAACATGGTATTTGCAAATGTGGATGAAGCAAAACATTTAGAATGTGAAGTCGGAGAGCCACTGTTTAAAGTAGAGAAAGTAGCATATGATCCACAAAAAAGACCGATTCATTCATCTTTTCTACACTACCCTGCCAATCGCGTCACGTTCACTATGGACAGTTCTACTTCTTAAATAAAAATAGCGCCTTTGCTCTAAAAAAGCAAAGGCGCTATTTTTATTATTTTATTCATTTTAAAACCATTGCACAGTCTGTTTGGTGCTTTTTTCCATACCCGAATGCTCCGTAATCTTGACAAGTTTGTGATGCCACTAATGCTCCATTATGAAGGGCTTTGGCTATATCTTTTTCTGGTAGATAAGAAGAAAGAAAACCAGCGATGAAAGAATCTCCAGCACCCAGCGTATCCACGACGTTTGTAGAAATTATGGGTTGTTTAAATAATTGATTTTCGACTGATAATAATGCTCCCTCTTCTCCTCTCGTAACACATACGACACTGGTTCCTAACAAATGGACTCGCTTTATTAAATCCATACACTCTTCTTCTAGCAAGCTGCTTCCTGAGAAAAATGCATAGCTGATATGAGGGCATACTTGTTGTAAATATTCCTCGTCATATCTCGTAGAAAAATCAAATGAAATATCAATGATTTTACATAGCAATGGAAGTTCAGCTTCTAAATGACTAAAAACGCTTGTATGAAGGAGATCGTGCTGACGAATATAGGTAAAATCAAGTTCATTCAGCATTAATTTTAATCTGGATTGGATTCCGCCTTTATTCGAGCCTACAAAAATCCGATCTCCTTGTTCATCAAGGGTGACAACCGCCATTCCGTTTTCTCCCACGGCTCTTCTTATTCTCCTAATATCTATCTTTTCTTGCTGTAGAGTATTTACTACATGCTCTGCCGATTCGTCATCCCCTACAATTCCCATATAGGAAGACTGATTATGGTTCAATCTATTACAAAATACTGCTACATTTAATGCGTTACCGCCTGGATAGATCTTTCCTTGATCTTTATAGTAATCTACTACATTATCCCCTACTCCAATTAGTTTCATCTACTTGTCCTCCTATTATTTAACACTTCCGTTAGCAATGCCACGAATAAAATATTTTTGCATAAATAAAAACAACATAACAATTGGTGCTGCTGAAATGGTCAGTCCAGCTAGTAACACTCCCCAATCTGTTTGCAAAGCGTCTCTGAATTGCATTAATCCTGCTGGGATTGTGCGCAAACTGTCGTCGTCGATAAAGATAATGGCAAACATAAATTCATTCCATGTATAGTAAGCTGTCAAAATTGTCGTTGTTAATAAAATCGGTGTGCTCATCGGAATAAAAATCCGAAATAAAATTCCTAAGCTTGTACATCCGTCTAACCGAGCTGCTTCCTCTAATTCTTTTGGAATCGAAAGAAAATAAGCTCGAATTAACAAGATGGTTAAAGGAATTCGATAAGCAACATAAGGCAGAATCAGTGCCAAGTGTGTATTATAGATGCCAAGTTTTTGAATAATGCTGTACAAAGGAATTAAACTTACTTGAGGAGAAAGCATAAGCCCTCCCAGACATATAATAAGGACAAAAGCTTTTCCTTGAAACTCAAAACGTGATAGTCCATAAGCTCCTAACGCACTGACCAGAACCGTCAAAAAACAAGACACGCCCGTGACGATCACACTGTTTAAAAAGTAAGAAGATATTCCGCTTTTCCACGCTGTCACGTAATTTTCAATTAGCCAAGTGTGCGGCATAGACCAGCTGTGAGTAAAGATTTCATCCGTGCTTTTAAAAGAACTTATAATCATCCAAAGCAAGGGATACGCAATGACGATAAAATAGACGATTAACCCTACATATACTATCGTTGTGCCTGTGTACCTCTTCTTTTTTCTTTCTTTAGTGGCTGTATTGACAACATTAGGTAAGGTGACATTTGTTTTAGGTATCTGCATCAAGCGTCTTCCTTTCCTGTTTTAAATGCTTTCATCTGAACAAGAGAAAGCAACAGCGTAATAATTAAAATGACAGTAGCAATTGAAGAAGCGTAGCCCATCATATCTTTTGAAAAGGCTGTTTTGTATAAATACGTACTTAGCACTTCAGATGATGTTCCCGGTCCGCCTCCAGTTAAAATATAAGGTTCATTAAATACTGTAAAAGCACCAGTGAGTGTTAAAATAACAGCAACAAATGTCATTTCTTTTGTTTGCGGCACAGTAATATGAAAGAACATTTTAAATTTATTAGCTCCGTCTATTTCAGCTGCTTCGTACAATTCAGGCGAGATTTTCTGAATTGCTACAATATATAGCATCGCAATATAGCCGATAGATTGCCACTGAGATACAGCAATAACTGCATAAATAGCCGTATCACTGTCTCCTAGCCAAGGTTTTGCCAATGAATCTAATCCGATCATTTTGAGCACTTGATTTAAAAGTCCTACTTCAGGATTGTAAAAAAAAGTAAACAACAAAGCAATAACGGTCATCGAAACGACTACTGGTAAAAAGTAAACCGTTCGAAAAAAAGGAGAAAACTTTCGAATAAGTTTATCTTCTAAAACGGCAGCCACAATCAGACCGCCGCCCACTTGAAAAATAATTGAAATCACGGCATAAAGAATATTATTTTTGAGTGCCTGATAAAAGACAGGGTCTTTAAATAAGTGCACATAGTTATCTATTCCTACAAAAACCTTATCTGGTGAAAATGTGCTCCACTCATAAAGACTATCCCAAATATTCTGAAAAATAGGGATATACACAAGTAGCAAAAAAGCAAATGCAGGAAGAAGATATAAATAAGGGGTTAGCTTATTGCGTTTTAACATTGCTTTTTCACTTCCTTACTTTTTAGATTCGGCACGAACGCTCGCTGCAGCTTTTTGTACATCTTTCATTACTTCTTTAGGTGTTTTATCACCATTTAGCATAAGCTGAGTGCCTGTCAAATAAGCATCTGCAATTCGAGCATCGATTGCCATATCAAACCATGGAGCCATCTCTTTGGCTTGTAAAATATTATCTACTGCTTCTAATTGTTCCGGTGTTGAATTACTACTGTTAGCTGTATCATTTACTGCACTGTATTTCCCTACCTCTTTTACCAGCTTTTCACCCATTTGTTTTGATGTTAAAAATTCAAGAAATTCCATCGCTTCTTTTGGATGCTTTGTTTTAGAAGAAATCATAAATCCTTCAGGGGACCCAGTTAAATTAGTAGCATTTCCTTTTCCATCGTCCACTTTAGGAAAATTAAACATGCCAATCTTAAATTTAGTTGGACCAAAAAGCTTAATTTCAGCGGTTTCAGCATAAAACATAGCTGCTTTTCCATTTGAGAATTGTTGTCTTGCATATTCGTGATCAATAGAATTTGTGTTTTTATTAAAGTAAGGAACTAATTCTTCTAATTTTTCTAGCGCTTTTACATAGCCTTTATCCGTGAACGCCCCAGTTTTTGAATTATAGTCTTTTGAAAGAACGTCAGGCTTTACCATGCGTTGATTTAAGGTTCCTACGTAGTGAGAAATGGTCCACGTATCCTGACTTCCAAATTCTAAAGCTGTATAATGCTTCTTTTTTAACACGCTTAAAACGTTTAGTAGCTCGCTCCAATTCGTAGGCGCTTTTAACCCTAATTTATCGAAGATATCTTTGTTGAAAAAAAACATTTTTCCATCCATTGTAACAGGAACACCGTAAATTTTATTATTAACGGTATAGGGTTTAATTTGAGATTGAACAAGCTGGGAAGACCACGCTGAATCTTTTTTGTAATAAGAGGTTAAGTCTAAAGCTTTATTTCCTCTGACAAATTGTCTAGCAAACTCATCGCTCCAAGAAAAGTACACATCTGGAGGGGTATTAGTACCTGTCATTACTTTAATTTTGTCTTTATACGAATCGTTTAAGACCGCTTCTGTTTTAATATCAATATCAGGGTGCTGTTTTTCAAATTCTTTTACAACTTCTTCAAAGTAGCTTTTTTCAGGTTCTTTTGGCCACCTGTGAAAGAATGTTAATGTTGTCTTTCCTGTGTCTGAGTTTGAAGATGTTTGTTTTCCAGCACACCCTCCGAGCATTAAAGAACAACTTAAAAGTGAGGCTAAGATTAAATTTGTCTTTTTCATATAGAACCTCCCTTATTGTAAGTGCTTTCATATATAAGTTATACTATAATGTTATAAAACATTATAGTATAACTCGTAAGGAAAATATACAGATTTCTATCTTTACTAGGAGATTATTAATATTCTACTTTCCACATATAGCGTCTTTTACTTAAAGGGTGATTGCGTGCTTCCGCTAATTCTTCAGCATATTGACGTAGTACACGGTTTAGTACAAGTGGAGCGATATACCCTTGTACATCTTTGTCAATTCCTTCGAAATCATATGCTTTTGCATCTAGGACAGTTAATTTCTTGCCGTATCGTTTAGAGAATGATAAGGCGCGTTCTTCTAAAGGTCTTGTTTCATCTAGTCCAGCGAGTATGATAAACGGTACGTTTTCATCAATAATTTCGAATGGACCATGGAAATACTCTCCAGCGTGAATAGCGTGAGAATGAATCCACTGCATTTCCATCAAAATACAAATGCTGAATGAATAGGCTGCTCCATAGTTTGAACCACTGGCCATTGTGTAAATAACCGGCTCAGACTTATGTGATTCAGCAAATTTTCTCGCATTGCTCGCTTCGTATTCCAGAGCTTTTTCATAAACAGATTGTAGATTTTCTAAGCTGGTAACTAGCTTTGCAAATTTATCATTTTTTTCTGCTACGTATAAGAGGCCAAATACAAGCTGATATAAAACGCCTAAGTTTGTTTCAAAAGCATCGATATCATTGCCCCACTCATACTTAATAAAAATATCTGCGTTGTGGGCTAAAGGTGAAGTAGGTTCATTTGTTAGGGCTACAGCATAAGCGCCTTTGCTTTTAGCGAACTTAGCTGCTTCTGTAGTCTCAGGAGTTGTTCCTGACATGGAACATAAAATAACTAAGGAGTCTTTTCCTAGCTGCTGCGGATTACGGTGGATAAATTCGTTCGAGCTATACAAATCGGATGTAATCTGTTGGGCTTCCCGATCTAGTACATACTTAGCTGGATACATGATCGCAGAAGATCCTCCACATGCGACGAAAAACACATTACGAATTTGCTTGCTTTTTAATTCGTTTAATACGGCTTGCACATCACTTTTTACATTCACTACTGTTTTGCTCATTTTCCCCACTCCTTAAATAAAATATGATATACAACATTATGTAATGTTATATATTGTTATATTAAACTGCAAACATTAACTAGTCAATACATTTGTCAGAATATTTAACGTTTTTATTTGTCTTTATTTTATAGAAATACATTCTTCGGTTTCTTTATCAAAGAAATGCACGTGGTTTAAATCTAAGGAAAACGTACATTTATCCCCTGCTTCAAATTTATGTGAAAGAGGTACTCGAGCTACAAACGATTGATCTTCTAAACTAGCGTATAAAATTGTTTCAGCCCCTAATACCTCTATCACATCTAATAAGGTAGTAAAGCAGACCTCCTTCTCTAATGTCTCTTTACTATGGGCTTGATTGTATACAATATGTTCAGGTCGCACTCCCATTATGACTTCTTTCTTATTGTATCCTTTGGAATGTAAAGAATATATTAAAAAATCAGGAAGCTGTATTTTAGTGTGTCCTATTATAAAATAAGTGTCTCGGAGACAGCCTCGAAAGAAATTCATTGCAGGTGATCCAATAAAACTGCCTACAAATACATTCTTCGGGTGTTTATAAATATCTTGAGGAGTTCCAATTTGTTGAATAATTCCGTCTTTCATTACTACTAGACGCGTAGCCATTGTCATAGCTTCTACTTGATCATGAGTTACATAAATTGTCGTTGTTTGCAATCTTTGATGGAGCTTAATAATCTCAGCACGCATTTGCACGCGCAGTTTTGCATCTAAATTAGATAATGGCTCATCCATTAAGAAAACTTTCGCCTCCCGAACAATGGCACGACCTAAAGCAACTCGCTGACGCTGTCCTCCAGATAAAGCTTTTGGCTTTCTATCTAAATATGTTTCTAGACCTAATGTTTTGGCTGCTTCATTTACCCGTCTATCAATTTCATCTCTTTTTATTTTTCTTAACTTTAAACCAAATGCCATATTTTCTCGAACAGTCATATGAGGATAAAGAGCATAGTTTTGAAAGACCATAGCAATATCACGATCTTTGGGAGCTACTTCGTTCATATGCTCTCCATCAATGTAGAAGTCACCTTCTGAAATCGTTTCTAGACCTGCAATCATTCGCAGTGTAGTTGATTTACCACAGCCTGATGGTCCGACAAATACAACGAATTCTTTATCTCCAACCTGAAGGTTAAAGTCATTTACGGCGATATTTTTTTTATCATATATTTTATATATTTTGTCCAAATGTAACATTGTCATCAAGCATCAGCTCCTTATATTCAATTTTCTAGAAATACAGTACGGCAAGTTACAAGTTACTTTTTTCTTAACTCTTTCCTCCTTTTTGTTTAAATTGTTAACTTGAGACATTAAAGTAACTTAATGATTATACTAATCGAATCTAGTTATGCAGAAAATAAATATGTAAAGTTTGCTAACACAAAATATACAAGTAACCGTTCACTTCCCAAAAAATAAAAACCTTCTCCACAATAAGAAGGTTTTACATCATAATCTGTAAAGAAACTGCCTTTGCCTTACTTTTGAAGATTTTATTACATATCTTCTTTGCCCTGACAGCTCGGACATTCATAAATATGCACAAAATAAAGTCCAATATGGTGAAATCGTTTCCCCAAGCAATCTGGACATGTGCCTGCTTCACGCATTTGTTCCCGTCGTTTGTCTCGCTGATTAGCTAAGAAATTTACAAATTTCATAAAAAAACCTCCACATGTTTTTGACTATAGGTTTTCCTGATTGGAGGTCTTTTATTCGACTAGGTTTATCTGTAACAGTTTCTGCTTGGTTATGTTTTTATAACAAACAAGCTCAAGTTTTCCAATAGTACAAAAAGGATAGATAGAGCAGTCTTATGACGCTCATCTATCCTTTATTTTTATCCTATATAATGTTTAACGTTATATAGGAGTGTGTCACTATTAATCTTCCTAACAAATATCTGATTTTTGATAAAACCTAGCATATACAAGTTATTCTTCTACTTTCTATTCCATTTCTTTTTCTTTTTTTCGAAGAAACGGCCACCAGTTTCCCTCTCCAAGCGTCACAACAATCGCTGGCATAAGAAGCGGAAGAATAACAAGACCATAAAGTAAAAGACCAATAATAACAACTGTTGCTACATGCACAAGTGTTAATACACCTGATGGCATCATAGCCCCAAACGTTCCGGCTAGTATAATAGCAGCAGTAATAATAACCGACCCCATCTTACTCATAGACGTAACCATTCCTTCTGCTACGCCGCTCTTCACTTCTTCGTTAAAACGGTCTAACAAGAAAATAGAGTAGTCAATTCCCAGGGCAACTAAAATAACAAAACTAAAGAATGGCACCGCCCAGCTGATTCCGTCATTCCCCATTATATCCACGAATAGAAGCTCTGAGATTCCCATTGCTGTATAATACGTAAGCAGCAGTGAAGCAATCATGTATACAGGCATTACCATTGAACGGAATAAAATGGTCAAAACAATAAACAGTCCAATCATCATAATGACCATTGTGCGTGAAAGATCCGTTGTGGATAAATCTTTTAAATCCGCATTTGAGCTCGATACGCCTCCGTAAACAATTTCTGTATGCTCAAACGGCGTATCTACGACTTCGTTTGCCACCGCTTTTTCAATATTTTTTACAGTTGAAATGGCTTCTTCAGAATATGGATTTTGATCAAGCACTACACTTAGCTTAACTCCTTTTCCATCTGCAAAGGAATAGTTATCGATGGATTGTTTAAACCCTTTATCTTTCATCACTTCTGCTGGAAGATAAATACCCGTATCTCTAACTGTTGAGCTGTCACTCATGTTATCAAGCATATCTGTTGCTTTTGTTAAACCATCTGAGATCTTCGTCAGTCCATCATTCGCACTATTAACACCTTTTGCTAACTGATTGATACTGTCCGATAGCGTTCCTACTTGACCTTGCTGAGCTGAAAGATTCTCATTTGCTTGTTCAAGACCGGTTTGAATGGTAGTAAGTTCTTTGCTGATTGCTGCAAGCTGAGGAACCGCTTGTTGCACATTTCCTGTGGTAGAAAGCTGAGTGCTGACGAGCTGCAGCTGTTGATTAATTTGAGCCAATCCGTCTGCTACAGGTGTAAGCGACCCGCTAGATTCTTCTTTAGAAGCAGAACCTGTTTGGTCAGCTATTTGATTTAGCCCTTTTTCAACATCACTTAATCCTTTTTGTACATCTCCAATTCCTTTAACAGCATCTTTGATTCCATCTGATACAGAGCCCAGCTGTGAATTAACATATAAATCATTAATTTTTTCTCCTGTAGGTTGTGTGATGGTCATGACGGAGTCCACGTGATCCACTTTTTCAATTGCTTTGCTTATATTTCCTAAATAAGGAATAACATCCGCTTTTGTTAACTCTTTATCTCCTTTAATAATAACATTGACAGGAAACGCTTTTCCTTCTCCGAGTGCGTCACTGATGGCATTTAGTCCTTTTATAGATTTATAATCACTGCTGATTTCAGCAGTAGAGTCAAACGACACTTTTGAGTCATACGTCACAATAAAAGGCACGGTAATAATAGCTGTAATGACTAAAAACACGAACGGTCGCGTCACTGCATTTTTTCCTAAAAAGCCCCACAGCTTATTATCGCTATGAGAAGCCACTTTTTTAGACGGCCAAAATAATTTTTCTCCAAGGGTAACCATAAAAAGTGGAAGCAGGGTAAATAAAATGACTAGCAGCACACCTACGCCCACTGCTACGCCGACAGCCGATTGGAAAATAGCAAACTTGGCAAATCCGATGGCTGCAAAACCAATAAATACGGCAATTCCGCTGATGAATAGCGTTCTTCCTGCTGTACGGTAAGCTGTGATTGTGGCTTCTACTTTATCATGCCCGTTAGCCAATTCTTCACGGAAACGGTTAAGTAAAAGAATGCAGTAATCCGTACCAATTCCAAACAGAATAGCTACTAAGAACGTTTGCGTAAACGTTGAGATTGGAAAATCTACATTTTTAACTAAAATACCTAATAACGACTGACTGATTAAGTATGTGATTCCTACTATTAAAATAGGAATAAACGGCGTCACTACTGAACGGAAAACGAGTAAAAGTAAACCTAAAATCAAAAAGATGGTAATAAACTCGGTTTTCTTTAACCCTTCTTCTGAACTGTGTGCGAAATCTTGATTAATAAGAGATGCACCTGTTACATATGCGGTAACGTCTTTTGGCACGCTGTCATAAATCTGATTCGCTATTTTTTCGACTTTTTCATCCGATCCACTGACAGTAACCGGAACTAAAACTGTTTTTTTGTCTTTAGACATTAATTGATTACGAACATCTTGATCATCTGTTAAAGGAGTTGTTACGTCTTTCACACCTTTAATTTTCCCTGTCTTATTAATGATTTGCTGTATTTGCTTCTCACTATCTGCATTT
Organism: Priestia aryabhattai; assembly: GCF_023715685.1. Lineage (NCBI taxonomy): Bacteria > Bacillati > Bacillota > Bacilli > Caryophanales > Bacillaceae > Priestia > Priestia aryabhattai. The sequence goes on from NZ_JAMBOQ010000002.1 coordinate 1,037,176, forward strand.
AATGCTTTATCTAACTTAATAACCATGCTGATAGTGTTACTGTCTTCCCCGGCATCTTTTAAAATTTGGCTGGCTCTAGATGAAACTGCATCATCTGGAAGCTGGGACTGTCCTTTTTCACTTGCAAGCTTTGTTAAATTCGGTGCCGTTAGCATCAATATAACCGTTAAAGCTAAAATAAAGGCAGCAATCACCCATTTAAATTTCACGATAAATTTCATTCTTTGCTTTCCCCTTTTGTATTTAACTTTTCTTTTGCCATTGTAAGAATTTCAATAAATGTATCTATTTTTTCTTCTTCTACATCATCAAACAAATTCTCAATGATACCAAAACAGGCAGCATTCCCGTCATTTATTACCTTTTCTCCTTCAGCCGTAATCTTAATAAGCTTAGAACGTTTATCGCTCTCTAGTTCGTTAGTGTCCCACTCTACAAGCCCTTTCTCTAATAGTTTTTTGATTCGATTGGAAATGGCACTTTTATGAACACCTTGTAAGACAGCGAGACTGCCAGGTGAGGACGGGCCTTTGATCATTAAGCTATTTAGCAAATCAAACTGCTGCCTTGAGACATGTTCGAAGAGGTTATGGCTTATCTCTCTATGAATCACTTCTGTTCCTACAAACAAAACTTCTTCAAAAAGTTCTACAGCTTGATATAACTTGCTTTTCGTCACTTATTTTCCCTCCTTTACTCATTTAGTTTATAGGTATAAACTATTTAACTTTAAAAATAGTTTATAGGACTAAACTTTATTCTGTCAATAAATTTATGTCTGACTGTCTTCATATATGATAAAGATAAATGGAATTTTAAAAGATACCGCTTACATCGACTTTTTTGGTTGTCAAAGCTCAATCACTTAAGTATTATTAGTAATTGACTTCTTTTTAAGAAGATATAAATTTTATACACAGAAAGGGTGACTACACATGAATACAATGCATGCTAATGAGCAGGTCAGTAAGAAAGATTCCTTTCCAATTGCTCTCATCTCGTTAACTCTTGGAGCTTTTGCTATTGGAATGACGGAATTTGTTATTATGGGGATACTGCCTAACGTTGCAGAAGACCTTCATGTTAGCATTTCGACTGCTGGCCAGCTAATTACGAGCTACGCTTTAGGAGTAGCAATCGGCGCGCCAATTTTAACCATTTTTACTCATCGACTTCCTCAAAAGCTTTTGCTTTGTTTACTCATGCTTTTATTTATTCTCGGAAATGCAATTGCTATTATTGCACCTAACTATGGAATTTTGATGGGAGCTCGTTTAGTTACGGCACTGTGTCACGGTACTTTCTTTGGAGTAGGTGCTGTTATTGCTTCACGGCTCGTGCAGCCGCACAAACGTGCAAGTGCTGTCGCAACGATGATGGCAGGTTTAACTATTGCAAATATCATCGGCGTTCCTGTAGGAACATTCATTGGTCAACACTTAGGTTGGAGAGCTTCATTTGGGGCTATTACGATCATGGGGATTATTGCATTTATTGGTATTATTCTGTTTATCCCAAAGCTTGGTCAAGACAAATTAACGGGTCTAAAACAGCAGTTTGCTGCTTTTACTCAACCAAAACTTCTCGTAATGCTTCTTTTAAGCGCAATAGGATGCGGTAGTTTATTTACTGTTTTTACGTACATTACACCGCTTCTTGAAGACGTTACAGGAGTAAGTGAACATAGCGTTACATGGATACTTGTATTATACGGATGCGGCGTTACACTTGGAAACGTTGTTGGAGGCAAGCTTGCAGACTGGAAGTTAATGCCTTCAGTTGTAGGTATATTTGCTTTTCTTTGCATTGTGCTGACTATTTTTACGTTTACTGTTAAAAGCCCAACAGCAGCGATTATCACGCTGTTTTTCTGGGGAGCAGCTGCATTTGCTGTAATGCCTGGTATTCAAGTGAAAATTATGAATTTAGCACAAGAAGCACCTGCTTTAGCTTCTACTTCAAACCACTCATTTGCTAACTTAGGAAATGCTTTTGGCGCCTTTTTCGGAGGCGTAATCATTAACCATATGGGACTTACTTCACTTCCTTGGATTGGCGCTATTTTTGTAGGAACTGCTTTTATTATCAGTACTTGTCTCTTTATTGTGGAAACACGCAAAAAACATATGGAACAATCGTCCTAACTGTCTGACAACTGAATAAAAAAAGAGCCTTTCTTTGATGAAAGGCTCTTTTTTTGTTTCTAACTCGCTTTTTTCATTTCTTTACTTGTTAATCGACTGTGTTTACGAGAGTAACCTATATACACAACTATACCAAGCACAATCCATATGCTAAAATATAGCCATGTTGTTTTAGGAAGGTTAATCATTAAAAATAAACAAGATACTACAGATAAAATTGGCAAAACCGGCACAAACGGCATTGTAAATCCGCGTTTTAAATTTGGATGCGTTTTACGTAAGATGATAATACTGACGCCCACCATGCCAAAAGTTAAAAGAGCTCCGATATTTGCTAAATTCGCAAGTTCTTTCAGATCAATAAATCCTGAAATTAACGCCCCGATAACGCCTACTAGCCAAGTAGAAAGAGTCGGAACTCCCGTTTTCTTATTTGTTTTGGCAAATGCTTTTGGCAGCAAGCCGTCGCGGCTCATCGAGAATAAAATGCGTGTTGCTGCAAAAATGTAGGCGAAAATAACAGCCATAATTCCAATGACAGCTCCTGCAGCAATAACTCCTGCCACTGCATTTTGTCCTACTGAATGGAGAACATAAGCCATTGCTTCTGGAACGTTCAGTTCCTTGTAAGAAACAACTCCAGTCATAACAAGGCATACTGCTACATAAATAATCGTGCAGATCACGAGTGAACTAATAATTCCAATTGGCAAATTGCGCTGCGGGTTCTTTACTTCTTCTGCTGATGTAGATAGAGCATCAAAGCCTAAGAAAGCAAAAAATACGGCCGCTCCCCCTGTCACAACACCTTCAATTCCATAAGGCATAAAAGGAGTCCAATTAGACGGCTTCACATAAAAAGCCCCTACAATAATAAAGAGAAGGATAATAAATAATTTAACAAGCACCATAAAGTTATTCACTTTTTTACTTTCTTTTGTTCCTCTTGAAAGCAGCCATGTAATAAGAAGTGTAATACAAATAGCAGGAAGGTTCACTAGACCTCCATTTGCAGGAATCGTAATCAATTCTTTTGGCAGTGAAAAACCAAAGCCTTCTAAAAAATTGTTAAAATAAGAAGACCATCCATTTGCTACTGCTGACATTGTTAATAAATAGACGGAAAGCAACGTCCATCCCATTAAGTGTGCTACCACTTCTCCAATTGTTGCATATGTATAGGTGTAAACGCTGCCAGATACAGGTATAGTTGAAGCAAATTCCGCATAGCACAGCGCAGCAAAACCGCATACAATAGAAGCCAGTATAAAAGAAAAAATAACGGCTGGTCCAGCATCGTTAGCAGCCACCAAGCCTGTTAACACTAAAACCCCCGTTCCTATTACGGCTCCAATACTAAGAAGAGTCAAATCGAATGCTCCTAATGTTTTGACTAGAGATTTGTTTTGACTTTGTTCTAATAATTGCTCGATTGACTTCTTTTTAAATAGTTTTCTCATTGCACTCTCTCCTCTCTGTTGCACTCACCCATTAAAAAACCTGAAAATGACGTCTTTTCCCATTTGGCTACCCATTTCTACTTTAGATACAGAAGTAATTATATAGAAATAGTTACTAACTTGTCTATTAGTATACTAATATCATTATATATATTTCAAGAGTTTTTGTAAGCGATTTCTTAATATCGCTATGTTTTAGATTTATAAACTAAATAAAGCAGTTATCATTGTACTTATGCATAATAAATTTGAATAAAAATAATATTCTAAAAAATAAAATTATAGGTCTTTAGATAACTTTTTCACCAACTATCTCCAGATATAAACTCCTGACGTACGTATTATTTAAGGAACTATGAATGTTTTATCTTACCGGGTGTTATAATGATGAAAAATGAAGTGTATGAATGGCGGAAAGAGATGCTTAACTTACTTATTGGCTGTATTTTGTTAGCTTTAGGAGTGTACTTTATGTTTAAATTACTTTTTTATTCTCCTTCTAAAAAGAAGCGAGATCAGCAAAAGGTGAGCAAATTACCTAATGAGAATTCAGCTTCATCCAGCACAAACGATTCGAATGGCATAAGATAAATTTTTTTATAGAATACCGGCATTTGTCTAAGGCAAAAGTTATACCGCTGATATATATTATCTTATACCCTTCTAGTTCAATATTCCCTTCATTTTGGTGTAAGACAAAATGAAGGGAATCACTATCCGACTTAAAAAATCGGATTTTTCTATTTAGTAAGGTGAGTAGTTTCAATAAACTCCGTTTGAATTCATTTCTTTACTCAAGTGTATAGCTGCATCTTCAACACTTATTGTTCCAATATTTTTCTTTCCATGCTTTCGCATGGAAAGAAATTCATTTTCCACTTCTTTATCTCCTATCACGGCCATATAAGGAACTTTCATCATTTCTGCTTCTCGAATTTTCAGACCTATTTTTTCAATGCGATCATCCACCTCAACACGATACCCTTGTGACTCCAGCTCATGTTTCACCTTATATGCATATTCCACATGCGGCGGTGCAATAGGCAATAGCTTGAGTTGAACAGGAGCTAACCAAAGAGGAAATTGACCTTCGTAATGTTCAATCAAGATAGCCATAAATCGTTCAACGGATCCGTATATAGCGCGGTGAATCATTACAGGGCGGTGCGGTTTGTTGTCTTCTCCAATATACATACAGTCAAACTTCTCTGGCATTAAGAAATCAAGCTGAACTGTTCCGCACTGCCAGCTGCGACCTAAGGAATCTAAAATATGAAAATCGATTTTCGGCCCGTAAAAAGCCCCGTCTCCTTCATTTACCTGGTAGTCTAAGCCTTTTTCAATTAACACAGATTGAAGAGACTTTTCTGCTTGGTTCCATGTTTCAATATCCCCCATAAATTTTTCAGGACGTGTGGATAGCTCCACTTTGTAGTCGAAGCCAAAATGTGAATAAAAGTCATGGATAAACGCTAGAATGCGGCTAATCTCAGCTTCTATCTGACTAAGTTCTACGAATAAATGCGCGTCGTCCTGTGTGAATGACCGAACTCTCAGCAATCCGTTTAAAGAGCCTGAAAGCTCATGACGATGAACTAATCCAAGCTCTGCGTATCGAATCGGAAGTTCTCGGTAGCTTCTTCTCTTGCTGTTAAACAATAAAATGGCTCCGGGACAATTCATCGGTTTAATCGCATAGTTTTGTTTGTCAACATTTGAAAAATACATATTCTCATGGTAGTGCTCCCAGTGCCCTGATTGTTCCCAGAGCTCCTGTTTCATCATGAGGGGTGTCTTTATTTCTTGATAGCCTGCTTTGTAATGCTTTTGTTTCCAGTAGTTTTCTAACTCATTTCGAACAATCATTCCATTAGGTAAAAAAAACGGCATTCCAGGAGCTTCTTCCATCGACATAAACAGCTCCAGTTCTTGACCTAATTTTTGGTGATTTCGTTTTTCTGCTTCCATTTGTTTTGACATGTTCATTCCTCCAATATGTTTTTATTCATCAAAAAAACCGCACTCATCCCTAGTGAAGGGACGAATGCGGCCGTGGTACCACCCTAATTCCGTAAAATACCCATACGTATTTTACGCTTAAAAAGATAACGGTTTTACCGGTCGCGGTTTCAGTGTATACACATTCCCCGCTGCAGCTCCAAGGTGGTAAATTCATTTCGTTTTCTAAGGGTTCTCAGCCAGTGACCCTACTCTCTGTAAAGAAAATTCAAAAATGATTCATGTCCTTTTCATTGCTTGTATATTCATTTTTCCCACATAAAAAACCGCACTCGTCCCTAAAGAAGGGACGAATGCGGCCGTGGTACCACCCTAATTCCGTAAAATACCCATACGTATTTTACGCTCAAAAAAGATAACGGTTTTACCGATTGCAGTTTCAGTTATGTACGTTCCCTGCAATAGCTCTAAGGTGGTAAACTAGATGATTTCTTAAGGGCTCTCAGCCAGTGGCCCTATTCTCTGCGAAGAAAACTGCATCTAATTCATGTCCTTTTCATTGCCAAATAATGTTTGTTAGTTGTTAAAAGCGATTATAGTGTATAAATTTAACAGAAGTCAAGAGATATTTTTTATTTTTTAATGTTATAGAATTACCTTATGCTTGAATTTCTAAAAAGTTACTTAGGAATACGCCCACTTAAAAAGTTTTTTATTATAATGTTCATAACTTACTTACGGCGTTATCATAAATTGATTTTATGCTTACTTTACTTTTATTTTAAGGTAAAAGAAGAAAAGCGAGATAAATGTTATGAACCCATATACAGCTCATTCAAATCCTCTATCCGCAACAAAAATATCACAAAACAGCCGAGCACCTGCCAATCCAAAATGCTCTTGGAGACATCTTAAGAAAGCGTATAAAACGAAATAGCGACTTCGGGTAAAACAGAGACTATCGATAATATACTAAAATATTAAATCTTTTTAAATCGCGTAAATATTGGACGAAAATTCATAGGAACTATTTTGTTAGATACATGGACGTGAAAACTCATCTTGCATACTTCATGCTATGTTATTTCTTCTTAAAATTTATTCTAATGCTCTAATAGTGAATATTACTCTACTGTTTATTTTGTATACACAAGTAAAAAAGCTAATGACAGCATGTAGCTAACCATTAGCTTTTTTAGTTATTTTGCAAATACATGATGTCCAATTTTAATTGTTTCTTGTTTTCCGCGAAGCCACTGATCTCCCGTTTTATCAGGGTTAAAGAAGAATAATGAACCTTTTCCTTGACCTTGGAAGTTAATTGCTTCTTCTACAGCTTTTTTTGAACCTTTGTCTGCAGGTTTATTAATTTGACCGTTGCTGACTGGGCTGTACTGACCTTTTTGATAAATAACGCCTTTTACAGTGTCTGGGAATTTGCTGCTGTCGACTCTATTTAATACAACTGTCGCCACGGCTACTTTGCCTGCGTACGACTCTCCTTTGGCTTCAGCTGATACAAGACGAGCTAATAATTCTTTATCATTTTTATTTACTTGAATGTGCTGTTCATGAGCGGGCGCTGCAGCAACTGCTGAGTAACCTGCACCAAAACTTGGGATAAGCATTGCTATAGCAATCACTAGTTTCTTCATCATAAAAATAAAAGCCTCCCTGCTATTTCTTGACGTGGTTCATATGCTAGCAGAAATATAAGAGGCTTTCATTACGAAAAATTATCCAATTACAAAAGAAATTGGATGTTATTATCTTCTTTAAAGGATCTTTAACTTATAAAACTGCACCTTTTATGATTAAGTATTAGTTGCATTTACTTCCTTAGTAGTTTATGATGTAAAAATATAAATAGTAATGATTACGATTTATATGAAATTCTTAAGAAAGGATTGATTATTTTGCTAAAAAATCAAAAATAGCGAAAGAAAAGAACGACAAGCGCTTGTCGAAAAATATGCTGAGTTAAGAAAACAGGTAAAGGAACAGGGAAATTATGATGAACTACGAAAACTCCCAAGAGATTCTTCTCCTACTCGCTTGCATAATCGCTGTGAAGTAACGGGAAGGCCTCGCGGATATTTACGTAAATTTAAACTTTCTAGAATTACTTTTAGAGAGTTAGCTCATAAGGGACAGCTTCCTGGAGTGAAAAAGTCAAGCTGGTAAATTTCTAATCAAGTAAAAGCCTCTCTCTTTGCTAAAAAAGAATTAACACGCTTTTTAAATCGTAATCATTACTTTTTAATAGGAGGAATCAAAGTGGCTACATGGAACTTAGATAAAACGAACCATCACGTTCTCATTTGCAATGGAAGCAGCTGCAATCGAGTTGGAGCCGAAGAAGTTACACAAGCGATTCGAACTGAGATAGCTAATCAAGGGATGGACGAATACATACACACCACTCGCACTCGATGTAATGGAAGATGCCATGATAAATGCGTCGTAATTTCCTATCCAGACGGTATTTGGTATAAAGATATGAAACCTCATGATGCACGAGAGCTTATTAACTCTTTAAAGACAAGTCAACCTTTTGCCGAAAAAATAAGCCATACTTTTTGCGGAGAAGGTTTCCAACGAACAGAAGGTACTGTGAAAGGTATTTCAAAAGAAAAAGAAACAGTCATAAAAGTATCTAAAAAACTTTAATTTACAACAGTGAGAACATGGTACTTATAAAGTTAACCAACTAACAGAGAAACATCATTAAAAATGTATGGTTGTTCTCTCTAATGCACCTATTACTTAATCTAAACAACAAAAGCCGACCTTAGAAAACTGGTCGGCTTTTGTCATCTCTGAATCTTAAAGAAATTATATTGTTTCTATTTGAAATATAAAATCTGAACTGTATATTTCCTTAACTACTGACGAAAGAATATCAATTCCTTTCTTTAACTCCTCATCTGTAGCAGTAAGACTTATGCGAATACACTCCTGATTGTGAGAAGAAGATTGACTACCGTGAAAGAATGACCCTCCTGGTACTACAATCAAGTTTTCCGCTTTTAATTTATTGTATAGATCGTTATCACTGAAAGGCAAACCTTCTAACCAAAGCCAACCAAATAACGAACCTTCTGCTTTGTGCAAATACCAAGGAATATCATCCGGCATACGTGTAGTTAAAAGATTTTTTAAACAGTCATGTTTCTGTTTATAATGAGCTCTTATATAGTTAGTTGAAATTCCAGCTAACTTCCCGCTCTTCAAGGTGTTAACCACCATCCGTTGACCTAGCCTAGAAGAGTGAATCAAAATATTTGATTGAAATGCTTCCATTACTTTTATAAATTCACTTTTTCCTATAGCAATCCCTATTCTCTCTCCAGGCAAACCGGCTTTAGAAAGACTCATGCAGTGAATGATGTTGTCATGTATAATTGGATTCATTTCAACAAAATTGATAGCCGGAAACGGCGGTGCGTACGCTGAGTCAATTAGCAATGGAATGTTATAGTCCTTGCATACTTGGGATATAAACTGTACGGCTTTTTCTGAAAGAATGTTACCGCTTGGATTATTAGGTCTTGATAATACGACAGCTCCGATATCTGGATCCTGAGCTATTTTATCTTTAAATGCCTGTTCGTTAAATTCATAACGAAACGTATGATTATCAAGCTTTGAGACGATAGGCGGAATTCCTTCTATTATACCTTCCTCTAGCCCCACTCCACTATACCCAGCGTAATCTGGCAGCATAGGTATTAATGCTTTTTTTACTCTTCCTTCTTTACTTGTACCGCAAAATGAATTTAGAGCTAAAAAAAAGAGATTTTGACTTCCTGAAGTTATCAAGACTTGTTCTCTGTCCAGTTTAATATGATAATTCGTAGAAAAGTATTCTCTTATGCAATCAATTAATTCATGCGTACCGTAACTAGAACCATATTGGCTAATCAAATTCTTTAATTGTTTGTCGTTTACAATATCTCTTAAAGCTTCTTCCCACATTTCATAAACCTGAGGGAGTATTGCAGGGTTGCCAGCACTTAAATTCACATATTGATTGAGATCAGAATTGAGCACTTCTTGGATGTCATGCATAATGGCGCGAACGCCTACTTTATTAGTCATTTTGTTTCCTATTTTACTTAAATGTAAAGTAGTCATTATTGCACCTTCTCCTTAGAGGTTATGGTCATCGAATAGTAAGTATGGAACTTCAATCTTTTTATTTTGCTGATTAATAAAGTAATTGTCCGGGATAATAAATTTATCACCGTTCTCACTAGGTAATAAGTATTTTCGAACATAATGTTCAGCTTCTTCTTTATAGTCAAGGTCACTTTGAATCGTTTCAAGTTCCTCAATTTCTTTTACTAAAAAATCTAGTTCTTTCAAACACATGTCTAAATCTAGATAAGCATGTTCCCTTTTTCGGGATATTGAACGCCCATTTGCAACCAGCCAGCTAAAAAGAAAAAATCCTGTTCCGGAATCAAAGTTTCGAGGTGCATTATGCTGACTAGGGTATCTTAAAAGTCGTTCAAAGAGAACAAATTCCGTTATCTCTTCCCAAAAAGGATATTTTCTTTTATGAAGAGTCAGCACCGTCTGGCAATCTACTTTAACTTCTTCTAGTATGCCTGCAAAAAAATTCATTTTAGCCTGTATATGTTGGTTAAAAGGTTTATTTCCGCAGTGATGATAATAATCATGTAGATATCCCCAGATTACTCTTGCTTGATAAGTGTCTTCTCTATTCATAGTATGAGATTTAAAGTTAAAATCAGGAAAGATAGAATAGGCTCTTTTTAATGTATCATCGTTGTATATGCTGCAAAATTTATTAAAGAAAAATATCGCAAAGTTTTGACTTGTTACTTTTTCTTTTGTTTTTACATTCTCAGGGAAAAATACAATACACTTCCCTTCCATAAACCCTTGAGTTCCAGCTAACAACTTTAAAGATTCACATCCATTTTTAGGGTGAGGAAGATCTGCTTCAATTGATTTCATGATTTCAGGTTCATCGCGAACGGCGATAAAAGCCTCTAAATAAAACCCTCTTTTTGTAGGGCCATTAGGCGTTACAATCGGTCCTAAAAAGAACGTCGCTTCCCCGTTTGCAGGTGGACTATAAGTGATTAATGTTTGATCAAAGTAAGGAACCTGATCGAGTCCTCTTTCAATCCAATTACATACGTCATTTTTTAATGCATTCCACACTTCAGGTAAGTTTAAAGAGTTATATACCGTTTCAGTTTCAGCAACTACTTTTAATAAGAGTTCTCTAGCTTTTTCATAATTTCTTTTGACTTCTCCATTTGGCCCCTGATATTTTCTTATCTGATTTAGAGCGGGTACTATTTTATCGTTCAATAACTCCACTAAACTTTGGGTATGATTTTTTGTTAACATGATTAACAACCTCCTTTTTTAGAACAGCTATTTAGCAGAAATATTTTTAGATGATTTAAGAGTAGAGTTATTTGTGTTTTTCTCTATTTGCTTTTTCAAGTTAATAAATATAACCCCTGCTATTACAAACGCTGTACCTATATAGACCTGTTTGTTTAATGTTTCACCTAAAAAGACAAACCCTACATACAAGGCGATAACCGGTGAAATAAATAAATGCGCCGTTGCTTTTGATATATGCCATTTTTTTAATAAATAAATATTAATAGAAAACCCCAAGACCGACCCTATAATGGCCAAATATAATAATGATATAAGACTAATCCCAGAGAAAGTGCGGTTTCCATTCTCTACAAATAAACTAACAATCAGTAAACAGGCTCCTCCACTTAGCATCGAAAATGAATTAAAGGTCATAATAGGCAAAGATTTGATGCGAGATTGTACTTGAACAGTTATAAAAGCAGAACCTAGCATAGCCATTAAAATGACAATCATTGCTACTATTTGAATCACATTTCCCTGTATAAACAGCTGATTTCCAAATACAACGCTCATACCAATTAAGCACATGACGACCCCTATCTTTTGTCCTTTTGTAGCTGGTGTTCCTTTAAACAATCGATTAAATAAAAGGGCAAACACTGAAATGCTGGCAGCTAAAACAGAAACAAGTCCGCTTGGCAAATAAACAGAGGCCCAATAAACAGAACCAAACGGTAGAGCAAAATAAAAAAGTCCGTTTAATGCTGAAATGATTACTACTTCTTTTGAAACGGCCATTTTTTTTGTGAATAAGAGATAGAGGGCGATTAATAAACTAGCAATTAAAAACCTCATACCTGCTGACCATAAAGGCAAGCTATCTTTTAATCCAGTCTTTTGAAAAGCCCATGTCGTCCCCCCGATGACGGCTAATAGACAAAACAAAAGATGTACATGAATACGGGTTAATTTAGAAATCATTGTTTCACCTTATTTCTTTTAAAAAGTTGAGCCTATTTTCTTCCGTGGAGCGTAAAACACATCGGCACTTCTCCAAAATCTTTTACAACTGTTAAGCCCTGCTCGTTAGCAGCTTTACTTGTTGTAATACAAGCGTCTACCTTTCCTTCTAAGCAGTCAATTGCCGCTTGAGCATTACTATTTACTAACTGAACATTGGTACTGATGGAATGAGCTAAATCAACAGGGGCAGGATGTGAAGCAATTAATAGATTATTGTTTGCTATCACCTCTTCTTTAGAGGCAAGTACCATGTTATACGTTGGCATAATAAAGCTATCTACTAGCTCTAGACTAGTTAAATTTTTGAACACAATATCATGTAAGTAAGGATATACCGCACAGCCTAAAAGAGCAGAACTTTCCGTTCCTTTTACATGAACTAAAGCTTCTTCCAACGTTTGATGTAAAAATACCTGACCTTGTATGCCTTGGTGTTCGAACCACAGATAGCCTGCTTTTTCACAATTTGTTCCTTTAGGACCCAAGGTATGGATAATGCTAATCTTTTGAAGCTGCTTATTTTTTTTACTAGATGACTCTGCAACTATCATGTCCTTTGATACCCCCTATGCGTTGACTTTATTTTTATACACGATTTTCACCTTGTCATCTAAATAGCTGTAATACTGTTCACATTCGGAATAAGAGTCATGAGTGGTCAAAATAAATCCAGGGTAACCTGAAAAGTGCGGATACGGTAAAATGTCTGTACCTTTAGCTATGAATTGAATAATCCTTTTTACTTCAGTATCTCTACGAACGTCTTCTAAGCCTTGAATTTCTTTAAAAATTCCATGGCCTTGCACAGGAATAATATAGTTGCCCACCACTTTCTTTTGTTTTCTTTCATTTTTTAATGCAGGAGGTTTTAATCCTAATACATAGTAAAAAACTAGCTCCATATAGTTAATGCCTGTACTTTCTTTTACAATATAATGAGAAATACCAGATCCTCCAATGCGCGCTCCTATTTCAATTACATAAGGTTTTCCTGTTGGATCTAAGCGTAATTCAATGTGAGCAGGTCCATTCTCAATCCCTAAAGCGTTTGCCGCTCTAGCTGCTTCTTGTGCAATAGATTTCCAAACATTTTCTTCTAGCTGAGCTGGAGCTATATAAACACCTTCTTCAAAGAAAGGTCCTTTGGAATTTCCTTTGTAACCTATAGAGAGTACATAAACCTCTCCTTCTACAGAAAACGTCTCAATAGCAAACTCTGGTCCGTCTATAAATTGCTCAATTACCATTCCCGTTTTATTTTTTGTGAATTTACTTAGGTCTTCTTCATTTACGCGCCTCACTTTTTCTATGCTGTCGATAAGTTCCTTTTTGTTATTCGCTCTTGTTACTCCTTGACTGGAAAATCCATTAGAAGGTTTTACCACCACAGGATAGGAAAATAAAAGATTCTTTAATTCATCCTCATTTTCAACCTCTTTAAAATAAGGAGTATTAAGATCATTATCTTTTAAAATCTTCCTCATCTTCTGTTTGTTACGACAGTTACTAATCACAAACGGTGATAAGCCGGGTAAGCTTAATTCTTCTATCAGCTGAGCTACAAACTCTAACGCCGGCTCATATAATGTCATAATGCCGTCAAAAGGATTTTTGTTATGCTCTGCTTTAATAATTTCAAGAGCTTTGTCTGGAGTGTGAAATAGATCAATGGGTATAAAATTTTGTACGTTTTTAAGATGCTTAGGTTTTACTTCCTCTTGGTTATAAAAAAACGTTACTTTAATTCCGAGAGCTTCCGCTTCTTCAAAGATAAACGGTAAATATGTATTTTGTAACACAACTGCGAGGTGCTTATTTTTTAACGTCATTTAATTCCCCCCTACTTTTAAACAGCCTTTCACTGTTCGATTACTAAATTCTAATGACAGCTTCATATATTTGTCAATTTAATTTTATATAACATTAGGAATATATAGAATATTTAATATATTAGTAAAGGGTAGCGAAACAAATGGTTTATAGGATTGGTACTAAGGCGAAATTAAGAGCGGAAATTTTGCTATTTGATTATAAGGATATTGTTAGAAAAAATTTAATGAGAATCTTTGTAAAAAAAGAAAAAGAAGTGAACTATAGATTCACTTCTTTTTTGACGTAACATTTATTTCATAGCCTGTACATGGTTATTAGACTTTTGTTTTGCCTCTCGCTGAACGAAAAAAACAATGCAAAGCGCCAGTAAATACAAACACGCAAAAGCTGTTATGTACCAAAGTGCTGAGGTAATTCCGCTTGCGTCCATAGTAAAGCCAATAAGTGCAGGAAAAATAGCGCCGCCAAGCCCTGAAAAGCCAGTAATTAAACTGGTTACAATACGAGCAGATCCAGTAAACGTATGGTTAGCATATACCATCGTAATGGAATAAATACCTGACATTGCAAGCCCTAAAAAACCTAGTAAAATATAGCCTGCTAAAGCTTCTTTTAACACGATAAACAGCACTAAACTCACAATTGTTCCTCCGATGCTGCTAAAAAGATAGCGTTCGTATGTAACGATTCGAATAATCCATCCAGTGGCCACTCGTCCTATTAGCATAGCAACCCAAAAAACGCTTATGCTCAAAGTAGCCTGTGATGGAATTACGTCTAGATACGTGATAAAAATAGACGAAAGAAAATTATTCATACTGCTTTCTACTCCGGCGTACATAAAAATCATCACACTAAAAAGAGCAAGTATTTTCCACCTTTGACTTTTAGAAAGCACAGGCGCAGGTTCTGAGCTGGCATCTGAAGCATCGCTTTCTAAAGTTGAAACAGTCTCTTTTTTAAAAGGAATCATTTTACATGCCACAACCATTATTAAAGCCAGTACACTTGTTATAAAAAATGAAAACCTCCAGCTGTTCTGTGAAATCAATAAGCTAGCTACTAACGGCATCAACAGCGCGCCTAAGCCAAACGATACTTCTAAATAGCTCATAACAATAGCTCTTCTACCGATAAATACTTCCATCATTAAAGTAGCTACAACTACTTCCAATGCTGCTACACCAATACCATTTAAAAAATTGAATACAATAATCCATTGAAATGGAGGCAGCAAAAGCATACCTATTTGTGATAGCGCTATCATTAATGCGGCGATTGTAAGTAACTGCATTTCGCTGAAGCGTCCTAATAGAAAAGAAGAAAGCGGAACTCCTATTAAAAACCCTAAAGATCCTAATAATACAAGCTGTCCGCCAACTGTATAGGACACATGATAATGTGTTAATAATTGCGGTAAGACAGACCCTACTGCTGTAATGACTAATCCACCTAACAAATAAAGCGCATATGAAGCTAGCGCAAACTTTTTCATCTCTCCACTCCCTTAAATAATCATCTAAAGCTTTCTTTCTGTACTTAATTATAAAGCTTTTTCTTTAATTGTTAACTGAAATTCTAGAAAAAGTCCCTTCTTCATACTCTACTTAATTTCCAGTCATTTATAAGATAAAAAAGAAGAAGACGTATGTCTCCTTCTTTTTTATCTTTCACTTTATAGTGACGCTTTTAGAATAGCTAGAATGTCATCTTTATTTAGTTTCTTAAAGTTACCAAAACCTCCGTGCTCCATTTCACGAGCAGCAATTCCAGCAATTTCGTCTAGTCGCTCTTCTCCGATATTGTAATCCGCTAAGCGAGAAGGCGCGCCAAGAATTGACCAAAAAGCGCTTAACTTATCGATTCCTTCTAAAGCAATTTCTTTGTCGCTTTTACCTGTAGTGTCAATATCGAACATGCTTGTCATTACACGCTTCATACGAGTTACATCTTGATCTACAACGTATCGCATCCAATTTGGGAATAGTATTGCTAAACCGCCCGCATGAGGAATATCGTATACTGCTGATACTGCGTGTTCAATTGTATGTGAAGCCCAATCTCCAAAATAGCCCATTTGAAGAGTTCCGTTTAGTGCGATTGTTCCTGAATATAAAATAGTTTCACGGTGTTCGTAGCTTTGCAGATCTTCTAGTAATTTCGGTGCTGTTTCAATCACTGTTTGTAATACGGAATAGCACATACGATCTTGTAAAGGTGTGTTTTTCACGTTATGGAAATATTGTTCAAACACATGGCTCATCATGTCCACCATGCCGTAAATGGTTTGATCTCTAGGAACAGACATCGTGTTAACAGGATCTAATATAGAAAATACAGGGTGCGTAACAGAGCTTCCCCAAACGTATTTTTCATTTGTTTCCCAATTGGTAATAACGGAATCAGGGTTCATTTCAGAACCTGTCGCTGCCAATGTTAATACCGTTCCAAACGGCAATGCTTTTGTAGCCGTTACTTTTTTGTTAATGATATCCCAAACGTCGCCTTCATACTCAGCTCCGGCAGCAATTGCTTTTGTGCAGTCAATAACGCTTCCTCCGCCGACTGCTAACATGAAGTCAATGTTTTCATTTCGGCAAATTTCAATTCCTTTTCGTACTGTAGATAGTCGAGGGTTAGGCTCTACTCCAGCTAACTCGTGTATGTTTACGTTTAACCCTTTTAATAGCGTAAGAACTTGATCATATAAACCGTTTTTCTTAATGCTTCCTCCGCCGTACACAAGCAAAATATTTTTTCCGTATTTCGGGAGTTCTTCTGATAATGCTTGAAGCTGATCTTTTCCGAAGATTAGTTTTGTGGGATTATGATAAATGAAATTTTCCATACTATCTGTATACCTCCTAGTTGAATGTGAATTAAGTTGTCGCATTACGCGAACAAGAATGTAATTATAAATGTAAGACAAAAATTTTTCAAGAGTTAAGTTCTCATATCGCGTACTTTATTTTATTGATTGATTAAAATGAAGAAAATGATTTCTTAGACATAGAAAAGAGAGCACCTACATGCTCTCTTTAAAGTTCTTTGTAAGCCACTTTCCTATACGTAACAAAGCCTTCTTTTTCGTAAAAGCTCTCTGCAATCGTATTGTCACTCCAATAATCTAACTCAATTGTATTTATGTCGTTTGCGCGAGCAATGTTATAGATTTCTTTCATCAAATTTGAGCCAAACCCTTTATTTTTATGATGTTCTGCAATATTTATTTGATGAACGTAAATTGACTCGTAAGTCTTTTTAAACACTGTTTCTGCATACTGCTTTATTTCTAGCCAAGCGAATCCTACATGTTGCCCTTCGTCTTCTGCTAGAAGGAAGATAAACCTATCGTTTTCCATCATTTTTTTTAAAAATTCATTTATCTGATGAAAATCATATTTTTGAAAGTGCTGCGGGTATAATTCTACATGCAGTTGATGAACAGACTGATTAAGTTTGGTAACCTTATCAGCATCAAAAGTACGGCTAATCTTCAATTTTCTCTCTCCCATATATCTCGTATTTAGTAATGGTCGTTATGAATTTATTTCATTTAATATAGCCGGTGCGTTTGATGTAAATAACAGATAGTTTTTATTGGTCGTTTTAATAAAGATTCGGTCAGTTGTTCCGTACGGAGGGCCAATTCGAATGGCGTTTGCTTCTTTACCTCCATACGTGTCATCTTCCGTTACTTCAATAATGTCTTCTAACGGAATCGTAAAGTGTGAAAGCTGCCATTTTATAATGAGATTACCGTTTGTTTTTTTGACACTAATAGTTGGTGTAAACATTTTATACATCCTCTTTGGTTTCTATTTTCCCTTAACTTTATCCCTCTACAACATGTTCTTTTATTTTTAAAATCTCTTCTTTCGGACAACCTTGAAAATAACCTCCATGATAACAAATAACATGCTCGATGTCGTAGTGTAAGAATTTTTCAAGTGATTGTACTGCTTGTTCCATATCTAAGGTCGTTTGTTTAACAGGTCCCATCAGTTGTCCATTTGCCAATACTAAAGCATCCCCAGCAACCAGTGTTTTTGATCTCTTTAAATAAAAACTTACATGCCCAGGCGTATGTCCGGGAGTGAAAATAACTTCAATTTCTCCACAGTATGGGAGCACTTGACTTCCTTTTAATACTATATCTACGCCAACTTTTGGAGGATTGTTATATAAATATTTTATTTCATCAGGTATAGCTTCTAGTTCTTCTTTACTCATTCGACTCGCATTTGTTTTGATAAGCGGAAGTTTACTTCGATATACGGCTTATCAAATTCATGAGCATATACTATGATATTTTCACCTGATTTTTTTCGTATATCGGTAGCACATCCTATATGATCTAGATCTTGATGTGTTAAAAGAATTGCTTGTAGCTGTTCCATAGACATATTTAATTCATTTAACGCCTCTTTAAGCTGATAGATTTGTCCAGGCATTCCTGTATCAATTAAAATAGCTTCATCGTTATTCCACACTAATGTCGGATTTAATGTTATATCTTGATCAAACGCTCTGGCAGTCAACTGTAGCATTTCAACACCTTCAGAAATTCTCATCCCACACCCCTTTTCTTATTAAAATACAAAGGTTTTCAACCTTCATAATTGCTTAGCATGCAGCGCTATTATTGAATTTTATCAATAAACAAAATAAAAACTAGACTGGAAAAAAATCACTTTTTATGTTATGATATTTATAGAATAAAACTTGATATGAGAGAATTTTTGAGATTTCTATAAATAAAAAAGGTGAACCTTGTTGTCTAAGATTCACCTTTTTAGCTTACATTCATCATTAGCCACTATAGCTTTTTTATTTCTTATCCTCTTTTTGAATACACTCATGCAAAGGTACAACCTTCGTTTTCTTTGCTATTTTATATCCCCACCAAGTAGCTAAAAAGAGAGGAAGTCCGATGTATGAGACCGTTAAGCCGTACCAATCAATTTTGTCAGAGAGTACTGCTTGATAGTTCTGTCCTAGAATAACGATGAGACACATTCCAAATGCAAGAACAGGTCCTAGAGGGAACCATTTTGCTTTATACGCCAGCTCATCTATCTCTCTTCCTGAAGCGACATATGCCTTTCGGAAACGATAGTGGCTGACGGCAATACCAATCCACGCAATAAATCCGCTCATGCCTGAAGCGTTTAAAAGCCACATATACATTTGATCACCAAAAATTGATGTTAAAAAGGCAAGACCGCCAATAATAGTGGTTAAAACAAGCGCGTTTACTGGAATCCCTCGACGATTAATTTTTCGAAGTGCTTTAGGTGCTTGCCCTTCATTTGCCATTGACCATAACATTCGCGTAGAAGCGTATAAGCCAGATGTTCCGGCTGATAAAACTGATGTAAGAATAACAGCATTCATCACCGAAGCAGCTGCAGCAATTCCTGCTTTTTCAAAAACAAGCGTAAATGGACTAACAGCAATGTTATCCACGTCTCCTCCTAAAAGAGATGGACTTGTGTAAGGAATGATAAGCCCGATCACAGCGATCGCTGCAATATAAAATAGAAGAATACGCCAAAAGACTTGCCGAATGGCTTTTGGTATATTTTTTTGAGGGTTTTCACTTTCCCCCGCAGCAATACCGACTAGCTCTGTACCTTGAAAAGAAAACCCCGCGATAAAGAAAATGCTTAGTACGGACAGAAATCCGCCGTTGACCGGCGCTTCTTCTAATGTAAAGTTTTCAAAGCCAATATATTCACCGCCGAAGATGCCAAAGATCGTCAGAAGGCCCACACCGATAAACACAATGATGGTTACTACTTTCACGAGAGCAAACCAATATTCAGATTCTCCATAACTTTTTACAGATAGGAAATTAAGTAAAAAAATTAAGCCTAAAAACAAAGCGCTCCAGATAATACTTGGTACATCAGGGAACCAAAATTTCATGATAATAGCAGAAGCAGCTATTTCTACAGCAAGTGTAACAGCCCAATTAAACCAGTAGTTCCAGCCGAGCGCAAACCCAAGCGCTGGATCTACATAATGACTGGCGTACGTTGAAAAAGAACCTGATACCGGCATAAACGTGGCCATTTCTCCAAGGCTAGTCATGAGAAAATAAACCATAATTCCAATGGCCCCGTAAGCAATCAGTGCTCCTCCAGGTCCAGCCGTTTGGATGGAAGATCCCGTGGCTAGAAATAAACCCGTTCCTATTGAACCTCCAATGGCAATCATGGTCATATGACGCGCTTTTAAATGGCGTTTTACATGCTTATCGTCCTGTTTTTTTTCTTCTTCATTACGATTTATATCGATCGCTTCCATACTTACCCCACCTTTATAAATGAACTATGCGAACATGTTTAACGTAAAGCGTATAAGAATATCCATCTCCTATAAAAAGTAGGAGATGGACCCTTCATTGCTTACTTTGAAAAATCAAAGTAGTTTCGTTTTAATAGACGAGGCAAGCTCATAAGTTGTTCGTACGTTACACTTTTTTCTAAGGCAGAGGTGTTGATTAAAAACAGTTGATCTTCAATGTGCCCAACCGTTTCATCTGTTTGATACGTAATTCCGCATTCTGAACATGTAATGGAAGGCGTCTCTTTAATTTCTATGGCTTTTGTACCGTCAGGAAGCTCCCAATAAACCGTTGCATCCGTCTCCTTCGCTTCATATGATTCGCACCATTGGCACTTCAATATTATTCCTCCTTTGCTCCCGCCGTTTCGTATTTCTTCATTTGCGTTTCAAATTTTTTCTCTTTTAATTGATCGCGCTTTTCACGCTTGTCTTTCAAAGAGCTGTGCTCTGGATTTTGGTGATACGTTTTCCGGCGGTCAAGACGGTTTAGACCTTCTGGGGTTAAGTTGAACTTTGTATCATCAATAATCGAAAGAACACCGTTGCTTTCAAATTTTTCAAACACTTCAGGATATACTTTTTTATAAAATTCTTCTGCGCTGCCACCTTGATAATTTTGCGGCTCCGGATAAGATGTAATAACACCTTCAAAGTTTCGGAGCACCACTTTATTGGAGCTTTGAGAAATAATGTAGTTTGGCTGCAACGGAATTTTACCGCCTCCCCCAGGAGCATCTACGATAAACGTAGGAACTGCATAGCCGGACGTATGCCCGCGAAGTCCTTCCATAATTTCTAGACCTTTACTGATTGGTGCACGGAAATGGCCGATTCCTTCTGATAAATCACATTGATAAATATAGTAAGGACGCACGCGAATTTTTACTAAATCATGCATAAGCTGCTTCATGATTGGCACGCTGTCGTTAATTCCGGCTAAAATAACGGCTTGGTTCCCAACTGGAACTCCTGCATTTGCAAGCATTTCACAGGCACGCTTTGATTCTTCTGTGATTTCAATTGATGTGTTAAAGTGCGTATTTAGCCAAACCGGATGATATTTCTTTAAGATGTTGCACAAATTTTCTGTAATGCGCTGAGGGAATACTACCGGCGCTCTTGTACCAATACGAATAATTTCTACGTGCGGAATATCACGCAAATTCTTCAAAATGTATTCTAAAATATTGTCATTGATTAATAGGCCGTCTCCTCCGGAAATTAATACATCACGAATTTGAGGATTGGCTGCAATATAATTAATAGCTGTATCCAGCTGTTTTTTTGGAACGCCCATTCCGATTTGTCCTGAAAAACGTCTTCTTGTACAGTAGCGGCAGTACATAGAACATTGATTTGTAACTAAAAACAGCACGCGGTCGGGATAACGGTGCGTTAAACCAGGAACCGGTGAATCTTCATCTTCGTGAAGCGGATCTTCTAAATCATACCTTGTTTTATGCAGTTCTTCTGAAATAGGAACGGACTGCATTCTGATTGGACATTTCGGATCATTCTCATCCATTAACCATGCGTAATAAGGAGTGATGTTTAACGGAATCGTTTTGGTTGCGATTTTTACACCTTCTTCTTCTTGAGATGTTAGATTTATGACTTTCTTTAAATCTTCTAATGTTTTAATCGTGTTTGTCAGCTGCCATACCCAGTCATTCCACTGCTCGTCCGTTACATCTTTCCAAAGCTCGATTTCTTTCCAGTGTCTGCTTGCTTTATATAATGTATTTTTCATTTTATATTCCCTCCAAAGTTCATTTTTTGAATAGATTTTCCACTAAGAGATTGACCGCACCATATAATAACGATCTTCTCCTTCGCCAAACTCTCCTGCTCGTGTTTCTTTAATCATAAAGCCCATTTTTTTATACAGCTTCACAGCGCCTTCATTTTTTACATTCACAGTCAAACAAACGCTTTCAAAATTATCTTTTTTTAGAATCGAAAATATTTCTTCTAAAAAAAGTTGTCCAATTCCGCTTCCTTGTTTGTCAGAGCGGACGTAGAAACCAAAGATATAAGCCTTTTTGACATCTTTGTAATCTCGAAGCAGCTCGCAAATGGCAATTGGCCTTGCGTCATTTTCCCGGAAATATTGAATGAGCTTGCCGTAGCGGGCTAAAGGTACAAGCGTCTGTTCATCAACGGCTCCCATGCCCGGAAATGCATCTTTTTCAAGTTCAATCATCACCTTTTGCTGCTCGGGACTTAACGACTCTGGGACTTCGATATAGTACTGCTCTTTTAATGCATCCATTTCTCTTTCCTCCTTTTTTCACTTTCATATTTTGCATCTTGCAGCGGCCATATTGGGCTTGGAAGGTGCCGATAATTAAAGGTCGTTAAGCGATTTGATGCTACGCCAGGGGCATCAACATAGATGATAGAGCCTACAAGTGGTTCAAAGGCAGCTCTGAAATGATTTTTAGCTTTTAAACCAATGATTTTTTTCGTCGCTGGCTCAATGCCAATGTGGCGAAAAAGTTCAGGATCATTGGCTGATACCGGCCTTCCAATCAGCAAAATGTCCATTTCTCCTACTTGAATATGAGCTGCACCTTTTACATTTACTTTTAAATGCTGATTAAACGGTCCTGAATTGTAAAACTCACCTTCTGATAAAGCAATGACCTTGGCTTCAACTTTAATGGGCTTTCCGAACTCAGGAGAGACTTTCCCTCCTAAGGAAAGAGAGACGTAATTTCCTATTCCCGCTTGCACGCATTTTTTGATAGAGTCAGGGTCGTAAAGACCTCCAAACAGCGTCCCCGGCATATTTAGCTTCAGCATGTATTCCAAAAGCTCTGTTGTATCGCCGCTTCCGCAGCTTAAAGGATTGTCCGCTATATCAGCGAGCACTGTCGGCTTTGTGTTTGATAGTTTTAACGCTGTTTGCACACCTTCTTCAACGGTAGGCAAATCCATGATAAATTCTTCTTTTATACTCCAAAACTGAGAAGCTAGTGCATTTGCTACTTTTTCTGCTTTTTCAGGATTCAAAGCAGCTACGAGCACGCTTGCTCCGGCGATTGGAATATCAGAATACGGAAAGCCTCCAAAAACGGAAACATTGTATACGTCTGCTTCTTGCTCGGCTTGTTTAGCAAGGTCAATCATTTTTTTCATAGGCCCTTTTGCAGTTCGCATATTAATTGACGGCAAAAGCATAGGCAATTTCTTTAAAGATGCATAATAGAGAGCGCTTTCTTTTATTTGTGTTAAAAGTGCTTGCGCTGCATTTACCCCTTGTTCATACATATCAACATGAGGATATGTTTTAAAACCGAAATGAAGCGGCGTGTACTTAAGCATATCTTCACTGATATTTGCATGCATATCGAGCGTAGTAGCAATGGGAACGTCACTTCCTATACAGCCTCTTATCTGATGTAGCAAATGGGCTTCAGGATCAAAAAGATGTTCTACTACCATTGCACCGTGCAAAGCAATTAACAAACCGTCCAGCGGGCCGACATGAGTAAGTACATGCAGTATCTGCTGTTCAATTGTGCAATAAGCTTCAGAAGATACAATCCCGGACGGAATCGCTGCTGCACAAACAAGGGGAACGATTTCTACTTGCTCATCTTGCTTTAATACATCTAAAAATCCTCCTACTTCTGTTTTGGTTCCTGAGTATGCTTTATATATTTCCGTTCCAACAAAATATCCTTCTTGTACAAACTGTTCTATCTCTGTTTTTAATGGACTAAAGCTGTGAGATTCATGATAAAAAAAGGCAATGCCAATGCGATGTGAAGACATGTGCTCCTCCTTTTCGCTAAGGTGCGAGATTAATAGTTGGTGTAGACAGACTTCCATTCTGTCATAACATCAAATGCATGATGAGAAACTTCCCTGTGGCCGTTGCCAGACATTTTCATCCCTCCGAATGCTACCCCCATTTCAGCATTAGATGTTCCGTTATTGATATAGACTAACCCGCTAACAGCCTCTTTAGCTGCTCGGCTGGCGTAATGCAAGCTGCTTGTATAAATAGAAGTGGAAAGCCCGTACATCGTCCCATTATTGACGCTCATTGCTTCTTCATAGCCCTCTACTTCAATAAAAGCAAGCACAGGACCAAATATCTCTTCTTGAGCAATTGTATGGTTAGAACGGACGTTATCGATGATAGTAGGCGTGTAATAACAAGTACCTAACTCTGATAAAGCATGACCTCCGAGCGCAATATTCCCGCCTTCTTCTACCGCTTTTTGTACGTAATTTTCTACCAAACGGCCCTGCTGTTCATTTACAAGCGGGCCTATCACAACCCCTTGTTCAAGACCATTTCCAATCTTCATTTCTTTTGTAAGAGCTACTACTTTTTTCAAAAGCTCTTCTTTGACTGATCGTTCCACAATAACTCTGCTAGCTGCCGTACAGCGCTGCCCCGTTGTCGTAAATGCTGATTTGACAATTCCTTCTGCTGCTTTATCCAAATCGGCATCTTTTAATACGATAACCGCGTTTTTCCCTCCTAGCTCTAATGAAATGCGTTTTAAGGTTTTGCTGCTCATTTCTGCTAATTGTTGCCCAACTTCCGTAGAACCTGTAAATGAGATGATTTTCACTTCAGGGTGCGTAGCAAGCTTTTGTCCAACGATTCTACCCGATCCTGTAAGCAAGTTAACTGTTCCTTTTGGAAGTCCCGCAGCGTGTAATACTTCCATAAAAATCTTCGCTGAAAGCGCCACTTCTGAAGCCGGCTTCCAGACAACGGTATTGCCAGCGATTAAAGCGGCAAACATTTTATAAGAAGCGAGAGAAACAGGAAAGTTCCAAGGTGTAATGCATGCCACAACTCCAAGCGGTTCGCGCACCATTTTTATATCTCGGTCAGGAAAGCCAGCGGGCACTATTTCGCCAAACAAGCGCCTTCCTTCTCCTGCCATATACTGAGCTGTTGCAATGACAACTCCAACTTCCCCTATGGATTCTGCCAGCGGCTTTCCCATCTCTTTTGTCATCACTTGAGCTAGCTCTTCTTTTCTGTTTTCAAAAAGCTCAGCTGCTTTTGTTAAAAATGCTGCACGTTCAGGAATAGATGTATTTTTCCAGTGGCTGTAGGCTGCACTAGCCGCTTTTACCGCATCATCTACTTGACCAGCCGTAGCGGCTGCGCACGTTCCGACGAGCTCTTGTGTTGCAGGATTTATGCTTTCAAAATAGGTTTGCTTTTCTTCACTTACCCACTCTCCATTAATATATAAATTTCCTTGTAACAGTTCGGTTTTAATCTGACTCATATTGTTATCCTTCCTTTCATTTAAAAAGCTAGTTAATCGAAACTGCTTCTGTAATGACTTCCTCTAGTAAAGACAGCCCTTGATTCAGCACGTCTTCATCAATATTTAGCGGCAACATTAAACGAATGGTTTGTCCTTTGACTCCGCAGTTCATAATAAGCAGTCTTTTTTCCAGCGCTTTTGATTTAATAACAGGGACATACGCAGCTGCGGTTTCAACATGAAATTCAATAGCAATCATCATACCGATTCCTCTGACTTCTTTGATGGCAGGTAAATGTCCGATGGAATGCTGAAGGCGTTTAACAATATCGGCACCTACTTTTTCACTGCGCTCTACAAGCTTTTCTTCTTCAATGATTGAAATATTAGCTAAAGCAGCTGCACACGATACGGGATTTCCGCCAAAAGTAGAACCATGTCCAGCGGTTGGCCATTTCTCATGCAGTTCCCGGCTTGCTACAATCGCTCCTAGTGGCATACCACCGGAAAGAGCTTTTGCTAAAACTAAAATATCTGGCGTAACTCCAGCGTGTTCTCCCGCAAACATTTTTCCAGTACGCCCAAATCCCGTTTGCACTTCATCAAAAACAAGCAGAATGCCGTAATCATTCGCTATGTCTCTCAGTGCGCGTAAAAAGCTAGAAGGAGCAGGATAATAGCCTCCTTCGCCCATGACTGGCTCAATTACAATCGCTGCTACGCGTGAAGGATCTACTCGCAGTTCAAACAGCTTTTGCAGCTGATTTAAGCAGTATGCTTCCGCTTCTTCCTCGTCAATATTGGGAAGCTGACTTGGATACGGATAAGGTGCGTGATATACTTCTCCTAAAATAGGCTCGTAGTAGCTGCGGTATTTAGAGCTTGAAGCCGTAATAGCTGTAGCTCCTAGTGTACGGCCATGAAAAGAACCTTCAAAAGCAATAATCGCTGGTCTGCCAGTGGCCGCTTTTGCTAACTTAAGCGCTCCATCAATGGCTTCTGCGCCTGAGTTTGAAAAAAACACCGTATCTAAGTTTCCTGGCGTAATTTGCGCAAGTTTTTCTGCCAAATTCACAGCTGTTTCGTAGTAGCCGTAATTTAAGCCTAGGTGAAGCAGTTGATCTGCCTGTTTTTTAATCGCCTCTACCATCTTTTCATGCGTATGGCCCACTGCATTAACGGCTACTCCTGATACAAAATCAATATATTCCGTTCCATCAGCTGTCCAGAATTTAGCACCATGAGCTTTTTCAATAACAAGCTCTGTTACTCTTGTCATCACGGGTGATAAATGTTTTTTTCCTTTGATTTGAAGCTCTTCTGTTTTATTTTGTACTTTCATATGACTCATCCTTTCTCATGTGCTGATGAAAAATAGAAAATGCATTATCTAGCAATCTCACTATTTCCTCAACTTCTGATTTCGTTATATTTAAAGGAGGACTGATAATCATATGCTCTCCTTTATGTCCATCTACAGATCCGGATCCTGGATAAAACACGCCTCCAAGCTCCATACAAATTTCATTGAGCTTTTCGCTAGCTCCTTCACTTGGGTTGAAAAATACCTGTTGATTGGCATCTTTCATTAGTTCTAATCCGATTAAAAGCCCGCGCCCGCGAATATCGGAAATATAAGGATGCTTGCGCTGAAGGGCTACTAAACATTCCATTAAATACGCACCTTGAGTTTCTACGTTTTGAAGAATATTCATTTCTTCATACATATCCAAAGCAGCATGCCCTGCCGCTATTGAAACAGGATGTCCACTGTACGTATAGCCATGAAGAAATTTTCCACTGCTATTTTCTATCAGCCCTTGAATCAGACGGTCATGGACAATCATTCCTCCTAAAGGAGCGTAACCTGCTGAAACTCCTTTACCAAACGTTAGGATATCCGGTTCAATTCCGAATTGTTCCACTGCAAAATCAGTGCCCGTTCTCCCAAAGCCTGTCATGACTTCATCAATAATCAAAAGAATGTCATAGCGGCTACAAAGCTCACGTACTTTTTTAAAGTAATCAAGCGGAGGTACAACAGCTCCTTGTTGACTTCCTACAATCGGTTCCGCAATAAAAGCTGAAATATTTTCCGGACCAAGCTCTAAAATGGTGCGTTCAATATCGGTGATGCAGCTCCAGTTTTGCTGTGCCACGCAGTCCTCTTGATCGCGGTTATACGGACAGCGATGACAATACGGAGAATAGACGTGAGCAAAATGTAAAAGATTAGGTGTATAAGGGTATCGTCTTTTTACATCTCCTCCGGCTGATAGTGCACCTATCGTATTTCCATGATAGGACTGCCACCTTCCAATCACAATTTGCTTTTGTGTCTTTCCGGCATCTCTGTGATATTGTCTTGCCAACTTTAATGCACTTTCATTTGCTTCTGCTCCTCCTGATGTAAAATAGACTTTGTTTAAATGAAAAGGAGCCATTTGACCAATTTTGCCTGCAAGTTTGTGCAAAACATCCGTTTCAAAACGTAATGTATGAACAAACGCCGCTTTTCTTGCCTGCTCAGCCATCGCCTCGGCTATTTGGGCAATGCCGTGTCCTAAATTTGCCGCCACAGCCCCAGAGCAGCCGTCTAAATACCTTTTTCCTTGTTCATCTATTAAGTAGCTTCCTTCACCGTGTATAATTATCGGATACTTTTTTGTTAAATCTCTATGAAACACATAGTCTCTTTTTATTTCGTCCATCTTTCCACCACCATTGCCATTCCTAAGCCTCCTGCAACGCAAATAGTTGCGAGACCATATCGTCTTTTTTGCTTTTGGAGTTCATGACACAGAGTTGTTATGATTCTTGCTCCGGAGCAGCCTAAAGGGTGTCCAAGCGCAATCGCTCCTCCGTTTACATTCACTTTTTCTGATGTGATATCCCATTCTCTTAAGCAAGCAATACTTTGAGCAGCAAATGCTTCGTTTAATTCAATTAAGTCTATATCACTCAAGTTTAAATCGACTTTATTTAAAGCAATTTGTGAAGCCGAAACAGGGCCAATTCCCATTTCCTTTGGAGAGACGCCCGTTGCGGCAAACGACACAATCTTTGCCATAGGTGTTAATCCGAGGTGCTCAGCTTTTTCTTCCGACATCAACAGCAGCATTGAAGCGCCATCGTTTCTGCCGGATGAGTTGCCGGCTGTCACTGTTCCATTCCTTTGAAAAACTGGCTTAAGCGTACCAAGCTTTTCTTTACTAGTAAGCCGAGGAAATTCATCAGTTGCAAAATGCCTGATTCCTTTCTTTCCTTCTTTTACAGGCACAGGGATAATTTCCTCTTCAAACAAATCAAGTTCTATAGCCCGCCTAGCTTTTTCCTGACTATAAAAAGCAAATTCATCTTGTTCCGTACGGCTAATGCTATACTTTTCAGCGATCCACTCGGCCGTCTGTCCCATTGTAAACGTTCCATATAAACTTTCAGGCTGTGATTTTGGCTGACTTTCTGTATTAGAGTCATAGAGTGTTAAATCACCAACGTGAAAACCAAAACGAGTGCCTACCGTATAGTGCGGTGCTTGAGACATGCTTTCCACTCCTCCGGCTAATACTACTTCGGCTTGACCTGATAAAATAGACATGGCTCCATTCATCACAGCCTGCATGCCCGATCCGCACTGGCGGTGCACGGTATAAGCTGGAATACGTTCAGAGAATTGGGCTTTCAGCCCAGCTACTCTTGCTATATTAGGAGCATGAGCGCTTTGCTTCGTTTGTCCGACGATAATTTCATCAACAATTTCTGACGTGTATCCAGCTGAAGACAAATTGTTTTTCATCACAAGAGAGACTAGTTCTTCCGGAAGCGTATCTGCAAGCGAACCGCCAAACTTTCCAATAGGCGTTCGAAATGCATTTACAATCACTGCCATTATGCCGTCACCTCATTGTCTTTACTAAACAATTTAGAAACATGAAAAGAAGCCTGTGTTTTTTGCTGTATTTCTTCCAAAGAAACACCCGGAGCTGTTTCAAGAAGTTCAAGACCAAGGTCCGTTACCGAAAAGACAGCTAATTCCGTAATAATCATATCGACTCGCCGCTCTGAAGTAAGCGGATAGGTTAACTTTTTGACTAGCTTTGACTCTCCTTGACTATTCGTATGAAGAGTCGTAACAATAACTTTTTTTGAGCCTTCTAATAAATCCATTGCTCCACCTACACCAAGAACACTTTTTCCGGGAACAGCCCAGTTCGCAATTCGGCCTGCTTCATCTACTTGAAGTACTCCAAGAATGGATACATTTACATGGCCCCCGCGTATCATAGCAAAGGAATCAGCGCTGTTAAAAAATGAGGAGCCTTTCAAAACCGTGACGGGCAGCTTCCCAGCATTCACAAGTTCTGGATCTACATAAGCTTCTTTAGGAGTAGGCCCAACACCGAGAATCCCGTTTTCTGAATGTAAAAACACATGAACATCGGGTGAAATGTAATTAGCAACAAGAGTAGGAATCCCTATCCCTAAGTTCACTACATCTCCGTGACAAAGCTCTTTTGCAGCACGCGCAGCAATATATTGTTTGACGTTCATCTTATTTTTCTCCTTTCATTACAATATAGGTAACGTATAAATGAGGAGTTACAATTTCTTCAGGAGAAATCTGTCCAACTTCAACCACTTCTTCTACTTCTGCAATCACTATATCAGCGGCCGTTGCCATCATTGGATTAAAGTTTCTTGCTGATTTGCTGTAAATAAGATTTCCGAGTCGATCTGCTTTTTTAGCTTTTATAAGAGCTACATCTGCGTGCAGTGATTCTTGCAAAACATATTTCTTTCCTTTTAACACTCGTTCTTCTTTTCCTTCAGCCAGCTGGGTTCCTACGCTCACAGGCGTGTAAAATCCTCCGATGCCTGCGCCTCCTGCTCTAATAGCCTCAGACATTGTTCCTTGCGGGATGAGCTCCACTTGAAGTTCTTGTTTTTGATAAGCATGTACAACTTCTGGGTTGGAAGTAAAATAAGATCCTATAGCTTTTTTGACTTGTTTTTTTTGAACTAATACACCTAATCCTTTTCCAGGTTCGCCGAGGTTATTACTAATAATCTCTAAATTTTTAAGGTTTGATTTGGCAATCGCTTCAATGAGACTAAGCGGGCTTCCAACAAGACCAAATCCACCTACCATAATGCGTGCGCCATCTGTTATTTTTCCTACTGCTTCTTCGCGCGTGATGATTTTGTTCATTTTGTTTCCTCCTTTTCTTTTTATATTTCACAGCGCTTTACACGAAAAAAACCAAGCAGGACACAATGACTCCAAAAAGAAACAGGAATGTCCCCGACTCTTTGTAAAGTGTGTGTGTCTGCTTGGTTTTAATAAGACCATGAAAAGAGGTTGTCTTCTCACTTTATTCTAACCAAACGCTATGTAATTTTTTGATTCACATTATCCCAGTAACGTTGGATTGCAGCCTGAAGCGCTACGATAATCGCCTGTTGAGATGGAGCAAAATAATAATTTTGAATACGTTCAATAAGAGGTTCAATTCCATCTGCAAGGCAGTAACCAATAAGCAGCTTCCGGAAAAAATTTTGCGTCAGCTCCGTAATAAACGTAAACTCAGCATTTACAATTTTATGCTCTGTCAGATCCACTTCTAGTACAATTCCCGCATGCTTATACATTTCATACATGGAAGTTCCCTGTGGAGCTTTTGCATATCCTGTCACAATGACTGTATTCAGTATTTGCATGCCCCTTAATCTCCTTTTAAAAACTATTTGGTTAATTCGCACTTTCACATGAATAATTCTGAAAGATCAAATGAGATTCTCTCATATGCTTTTAGTTATGTAAGTGCTTTCATTTTTAAAAAGATATGTTCTTACACAACTAACATTTCGCCTTTTCTAGACAAAATCCTTCTTTTCTTTTTAAAAAGTTTTCTATTTTTTATTTATTCCGATTTATTGGAATTTATTCGAGTCTCCATTAAACTTTTCGTCTGCTATACGGATGGATTCTGTTGGACAGCCCTCAAACGCATCCATTAAATCATCTTCTAGCTCTTTAGGCACTTCAACCGTTCCTTGATTATCATCAAGTATAACAAACGCAATTCCTTCATCATCGTAATCATAAATATCAGGTGCCGCAGCTCCGCATGCGCCGCACGCAATACACGTTTCTTTATCGACTATCGTATATTTTCCCATCATCATTCTCCTGACTAAGTTTAAAAGTTATTACTCATTACCAGCCGCGTTCTTGCATACGATTTTCCGGTAATAACGATGAAATTTCAATCCCTTTCATTGCGCTTCCTAATCCTTTTGACAAGCTTGCAATAAGTTCATAGTCTTGATAATGTGTTGTTGCTTCAACAATTGCACGAGCAAATTTTTCAGGGTTGTCTGATTTAAAGATCCCTGAACCAACAAACACACCGTCTGCTCCTAGCTGCATCATTAACGCTGCGTCTGCAGGCGTTGCTACACCGCCTGCTGCAAAGTTTACAACCGGTAAACGACCTTCACGTTTAATTTGCAGCAATAACTCATAAGGCGCACCTAATAGTTTGGCTTCTGTCATTAACTCATCTTCGTCCATACCTACAACTTTACGTACTTGAGCGTTTACTTGGCGCATATGACGCACTGCTTCCACGATGTTTCCTGTCCCAGGTTCGCCTTTTGTACGAAGCATTGAAGCACCTTCGCCAATTCGTCTTGCTGCTTCCCCTAAATCACGGCATCCGCATACAAATGGAACCGTAAATGTACTTTTGTTAAGGTGGTATTCCTCATCAGCTGGAGTGAGCACTTCACTTTCATCAATGTAGTCTACACCCATTGCTTCTAGCACGCGTGCTTCAACGATATGGCCGATACGAGCTTTTGCCATAACTGGAATGGATACAGCGTTCATTACTTCTTCAACAATTGTTGGATCTGCCATACGAGACACGCCGCCTGCTGCACGGATATCAGCTGGAACACGCTCTAATGCCATAACGGCAACAGCACCTGCTGCTTCTGCAATTTTTGCCTGTTCTGCATTGATAACGTCCATGATAACGCCGCCTTTTTGCATTTCCGCCATTCCCCGCTTGACGCGGTCAGTTCCATTTCTTACCATATTCAATTCCTCCTTTATATGTTCAAATACTTATTATGCAACTTCCATGCCAGTGTTAAAATATAGAAGAAATTAGTAAAAAGCATTGATTTTTATGCCAAATTATTAAGCGGTTTCTAAAAATTTGGCATATAAAAGCCAATTTTTTAAAACAAAACAGCTCCCATCCCTATTAGAGACGGAAGCTGTTTTGTTAAGGAACTAACACTAATTTCCCGGTCGTTTTTCTTCCTTGAAGCAGACGATGTACATCTGCCGCTTCATCAAGTGAAAATGTGCCGCCCAGCATCAATTTTAACCGACCAGAATTTACGTAGTTTAATAGCTCATGCAGGCTTTCCTGATAAAGCGTTGGTTTTGTCATCATTTGAGGTAAGAAAAAACCGAGAACCGATTGATTTTTTTCCATCAGGCGGGCTGGGTTTAATTTTACAGGTTTTCCGCTAGCCATTCCGTAAAAAATGAGGCGCCCAAATGGTGCAAGACATTGAAGGGATTCATAGAATATATGCCCCCCTACCATTTCTAAAATAATATCGGCTCCTTTTCCTTCCGTTACTTCTAAAATTTGTTTCTCCCAACCCGTTTCTGTATAGTTAATCACTTCGTCAGCCCCGAGATTTTTTGCAAGCTCAAGCTTTTCTTTGGAGCTCGCTGTAGCAATGACTTTTCCAGCTCCAAAAATTTTGGCAAGCTGGACAGCTAAGGTTCCAACACCGCCTGCTGCCGCATGAACGATGACGGTTTCTCCTTTTTCAAGACGACCCATTGTTTTTAAAATATGATAAGCCGTTAGTCCTTGAAGAGGCAAAGCAACTGCTTGTGTTAAATCCACATCGTCCGGCAAAGGAATGAGGCCTCTTGAATCTGCCAGCGTGTACTCAGCGTAGCCT
Organism: Priestia aryabhattai; assembly: GCF_023715685.1. Taxonomy (NCBI): domain Bacteria; kingdom Bacillati; phylum Bacillota; class Bacilli; order Caryophanales; family Bacillaceae; genus Priestia; species Priestia aryabhattai. The sequence goes on from NZ_JAMBOQ010000002.1 coordinate 1,070,566, forward strand.
GTTGCTCGATTAGATCCTAGCAACGTCACAACTTTTGTACCTACTTTTATCCCTTTTACGTCCTCACCTACTTCGACCACTTCTCCCGCAACTTCAGAACCTGGAATAAAAGGGAGCGGTGTTTCTACTACATAGGCTCCTTCACGCCGCGCAGCATCGGCGTAATTAACTCCAATTGCAGCAACTTTAATGAGTACATCTTTCTTTTTTGGTATAGGGCGTGCAATATCGATAACTTGAAGAACATCAGGTCCTCCGTACTGCGTAAATTGAATGGCTTTCATCGTATATCCCCCTCTTATTTCCCTTGAAATATTGGCTTTCTTTTTTCTTTAAACGCGGATATTCCTTCTTGATGATCACTCGTTTCTACCATAAGAACTTGCGTTAGCCTTTCTTGTTCGAGGACTTGTTCTAACGTTAAATGAAAGGAATCATTGACAATTTTTTTCATTTTCCCATACGCTTTAGTCGGTCCTTGCGATAAGCGACTTGCAAAGGACGTGACCTCATCTTTCAGCTGATTTAACGGCACTACACGGTTCAAAAACCCGGCTTTATAAGCTGTATCGGCATCCAGAGGCTCTCCTAAAAACAATAGTTCCTTAGCTCTGTGGGGTCCAACGACCTTTGTAAGAAAGTAAAGGCCTCCTCCGTCTGAAATCAATCCAACTTGAGAAAAGCTTAATACGAACCGACTTTCTTCTGATGCAATGATAAAGTCAGAAGCGAGAGCTAAATTAAAAGCCGCTCCTGCTGCAAACCCCTGAACTGCTGAAATAATCGGCTTCTCTAGATTTTGCATCGCTAAAATACATTCATTTAAACGGCCGATATGTTCATAAACATCAGCTCCTGATGCTTTGCCCATCGTTTTTACATCGCCTCCGGCAGAAAACGAGCGCCCTGCTCCATTTAATATAACGACTTTAATAGACTCATCGCTTTGTGCCTTTTTCATTTCAGCTGTTAACCGTTCAAGCATTTCCTCACTGAATGCATTTAAACGATCCGGACGATTTAACGTTAAAGATAGAATAGATCCCTGCTTTTCTACTAATAAATCACTCATAATTCGGATTCCCTCCTCTTTACTGTGTATTAAACGATAAGCCATCCACCATCTACTAATAAATCACTTCCCGTCATATAAGATGCCTCTTCAGACGCTGCAAAAGCAATGACGTTTGCAATTTCTTCCGGCTTACCAACACGTTTTAAAGCCGTATTTCTTTCGATTGCCTTAGTGAAGCGCTCATTTTCAAGTCCAGGCTGTGTTAAAGGCGTTTCTACGAATCCAGGAGACACAGAGTTTACTCTGACTTCATGAGGTGCTAATTCAAATGCCATTGCTTTTGTAAAATTGATTAAAGCAGCTTTAGCAGCGCTGTAGTGAGGAATTTGCGCACCTGCTTTATGTCCTGAAAGAGAAGCGACGTTGACAATAGAGCGATTTCCTCCTATCTTTTCAGTTAACAAAGGAATCAATTGTTTTGTCACAAGAAATACGCTTGTTAAATTGACGTCCTGCACGTGTTTCCACTGTTCAAGAGTTGTTTCTTTGATTGTTGAATTAACAGATCCTCCTGCATTATTAATTAATAAATGAATTTGTCCATACTTTTCTTTTATGAATTCAGCCAGCTCTTTGACGTCTTCTTCTTTCGTTACATCAGCTGAGAAAATATCTGTGCATTTTCGCTCACAACGTGTGTCAACAGCCGATGCAGCCTGTACTAGTTTTTCTTTCGTTCGCCCGACAAGAATGACGTGAGCGCCTTCTTTTGCCATTCTCTGAGCGGTCGCTTCTCCAATGCCGCTTCCAGCCCCCGTAATAACAGCTATTTGCCCTTCAAAACGCATGATACCCCTCCTTATACAACATATCGTCCGCTATTAATAAACTCACGCGCGATGTCTCGATTGCGCGTGAATTCGCCTTCACTTTGCAAATCATTCATCCACTTTCCAAGAATTGTGCGGTACTGTCGGTGCTTTTCACCCGTTAACATCCCATTTATTAATTGTCGGGCCTGCTTTTCAATGTCAAATAGCGTTTCGCTCACAACAGTTTCTGTCAGCTTGCTTTTTAACTTTTCTTTTTCTTCTCCATTTCTATTCAAGGCTTTTTCCGCTCGCAGCACGGATGATTCCATAGCAAATAGTCCAACAGCAATTTCTGCGAGTTTCATAAGCGTTTCTTGTTCTTGTGCTAGATTTGCGTGAAACGTTTGAAATGCTGTTCCTAGCAAAGCAAGAAATAAATGTCTTGTCGTAATAACAGCCTGCTTTTCTCTTGCTAGAAGTTCATTTGAAGGTATTTCCCACTGACCACTCATCAATTCACTAACAGCATGCTCCACTTGTTTGTTTAGCTTTATTTCTCCTTTGCCTGCTTTTTTTAGAAGCTGAGTCGGAAGCAAAAGGCGGTTGATTTCATTTGTACCTTCAAAAATACGGTTGATGCGTGAGTCACGGTATACTTGCTCTATTTTATATTCTTGAATAAACCCTGCGCCGCCATGAAGCTGCAGCGATTCATCGGCAATTAAATCAAGGGTTTCTGACCCATACACTTTACATACTGAACATTCTATTGCAAATTCGGCCAGCTGTTTAGCTACTAACTTATAATTTTCACTTTCATATAGGCCACCAAGCGCTTCTTCTAGTAAACCAGCTGTACGGTACTGAATAGATTCAGATGCGAAAATACGCGCTGCCATTTTTGCTATTTTTTCTTTTGAAGCATTAAATTCCGCAATAGCTGTTTTAAACTGCTTGCGCTCTTTTGTATAAGCTAAAGCAAGTTCAAAGGCATATTTGGCTGCGCCCATACACGCAGAACCTAAGTTAAAACGCCCGAGGTTTAAGACGTTCAAGGCAATTAAATGACCTTTGCCTACTTGTCCAAGTATGTTTTCTACAGGTACCAAACAATCTTCATAAATCACTGGGCGGGTAGACGACCCTTTAATCCCCATTTTCTTTTCTTCTGGCCCAAGAGACAGTCCTGCAAAATCTTTTTCTACAATAAAAGCAGTAAAATGTTCTCCGTCTACTTTTGCATACGTAATGAACGTATCTGAAAAGGCAGCATTGGTAATGTACTGCTTCGTTCCATTTAATACATAATGCGTTTTTTCAGGATTTAATACGGCTTTTGTCTGAGCCGCAAGAGCATCAGAACCTGCTTCTGGCTCTGTCAAACAGTAGGCACCAATATATTCGCCGCTTGCCAATTTAGGCAAGTATTTTTCTTTTTGCTTCTTGGTGCCAAAATACGTAATAGGAAGTGTCGCGATGCACGTATGGTTAGAATGAGCGACTCCATATCCGCTTGTCCGTCCAATGATTTCACCGACGAGTCCTTTGCTTACTTTATCAAGACCTAGTCCTCCATAGGTTTCTGGAATACTATGAGCAAGAAGTCCAAGCTCGCCTGCTTTATGCATCAATTCTACTACTTTATTAAAATCTTGCTGCTCAATGTCATGATGGTAAGGGTCGACTTCTTTTTCAATAAACTGCTTTGCTGTCTGAGCAATCATATAATGCTCATCCGTTAAGTCTTCGGGTGTATAAACGTGATGCGCAGATGTTTTTTTTAGTAAAAATGATCCGCCTTTTGCTCTTGTTTTCATTTCAGACATATCATTTCCTCCCCGTTTACTAACATTTTTTTCACTATTTTAGGAACTACGGAATAGATGTTTTTCCGGCTTACAAAGCCAATTTCGTCTAGAAAACCATACTGAGTGAGCATTTCTCCTACGGCTGAGCGTTTCAATATTTCAACAGGTGAATGCTCGTAAGCTTCATAAAAAAGCAGTGCAGCTTTTGCAGCATCCGTTAAATGAAATGTTTTTAGTCGCAGCAGGCAGTTTATAAAATAACCCGCTCCATATAAATCTTCTAGACAGAAGCGATCAGATGAACCTGAACAAACCAATAAAACACTTTCATCTTGGCTTGGTTGACAAACAGCACTGGCAACCGCTTCTCCGTTTAAAAGTGAAGCTGCATATACGTGTTTCGCTTTTTCAGCGTTATGGATGGCTACCGTTCCATTAGTGGTAGACAAAATAACTGTTTTATTTTGAACATGCTGCTTTAAAGTGCTAGGGTTTGGATCAAAAAAGCCTTTAATCGTTTTTCCTCTATATTCGCCTACAAGCGCAATTTCGTCAGGCTTATACGTTTTTGCTTTTTTACGCGCTTCTTCTTCATTTTTCACCGGAATAACCTCTATTGCTCCTTGCTGTAAAGCAGCCGTGATTGTTGATGTAGCCAATAAGATGTCAAATATAACAACCGTTTTTCCTTCTAGCTTTTTGGCAAGAAGCTCTTCTTTTTTCAGTATTACGTGAATTTTCCCTTTCATATATGCCCTCGTTCTGTGTGCAGAGCATGAATAATCAGTGTTTTTACATAATCTCCAAATTGTGAAAACCGTTTATCATTTGTTTGGCCTTTTTTATAACGGTAATAAATTTGCTGACAAATGACAGCAAGTTTGAAGTACGCAAATTTTAGGTAAAAGTCAATGTGTGAAACATCCCGTCCGCTTTTTTTAGCATATGCTTCTACAAAGTCTCGACGGGAATAAAAGCTTTTTTGCACAGTAACAGGTGGATTCCCCAGTCCTCTTTTTAAAAGTTCAGGGTCGCTGTCTTCCATCCAATAGCTCAGCGCCACTCCCAAATCAGCAAGCGGGTCTCCAACGGTTGTCATTTCCCAGTCGAATAACCCTACAATCTTATTTCCATCCGGTGAAAATAACGTATTATTAAGCTTATAATCATAGTGAATGATAGTTGAATGCTGTGATTTCGGGATGTGTGTGGTCAACCATTTCTTTAGTGCTTCTACTTCCGGTATGTCACTTGTTGTTGCTTTTTCATAACGATGAATCCAGCCGTGTACTTGACGTTCTAAAAAACCTTCAGGCTTGCTGATTCTTTCAAGAAGTGTTCCTTTATAAGAAATGTCATGAAGTTGAACAAGGACATCTACCATTTGTTCTGAAATACGACGGCAAAGTTCGCTAGTTCCTTTCATTTCTTTTGGAAACGCTGTGTCGATGAGAACACCGTGCTTTCGCTCCATTAAAAAAAAGGATTTTCCGACCACTGTCTCATCTTCACAAAACACATACGGCCTAGGAGCGAGAGGGAAAGATTTCGATAAAACAGATAAAATCTTGTATTCTCTTTGCATGTTATGCGCTTTTGGCGCAACTTGCCCAAAGGGAGGGCGTCTCAACACCGCCTCCCACTCTCCGACTGAAAGAGCATAGGTTAAATTGGACGCACCTGATCCAAATTGCTTGATTAAAAGAGGCTCTGTAGGTAAATCAGGAATAGAAGTACGGAGAAACTGATGCAGTTTTTCCGTGTTTAATTCTTCTCCTTTTCGTACAGGAATGATTTGTGACATTTTTTACCACCTGCTTTTTTATAGTTAAACAGCTACTTTATAATTCATTAAAAACTGCTTAATGTCCGCTGGAATGGAAATGCTTTTTTGTGTGCCAAAATCAAAGTACACGATGACAGCTTCTCCTTTAGCAATCAATGATCCCGTCTTGCTGTCGGTAATTTCATGGCCAATTGTAAAGCTTTTATTACCGACTCTAGACACAAAGGTTTTAATCATTAACACTTGATTAAAATAACCTTGCGCAACAAAATCACATTTAGTAGACGCTAAAATATACTCCCACTTTTCCGTATGCATTGATGCTCCCATCTCTTCAAAGAAAGCAATCCGAGCCTCCTCTAAATAAATAAAATAGCTCGTATTGTTAATGTGACCCAGTGCGTCCGTTTCGCAAAAGCGCACTTTGACCTGTGTTTCATACATGATTTTCTCCTCCTTTACTTATTTATGTGAAAAAACAGCGGGACGCTTTTCAATAAATGCTGATACTCCTTCTTTAATATCTTCTGTTTGAAAGACTTCTTCAAACAGCCCTGCCTCAAGTTCAAGGCCTTCAGATAATGTGCGATTCATTCCTTTATTTACCGCTGTCTTAATTCGAGAAAGTGATGGAAGAGAGTGACGGTTAAATTTGCGAGCCAACTCTTTTGCTTTTTCGAGCCCTTTTCCTTTAGGCGTTACATGATTGGCAAAGCCTGCATGAAGCGCTTCTTCTGCAGAGACAGGACTGCCGGCAAACATCCACTCTTTAGCTTTAGATACGCCGATTATGCGTGGAAGACGCTGAGTTCCGCCGCCTCCAGGAAATAATCCGAGCTTCACTTCCGGAAGACCGATTTGAGCATGTTCTTCGGCAATGCGTATATCAGCGGTTAGTGCAAGTTCGCATCCTCCTCCAAACGTTAAACCGTTTAACACGACAATTGTTGGTTTTTCAATGTTTTCAAGCTTTTGCAAAACGCGATGAGTTTTCATAAACTCTTCTTTAATGCCGCTTTGCCCCATTAACTGAGGAAACTCTTTAATATCGGCTCCAGCCATAAACGCCCGGTCGCCCGCTCCTGTTAAAATGATTGTAATCACATCAGATTCTTTGCTAAGCTCTTCATACGTTTCTTCAAGCTGCTGCACAACAGCCTGGGTCATTACATTTAAAGGCGGGTTATCAATGGTTACAATTGCCGTTTTCTCTTCTTTTTCGATACGTACAAATTTTTTCATTATTACTTCACTCCTTGTGTGTGGTATGTGTAAAAACCTTTTCCTGTTTTGCGCCCCAGCTCGCCTTTTTGAACTTTTTCTTCAATGCACGCAGCTGGCTTGTCCTCTGGATCCCCTGTTTCGCTATAGCGCTGCTGCATCACAAAATATCCGACGTCAATTCCTGAGAGATCCATTAATTCAAAAGGACCGATCGGGTGATTGAGTGCTTTTTTGCAAATCGTATCAATGTCTTCAAAATCTGCGTATCCATTTTCGTAAAGGAAAACGGCTTCTTTTTGCAACGCTCCTAAGATTCGATTGGCAATAAAACCTGAGATTTCTTTTTTCAGAAGGACTGCTGTGCGATTAATTTGCTTGCAAACTTCCATTGTCGTTTGAGCTGTTTTTTCATTTGTCTTTTCACTCATCACAACTTCTACGCAGTCCATTACAAGGGGAGGAAAAAAGAAATGCATGTTAACGATTTGTTCTGGACGGTTTGTGGCACTTGCAATAAGCGAGTTAACAATTGTTGAACTATTCGACGCTAAAATGGCGTGACGTGGTGCGTACTCATCTATTTCTTTAAAGACACTTTGTTTTACATCTAACTTTTCCACCACGGCTTCAATAACAAAATCAGCGTTTGAAACCGCTTCCTTTAATGTGTTTGTAAAAGACAATCTTCGAAATGCGGCTTCTTTAGCATCAGAAGAGATTTTGCCTTTATGAATCCACTTGCCCATAATTGCTTCCAGCTTATTTTTTGCATCAATGAGTGACTGTTCATTCATATCTTGAATAATCGTTTCATATCCTCCAAGTGCACAAAGCATACCGATTTGATGTCCCATTTGTCCTGCTCCAATAACAGCAATACGCTGTATATCTTTACTATTCATGTTATAGCCTCCTTTAAGTATAAAAGGAGAGAAAGAGCTTATACTTTCCCGCCTTTTACGAGCACTGTCTAGCCTAGCAGCTACTGTGACTGAATACCTTTCATCAGCATCTTATAAAAAATAGCGGCAACTTCTCGATCTGACTTTTCTCCATCCGGCTGAAACCAAAAATAGCTCCAATTTGTCATTCCTAATATGCCTAGCGTCACGATATCTGAAGGTAAATCTGAACGGAACTGCCCTGCTTCCATTCCTTTTTCAATAATTTCCTGTACGTTCTCTTTAAAACGATCGCGCTTTGGAATGATTTGCTGTAAGTGTTCTTCACTCAAATGACGCATCTCTCGAAAGAACACTTTAGCTCGAAGCCCTTCTTTCTCAATATCATGAACAAGTTTGAAAATAATGCTGTGCAGCTTTTCCGGATACGATGTTGTCTTATCTGCAAGAATCGTCTCTTGATTTTCTATTAATCTTTCAATATATTGAAGGTGAATATCCATTAAAAGCTCTTGTTTGCTTTTAAAATAATAATAAAACGTTCCCTTTGTGACGTTTAATTCATTTACAATATCTTGAATAGACGTTTCTTTGAAACCTTTTTGAGCAAAAAGCTGAATGCTTCGTTCCATCATCAAATCTTTCATCGTCAAACCCTCTCTGTCTTTTCTCATTTTCACAAATTATACCATGGCTTAGAGGGAGCTTTTGAAAAAGTTTGTTTATGTTCAGCTTATTTACATAGTTTCTTTCACCACTTCTTCTCGTAGTGCCCGTCGCAAAATTTTTCCTACATTGGTCTTAGGAAGCTCCGCGCGAAATTCAATGATTCGCGGAATTTTGTAAGCTGCAAGATGATGTCGACAATAGGAAGTAAGCTCTTCTTCGGAAAGAGATTTCCCTTCTTTTAATACCAAAATCGCTTTAATTGTTTCTCCTCGATAAGGATGCGGCACACCGATTACAACGGCTTCTTTAATATAGGCATGTTCATATAAAACTTCTTCAATATCTCGAGGATACACATTAAAACCGCTCGCAATAACCATATCTTTTTTGCGATCAACAATGGATAAATACCCGTCTTCATCTATCTGTCCAATATCTCCTGTGTACAGCCAGCCGTTTCTAAGCGCGTGAGCTGTCTCTTCAGGTTGATTCCAATAGCCCTTCATAACTTGAGGACCTTTAATCACTATTTCTCCAAGCTTTCCTCTTGGCATCTCTTTTGTTCCTGTAGCCACATCTACAATTTTATAAGCAGTTTTTGGAACGCCGAGTCCAACTGTACCTGGCTTTCGTTCACAAAACGGCAGGTTGCAATGCGTAACTGGCGATGCTTCCGATAAGCCGTACCCTTCTAACACTTTAGCACCCGTTTTTCGTTCGAACTCTTTCATTAACTCAACAGGCATTGGCGCACTGCCGCTGTTGCAGATGCGAATACTTTCGATATTGTATTCTTCTGCCCGCGGATGATTTGTAATAGCGACATACATAGTTGGCACGCCAGGAAAGATACTAGGCTGCTCTTTTTTTATTGTATTTAGTACTTCTTCTAAATCAAAACGCGGCAATAGCAATAGTTCATTCCCGCAAAGAATAGATAAATGCATACAGGAAGTCATGCCAAATACGTGAAACAATGGAATAACGGTTAAGCATTTTTCTTTTCCTAATTCAATATCATGCTTAAATATTTCGTATGATTGAACCGCATTTGTATAAATATTAGCATGTGTAAGCATCGCACCTTTAGATGGTCCGGTTGTTCCTCCCGTATACTGAAGAACAGCAATATCATGTGCTGGATGGATGACCGGCGGCTTGAGTTCATGTTTTATGGTTAGAAAATCTAGGAAGGAAATGTCTGGTGATGTAGGAACAAAAGGTTTTTGCAAGCTGACGGTTATTGCTTCTTCTATATCAACGCGGTTTCTTATCTCTTGAAGTCTCGTATAAAAATCATCGAGTATAATTATTTTTTTTGCGCCGGAATCGTGTAAAATATGCTCTAGTTCTTGTTCGACAAGCATAGGGTTGATCTGAGTGACAATGCCGCCCGCTGCTACAATACCAAAATAGCTTATTATATATTGCGGACAATTTGGCAGCATAATTGCTACACGATCTCCTTTTTTAATGCCCTTTTTCTGCAGTGCTCCTGCAAATACGCGGACTGAGTGATACAGCTCTTGGTATGTTAACGTATGCTGATACATGCGCGTTGCTGTGTGAGCAGGATAACGTCCGGCTGTTTCTTTCAGCATATCAAATAGTGAAATATCTTCGATGTGAATGTCATGAGTGTAGGCTTCTGGATAAGGTGTAAACCATTTTTTAACGTCTTCCATCAAGTTACTCCTTTCTTATTCACATAGCATGAACTCCACCGTCTACTGTCAGAATATCTCCCGTAATATAATTAGACGCTGCAGAAGCAAGAAAAACAGCCGCTCCTTTTAAATCAGCTTCGGAGCCAAAGCGTTTTAAAGGGGTTTGACTTAGAAAATAATCTTTTCCTTGTTCCATAATCGCACCTGACATTTTAGTAGGGAAAAATCCCGGCGCAATCGCATTAACTTGAATATTATGTTGCCCCCATTTGACAGCTAAATCTTTCGTGAACGTAATGACCGCTCCTTTACTCGTGTTGTAACCGATTGTATCCATATACTGAGGATCCGTTCCTCCAAGACCCGCAATTGAAGCAATGTTAATAATCTTACCAGCTTTTTGTTTAATCATTTCTTTTCCAGCTTCTTGGGACATTAAAAACGTTCCCGTGACATTAATATTCATCACTTTTTGCCATGCTTCAAGAGGCATTTCTTCAGCCGAAGCTCCCCACGTAGCTCCGCTGTTATTAATTAAAATATCAATGCGACCGAATGTTTCAATCGTTTGATGCACGACATTTTTAATATCTTCAGGCTGACTGATATCGCATGTTAAAGCAAGGGTTTTTACACCGAGGAGAGCCAATCGATCAGCCGCTTGCTGACATGCTTCTTTTTTTCTTGAACATAGAACAATATTTGCCCCTGCTTCTGCAAGCCCTTCTGCCATTTGTTCTCCTAATCCTCTGCCTCCGCCGGTAATAATAGCTGTTTTCCCAGTTAAATCAAACAAATCCTTTATGTGCATATGTTGCCTCCTTTTCTTGATAGGATTTTAGCTCAAGTCTTGCAAGCTGTGCTTTATGCACTTCGTCTGGACCATCAGCGAGACGAAGAGTGCGGGCATTTGCCCAAAGTGCCGCAAGTGGCGTGTCTTCTGAAACACCTGCTGCTCCAAATGTTTGAATGGCGCGATCAATGACTTTTAAAGCCATAGCAGGAGCCATTACTTTAATCATGGCAATTTCTTTCCGCGCTTTTTTGTTTCCAACTGTGTCCATCATATAAGCAGCTTTTAATGTTAATAAGCGAGCTTGTTCAATTTCAATACGCGATTCTGCTACCCATTCTTGAATAACCCCTTGCTGGGAAAGCAATTTATTAAACGTAGAACGACTTTGAATACGCTTACATAATTCTTCAAGCGCTCTTTCCGCTGCTCCTATTAAACGCATGCAGTGATGAATACGCCCAGGTCCTAATCTGCCTTGAGCAATAGCAAACCCTTTTCCTTCGCCTAGAAGCATATTAGACGCTGGCACACGAACATTGTCATAATGAATTTCAGCATGTCCATGAGGAGCGTGGTCGTATCCAAAGACCGGCAGCATTCGTTCAATTTTAACTCCTGGAGTATTTAAAGGAACTAGAATCATAGACTGCTGTTCATATTTAGATGCGGTAAAATCGCTTTTCCCCATGACAATAGCAATTTTGCAACGAGGATCTCCCGCACCTGAAGACCACCATTTTCTTCCGTTGATTACATATTCATCGCCTTCTCTTACAATACTGCACTGAATGTTCGTTGCATCAGAAGAACCTACATCCGGTTCTGTCATAGAAAAGCAGGAGCGAATGTCGCCATTTAACAGCGGCTTTAACCATTTTTCTTTCTGTTCAGGTGTTCCGTACCGAACCAGTACTTCCATATTGCCGGTGTCAGGAGCTCCGCAGTTAAAAGTTTCTGGTCCAATAATAGAACGGCCCATAATTTCGCAAAGAGGGGCATATTCTACATTTGTTAGACCTGCTCCGTATTCGCTTTCTGGCAAAAATAAGTTCCATAATCCAGCTTGCTTTGCTTTTTCTTTTAACTCTTCCATGATTGGAGGAACAGCTGACCATCTAGACGGCTGTTCATTCAGCTGTTGTTCGTATAGCCGTTCATTTGGGTAAATATGCTCTTCCATAAAAGAGTTCAATTCTTTTTGCAGCTTCACTACTTTGTCAGAGTAAGAAAAATACACGGTAGTCCCTCGCTTTCATTTACTTACTAACCGGTTGGTATGTTACATATTCATAATAAATGAACAGAAATAATTCAGCAAGATATTTTTAGGAAAATTCTAAAAATTATATTATTTAAAAATAAAAAAGAGAGGTTTTACCCTCTCCTTTTTATGCGGATGTCATTTCATCAAATACGGCTGATACCTTTTCAAACTCATCATCATCTTCAATTGATGACCATTCACCATCATCTTCAATTTTCAAAAAGAAAACATCAATTTCTTCTTCTGTTTCAATTAAAACTTCTTCCACAAACGCAACGGCAATATAATCGTGCCCTTCAATCGTCATTTTCCCAAGCACTTCAATATCTTGCTCTTGATCATTTTCATCTAAAATTGTAAAAATCTCTCCCGTTTCAATGCGTTCCATCTTATTCCCTCCTAATTTAACATCATTATTCGTTCACTAACATGTATTCCCCTTTAGAAAAGGTTTCATGCTTATAAAAGTAGAATCTACTTTTTAAAAGGCAGAAGAATGTCTACGGTAGTTCCTTTTCCAAGTTCACTTACAAAGTTAATTTCTCCTCTATGTTCTCGAATAATCTTATAGCACACCATCAGTCCGAGCCCCGTTCCTTTCTCTTTGGTACTATAAAAAGGTTTTCCTAAATGCTGCATTCGTTCCTGCGTGATACCTGGCCCCTCGTCGCTAAATCGGACAACAAGGTGCTCGTGATTAAATCTTTTTAGTTGAATCGTTACGGTTCCTCCACTTGGCATAGATTCGACTGCATTTTTAAATATATTGCTAAACACCTGTTTCAACTGATTTTCTACGCATAATACGAGAGGAAGATGAAGATCAATCTCTTTTTTTACGTGAATTTTCTCTGTAATCCCCTGAACCTCAGCTAGCTTTAAAGTATTCTCTAAAATATCTTGGACGTGTTTGTCTTTGTAGGTTTTCGCCTGAGGCTTTGCAAGACTCAAGAACTCATCGGCAATCAATTCAATTCTATCTAACTCATGATTTATCATTTCTACATAGTAAGGCTGACCGCTTGTTTCTTTTAATAACTGCATAAATCCTTTTACCGCCGTCAGAGGGTTTCTAATTTCGTGAGCAATACCAGCTGCTAACTGTCCGACTAAGGAAAGCTGAGCAGATTCACGCAGCAATTTTTCAGTTTTTTTACGTTCTGTAATATCACGAAACAAAACTTGAATTGCCTGCTTTCCCATATAGGGAATAGGAAAGGCAATGGTTTCGGCATCAATCGTATGACCGTCTTTATGAATAAACTTTTCTTCCTGTAGGTCTACAGATTTATTTTCTGTTTTCATTCGATAAATTCGCTGTTTTACAACATCATAGTAATCAGGGTGAACAAACTGATAAACACAAGCTCCTAATACGTCTTGAGGACTTTTGTATCCTAGCGCTTTGGCTCCTGCAGGGTTGATGTAATCAATTTTCCCTTCACTATGAACGATAATAGCCTCCGGAGATAACTCGATCAAACTTCGGTAGCGTTCTTCGCTTTCTTTTAAAGCCGTTTCAGCCTGTTTCCGTGATGTTATATCTCGATAGACAAAAGCAATGCATAACGGCCAATCATTCATATTTTCTACGCGGAATAGTGTGACGCTTACATTAATTAAATGGCCGTCTTTATGCTGTCTGACCGTCTCGAATTCAGTTTTCGATTCACCTGATTGAATGGTCTTATGAAGTTCGCACACTGGCTCCTTTAAAAACGAAGGTATGATTGGAAGAGGCTTTTGATAAATTTCTTCAAACGTCCAGCCAAATGTATTCTCAAACGCAGGGTTCACTTGAAGCGTTTTACCCTCTAAGTCAACGATAGCAACAGCATCTGCGTTATGATAAATAAAAGGTTGAATCTGCTCTTTTTTCTCCTGATAACTAGTTATATTTACGCAATGTCCCATGATTTCCGGTTTTTCTGTGTAAGATAAAGGGGTTAAGTTTACTACATAGCGTTTATCATTTATTTGAAGCTCGTACATAAGCTTTTTCTTTTTATTTAGCGCTTCGAAAAAATGCTCATACGAGACCCATTCTTCTAGAGGTATCTTTTGATCATGAACGCTTTCACCTTGGTACATACTGTAAACAAGGTGGTTGTCTTTTTGTTTGTAAGCAAATATGATTCCTAGCTCCTCAGCTGAATGATTTTCTGCATGTAATCGGACTATTTTTTTATTTTCGTTCATCGTTCATATTTACCTACCCCTCACTAGCATCTTTCCTAATCGTCCTCATTCTCTTAATTTTACATGAGGATTTTAGAATTTACTAGATAAAGAAGCGGAATTTTCCATTCATTCACATAAAGAAAGCACCTGTATAGGCGCTTTCTTTATGTGAATATGAATTACTTTGGATGATGTGTTTTATGACAGTGCCGCTTCGGGATAAAACCATTTTGCTCCATATGCTGATAGCGATTTTCCATATGTGAAGAAATTTTTTGACTCTCCGTTTTGCTTAGCACGCCGTACTCGACATATTTTGAAAGTATTTCTTTCTTTTTTTCTAACATTTCTTTGTACAGCACAGACAATTCCTGCTTTTGCTGAGAAGTCAGCTGCACGTCTTTTGTTTCTGACTGAGGATTGTTTTCCGCTAATACAGGCGTCGCGCTCATAAATAAAAAAGCTGCTGCTGCACTTATCATAACCTTTCGCAAACAATCTACTTCCTTTCATCATATAGTAGCTATAGTTTGCGAACTTCTATTTGTTTTCATTCATTCTATTTTCTTAAGACTCGATAGCCCCTCTTATATCATAGTCGCTGAGATCAATTTCCATTTCCATTTCAAGTGCTAATTTAGCAAGCTCTGAACCAAGATAAGGGCCCGACGTTAAGCCTGAAGCTCCGAGACCATTCGCTACTAGTATTCCTTCGTAATTCGGAAGAGCCCCAATGACTGGCAAGAAGCCTGGAGTAAATGGTCGGAACCCTACCCTTGTTTCTAAGACTGTGCTTTCTGTTAAGCCGGGAGCAATTGATAAGGCCTTTGAAAAAATTTCATAAAGCCCCCCAGCCGTTACTCTCAAGTCATAACCCGTGTCGTTTTCATGTGTTGCTCCGATGACAATTTGACCTTGTTCAAACGAAAGAATATATTGGTCGCTTGGAGGCATCACAACAGGCCACTCTTTTGTATCTAAATCAGGAAGATGCAAGTGGACAATTTGCGCTTTTTGAAAGCTGGCTAAAAATTTCACTCCAAGAGGCTCTAGTAATTGATTTGCCCATGCTCCTGCTGTCACAATCGTTATACTTGCTAAAAGTGTTTGTTCATTTACGGAAACGCCCGTTACTTGATTATTTTCATAAAGAAGTTCTGCGTTTCCTTCTATTATTTTTGCACCGTTTTTCTTCGCTGCATTCACAAGTGCGCTTCGAAGAGCTCTTCCGTTAACGCGAGCGGCTCCACTAATATGAACTGAACTGTATTCTTCCGAAAGAACCGGAAACAAAGCCTGTGTTTCTTTAGCTGATAAACGTGTAATCTCGCCTATTTCGGGGGCTTCTTCCCGACGCTTATACGCTCGCTCTTCCATTTTTGCAAGCTTTTGTTCATCAGTGTGCAAGCTAATTGCTCCTACTCGCTTATATCCCGTATCCGTTTCTCCATCTTCTTCTAATTGCTGAATTAATGTTTGATAGTACCTGGCACCGCCTTTTGCTAAGCGGTACCATGCTTTATTTCGACGCTGTGAAAGCCATGGACAAACAATTCCTGCTGCTGCATCAGTAGCTTGACCAGCATCCTTGCGATCTATCAATGTCACATCTGCTCCTGCTTTTGCTAAATGATATGCTGTAGAAGCTCCAAGAATCCCAGCTCCAACTACGATGTATGTTTTCATACCAAAACACCCTTTTCTTTTCATTCTTCTAGTATTCTCATGCTATATGTATGCAATTTTAGCATAGCAAAAAAAGAAGCCACATACTAGGCGAAGCTATTTTTAGCCTATTTTTGGACCTTGCTGACTTTGACATATAGCTCCCTTCATCGTAAATAAAAGCGTTATAAGTTCTTTGACCGAGATTATAGTAGGGTGAAGCAAACCATAAATAGTGATAGTACATCTTTAACGCTGTGCTTACCGCTTTTCTATTATGGGTTCTGAATAAAAAGATAAAAGAATAAAACCACTATAATATGTAAATAAAAAGAAATAACCATTATTTTAAGGAGAGCGTATGCAATCTTCATTTGTATTATTTTTCATCATTCTTGGTTTACTATTTGGCAAGTGGCGGAGGTATCAAGAATACTATGCTACTTTGCTGTTTTGGATCACGGGGAATTGCTTTACGAAGTGCTGCTGTTTCATTACCGCGTATGGGTATTTCATCCTGTCGGTATTGATCATCTTTTTCTTCCGGATCACCTAATGGTTTCCCTTGGAATAGCTTTACTTATTTATCCGTTTGTCATACCGGTTTTTTTAGGAAGGTTGCCGCTGCATGTAAGCGGCGGCCTGTGGTGGATTCTTTTATGGGCGCTTTTATTTACTGTGATTGAGTTCATTGCTTATGTTAATCACAGTATCACTCATCATTATGGATGGTCGCTGCTGTGGTCTTTTCTCTTCAATATTGTCACGTTCTCACTCTTAGTGATTCATCAGAAGAAAGCGCTGGCTGCTTGGATTCTATCTGGAAGCTTCATAGCTTTCTTATTTATTTTTTTGATATTCCTATGCCTTAACTTTTCATTGACTAGACAGCGGAAAAGGAAATATAATAGGAATTACATTTAAATATAATTTTCCTCTCTGAGAATAGAGGTGCATGAAATCAAGAGTCACTTATTGGAGACTAATGGAGTCTGTGAAGATAAGTAAAAGGGATTTCGTGCCGAAGTATATAAACATCCATTGTGTTCATATACTGGTTCAGTATTGAATAAATGCTGAGCTGTCACAAACCATTTGGTTTGTGGAGAGCTATTGAAGAGATGTTGATGCCTAGAATGTAATAATACTTTATTATTATGAAACCAAGACGCGTGAACATCACTTCACGGGTCTTTTTTGTGTTTTTCTACTTACCATCAAAGTTCAAAGTTATAGTTGAATGATTTAAATGGAGGGATACGAATTATGTACTTACATGGAACAAGTAAAATTAACAACAGCAATCATTTAGAAATTGGGCAGTGCGATACGGTCGAGCTGAAAAAACAATACGGCACTCCCCTATACATCTACGATCAAGAATTAATTGAGACGAAATGCAAGGCCTTCCATTCAGCCTTTCAAAGAAGCGGATTTTCATATCAAATCGCCTATGCAGGGAAAGCATTTCTTTGTATGGAAATGGCTAGCCTTTTAACGAAGCTTGATATGTCATTAGATGTGGTCTCAGGAGGCGAATTATTTACAGCGCTTGAAGCGGGATATCCAGCTGAACGCATTCATTTTCATGGAAATAACAAAACGATTGAAGAAATTGAAATGGCCCTTGATGCGAATATTGGCTGTTTTGTTGTGGATAACTTCACCGAACTTGAAGTTTTACATGCCTTAGCAGCTGAGCGCAAACAGCAAGCAGCTATTCTTCTGCGTGTTACTCCAGGGATTGAAGCCCATACACATGAATATATTATGACCGGACAGGAAGACTCCAAGTTTGGATTTGGTCTTTCCAATGACCAAGCTATGAAAGCAGTAAGTTCTGCATTAGAAAAGCCTTACTATGATCTTTTAGGCATTCATTGTCATATTGGTTCGCAAATTTTTGAAGTAGATGGTTTTTCTCGCGCCATTGATATTTTAACTGATTTCTTATTCAGTATTCGTGATAAAATGGAATTTGAAGTAAAAGTTTTAAACGTAGGTGGTGGTTTTGGTATTCGTTATACCGAAAGCGACTCTCCTCTTCCGGTTGAGTATTATGTAGATGCGCTGACAGAAAAGCTAAGCCGCACGTTAACTGAACAGAATTATACCCTTCCGGAAGTCTGGATTGAGCCTGGAAGAAGCATCGTAGGAGAAGCAGGTACAACGCTTTATACAATTGGCTCAACTAAGGAGATTCCAGGTGTACGCAAATACGTAGGAATTGACGGCGGTATGACCGATAATATCCGTCCTGCCCTGTATGATGCAAAGCATGAAGCTGTCTTGGCTAATAGAGTGACGGATAAAAAAGATGAAACAGTATCAATTGCGGGGAAATGCTGTGAATCAGGAGATATGCTTATTTGGGATATCGATTTACCGCGCGTTAATCAAGGAGATTTATTAGCAGTATCCTCTACAGGTGCCTACAACTATTCAATGGCTAGCAATTACAACCGTATTCCGCGCCCTGCTGTTGTATTTGTAAAAAATGGAGAAGCTCGTCTTGCTGTAGAGCGAGAAACATACGAAGATTTGGTGCGGAAAGATGTAAAGCCAGTCGTTACTACGTATGCAATGAGCAAATGATAGCTGTTCTTGCGTAGTAAAGAAGCTATTGTTGTTTGGAGGAAATCTAACTATGATTTTAAGTGTATTTAAAACGTACAGATCATCGCTTATTCTGCTTCTCGCTATTTTAATTGGCGGGATAGCAGGATATGCTATCGGGCCCGATGTGGCAGTCGTAAAGCCCTTTGGTGATTTGTTTCTTAATTTAATGTTCATGATTATCGTTCCCCTTGTCTTTTTTAGTGTTGCTTCGGCGATTGCAAACATGAACGAAATGAAACGTCTTGGTAAAATTATGCTAGGTATTGCTGTTGTGTTTGTCGCCACTGCTGCTGTTTCAGCCGTTCTAGGCTTTTTAGGCGCATCCCTTTACAATCCGTTAAACAACGTAGATACTTCTGCCATTAAAGAATTAATGGGTGACAGTGAAAATACAGCTGAAAAAATGACGCTTTTAAATCAGCTTGTTAGTACATTTACTGTACCTGATTTTGTTCATTTATTTTCGAAAGAGCATATTTTACAATTAATTGTCTTTGCCGTCATTTTCGGTATTGCTACAACGATGGCTGGTAAAAAAGGACAGCCTATGGCGAAATTTCTGACTTCGGGTCAAGAAGTATCGATGAAGGTCGTTAAAATTGTGATGTACTATGCCCCAATTGGTTTAGGATGCTATTTTGCTACTGTAGTAGGAGAACTTGGACCAAAGATCTTACAAGGGTACGCTAGAGCATTTATTCTTTACTTATTAATTGCAATCGTTTACTATTTCGGTTTCTTTACGCTATACGCATGGATTGCTGGCGGTAAAGCAGGAATTAAGCTGTTCTGGAAAAATGCAGCCGCTCCTTCTATCACAGCTATTGCTACCTGTTCTTCTGCTGCATCTATTCCAGTCAATTTAGATGCAACAAAGAAAATGGGTGTGCCAATGGATATTGCTGAAACGGTGATTCCATTAGGAGCAAACACGCATAAAGATGGTTCTGTTATCGGTGGTATTCTAAAAATTGTTTTCTTATTCAGTTTGTTTGGCAAAGATATGACATCTGCTACGAGCATTTTAAGTATTTTAGGCGTAGCCTTTTTAGTTGGGGCTGTGATGGGAGCGATTCCTGGAGGCGGTATGATTGGCGAAATGTTAATTATTACGATTTATGGATTTTCGCCGGAAGTCCTACCCATCATTGCTGTCATTTCCACGATTATTGACGCCCCTGCTACGCTCTTAAACAGTACGGGAAATACAGTAACAGCGATGCTTGTTACAAGGTTTACAGAAGGAAAAGACTGGATTAACAAAATTATCACTACAGATAAAGTCGCCTAGTGAAAAAGCCAAGGGAAAAGCCTTAATGACTCTCCCTTGGCTTTTTTCGTATGTAGCAATATCGATAGCAATGTATAAAGCATGCAAATACGCACATTCTATAGGTATGTTTCATAACCGGACTGGAGGTGTCGTCTAATGAGTAACGCTGCAGGAGGTTCAAAGAAGAATCAACCGAATGATGCGAATCACGTAAGCGCAGAAACAAAAGCTTATCAAAAACGTCTCACTGAGCAAAACAAACAAGAGCATCAGGCTGAAGAGCGAAAATAAAATTACGTCAAAGAATGCAGAGTCTGTAACAAGCGTTCTTTGACGTAATTTTATTTTCAAACGAAGCTCCATAACACCGCTCGTTATAAGTATATCGTACAACCTCCTTTCGCATTTTTACATATTCTATTAATAGGTTTGTAAAAATCAATTTCGACAGAAACTTTAGTTCATTTCTTTTCCCTGTTTTTATTCATTAGATGTATCTTCCCTTTTTAATCAGCGCATTTACAGTAAATAATTTAATGGTTAAAATAAAGAGTAAAGAAAAAGGATAAGCAGTTGCAGAAATGGAGTTTCACATGGAAATCAGAGACTTAGAATACTTTATAGAGGTAGCGAACCATAAAAATTTCACAAAGGCAGCGCTGCAAGTTCATTTGTCACAAACGGCTTTAAGTAAAGCCGTCAAAAAAGTAGAAAATGAACTTGGATTTGAGCTTCTTGATCGTTCGACAAGAGAATTAAAGCTAACCGATGCAGGAGAGGTTGTGTATCACCAGGCAACGAAAGCTCTGTACGTGTTAAAAGACATGCCTCACTTGTTGGGCGATTTAATGAACTTGCAAACAGGGCAAATCAAGATGGGAGTCCCTCCGCTCATCGGGACCTTGTTTTTCCCGAAGATTGCAAAAGCATTTAATGAACAATACCCTAAAGTATCTCTAGAGCTTATTGAATTTGGAGCAAAAAAAATTGAAGCACTTGTAGAAGAGGCCGGTGTAGATATGGGGATTGTTATGCTTCCTCTCACAAGCGGTCATGATGATCATTTTCACGTATACCCGTTCGTTAAGGAAAGATTCCTTTTATACGCGCATAAAAACCATCCTTTAGCGAAACGTTCTTCCGTTTGGATGAAAGAACTGGAACACGAAAAATTTATTATGTTCAGTGAAGAATTTACGCTGCACGACCGGTTAATCCAAGATGCTTTAAAATCAGGATTTATGCCTTCCATAGCGTATAAAAGTTCTCAATGGGATTTAATTATTGAATTAACAGCAGCAGAATTAGGTATTGCTATTTTACCCGAATCGCTTTATGCCAAAGTGCAGGATCCCAATATTATTACGGTACCTATTGCAGATCCAAAAATGATGTGGGAACTTGGAATTATTCTGTTAAAAGAACGCTACAGTTCATTTGCTGTAAGAGAGCTGATTAGTTTTTTAACAGAAAAACTAATGACAAATAAGTTGGACGCAAATTAAACAAAACCCTCTTTTTACAGAAGAGGGTTTTTTCGTATATAAATTCTGTCATTCAACAATTCCTAAAATGAATCCATCATAGCCTTTGCTTCCAACGGTTTGTATCGCCGTGGCGCTGATTCTTTTTTCTTTAGCTAGAGAATTCATAAATTGACGAATTCCCTTTACATTTTCATCTTCACTTTCTGAATTCACCACATGCCCTTGACGAACAACATTATCACAAATAATCAAACTTCCTTTTTTAGATAATTCTAGAGCCCACTTTAAGTAATTTGGGTTATTCGGCTTATCAGCATCAATAAAGATAATATCAAACGGATCTGTTCCCTTCTCCTTTAACACAGCTAATGTATCAAGGCCGGGTCCGACAATGACTTCTACTAAGTGACTTACTCCCGCTCTTTTTAAATTAGCTCTTGCTACTTCTGCATGCTGAGCGCTTAATTCCAGCGTAATAAGCTGCCCATCTTTCGGAAGAGCTCTGGCTAGCCAAATGGTACTGTACCCTCCAAGAGTACCAATTTCTAAAATGCGTTTAGCTCCTTTTAACGTAGCTAACAAATGCAGAAACTTCCCTTGACTAGGAGATACGTCGATGGCAGGTAATCCAGCCTCTTGATTTGCCTTCAATACCTCATCAAGAATAGGGTCTGATCCAATGAGTTTATTGTTCATATAGAGATCTACTTCGTTCCAAATTTCATATATAGACATGTCCATACTCCTCCACATAACTGATAAAGGCTTTATCGTTATTTAAACAATAATACAACTTATGGCAATAATTGTTCGTATATAAATGTGTTCTATCTCTCTAATAAACTATCCTGCTCGCTCTCAAAAAGAATTGTCATATATCCATAAAAAAAAGACCTTCTAGCAGGTCCTTTTTATCTTTAAATAACCGTAACTTTACTGAGATCTATCTTTGCACTCTTTAAAAAGTTATATGTCAATTTATCCATTTTTGCACCTTCGAAAACAGATTTCTTCAAATCTGATCCTCGAAACTGTACATTCAGCAAAGTTGCGTTGCGAAATGAGGCTTTTTTTAATGATACTCCTTCAAAGATTGTTCCGTTAAATGTTTCTCCGTCAAATACAATTTCTGTTAAATTACATTGCTTAAAGTACGTATTATCATAGATACAGTCTTTAAAATTGGCATGTTTAAAATTTGCCCATTTAAATTGTACGCCTGTCAAATTAGCATGATGAAATATTGCCTTCGTTAAATTGCTGCTTTTAAACATGCTGTCTGTAAGGTCTGCGTAACTAAAATCAGATTCATTTAAATTACTTGCATTAAATTTTCCTTTATACACCGATACAGAACGAAAATCAGATTTTGTAAGCTCGGTCTTTGAAAAATCCATAGGAACGGTTTGCTTCAATTCCTTTGTGGCTACATTCATTGATTCAATCAGTTCTGTGATATCACCAATAGAATTGATTGTCATATAATAAGCCTGTTCCTCACTGTTTCCATCTTTTTTGTAGTCTGTAAACTTTTCCTGCAAGTTCTGTGAAAGTTCTTCTTCTAAATCTTGAACATTTTTTACATCCTGATAAGGAGCCAAAATGTTATGCACATGATTTTTTATTTTTTCGTTCATTTATAACATCATCCTTTCTTACAACAACAAATCAATAATCTTTTTCGCTTGCTCCCAGTTTTCTTTGTTTTGTTTATATATGCTTTTTCCTTGTTCTGTAATTTTATAATATTTTCTGCGACCGCCTTGTACAGCATCTCCCCAGTAAGAAAGAATATGTCCATCCTTTTCTAGACGCTTTAAGCTTGAATACATTGTGGCTTCTTTTAATTCATACTGCTCTTTAGAGTGGGTATAAATAAGCTTACTAATTTCATAACCATACTTATCGCCACTGAGAAGTAATTTCAAAATCATTGTATCTGTATGTCCCCGAAGTAAATCTGAAGACATTTTTGCATATACCAAAGTATCACCTCTTTATGTATAATTTAAATCATATTACTATGACAGTCAAGGTATTATATTTAATAAAATACATTAATCTATAATTGAACATATATGTAAACAGCTCAATCAGTAGAAAATAGCCGATACGTTTCTACCGGCTATTTTTTAGAACGCATCTTATTATTCGTTATGACTAGGCTTAAATACTATCGGTATACGTTCTGTTGCTATTTTCCAAATCATGTGATGATATCCTTTGCTCCAGTAATCTTTTACTAAATAATGTGGTTCTCCAAATGTTTTTTTCCATACTTTCTGAGCATTCTTGTATCCGCTGTCCAAACAAATTTTTTTAATTTCTCTGCTTTGAAGCGTAAGCAACATAATATGTAAAAGCAGTGTCCCTACACCTTTTCTTTGGTAATTTGGATGAACAAAAACTGTGCCGATTTCAATCCATCCTTGCAGCTCCCCTTTTGTACACGCCGTAATTAATTCACTAACAGGACCATATTCAATACAACCAATAATCTTATTGGTGCACGTATCTATCGCGAGCCAAAAGAATCGATGTTTTCCGTTGCTATTAAGGTCGCATTTTAAATATTGTCTTTTACTTTCAATTTCTATTTGTATATCGTTCATCATGTCAGATAAGCCTTCCTTATGAAAAGTATCTGTAATCACTTCACTAAAAAGTTCGTGGAGTTCTGCGCTATCTTCTATTTTTGGTCTTCTTATTTCAATATTATACAATGTTCATTCCTCCTGATTATTTCACGGCAGAATATGAAGTTTTACCTTTATTATTTATCAATATATGTTGATAATCCTTTTCTCTTTCTACAGTTTTTCCAACAAAAAAGTACGAGAAGCTTTGAGTTCTCGTACTTTTTATAACGTGGATTCTACTTTTTCTATTGGGAACTGTTAATACTGATTCACAAAGCTCTGTATTTTACATACGAAGTCAGAAAGATCCTCCTTTATTTCTTTATCCTCTGTTTTCTCTACTTGCTCTTGTATAGCGTCAATCATTAAGCGTGCTTTTTTAGGATCTATAGACGCCTGTTGATTGCTATTGTTTGATAGACTCTTCAAAATTTGATTAGTCATTTTGTTTTTATCATGAATATAAAATAACATTTGAGGAACTTGATTAATTAACAGATTTACGTATCTACGAAACTCCTCTATCTCATATAATTCTTTTGAATTACCTTTAAAGCCATCGACTGAAAGCATAAGACTTTGGTAGCCTTTATCACTGCGTTGATTAAGTGCTTTAATAACTTTTAAAAACCGATCGAACTTTAAATAACGTATTTCGTCTTTCTTTAATTCTAAAAATTCAATTTCTCCTTTTTCCAAAAAGGGATCCTTGATAAGACTATTATCATTCATATACATTCTCTCCCTACTAATTTATTAGTTGCAGAGCTTGTTCTGAATTCATTTGTCTATCGTTTTAGTAATGTTTACCTCTTTTAGGGGCGTTTTAAAACCTTTATTTGTAAAACGCTTACATAAATGTTCTCAATTGCCTATCGTTTTGACGGCACCCTGCTTATTACGAGCTGATAAATGACGAATGAAAAAGAGCTCCTTTACAGAAGCTCTTTTTAAAAAATTATAGGGATGCTGATAACTTTATATCTTACTCGCTTCCTTTAATACTGCTAATAAGTATTCCCATGTCTTAATAGTAGACGGAATGCTCAGGTGTTCATCAGGCGTATGAACGTCGTACATATCGGGTCCGAGCGAAATGGCGTCTAATCCAGGGATTTTTTCCAGGAAAATACCGCATTCAATTCCAGCATGGATGGCGATGATCTCCGCCTCTTCTCCATACTTTTCTTGATAGACCTTTTTACATAATTCACGAATTTTTGAATCTCCATTGTACGCCCATTCAGGATAATTACCTTTTGTTTCAACTGTTCCTCCGACCATTTGAGCAAGGATGCGCACTTGGCTTACTATTTTTTCTTTTAAGCTTTTTACTGAGCTGCGAATTTCATTTTGAAAAACAACCTCAGATTCTGTCGTCGTGATCACACCTAAGTTGGTAGAAGATTCTACTAATCCTTCAATATTCATACTCATGCTTTGAACACCGTTTGGTGTTAGCATAATGGCTTGTACAATTCGTTCTGTTGTTTCTTTTGTAAAACAGTTCTTAACGGAAGAAAATTTGTTCATTTTCACATACACGCTCGGATCAGCTGCTTGTAATTCATTTTTTACTATTTCATTCCACTCACGAACCTTATTTTCTAGCTTCTCCACTTCAGAAAGCTCGACCTTTAGAATTGCTTCTGATTCACGGGGAATGGCATTTGATTTTAATCCCCCACTAATGCTGCTTAAAGAATAGGAAAGTTCTTGTTGTAAATCATATAACACCCTCCCTAGCAGTTTATTAGCATTTCCTCTTTCTTTATCAATTTCCATTCCGGAATGTCCGCCGCGCAATCCTCCAATGCTTAAGCTGTATGTTTCTGACTTATCGGAAGACGACTCCCAGTTTACAGGAATACGAAGCACGCCTTTTACCCCGCCTGCGCTGCTGACAAGTAGCTTTCCATCTTCTTCTGTATCAAGATTAATAAAGATTTCCCCTTCAAAATGAGCTGGATTTACAGCAATAGCTCCGCCCATAGTTGTTTCTTCCTCAGTAGTAATGACTACTTCAAGTGGGGGGTGCGCTAGATTTTGAGCATCTAGTAAAGCCAGTGCATACGCCACTGCAATCCCGTTGTCAGCTCCTAGCGTAGTACCATTTGCATAAAGCATATCTTCCACAATTCGCAGTTGAAGCGGATCTTTTTCGAAGTCATGAACAGTTCCTTTATTTAACTCGCATACCATGTCCATATGCCCTTGCAAAATGATGGTTGGAGCATTTTCATACCCTTTAGTTGCCGGCTTTTTAATGATTACATTTAAAGCTTCGTCTTGTATAACCTCAAGGCTTCTTTCTCTTGCAAAAGAAATTAAATAGTCACTAATTTCTTTTTCATTTCCAGATCCTCTAGGAATAGCTGAGATTTCGTTAAAGAAATAAAAAACCGGATGTTTAATTAATTCATTTACTGTTTGCACCATATGTATCATCCTTTCTAATCTGTACGCTTTTTTATCATACTATTTATCTTTACAGTAGAAATAGCATATGAGGCTTCTTTTATGTATAGCCTAGTTATATTCTAACGTTGATTAACTCAATAGAATAGATATAACATAAAAAAGCATAAAGGAGCCTATTAGACTCCTTTATGCTTCTGATGATTTATTCTCTTTTTTATTGAGCTGTATATCCGCCGTCCATTACTACCGCTTGACCAGTTACACCTTTTGCTTTATGACTCGCCAAGAAGATAGCATAGTCAGCAATTTCGCTAACGTCTAGTAATCTTTTTTGAGGGACTAAAGGATAAATAACTTCTTCAAGAACGCTTTCTAATGGTACGTTTCTTGTTTTAGCTAAACCATCTAACTGACCTCTTACTAGTGGTGTATCCACATAGCCAGGACAAAGTGCATTAACCGTAATACCGTGTGCTGCGCCTTCAAGAGCCGCTACTTTTGTTAAGCCAATCACACCATGTTTAGCACTGTTATAAGCTGCTTTGCCTGCAAAACCGATTAAACCGTTGATAGAAGAAACGTTAATAATACGTCCGAAACCTTGTTTTTTCATAATCGGAAACGCGTGCTTAATCGCCATAAATGGAGCTGTTAGCATAATTTTAATCATTAACTCATATTTTTCAGTTGGAAACTCTTCGATTGGAGAAACATGCTGCAAACCAGCGTTATTAATAAACGTATGAACCGCTCCAAAATGTGCGTTTGCTGTTTCAATTAAATGTTTGATTTCTTCTAGTGTTTAAAATTAATAAGTAAAATAGAAAAAATACCAATTAATAACGAAACAATAGGCTCCCATTTTAAAACGTTTAATGTCACGACAACGACAATCAGCGGTAAAATAGCTAATATCACATTCATCGATTCCTACTCTTCACCCGCGGCAACCGATAATTCATTAGGCTCGGTAAACCCTTGATTTTTAGCTTTTAATTTTTTATCGCGATAAGCTAACCATAAATATCCTCCCACCGCCATAATAAGACCTGAGACAATTCCAATAATCGAACCGGACATTGCATTGGTTTTGAACGTAGCAGTCGGAATCAGATTTTGAATTTGAGGCGTACCTGGAATCGCTGTCA
Organism: Priestia aryabhattai; assembly: GCF_023715685.1. Lineage (NCBI taxonomy): Bacteria > Bacillati > Bacillota > Bacilli > Caryophanales > Bacillaceae > Priestia > Priestia aryabhattai. Next base: position 1,097,942 of record NZ_JAMBOQ010000002.1, read on the forward strand.
TTGTAAACGTAAATGCTCCGAGTGCAATGGTTGCTGGCAGTAAATTTCGCGATACGTTAGCTTCTCGAAATAGCGCGATTGCTAAAGGATAAATAGCAAAGACAACAACGAATAAACTGACTTCGCCGTATGTCAAAATGGCTGAAGCAATCAGCACCCCTAAAATGGCTCTTTTGCTTCCAAATAATTTAGCAATACGCTGCGCCAACGATTTAGCTGCGCCTGTATCTTCCATTAGCTTTCCAAAGACGGCTCCTAATAAAAAGATGGGGAACCATTTTTCAGCGAAATCTACAAACCCTCCCATATACACATTTGTATAAGTAGGCAGTATTTTTAAACCGCTAAAATAAGCAACGAACGTAGCTACAACAGGTGCCACCCAGATAATAGACCATCCTAGATAAGCAAAAAACATCAACAATAACAATCCTACAATAATAACCACACGGTAGCCTCCTTTCCTTTTAATACATATACATAATGGATTATTTCACAACACAACAAGTTTACACCCGTTGATTTTATAAATAAAATGAATAATAGGAATCAAAACTATGAATAAAAGTCGTAGTTTACTCAAAAGTTTCTACTCAATTATTTTTCTTCTATAATTCTACTCTGAGTATATGCTATTAAATACACTTCCTTCCTTTTTCCTTGTACAAGACACGTTTTTTTCTGTCACATCCCTCTTTATTCCTTTATTTTCTTTTCTCTTATAAGTTTTTTCGAACATATAGATGGGTATTTGAATGTTATGACACAGAAAAAGAGGCGATCTTATGCTACATTTCATAACAGACTTACTGAAACAATTTGGAATTTGGGGACTTTTAAGCGGACTGGCTATTGAGGCTTCCTCCCTGCCGTTTCCTGGTTCCCTTCTCACCCTTACCTACGGATACTTATTAAACTTGCACGTGGTGAAATTATTATTAATCGCTCTTGCAGGAAGCGCCGTTTATACAGCTTTTAGTTTTATACCGTATGGAATAGGCTATAAATTAGAAGATAAGGTAAAGAAAAAATTATCAAAAAAGAAAAAAGCATTTGAGAAATCACAAAAATGGTTTAAAAAATGCGGATTATGGAGTATTGCTATTGCTCGTCCTTTAGGGCTTGGCAATTACATTTCCTACCTTTCAGGGCTATCTAAAGTGAAACCTATGCCGTTTGCTCTGCTCACGTTTCTTGGTATCTTTCCTTTGAATATTGCCATGCTTTGGTTAGGACAAATCGGAAACTTTAAGTCAATTCAATCTTTTATCTCAGATGCACAAACCTATATTCTAATTGCAGCGGTAGTTGCTGTATGCGGATTTTTAATTTATAAGTTCTATTTTAAAAAAAGCAGCTGCAACGAACAGTCTAGTTCAACTTAATAGTATAAAAAAAAGACCCCTCGGGGTCTTTTTTTTATCAAATAGAAATAACACCTAAAATTAATGCGACTATTGTCATCACTGCCGTAGTTCCTAGAGCCCACTTAATTAAAAAACGTTGCAAATCACTGAATTCAATTCCTACCATTCCAATTAATAAGTGAGCTGCTGCTACTAAGGGACTTATCACGTGAACAGGTTGTCCCAAGATAGCAGCTCTTCCAATTTCAGCTGCGCTAATGCCATAACTTTCGGCAGCTTGAGCAATAATCGGCAATACACCAAAATAAAAGGCATTATTAGACATAAAAAATGTAAAAGGGGCACTTAAAAATGCTACTACAACTGGCAAAAAAGGGCCCATTGCATCTGGGATTATTCCTACAAGCGTATTTGCCATAGCATCAATCATCTTTGTTCCAGACATAATTCCTGTAAAAATACCTGCTGCAATAACAATTGAAACGACGGCTACCGCATTATTTGCATGAGATGAAATTCGCTGCTGTTGATCTTTGATGTTTGGATAATTTATTAGTAATGCAATAGCGAACGCTACCATGAACAAAAGCATCAGCGACATAAGGTCCATAATTAAGCACACCATAAGACTAACGGTAAGGAGAAAATTAAACCATACTAACTTAGGACGTCGATAGTCTGGATATTGCGCTGTCCCCTCTAATTCATATGCGTGTGCAATTTCATTTGCAGAATGTTTAATATTGATAACTCCTACCCTTTTTCTTTCTCTTCTTCCAAGGACAAAAGAAACAAGCAGCACCCATAGAAGTCCAAAACCCATTACAGGTATCAAAGGCAAAAACAACTGAGACGAATCTAAATTTAATGAACTCATAGCCATAGCAGAAGCACCTCCCCATGGAGTCATATTCATGACTCCCATAGATAGCATCGCAACTCCTGCCAAGATAAGTGGATTCATTTCTAGGCGTTTATATAGCGGAAGCAAAGAAGAAACCGTTATCATATAGGTAGTAGTTCCATCCCCATCTAAAGCAACCATCATTGAAAGAACAGCAGTTCCGACAACGATTTTTAGAGGATCTCCTTTTACAACCTTTAAAATGAATGAAACAAGAGGGTCAAACAATCCTGAATCAATCATTAATCCAAAATATAAAATAGCAAATAAAATCATAATAGCTGTAGGGGCAATGTCTTTTACACCCTCTAGCATCATAGGTCCCATTCCACTAGCAAAACCACCTATTAGACCAAATATGATTGGAATAATTATAAGAGCAACCATTGGGGTAAGTCGCTTTGACATAATTAAATACATGAACACCGCAACCATTAAAAATCCTAATAAAGAAAGCATAGATATTTTTCCTCCTTTTTTGATAACGTTTTCATTTTTATTTGCTATACGTTACTAAAAAGGTATCACTTGTTAAAGCAGGTTCATAGATAACCACCATAAGTTTAATATCTTTTATAAAAGTAATTCTTTTCATTTTTTTCATGCATAATTTCTACATAAAAACGAGATAGCGGTTCTTTGTCCGCTATCTCGTTTTTATGTAAGATTAGTTACTCGGTATTTCCGCTCGGGCCTCCCTACACTTCCATACACTATTTCCACCTGCATTTCCTTACACGATACTAAATACTCTAAATACCTTCTCATTGTTGAATAGCTGATACCCACTAATTGGGAAAACTCATCTACATTCAAGCTTTCCTGAACTTCGCGAACTTTATCTCTTACTAAACGAAGAGTATGTTTATCAATACCTTTAGGAAATTCTGTTACTGCAGCCGCCGATTGATTGTGGCGGTTATGATTTGTTCTAAATAGATGGTCTATTTTATCTTGGTTAATCATTTTATTTTCAGTTAATTCTATTCTAGTAGACTGATAATGTTTTAAAGTAGATAAAAATTTATCAATAATTACAGGTTTCACCAAATAACCAAATGCTCCTCCTCTTATTGCTTCCCCTACTGTTTCAACATCATTGGCTGCCGTTATTAAAATAATGTCGATTCCTCGATACTTCTTTCTGATTTCCCATAGCAGTTCCACTCCGTTGATATCTGGTAAAAAGACATCTAATAAAATTAATTGCGGCGTAAATATTGTTAGTAATTCTAAAGCCTGTTCTCCAGATCCTGCTGTCGCAACAATAGTGAAATGCTCTAATTTCTTAGTAAACTGCTCATAAATTTGCGCAGCTGTAGAATCATCTTCTATAATCATGACATTAATTTGATTTTCAGTCATATCGATTCTTCCTTTTCGTTATTTAATAGCTTTGGGATAACTAATGTGAATCTTGCCCCTTGTAACATACTTTTGCTTATGTACAGTTCGCCTTTAAGCAACTCTACAGATCTTTTAACAATGTTCAATCCAATCCCGTGATTTTCACCTTTTTTCGTTGTGTAACCATCTATAAAAATCATATTTTCTACTTCTTTTGATATCCCTTGCCCATCGTCTTCAACTTCAAAAATCAGGTCATTTCCTACATCTGTAAAAGATACCAATACGTGCCCTTTATGTTCTCGCACAGCCTCGAGCGCATTATCAATTAAATTCCCCAAGATGGAAACAACGTTTTTTGCATCTTCGATATCTAAAGTACTTGTTAAGTTACTATCTTGATCAATTTCTAAAGTGACGTCTAATTCTTTCGAACGATTGACCTTTCCAAGTAAGCATGCCGCAATCAAAGGATCCTTTACAGAAGACATTAAAAAAGAAAGAATATCTTGGCGTTCCTTTACCTCTGATGAAATCATTTGCATGACATGCTCGTATTTCTTTAACCTTAACAATCCATAAATCACGTTCAGCTTATTTAAAAATTCGTGATTTTGAGCGCGTAAATTATCAGAGAACATTTTAATTTTAGAAATCTCTTCAGTCAATTCTTCAATTTGTGATAAAGTTCTTATGGTAAGGACGATACCTTGCACTTCTTTTTTTCTTACAATAGGAGATAAATCTAAAATATACTGCTGACCATCTAGTAGAAGGGATTGGTTAGAATACACGCATTGTTCTTCTATTGCTTGATCAATTAGCTGTCCTAAACGGGCGTTCTTTATCTCTCCTCCTAGTGCTAAATGAAGGTTATCAAAGAGCTCTCTAGCCCTTCTATTCATCGACGTTACATATTTTTCTACATTTACAGTAACAGTAGCATCTCGAATGGATTCAAGGGTAGCCTCTTTTTCTTTAAAAAGAAAGGAAATTTCCTCCGGTTCCAGTCCAAATATTAGTCTTTTTACCCGCCTTGCAATGAAGAAAGCTCCAAATGCTCCAATAAGAAAAGGAATACAGGACAATTTAATAATTTTTATTCTATAATCATTAATCTGTTTTTCTATATTGCTTACAAGAAACCCTACCGAAGAAACGCCTATTACGTTTCCTTGGTTATCCCATATGGGGGTTTTGGCTTTAATTGCAAATCCTGAAATTCCTTTTCCTTTATAAATAATGGATTGATGCTCTTTTAAAGAAGCTTCATTGCTTGTTTTGGTATGTTTTCCAATGTAACCAATATTGGGATGAGAATAGCGTATTCCTTTATCATTAGCGATGGTGACGTAATCTGCCCCAGTGGTTTTTCTTATTTTTTCAGCAACAGGTTGGATGTGCTCAGAAGGATTTTTATGCTTAAAAGCTTTTACAATAATTTTATCTTCAGAAGCTAATTTTGCTACAGTCATAGCTTGCTTACCTACATATTTTTCGACAATTTCATCTACCATTGCAGAAAATAAAATGCATACAAGGACGGTACTAACAAGAATAACTACCGTGATGAGTAATGTAATTTGGGCAAGTAAGCTAGGTCTTCTATTCACATAGAGAAAACGCATACATTCCTCCTTTTAATGAAATAAAATTTCGGCCGTTATTTTAAGTGTAGCATAAAAAAAAGGAAGTTTAGCGCCAAACTTTAAATGTTTATAAACAGACTTCTAAAGGGAAAAACAAACCGAATAAACGCTTGACTTAAAGTACACTTTAATAATTATAATCAATTCGAAAAAATCTAAAATGGAGGAATAGACATAAAATATACAGTAATCACTGGCGCAAGTTCGGGAATTGGATATGAAACAGCTTTAGCTTTTGCAGCATGCGGAAAAAATCTTATATTAGCTGCACGTAGAGAGGACAAGCTGGATGAGTTAAAAGGGAAGATTGAAGAACTGAACCAAGATGTAAATGTTATTGTCCAGTCGGTTGATTTATCCGTGGCAGAAAACGCTCATACGTTTTATGAGTCACTTAAAGAATATGAGTTAGAAACTTGGATTAACAATGCTGGATTCGGAAACTTTGCTTCTGTCGGTGAACAAAAATTAACTAAAATTGAAACGATGCTTCATTTAAATATCGAAGCCTTAACAATTCTTTCTTCTCTATTTGTAAGAGATTATGAACATGTTGAAGGTACACAGCTTATTAATGTCTCTTCAGGAGGAGGCTACACAATTGTTGCTGATGCAGTAACTTATTGCGCAACAAAATTCTACGTAAGTGCATTCACAGAAGGTCATTCTCAAGAATTAAAAGGAAGAGGAGCAAAAATGCAGGCTAAAGTTCTAGCTCCGGCTGCTACTGAAACAGAATTTGCACAGCGTTCTATGGATATGAATGATTTTGAATACGAAGGACGAGTTCCTAGGTTTCATACGTCAAAAGAGATGGCTGCTTTTATGCTAGATCTTTATGATGGCAATAAAACGGTAGGGCTTGTAGATGGAGTGACTTACGAATTTCAATTAAAAGATCCTATCTATCCATACGCAGAAAGAACGACAAGTTCAGATTCTTAAACAAAAAAGCACCCTTGCAAGGGTGCTTTTTTATGGACTCTTAAATGGGTAAACATCTTGTTTTATGTAATGGAAGTGCTCGAAGACAGTCGTGTTTCAAACCCTACGTATCCTTTCACTCTTTATTTCCTGATTTTTGTTTCACTTTTTTGCACATACTAACCTAACGGAGGTGACGAAAATGGGTACAAAAAAATCTGCTAACCGAGGTCAAGTAGCTCCTGGTGTTAACCCTCAAGGACACGGAAAAGATGTTGAGTTTTCAACAGAACCGAAAAGTGAACTTGAAAACAAAGCGAAAAAATCAAATACAAAAATTTAATTAAAAAGGAGAAGATTACTCTTCTCCTTTCTCCCCCTCTTAACTATTTTTTCAAAAATAAGCTCCACAGATCGTTTACTCCTTTCTGCTTCTTATAAAATTGTATCAATAGTATAAAAAAGTATACTATACAACAAAAATGTGCGTACTTGTTAGAGTGATTTATATGATTTATGATAAATCTGCAAACGAACTTTATGGCCATTTGTATGTTAACTAACTGTTAGTTGTATGCTATATAGGGTATAGGTTACTCTAAACAGTTCATTACTAAATATTTTTATAGAAAGGTTGTTTACACATGAACAATACAGATAAAAAACAAGAAATTTTAGACGCATTTAACTTTCGGCATGCTACAAAAGAGTTTGATCCAACAAAGAAAATTTCCGATGAAGATTTTCAATTCATTTTAGAAACGGGGCGCTTATCTCCTAGCTCAGTAGGTTACGAGCCATGGAAATTTTTAGTCGTTGAAAATGAAGATTTAAAGGAAAAATTAAAAGCTGTTTCGTGGGGAGCACAAGGCCAAATTCCTACAGCAAGTCATTTTGTTATTATTCTTTCTCGCACAGACGCAAGATATGACTCTGAATATGTATTGGATCTTCAGAAAAACGTAAAAGAAATGCCGGATGATGTATTAGAGACATTAATGCCTCGTTATAAAGCTTTCCAAGAAAATGATTTTCACTTGTTTGAAAGCAAGCGAGCGCTATTTGATTGGGCTAGCAAACAATCTTATATTGCACTAGCTAATATGATGACATCAGCTGCTCAAATTGGTATTGATTCTTGTCCAATTGAAGGGTTTAACTATGACCAAGTACATGAAATTCTAAAAGAAGAAGATTTACTAGAAGACGGTAAGTTTGACATTTCCGTTATGGTTGCGTTCGGCTACCGAATTCATGAACCTAAACGCGCCAAGACAAGAAGAAGTATGGATCAAGTTGTGCAGTGGGTAAAATAATAAACAAAAAAGAAGGGATGACAGCAATGTCAGCCCTTCTTTTTTATATCTTTATATGCTGCTATAAAGTCAGCAGGATCGGTATGTATTGTATAAGCGAACATCCCTTGATTTGTATGTAAATATAAAAAGCCATTGTCTTTTGAAACGCATTTGTAAGAGATGTCAAATACGCTGTTAATGTGGAAGCAATCATTCTGTGTTTGAATACTATCAGCATATAAGTACATGTCTTTTGAATGCTGAATCGTCACCTTTTGTGTTCGTTTCATTTTTCTTTCAATGTATGTATAAGGAATTATAGAAATAATGCTCATAGCGCAGCTCACGCTCTCCTTCCTCATTAATATTTTTCTTTTGAAGGATAAAACATCTCGGTAACAAAACTCTACCACTTACCAAAAAACAATTCCAGAAATACTCTTTCTGGAATTGTTTTTAAGGTTGTTGCTCTTTATTTTCTTCACCTTTACAAAAGTCGATATTACTGTTTGTCATGGAGGCAATAGCAGGAGAGACATTTCCAAACGAAAAACAAGCTCCTACCGATTTTGTATTTGCCGTGTGGCTATTTTGTACAACACAGCCTACGCTTACATTCGAGTTGTCTTTTAACCCGTTAGTCACGATATTCTCAATGTTAATAATACAGCCCATTTTAACACCTCTTTCGTTTCTATTAACGTATGTCAGCTCTCCATATATGTATAGGATGTTCGCCTATTAATGATAAGTTGTTTGTTGCGAAATAGAAAAAAAGAATCTTCGTATACCCTTTAAGTAGAGAAGACACTAAAATGATGTCTTCTCCTTAAGTGAATTCAACTTTTTACAGCTTTTTCCCAGTCTGATGCAAATTTTTCAATTCCTTGTTCTGTTAACGGGTGTTTTACTAGTTGTTCAATTACGGCATACGGAATGGTCGCAATATGAGCCCCAGCAAGAGCTACTCGTGTGACGTGATCTGGGTGTCTGACTGACGCTGCTATAATTTGTGAGTCAATGTGTTGAATTCGAAATAGCTCTGCAATTCGGGATACCAGATAAACACCGTCTTCTGAAATATCGTCTAAGCGCCCTAAAAATGGCGATACGTATGTGGCGCCAGCACGAGCTGCTAGAAGCGCTTGATTCACTGTGAAAATTAACGTGACGTTTGTTTTTACGCCCTTTTTAGCTAGATAACGGGTTGCTTCCAATCCAGCAATGGTCATAGGAAGTTTAATCGTTATATTTTTGTCTCCTCCATTAATTTTTATAAGCTCTTCTGCTTGAGTAATCATGTCATCTGCTGTTACTGTGTCAGGCGTGACTTCTGCTGAAACGGATTCTACTTCCGGGACGGTTTTTAAAATTTCCTCGATGCGATCTTCAAACTTCACGCCTTCTTTAGCTACTAGCGAAGGGTTTGTGGTAACACCTGATAATACCCCAATTTTATATGCTTTTTTAATATCTTCTAGGTTAGCTGTATCAATAAAAAATTTCATCATTTATTCCTCCACTTGTTATGTTAAAAATAACTTGTTTATGGGCTTTTTTGCATAACTTTATATTCAAATGGAATTGCCCTATTCATATTGTCTTCATAAAATAAAATTTATTTCCTTTCAAATGCTGTATGTTTTTCTCCAAGTTTTCCCATGGTTGAACTTAGTAAGAATAACTTCTATTTGCATGTATCATACTAATGACGTTGAAAAATTTCGCATATATTCCACTAAAAAACCTCCAGCATTTATGCTGAAGGTTGAGATACATTCTATTCTTGATTTTTTAGTCCTCTATAGCGAGCTGTTTTTAATTCCTGAACGTAGGGTTCAAAGTCCGGCATCTCTACAGCTCTCGCCAATTCGATAGCTTTTTCAATATCGTATGGAATACGCACAAATTGCATAGAAAATGCTGAAGGACTTTCGCCTTGATCATTTCCTTCTAAGATAAGATAGGAAGCTTGTGGTAAATCAAGCGGGTTCCCTACACTTCCTACATTACATAGCGTTTTCCCTTTAATATGTTGAATAAATGCATTATGTACATCTCCGTAACAGATGACATCCGGCTCTCTTGACCCTTTTATATTTTCCGTATATTCCGTATTGGCAAATAGACTAAGGCGCTTTTCAAGTGAATCCCAAGGTTGAATTCGGTCATAAAGACTTCTAGGTGAAGCGTGAAACATTCTAATTAATTTCCCGCTCATCATAAACTCAACGGAAAAAGGAAGTTCCCTTAAATATGCCTCTTGGTTTGGACTTAACTTCTTTTGATGCCATTTTAACGCTTCAAATTCCGCAGGCTTTGTAATGAAGTCATCCCAGTTCCCCATTACTGTTACTTCGCACTTTTCTTTTATGATCTCAATCGCTTTACTTGAATCCGGTCCTTTTCCTACTAAATCACCTAGACAAATGATGCGATGGATATCTCGTTGTTGTATGTCAGCTAAAACTGCTTCTAATGCAGGAAGATTTCCGTGGATATCTGAAATAACAGCAATTTTGTCCATTGATTCCTCCACTCCTTTTCCATATGTATGTACTCAATCCTTTTCTTTATTATAACATTTTATAATAAGACCGTTTACTAAAACGGGGCCTCTTCATTTAACAAACAATGGTATGATTCGAATGGATATAAAAGGGAGGAATAAGAAGTGTATTTTTATGAATCAATAAGAAATCTATCTTCCTTATTTATTAACATAAAATAAAGGAGTACTGTAATATATTTATACGAGTACTCCTTTATTTTATGTTAGGTAGTGTAGAGAGTCGACAGATACCTCATTTATCCTGCGACTCTTGTTTTATAATTTATTGAACACCAACTGCATCAAATGACTTTCCTACTGAAATCACTTCTTGAGAGCCTGAACCGTATAGATCAGCAGCAGCTTGTACTAAACCTGCGCGCGCTTGGCTAAACGTTGTAGACTGAGTGAAGTATAGTGTATTGGCACGATAATAAATTTTTCCTAGCTTATCGCCGCCTATGCCTGTTACAGTAACGCCGTAATGCGTTCCTCCGTTAGCTAGCAAGTATGCAGCTTTGTTGATAATTCCGCTGTTTGTATGAACTCCGCCGTTGTCACTAGAACCTGTATAGCGCTTTGAATAATGATCCGGATCTCCATATTTTGCTGGGTTGCTCATTGAACGAAGCGCATCACCGCTTGTTCCAGGTGTATAAATATCTTCTCCAATTTCCCAATCTGGATTTCGGTTGTCATAGTATTCTACCAATGTTCCAAAAATATCGGAAATCGCTTCGTTTAATGCACCTGATTCATATTGATAGATTAAATTAGAACTTCTTTCTGTGACGGCATGCGTCAGTTCATGTCCGATAACATCTAGTCCCCCTGATAACGGAACAAAAGTATATCCATCTCCATCTCCATATACCATTTGAGAACCATTCCAAAACGCATTATTATAGCCGCTGCTATAATGTACAGTGGATTTTAGCGGAGCGCCTGCATTGTCATAGGAGTTGCGGTTAAATTTGTTTTTGTAGTAATCATATGTTACACCTGCATAATAGTGAGCATCTACCGCAGCTGCATCGCGGCTTGCATTGTACGTATTATCGGTGTCTGCCCATAGCGTACCTGGAAGAGATGTACGGTTTTTTGCATCGTACGTATAGATTGTGGCGCCTCTTGTATTATCTTGTAAGTAGTACGTAGAACTAGATAACGTTGTCTTTAGGGATTTGGTATCTCCAAGCACTCCTTTACCTGAGCCGATAGCATTTGTTCCTGTTACAGGTTTCGCTGCCGGTTTTGCCGCTTGCTTCACTTCGGCTTTTGGACCAGCTACGGAATCAATCGTATTGTACTTATCTAGCACTTTACCGCTAGTAGCATCAACAAAGTAATAATAGTTGCCTGGTTCAGGGCTTAAGAAATTTAAATTTACTACATAAGCATATGTGGTGTCTGAACCATTTTGATAAACATACAGTTCAGATAAAGGGGATTTTTCATACGTCGGTTTAAAGCCTAAATCTTTTTCAGCTGCTTTAATCGCCTTTTTGCTGTCAACTTGCTTCTGGCCTTTTAGCTTTTCCTTTTTGTCTAAATCAGGAGCTACTGTACCTGATACAACTTTTAAGGTTCCATCTTTCGCTACGTGTGCTAATTGAGTAGATCCCCAAACAGGAATATTATTATATACTTGCTGCAAGCGTACAACGGTTGCTTGTTCAACAGGATCTTTCACCACTTCTGTCACTTTAAATGAGTTTTGGGCATTTTCGTTTCCTAATTTATATTTGTCTTTATTTGTATTCATGTAGTGAAATACGACGTCTTGAGCCTTCTGTGATGATGGGCCTGAGAGCTTTCCGGAAATAAACTCAGGAGATTTAATTTCTTTGTTATACTTTTCAGTTGAAAGTACATTATTTGGCGCGGCACTGCTCGTATGTGCAAAAGCAAATGATGAAGAAAGAATACCAACTGATAATAATACCTTTAAAGCCTGTTTTTTCTTTTTCATAGTTTTTTCTCCCTATCCCTAGTAAATTTAATTACCTCAATTTTTCTGTTAATTGTGATAATTAGCAACATTATAGCAACTAAAAATTACTACGTCTATATATTATTTTAATATTCCTATTGTTATGAAAATTAAAAATAAAATCTCTACAATAAGTCTTTTTTGCCTATTTAAACTATATGAAAATCATTTATGTTGATTTTCATACAAGTAAAATAATTCTTCTAGTCAGCTGATAAAAACTAGCGACCTAGGGAGTATTATTCGGTCTTACTATCAGTCCTATGAAGCATTTCATAAAAATTAATTATAAGGAAAATTATAAATTTCAGACCATTTTTGTGGCTTAAATCTACTCTTCCTCTTCATTTTTTATTTTTTTAATCTATTAATTAAATTTTTTATATATTTTTTATGTACGTACACAACATTATTTTATTATAGTACTGCGTTTCTTACGAACATAAAAAAGCACGAATCTACTAAGCTCTTTGTAAATCCGTGCTTTTTCTGTTTATTTCAAGCATGTACAACCAACGATAACTAATAAAACAAATAGTACAACGATTAATGCAAAACTGCCACCGTAACTACCGTAGCCGCCGTAACCATAACTACCGCCGTAACCCCAGTTGTAAAATCCCATTTCACTTCACCTCCGTAGCCTGTTTACTCTATAGCATATGTACAGGCTAGAAAAAATGCTCGCCCATTTATCGCCCTTTTATGACTATAAAAAAGCTGCCTTTTTCAAAGCAGCTTTTAAGATGATGGAAATTAACTTATTTACTTTTAGAAGCTTGTTCTTTAAAGCGAAGTATGTAATACGGAACAATACAAATAACCGCCAAAATAAGAGCCGTTAAACTAACTATGCGGGGATTATTAAGCCCAAAAGAATAGTCTCCAAAAGATGCTCCAATCGCAATAATAGCAAAAATAATATACAGAATACGAAATATGTTAATCCACTTTTTCTGTTTAATCGTAACCACTCCTTTGCTTATTTTACTCCAACATAGAATATTATAACTTTACTAAACAACTTGTTGCAAAATTTCTTCTGTCTTTAACTGATTACCTTTTATTCTAACGGTAAACAAATTTCCACACTCGTCTCTTTGTTTACTTCACTTTCAATACTAAGAGTTCCTTTATGCTGTTGGATAATATTAAAGCAGATCATTAACCCTAACCCGATGCCGTCTTCTTTAATACTGTAAAATGGTTCACCTAAATGTTTGATTCGATCTTTTGAAATTCCTACACCTTCATCAATAATTTGAATATGATTGTTGTCCTTTTGTCTCAGCTCAACTTTAATTTCTCCTCCGGAAGGCATTGCTTCAATCGCATTCTTAAGAACATTTATAAACACCTGTTTCATTTGATTGCTTTCACAATATACAAAAGGCATTTCTCCATATGAGTCAAGTGCAATAAAGATGTTTTTCATGTTTGCTTGAGGCTGCAGCAAAAATATCCGTATTGCAATCATAATGCTGACAAAAAATGAGAAAATACATAAGTTAACAAATAATCCGCTACTAATCACGCCTTTTATTTCTCCTTTACTTGTACATAGACATTAAAAAATTCCCTTATATAGAGAGTGTAACATGAATAGGCGCAACTCTTTCTAAAATAATAAAAAAACTAGTCTCGCCCGAGGCAAGACTAGTTTTTTTATTATCTATGTTGGTCTTGATACATAGGTCCTTCTGAAATCATATTGCTTTCGGAAACGTACGTAGGATCTGAATGTGCATCTTTATTTAGGCTAGCATTTACCTGTTGTTTTTTAGATAAACTTGAAAGTTTGACTTTAGTACTTCGAACAAGTCCTTTTACTTTTCGACGTTTCGCAGCATCACTTAATATATAAGACGTAATGCCGACTCCTACCGTTGATAGCGTAATACCTGATATCAATGCTTTTTGTTTTCGTTTTTTCATAATTGCTCCTTCCTTGTACCTTTTTTGAATCTTACAATAACTTTTCCCTCTCAGGTAATTTCTCAAACCTGATTATTCAGATTATTCACTTCTTTAACGAGACGCAGCAGTGTGTCAGCTCCTGCTATCCCATCCGAAAAAAGGCCACAGCGATCCTGGAATTTTTTCACTGCCGCGATTAATTCCTCTCCGTAGAAACCGTCTGCTCCAAACTTTGGAAGAGAAAAACCTAGTGCAAGTAAATTTTGTTGAATTTGTTTGACTCCTATCCCTTTATCACCTTTGGAATAAACAAAGGGCCCTTTTGTATTATTCGTCACAGAGAGATTCGTCGTAACTTCTTTAAAAAAAGAGTAGTCCATTTCGTTTATATCCACATTTGTAGGAATTCCTTTTACTCGGCCAGAATCAGTATACTGAAACATTGCCCATCGCTGCCATTGACTTAGGTCTCCAGGGTGTTGCATACCGCCTTGTCTGTTGGCTGCACTATATCTTGCTACCCACAAAGGATACTTACTCATTTCATTTGTAAAAAAAGTTTTAGCAAAATGATAGTTCGTATATACGATAGGCTTAATCCCTGTTGTTTGGTGAACATGCTCGAGCCAGCTTACGGCAAAGCGAGAAACAAATTCTTTGGATTTTTTCTTATCTTCTTCTAGATCCAAACACGGCGGAAGGTCTAGTTTCATTTGTCCAAGCTGATTAATAAAAAAAGCAGCTTCTTTCTCTGGATTATTTGTACAGTGAGCATAATGATAAAATCCTACTCTCAAGCCCGCATTTTTAGCACCTATATAATTTTCATAGGATTTAGGGTCTACAAAAGTTGCGCCTTCTGTTAACTTTATATATACCCCTTTTACTGAGGTGTTTTTTAATTCTTTCCAATTAATGATTCCTTGATGATGAGAAACGTCGAGAATAATAGGATTATTTGGATGTCGCCTTTGCATAGTTTTCACCTCTTTTGCTAGCTTCTTTATGTATACGACGAATACTTTAAAACCCCTGTTTTTCCGGACCCTGATATTCTTTTATAACAATGTGTAAAACGTTGCTCATTTGAATAGCTAAATAAGCTTCGTGTTTTTCGTCATAATAACGATACCATCCTTGCGTATGAATAATAGATTCCTCAAGCTCTTTTACATTTTCTGATTCAACCAATGTACTGATTGATTTTTCATTCCCAAAATAAAACTTCACTTCGTACGTCACTTGAATTCCTCCTTTATAAACACGTAAATACCCTAATTACACTTGCTTGAATCCAGCGCAAGCAAGTGTAAAACTTCTTTTAGTCCGCAATTTCTTTTTATATGTTTATTTTATTAAAAGAAGCCAAGCACTCTGAGCTGCTTGGCTTCTTTTTTTATTTTGATGGATGAATCATATTAGCAGGATTTACCCATTGCTCAAATTGTTCTTCTGTCAGAAGGCCTGTTTTGACCGCTGCTTCTTTTAATGTCGTTCCTTCTTGATGAGCAAGCTTGGCGATTTTAGCTGCATTTTCATAACCAATGTGCGGATTTAATGCTGTTACAAGCATAAGAGAATTTTCTAGATTATGCTGAATCTTTTCTTTGTTGGGTTCAATTCCTACTGCACATTTATCGTTAAAAGCCTGCATGGAATCTGTCAGCAGTCTGACTGATTGTAGAAAATTATAAATAATAACCGGCTTAAACACATTTAATTCAAAGTTTCCTTGACTAGCCGCAATGCCAATCGTCACGTCATTCCCTAACACTTGTGCAGAAACCATTGTTAGAGCTTCACTTTGAGTTGGATTTACTTTCCCAGGCATAATAGAACTTCCTGGTTCGTTAGCAGGAATTGTAATTTCGCCTAATCCACTCCGAGGGCCGCTTGCCAGCCAGCGTACGTCATTGGCGATTTTCATTAAGTCAGCAGCTAACGCTTTGATTGCACCGTGGGCATAGACTACTTGATCGTGACTTGTTAATGCATGAAATTTATTAGGTGCTGAGATAAATGTTTTTCCAAGCGTGCTGCTGATTTCTTTCGCTACTTCATCGCCGAAGTCAGGATGTGCATTTATCCCCGTTCCAACAGCTGTACCGCCAATAGCTAGCTCCTTCATATACTCTACGCTTTGTTTAATCATTTCTTCATTCTTTTCGAGCATGTGGTGCCATCCACTAATTTCTTGTCCTAGTGTTAGCGGTGTAGCATCTTGTAAATGGGTTCTTCCTATTTTAATAATATCTTTAAACTGCTCTTGCTTCGCAGCGAACGTTTCTTTTAATGTTTTTAGAGCAGGCAATAATTTATCTTCGACTTCTAGTACGGCTGCAATATGAAGAGCTGTAGGAAAAGTATCGTTAGAGCTTTGTGACATATTCACATCATCATTTGGATGAAGCGTTTCGTCGCCATTTATTAGCTGGTTTCCTCGGTGGGAAATCACTTCATTTACATTCATGTTTGATTGCGTTCCGCTTCCTGTCTGCCATACCACTAAAGGAAAATGTTCATTCCATTTCCCTTCAATAATTTCGTTAGCAGCTTGCACGATGGCTTCGGATTTCCTTGCTGATAGTTTGCCTAGTTTATGATTACTAATAGCCGCACTTTTCTTCAAAACCGCAAAAGCGCTTATTACTTCAATTGGCATTTTTTCAATCCCTATTGGAAAGTTTTCTTTACTTCTTTGCGTCTGCGCTCCCCATAGTTTATCTTCTGCCACTTTGATTTCTCCAATTGAATCTCTTTCGATACGATAGCTCATAGTTAGAACTCCTTTTCAATATTTTCTTTACCTATTAGTATTGATTATATGGATGAATTTCATGACATGATAACAATTATTCATTGTTGAAAATTCCCTTTTTTCTATTTTTTAAACGGGCTTAGCGTCTTTGATTATTTAGCTCATAGTTTATTTTGATTTTATAATACAAAAAAAGATCTGAAGAATACGCTCTTCAGATCTTTTTTAATACGTCCAATTTTACTTATGAATCCATACAGCACCAGCTGAATTGTCTTTTGCTTCACCAATCACGTCTAATTTTAATCCGTTTTGAGGAAGCAAGCGCCCTGCATCTTTAATTCTTTCATCTAAATACGATTTTTTGTCGTTGAAGCTTGTAACGCCATTTGATTCTTTAGATGAAATAGTTCCCCACGTTTTATGAGAATATGCCCAAGCAGGTGCTTTATCAAATGAGAACGCCGCGTCTGCAATTTGATATCGGCTTGAATTTGCTGTGGTGCTAATACCATTTACATTAAAGTACAGAACTTTATGAGCATGTGAATCAACCACACCAAGGAATCCTTCACCCGGATGTTGTCCTACCCAGTTATCAAGATAGCTTTCATCTGCGTACCAAAGCAGCATGCCTGTATTATATTTTGCACCTCGTGCGAATTGAAGTGCTTTATCACTACCTGCATAGTTTCTCCACTCAAGGTAATAATAGTTATCCTTATAGCTGATGCCGTTTGTCTTTTCAAATCCATCTAACGTTACTTTTGGAGCTCCTTCAGCATCGTCTGTAAATACCGTTTTTCCATCCACTACTAAACTAGCATTATCAAGAGCAAATCCTTGAAGAGCAAGTCCTCCGTCCGTTACGTATTCAAATTGAAGCTTGATTTTTTTACCTTTAAACTGCGTTAAGTCATAGCTTTTGTCTTCCCATTTTTCATTAGACGTTTCAGCAGAACCGTCTGCGCTATTTGCTTTATCACCAATTGTATCTAACAGAACTTTTGAACCGTCAGGAAGAATCGCCTTTACATATAAATAATCATATTCTGCCTCTACTTCATAAAACGCTTTATAATTGAACTTCGCTGTTTTAGCCGTTGTTAAATCAAACTCTGGCGTCGTCATCGTCGTATGCAGATCGTCTCCGCGTTTACTGTAGTAATAATTGCTTCCAAACGCAGGCTTAATACCTTGAACAGCTTTTTTAGGTAAATTAATCTTCACAATACCTGGTCGTTTAGACTTTGTCACGCTTTGATCAACTACACTCACAGAGCCCGATTTTGTAATATTTTTGCTGTCGATTTGTTGAATGTTTGCCCAGTTTCCACCCATATTTGCTTGGAAAAACTCTTTATTTTGCGGGGAAAAACTTGTCGGTTCTGTTCCAGCGACTTCACCAGCCCAGCTTCCTCCACTCATAATTGACCATACGCCTACCGGCTCACCTTGTCCCGTATACTGTGTATCATACTCATCAGGCAAACCTAAATCATGACCAAATTCATGAGCAAAAACGCCGACTGCTCCGTCTTCTGGCTCAATTGTATAATCATAAGCAGCCATGTTTGTTCCAGGAACTTTATACACTTGTCCCAAAGTAGAGCGATGAGACCAGATAGCATCGTTTCCTAGTTTGCCTCCACCTGCTTCTTGCCCAGTTCCAGCATGAATGACCATTAAGTGGTCAACTATGCCGTCAGGCTCATTGCGGTTGCCGTCTCCATCGATATCATACTGGTCGAACTGATCGTAATCTGAAAGGTTGATGCCGCTTTTTGCTGCTGCAGCAAGCGCTTCTTTTACAAGATTACGAGGCCCTTTAGATCCAGGCGCATTATCGTTTCCTCCCGCTGGATTGTCTGCTCCGTATTCTTTTGCGTTTCCAGATACAGTTAACCAGTCAGAAACGGTTCCATCTACTGTGTAACTACCTCCAGACTGTTCTTCATAATATTGCTTAAACGTTTTAATTTTCTTTCCATTAAATAGCGTAAAGTCTTTATTTCCAAACATTAATTGCTGATAGTGATTTCGGTTAAAATCTTTTGCATACATGTAACCAGGTTCTTGAACGACATTGTTATGCTTAAAATCTGCGTATTCGACTAAAAGAACAAGAACTTTATCTTTTCTGACTTGTCCTTTATACTTTGCCTGAGATGCAGGTTTGACATTTACCCCATTCCCAGCATTGTTTCCTTGAGACTTAATATTAGCAAATTCACCTCGTTGAAACTTTTCTTTTTGTTTCGTTTGCATTTCTTTAGCTTTTAAATCAATTTTGTTAGCTTTATGTCCCTTCATGCTCTCTTTATGTGCATCTTTTTTGTTTATGTAAGAAGTAACGGCTTTCTTCACTTCTTGCGGTGTTGCACTTTGAGAAATAACTCCTTGGTTTTTCAGTGCGTTAGCCAATCTTTCTTCCGGTACTGTATTCATATCAATTGGTGAACTTGGAAGTTCCTCCGATTGTGCGGTTTTAGCTGAAGCAGTACTTCCATTCATAAGTAATGGTCCCACTCCGCTTAATGTAACAGTTGTGGCAAGAAAAGATGTCCCCAAAATCTTTTTCCAGCTTTTCAAGTAAACCCCTCCGTTTTAGAATTTTCAAACTATTAGCAAGATTTATTTTATATTCTAAAACTAGGAAGGTCAACTACATTTTACTATATTATTAAAATTTTTAAATTTTAGTAGCTAATGTAAAATGGTTTTATAGTATGTAACTAGTTTTCTTTGCCTGACAATTAAAATGCCTGATAAACCCTTCTTACATATGCAAATTCCATGCCAAATCAACCGCCAAAAACGAAAATACATGGAGGGTATTTTCTTAGGAAATTAGAACCATCTTTGTCGTATTACTATTATATAAAAACAAAAAATTCCCCATTATGGATATAGAAAAATAAAAAAATCACTTCTCGATAGACGAGAAGTGATGATCTCTGTATGCAAGTAAATTTAAGAATGTTCTTTTTGACGCTGCAACAAGATATGATAGAGTGACATGCTCCAAATAGACATATTACGCGCTGCGATTTCATAAGGTTTCTCATCAATTTTAAACAAGAAATCCCCTTCATAACTCACGGATTTCCCTTTCTTTTCTAACTCTTGTTTAACAGCTTCAATCCATTCTACCGCATTCGTATAATGTTTGTTCAAACGAACTTTAATAGTTTGATTCCTGTAATGAATAAAAGATGTAATTCCCCAAAAAATTAAGACAAGAAAAAGTACCATATACAGCAATTGCATGATAACGATCCCCTTCTTTCTTCATTTCATTATTTTCAATGAAGACTTAATTTAGATGAGTAAATATTACTATTCTCCTTTCCTATCGTCATTTCCTTTAAAAAAGTAAATTCCTTTTCTACTTGGGCGTATAAAATAAATCAGTGTACATGCTTGCTCATCTTTTTTACTAACGTTTTCTGTTAAAAAATGATAAGCTAATAGAATGATAAATAGAAAGGGAGGGCGACGAGTTGTCAACTGAACAAGTGAAATTAGCAGCCGTTTTGGATGTTGAAACAACGGGATTAAGTGCTCAAACATGCGATATTATTGAACTAGCAATTGCTGTTGTTTCTTATGATTCTTCTACCGGGGAAATAATCGAAATTGTAGAAGAATACGAAGAATTTAATATGCCTTCGACTCCCATTTTCCCATACATTACAAACTTAACGGGAATTACAAATGAGATGGTCAAAAATAAAACATTAGACGATAAAAAAGTAGAAACGCTGTTAACTAGCGTTTCGGCTATCATCGCTCATAATGCTTCTTTTGACCGCAGTTTTCTTTTAAAACGATATCCATCTTTATTTAACCAAAAATGGCACTGCTCTATGCGTGCTGTCAAATGGAAAGAGTACGGCTTTCCTAATAAAAAACTAACAACGCTTCTTGACCATCATAATATTGAGAGAGAGCACGCTCACAGAGCTATGGATGATGTGAAAGGAACCATTGACTTGCTAAGACAGCAAAATCCTAGCGGAGAGTCCTATTTTTCTGAAGTATTAAAAAAAGCAATGAGCAAACCTAAAAAAACAGCGGCTTCCACTCGTTTTTAACTCCTCAACAAAAAAAGCGCAGCTTCTGCGCTTTTTTGTTTTTATTCGCATGTTTCTTAAGGATTGAGATATATGTTTGAGGAGTATGTTTGGAAACAGTGAGGTTTTAAACGCACCGGAAGAAAAAGTGCTTGTTTTCAGACAAAAAAGACGCGGAGAAACAAACTGAACAGCTGGTTCCTACCCATGTAGACAAAATTAGCTGAATTTCTAATAATCTAGGAGATTTTAATTATACTTCACTTACCTTTTGGTTTTGAAGATTGTGATGCGTTTGTTCTAGTTCACTTAAATTCAATTCATATAAATGTCTCCCGTCTTCTGCTTTAAAGTAACCCGATTCAATAATTTGATTCATTAAAAGATCTTTCTTTTGCTCAAATGCTTTTTCAGATGTCATGTTATCATCTCCTTTTTTAGGTAAATATCTTTCATAGAAAAGACGTACACCGCTTGTGGCATACGTCTTGTTGCTTTTCACACTCGTTAGCTATGTTTAAAAACAACGCAATTGTTATGGTTTATCGAGAAAGCTGCCTTTCGTATGTTTTGCAGCCATATTGAACATTTTGGTGATGCACTACTTTTATACCCTTCATGATGTTCTTAAAACGCAATTTAAAAAAGATTTTCATAAAACTTGTTTTCCATCTACTGCTTCACTTTCAAAATGAGGCTGTGCGGCGATTTTTTTCGTTGCTAAACTGACCACCATTAATACAACTAAATTAATAAATAAAGAAATAACGCCGACATTTGTATCTTTAATGATTTGTGGTAATGCAGGAAACAACGTGCCAAGCGTTGTTTCAGTAATCGTTATATACATCACAGACGCAATGCCGGCAACAATACCTGCACACGCCCCGTATTTAGTCACGATATTGTTTTTCATTAAACTAAAAATAAAAGCAGGAAACAACTGCGTCACAATGCTGTAACCCATTAGTAAGAGCGTTACAATAGTATTACCTCCATGAAGCGTAAAATAAACTGAAACAAGTGCAATGACCGGTACGCAGCATTTAGCCAGTATCGAAATTTGCTTGCCGGTCGCTGAAGGAAAAAGAACGCCATAAACGTTTTTAGATAGTGACGTAGAAGCTGCCATCAAGAGCATGGATCCAGGCACAAGTGCTGTTAGTAAACCAGCTGCGCCAATAAAGCCGACAATCCACGGGTCAAATGTTTGAATGGAAAGACGAAGCAGTGACAAATCCGCTTCTGCGCCTTGTAATCCAGGTACCTGCATAAGAGCGGTAAACCCTACAAAAAAGACAAAAAGCAGCATTAACGTATAAATAGGGCTTATAATAGAATTCTTTCGAAATACATTCTCGTTTTCAGCTGAATACGTTGCATTAAACGTATGCGGCCACATGTAAAACCCTAATACGGTCAGCATTACTGTAGAAATAAACCAAGAAATACTTAGCCCTGTCTTTGGAAGGGTGAGAAACGTTGGATTTGCTTGATGCACAGCCTCAAACATTGGCTGTAAACCTCCGTAATAATGAAACGGCATATATATTCCTAAAAATAATACGACAATAAAAATCATAATATCTTTAACAATAGCCGTCCAAGCGGAACCATGTATGCCTGAAATCATTAAGTAAACTGTTAGCGATATGGCTCCAATCCAAATGGCTGCGGTTGAAGAAATAGAGCCATAAGAAGCTTCAGATACAATGATACCTAAGCCTTTGAACTGTAAAATAATATAAGGAACAATTGCCAGCACACCTGCGCAAGAAACAACGATGCCTAAAAACGGGCTGTTGTATTTTGAAACAAAAAAATCCGGCTGAGACATGAGCTTATGTTTCTTCGCATATCGCCATATTTGCGGACCAATCCAATATCCTAACACGTACGCTAAAGAAATATAGGCTAAGATATAAAACGCTGGGCCTCCTTTTCCATATGCCCAAGCACTTCCTCCTAGAAATGTAAAAGTAGTATAGATTTCACCCGCCATCAGAAAGAAAACAAAAATAGTTCCAAACCCTCTGCCACCTACGCTCCACTGTTCTAAATCCATTTTTTTGCCCCGCGTAGCTCGAATTCCAAGATAAATAGCTAAAAGTAAAAAACCAAAAATAATAATCAGTGCCACATTCATTATTTATCTCCTCCTCTAACAGCAGGATCGAGCTTGTACACAATACCCATAATAAAAGACGTAAGGATTACCCACATAACAATCCAAAAAAGAAAAAAAGGCATCCCTAAAATAAACGGCGTCACTTTGTTAACAAAGGGCAATGAACCTAGTATTCCTACAAACGGAAGCAGGCAAAGAAAATAAAGTATTTTCATAGAACTCCTCCTTAATCACACGGCTTATCAGTGCTTATCTAGAACTTTAACTACCTCATATGTACTTCTCTTATCCTTCTCTTTACACCTCCATTCTTGAGCTAAACGAGACGTTTGGCATAGAAGACAGTTGTTTGTTTGCTCCTTAGTATCTTTCATTTTCCCCCATGGGAAAAGGAGTTTGTAAGGTATCCTTACAAGATTTTGAATGCAGCAGAATATTATTTATATACAGAATATAGACAAACAAAAAAAACGGAACTGAGAGTAAAGGTCTCAAACAGCTCCGTTTCGATCTAGCACTTCTATATTTTATTCTTTTTTCTTTACACCAAGCGAAGAGAGCGCTTGTTTTAAATGTCCAAACGTTTCACTAATTCCTACATTAACAGCCGTCTGAGCCATGTCAGGACTCACTCCTGACATAATCGCATGGATGCCTAGAAGCTGCAAAATGTTAATCAAATCAAAAAATTTGTGAGCGACATACGTATCTACATAATTTACACCCGATAAGTCAATGACTAGATGCCTTATATGTTTCTCTGCACACCTTTTTGGAACAACCTCGATAATAGAATCCCCCTTAATTTCATCAATAAGCCCTACCAAAGGCAAGACCGCGATGTGGTCTACAATTGGAATAACAGGAAAACTCGTTTCGTCGATTAGCTCTTGCTGAAGACTTATTTTTTGCCTTGTGATTTTATAATACTGTTCGGAAAATTCATTAATGAGCTTATCAAATGTTGTATGATAAACTTCACTCCAAGACAGGATATCTTCTTTTGTAATAGATGAATGTATCAGGCTATATGTTTTGACATACGTCCAAATAATTTTTCTTGTTTTGCTTAGCGCTTCTACTACCTCGTAAATCGGCGTATCAAACTTAATTCTACTGTTTACTACTTCCGTAGTCCATTTCATCATACGTTGTTTGAAAATCTCTTGATTGTCAAGAAAGCCGCTTGCAATTGTTTCGATCGTATAAAGATGCTGCTCGCGCAGTTTTTTCTCAACTGAAGCATCTGCGTCCTTTGAGTAAATTGATCCTTTAATATTACTTCTTTGGCGCAGCCATTCTTCACTGATAGAGGCTGAATGTTCTAAAATATATTCAAAAAGACGTTGATTTTGTTCACTCACTACTTTTTAACCTCCGTTCACTTTCTCTTTCTGTCCAATTACTTACAAAACGCACCTTATGATAAATCCATTCTTCATATTTTTTCCTCGTCCACCTCTATCATACACGATAACCACTCTGCATACTTATAGAGAATTAGATATAAACAAGCAGGTATTTGATTATCTACATAGATAAACTACTGTGTATGATGCAACTATCATTTATTTTCACACGAAAGGATGTTAATTGTATTGAAAAAATCAATCGTTTTGTTGGGGATTCTCGCTACAAGTATTGGATTATCCGCTTGCTCAAACAATACAACAACTTCTTCTGCTACAAACTCTTCTGCACATTCAGGTCATGAACATCATAAAGCTGCAGTTGCTGATATTCGCGAAGAGACCCCAGGAGTAGATGTTTTACCACAGTTTTTGAAGAATCAGCCTAAAGATATGAAACTAGTTTATCTATCCGTTGCTAAAAATCGTGAACTACTTGAAAAAATTCCTTGCTACTGCGGATGTGGAATGGAAGCGAATCACAAAAATAGCTATGACTGCTTTATTTTTAAAAACAAAAGAAATGGAGCAGTCGTCTGGGATGATCATGGAACAAAATGCGGATTGTGTATAGAAATTGCAGCTAAAGCTATGCTCGACTATAACCGAGGCAAATCAATAAAAGATATTCGCAAAGACATCGATGAAAAATATAAAGAAGGCTATGCACAACCCACTCCTACTCCTTCCTTGTAGAACATTGGCTGTTTTTAAGTGAACATTGGCGATAGGTATAGTATAAGAGTAAAAAATATCAAAAAAGGACACGTTCTTTTTTAGCGTTTTGAAAGCTGATTCGTCTTTGAAACAGCAAAAAACACTCAAACAGCTATATTTGAGTGTTTTTTGTGTACTACTCTTTCACAAACTCTTTTGTACTTCTTACTGTATCAATCGGACGCACGAGCTTCTCAATTTCTGCGCGTTTTGGCTCTAAAAACGGAGGTAGTGATAATTTTTCTCCGAGCGTTTCGTAAGGTTCATCTCCCATAAATCCTGGTCCATCTGTCGCGAATTCAAATAAAATTTGCGGAGCCACTCTTGCATACAACGATTCAAAGAAGTGACGATTCACATAACCAGACGTATGGAAACCATAGCTTGACATTCGGTTAATCCATTCTTCAAGAGCCTGTCGATTTTCTACGCGAAAAGCAACGTGATGAACAGTTCCAAAACCTTGCTGAGCCTGCGGAAATTTTTCATTGTGTTCTTGTTCTACTACTACTTGCGCACCATTTCCGCCTTCTCCTACTTCAAATAGGTGAAGATCTCCATCTTGAGCAATCTCTTTAAATAAAAGGACTTTTTCCATCATTTCTTTAAAGTAATTAAACTCGGCAATACGAATAAAGATAGGGCCGAGTCCCGTAATGGCGTATTGAAGAGGTACAGGGCCTTTTTGCCAAGGAGTGCCTGATTCAACTCCCTGATTTCCTTCATCAGAAATTAACTGATACTGCTGATCATCAAAATCAACAAACGAAAGCGTCTTTTTCCCAAATAGTTCTTGAATTCCAGTATGCTTCACTTCTAAGCGATCAAAGCGCTTTACCCAATAGTCTAAAGCCGCGTCATTCGGAACGCGGAAAGATGTTTTTGAAATTTCATTTGTTCCGTGAGAACCTTTTGGAATGCCTGGAAAATCAAAAAAAGTCATGTCCGTTCCGGCGCTCCCTTTATCATCTGCAAAAAACAAATGATACGTTTGAATATCATCTTGATTGACCGTTTTTTTAACTAAGCGCATACCTAACACATACGTGAAAAATTCATAATTCTTTTCTGCACTGCTTGTAATAGCCGTTACATGGTGTATTCCTTTTAAGTGGTTCATTCTACATTCCTCCGGATAAATCGTCTAGTTTATCATTCGTTATTTATCTTTAATTTAAATATCTTTAATTAAAGATAATATACCATGATTAATTTTCCTTTGTCAATAAAGTATGGATGATCTCGGAAAGAAGTATGTATGTTTTTACATTTCATCGAAACCTCATAAATGAGGCTGAGCCAAATCGGCAATAAAATACCGTATAAACAAAGAGCTTTTACAATTTAAAAGCTCTTTGTTTATTCTTTAATCTTCAATACGTTTAATTATAACTGCAGGATTGCCTCCGACTACCACGTTATCAGGAACATCTTTTGTCACAACGGCACCCGAAGCAATTACCGCATTGTTGCCTATTTTCACTCCAGGATTAATAATGGCTCTTCCCCCAATCCACACATTATCTCCTATTTCTACGCGCTTTCCAAACTCAGCTCCTGAAATTCTTTCAAAGGCATGCAAAGGATGAGTTGCTGTATAGATATGTACACCTGGTGCAAGAAAACAATTATCTCCTATTCTTATTTCACATACGTCTAAAAGTACACAGTCAAAGTTAGCATAAAAATTTTCTCCAACATGAATGTTAGAACCGTAGTCACAGCGGAAAGTAGGCTCAATGTAAAGAGAATTTCCCGTAGAACCAAACAGTTCTTTTAATAAGTTTGTACGTATTTCTTCTTCCCTTTCTGTTGTTTGATTATAAAGCCTTGTTAATCTTCGAGCGTTTTCACGTTCTTTCATTAATTGTGGATCAGCGGAAAGATATAATTCTCCATCCAGCATTTTTTGTTTTTCTGTTTTCATTTTGCATCCCCTTTTTTGTAGTTCCTGCTCTAACACTGAGATCCTTTATAGACAAGTGTCCGCAACAGCTTAGATTATACTGATTTATTTCTCTTACACGATATCACGTATTTAAACCTTTGTCCGTTATTCACTGAGGTCATCACCCAACAGGCAAACATTAATTAATTTAATAACTCCAGGCAGCTAACTTTTTTAATCTTTTTATATAAAAGGAATAGTAAGAAAAAACTTCATCACATATACTATATAAATTTATATAAAAGGCAGGGATATCATGAAAGCACAGCGCATGGTAGATGACCAAAAAGGAACATACAGCAAGGAAATCCAGAAGCACTTTAAACTAAAAACAAATGGAAAAATTTATACACAATCCTCGCCACAATCCCCTTCCTCACACCCTATTCATAAGAAAAATCTTAAATACAAACCTCAGAATAAAGTCCTACGCACGTATGATAAAAAAGATAAAATACTAAATAACACACAAGAAAAGCTCATAAAATCCGCAAAAACTAGATTGACTAAATATGAAAAGCTTCTATTAAGCAATCAACTTTCAGAATCTGCGGCTCTTTACTCTCCTTTTGGGTTAGAAGAGCTGGTACGAATGGCTAGTAGAGAGGAGTGAACGATTTGTGTTGGATGAAAAAGTAATAATTGATACAAACATTTGGGCTTCACATGCACTTAATTATCCGGAAGTTGTGGAATATATTAATGAACTTATTTCAAATAATACGGAATTTTTAATGCCTACCGTTGTGGAAATGGAACTGCTGTCTCATTGGGAAGTAGAAACAAATCCTCAAGTCAAAGCAGTAAAAAATCATTATATTTACGATATGACAGATAAGATCGTAGACGTGACAAGTGAAATTGCACAGCTAGCAGCTCAAATTCGCCGAAAAGCTAAAATCGAATCCAATAAAAAAATTAAAGGTCCAGATGCGATGATCGCCGCATCTGCTTTTATACATAATGCAAAACTGATTTCCAACAATAATAAAGATTTTGCTTGGATTACATTTAATTTCAGCTATCAAGGTCAGCAATTATCTTATGTGAATCCTATTAAAGACACGATTGCTTACGCTTCTTTTATTAAAAGCTTCGAACTGCCCACTTTGACTCATACAGCAGATACCTTACAAAAAAATAAAAAGGAAAATTAATTTCTTTTTATTATTAGAATATTCCTTATCTTCCTTCGAATTTTTAAAGTGAAAATTTGATGGGTACATACTCCAATTCTTTCTATGTTGAATACAGTAAAAAGCATAAAAACTTAGGCGGTGAAAATAGTGAATTACCCATATTACCCGGAACAATCTTTAGAAGATTATCAATATGACTATGAGTATTATTCGAATCCCCATGAAACTGACGAAAGACTCCCTTATGGTTATTATCCATATCCTCGCCCTCGTCCGTTTTACCCACACCCAGTGTATTGGAGATAAAAAAAGAAGAGCTGATCAGCTCTTCTTTTTTATTTCATGATATTTAGACATCTCTTGTTGAATAATGGTCACAAACGCTTCATTTTGCTCAATTTCAAAAACAGTAATAGCTTTTTCTAGGTAGGCTACTCCTTCTTTAAGCTCTCCAAGCTGACACAGTGCTTCTCCAACTTGATAATGTAGTTCTCCTAATAAATAAAGCGTCTCATGCTGGATACACAGCTCTAGGCCTGCTTGTGCATATTTAACCGACTTTTCGTAACGTTCCATTTGCAAAAGCGCACGTGATAATCCATACAAAATTCGAATTTTGACAAGAGGATCTTTTAACTTAGGAAGCAAAGCGATATGCTGCAACCCTTCCATAAACGTACTGAACGCTTTTTTTAAATGGCCTTCTTCTTCATAAATAATGGCAATACTATTTAAAATAGCAATCTCTTTTTCTGAATAAAACTGTTCGCTCGTACGCGTGAACGCAATTGCTTTTTCCAATTTACGAAGCGCTTGTTCAAATTTATTTCCGATATAATAATCACATATGGCTTCGTGCCATAGGAAAAATTGTGCGTGAAAAGGATCTTGAAACATAGGATTATCTTTTTCTTTGTTCACCATATGTAACACGGTTTCATAATCGCGTTTTCGTATATAATGCCTAATGGTCGATTTAATTTCTTTTGAATAATCGTTGGGCGTTAGCTCTCCCGCTTCAAAGAAATAATTCATCGGAACCCCTAAACGTTTCGATAAATGATAGAGAACTTCACTGCTTGCATGGATTTCACCTTGTTCAAACCGATGTAGCTCTTCTTCTGTACAAATTCCTTCTGATAACTCGAAAGTTGTCATTTCCGCTATCTTTCGCAGATCTTGAATCAGCTGACCTACTTGTTTTTTATCATTCAAAAAATCACCTTACTTAATGTCAATAAACCCTGTCAAAACAACGTTCCATGATATATTTGTAAGTCTATTGTACCACTTAGATAGTTTTTTTATCAATAGAATCAAGAAAAATATTCCAAGAAAAATTCTTCTAATTATAATTAAACTATTTCAAACAATCTCCTGCTTCTTCTTTTGAAATGTACCCTTCTTGCACTCCATATAACACTTGATCACATCGCCATAAAGTCGAACTATATCCCTCATTTTCTTCCATCTCTTGATTAATTTGTTGCTTTGTTTCATCTGTAAAATTTTCTTCTTGTTGTTGACGAATCTCTTCTTCATATTGATCTGGAGCAGAAATATCTTCATTTACTTCAGGTTCTTCATATTGGTCAGTATGAGATATTTCTTCATCATTTGTTTGTTGCTGTTGACTCTGTGCTACTTGGGCTTGTTGTGCCTTTTGTTCTTCTGCTTGTTGTGCTGCGATACGTTGTTGTTCGGCAATCTTTTGTTGTCTTTGTTGCTCAGCTATTTCCACTTGACGTTTGCGTTCGGCTTCTTCTTTAGCCTGCCGTTCGGCTAACTCTACTTCTCTAGCTTGCGCTCGTAAGTCCTTTTTCTCATTTTGAATCTGTTGGGCTTCTAATTTCTTATTAGGTTGTTTCTCAGCACTTTTCTTCTGACTTAGTAATAGTTTCTTTCTTAGGAGTTTCAACGTTCTTCTCTTCCCCTTGATCACATGCTCCCATAGTTAAACTCCAAGACAACAAATAGAAGAAACTTGTTAAACAGGAATTCTATGAAAATTGTAGAAGATATTATTGACGACTTATTGTGTAAAAATTTCCAGTTAAAGGTGGGGTATTCGTGGAAAATGAGAAGTTGGTTGAGGTACTTGATAAGTTAATTGAAAGGTCGGAAAGGTGGTCTAAAGATGCTGAAAAAAGAAAGGATTTAAACAGTCCATATTTTACGAGGGGCAAACAAAAGCTTTTGAAGAAGTAAAGCGAATGGTTAAAAGAGATATAGACAAATATTTACATTCATAGAGTAAACTATTCATCTAATTAAAGGGTTTTTATAGGATACGACACAAGACTTATTATTGGATGTACTTAAGAAAGGGTGAAAACATGAAAATTCATCACCTCAACCTAACGGTTACAAATGTCTCTGCTACTCAAGAATTTTTGGAAACTTATTTTGGTATGACATGCAAGGCAAACAGGGGTAAAGGTTTTGCTATAATGCATGATGAAGATGGTTTTGTACTAACTTTAATGAAGGGGAGCGAAGTTAATTATCCAAGGACCTTCCATATTGGATTCCTCCAAGAGAATGAAGAGCAGGTAAATAAAATTAATCAAAGGTTAAAAGAAGATGGATTTAATGTCGAACCTCCAAAACAATTACATGGTTATACATTTTATGTGGAGGCACCTGGAGGATTTACAGTTGAGGTACTTTGTTAAACTATCAGAGCCTCTCTCATATATTTTTAGTTAACATAATGGATATTACAGAGATTAATCAGTAAAAAGGCCCTTGAAATCTCTTAAGGGCTTCTTCTCTGACAATAGCCATTATTTTATATACATATATTAAAAAAACAATTAATTATCTACTGCTTTATAAATAATGATTAATATATTGAATAAAAAATTATTTACTCATTACACACCTTGTAGAAAAAGGCTCTATTTGTCTACTTAACATAAAGTCGTTTTATTGGAAAGACCTTTAGAAAGAGTTGTTCTAAGAGCTTTTTTAATTTATAAAAATCAGGAAGATACAAAAAATGGAGGATAGAAGATACTAATTTTATAATCCAAATTATTCTTTTTTAGTAATTAACGAAGTTGTCATTCCACCTATAAAAATTGTCGAACATGAAAAAAGAAACGTTTTAGGTCCTAATAAAGGAAGACCTGCTGTTATAATAAAACCGTCTATAATTAAAATAACCATCCCTATGTTCAAAGAAAAAGCTTTTGATATTAGTTGAGCTAGTAAATCTGTTCCTCCAGTGCTTGTCTCATACCGAAGCATAAGACCAACCCCCGTCCCAATACATACTCCTCCAAAGATCACACTAGGAAAAACAGAAAGTTGAAACTGATCTTCAATAGGTTCTAGCCAATCAATCAATAAAGAAGAAATAATTAGTCCATAAAAACTATTATAAAAATAAGTCCTCTCATAAATCCAAGCAAACCAACATAAGGGGAGGCCCAAAATAATCATCGTTACACCTGTAGGAAATTCAAAATAATAGTGAAGGATGAGAGCAATTCCAATTGTTCCTCCATCTAACAAATAATGAGGAACTAAAAATCCATTAATTCCTATACTTAATAATAAGCTTCCCACAAGAACAACCGGTATTTTTCGAAAAATAATAATCACCTTTTTAGTCAATTTATCTCTTACTATATGTATAAACTTTAGCCACCTGTCATGAATGTTTTTTCTTTTTATGTAAATGAATAAAGGTTTATCTTTTAAGCAAACTACTCAAGATGGATAAATCATCATTCTATAGCTAACTCCTAAAAGGCAGAAAAACTTCCTTCCAACCGATGAGAGGGGAGTTTTTCTGCTTTCTAAGCTGTTATTTTCTCTTTTGACGTAAAGAATGCTCTTTTGTTTTCTACACATTCCAGCACAACTTTTAAAATTTTTCCAATAAGAGTATATACCTTTATTATTTATCAAAAAATATAGAGAAAACTTGAATCCTTGTAGCTTAAGAACTAGCTATATAGTTTTTATTCGAAGAAGAATCTTTTAGACAAATGGGGTGAAATTTTGAAATCAAAAATAATCTTAATTCTTAGTATATCTTTTATTATATTTATGCTTTTTTTACTCTTTTTTTATCTAATCAAAGGAGATTCTTCTCGTTGGCAGGTAGCATTGGGAGGTGTGATAGTAAGCGCATTACCAACCTTGTTGTTGTTTACGAAGGTTAATCCCTTTCCAATTCCTCTTATAGTGGGGTATTATGTTTTTCTTTTTTGTACACTATTTTTAGGGTCAATTGAAGATTTTTATAATCGCTTTAAATGGTGGGACGCTGTTCTACACTTTTATAAAGGAATCTTCATGGGATTTGTAGGGGTTTCTCTTTATAAGCTACTTATAGCTACACGCATACAAGCTAGAATTTCCAAATGGGTTATTTTTTTATTTGTGCTTTCAATCTCAGTGAATGCTACAGTTTTATGGGAAATTTATGAATTTTTAGGTGATTTAACTTTTACTCACACTATGCAATCAGGAGGAAATACAGATACCATGTATGACATGATTATAGGTATGATATCAGGTCTTTTAACTGCTATTTATTCTATGAAACGACGAAAAAAACTATAAATAATATAGGAGGTGTTGGAATGAAACGTAAGCTGGTTATATTGTTTAGTTTGATTTACGTCATTTTTATGGGATGTTTGGCAGTATTTTATTATGTGAGTAATGAATCCTTTAAGACCATGGTGTCAATAGGTGGTTTCGTATGCGGATTAATACCACTTTTATTAGCTTTTTTTACTAAGCTTAAATTTAACTTGCCTATTATCATTTCCTACTTAGTTTTTTTATTTTGTTCACAGTACCTAGGTTCAATTTTAGGTTGGTATGGATTAGGATGGTGGGATACATTTTTACACTTAATAAGTGGAGCCATCCTTGTTTTTGCAGGAATCGCTTTATATGAACGATTAATACATAGAAGTGCAGGAGAGTATATATCAGCATGGTTTGTTTTTCTATTTACCTTTTCTTTTGCTGCACTTGGAGGCGTCATTTGGGAAATTTACGAATTTAGCTCAGATCAACTTTTCGGAATGACTTTACAGGGTGGTGGAAATAAAGATACAATGATTGATTTAATTGCAGATACTTTAGGAGGTCTTCTTGTAGGAGCATGGGCAGGATTACGCACAAAGATAAAAAGGTCTAATTAAAGTTAACTAACCGTCAAATATTCTGTGCATATGGTAAAGCTCCTTAATCATTAAGGAGTTTTATTCGTATGATCGCATGATGATTTCAAAATCTTTCTCTAAAATACATTTTCAGTATAATGATGGGAATATTAATAAACAGATATTTTGTGTAATTAGAACCATCAAAGAGTATCAATACGCTTTAAAAATAATTCAATGGATGTGTAATGGATGTCAGTGGCTACCACAGGAAAGAGAAAAGAGAAAATTTATATCATTAGTGCACTTGTTTTACTTTTTCTTTATTTTCTTCCTATGTATGTATTAGGAGAAAATGCTCACATACGTGTTCATGATAATTTAGATTCTAATATTGCTTGGTATAAGGTGCTGGCTGAAAGTGGTCAGATATTTGGGGGCCTTCACTCTACAATCCCTCAAGTTATCAATGGATTACCGCGTGATGCGTTCGGGACGGCATTCAGTGGGATTGTTTGGCTTCACGCTCTCTTTCCTTCCATGACTGCTTACGCTTTAAGCCAAACTATTACTCGGTTAGTTGCTTTTGGTGGAATGTATTTACTATTGAAGAAGCACTTTATTAAACATGAAGATGCCCACTTTGTTCGTATTGGTGTTTCACTTGCATTTGCACTTACCCCATTTTGGCCTTCAGGCATGTTAAGTACATTAGGATACCCTCTTGCTTTATGGGCATTTTTGAATATCCGTTCGGGAGATTTTTCATGGAAAGAATGGGTGGCTCTTTTCCTTTTACCTTTTTATTCAAGCTTTGTACTTGGCTTTTTCTTCTTTTTAGTGGCTATTTCTTTTTTATGGATTTATGACTTAATTAGAAAGAAAAGTTGGAATTGGCCATTTCTATTCAGCCTTATTTTTATGACCTCCCTCTACCTTTTAATTGAGTATCGCCTTGTCTATTCAATGATTATCTCAGAACAGCCAAATCATAGGATGGAATTTATATCATCGCGACACGATTTTTGGCATTCTATGCGCCTTTCACTTAAAAACTTTCTCATAGGGCATACACATGTTATGACTGTTCATACGCATGTTATCCTTCCAATAGTATTTTTAACCCTTGTTTTATTAGCTTTTAAGAGGAACATAAAACATAACAAAATATTCATTTTTTTATTTCTTTTAAATGGTGCTTTATCGATATGGTACGCTTTTTGGTTTAATAATGTATGGATTCCTCTAAAAGAAAAGATAAGTTTTTTAAATACATTTAACTTTGCAAGGTTTCATTTCTTACGAATTATTGTTATCTACCTTAGTTTCAGCTTAGCCTGTTATATTCTATGGTCACTAGGGAAGTTTTGGAGGCAATTAGCTAATATAGCGATTATAAGTCAGATTATAACACTTCTCCTGTTTAACGAAGAACTTCTTTATGGCCATTACTTTCACTCTCCTTCTTTTAAGGAATTTTATGCAACAAAACAATTCAGTGATATAAAAGAATTCATAGGGGATCCTCAAGATTCATACCGTGTAGCAAGTATTGGAATCCATCCAGCTATTTCACAATACAATGGGTTCTATACACTAGATACTTATAACAATGTATATCCCCTTGAATATAAGTATAAATTTCGAAAGATAATAGCAAAAGAGTTAGAAAAAAATAAGCAATTAAGAAAATATTATGATGAATGGGGAAGCCGTTGTTATCTCTTTGTCGATGAACTTGGTAAAACATACGAGTTCAGAAAAGATCAGAAAAAAGAGGTACATCACCTGCAGCTAAACACTACTCAATTTAAAGAAATGGGTGGTCGCTATATCTTTTCTTCGGTTCCTATTCTAAACGCTAAAGATAATAACCTTTCACTTTTAAAGGAATTTAACGACAAAGAATCTGCATGGAAGATTTATTTATATCAAGTAAAATAGGAGGTGTAAAAATTGAAACCAAAGCTGCCCTTAGTAACAATAGTGGTTCCATGTTATAACGAACAAGAAGTATTAAAAGACACCATTATACAGCTAACCTCTGTTTTAGACGATTTAAGGGAAGAGGATTTGATTTCAGCTCATAGCAAGATATTATTTGTCGATGATGGTAGTAGTGATCGTACATGGTCATTAATTGCCATGGAAAGTACAATTAATAACTATGTAACAGGATTAAAGCTATCATGCAATGTAGGGCACCAGAAAGCACTTCTTGCTGGACTGGAAAAAGCTAAATCTAAATCGGACTGTGCAATCTCGATTGATGCTGATTTGCAAGATGATATTTCTGTTATTCGAAGTTTCATCTTAAAGTATCATGAGGGGGATGAAATTGTATATGGTGTACGTGATAGCAGAGAGACAGACACTTTTTTTAAAAGAAATACCGCCCTATGCTTTTATCAGCTTATGCGAAAAATAAATATTAACCTTGTTTATAACCATGCAGATTATCGTCTAATGAGCAAGCGAGCTATTGAAGAACTTTCGCGTTATAAAGAAGCAGACTTATTTTTAAGAGGAATTGTCCCTTTAATTGGATTTAAATCCTCAAAAGTGACATATAATCGAAAAAAGCGTTTAGCCGGGGAAACAAAATATCCTTTGAAAAAGATGATCTCATTCGCGTTTAATGGTCTCACCTCATTTAGTGTTGTTCCAATCCGAGCCTTTACTATTTTAGGATGCTTGTTGTTTTTTATAAGTTTGATTACAGGTTGTTATGCGTTTGTTCAAAAGTTATTAGGCAATACGAGTATAGGTTGGACCTCTTTAATTATCTCTATTTGGCTTTTAGGTGCCATACAGTTAATAAGTATTGGAGTAGTAGGAGAGTATATTGGAAAAATATTTATAGAAGTAAAAAAGAGACCCCCTTATGCAATTGATATTGACTTATATACAGAAAGATTAGGGGTGTCAACGCTCGCAGAAGAAAGTTTATTAAATAAAGAAGAGTTCAACTAAATCAGCTTCTCTTATAATAAGGTGTATAGATTATATATACCCAACCCACTTCTTTCTTTTTTTATAAATATTTTTTGTTCTAATCTTCTCTCTGGTACGATATTTTTTATTTTCACATGACAATTCGATACCATGGATTTTTAGTTTCATTCTAGGCTTTGTTTTAGCACTTATTACACACTTTCTAAAAATTATTCAAATGAATAATGTGCATCCATCTAAGACAAACAAGCATTTCTATAAGGATATGCTTGTTTAGTTATGTAATGAATTCCTTATCTATCTAATGAAAAAAATTAAACTCTTATGAGTTTATTGTTTCTTACATTTTCTCTTTTGAATACGTTAATCATTTGTATTTATGTATATCTTTTTAGCGGCCTAAAAACCCAAAATCTAGTGCCTATATAGTTTAATACAATGCTAACAATCGTTACTAAAATCTTACTGTAAGGAAGTGATATGTTGAATTTATAGTGAAACAAAGTTAGCAGGAAAGATGTAACAATTAAAGTAACAACATTCAACATAGTAAACTTGAGAAATTCATGCTTCCTTCTTTTCCCCTGTTGTTGAAAGGTCCATGCTCTATTCAAAAGATAGCTGTTTAGTACACCACATCCATATGATATGCATTGAGCTATTATATAATATACACCTAAATAAGATAACAGAGAAAAAACGAAAAAATCAATAGCTGTATTTAATCCCCCCACGATACAAAATTTTAAGTAGTGAGTGCTTTCTTTATTAGCAATTTTCTTCATTAAAACACCTTCTTGGAATTTTCTATATGACTTCCCCTTTATTTTACCTAAATAAAGCCCTTACTCTCAACGCGGGACACTTTATTAATTGCTATTACTTATAATGGTCTTGTTGTTACGTAACAAAGGGTATCTTTTTAACTTTTCGGAAGATATTAATGTTATGGAATATATGGGTGAAAGTGAGTTGAAGTAGAAGATGAGTATTTCTAAATTTAGAGAGGCTATTGTAATTGAAGGAGATTCTGTTGTTAATCGAATGGAGAGCCTATATCAATTAGTTCACGAATGTATGGGTGAAAAAGATTTAGAGAATCGTGTATTAATTACATTGACCCAAATCGCTTTTTGTAACTATTTATTAGGCATAGAAGTTGATGAAAATTGCCGCCTTGCTTCTTTGATTGCTATTGTAAATGAGCATTATAATGTTAATTATAAACTTAATGATTTACACATACGCTTTTAGTTTCTCCAAATCCAAATGTTGGTATGGGTCATATAAGTTTAGTCTGAGTGTTAATAAATACTCTTTTAACCTTAGAAAAAGGAAGAATGGATTCCCATTCTTCCCTAAGCCATCACTCTATAAAGTTATCTTAGAAACGTCCGCCGCCAAGTTGTTGCTCAGCCATTTGTACAAGACGCTTTGTGATTTCCCCACCTACTGATCCGTTTGCACGTGAAGCTGTATCAGCACCAAGGTTTACACCAAATTCGCTAGCGATTTCATATTTCATTTGATCGATTGCTTGTTCAGCACCGTTTACTAATAATTCGTTACGGCTACCATTGTTGTTGTTTGCCATGTTGTGTCACCTCCTTGTTTTTCTTAAGTTTCCTATTATACAAGGGGTATATTCGTGGTAAATAGTGGATGTGTCATTTCCTTATCTGACGCCCATACTAAATCTTAGAAACAAATGACACTTTAAAAAGTGAGATTACATGTTTCATTTCCTTGTTATAAAATCTATACACTTGTTATGTGTAGGAAAAGGGATGACAGCTAAAGCTGTCATCCCTTTTCTTGTTTAAAGTCCTATTCTAAATAAGAATAAGTAACATACTCATATGAATAACAAAGAGGATGCTTATTTGAGCAAACAAGGTTATAAAATAATGAATCTTATGTTGCAAATTGTATAAAGAGTAAAATGAAATCTATACAAAAAAGCTCTACCACTTAAAAATGGTAGAGCTTCTTTCTTAATTAATATGAAACTGGGCTAGCTGGATTCGAACCAACGAATGACGGAGTCAAAGTCCGTTGCCTTACCTCTTGGCTATAGCTCAATAAAAATGGTTGCGGGGGCAGGATTTGAACCTGCGACCTTCGGGTTATGAGCCCGACGAGCTACCAGACTGCTCCACCCCGCGATGATAAGATAAGTAATAAATGGGGAGGAAGAGGGATTCGAACCCCCGCGGGCTTTGACACCCCTGTCGGTTTTCAAGACCGATCCCTTCAGCCAGACTTGGGTATTCCTCCGTCTTTCAATTTAATGGTGGACCTTGTAGGACTCGAACCTACGACCGGACGGTTATGAGCCGTCTGCTCTAACCAGCTGAGCTAAAGGTCCTTCCTAAGTTCTGAATCATAATGTAGAGGCGGCAACCGGATTTGAACCGTTGAATAAAGGTTGTGCAGATCTGACCTTACCTCTTGGCTATGCCGCCCTACTTCTGCGTATTACTTAATTAAATGATGCGGGTGAAGGGACTTGAACCCCCACGTCATAAGACACTAGATCCTAAGTCTAGCGCGTCTGCCAATTCCGCCACACCCGCGTATAAAAATGATGCTGGCATTAAGTAATTCACCTTGTTTATACTAGCCATAAACTTATTTTAATTTATATTTTCGCAGAAGTCAACATCAGCGAAAATATAAATTTTTCACCTTAAATATTTTGTTCTATTAGTTCAAATGCATTCTGATAAAGATGGACCTTTATTTAAGGAGAGATAAATTGAATGGGTGCTGCTCCAATAAGACATTCACCTTTAAAATAGACTATATGTCCATATATACCTTCTTAAATTATCCAATCATATTACCACTCATCTTCTGAAAAGGTGTTGATTGTCGTATGTTCAGTCTCATCTACTTCTGATTTTTTTATCAACTGAATTTGATTTCTTTCAGGAAATGAGCCTAATTTTAAATAGTAGGTCTCTGCACTACTATACTCCCTACCATGTACATGCTCTGTTAGCTGTCCAGTATAGAGATAAGAGTTATCTTTCCAACGATAAATATCTACAATAAAACTTGCATTACTAGTTCTTTTGGATGCTTTTTCATCAGTTTCACCTGGGTTTAATTCTGACGGAATAGTAACATTTGATTCATCTATATCCCCTTTCCACTCTAACTTCAATTTTCTATCAGTGTCATTTATTAGTTTTAAATAATGTTGCGGACGTGGTATATCGTTTTTACTTTCTTCAGATGTTATCATTTGATCACCTCTATTAAAACTTTATATTTATATACTTTCCATTCAGATAAAAATTACTTTACATTTTGGTACTTGTAAAATTTTATTAGTCGAAAAAAATTAAAATATTGTCT
Organism: Priestia aryabhattai; assembly: GCF_023715685.1. NCBI lineage: Bacteria > Bacillati > Bacillota > Bacilli > Caryophanales > Bacillaceae > Priestia > Priestia aryabhattai. The sequence continues at coordinate 1,137,517 of NZ_JAMBOQ010000002.1, forward strand.
ATAAGGAATATCTATAACAAGAAAATCATTTTGTCTTATACTACCTCTTATATTTTTTCCCCTCAATCCAAACAATATATTCGGGAGGTGTTTTTTTATGCGAGAATCTGGTGTAAATAAACCATTAGATAGTAAAAAAGTTTATCTAGGAAGATTCGACAATGATTATGCAAAGCATTTACACTTAAATAATCCAACCTCTACTAACATGCACGAGTTAGAACGTTTAAACGAAATAACTAATACGAAAAGTACATTATGTAATATACAAGAAAATATAGACAATAATTTTTAATAATAGAGGTGGATATGATGGCAGGTGTAAGAAGCGATCTAACGGCGTATATGTATCACCCTTTTACTATAAGGTCTTGAACTTAGTATACCTAAAGAGGACGAAGGCAACCAATCACTTATAAATCGTTCAGGATTAAGTACCTCTACTTTCAGAACGAACATGAATAGAGAATATTTCGAACGTCATATTTATTAGAAGGCATATCCAGAAGATCTTTATTTTGTAAAAAGAGCCTTCTATTTATATCGGGACTGCCCCCCTATAGTGAGACAAATAAAAAACACCTTTAAGTTAAAAACCGGGTATATACTATCTAACAATCACTTGGAGGTGTTTTTTCTATGGGGACAAGAGTCAGTTATCCAGCAGAGGTAAAGGTAAAAGCTATTGGGATGAGATTAGCTGGTGTACCTGTCAAAGAAGTGCTTTCCCAATTAAAAAGGTGGATGAGATGGTACAAAAATGGAGAAATGCATCGATTTGAACAGCCTGTAGGCAAGTAATATTCATACGGAAAGGGACCTGGCTTTAAAGACGAAATATCCAAATTGAAAGCAGAAAACCGATATTTAACCCAACGGATTGAGGTCTTAAAAAAGTACAAGGAATTGGAGAGGAAGTGGTCCCAGAAATCGTAGTGAATGTAGTAGAAGAGTTAAAAGATAAGATACCAGTCTATCAAATCTGTCAGTACCTTGATATCCCTCGATCGACTTATTATCGCTGAAGGCAACAGGAACAATCAGAACGGACAAAGAAAAAGAAATGGATGGAACAACAAATTGGTGAGCAGTGCCGTAAACACAAGTTCCGATATGGCTATCGAAAAATTACAGCATTACTTAATCGAACGATGAAGATTAACCATAAATTTGTACAACGTGTCATACAGAAATACGGTTGGCAATGTCGCGTAAAACGAAAAAAACGAAAGCTAACAGGGCAAACCTTATCAGGTTGTAGAGAATGTATTAAATCGTGAGTTTCAAGCTGATCGTCCTCTTCAGAAATTAGTAACTGATATTACCTACTTGCCTTTTGGACCTAAACAGTTGTATCTTTCAAGTATTCAAGATTTATTTAATGGACGACCTTTTTTATAGATTACTTCGTAAGCTACACATATGACGAACAGGGCTATGAACGTAATTCCTATTTCTATAAACGATCCGCAAAGTATACCTTCAACACATATTTCACCATTATAAAAAGATATTCCCATACTTAACACCCCTATATATACCAGTGATAAATTATATGTTTAATTATTCCTTTCTAATTAACATAAAACCAATTCTAGGAACAAAAAAGACTATATCTCTTAGAGTATAGTCTTTTCTTCATTATAGATTATAAAAAGTAAATTGATTGCTTTACATCTATTTATTAATTTCTTGCTGATGCATCGTTAAAAAAGGTCATTTTACCTTTTGATGTAATAGTAAAGATAGTATTAAATGGAACTGGTCCAGTACCATTCATCCCTCCGTTACTAGTAACTTTAACGAAATTAAAATAAACTTTACCCGGGGTTCCCGATTTATAAGAAACCTTTCTACCATAAGCACCTTCTACATATAAAGAATGTCCTACAGGTGTTACTTTAGTTCCATTATATTTAACCTTAATATACCCAGTAGCTGTACCTACAGGCTTCAAACCATAATAAATTTTTTGAGCAACTTTAAAAGTTTGTGATTTTGTAGACGCTTGAGCAGTTACTTTACCAGACTGGCTAACAGAAACAGGTTTGTATGCATTGATAGACACATATCCATCTTTTGCATTATCAGCTGATACTGTGTACCCTTCTTTCTGAAGTTGTTTATATTCACTAGATTGTTTTAAATTTAATGTAGATGCAGATTGATTATTAGCAGCATAACTTGTTAAATTCGAAGAAAATAATAGACCTGTAGATAAAGCAGCTGCTCCTACAAGTTTAATAGCAGTATTTTTTTTCATAAAAAAACCATCCCTCTATATGTTATCGCTTACATTATACATTATATGACAAAAAATAAACTAATTGGTAGTTAATATATTTAAAAATTAACACTTAATTAAAATAGCATCAGAAATTTATTAAAGAAAGATCACTATAACTCTTTTTTTATTTTTATAAATGTATGCTATATACGAATTCAGAACACCTTAAAAAATAAAAGAAGAAAAAAGAATTTCATATATTGATATAAACGTTGATATGTAAGGGTTTATAAGGCTTTTTCAAAAGAGAATAATAACTCATATATAAGTTAGTTTTAACCCCTATGAGGGTTATTTTTAACTCATATATGAGTTAGTTTTAACTTTTATAAAGGGTTATTTTTTCAAAAAAATCAAGGGTTAGATACAAATTGAGGAGATGATCGAAACGATTTGTAGCAAGATTAAACACAAAAGAACAAAAGGGCATTTCTCCTGGCAGAGAAACACCCCATGTGAAAACATATACAAGTTAATTATAACATGGGTTGCCCTCAAAAAATAGGAGGGTCTTATCATGGATCAAAGCGAAAAACTATTAATGGGTATTGAAAATATCTTAAGAGTAGCTTCTGATTTAGTTGATGAAGTTGCTCGATTGAAAAGTTTAGAAGAAGAATGCAAAATCCTCAAAGAGAAAGTCTTCATGAATCAGTTTACTAAAGCAGAACAAGAAGTCTTTGCTCTTGCTATTGATGGTCATTCTGTTTCAGAAATACAAGACATTCTCCATAAAGAAGAACGCATCATTAAGAATCAAAGAAAAAGTATCTTAAAGAAGTTGAATACGTCAACTATGACAGAAGCTGTTCAACAGTTTCAAAATCTGCATCACGAACCCTCACAAAAACTAATACGTACTTCTTAACTATATAATAGCCTTTAAGGCTATAAGAGCAGGCTTAAGCCTGCTTTTCTTTTGATACAAGATGTATCATTTTCTATACATAAATGTTTCATAGTTGGTGAAACATTTATGTGAATGATTTATATCCTAATTGAGCACACTATTGAAAAGATGGAGAGATGTTCATTCTCAATTCTTCATTGTGTACTATGAATAGTCTAAAAGAAAAACCTACTGAACATGGACAGTAGGTTTTTCTCTTTTCTATACATAAGTTCTTACTAACTTGAACAAACTATTCATGATGTCACAAAACATCGTCCAGACAACAAATGTAGCAGAAAAAACTCCTGAACAGGCCACAGGAGTTTTTTCTGTTTTTAAGCTGTATATGGTATACAGCTAGTTAACATAATGAGTTTTATCGGAAATAAAAGAGATGTCTCTATTTGCTAAGAGACACCTTGTTGTATTCTATAGAAATTTAATCATTAACAATCTGTATTTTTAGACTTATGAAGAGGAGGAGGAATTAACCAGCCTTTTTCTTTATTAAGTCGTAGAAACTTTCCTCCAAGAGCTACTTTTTGCATATGAATTTGTGCAAACATGGCCGCAATATCTTCACGAATAGATTGTCCAATCAGTTGACTACAAGCAACTAGACCCGCAGCTATATTCATTGAAATTGCTGCAGCTATTTCTGGATCTTGAACACGTGCACCTACTGGAATATCATCTAAACAAGCTTCAGGTCGTTCAGGTGGGGTTGGAGGTAAGCCTACTCCATTTTCTTTTAACAATGTTTCTATACCTTTCATTTCTTGCTGGCACTGTTCGATTGTCTCTTGTACCAACTTATGTAGATCCTTGTCTCCTACATGATTTAGAAATGTTTGATAGCCAGAAACTAACCCTTTTGAGGTGGAAAGATACGACCATGTTCCAAATACCTCACCATAATGCATCGGTTCATCTGTAGGATTTCCACTTAAAATACCCATTGTTATCCTCCTTACAAAATTCATGATAGTGTGCCACCTTTCTTGCTATGCACAATGTTTAACGTCTCCAAATCTTGTTTTATTATTCTTCCAGTTATATCAAAAAATTAGTTTATCAAAGAATATAATTTCAACTTTCAAGCAAACTAATTACATATACAGTTTCTAAAAGAAAACCTACCTCTGACAAATCAGGTGGGTTTTTCTTTTTGATACATAAGTTATTGATAACTTGAGCAAACTACTCAAGACGCCGTGAGGCATCAGCCAACAACTACAGCTAAAAAACAGAAAAAACTACTTCCCTCTCCAAACGGTAGTTTTTTCTGTTTTTTAGCTGTATATGGTATACAACGTTAGTTAACATAATGCCTCTTCTAGGCCCAAAGATAAGTAACACCTTACTATAAGGCGTTACTTATGGTAAGTGACAAAAAAGTCGTTTAAAAAATAATAAAGTTGTTAAAAAATGCGGGTTATTCTATTCAACAATCGGGCCATATAATGAAATAAAGATTATTGAACTGACTGGCAGGGTAATAAAATGCTTTTGGAGAAATATGGTTTAGTAAAGTATTACTAAAAAGGAAGGATGATTCCACATGATAGGAATAGAGAATAAAAAACAGGAAATTTTAAAAGCTTACCAGTTCAGACATGCTTGCAAGGAATTTGATACCAACAAAAAGATTTCGGATGAAGATTTTCGCTTTATTTTGGAGACAGGTAGATTGTCTCCAAGTTCAGTTGGTTTGGAGCCGTGGAAATTTGTCGTGATCCAGGATGCAGCGCTTCGCGAAAAATTAAAACCCGTATCCGGCGGTGCCCAGGGACAACTTCCTACTGCCAGCCATTTTGTAGTTATATTGGCCAGAGGAAAAGAAGGCTTAAGACATGATTCCGTTCACGTAATCAAAATGATGAAAGACATTCATCATATGCCTGAAGAAGTTGTACAAAATCTTTCCGGTTTCTACAAATCCTTCGTCGAGACAGAACTCGAAGATAATGACCGTCTCATTTTTGAATGGGCAAGCAAACAAACATATATAGCATTAGGAAACATGATGACAGCTGCGGCTCAGATCGGTATTGATTCCTGTCCAATAGAAGGTTTTGATAAAAAGCAGGTAACCACTATTCTGAAAAATGAGGGTATCATTGAAGGCAACGATTTCGGTGTAGCCTGTATGGTCGCTTTCGGATATCGGAAAGAGAATCCCAAACGTCCAAAAACAAGACAAAATCTTGATGAAATTGTTAAGTGGCGATAAAACTGTAGATGATGCTTCCCAATATCAGGGGACATGTTCAGAAGGCATGTCTCTTTTAATGTCATTTTAAAATAAGTTGAAAAATATCCATAAAATGAAAAATGGAACGGAGAGCGAAAATATCCTACGCATTTTAAAGATACGCATCTAAATCGTGTTTAATAAATTGTTCCATATTATATATATGCCTTAAAGGCTATAAGAGCAGGCTTAAGCCTGCTTTTTCTTTTATTCATGAAACAAAATGTTTCAAATTTTAAACATAAACGTTTCATAAGCTATGAAATATTAGAGAATACCATGTTCATTTTTTTGAACCTAATGCTCTCTAAATATGAACATACATGTTCGCTTCTACTTAACATAATTCATGTTCTCGGAAACGCGAAGAAAGCTCCCGAAACCCACTTTTAAAATTCGGAGAGCTCTTCCTTCTTATAAGACCAATTACGCTAACTAAAAAGACCTGTAATGCGTACCTGTATTTTATTATTTATACTTCTGTATCAATGGGAGAAGTAATCTCGTCTTTATATAAATCAAAGTACAATTGCCCATTTGTTCCCCGTACACAATATGACACATCAGGTAAAGCCAATCCTCGATGCTTCAATTCTGTAAATATCCAGTCTTTTTTTAATTGATTTTGGGCGAAGTTTTTATCAATAATTTGACCGTCCATAATCAACTCAATAGGAAAAGCTGATGCCGTAGGAATAAAAATCCCTACGTCTTTTTTAGTTGAATTTCTATAGGGTGGTTTTTTCAATACTGATAAATGTCCGTCAGCTTCAATAAGCGCGTATTCTACTTCATTAATATCAAATATATCTTTTTTCCTCAAGGCTTGATTTAATGAATCCATTGTAAATTTTAATTTCTCCATATTTTTTTCAAGTATTTTCCCATCCTGTATAACTACCGTAGGTTCTCCATTAAGTAATGCTCTGGCGTTTCTATTCTTCAATGAAACTAAAGTCGCAAAGAATATAATTGCACTAAAAATGATTAATGCAATCATAAAATGACTAAAACGTATTGACGTATTAAATGTCAAATTTCCTGCAATAGATCCTATCGTAATGGAAGCAATAAAATCATGATAAGTCATTTGAGCAATAGTTTGTTTTCCAAGTAGATGAGCAATAGATATAAGTAAAACAAACGCTATAAGAGTACGAATTATGACTTCGAAAGTTTCAACCATTTATTCACTCCTTTTAATTTTTTCTTCTTATCTTTTTTTTAACATTAAAGATATAAAACATACATAAATAAATTTTTTTGTAAAGTCATGCTAAAAAGCCCTTTTATCAAGGGCTTTTTGCAACTTATAAATGGTACCTTCCTGAATGGTCATAAAATAATGGGTTTGTGGAGCATTATTTTATATTAAAAAATAAAATGACAATTGTTTTTCTAAAAACATGTAGAAAAAGAAGGAGTTCATGTCAACTTGGAAAGCACCTTATGGCGCCTTTTTGTTAATTTACATTACTTTTAACTATCCATTCTACTTCTGTTAATTCTTGTTTTTGAACATTTTTGGTGTGTGGTTTGGTGAAATGGGCATTAACAGCTTCTTCGTTTTCCCAAATCTCCCAAAGCATTATTTTTCGTTCTGATGGTTCAAGAGGATAAGCATGGAATTTAATACATCCTTCTTCTTTATTAGTTTCTTCCTCAAGTTTTTTGAACTCTCCTATTATTTCATTAAGGTCCCTATCACTAATAATTCTCAAGCATGCAGTTATGTAATGCATCAGATTCCCCTCTTTCATAGTTTCTTTTAATTTATCATTATAACATTTCTCAGAAGTATACCAAGAAAAATATTCCATTTTTTTAAAGGAAGGATCTAAAAACACAGTGTATAACGTTTTTAGTTAAAAAATCTCTCTTTCCGGTACACATAAAAAAAGAGAATCCTTGGCGTAGAAGGATTCTTAAAGAGTTGATTTCTCTCCAATATGGAGCTTTTTATACATCCTTGATATGACTACGTTTTCTCGACACCCAGGTAGGAGGTGAATGCATAAAAAGTCTGCACTTTATACATATGCTAGTCTTTTAAAATATAGTATTTTGAGAAAAAATATATTATTATGTGTCTATACATACATTTTATAGTAAAAAGCCACCTGTCCTGCAAACACTGGGTGGCTTTTTATTTTGTTAACGATAATAACTACTTTAACATCGTGTAATAGGTAGGAATATCTCGTTCGTAAAAGTATCTATTTTTAGTTACCATAATGGATTTTCTAGGCATAAATAAATCGTTCACAATTTCAAAAAAGTAATAAATATTGATTTGAAATATATACTAAATGAAGAAAAGGCACAGGAAAGTATAAAATAAAAATGGGGTTTATATCCAGGTTATTAAAAAACTTATCCCTAATGAGCATTGTTTAATTAAAAGGAGGAATTTTATATGGGTGATAATCAATCAAATGATTTAGAACAGGCATTAGATAACAATACAGATGAAACCGAATTGGGTGAATCTGAGAAAGAGTTTGTAACAAAGCCTACTAAGCCTTCTGATCCTTATCCGCATAAGTATTATACTGGAGACGTTTCTATGGTTTCTAATGCTGCGCCAAGAAACGATAAAGAATAAAAATTTACTTTTGATATTCTGATACAAACATCGTAGTTACTATAACAAAGATTATATAAATTTTTTTCTTGTGAAAATACCTTATTCGATATAAGATAATTATCTTATAAGGTATTTCTCACTCCATATATTAAGTCCTTGAAATCTATTTCGAGGGCTTTTTTTGTCGAAGCTTCATCATCATATATAAGATATATGAATAATTTTCCTCTCTTTATACAAACTAACGACGATACATAATCTAGTACAAGTAGGAGGAATTTTACATGATGGAAAATCAACCAGGTCAAACACATCAAAATATGCATACGGGAAATGTCCCTCCCCAAATGAACCACGGAGGACACGAAGTGTTTGATGTACAAGAAGTATTAACAGGAGCAATCGATACATTAAACACATACACATTATTAAGCCCACACGTAAAAGATCCAGAACTAAAAGATATCCTGAATCGCCAATTTCAATTTATTCAACAGGAATATAACACAACGGTAGAATGCTTCAAAACAGGACAAGATCCTTCAACGCCTACACAGAGTTATAAAATGAAACAAGGCAATGATTTTGTATATGGACTTAAGCCTTCTCAGCCTAAGAAACCATTACAATCTGCGTCAGAAATAACAGATGAGTGTATTTCTAGCCTCATGCTTGGTGCCGTAAAAGCATCAGCGCCTATGAAAACGATGGCAGCTCTTGAAACAACTAATCCTGTTGTACGCCGTGTGTTAGCTGATTCTGTTCCAAATTGCATTGAGATGGCGTATGAAATATCTCTATATCAAAATAAACACCATTATTACCAAGTACCACAGCTTGCCCAACAAGACATGCAGCAAATGGTCAATGCATTTGCACCTGCCCAAGGTCAATCGCAAATGCCAAATAATAATATTACCCATTAACATAAAGAAGTGGCTAAAGACTCCACTCTTTAGTTCAATATATGCAGTAAAAACTCCTGATTGGCCCCAGGAGTTTTCTGTCTTTAGACAATAGTATAATGTATATTTTAAATTACCATAATGTGATTTGACGAAAATAAAAAAGATGTTCCTATTTCCGAGGGAACATCTTTTTGTATTTACAGAAAGCTAATGGTTAACAATCTGTGCTTTTTGATTTATGAAGAGGAGGTGGAATTAACCAGCCTTTTTCCTTATTAAGTCGTAGAAACTTTCCACCACTGGTAATAGAAAATTTCTATAATAAAAGGAAGAATGGTTTCCCATTCTTCCTATAGCCATCACTTTATAAAGTTATCTTAGAAACGTCCTCCGCCAAGTTGTTGCTCAGCCATTTGTACAAGACGCTTTGTGATTTCGCCACCTACTGATCCGTTTGCACGTGAAGTTGTATCAGCACCAAGGTTTACACCAAATTCGCTAGCGATTTCGTATTTTAATTGATCGATTGCTTGTTCAGCACCACGTACTAATAATTCGTTGTTGTTGCTGCTTTTGTTGTTTGCCATGTTGTGTCACCTCCTTGTTTTTCTTAAGTTTCCTATTATACAAGGAGTACATACCTGGTAATTAATGGATGGGTAAATCCTCGTCCGTTGACCATACTAAAGGGTAGAAACAAATTACGCTGTAAAAAGTGGAATTACATGTTTCATTTCCTTGCGATAAAATTTATGCACTTGCCATGTGTAGGAAAAAGAATGACACCTCGTTTGTCATTCTTTTTTCATGCTCATATGTATAAAATTAATTTCTTTTCGAATAGTGATAAAGGTGATCCCTATTTCACGTTTTTTAAAATCGAGATAACGATAGGAAAAGAAGCTACTTCTGCGCAGTAGCCTCTTTTTTGTGAATAAAAAAAAAAAACTACCTGCTCTATAAGCAGGTAGCTAAAGCCATAAAGGGTATGAAATTTAAGTGTACACCTCAAAATTAACGAGAAGTACCTGATTGTCCTGAGAAACCACCAGCTAATTGTTGTTGAGCTGTAGCTACAAGACGTTTTGTAATTTCCCCACCTACTGAACCGTTTGCACGAGCCGTTGCCTCTGCACCAAGGTTTACACCAAATTCGTTAGCGATCTCATATTTCATTTGATCGATCGCTTGTTCAGATCCGCGTACTAATAATTGATTACGACTTCCACTGTTGTTTGCCATATCATTTCACCTCCTCCATGTGTATACTTTTAGCATGTGTTTTAGCCTTACCTGTATACAAGGGAAGTATTGGCTGAATAAAAGACACCTATTTTGTGATAATAAAGAACGTGATGGATTAAGTTCTCAATGCAAACTGGGGAGGATATTTCCTTCACTTCCTTGTAAAAATACTATTTGCCATGTGGAAGAAGGATTGCAATTACTATTGCAATCCTTTTTTTATATCTCATGAATTAAGAAAATAAAAGGAAAAGGGTCCTTTCCTATTCAGAAAGGGACCCTAACCTCAAAGATAACCTGTGTGTGCCAATTAGTTATAGCATAATGTTTATTGGGAATTTAATGTATATTATATAAGTTATAGAGCAAACTATTTTAAAAGTGAAGTTCATTCACTAACTACCTTCTTAGTAATAGAAAACCCTACTGATGAGGTCCAGTAGGGTTTTTTACGGATAAATTGCTAAGCTAATCAAAATAAACTCACTATACGATGAATAGTCAGTTTATTTTCTTCTTACCTGTGAATGTTGAGTTCCTAAGGAAGAAGATTGTTTACAAGCTTTAATTAAAACATATGAATATCTTATTTTTTAAAGAACTACTTTTTATAATACATAATAAATTTGCACAAACTATTCACGATGCTATGATGCATTAAATAAATACACCTCGTATAAAGCCAGCGAAAGAACTACTTCTTCAGCTGGTTTTATACGTTAGTACAGGTTATAAAAAGAGTAAATGAACATATCTTTATAACAAGTAGTAAAAATAAAAGAGGTTTTATAATTCCACTAAAAGAAAAACCTACCTCAAAAAACTAATTGAACAATTAGATTGGGTAGGTTTTTCTGTTTTAGGCTACATACCGTATACTTCTTAATTAACATACTACCTCTTCCAGAACAGACCAAAAAAAAGAACCCTCATGGGAGTAGGGTTCAATTGAGCACGCGTTTCTTTTTTTATGCAACTTTTTATACATCCTTGATATGCAAGGTTTGCTCTGAAGAATAAGGTAAGAAAGAATGTATAGAAAGGCTGCCTTTTATACATATGCTCAAGGTTGTCTTATATTTCCTTATTTATAAATTTGTTGTACAATTATGCAGACTTTTTTATGAATTGAAGCCTATAAATTCACTAAAAGCTATCCGTCCTGCAACGATGGGGTAGCTTTCTTTTTTTTGCTAACGATAATAGTTACCTTAACATCTTGTAATAGATTTAAATATCTTGTCCGTAAAAGTATAGTTTTGTCTTACTAAGAGCAAACTACTCAAGACGCCGTGAGGCATCGACTTGATGTGATACGTTTTATGGTTAGAAAAGATTACTGACTTAGCTCAGTAGTCTTTTCTTTTTGTTTTATAAATGAGATCTATTTAAGACAAATCCTGTAATTAACTCGTTAAACTGAGTCCACTGTTTGGTAGGCAGTTGGTGACCCTGATGTGGTAAAACAACGAATTCAGCATGTCTGCACTTATTTTTATACTCTTTCATATAGTGAGTAGTCCAATCCTTTTTTCCGCCATATATAAACAATAAAGGCATCGTTAAGTGATGAAGCTTGTCTAAACAGTTATAGTGTAATGAGTGATTATAATACTGATACCAGGATTCCTGGTCTGATTTCCTCATGTAACTAATTAAATTCCTTCTTAGTGTCTTGTCTCGAGTATGACTTATAGCAAGGCCTTTTATTAAGATATTTAAGTGTTCTTTTACCATATACATTCCTGTTTTATGTAATAGCTGTCCAGGTACATCTCTTACTATAGGATAAGCTCCTGAAAGTATTAATAATTCAATTCGCTGAGAATGATTGATAGCTAGCTCTTGAGCAATTAGACAACCAGCAGAATAACCACATAGAATGACCTTGTCTAGATGCAGCGAATCCATAAAATGCACTAATTCGTTTGCATAGAAAGAGATTGATACAGAGTGTTTAGCTTTTGAGCTTCTTCCATGACCACTTAAATCTGGAAAGATGACTCTCATATGTTTGGCTAACTCATGTTGATACTGGAAAACTTTATTTCCTAGTCCGGGAGGATGAATAAAGATGACAGGTGCACCCTGTCCATACTCTTCATAATACAAATAGTGATCAGTGTTTGTTTCAGTAAAAGTCATTATTTTTCACTCCAAAATCAGCTAATGAATACTTTTTAGTTAAGGACAATGTAATTTACGAAGTTATAATCTTTTTCTATCTGACAGTTAATTCAATACAATTTCCTATGGGTTCTCAAGCGTTTAAAATCAATAAAATTTTCATTATTTACTATGGAGAGACTATATTCACTATAAAAAATATTTTATTCTTGCTAAGAAGATTTCTAGTAAGATTAATCGTGATGACTAAAAATGTATCATATAAAGAGAAGAACTTCCCCGGTCTGCCTAAGGGAAGCTCTTTTCATAGGTTGCTTATAGTACACAATGAGAAATTGAGAATGAACACCTCTCCATTTATTCAATAGTTTGATCAAGTTTTCGTGCTTTATTCATGTTAAATGTATTTGTTGCCTTATTTCTAATAATTGTGAGTACACTAACTACGCCTATATATTATATACAGTTTAAAAATAGAAAAAGACCATCTCTTCCCAGTCAAAAGAGATGGTCTTCTCCCATTCGTTGAATTGTAGTCGTAAATGACTCTATCACAGCGTCTTGTTTAGTTTGTTCAAACTATCGATAACTTATGTATAAAAAAAGAAAAACTCCTGGTGCCTAATCAGGAGTCTTTTCCGTAAATAGTGCGTAATTAGAAGTTGTTTTGAAATCATATATTGACCTCTACATTAGTATGTTCCTTACATAAAACGACTATACAAAAAAAGAAAAAACTACTGACCATGCTTGAACTGAACCCAAAAAGTTAGACACGTTATTTAGGCAGCTAATGAGGATTGAATTCTGTATTCTACAGGGGTCAATCCTTTTAATTTTTCTTTTATTCGTAGATGGTTGTAATATAGGATATAGGCCTCTAATTCCTGTTTGAACTGTTCTATACTTTCAAATTCTTGTAGATAGAGTAACTCTGATTTTAATAGACCAAAGAAGTTTTCAATAACCGCATTATCTAAACAGTTACCCTTACGGGACATGCTTTGAGTAATGTTATTTCCCTTCAATAAATGCTGATATTTGGTCATTTGGTAGTGCCATCCTTGATCAGAATGAAGAATAGGGCAGTCTCCCTCATTTAAACAGTCAAATGCTTTATGTAACATCGTAGTGACCAGTGAAAATGCAGGTCTCTTGTCGATATGGTAGGAGATAATTTCCCCATTAAAAAGGTCCAAAATAGGCGATAAGTAAAGCTTCTCTCCGAATAGGTGAAACTCTGTGATATCAGTTACCCATTTTTCATTTGGTTTAGATGCTTTAAAATCACGTTTAAGGATATTTGGAGCGATTCTTCCTGTTCTCCCACGATAAGAACGATACTTTTTGAGCCGAACGAGGCACTTTAAGCCTAGCTCTTTCATCAATCGACAGACCGTCTTATGATTAATAAGATAGCCTAGACGGTGTAATTCTAGCGTAATACGACGATAACCATACCTCCCTTTGTGTTTATGAAAGATATGATGAATGGTTTCTTTAACTTCTTTATATTTGTCAGGGCGCTTAAAGGCTTTTATCCAATAATAATACGTACTACGAGCGATTCTAGCTACTTTGATAAGGTCGACGACCTGGTCCTGGTGCAAAGATTGTATTTGCTTGAAAGAGGTATATAGTGTCCTATTGGTATTCAATCTTATGAAGCTATTCCAAATAGTTGGTGAATGAACCTGACTTGATTTGGGACAGACTTCACCTCCTGGTAAACCTGTTTCTTTTTTATCATATGCATGACCTCTATTCCAGAAATAATGGCTTTTGCTGTACGAAACGATTTTAAGCCTAACATTGTAGACAGACGCTTCTTAATAAACCTATGATCCTGCTCTACAATGTTATTTAGATATTTACTTTGTCTTACTTGGATGCCTTGAGGCATCTTTTTTTCTTCTTTTAACTCTTGAATAGCAATGGGATAGGCAGGATTTTTATCTACTGTAATCGTACGAGGTATAGAAACGTGCGAAAAAGCCAAGGCTTTCTTAAAAAAGCGCTTGGCTGCTTGTTTATTTCTTGTTTTACTTAGATAAAAATCGATGGTATTTCCCTCAGAATCAACGGCACGATAGAGATACATCCATTGTCCTTTTACTTTTACATAGGTCTCATCAACCCGCCAAGAATCGTTTGTTGGCTTAAGATGGCGCCGTACTCGCTCATCTAATTCAGGACCATATTGATGAACCCAACGCATAATCGTTGTATGAGCCATACATAATCCACGTTCCTCCATCATTTCTACCAAGTCACGAAAACTTAAATTGTACCGTAGGTACCATCTTACCGTTAACAAAATGATATCGGGTTGATAATGTTTCCACTTAAATAAGGGTTGCTTTTCCATACTGATCACGTCCTTCTTTTAGAATAATAGTATCAGTATGTTCAAGTTTCAGAGATTACTTGCAATTGTCCTGAAATTTTTGCACCAGAACCCAAAAACGAATATTTTTGTTACAACAATATTAGGGGTCCCAGAGATTCATTGTACTTTTGAGTTCTCAGTAACAAAAATGGTCGTTTTTGTTATGCGAGAGATGAAGTGATTTATTATCATTGCTATTGCTCATGAGGTTTTAAAGGAACCAGTAGAGGATATAACGCAAGATTTAAATATTTATGTTTTCCATCAAAATGGGGAGGTGGAGAAAGCCTTAAAGCATTTAGAGAAGTCTCGAATGTTGCTTTTATTCAACGTATTGGCGGTATTCAGAAGAGAAATAAACGGCAAGAACAAGAACTTGAAAGGTAAAAGTTCTTATGTTCAAGACATTTGAAAAACATGATGTTTCCTAATCAAGGTTGCATAATCTATGCAATTTTTTTTAGAAAATTCATAGTGATATGTCGACTTGTCAGACAAAATACAGTATAATAATAAATGAACAACTTAATCATCATAAGTCAATTAATCTAAGATCACCAAGTTCTACAAAAAAAGGCTATCTCATCTTTGAGATAGCCCTTTTTTGTGGAACTTTCCTTAATTAAATTTGCCATATAAATATCAAATAAATAAAAAGCTATCTCTGTGTGCAGAGGAGGTAGCTTTTAAGGAAATTAATATATGAACTATGTTCCTTAGATAATTACTCCCAAAGGGTTCTCTTTTTTGTTGGGTTCCGGAAAGAGTGATTATGTCAACTAAATTTGCACCTCTTATACAGCTTAAAAATAGAAAAGCTACTGGGGCTCAGTAGCTTTTTTCTGTTTCGTAATTAGATTTTATGAAATATATAATTTAGTGAATCTTTAACAAACTAACCAGTATACTAAAATCAAGTTTGTAAAGGAGAATAAATAAAATGAACAAAAAGCTGTGTAGTAAAGTGATAGTAGCTATGCTGCTTCCTCGGTCGGAGAAGGATTTTTTTCAAAAGGTGATAGTATAAGTACAGAGAGCTATTAGTGCAGAACAAGCTAAATCAATTGCTTTGAAACAAGTACAAGGAAGAGTACTTCATATAGACTTAGATTCTGATGATGGTGTAATAAAATATGAAGTACTCATTATGACGGATAAAAATCAAATTTATGAAGTAGAAAACAATGCTAGTACAGGCGCTGTTATAAAAGTAGAACAAGATAATGACTGATAAAAAATCGAAAGTGTCTTTTTGTTTTTATCTCTTAAAAGGTTAGCTTAATGCTAACCTTTTTCCATTTGAGTGTTTTTGAATATTTTTATACCAATAGGAAAAAATGAGATGAAATGACCGAAGGAGGTTAACCATTTTGGATGATAAAAACCCAATAAGTGCTCCTGAAATCGGAACACTTTGGCTTACATATCAGGAAAAATCAATGATTCTCAGGATTTTAGAATACTTCTTGGCAAAAGCGGATGACCAGGAAGCTAAGAATATTATGGGAGGCTTATGGCAAGAACTGCATTTTTATATTAAGGAAATAAAGCAGATTTTTGAGAATGAAGGAATCGCAGTTCCTATTGGATTCACGAGTGTAGATGTTAACTTAGATGCTCCCAACTTATACGATAATGGATTTGACATAATGTTTCTTCGTATTTTAAAAGAGGTTAGTATGGGTATGTACACAATAAATATGAATATGGCATATCGAAAGGATGTCATAGCGATTTATGCAGGACTTACTACTGTCACTCATAAAATTTATAAATTGGCTACACTTTACTTACTTGAAAAAGGAATTCTCACCCTTCCACCAAAATCGACAATGCCTAAAACAATTGAGTTCGTTAAGGATAAAAGCTATTTGAAGGGGTTTCAGCCTTTTAGTGACAAAAGGGCTTTGAATCACAATGAGTTAGGCATTCTTCACCACGGGGTTGAGTGCAATAATGTTGGGATGCAGTTGATTACTGGTTTTGCACAATGTGCAGAGAATAAAGAGGCAAAAGACTATTTTATTAAAGGAAAAGAACTTGCCAAGAAACAAATAAAGATTTATCAAGAAATTCTACTAGAAAGTGACGTTCAGTTCTCTGCGACTTCTGGAAGCACAGTAACTACTTCTACTGTTGCTCCATTTTCTGATAAACTCATGATGTTTTGCGTTTACCTTCTCAATGGATTTGGAATTGTTGGAAGTAGTTTTGGGACAATTTTTGGTTTAAGGAATGATGTATCTCTAAAAGCAGCCTTAATTGCCAAGGATATTTATTTCTACGCAGACGAAGGAATTAAACTAATGATTAAAAACGGATGGCTAGAAGAACCACCACAAATGGAAGATCGGGTTAAAATAATAAAAAAGTAAATATCGAAGATTGAAATAAAAATCAATTTACTGGAATAAATTTGACTTTTAAATTAATAATAACCCTAGTGTTATATCTAACACTAAATTACAATGTGGAGGGATATATTTTGGATATACTTATAAGCTTATTATCAGCATTACTTACTGTGGTATTTAGAGTTACATCGTTAATGAAAAACGCTAACGATAGGTTAGAATCATTAATAAAAATGCCTACTCTAATATAAGCATTGTGTATTTATATATGTTATTCCATATTGTTTCAAAAAAGACAACACAGTTTAACTGTGCGTGTCTTTTTTTAGATTTTGTCCAATTATTGAGGTGGAGTTCAATACATAAGAGCTCTCTTAAGTTCTAAATTTATCATTTACACATCGTTGATTTATCAACATTTTGAGCTTTTGCTAAATAATAAGTTCTACATAAAAAAGAGAATTTTATGCTCCATTTCATTCAGAGACATAAATTATCGACTTCGATTAATCCTCTTTACTACTATCTTCTTTCCAGCTCTTTTGTAGTTTCCGAATATAAATGATTTGACCAATGTGATATGCGTTATGAGTAGTTATATTTCCAAGTACCTCCCACCACTTTACATGCTCAGAAAAACCATTTACATCTTTTTCAATTTTTTCTTCAGTTAATAACTCTTTCCATTGTAACAGTACTTCTAATAGTCGATCTTTTAAATGATCAAATTTTTGATTTTCCGGAATTATAAAGCTTTTATTATTATTTCCTATAGAAGGTACTGCATTGACATGAGATTTTTGATACCTAGTTTGCCACGTTTCATTCCAATAAAGTAGATGTTGTACAATTTCAGCAATACTATTACTATCCTTGTTAGGCTTCCAAAAAGCTTCTTCCTCTGACAAGTCTTTAATAGAAACTGAAAATGGTTGGTACCAGCTAGGATCATTAGCATTTGCTAACAGTTGATCAGCTAAAACATCTTTCGCGTGAAACATGATTTCCATCCCCTTTATAAAAAATTTCGGATCTATTCACAAGAAAAATCAAAATTATGTAAAGATGCCTTGTTGAAAATGTCATAAACCCGTTTCATTTCCACTAATATACATTCTCTTATATAAAGTTATTTTCCTTTTTCATTCAATCCCTATCCTTCATTTGTTTAAGAAATAAAAACTATACATTTTTACATTAGAAGAAAATATTTTTGTTTATTTGATTGTTATAAAACCCCTTAATCTTATGAGTAAACATTAAACTATTTATTGAATGTTAAACGTTTCATCATTTGTACTTAATATAGACAAATAAGGTTCTGGTGCAAAAATTTCAGGGCAATTGCAAGTAATCTCTAAATCTTGGACATACTGATACTATTACCCTAAAAAAAGGAGCATGATCAGTGTGGCAAATCAATCTTCATTCAAATGGAAACATTATCAGCCTGACATCATTTTATCAACGGTAAGATGGTACCTACGGTACAACCTCAGTTTTCGTGATTTGGTGGAAATGATGGAGGAACGTGGTTTATCTATGGCTCACGCAACGATTATGCGTTGGGTACATCAATATGGACCTGAAATGGACAAAAGAATTCGTCGTCAACTTAAGAAAACAAACGATTCTTGGCGAGTAGATGAGACGTATATTAAAGTTAAAGGGCAATGGATATATTTGTACCGGGCCGTTGATTCAGAAGGAAATACCATTGATTTTTATCTAAGTAAAACAAGAGACCACAAGGCTGCAAAGCGATTCTTTAAGAAAGCTTTGCGGTCTTTTCATGTTTCAATGCCTCGTGTTATAACAGTCGATAAGAATCCTGCCTATCCTATATCGATTGAAGAGCTGAAGAACGAAAAAAAGATGCCCGTAGGCATCCAAGTAAGGCAAGTGAAGTATCTGAATAACGTAATAGAACAAGATCATCGGTTTATTAAAAAGCGAGTTCGTTCAATGTTAGGATTAAAGTCCTTTCACTCAGCGAAGTCCGTTATTTCTGGAATAGAAGCAATGCATATGATTAAAAAAGGGCAACTTGTTTTACGGGACAAGTCTGTCCAAAATCAAAAAGAATTTATTCACAGGCTGTTTGGATTAGCTTCATAAGTCAGAAATGTAGAAGAAACTGCTACTCTATATTTCTAACTAACATTTCTTGCACCAGAACCCTTTTCTTTTATATAAGAGATCTATTATTTTTACCGTTCGTTTAAGTTTAAAAATAAATTACGAACGTATTCTAAAATAAACAAAATTTTACGAACGTTTTTCGGAAGAATGAATGGAGGAAACTCGTCAAATAAAAACCTCCTGCTTCTTTTCTAAAACAGGCGGTTTTTTCTCAGTAAAGATAATTATTGTTTTTATGAAGTTTTTGTTTCTCTTCATTCTTTAATTATTTTTTAAGATATACACATAGTATCTATTGTATCTTCTTTAGAAAAAACATTTTTCGCACACGATTAGATATTACATCTAATTATTATATATATCCTCCCATAAATAATGTTTATACAATAAATAGAGCAATTTTTGAGGTTGCTCTATTTGTACTTTCTGTGTATATCATAATCGTATTCTTATCTATACTAGATATATACTAAATTTTAGCAGTAGAGAGATCAGAGTTTGAACTGAAAAAGAGACGTGGACAGGTTTAGAATGAAGATAAATTACAGTAAAAAAAGAGCAAAAACAACAAAATTTTTAGAAAAGGCTAATATTGCCGAAGAATATATACAGAAAGGTAGAGATATCTCATCAGAAAAAGAGTTTTTGATGAAATCCATGTGAGTGTATAAATAATTATCCGCCGGATAGATATGACAAATAAATTCCATATATACAAATAAATATCCAGTGAGAACGAGCAAAGAAGGGAGTTTTTGATGAATGGAAAGGACAAAAATAAGTGTTATTCAACTTTTTTCCCTCATGTTTATCTTTGAACTGGGAACTTCAGTGGTGGTCAGTTATGGAGTAGATGCTGGAAAAGCTGCATGGCTGGCGATTCTTTTAGGTATGTGTGGAGGGATCATCCTATTTTTCATATATTATTTTTTGTATCGTCAATATCCAACAATTCCATTTACTACATATGTTAGGAAAATACTTGGAAGATATGTAGGGTGGATTATTGGCTTGTTATACTGTCTTTATTTTTTGTATATTGCTGCAAGAAATGTACGGGATTTAGGCGACTTATTGGTTTCATCTACATTGGAAGAGACCCCTTTATTCGCCGTCATTGTTCCACTGGTTCTAGTCGTTTGTTATGTAATCTGTTTAGGAACTGAAGTATTGGGGAGAACAGCAGAAGTTTTTATTGTAATTTTACTCTTGTTCGGGATAACAGGGAACTTTTTTGTCTTTATTTCAAGTGAAGTTCATGTACATAATTTGCGACCGTTTCTTGAAGTTGGATGGGGACCGATCTTTAGTACAGTTTTTCCAACTCTTATTGCTTACCCATTTGGTCAAATGCTTGTCTTTACAATGCTGCTTCCTTCCTTGAATCGTCCTACCTTCACGAAAAAGGTATGGTTATCAGCCTTAATTTGTAGTGGTGTGATCTTAGCTTGGACCACCAGTCTAAATATTGCTGTACTAGGTATGGACGTAGCAGAGAGATCTACCTTCCCTACATTAGCTACCGTTGGAAAGGTGAACCTATTTGACTTTATTGAAAGGTTAGATGCTATTGTCGTATTCACTTTATTGATTACTATCTTTTTTAAAGCATCTATCCTTTTGCATTGTACAATCCTTGGAATTACAGACTTGTTTAAGTTAGAAAATGGTAAACGAGTCGTTTTTCTACTGGGCGGAATTCTAATCTTTTTATCAATGGCTATGGCCTCTAATTATTCAGAACAAAGGGAAGAAGGAGGATATGTTTTAGATTACTATCTTAACTTGCCTCTTCTCATCGTTATTCTATTGTGCATGCTGATTATTTTAATGGTTAAGAATCATTTCAAAAAGAAAGTGAACTAGCAATTCTTTTACATGGGGGTTTCGCTTCATTATTAGGGGAGATATTGTCCAATGACGAGAAGATAAACTAAAATCCTTCATCAACCTTCTTTTATATCTCCATTCTATCCTAATTTTGGATGGAAGCTCTTCAAGCTGAAAATCAGGTTAATAAAAATGAATCTAATTCCTCATACTAAGACTTTTTTATTTTTCACTCTGAAGAAAATTCCTCAAGCTTACTAAAGCCTCTTGTTCATCTGTTCCATTTATTGTTAAAGTAATTTCTTCTTTATTTCTAATGGCTATAGCCATTACTCCCATAATACTTTTACCTTCTACTGATCTTCCATTTTTATTTATTTTTATATCACTGTTAAAAGAAGAGGCTTTCTGCACAAATTGAGTAGCATTTCGAGCCTGAAGTCCCTCCTGTAAATGGGCAATAAGTTTTTTTAAAATCATTAACATTCACTCTTTCTACACTGACTATCTATCCTATAGATGTTATTTCCTCTCTAATAACAAAGGTTTAGGATTCTCCCATAACTCATTTACTGAGCCACGAAACTAACAGTTACCTTTTTTAATAATTCGATGGTCATAATGCATCATTGGACGATTTCTTTGATTTCTTCATCAATAGCTATTGGTTTTATGCATGCATAAAATTCCTAAGAATCATGAAATAGTAAGCCGAAAGATTATCGGGCTACTGGTTAGTCCAATTTAGTTTGATATTATCAGAAGGACTAATTAAAATCAAAGGATTTTTTTAATTTATTTACCTCCATAGTTAAAAAGTCTTTATACTTGTAAGAAAATTTAACAGATATTATCCATATATTTGATAGGACTGTGCAAAAATGAATGAATAAGGTAGCATTATATACCGTAATAAGTTTAAATTTTAGTCTACACAGTGAAGGAGACATAATAAGTTGCGCTAAAAATAAATTTAATTATCTTGACAGTTAGGAATTATCTGAATATAATACAAATTAATTGGACTAACCAGCAGCCCGGTTTTTCTAATTAAACGTAGGAGGTTCACTCATGAGTGATCAAGTATTTTCAAGCGTACGCAATGAACGAATGTATGAAAAGATAGTAGTGCAAATTAGGCAATTAATCGAAGATGGTAAGTTAAAACCAGGGGATCGTTTACCGAGTGAGCGTACCTTAGCACAAACAATAGGTTGTAGCCGCACCTCACTACGGGAGGCTTGTCGGGTATTAGAATCAGAAGGACTTATTGTTTCTAAGCCGGGTGGTGGAAGGTTTATTCAACAAGTCGACATGAACATGACATTAAAATACCATTTCGATACACTTGATATGTTAGAAAAATCAGCAATCATTTATTTTCTAGAGGCAAGGGAAACGCTTGAACCCACAATTGCTAAGTTAGCTAGCCAAAGGGCTACTAAGGAAGACATAGAAAAAATGGAAAATGTTTTATTAAAAATGGAGGATAAACTGAAATATCCGGATGAGAAAGTAGAAGCCGATAGTAGTTTTCATTTAGCACTAGCTGAGGCTACCAAAAATTTCGTGTTTGTTTCTATGATGGAAGCTAATTTAAATATGATCCGTCAAGTTCGAAAGCAAACATTAAATTCAAAAGGAAGATATGCTCAATCTTTAAAGGAACATAGAGCTATTTTGGAGGCTGTAAAACGTGGAAACTCTTCGGAGGCCGTTAAAGCTACTTATACCCATCTTCAACATATTAGAGAAAATGTACTAAAAAATCATACATCCTAAAGAAATAAATCAGTATTATTGGAGGAATTAAGAGTGTTAGCAAAAAATTATGGACCCTTAACAGGGGTCCAAATCTTAGATATATCCACGATGATTGCAGCTCCATTTGGAGCCACCTTACTAGCTGATTTAGGGGCAGAAGTGACCAAAGTAGAGCTTCCAGGAAAAGGGGACACCCTTCGTACGGTAGGGCCTTGGAAAGGAACTGAACCTTTAAGATGGCCTGGACTAGCTCGTAATAAGAAGTCTGTTACTTTAGATATTCGCTCAGACGAAGGAAGAGAAATCTTTAAAAAGCTGATTAGTCAAGTGGACGTTTTAATTGAAAATTTTCGTCCTGGTACACTGGAAAAATGGAATTTAGGCTATGAAGAACTCAAAAAGGTGAATCCTAAGTTAGTTATGGTACGCGTATCAGGTTATGGACAAACTGGACCCTATCGAGAAAAAGCTGGATTTGGTACTCCTGGTACTGCATTTAGTGGGCATACCTACTTGCAAGGTTACCCAGATCGACCACCTGTCAGTCCTTCTTATTCTTTATTGGATTATATTACAGGAGTCTATACTGCATTTGCTTGTGTAAGCGCTATCTATCATCGAGATGTAAATGACCAGCCAGAAGGTCAAATAGTAGAAATGGGATTATATGAATCTATCTTCCGAATGATGGAATTTTTAGTCGCCGAGTTTGATCAGAATGGCAAAGTGAGAGGAAGAAGTCCTGGTCTTGCAGGGCATTCAAGTCCTGCGGGAACATACGAAACAAGAGATGGAAAATTTGTTGTTCTTGTGTGCAGCACAGATTCAACTTTTGACCGTTTGGCAGAAGCAATGGAAAGAACTGATATGTTGAAAGATCCACGTTATTATACAAATGTAGAACGACTAAAACATGATCATGAAGTGCAAGAAATTGTATCAAGTTGGATTCGGGGTTTTACCCAAGCAGAATTGCAGGAAAAATTGGATTCATTTGGTGTACCGGTTAGTCCTATTTATAGTATCGAAGATATCTTTAATGACCCTCAGTATAAAGAAAGAGAAAATATTGTAGAAGTGGAGCATCCACGCTTAGGAAAGATTAAAGTTCCAGGAGTGGTTCCAAAGTTCTCACATACTCCGGGAGCTATTCGTCACCGAGCACCGGAATTAGGTGAACATAACGAGGAAATTCTAGGAGGAAAACTAGGCCTATCTGCTGCAGAATTAGCCGTTTTAAAAGAGAAGGGGGTTATTTAATGAATGGGATACAAAAACTACGGTTGCCTAATGAAGTAGTAATCTGTGAGGTAGCTCCACGTGATGGATTTCAAGCTGAAAATGAATGGATACCAACAGAACAAAAAATTCACATTGTGCGAGAGTTGGCCAAAACAGGTATCCAATCGATAGAGCTCACATCTTTTGTTCACCCAAGAGCAATTCCTCAACTTAAAGATGCTGAGCAAGTAGTAAAAAGCGTTCAGGACTTAACAGACATTAAATTCCGCGCATTAGTTCCTAATGTAAAAGGAGCACAACGTGCGATTGATGCTGGAATCAAAAAGCTAAAACTCATGCTTTCAGCAACAGACTCTCATAGTGTATCTAATGCTAACTGTTCTGTGGAAGAAGCTCAAATGGGTTTTGCCCCTATTATTGAATTAGCCGAAAAATATGATGTCAAAGTTGGTGGATCAATTTCCGTGGCTTTCGGATGCCCATATGAAGGGAGAGTCCCATTCGAACGTATTGCTTCTATTGTAGAGCGTTACACATTGATGGGAATTAATGAAATTTCTTTAGCTGATACAACAGGGATGGCAAATCCTGCACAAGTATATGATATGTTAGGTCTCCTTAAACAAGATTTTCCTAAAATGACTTTCTCCATGCATTTGCATAATACTCGTGGAATGGCATTTTCTAATGTGATAGCTGCCCTACAACAAGGTGTGATTAACTTTGACAGTTCCGTTATAGGGCTAGGCGGGTGCCCATATGCTCCTGGGGCAAGTGGAAATATTGCCACAGAAGATCTCGTCCATGGATTAATGGAGATTGGAATTGAGACAGGTATAGATCTCAATCATCTTATCGAAGTGGCAAAGGATGTAAAACAAATCATTGGCCATGATGGTGGAAGCTATATGCTTCAAGCTGGACCTTGCTCTCAACTTCACGCTACACCAAAGGTTCAAGAGAAACTAGGATAATAAGAAAATATAATATTTTTCTTATTATTATAGTAATAACATTCATAAATGTTATATAATTTAAGGAGGTGTTGTAAGCGTTTGTATTCAGCTCAACTTAAATTGATTAACTAATTAATATTATAATGCGATGAATATTAGATCGATCTATAGGTATAATTTCTTTTCAAATAATTAATTTAATTAAAAATAAGCTATATTAGATCGATCTAAAATCTAGTATATGGTCAAACATAGCGTATACTAACTTAATTTTTATAAAGTGGTGGTTATAAAAATCATGCTTTAGACAAAGAGTTATTCACAAAATGCGTAATGAATAATGAAAGATCCTTAATCAATTTTAGAAAAGTAGGTGGCAAAATGATCGAAACAATTGAAAAACAATCGCAACCTTATATTAATGGGGAATGGATTTCAGCAGACCGTGAGGTCGTTTCTATTAAAAGTCCATATTCTGGGGAAGTAATAGGAGAACAAGTATTGGCAACCCAAGAGGACGTTGAAAAAGCGTTGGCATCAGCTTATGAAGCTAAAAAACAAATTGCAGCTATTCCTTCTCATCAACGAGCTAAAATTTTAAAACAAGCAGCTAGTTTATTAGAGCAAGAGAAAGAAAGGTTCGCCAAACTTATTTCTTTAGAATTAGGAAAACCCCTAAAAAATACGCTCGATGAAGTAGCGCGTTCTATCGAAACATTAGAGCTATCAGGTGAAGAAGCTAAAAGATTAATGGGAGAAACGCTACCAGGCGATGCTTCTGAACGAGGAACAAGAGCTATTGCTTCTACCTTCCGAGTGCCTGTGGGTGTTGTCGCAGCAATTACACCGTTTAATGCTCCTTTAAATCTGGTTTGTCATAAGGTTGGACCAGCGTTTGCTGCTGGTAATAGTGTAATTTTAAAGCCATCTTCGCAAACAACATTGATTGCGACAGAATTAATAAAATTATTATTAAAAGCAGGATTCCCTGAAAATGCAATCAACATGGTTCTAGGTCGACGACAAGTTGCACAACAGATTGTTAAAGATGATCGTGTAAATGTGATTTCGTTTACAGGTGGAACAGTAGCCAGCACAAATATTTGTGAATTAGCTGGAATGAAAAAAGTATTACTTGAATTAGGTGGAAATGCTGCCACTATTATTCATGATGATGCAGATTTAAATCGTGCTGCTGCCATGTGTGCGAAAACAGGATTCAGTAATTCAGGCCAAAGTTGTATTTCTGTTCAACGAATCTATGTGCATCAATCAGTAGTATCGGAATTCACAGAACGTTTAAAAGAAGAAGTGCTTAAACTTAAGATTGGAGATCCTTTATTACCTGATACTGATGTAGGTTGTGTAGTAGATACGAATGCAGCCACACGTGTGACAGATTGGATCCAAGAAGCTGTTCAGTTAGGGGCAAAAGTAATTTGTGGCGGCAAACAGCATGGAGCTACAGTCGAACCAACGGTTCTATTAAATCCTCCTAAAAAGAGTAAAGTAGTATGTGAAGAGGTATTTGGACCAATTGTGAGTATTATTCCATATGAAACGATTGAAGAGGCTATTGAAGAAACAAATGATTCAGACTTTGGTCTTCAAGCTGGAATTTTCACAAATCAAATGGATTTAGCCTACAAAGTAGCTCACTCACTTGAAATGGGGGGTGTGGTCATTAACGGAACTTCAAACTTTAGACTGGACCATTGGCCATACGGAGGCGTGAAGAATAGTGGTGTTGGACGTGAGGGCCCTCGCTATGCGATTGAAGATATGACTGAAATGAAAATGATTGTATTACGACTTCCGGATAATGAGTAAAAACTGAATTGATAGAGAATGAAACGTAATCCTCTGTTTACGCTTCATTCTCTATTAGGAAAAGGAGTGTACTTATGAAAGATTTAATCTCACATCAATTAGTTAAATACCTTGAAGATCGAGGAGTGGAACATATCTTTGGTCTTTGTGGACATACAAACATTGCCGTTTTAACAGCTTTGGAAAAGAGTACAATTAAATTTATTAATGTCAGACATGAACAAATTTCAGCGCATGCGGCAGACGGATATGCGCGTGTGACGAAAAAAGCTTCTGTTGTCTTAAGTCACTTAGGGCCTGGTTTAACTAATGCAGCGACTGGCGTCGCAAATGCGGCATTAGATTCCATCCCTATGGTCGTTATTGCTGGAGATGTACCGACTCATTATTACGGAAAACATCCACACCAAGAAGTAAATTTACACGCCGATGCCTCTCAATATGAAATTTATCGCCCATTTGTGAAGCGTGCTTGGCGAGTGGATCGTCCCGACTTATTTCCAGAAATTATTGAAAAGGCTTTCTTATTAGCTGAGAGTGGCAATCCTGGTCCAGTTTTAGTATCTGTACCGATGGATATCTTCTCCAAAGAAGTAGATGTATCGTTATTTGAACGTTTAAAACACAATACGAAAACACTTCAAAAGCCATCTATCGATGATTTAACAGCAAAAACTATTATTCAGAAACTGATTGATGCTAAAAATCCTCTATTTTATGTAGGGGGAGGAATCATGTTAGCTGATGCAGCCGAAGAATTGAGAGAATTGGTTGATCATTTAAGTATTCCAATAGCCCATTCCTTGATGGGGAAAGGGGCAGTTTCTGATGACCATCCATTGACATTAGGAATGACAGGTTTCTGGGGAACGAAGTTTATTAACGATAAGTGTAAAGAAGCTGATTATATTTTTGCATTAGGAACTCGGTTTGCAGAAGCTGATTCTAGTTCATGGGAGTCGGAATATACCTTTAATTTTCCCCCAACAAAGCTGATTCACATTGATATTGATCCAAGTGAGATCGGACGAAATTATCCAGCTGAAATAGGTGTCGTTGCTGACTTAAAACAAGCCCTAACTGTTCTAAACCGTGTAGCAAAAGAGATGATACCTGAAGGATTATACAATGAAGAATTAAAGAAAGAAATTGCTACTTATCGTAAAGAGTTTAAAGCAAGTAACGAGCCATTTATTCAAGATGATGTATTTCCAATGCAGCCTCAACGAATTTTAGAAGAAGTTCGTCAGGTACTTCCAAAAGATGCGTATATTACGACAGACGTAGGATGGAATAAAAATGGTGTAGGTCAACAATTCCCAATTTATGAAGCTGGCAGTATTTTAACACCTGGAGGATTTGCGACAATGGGATTTGGTGCTCCTGCAGCATTAGGAGCAAAGGTGGCATTACCGGATAAAGTCGTTGTGTCGCTAGTGGGGGATGGCGGATTCGGTCAAAATCCAGCTGTACTTGCCACAGCAGCCGAAGAAAACATTCCAGTTATCTGGATTATTATGAACAACTATGCGTTTGGTACAATTGCCGGACTTCAAAAAGCTCACTTTGGCACCACACTCGGCACATTATTTGAAAGAGACGGCGAAGCCTATTCACCAGATTATGCATCTATTGCTAAAGCCTATGGTGTAGAAGGAATAAAAATTCAATCAGCTCAAGAATTTAAGCCTGCTCTAGAGCAAGCCATTGCATCTAACAAACCAGTTGTCATTGACGTGGCCATGTTAAATAACCCAGTACCAACAGCAGGGCATTGGAACATCATGGATATCTATTCACCAAACAAGAAAGTACACCATGTATCAGTTTAGATCGATATAATTCGGAAATATGGAGGAGGAACCAAGAGGATGACAAGGCAGTTTTCTTTAGCTTACCTTACAGTTCTTGGCTGTGCACCGCCTGAGATGACGTATATTGCTGCACGTTCCGGTTATGATTTCATCAGTTTAAGACCCATTTATATGGGTCTGTCTGGTGAACCTAACTATGCTTTAGCTGAAAACAAGGAAATGATGCGACAAACAAAATCTGCCCTTGCCGATACTGGTGTCAAGCTTCTTGACATTGAACTAGCACGTATTGGCGATGGGATCGATCCGAAAAGCTATCTGCCTGCGATGGAAGTCGCTGCTGAACTCGGCGGACGGCATGTTTTGAGTAGCATCTGGATGGATGATCGTAATTTTGCTATCGAAAGTTTTGCTGAACTATGCGATCTAGCTAAACCATTTGGCTTGACAGTAGAATTAGAATTTGTCCCAATTGCTAGTATTTGTACTCTTAAAGGAGCACTTGATGTTCTTCACACGGCAAAATGTGAAAACTCCGGTCTTATGATAGATGTACATCATTTTCATCGATCAAGAGACAAGGTTGAGGATTTAGATCAAGTACCTCGTGAATGGTTCCGTTATCTCCACCTTTGCAATGCACCTTCAGAAATTCCAACTTCAAAAGAAGAGATGACTCGTATTCTTAGAGAGGAACGCTTATATTTGAATGAAGACGGTATTGACGTTGCAAGTATCGTTAATCGAATCCCTGAGATTCCCTATTCAATTGAGTTGCCGCACACTAAACGTGTTCAAGAATTAGGTTATGAAGAGTTTGCGCGTCGCTGTTTACAGACAGCAAAGGATTATCTCAATAATCATCCGCGTGCGGACTACCTCTCTAGGCAAACCAAGGAAGAAGAGCGATTGCGCTTTCATTCAACAAGATAAATATCATTCACCTATACATAAAGGTGCTGAATCATTTTGAATAGTGTAATTATATACCTCAAGAGATAATGATAAGATTACTAACAAATAATAACTAAAAGTTTTAAAAATAAAATATTAACTACTCAGGAATTTTGCAATTCAGATGTTATGAAAGCTACTCTGGTGCTTAAAATAATAAGGGTATTTCAAATACATTGAAATAAAAAGAGAGATTATAGAGATACTAAACCTTATATCAATGTCATTTAAGCCCTATAAAAGTATGAAATGGTTAAAGTAGCGTAATAACTTTGAATCTGGGTGATAATCAGTTTTGATTATCATCTCTTTTTTATGTTGCACGAGGGAATATATAGAACCTTTGCGACGTCTAAAATATATGCATATGTGTAAACGCTACCATTTTATGTAAGTTATTGATGTAACTTAATCGTAAGATTGTTTAGGAGTGTGTAAATAATGAGAAACCCATATATAAAAACGGCATCAGGAATGTATATTAACTATTTTCTACTAGGCATGGTTAATATCATCTTGGCCTCTAATATGTCTTTTTTGACGAAACAATTAGATACAAACAGTGCTGGTATTAGTTATATTATTTCAGCGTTAGGTATTGGCAGAGTCCTTACCTATGCTATATCCGGTATTTGTTCGGATAAATTTGGAAGAAAGCCACTTGTAATAGTCTCAGCATTCATGATGGTTATATTTCTAATAGGTATACCATTGTCTCCTAGTTATCAAATTGCTTTTATTTTCGCCATTATTGCAGGTATAGCTAATTCAGCCATGGATGCAGGTACGTATCCAGCTCTTATGGAAGTATTTCCTAAAAATTCAGGATCAGCAAATGTATTGGTTAAAGCTTTTATATCCGTAGGCGCAACTATTCTTCCTTTTGTCATTTTCTTTTTTTCCGAGCATGGATTATTTTATGGATTTTCATTTTTTATCCCTGCTTTGATTTATCTTGTGAACATGATTTTCTTATTTACTGTATCGTTTCCTAACCATAGAAATGCACGTAAGGTTCAGGAGAAAGAGAATTCTACGAATAATAAATTTTTGTCTGAACCAAAGTTTTGGCAAGAAGGAGTAGCCCTAATTATCATAGGCTTTACATCAAGTGGATTATATGCTCTTCCACAAATATGGTTGCCTACTTATGGTGAAGAAGTTTTAAATATGGCAGCTGGTGGTTCGGTAAAATTACTAAGTTATTACAGTATTGGCGGGCTGATTTCCGTTTTATTATTGACAGGATTACTAAAGAGAATCGTACGACCTGTAACCATTCTTTTAGTGTATCCAATTATTACGTTACTTTCATTATTAGTTTTATTAACTGTCAAGTCACCAAGCATAGGAATAGCCAATTCATTTTTATTAGGATTTTCAACTGCAGGAGTATTTCAGTTAACCTTAACTGTAATGGCAGAATTCTTTTGGAAGAATAAAGGTACTATAACAGGGATCGTATCCACTGCAGGCGGTGTATCAGCTATCGTTATTCCTCTTGTTACGGGCCTAATAGCGAGCCATACTACCATTTCTAAAATATTCGTATTTGACGCGGTAATTGCTGTAATTGGTATATTGTCGGCAGGCTTTGTCTGTTACAGATATAGCAAAGTAATAAATAAAAAGAACAAAAAAAATTATGATCATTTGGCTTCATAATTTATAATAAATTATTAATTCTAATTTTTTGAATATAAACAACGTTTTTTATAAGAATCTCCAATTAACAAGATTATTTTTACACAAAAAGGATGAGTATATTTGATTCTTTATCTCATTGTTACCCTATTTCTTATCTATCAGATTAGTATTCGAGGAAATACAGTTCTTGTAACCCTATATGCTTTGGACCTTCATGCAAGCGCTGTCTATTTAGGAGGGATTGTAGCAGCAACCTCCTTGTTCCCAATGCTTTTTGCAGCTTATGCCGGCAGATTTTCTGATCGTATTGGCTATCGTCTTCCCTTGGGTATCGGTGCGATAGGAACAGGTATAGCGCTGCTATTGCCTTATATGTTTACAAACCAATTATTAATATTGGTGATATCTCAATCTTTACTTGGGTTGTTTCAGATATTTACAATTGTTTCTATGCAAAATTTAATCGGTGCCTTGAGCAATAAAGAAAATCGTTCATATTATTTTTCCACTTTTAGTTTGGGAGTTGCCATTTCTAATTTTTTAGGACCTTTAATTACAGGCCTGTCAATTGATCATTTGCATTTTGATCTGACGTACTTAATATTAGCCTTATTTTCTATATTTCCCGGGTTTTTCTTTTTATTTAATTGGATCAAACTGCCAAAAGCAATTATTAAAGTGAAAGAACAAGAAAATAAGTTTGTTGAGTTATTAGTTAAACGATCTTTAAGAAAGACCTTTATTATAAGTGGAATCATTTTGACGGGTGTGGGAATGTATGAGTTTTATTTTCCTGTGTATGCAAAGCATATTGGACTTTCGGCTTCTATCATTGGAATCATCTTGAGCTCTAATGCTATTGCCTATATTCTTTCACGCTTGCTGATGCAGCCACTAGTAAGCAAATTTAAAGAAGAGACTGTTCTTGGAGCATGTCTGTCCATATCGGCAGTCGCTTTCTTTTTACTTCCTTTATTTAGTGATTATATTTTTTTGATGATTATCTCTTTCATTATGGGGTTAGGATTAGGCTGTTGTCAGCCATTATCTATTGTAATGGCTTATAGCCATTCACCTAAAGGACGGACTGGAGAAGTTCTGGGGATCAGACTGACCGTGAATAAATGTGTCCAATTTTTGGTTCCAATTGTATTTGGTTATTTTGGATCTATACTCGGGTTCTTTCCCGTATTCTGGTCAAATGCAATCTTACTTCTATATAGTGGATACTCTCTATTTGAGAAGACCCCTTCTCAAAACTCAAATTCGTTAAATAATTGATGGTCTAAAAAATAGAAGTTATAAAGTAGAAAGGAATTGTTGATAAAAACAAGATAGCTATTGAAATTTCCACATCAGGAGTAGGAGACTTACTAAATCGTTGAAAAGCTTTAATTATTTGTAATGGTTTTGGGAGATATGGATAGAAAAGAAGAAGGATGGCCAATAACCATCCAGTAATAACTAAAATGGAAAAGACCATTTTAACGTTTTGAATTTGGCTTCAGTCCTGGCAACTCAAATAGAATAATCGGAGTTAGTATTAAAGGAATACTTACTACAGAAAGCCATTTTATTATTCTTCACCTCATTTTGGTACACTTCCCCCTCACGTTCTCTTGATATTACAATGAAAATCCACTTCAACTTCAGGAAAGATATCATTTTGTCTACTTTTACTTCCTTCCACTTTCCGGGTTATTTTCATTCAAAAAACTCCAAATATAAAAATATCTATTTTCATATTTTCTTGAGTAGAAATGATGTCTGAGTGAGAGATATCAATCGCTCACTCAAAGACTATGCATTTGTTTCATTAATATGTATCGATTAGGAGAAGAGTATTACATTATATTAAGTCAACAAATGACTCATGGAGAGTCGATGAAATCTATATTAAGGTAAAAGATAAATGGATAAACTTAAATCGCGCAATCGATTTAGAAGAGGATATTTTTGATTTTTATCTAAGTGAATGAAGAAATAAACAAACAGCCAAGCGCTTTTTTTAAAAAACTTTAGCAGTTCTTCATTCTAAAACATCACGTGCCGTTACGGTTGATAAAAATCTATGGTATTCTCAAGAAAACACGTGACGTCTGAAAGCGATAAAATGAGACAAATAAGGTGTATTAGTAATATAGAATATAGTGGAACAAGACTAGCTTTCATTAATAAACGTGTAAGTTCTATGTTAGGGTTTAAGTCATGTCAAACAGTTATTTCTATATTGAGGGGAATAAAGCTATGCATGTGATCAAAAAAAAGACTTCACCTTAAGGTGAAGTCTACCCAAAATAAAGTTGAATTTATACATAGTTTGTTTAGAATTGCATCATAATTTAGAATAGAATATATAGGTTCTATGTCTCTATTAAACATTATTTGCAACAGAACCCTTATTAGGAATGGTTAATTTGAAAATTATTTATTAAAACTAGCTGCTACTGCTGCACGAATACCTAGTAAGTAACTTTCTTCGCCGAATCCTGAAATTTGTCCAGTCGCAATTTCTGCAAAAACTGATTTGTGACGGAAATCCTCACGTGCATGGATATTCGACATATGAATTTCTATAACTGGTACCGTTAAAATGGCTAAAGCATCACGAATTGCATAGCTGTAGTGTGTCCAAGCACCTGCATTTAGGACTACACCATCTACACCTGTTAAAAAGGCTTCATGAATTTTTTCAACCATTTCACCTTCATGATTTGTTTGGAACGTCTCTACTTCAATCTTTAATTCTTCTGCTAAATGTGCAATGTTGGAATTAATTTCATCTAATGTAATTGTGCCATATTGTTTAGGATCCCTCTTACCAAACATATTATGATTTACACCATGTAACATTAAAATTTTAGTCATAGCTATCTCTCCTATCAGTTTTTTTCAAAAGGTTCCCACCTTATAAAAATTGTTTTTTTATTTTTGATTGTCTCCAAATAAAATTTCTTTTACTTGCTCCATCGGCATATCAACACCTGTGAACAACTTGAACCCTAAAGCACCTTGCCATAACATCATGCCTAATCCATTAATTGTTTTCGCACCAGCTTCTTCTGCTTGAGTTAAAAATTTTGTTTTTTGAGGGTTATAGACTACATCTGTTACAACTAAATCCTTACGTAATACATCTAAAGTGTCGTCTATAATACTTAAGTGATCTAATGGTTTCATTCCAAGACTTGTCCCATTAGCCAAGATAGCACTTTCTGCAACCTCACGACGGAATGCTGCTTTATCTTCTAATGGAAAGATATTAGCTTTTACACCGAATTCTTTCATTTCATTATTAATATAATTTACGTTTTCTTCTGCTTGAGCAAAGTACTCATCATTACGAGCAAAAATGCTGATTTCACTGATACCAGATTGCGCTAATTGAATAGCGATTGGCGTTGCAGCACCACCTGAACCAACAAGTGTTACTTTTTGATCTTTTAGGTTCACACCGTGTTCAATTAGATTTTTCACATAACCAAGACCATCGGTATTATAACCAATTAATTTACCATCACGGTTAACTACCGTATTACTTGCACGTGTGTATTTAGCTGAATCATCCAGCTCGTCAAGGTAATCTAATACCCTCATTTTATTTGGCATTGATACGTTAAAACCTGCCACACCTGCAGCCTTAAGGCCGTTAACTGTTGCTTCTAATTCGTCATTACCTACTTCAAATGCAAGATATGCATAGTTTAAACCTGCTAATGTATAACCAAGGTTGTGCATACGTGGTGAAAGACTATGTCCAATAGGTGTGGCCAGTAGTCCTACTAATTTTGTTTTTCCATCAATGTTTTTTTCGTGTACGGTTGTTTTTTCATATACAGTTGTTGTCATATTGAAAATCTCCTTTTAGTATTTTATAAACTTGCTTTTTCACTTTTTTAATTAGCCAAAAATCTTTTTGATTCTACCCAGTACAAACACTGCAAGTATGACACTAATAACCGCGATAATCATATCAAATATTAATGTCATTGAAATACCAAGTGAGCTTACTAAACCACTCGTAATAATGGGTACAAGGATAAAAGCTGAGCTGGCAGCAATATTTACATATGAAGATGCTGTCGCTTTACTTGCAGGGAAAAGCCTCATCATAATACTTAGAGCTAGTTGGAAAATACCTGATGTAAATAATCCCATTAAGAATGTGCTTACTATTACAATGCTGTACGATTCCACCATGAATAATGTAAGCATAGATAAAAAGGCACCGATTGGATAAATGATTGCGACCATAATAGGTGAGATAAATTTATCCAACATAATTGCCAGTAAAAGTACAGATACAAGAGCACCTATACTGAAATAAGATAGCAATTGTATTGCTTGATTAGATTCAAGTCCTATAAGTTTTGTTCCTAGTTGTGGTAACCATGTTTGCCACACAACAAATAATGCTGTT
Organism: Priestia aryabhattai; assembly: GCF_023715685.1. Lineage (NCBI taxonomy): Bacteria > Bacillati > Bacillota > Bacilli > Caryophanales > Bacillaceae > Priestia > Priestia aryabhattai. Next base: position 1,173,159 of record NZ_JAMBOQ010000002.1, read on the forward strand.
GAAGTAAATCCCATTAAGATGACGGCTAAGCCTTCGCCAAGGAACTTTGGCTGTTCTTTGAAGTCTGCTTGGCTTGCATCGCCTCCTTTCATTGAAAGCAATTTGTGGTTTGGAAATGGCATAAAAATCAAATAAACACCAGTTAATAGATATAATGCGCCCATTCCAAAGAATGTCCAGCCCCAAAAGATATGATTTGCGACTAAAATTGCCATTATAAATGGCAGTAATGTTGCGCCAATCGATACGGATGCTTTTACTAATACAGAAGCAGAACTCGCTTTTGTTGGAAACGATTCTGTTAATGCCGGATATGTTCCTGAGTCAAGTAATGAGTTAGCAATACCTGCTGAAATGGCAAAGACAAAAGCAAGTACATAACTTGTTGTTGTAGGTATTCCTACTAGGAATAATAAATAAAGAAAATTGGCAGTAATGATTACTGGTTTACGACCCCAACCATCTGAAAGACGACCGACAAAAAAGAGGGCAATTAATTTACCAATACCTATAGCTGATACAAGTAAACTAATTTTTGCAATAGTTACACCATAGCGTTCTGATAAGTTGTCCATATTTGATGCAATAATAATGTTAATCATACCGAGCATTAAGTAGTTCATATACATCCCGAAAGATGATTTGATGTAAGGGTTTTTCATTTTTCCACTCCTATATACAAAACCTTTTTTAACAAAGATTCTAGTTTTTGGTTTTTAAAACATTTAAGTCGCTTTAGTATCAATACCTTTTTTAGGCATCACCTCTTTCGAAATTGCTGTTATCTTAGTACTAAAAATACCAGTTAATAAAACCAACAATTAAAGTATCTTGAATGGAAGATATTGTTCATAAATAATAACCTAATGTGTACAGGTTTTAACGCCAGACTTGGATTTATAAAAGTACATATAGATTCCTAACTGAATTTACTCTTAAACAGTGACACCGTCAGTTTAAGCGCTTTCTTAATAATCGTTGATTTACAGTTATTTACATATAAATACATTCACACTATTAGTTGTATAATACAAATTAAACTTTCACTGCTAGTATATCGTTCTACTAAAATTATGTTATTTATATCGTTCTTGTTAGCGAAAATTTATAGGAATAGATATATAGTTATTAACTAAACGAATTAGATCGATCTAATTAAGTAGAACGATATACCTTAATCGATTATTAATTAAAACAAATTTGTTATTACATAAAGGATTATGTTTAGTAGAACGATATACCAACGAGACAAATATACTCCTGAAAACGAAATGTGTCAAGTCTGTGACAAAATGTTTTGATTTGTGGTTCATAAGTTATTTTAATATTTTATCTTTCAAATATTCATTTTTTAACCTTTTTAAAGATTGAGTTTGGACGAATACTTTTAAATTAACTCTTAATAATCATTTGTTTAAATTCAAAAAAAAGGATTGCTGTGCAATCCTCTACTCAGTTAATCAACAAAGTATATTTATTTTTCAAATCTTTTTACGATTTCCTCATCCTTACTTTTTTGAAGTTTCTCGAATAATAAGTTCAGGCTTTAATATAAGGCGTTGAAGTTCACTACTTTCAGTATTCATCTTATTATATAAAAGGTTTGCAGCCTTAATACCTATAGATCTTGGAAATGAAGAAACAGTTGTTAGTGGCGGATGATAAAGTTCTGATTCCGGAATATTATCGAATCCCACGATATCGATATCTTTTCCAGGTGTTATATTATTCATTGCTAATCCTTGAATAACACCAAATGCAACCATGTCATTAAAACAAAAAATAGCTGTAGGTGGATAGCTATTCCCTAGAACCCTTAATATCGCTTCTAATCCTCCCTTCCGGGTAGGCTCAATATCAATAATAAGGGATTCATCAACTTTTAATCCTGCCATATCATGAGCTATGCGAAATCCCTTCATTCTCTCTGTCCAAGTAGAAGATTCCTTTATTCCTCCTAGAAACGCAATTTTCTTATGCCCCTTTTCTAACAGATGATTAACTGCCATAAGAGCACCTTTGGTATAGTCGATTCCCACGTAATCGGAATTAACGTCAGTAAGTTCCCTGTTAGCAAGTACCATTGGTATTTCCACATTATTCAACCGATTAACCGTTTTTTTCGTACTTTGAGAGGCTGGGTTTAGAATCAGTCCGTCTACTCTATGCTCTACCATGGTTGAGATTAAATTATCTTGTTTTGAAACAGAATCAAAGGTACTACCTAACAAAACTGTATATCCAACTGCTTCTAATGTGGTTTGAACACCAATTAAAAATTCAGAAATAAAACTGTTGGAAATATCTGTAACTATAACTCCAACAATATCAGAATTCTTGGATCTCATATTTGCAGCAACTCTATCGTAAACGTAACCTAATTCATTTATAGAATTTAAAACCTTTTTTCGTGTTGCTTCCGAAATACGAGGATTATTGCGAACAACTAGGGAAGCCGTTGAAGTTGAAACACCAGCATGCAACGCTACTTCTTGTAACGTAATCCGGTTTTTTTTTTCTTGTTTCATAATTGAATCACCATCTCTAAATTAATTAAAAGTTGATTTATTTTAATAAATTACACGCATGGCAAGGTTACAGGCAGTAAAAACTGCCCTCAAAAGAATAACAATCCAGACGTTTTTATATTTTAATCACGTTATCTGATGCATATTAACTGAGATTAACACTTTTATAATTAAATTTTATTATACCTCTAACCCATAAAAACTGTTCTCTCACTTTCTAAATTAACATTATAACGTAAGTTAATACATAAGTATTGAAAATATTGAAGATATTAACGATATTTTCCACATGGAATAAAAGGAGATTTATGCCCGCATTTTTCTAAGTTTTAAAATCTCTCACAAGCTATTTTTATAACTCAAGAAACTACTGAGACATCCATTTTATTCAATATTTAAAAGAAGAATATAACTATATTAACGTCCCTAATATAAAAATAATAGAGTAAGTTCTTTAGTGAAAACCTTAAAAATGGTATGTCCATAAATTTATATATTATCAATCTAGCTTTGATTTATAAATTTATCGGTTATTGCTTATAATTTTAGGTTTTAGACATTAATGTGAACTTGCTATGATCTTTATGGTCGTACCTTGATAGAAGGACATAGTAAAATATATAATATATTGCTGTAATATTATATATCGCCAAATAGTATGGAAAGCTCTTAATGTCAAATTTACTAATCTTATTCGTTAAAAGCTTTTATTGGTATAGCAAAGAAAAGACCTGAAAATCAACACTATCTTAGTAATGTCAATGTATCTATAAACAAAAAAATGTTACATAATTAATCGTAATGCAAAGGAAAAACAGAGTATGGAATAGCATTTAGTGACTATGGAGGATAATAAAATGAATGGAAATGAAGCTGTAAAAGGAATTAGAACTGTTCAGCGATCAATTAATGTTATGAATTGTTTTACTTTTGAAGAACATGAACTATCTCTTACAGAGATTTCCCAAAAAATCAACTTAGCAAAATCAACAACTTCTAGATTATTAGATACATTAGTGCAAAATGGGTTTATTCAAAAAAAATCTTCTAATTTGAAATACACACTAGGTTATAAAATGCGTGAGTTTGGGCGTATTGCGGAAAGGTCTGTATCTGTAGAAGTTATAGAGATTGCTAAACCCTTTATGAAAAAATTAAGAAATGAGACTGGAGAATCAGTAAGTTTATTCATGTTAGAGAATAAAAAACGAGTTTGTATTAAACGTTATTCGAGTAAACAGTCTATATCTCATGTTGTTAATGTAGGTGAAACCCTTCCGTTGGAGATTGGAGCTGGCGGGAAAGTCCTATTAGCATTTCAACCTGATTCATATATTGAATCTATTCTAAAAGAAATTAATTCTAAAGAGTTATTAAATCGTCTTTCAAAGGAATTATCACTTATTCGAAAAGAGTATATATCAACCAGTATAGATGAGAGAGGAGCAGGGGTTAACACAATTTCATCACCTATATATGACATAAATGGAAGAGTAGATTTTTGTCTATGTGTATCAGGGCCAAGTACACGCTTTACGCTTGAAGTTATGAATTCTCTTAAAAGTAAGGTGAAAGAGAATGCCTTAAAAATATCAGAATATATAAAGGATCAAAATTTGAATGTTTAGTCGAATAGAGCCTCCGTAACTATTTACCCTAACGAGATCAGGATAAGACGGGATTACTATCTTAAAATCCCTTAAAAATAAACCGTCATTTTTGTAAATTGTTTAGTAAAATGACAAAGATTTCAGTTTGGTCTATCATTATCTAAGATTCCTATTAACGAAGCTATAGAGTAAATTTTATTTTTTACTATTAAAAAATTTAACCTTTGGCTTAAAACAAGTAATAAGTAATACATATAGGAAAAATTGAATTTAGAGAAATTTTTTTCTTATAGATATATAAAATTTATAATTTTCAATCCAAACCTTTGAGAGCAATATTCTCAAGGGTTTTTCGCTTGTTATTTCTTATTTTTTAAACTTATGTATTAATTAATATTCTACATTTCACCTTTGAAGTAATGTGTTTCGAAAATAAGTTTATATATTGTAAATTTTTATATTGTAAATTAATAACAATCATTATGAACTTAAATTAGTTCCATTTTTAACTAATTTTATCTGTATTAATTACCATCTAGTGGAACTATAGTTAGTCCTTATACTTTATACAATACAATAAAATAAAGTGGAAAGCGTGAACAATTGGGAACGTACAGCTATCCAATTCATCCCTATTTTTTGAAAGCGTTATCTTATCAACTATCACTACATGAGAATTGGAATATCTGTAGAAGGGGGAAGATGAACAATGAAAAAGAAAGTGGGTAATACACGATGGGGTATAGTTTCCTTGATTGGTCTTGGTGGTATTGTTAATGTATTTGATCGTACTAATATGTCTGTAGCAGCTGGAGCTCTTATGCAGGAATACGATTTAACTAAAATGCAAATGGGAGTCATCTTTTCTGCATTTGCTTGGTCCTACGCGGTAATGCAAATTCCTATAGGATTAATGTTAGATAGAATTGGAATTAAGTGGATCATGCGTGCAGCAACGTTACTTTGGGCCATTGCAACATTTATGACAGCTATAGTAAGTGGTATGGGACTTATTATATTATCTCGTTTAGTTCTTGGAGCTGCCGAATCTCCCATGTTCCCTAGTGCATCTAAAGCAACCGGTTATTGGTTTCCAATCAAAGAGCGTGGGCTTGCTACAACAATATTTGATGCTTCGGTAAGATTTTCGAATGTTATAGGTGTTCCTATTGTGGCATGGGCTGTAATGCAATGGGGATGGCGAGGTGGATTTTTCCTAACTGCCATATTAAGTCTATGTTATGCAATCTTATACTGGATTTTTTAGCGTGACCCAAAAGAGGCTACATTTCTGTCTAAAGAAGAGCATCAATACATTATAGAAGGTGGTGCTCAATTAGATGAAAAACCCTCTAGTGGGGCTATACGAAATCTAGGTTTCATTCTCCGTCAACGTAAGATATGGGGGTTATCAATTGGTTATGCTGCATATAGTTATTCTTTCTATTTGTTTATAACCTGGCTACCAGGCTATTTAGAAACTCAAATGCATATGTCTGTTCTAAAAAGTGGGTTTTATACAGTTATTCCTTGGATATTTGCAACGATTTTTGATATTTTAATTGCTGGCTGGCTAGTGGATCGCTTAATTGCCAAAGGGTATGAAGGTACTAAAGTAAGAAAAGCTTTACTTGTTGCTGGAATGATTATGGGTCTAGTAGTGGCTGGAACAGCATTTACAAATAATCCTCAAATTGCTATTACATGTATTACTATCTCGCTTAGTGGTTTATCATTTTCTGCAGGAGTGGCATGGAGCATTCTTTCATTAATTGCGCCTAAAGGTACAGTTGGAACAGTTAGTAGTATTATGAATTTTTGTGGAAATATTATGGGGATATGCGCACCTATTATTACAGGAGTTATCGCTGGAAATACCGGTTCCTTCGCATTTGGATTTTTAGTTTCTGCTCTTGTTCTTATTGTTGGGATTTTATGTTATACATTTTTATTGGGAAGAATTGAGCAAATAAGTAGTCCTTTTATTTCACAAAGGGATAATGGGACTAACGTTATAGTAAAGTCATGATATATAAATTGTAATTCGAATGTAAAAACTACTTCTTTGAAATAAAAATTGCTACTCCCTTTAAATTACAAACTTTATCCATAAAATCAAATAAGTTTATGGATAAAGTTTTTTTGTTTTTGAGCATAACTTATCTCGTAGTAACTCATTTCACCTATATTATTAAAATATCTTCCTTTCCTTATTTATATCCCTTTTAAAGTTATATTTCTCTTTTTTAATATCTAAATCACTATAGGGAAGACAGAAGTTTTTGATATGAGGTTTAGAAACATAAGAAAAAGCCAAGGCCTTCTTAACAAAGCTCTTGGTCATTTGTTTATCCTTGTATTTCCTTAGATAAAAATCAAAGGGAATAAAGAAGATTCATTATGCCTAATTATTAGAAACTAATAGGAGTTATACAGAGGTGTTAACTCTAGAACTAAAATTTCCCTTATATTAATTCAATAAGTTGTTTTATGGTAATAATGGAATCTTCCTTCATACCCTGATGATATACCCCCATGATTTCATCATCATCCAGTCTCAGGATCTCTTCATGAGTTAATAAATGGTGATTTAATATGATGCTTTCAATTCTGTATCTTTCTAGTTCTGTTAAGAAATAATGTTTTAATATTAAGGGTCGCATTTTTATCTCCTTGGGGTAAAATGGCATGTGATGCTTTGATCTATTATACTTATAATAGTTAATAGTTTAAAAAATCTATGAATGAATTGCTTTGATACTAGATAACTGTATAGGAAAGACATTTTGTTGATCATCTCTTAAGTAAAGGAGCTGTTGATTTAAATCAAGGGTGCAGACACGCCCTCTACATGTCTCTAACGATCCGTTATTATAATAATCAAGGGTGATCGGACACTTTTTTGTGAATTCCTTCAAAAACACGTATATTCCTCCTTCCTAATCGAGTTTCTAAATAAGAGTTTATCTACTTGCTAATTCAAAAAACAGAATTAGATCGATCTAATTTTTATTAAAAAATTAAATTCTCTATTAGAGAATTACAAATTAAAAACCATGTGATATAAGCGATTACAATATCTTGTAACAATTTAATACTACACTTTTTTAGAAGTATAGTTGAAAATATTTAACGCTTATAAATTAATTTACTGAATGAAGTTATTTAATTTGCCTGCTGGCTAGTCCAGTTGATTAATATTATATTCATGTAACCTTCAATGGTCAATATATTTTAAACCCATGTTTGGGAAAAGTTCTCTAACTAATTAAAGTCAAGCTCTTAAACTCGAATATTCTGAGTTTATCGCAGAAGTCATATATCTCCATACTGAAAAAGAAATAGACACGCCAAATAGTAAAGTCTGTTCAAAATCAAAAAAACTCATCCATAAACTATTTGGCTATGCTTTATAAACCATGCATTTAGAGTAAAGTAACAATTTATTTTTCAGATAATAGTATGTTTAATAGAATTTATTAAATAAATATTTAGATATTTACAAAATTCCAAGAAATAAATACCTTAATAATTTTATTTCGGAGATTCATTCAACTAATTATGAAATTAGCTCATCCCTTGATGTTCCTGGTACTTTGCTTTCAATTGGTTCTAGATCCGTAAGCAGGAATGTATAGCTCAAAATGCCAGCAATTAAAAAAGCTGCTGCTAAAAGAAACGCGTACATAAATGAACCTGTAGCCTGAACGATAAATCCTGTAGTAATTGGTGCTATAATAGCCATTGAATTATTTCCAAAGGTTAAAAGTCCGGTCAATGTTCCAACAGTTCCCTTAGGTGCGATAAACGTAGGAATACTATAAGCGACAGCTGATGTAACCACAAGACCACCAAGTGCTGTCGAAATCCAAAATACAGCAATATTCGCACTATGAGTAAATGCAGCTCCAATGATTGACAAACCAAAAACCATACCCATTACTAAAAATATTTTGCATACACGTGTTCTATTGTATCCCTTGTTAATAAGATAATCGACAAGCCAGCCACCAATTACTAATTCAGTAATAGTACCTACAATCCATGGTATAGCTGAGTACCAACCTGACTTCAATATAGACATATGCATTTCTGTTGCTAGGTATCCTGGAAGCCATGTTAGGAATAAAAACCATGAATACCCGTAAGCAGCAAACCCAATAAACACCGCCCACACTTTTCTTTTTGTTAGTAAATAACGAATATTTTCCATGGCACTACCTTTGGCTTCTTCTGAACTTTGCGAACCACCTTGGATAATATATTTATATTCTTCTTTCGTTAATCGCTTATCTTCATGAGGTTCACGGTACCATATCCAATAGATAATAGCGTAGACAAAACTGAGAATGGCCGTTGCTAGGAAGCCTCCACGCCATCCCCATTCTGTTACAATTAGAGCTAATATAGGAGCACCAATTGCATTAGAAAGTTTAGATTGTGCATCATAAGTAGCAATGGCTTTCCCACGCTCTTGTCGCGGAACCCAATGGCTGACTGCTTTAGCTGCAGATGGGAAAAATGGAGCTTCCCCGACACCTAATAACACCCTAGATAAGATAATTAGTCCCCATCCATTCGCTACTGCAGTTAAAAGGCAAGCTATTGTCCATATAACCGTAGCTACTCTAGTTACCCACTTAACTCCTATTCTATCTAGCAAAGGGCCTACGGGAAGTTGAAGAAGTGCATATGACCATGCAAATGCAGATAAAAAGATACCCATCTGACCTGCTGTCAAATTAAATTCTTTTTGTAATAAAGGCATAGCAATAGACATATTGATCCGATCAAAATAGTTTACCACTACCCCAAGAGCAATTAAGAATACAATCGACCAACGATGTTTTTTCATTCTTTTCCCTCATTCATCAAAGTTTTTATTCACCCTATAGTATGCGCTTTCATTTTTTGGAGAGCATTTTTATTCAAGTAATTATCTTATCCTGAGTTAGATCTACCTTTACCAAAAGTTAGATTACTATTCATTAGGAAAAATTATATTTTAGTTTGATTACTCTTTTATTGTTTAATAATAGGGTCTTATGATCAAATTCATTTTTTAACGTGATAATTAATTTAGAACGATCTAGTAAAAATAGAAATTTTCAAGATGGTTTCTAACTATTATAGCTTTGCACTTAAAGTTAATTTCAAATAATTTAATAAAGTCTTGTGCTTTATTTAAACTCATCATCTACTTGATTTTTCTGTTTTCGTTCTACGCATTCGATAACACCTACCTCTAATTTAATGAATTAGTTCCACCAGAAGGAACTATGAGTTACACAAAACGGAACTATAGCTTATTATACTGAATCAAATAACTAGAGGCAATATATATTTTGATTTTTCTAAAAACTGAGTATATAAATTTTTTTCTTTATACAATGCATTGTAGATCGATCTAATAAATGATAAGATGAAAACGTACTCAAATATCAACCTTTTAACTTTAGATTGTTTTTTACCTTAGAGAAAAACTACGTCCCCCCTCCTTGGTCCGTAGTTTTTTCTCTTTACTGCTATAAAAAAATGCAAGCAATTATGGCCTCTTCTTATTTAACACAATAAGCATAAATAATTATAAACTAAGAAGAGAAGATTTTACCTTCTCTTTTTTTATTTGCCTTTCTTTACTTCTCTTTAAGATTTACCGTGTTAAACTACATTTTGTATCTAAAAGATATATAGTAAACATCTCTTTTGGATACATAAGAGTGAATTAATGGAAGAATCGCAAAGTGGTTATAGTTTAAGTAATGTATTGTAATCCACTTTAGGACGTCATAGAAAAATTAGCTATGGCTTGATTTATCCGGTTCTGGTGCAAGAAATGTTAGTTAGAAATATAGAGTAGCAGTTTCTTCTACATTTCTGACTTATGAAGCTAATCCAAACAGCTTGTGAATAAATTCTTTTTGATTTTGGACAGACTTGTCCCGTAAAACAAGTTGCCCTTTTTTAATCATATGCATTGCTTCTATTCCAGAAATAACGGACTTCGCTGAGTGAAAGGACTTTAATCCTAACATTGAACGAACTCGCTTTTTAATAAACCGATGATCTTGTTCTATTACGTTATTCAGATACTTCACTTGCCTTACTTGGATGCCTACGGGCATCTTTTTTTCGTTCTTCAGCTCTTCAATCGATATAGGATAGGCAGGATTCTTATCGACTGTTATAACACGAGGCATTGAAACATGAAAAGACCGCAAAGCTTTCTTAAAGAATCGCTTTGCAGCCTTGTGGTCTCTTGTTTTACTTAGATAAAAATCAATGGTATTTCCTTCTGAATCAACGGCCCGGTACAAATATATCCATTGCCCTTTAACTTTAATATACGTCTCATCTACTCGCCAAGAATCGTTTGTTTTCTTAAGTTGACGACGAATTCTTTTGTCCATTTCAGGTCCATATTGATGTACCCAACGCATAATCGTTGCGTGAGCCATAGATAAACCACGTTCCTCCATCATTTCCACCAAATCACGAAAACTGAGGTTGTACCGTAGGTACCATCTTACCGTTGATAAAATGATGTCAGGCTGATAATGTTTCCATTTGAATGAAGATTGATTTGCCACACTGATCATGCTCCTTTTTTTAGGGTAATAGTATCAGTATGTCCAAGATTTAGAGATTACTTGCAATTGCCCTGAAATTTTTGCACCAGAACCCTTTCAAGTAACTAGGGTTTTAGTTAAAGTTCCTTTTGAAATTTAAGCGATAGTTTTTTAATATCGATCTTCAAGAATCGGGCGCGATTGTTGAGCAACAAAGCTAGAAAATGATCAAACTTTTTTATAACCCAACAGAAACAAAAAAAGGTTAACATTCCCATTTCATTGTGATAGTATAAATTTAATCTTTTAGAAGAGGTGAGTTTAGTTGAGTAGAGTAGAGCAGAGTACAAAGTTAGAGTTAGAACGAATCGTTTTTATTGGGAGAACGTTTGAAGAGTATTTAGATATGTTTTCGCTTTCAAAAGAAGACTTAGAAGGAAAGAAAATACTCGATTGCCCCGCAGGAGCATGTTCGTTTACTGCGATTGGGAACCAATCAGAATTAGACGTAACCGCGTGTGATATCGCCTATTATCATCAAGGTGAAGATCTTAAAAATAAAGGTCTCCAAGATGTTGAACATGCGATGGAACATATGGAAAAGGCGAAAAGTAATTATGTTTGGGATTATTTTAAAGATGTAGAAGATCTTCGAACCCATCGATTGAGTGCATTAAAGGACTGCGCCAATGATATGAGAGAAAACGAGGAACGATACGTTCCTGTTACATTACCTTCTTTGCCATTTAAAGATGCAGAATTTGATGTTCTTCTTTCTGCTCATTTTTTATTTATGTATAGTGACCGATTAGATTACCAATTTCATATTGCCACAATCAATGAACTGTTAAGGGTGACGAAAGAGGAAATCCGTATTTTTCCTTTAATTGATTTAGAAGGAAAGCGATATGAACATTTAGATAAATTAATCAGCTATCTTGCTAATCATGGATGTACAGTCGAAGAAGTACAAGTGCCATATGAATTTCAGGCAAATGCGAACTCGATGTTAAAAATAAAAAAAGAATAGAAAAGAAAGGGGCAACGTCCAACGTTGCCCCTTTCCTTTAGATAAACCTTGTTACATAAGGGCTTGTTTGGCTAATTGGTTCCGGAAACTCACATTATGGTAACTAATATAATGCTCAGGATAGGGGCAATTACTAGAGAAAAATAATCAATAAAAACACCGTTTCAAATAAACGGTGTAATAAAAATTTGTCCTAAAATAATTTAGCTTGGATCATTTTCATCTAAAGAGAGAGTAGTTACGTTAGTATATTCTCCTTTAGAAATTTCCTCTGGGGTTGCGTCTTTTTGCAATTCATCCTCAGTATTCATTCCTTCTGCAATTGTGGGTTTATCAGTTGAGGTTTTTTGTTTTTTCATCTATTACACTCCTTTCAGGTTTATTTTCCCCAACAATAAACCTTTCATCCTCTGGTTATAAATGAAAAAACTTTTAAACGCGCTACTTAGCATATGATTTCCGACAGTCTCTGTTATGTAAATTAGAAACAAATATTCTATACATCATTCTTTTCAACAACCTATTTCCTACATAAAAAAATCGAGATTTACTCTTTTTCGTACGTAAGAGTAATGTTTGCTTTACGATTGGCCACGAACAATTTTCTCTTCTAGTTTACATGTCCATTTATAGTATCCCAATAAAATCATAAGAAGGATAGGATTGATAGCTGATGAATACCACCAATCCCACCAGCCATATCTAAAGTATCCCCAAGGTTCAGGAAGCAATGTAAGAACTTCATAAAGGACTAATGCTATATCCCAATAGATTAAGTATATTATTTTTTTACTGAGTAAATTTCTATAAGGAAACCAATTCAAAAATATTATATTTACAGGGGGAATTAATATAGCATGGGCGGGAAATGCCTTCCAATCCACCCCTTTTGTAAAGTACCAATAACCATGATATTTAAAATTCACATAAAGATCAAAAGTTAATTGAAATGCAGTTGTAAATATCCAAATATGGAGTATTTGATTTGCTGTTAGTCTTTTATTTACGATAAAAGCAATAAGATTAAATGCAATAATTGCAATAATAAGTCCTATCATCACTAACTTCCTTTTTTTTTATTAATTATCCCCATACATATCAGTGTAATACCTCAATGTGAAATTTAGGTTCCTCATTGGGAATGTTTTTTAGGTAATAAAGAGCTACATAAAACAACAAGATGCTCAAATAATAAAATGGAAATTAAAGTGTTGTATATCATTATAAAGGGGGTAAATCCATGGATAAAAGGATAGAGAATTTTTGGAGAGTCAGGTCCTTACAAGATAAAATAGCAGAATTAGATATAAAGTATTGGTTACACGATGAATTTTTAACAGGAAGCTGGTGGTTGCTTCTTGTTTTTCTTATTCTTCCTTGGATCATTTGGAGTATCTTTTTAAACCGTAAACAAATCCTTGAAATCTTATTGTTTGGTACCTTCATTATCATCATTACATTTCTTCTAGATCTTATTGGAATTATGTTTCGTTTCTGGGGGTACATTACGCAATTCCTACCCATTTATCCTGGCGCTTTACCTTTTGATTTCAGCATGGTTCCAGTTACGTTCATGTTTTTGTATCAATATTTTAGAACCTGGAGATCCTTTATTGTTTCACTTATATGTATGGCTAGTGCATTTTCTTTTATTGGTGAACCTTTTTCTATATGGGCGCATCTTGTCATCTATATAAAATGGAAATATATATACTCTTTTATTTATTATATTGTAATTGGAATTATAGTAAGAGCTTGTGTTGAAAAATTAGTTGCTATCTCTAAGTCCCAGCGATTATTACAGTAATGATTACTACCTTTAAAACATTCTTAAAGTATATTCATTCATATTAGTATCGGAATTAGGATATTATCTCTTAAATAAAAAAGATTAGCTTTTTTAGAGCTAATCTTTTTATTTAACTATCTAGAAATTGTGATTATGTTAACTAAAATTGTGCATCATTCATTTACCTTTTAAGCTTTTCTCTTAAATTGTTCTTTCACATAAGCACAAGTTCGTTTATGTTCACGAGAAAAGAAATGATCTTGTTTATAATATACTCTAACTTCGCAAGAAGGACAGACAAAAAAGCCCATTTTTATTTTATCTTGATTTACCTCATGCGCATAAAACTCTCCTGTAGCTTTAAACATTAACACATGTTTAGCTTTTTCAACTTTTGCTCGCATAATCATATCCTCCTCCACCACATTTTTCATCTATTTCTATGATAAGGGTTATATGGTAAGAACACAAAATAAAAAAAGGCCTTTCTCATGCATCCTTGACTCACATACTTTCCAATGCTGCTCTCTTTTTTTAAAGAAGAAGCTAATTTGATCTTATATAACCTTTTAAAGGGTTCTGGTGCAAAGATTCCATTTGTTTGAAAAAGGTATATAGATTCCTAATCAGTTTGTTCTTATACAGCTATTCCAAATAATAGATAAATGAACTGTATTTGATTTTGGACAGACTTCTCCCTTTGGAGAGTTTGTCCTTTTTTGATCATGTGCATAGCCTCTATTCCTGCAATAATCTGTTTGGCAGTCCGTAAGGACTTTAATCCAAGCATCGGGCGAATACGTTTTTTGATAAAGCGATGATCCTGCTCGACGATATTATTAAGATATTGGACTTGCCTTAGTTGGATGCCTTCAGGCATCTGCTTTTCTTCTTTTAACTCTTGGATGGCAATGGGATAAGCCGGGTTCTTATCTACTGTTATCACACGAGGCATAGAAACGTGTGATAAAGCCAAGGCTTTCCTAAAAAAGCGCTTGGCTGCTCGTTTATCTCTTGATTCACTTAAATAAAAATCAATCGTATTTCCTTCTGAATCAACGGCACGATACAGATACATCCATTGACCTTTAATTTTTACATAGGTTTCATCAACTCTCCAAGAATCATTAGTTGACTTAAGATGACGCCGTACTCGCTCATTTAATTCAGGACCATACTGATGAACCCAGCGCATGATGGTTGTATGACCCATAGATAAACCTCGTTCTTCCATCATTTCGATTAAATCACGAAAACTGAGGTTGTACCGTAGGTACCATCTGACTGTTAGCAAAATAAGGTCCGGCTGATAATGTTTCCACTTAAATAAATTCTGCTTTTCTATACTAATCACGTCCCTTTTTAGATTAATAGTATTAGTATGTCCAAGTTTAAAAGATTACTTGCAAATGTATTAAACTTTTTGCACCAGAACCAATTTGAGGAAGGTACATTAACTTTGCTAGACCTTTACGGTACAAATCACGATCCTAAGATTTGGGACAATCCTGATGTATTCAATCCCGATCGTTTTACAAGATGGGAAGGAAGCCCATTCAGTTTCATTCCACAGGGTGGTGGAGATTACTTTATGGGACATCGTTGTGCAGGTGAGTGGGTCACTCTTGAAGTCATGAAAGTGAGTCTTGATTATCTAGTGCATCGAATAGAGTATGAGATCCCTGACCAAAGTTTAAGTTTTAGCATGGTCGATATGCCATCTATTCCTCATAGTAAAATCATGATTAAAAGTATTAAAAGAACGCTTTAATTTAATAAAAAGAGGAGCCACTTTTGGCTCCTTTTACTTTTTTAATGAAAATCCACATCAATTTTTTTCGTGTTATCTTTTGCTAGTTTAGGCATTCTAACCTCTAGAACACCATTTTTGTAGGATGCATATGTTCTTGTTTTACCTCATTTGTTCGAGTAGTGGATCCACTAATACTTAGTATAGCTTTCACCTGCTATTTATAAAGGGTAGAAGATTTTTCTATGTGAATCATTCATCATCATTAAGATTAAATATTGCGCTATTATCTATATTGTTTAGAATGGTTTTATTATCTAATTCATTAGGTGTAGTTTCAGATATTTCGTTACCTCTTTCTGCAATTCGAGAATTACCATTCTTACTTGGTATTTTCTCTTTTTCATGAGCTTGATCTGACATAACAGTCACCTCCTACATATATTATTTGAATTGAAATATAAGAAGAAGTATGAGGAAAGATAAAGAAGTAAAAACCAGTGCTAAAATGAATGTTCAGTTAGTTCTATTTACTAAAAGGGACCATCGCTTATTAATGTTCCTAATTGTTAGATTTAACAATTCCCTACATGTTGAGTTACCGATGCCCCAACACTTCCACCATGGTTTGCATAATTATGTGCATCTGCTAATGATTGAGCTTCTGTTCTAGTTGCATAACATCTAGACCTCCAATGTGGTGCACAAGAAGTACAATATGCTACAAATGAAGTTAATACTCTAGGTTCAACTACAGTTGATTGTTCAATTTGTTCATTTGAATTATTTATTTCCATGCTAATACACCTCCCAATTATATTGTGTGACTTTATGCAAATAAAATAACAGGTAGTATGTGTGAATCACTAACATTCTGTAAAGTTGATATAAAGCTTTCTCTATTATCACAACCCATTAGTTCAGAACCATCTTAACAATTTTCAGCCCTAGTACCACCATTAAAAGTCATAGTAAGACTCTTACATGTTCCAGATAGTATTTCTCGTCAAGCAAGTCATGTTGTTCCATTGTATACGTAACGACTAATTATTTATTCGTTTCTGCACATCTGCATAACTCCAAGATAAACTTCTGATTATCTTTTGAATTTTTTACAATTTTTTGCTCATATTTTTAAATATTAATCTTTCTTAAAAGGTCCCTTTATTAAGAAGGTAATTTTTTTGAATTTCTACTGATGAGAGACATGATTTTAATTAAGGTTGAACAGATAAATACGGAGAAATACGGATTAAACTTACCCATATCATTTTGTGTTATTACTTACTCTAACAAGAAGAACGGATATTCTTTACAAGCTGTATAAATAAGGAGGTTTTAGTGAGTACTGCCTCTCATAAAATGTTTTTTTTATCCTATACTAAATAGGCACGAACTTTTAAAAGGGGTGTTAGGTAAATGGCAAAACGTACAAAAAAGAACGATGCTGATCAAAAAAATAAAAAAGGTTTTGATTCAGCAGTAATTAATTCTGAGTTCAGCCATGAATTCGGAAGTGCTGCAGCAAATAAAATCCATAAGGATAAAGCCAAGAAAGAAAGAGCTTCTAAAAATAGTGGGCAGTGTAGAGGTGGTCTATAAAATAAAATTCCAATCAAGAGGAGGCATTAGCCTTCTCTTTCTTAGTTTAATCTTGCTCTAATACTTGAGATATGCAACTTACAATACTGTTACCACTTACTCTTAATACTTTACATCCCTGTTTTTTCAAATAGGCATTTGGATTAACAACATAAAGTAGCAATCCTTTAGGAATTCCGTTAGTTTTTAATTTAAATATTATTTGCATTAGAAAACAATATTTAAATACCAAAAATAGTCAATTTCATAGATGTTGACTTCTGCGAAATTATGAAGTAAGATAGTTTTTGTAGCTAGTAAAACCAAAATGAATCACTTAATTGCTAGCACCATTTTCACACGCGGGTGTGGCGGAATTGGCAGACGCGCTAGACTTAGGATCTAGTGTCTTATGACGTGGGGGTTCAAGTCCCTTCACCCGCATTTTTCATTTCATATATGTGCGGAAGTAGTTCAGTGGTAGAACACCACCTTGCCAAGGTGGGGGTCGCGAGTTCGAACCTCGTCTTCCGCTCCATAATTATTGGCGGCATAGCCAAGTGGTAAGGCCAAGGTCTGCAAAACCTTTATCACCGGTTCAAATCCGGTTGCCGCCTCCATATTCTAATGGAGAACTTAGAAAGGACCTTTAGCTCAGCTGGTTAGAGCAGATGGCTCATAACCGTCCGGTCGTAGGTTCGAGTCCTACAAGGTCCACCATTGAACCTGAATACGGGGGAATACCCAAGTCTGGCTGAAGGGATCGGTCTTGAAAACCGACAGGGGTGTCAAAGCCCGCGGGGGTTCGAATCCCTCTTCCTCTTCCATTATATCTTTATTATTATCGCGGGGTGGAGCAGTCTGGTAGCTCGTCGGGCTCATAACCCGAAGGTCGCAGGTTCAAATCCTGTCCCCGCAACCATTTTTATTGGGCTATAGCCAAGTGGTAAGGCAACGGACTTTGACTCCGTCATTCGTTGGTTCGAATCCAGCTAGCCCAGTCATTCATGTTAACTAAGAAAGAAGCTCTACCATTTTTAAGTGGTAGAGCTTCTTTGTATAGATTTCATTTTACTCTTTATACAATTTGCAACATACGATTCATTATGATATTGCTCCTGATCCTTATTAACTTCTACTTTGTTAATCAAGCATATTTTTATCTCTTGTCCATTTCATGAAAAAGATAAGCCATTAGGCCAACCCCTAACATATAAAAACCCATCACTTCTTACATAACCATCTACCCCTTGCCTACTGCAGTAAGGATTCTTTTTTATTTTTCGATTGGACAGGCAAGCTTACTGCAGTAGCTACATAATATCTAAAGAATCATAACTCCATTATCTAATCAGTATCTAGTTCAGTATCGCTACCTCGTTAATACAAGCTGTATACGCCTCGTGAAGCCCTTCGTGGAATCTGTAAGGGAGCTGAGCCGAAGAGGCGAAGGGGGCGACCGGATGGGTTGAGCTGAAATAACAGGTACGTAAAAGGTCAAAAAATAAAAAGAATGAAAGAAGGTACCAACATGAGAAAAACAAAAGGGTTTGACTTTCGGAGCTTCATTTATAAACCTTCTTCAACTTCCTCACTGAAACCTCGTCCTTTTAAGGCTTATTCGCTTGTTCCTTTTAGTCCAATTGCTATGCTTGACCCCACTATTTTGACCCTAGGAGGCATTGTCTTAGGGATTGCTATCATCGAACGCATATTAGAGCGATGGGGTGTCATCGATCTGGTTGATCAGTTCTCAAAAGTAATGCGCTTTATCTTGCCTGTTGCCTTCTATAGCGCTTTGATTTACTTCTTTGCGACATTTATGTTTTGAGGAGGATTTTAGATGTTTGAAAAACTAAAATTGCGTGGAAAGCTTATTAAAGCGTTTCGTACAGCAGAGATTTACCGGATGGTTAAACGTGGAGACCGTACCTCCTATCTGTTTCCGAAAATTCATCAAATCGATAACCATCATACGTACACTCGGTACGCTTTTTCCTTACTAAATGGGATTGATCCTGATCTTTTAAACAAAAAGAGATGGGCGTTACGCCAAGTATTAGGCAGCAACATTGAAGTGAATGGTAGCTTAAAGAACTTTAGTATTACCGTTCATCACAAAAGCCTACCTAAGATGCTTAATTATAGGTATGAAGTCATTCATCCTCATATTGAGAAAATGGAGCTTCCTGTCTGTATCGGTCAAGATATTTATGGAAACTCTGTTTCATGGGATTTTGCGGATTTAGAAACGTTACTGATTTCTGGTGAAATTGGGGCAGGAAAAAGCAGTCTCATGCGTGTGATCCTCACCACATGGGTGAAATACACCTCACCTGCTGATTTGCGATTAGTATTAGTCGATCTCAAACGAGCTGATTTAGGGCTGTTTCATGGGATTGAGCATGTGGATTCTCTTTGCTTCGAGGCTAAGGATATGAGAAAACCTTTTGCTTTATTACGAGCTGAAATGTATCGAAGAGGCGATTTATTGTTAGAGCATGGAGTCACACATATTAGGAGGCTACCTTTTAAGCTGCCTCGAATCGTCGTGGTAATTGATGAAATGTCCATAGTAAAGAGAGAAACGGATCTTGTAGAGATGATCCAACAGTTTGCCAGCCAAGGTCGAGCACTAGGCGTTCATACGATCATTGCCATGCAGCGTCCAGATGCCGATTTGTTGAATTCAGCACTAAAAGCAAACTTACGGGTTCGGATCTCTGGAAGGCAAGCTGATGCGATAAATGCGAAAGTAGCCGGAGTACTCGGGGCAGAAGAGATTGATGCCGCAGCCAGAGGACGCATGAAGATTAAAATTGATGACGTGAAAGAGTTTCAAGCCTATTTTTTAGATGAAGAAGCGTGTAAGGAACTACTTTCGCCTTATAAAACGCGTGTAAAAGACCCTGAACCTCAACTTGAGGTCGTACAACAGCCTATCTTTGGATTATTAGAGAAGGAGGAGCAGCGATGAGTTTCCGGTTATCTCAACGTGATAAAGACATCATAGCGTTTATTAATCAATTTAGAGCCGTGGATCGAGACTCATTAGTTGACCTATTCTTTAAACAACTGAAATCGCCTGTTAATGCGTGTAATAGTGTCATGGTACGTTTATATCGTTTAGGGTTAATTGAACGTACGCAGCAGTATTCTCCGACCGTGTATTTGCCAGTGGATGCGAAGATCAAAAAGAATTCTCAAAAAATCCTCCATTTCCTTTCGATTCTAGATATCTATAAACAAATGTGTACGTATAGTGCGCCTAAACAGGTCATTGTGGAGGATAAACCCACCAGACGAAAAGGAGGCATCGAACCAGATCTGTTTTGTATCTTTAAAGGGTCCCCTTTTTGGATTGAAATTCAACGAAATCAGTATTCCGAACAGAAAATGCAGAGTAAGATCAACCTATATGAGGAGTTTTTCTTTTCGGATGAGTGGAAAGCATTGCATTGGCAACCAGAAGAACGGTCACCTGTCTTCCCTTCCGTTATTTTGATTACACCTGTTCGTTATGCGGTGGCTTCAAATCACATTCGCATTATACAAGTAGCAAGTATTCATGAATTAATGGAGAAATATAAAAGTTCTGGAAAACAAACAAAAGAAGCAAGGTCAAAAACATCAGCTTCTTCTGGTGGGATTAAAATCAATCTCACGTAATGGCGAACAACATAAAAAACTGCCTCAACACAGGGAATGAGGCAGTTTTTCTGATTTCACACTCGTTGAAATATGAACGTTACAGCTATTTAATAATACCAAATTTATGTAAATTTTTCTATATTTTTTATGAAGAATATAAAAAGAAAAGGACTGTTCAAACCTTTTTTTCAGGATTTCGACCCTTTCAGTACGCATTATTAAACATACCCCATCTCTATTTTATATTGGGTGTTGAAATAGAAGGATAATACATTTATTGTTAAATAGGTTGACGAATTAACACTTTTAATAAACGGGTGGGAGAGATAGTGCAGGTGGATAAGGGTGTTCTAAAACAAACTTTACTTATAGAAATAGAAAAGGCCAAGGAGAATATGATTCAAGTGGCACGAGAAGAAGGTATAACCAGTGAAAGTACACTTCAAGTCAGTCAGTCCATTGATCAATTATTGAATGAATTACATAAGGTAAGCTTAACAAAGTAAGTATTCGTTTCTTTATAAATAAAAAACAATCGCTTTCTCTCCGCATTGGCCTAGCATGAGAAAGCGATCGCTTTTTAGTAAGTGGTGATTAACTTACTAATCGACTTGTAAATTATAAATAATTTGGATAATAAAGTAAAGGTATTTTTGTACCTTTATTTACATATAAAAAGCTACCTCAGCAACAAGCGAGATAGCTTCTTAGTAGGAATGCTAATTATCAAGTACCAAAATATAACCGCAAGTAAACAATAGCATATTTTTGCCATAATGGCTATTTTTGGATGAATCGGCATATGTATAAAAGGTAGTCTATTTTTATACGTATTTTCTTCACGTACACCTGGAGAGATCACCGTCATATCAAAGATGTATAAAAAGCTGCATATCCGATTAGAGGCACCCACGAGAGAACCCTTTTCCTGTAAGGGTTCTTTTGCTTCCTTGAATCTACACTCTTCAGACGAGCAACTTCATCAACTAAATCAGAAGCTACACTTAAGATGTTTTCAATACCCATTAATAGTTTTTCGCTTTGATTCATGATAAGATCCTCCTATTTTTTGGGGGCAACTTATGTTATAATACTAGTGTCGATTAGTATTATGTTTTTCACACGGGGTGTTTCTCTGCCAGGAGAAATACCTTTTTCATGTTATTTAGTTTAGACTTGCATTTTTTATAATAAAGTTTAATTAAAGAATCCTGTATATAACAGGATTTTTTTGTTTGATAGTAAAACCATTTCATTAGAATAAGAGGTGGTGTAAAAACAAAACTGGTGTTTTTAATTTACCTAACGATTTCCGTTCCATTATTGCTATACTAAGATTCGATGAGTTTTTAACGGACTTAAATGTTCATCATGAAGAAGGAGAGAATTGAATGGTTACAACAAAGACCAAAAAAAAGATTGCAGCAAAAGATCCAGAAACCGATACAACAATTGTTGAACAACTAGCGTATTATCGAATACTAGCCCCACTAGAAGTGAGATCCCTCTTATCTCATCTTAATTCAAATGAAAAGAAACCTATTGCCCTTGATTTCAAAAAATTGAAAAATGAAGATTTAGAGCCTTTATGTCACACATATATAGAAGAGGTAGACAAACAGCAAAAGCGTTTTATTGAAGTATCCGAAAAAAAAGGATCTACGCCTTACAAAGTAGATTTTGTTGGCATGCAAAAGGAAGATTTTAATTTATTTGAAGGGATGATCCACGTATATGGTATCCCAGACGACGGTATTAGGTTACCAGTGGAGGAAGCTAAGTCAGATGAGTTAAAAATTAAAAAAAACGAAGTGGTTTATATGAACAGTGAATCCACCCTTGTTACTTACCAAATCATTGAAACAGAGAAAGGATTCAAGGTCGTTATAGAAGATACTTTAACGTTGGCTTTTGATAGGAGAAAGAAATCTGGTCTATTCCATCTAGAAAGAGTAAAAAGCCTTGGTTCCTATATGAAATGTTTACGATTAATAAACTATTACATACAGCGCAATAAGTTTCCTTTTCAATCCTTAAAGTTATCTGGTGGAACATTAAATGTAAAGGGACACCTTCAACAAATTGAGGAAGAGATTGAATCTTACAAAGAACTGATAGATATTTGCACTCAAATTGGAATAAGTAAAGATTATATATTCCATGATAAAGAAGATTTACCTTCCCTATTCAATGCTATAATCAATATCTTTAAAAATAAACAATATAGCTTACTAAATATTCATCAAGAAAAACTAGAAAAAACGGAGATAATCAATATTGAACTATCCAAATATGTGAAACTAGCATTAGTGTATACAGATGGATGTTTCCTTAACCTTTATAGTAAAGAAGCATTAAAAATAACAGGGAGATATTCATCTATAACAGATGTAGCTAGTAACCACGGGCAGGATAATGTTGAACCTGTTATGTTACCTGATAATCGGGAAAATTATGACCAAAAAGTAAGCATTTTCGCTTCTCGAAAAATTAAAGAAATGGTGAAAGATACAAACTTTGATTTCGAAATAGTAAAATTCTCTTTTGCCAATGAACATCATGACATAGAAGCTGACTTAACAATTACTAGTTCTTTAGACTATATAGACTTTTATGATAAAACTCTCGATGAAAATTATTTAGAACTTGCTTTAGATCTAAATCAACGATACTTAGCTAAGTATCCAGAAGATGATATTACAAAGGTTAATATTTATCTCATTAAACTCAAGCAAGGCCATAAATTATCAGAAGAGGAACAAAATGATTTTTGTGACATACAAGAAAGAGCAGAGACTAATAAAGAACAAACAATATGTTTTGCATGTGAAGTTTTGTTGAAAAATAAGACAAAAGCGAAGAGAATATTTACTAATCTTACTGGTGAGGAAAAGGAAGAAATCATGGAATTTCCAATCTACCGTTTTTATCAAAATTTGGATTAGTATGCTCATTTTCTTCTGTATATAGATTGCTAGTAAACTTTTATAAGGTTTTTTATTCTTAATACAATAAATAAGCCCTATTTGCCTATGATAGGGCTTATAAGTTAAAAAAGTCCTCTACTTTCACCTTTGAGTCAAGTTTTTTTAAGATATTCATCACTTTTTTTATGGTTGAGCCTGATGGAATATAATTTGAGTCATTATAAATTTTACTAACTGTATGTCTATTTAAATTAGTCGCTTTAACTAATTTGGTTTGAGTATAGCCCTTGCCCATTAGGTATTTTCCTAACTTACTTTTTTTAGTGATTTTAGGCATACTAACACACTCCTTTTTATAAAGGATGGACGCATTCTTAAAAAACTATACATTTTTGTATAAAAAAACAGGCAAAAATCTTAATTTACAACATATAATAAACTATAAAATAAACAGTATATAAATATTGCTTATGCAGAGTTGGAATAATGTCGATATTTTTGTCATAATCATATAGCATGAATACAGTTAAGACCGCCTTATACACTAATACATAATGGGCGGTCTTTGTTATCAATATTCTTTGAAATTGAACTTCACACAAAAAAACCTTTTTCCTATAGGCAGAGGAAAAAGGTTTTTTTGTGTGAATATTAGATAACGAGATACCACCATTCTAGCAAATCATTTTTCAAAAAAGGTTTTTAACCACTTATAGAAACTTTTCTTTTGTTGTTGTGCTTTTTTTAACGCCCGAATTTCACGAGCCATTGAGATTAATTGACGTTCGCGTTCCTCAAATTTTGCATCGATATAGCTTTGTATATCTTTCATTTGTACGTCGAGTGGTTCTAAGCTAAGGGTTTGTTTTTCAGTTGAAATGTTTGGTGGAGTGTCTGGTACTAAATTGAACTTTTTTGCAACGGTTATAACGGCTTTTTCTAAGGTCATTTCGGGATGGGCATACATTTTTTTTAGTTCATGAAAGATGGTAACGTCGTCATTTGTATAAGCTAATCTACCGTGTTTTTTAGTAAACTGCACACCAATTTTGGCAAAATGGAAGTTGTATTTTCGTATAGTTGAAATGGGCAAACCAAGTATATCGGCTAATTCTTCGGTGGTATATGCTGCTTCTGCGGTTATGACTCTCAACATATGATCACCTCCTCTTATCAAGAGAACTATTCTAGGTATATACGTAAAAACCTTCAAATAATAAGAGGACCATCTTTGGTGTTTTGTCATTTTGCCGTTAATGTCCCAAGGAACAGTCTTGACTGAAGGTAGGGTAGTACGTTCAGCTATTTATTTCATGAATTAAATAGTGCCACACTCCCTCCTTGCAATGGTTTTTCCTGCTTCAGCTTCTTTCTGTAAACGCTTTTTACCTTCACTCACATTTTATTTCAATTCATGTTTTACCGTTAATAATGGACAGCTTAGTATTCTCATAGCCATGGGATAACATAGGTCCTCATGCTCGATATTAGGGTTCTCTTTTTCAACTTGAGTCAAGATGTTCTCCCTCTATACCATTCTACTCTCACTTTATTTACTTTTGATATTCATAGACAACCGGAACTTTATCCATTTTGACGGTCTTGGCTACCACATAACGACGATAGCCATCTTTTAAGATCTTTGATCCTTTTTCAATCGTCACTGGCTCATCTAAGTGTCCTGTACGCTTCACGAAATCAATGACTTTTTGTGTTTTTTCAGGGTTAGGTCGTGTTTTTAAGAACTCTTCAGGTACGATAATGTCATCAAAGTTTACGATATCCTGTGTCCCTTTTGGTTGATTCGGTAGTGTTTTCGGTTTTGGCTCAGCCTTTTTCTCTTGTACAGGTGTTTCTTTTGCTTTTGGCTGTACCGTTTCTGCTTCTTTTTTCTGTTCGCTTGCTATTGGTTGAGAAACAGTTACCGGTTTTTCTTCCTGCTTGGTAGCAGCAACCTCTTGTTGTACTGCAGAAGCCTCTTGTTTGGCCTCTTTTTTATCATTTGATTCATTGCCTTCTTTGTCTTTTTTATTCGGGAGAACGGTAATTTGGAAACAGATCACGCCTATTTCACCAGGGCATTCATCAATGGGAATGTCTAACGTTGGTTCCCCTTGAATTAAAATCTTTTCATGCATGATGCTTTTCTTCGTGAGCCCTGTTTTATTAAAGGCTTTCTTCGCAACAAACACCGTATACGAAATAAACGTACTCTTCTTTAATCCTTTAGGCGCAGATGGTGACCCTTTTTCACGTATATCAAAGGCAACGTAGCGATCATATTCTCGTAAGGGTCCTGTGGCTGATCCGGTTAACGTAATTTTATGTGGCATAATGTTCTCCTCCTGCGTAGATTTTTAGTCAATGTTTATTTAGAACACAGTTCTAAATAAACATGTTCTATTAAAACATCAGCTTCTAAGAGATTTCTACTTTTTTTATTAGGAAGCTGTGTCTTTTAACTGGTTATGTTGACGCAAACATTCTTGTTCCTCTGGCGTTAAAGCTTGTCCTAGGTCTTGTTTCAATTGGGCTATTTCGAACAAACTGTACGTAGAGCTGTGCTCCTGCAGCAAGTTCTCTTCTTCTAGCGTGAGTTCTTGTCCTAAATCTTGCTTCAACTCAATCATTTCAAGCTTCTGCTCCAACGTAACTTCTGTTTCTTGCGCACTCTCTTTTTGATCCTCTTCAGCTTTTAACCAATCAGGAACCAATTCTTTACGGATAATATGTTTCGGTTTGGCCAATGTTGTTGTTTCGCTTTCGTTATGTATAACTTCTTGTTGTTTTGCGTATACTGATTGATAATCCTGCCCTTTAGGGTTTTCCAATTCATAGAATTGATTTTTCGCAATTTGATAGATTAATCGACACATATCCCCTAGGGATAAAGGGTTCCCTTGTTGATTGGCTTCATGCACATATTTATCTAATCCCATAATGGATGTATACGCAGTTTCGTGTACTTGCTCTTTTTTAATCTCAATCTCTGTATCTCGTTTTACGGCTTTTGCAGCATTTTGAATACGAGCATAAAAGTCTTGTAGTTGATGCCCATATTTACCTGCATAGACTTGATTGACTTTCTTAGGCACACCTTTGATATAAGTGAAGGACTGTGAAACAGACATTAAATGATTATTTATATGATTTACAGGTAAATCAAGGTTAATAAAGGCATCAGGTGATTTATTGGCCTTTAAGGTTGTTGCATCAACGTTTTCAGCACTTTCTGGATACGTCACAGGATGTGTCACAGGAGTGGTCATTTCTTCTTGCTGAAGCGTTTGTACACCTGTTGTATCATGGGCAAAAAAGATTTCGTCGCAAATGTTCTGAAAGTTTTTATGGCTTTTAAGGATAAATACATAACTATCAGGATGAGTACCTGTTGTATCCTCTTTAATGTATCGTGCCACAAGTATAAAGGGTGTCGCTTTTAACGAGCGTACAAAACGAGAAACCGTACTTTTGGAAACATTAAATTTCTTCATAAGCGTTTCAGAACGGATCGCTTGAATGCCCGTAGCCACTAGGTTATAGATGACATGATCGAGCATTTCCATTCTCTTTTTAGGAAATTCTTTATGTATGGCTGATTGTTGTTGTTTAAAGTGAGTACGAAGACTTTCTAAAAACTCTTCTTTCTTTTTCCGAAGTGTGGACTTATTGGTCCATAACCATTTGAACCGTCCATTGAAGGTATCTACATCTTTTAAATAGCAGGTCAAGATTTTTGTCATTTGTTCATCGTCTCCTTTAAGGAACACAAAAAAGACACTGTTTCCCTCGAAAAAGGAAAACAATGCCTTGATTTTGATGAACTAAGCCCTTGAAATAGATGTCAATTTCATATAAAATAAAAACATAAGTTTTATTTTATAGAAAAACTAAATCTATTACCAAGAGACTTCGACAAGTGTTTTCCCTACCGTAATTAGGGTGAACGGTTTAAGAGTGTTGCTGCACTACTTAAACAGTTGAAGTCTTTTTTCTATTCCGGTCATTTTTGTTAGTTTAATTATAGCGTTAAGTAGTCTCATAATTCAATAAAAAAATAGTAAAATATATCAAAACAAGTATATTTAGCTACGCAGATACCACATAAATGTAGAATTTGAGTCCATCATATATGAGATTTTTAGTTTTGGGGAGGGAAAAAAATTCCCCTCCCCAATTAGCTTAGAATATGTTAAAATTATTGTTTTTTTATATCAATTACGTTTAGGTTATGTATATCTTGAAATGAGAATAACCATTTTAGTAGGTTGAGACCCACCATATAAATAAAAGAACCCTAACGATTAATTCGTTGGGGTTCTTTTATTTACCAAATATTTTTGAGAAGAAGCCTTTCGGTTCCTGTTGTTTGTCAGCATGAAGTTGCCGCATAGTATCTATTAACATTTGATCACGTTCAAGTTGTCGTTTTTCACGCTCTGCTTCTTTTTCTTCATTAGTTGCCGCCGTTTGTCGTATTACTTCGGCCATTGCTTGCATAGCATTTGCCATTTTTTCATTTTGACGTGCTAAATCTTCATTTTGTGATTCTAGCGTTTCAACTTTCGTTAAGATAGTTTTGTAAGCTTCAGTTAATTGCGTCAAAACTGGAGCATTCTCATTTGTTTCCCCTTCAACAACAATATCATGACCTTCCGAAGCAAGCAAAGCACGAATATAGTCATTAGGATGCCCTTCGGCTTTCAAGTCTTCTATAAGTGACAACACAGGAAAAATAGATTCTTTGTATTTCTTTGTCCGACCTTTTCCGACGGTGTGCGGTTCTACAAATTCCTTATATGTATGGAGCCAATCATAAACGCTAGACCTTGAACGCCCTAGTTTATCTGCTATTGCCGTTAAGGAATACACTTTTTCGTAATCCATTACAAAACCCCTCCTTTTAAAAATACATCATGACATAATGATAACATAATAGAAACGTTTTATACCGTACAAAACAACATTTTGAACAAATAAAGACATCAGAAAAACAAATAGAATCGTACAAAACAACATTTTGTACATCTTTTTGTACATCTTTCGGCAAACCTTCGGACAAATGACGGTGTTAGTTGAACTTGTTCGAATGTTGGTTGGACTTGTCCAGAATGTAGTG
The DNA here is from genome assembly GCF_023715685.1 of Priestia aryabhattai. Taxonomy (NCBI): domain Bacteria; kingdom Bacillati; phylum Bacillota; class Bacilli; order Caryophanales; family Bacillaceae; genus Priestia; species Priestia aryabhattai. Next base: position 1,201,713 of record NZ_JAMBOQ010000002.1, read on the forward strand.
TACATGACGGAAAGTTAAGTTCACCTTTAGTTTAACTTGAGATGAACTTAAGGTGAACTTGTTTAAAGATGCAAAGCATGATGTGCATTCCATAGTGGTATTTACCTTTATTAAATGTAAAATTGACACAATCTTAAATATAAAATTCGGATTAAACACAAGTTAGTTAATTTACAAAGAAGAAGTGTACTGTTGGAAAATTAGATATCTTAAGTTAAGGTTAGGGTAAACTTACCAATTTTCATAAAAAAGTATAATGGTTCTGGTGCAAAAACTTCAAAACACTTGCAATGAATCACTAAATCTTGAACATACTGATACTATTACTCTAAAAAAGGGGCATGATAAGTATGAAAAATCAAAATTTGTTCAAATGGAAGCATTATCAGCCTGACATAATTTTGTTAACGGTGAGATGGTACCTACGGTACAGCCTCAGTTTTCGCGATTTGGTGGAAATGATGGAGGAGCGTGGCTTATCCATGGCACACACAACCATTATGCGTTGGGTTCATCAATATGGGCCTGAATTAGATGAAAGAGTACGGCGTCATCTTAAGTCAACCAACGACTCCTGGAGAGTCGATGAAACATATGTGAAAGTAAAAGGTCAATGAATGTACCTGTATCGTGCAGTGGATTCCGAAGGAAACACCATTGATTTTTATCTAAGTAAAACAAGAGATTACAAGGCTGCAAAGTGTTTCTTCAAGAAAGCTTTGCGGTCTCTTCATGTTTCAAAGCCTCGTGTCATAACTGTCGATAAAAATCCAGCTTATCCTATAGCTATTGGAGAGTTAAAAAACGAAAAAAAGATGCCTGTAGGCATCCAAATAAGGCAAGTGAAATATCTCAATAACATCGTAGAACAAGATCATCGTTTTATTAAAAAACGAGTTAGACCTATGTTAGGATTGAAATCCTTTCACACAGCTACATCCATTATTTCTGGAATAGAAGCTATGCACATCATTAAAAAACGGCAACTTGCTTCACGGAACCAGGCTGTTCAAAATCAAGTGAAGATCATCCATCAACTATTTGGCCTTGCTGCTTGAGACCAGATTCTACTAGGAAACTTTTCGCCTCTTTATAACTTCCTTAAGTATTTGCACCAGAACCTTCAATTGATTGATGAAAGCATTCAGCTCTATGAAGATGAACAAAAAAGTTTACAAGAAAAACTCCAAAAATTGAATGAAAAGCAACGAGATTTAGCCATAAAGTGAAAAACACAGGGGGACGCAAAGGGGACATGGCTCCAAAACAGGGGGACATGAAGGGGACATTTAGCGACTTTCTTTGATATCACAGTTTTGCTAGGCTTTGCCTAGCCTATCACACCCTGTGATAGCAAAAACCCCTTATGCTCTTCTCTCTTTTGTAGTGGGGAACCACAACTTACAGGAAAGGAACGAATGTCATTGATATGTTTTTATAAAATATCGATCTGATTGCTGTTGAAAAAATAGATGAAATCGCGAAAGAAAAGAACATTTCTTCCCAAGAATTTTTAAAAGTCAACTTAAAAAGGAGGGAGGTACTAGGAGAGATAAAGGATTATGATAAAGGGAGAAAAGAGAAATCATAAAATAGATTTATGGAATTTTTTGCACGGAATAGTGGAGCACAGTTTTAAAAGAACGGAGTACAGTACAAGAAACGGAACGTTAAAAAAAGCAAAAGTTTGAAGGCTAAGTGAAGAATGAAAAAGTCTACTTTTTCATATTTAGAAGGTAGAAGGAGGAAAAAGCAGCAAGCAATCTAAAGCTGTTCCTATGATTCCTCTTTTTAATGATTGGTTGAGATAGCTTATGTAACACAAACGGGATGCAAACGATTATACATCCCGTCATGTGGAGAAGGAAAAAGTAGCTTTCAATGCAGCAAATGATCTTTAAGGAACACTTCATTTACGTAATTCCATTGCCCAATGAAACAGTAACTTGAAAAAGTATATTCTCTTTAACAAACACCTCATTTAAGCATTGAACTAAAAAATATACACTGTGAACGAAATCGTTCTTGATCTGGGACAAACACCTCATTTGTATAGTTATAAATGAACATTATTGTCTACCCATTATATATATTCTTACTACGTCCATGACTACCATCCCCTTATGAATCAAACATACATCGATTTACAATAAGGTTTTCTGAAATATGCCTGCTGTAGACACCTCATCCCAAGTGTAAGAAGCTTTGTAATGATTAGTTGTAATCAATAACTTGTTTTCCTTCTTCCCTATATAGAATGTCCAAATAGCCTATTTATAATCCAGTAAAGCTAACAGAGACTTTTTGGGCTACATATACCCTTTAGTTACAAGGTAGCTTAAACAATGAAGTCTTATATGAATAGAAACTAGTTTTATTGGTTAATAACTAATAAAGTATATGCTAAAAGTATAATGAAATAAAAAAATAATATTTTTTAGAAAATGTATTGACCTTTTAGTGAATATATTTTATTATTATAAAGCGTCGTTGATACGACAACTTATTTTACGAAATATTGAACTTTGAAAACTGAACAAAGCGACAAACGTCAACGTTAATTTTTTATTTTTTTTAATGAGCAAGTCAAACATTTCTTCGGAGAGTTTGATCCTGGCTCAGGATGAACGCTGGCGGCGTGCCTAATACATGCAAGTCGAGCGAACGTCATAGAAGCTTGCTTCTATGACGTTAGCGGCGGACGGGTGAGTAACACGTGGGCAACCTGCCTGTAAGACTGGGATAACTTCGGGAAACCGAAGCTAATACCGGATAGGATCTTCTCCTTCATGGGAGATGATTGAAAGATGGTTTCGGCTATCACTTACAGATGGGCCCGCGGTGCATTAGCTAGT